>NZ_JBWKPG010000025.1:0-582 GCF_059418125.1 Pseudomonas sp. GW821-FHT09C08 | reverse complement strand
TGAACTGGCCTAATGATTTTGGACACCTCAATCGGGCGCTATGATGGCGTC
Organism: Pseudomonas sp. GW821-FHT09C08; assembly: GCF_059418125.1. Lineage (NCBI taxonomy): Bacteria > Pseudomonadati > Pseudomonadota > Gammaproteobacteria > Pseudomonadales > Pseudomonadaceae > Pseudomonas > Pseudomonas sp. GW821-FHT09C08. The sequence goes on along the minus strand of NZ_JBWKPG010000025.1, from coordinate 531 downwards.
CAAATCTGAGGTGTTTGGATATGCGTAAATCTTATTCATGTGAGTTCAAACTCAAGGCTGCCAGCATGGTGCTGGACGAGGGGCAGTCGGTTCCCGAGGTCTGTGCCAGCTTGGATATTGGCCCTACGGCCTTGCGCCGCTGGGTCGATCAAGTTCGCAAGGAACGCTTGGGCTCGACTCCGGTGGGAGCCAAGGCGATTACCGCGGATCAGCGAGAGATCCAGGAACTTAAAGCCTTGCTCAGGCAAAGAGACCGGGATATCGAAATCCTAAAAAAGGCCAGTGCTCTCCTGCTTTTGGACGCCAAAGATCACTCTCGTTGATCTGTGAGCTGGGCGAGCAGTACGGCGTTAACGATTGCTGTCGTGTGTTCGGAATAAACCGCAGTAGCTTTTACGCATGGCGTCAGCGCCAAGGCAAGGTGAGCCCTAAGCGAGAGAAACTCAAGGCTATGCTGGTCAAGCACCACAGGGCGTCGAGAGAGTCTGCGGGCGCTCGTACCTTGGCTAAACAGCTGCAAGCCGGCGGGCA
>NZ_JBWKPG010000024.1:0-661 GCF_059418125.1 Pseudomonas sp. GW821-FHT09C08 | reverse complement strand
GATGTCGGGCGGTTCATGGCTCGCAGCTTGATGCGAGAAGCAGGCATTGTCAGCCGTCAACGCCGGCGCCATAAGTACAAGTCACCTGGCGTGGAGGCTTTGGTGGCACCGCATGTGCTCAAACGCAAGTTTGATGTTGCGACGGTCAATCAGGTGTGGTGTGGGGACGTGACGTACATCAAAGTCGGCAAGCGTTGGCTGTATTTCGCGGCGGTTCTGGACTTGTTCGCTCGCCGGATTGTGGGCTGGTCGTTTTCGATGATCTCTGATGCCACGCTGACCTGCGAAGCCCTGCGCATGGCGATTGAACTGCGCGGTCGCCCAAAAGACGTACTGTTTCACTCCGACCAAGGTTGCCAGTACACCAGCCATAAATTCAGAAATGAACTGCTGGAACATGGACTCCGACAAAGCATGAGCCGTAAAGGCGAATGCTGGGACAACGCTCCGATGGAGCGTTTCTTTGGAAGTTTGAAATCAGAGTGGGTGCCAGAAGCAGGCTACGGGTCGGAACATGAGGCCCGAGCGGATGTGCAGCGCTATGTATCGCGCTACAACATCACCAGGCCGCATAGCTACAACGACTATCGGTCACCAGTCGCCAGGGAGAAGCTGGTGGCGTGAAACCTTAATCGGTGTCCAAGATTACTTGACCAGTTCA
>NZ_JBWKPG010000023.1:0-845 GCF_059418125.1 Pseudomonas sp. GW821-FHT09C08 | reverse complement strand
CTGGTGCAGCGCATTGATCCAGATGGTGCCGAGCATTTCAGATCCTACGACGACAAAGGCCGGTTGACGGTCGAGCAGGATCCGCTGGGCGCGGTGACGGCGTATCAGTACGACGACGCCGGACGTCTGGTGGCGGTGTTTCCGGGGGACGATGAGCCGACGTCCTACGAGCATGACAATGGGTTCGTACGGGTTGTAAGGCGTGGTGAGGCTGCCTGGAAATATGAGCGTAATGATCAGGGCGATATCGTTCGTAAGACTGATCCCGACGGCAACGTAACGGACTACAGCTACGACAAGCAGGGACAACTGACCGGTGTCTGGTTTCCCGACAACAGCTGCCATCGGCTGGTGTGGAATGAGCGTGGTCAGTTGCTGGAAGAACAACTGCCAAATGGCGGCGTCAAGCGCTACCGCTATGACGACCTCGGGCGGCAGGTGGCGCGTGAGGATGAGCATGGGGCGCTGACCGAGTATCAGTGGGACAGCGTCGGTCGATTGACTCGTGTCGTTTTGCCCGGCGGTGCTCTTAGCGAATACAGCTACAACCCCTACGGAAAGATCACCTCCGAGCGAGATGAGCTGGGGCATGTCACCCGCTACGAATATGCCGATGGCTTGCACTTGATCAGCCGGCGCATCAATGCCGATGGGACTCAGGTCAACTACCGCTACGACAACGTGCGGTTATTGCTCACCGAAATCGAAAACGAGGTCGGCGAGACCTACACACTCGACTATCACCTCAATGGCCTGATCCAGCAGGAAGTCGGCTTTGACGGCCAACGGACGGCTTATGCCTACGACCTCAACGGCAACCTGCAGGAAAAAACCGAGCACGGCGA
>NZ_JBWKPG010000022.1:0-5249 GCF_059418125.1 Pseudomonas sp. GW821-FHT09C08 | reverse complement strand
GCGCAAGTGGTTGAAGTTGTTGAAGAAATCTTCGAAAACTTCTGAAAATAATCACTTGACAGCAAATGAGGCTGCTGTAGAATGCGCGCCTCGGTTGAGACGAAAGATCTTAACCAACCGCTCTTTAACAACTGAATCAAGCAATTCGTGTGGGTGCTTGTGGAGTCAGACTGATAGTCAACAAGATTATCAGCATCACAAGTTACTCCGCGAGAAATCAAAGATGTAACCAACGATTGCTGAGCCAAGTTTAGGGTTTCTTAAAAACCCAAAGATGTTTGAACTGAAGAGTTTGATCATGGCTCAGATTGAACGCTGGCGGCAGGCCTAACACATGCAAGTCGAGCGGTAGAGAGAAGCTTGCTTCTCTTGAGAGCGGCGGACGGGTGAGTAATGCCTAGGAATCTGCCTGGTAGTGGGGGATAACGTTCGGAAACGGACGCTAATACCGCATACGTCCTACGGGAGAAAGCAGGGGACCTTCGGGCCTTGCGCTATCAGATGAGCCTAGGTCGGATTAGCTAGTTGGTGGGGTAATGGCTCACCAAGGCGACGATCCGTAACTGGTCTGAGAGGATGATCAGTCACACTGGAACTGAGACACGGTCCAGACTCCTACGGGAGGCAGCAGTGGGGAATATTGGACAATGGGCGAAAGCCTGATCCAGCCATGCCGCGTGTGTGAAGAAGGTCTTCGGATTGTAAAGCACTTTAAGTTGGGAGGAAGGGCAGTTGCCTAATACGTAACTGTTTTGACGTTACCGACAGAATAAGCACCGGCTAACTCTGTGCCAGCAGCCGCGGTAATACAGAGGGTGCAAGCGTTAATCGGAATTACTGGGCGTAAAGCGCGCGTAGGTGGTTTGTTAAGTTGGATGTGAAATCCCCGGGCTCAACCTGGGAACTGCATTCAAAACTGACTGACTAGAGTATGGTAGAGGGTGGTGGAATTTCCTGTGTAGCGGTGAAATGCGTAGATATAGGAAGGAACACCAGTGGCGAAGGCGACCACCTGGACTGATACTGACACTGAGGTGCGAAAGCGTGGGGAGCAAACAGGATTAGATACCCTGGTAGTCCACGCCGTAAACGATGTCAACTAGCCGTTGGGAGCCTTGAGCTCTTAGTGGCGCAGCTAACGCATTAAGTTGACCGCCTGGGGAGTACGGCCGCAAGGTTAAAACTCAAATGAATTGACGGGGGCCCGCACAAGCGGTGGAGCATGTGGTTTAATTCGAAGCAACGCGAAGAACCTTACCAGGCCTTGACATCCAATGAACTTTCTAGAGATAGATTGGTGCCTTCGGGAACATTGAGACAGGTGCTGCATGGCTGTCGTCAGCTCGTGTCGTGAGATGTTGGGTTAAGTCCCGTAACGAGCGCAACCCTTGTCCTTAGTTACCAGCACGTAATGGTGGGCACTCTAAGGAGACTGCCGGTGACAAACCGGAGGAAGGTGGGGATGACGTCAAGTCATCATGGCCCTTACGGCCTGGGCTACACACGTGCTACAATGGTCGGTACAGAGGGTTGCCAAGCCGCGAGGTGGAGCTAATCCCATAAAACCGATCGTAGTCCGGATCGCAGTCTGCAACTCGACTGCGTGAAGTCGGAATCGCTAGTAATCGCGAATCAGAATGTCGCGGTGAATACGTTCCCGGGCCTTGTACACACCGCCCGTCACACCATGGGAGTGGGTTGCACCAGAAGTAGCTAGTCTAACCTTCGGGAGGACGGTTACCACGGTGTGATTCATGACTGGGGTGAAGTCGTAACAAGGTAGCCGTAGGGGAACCTGCGGCTGGATCACCTCCTTAATCGACGACATCAGCTGCTCCATAAGTTCCCACACGAATTGCTTGATTCATTGAAGAAGACGATAAGAAGCAGCCCGAAATTGGGTCTGTAGCTCAGTTGGTTAGAGCGCACCCCTGATAAGGGTGAGGTCGGCAGTTCGAATCTGCCCAGACCCACCAATTTTGTGTGGGAAACGCCTGTAGAAATACGGGGCCATAGCTCAGCTGGGAGAGCGCCTGCCTTGCACGCAGGAGGTCAACGGTTCGATCCCGTTTGGCTCCACCACTACTGCTTCTGAAGTTTTAAAAGCTTAGAAATGAGCATTCCATCAAGTTGATGATGAATGTTGATTTCTAGTCTTTGATTAGATCGTTCTTTAAAAATTTGGGTATGTGATAGAAAGATAGACTGAACGTTACTTTCACTGGTAACGGATCAGGCTAAGGTAAAATTTGTGAGTTCTCTTAAATGAGAAATTCGAATTTTCGGCGAATGTCGTCTTCACAGTATAACCAGATTGCTTGGGGTTATATGGTCAAGTGAAGAAGCGCATACGGTGGATGCCTTGGCAGTCAGAGGCGATGAAAGACGTGGTAGCCTGCGAAAAGCTTCGGGGAGTCGGCAAACAGACTTTGATCCGGAGATGTCTGAATGGGGGAACCCAGCCATCATAAGATGGTTATCTTGTACTGAATACATAGGTGCAAGAGGCGAACCAGGGGAACTGAAACATCTAAGTACCCTGAGGAAAAGAAATCAACCGAGATTCCCTTAGTAGTGGCGAGCGAACGGGGACTAGCCCTTAAGTGGCTTTGAGATTAGCGGAACGCTCTGGAAAGTGCGGCCATAGTGGGTGATAGCCCTGTACGCGAAAATCTCTTAGTCATGAAATCGAGTAGGACGGAGCACGAGAAACTTTGTCTGAATATGGGGGGACCATCCTCCAAGGCTAAATACTACTGACTGACCGATAGTGAACTAGTACCGTGAGGGAAAGGCGAAAAGAACCCCGGAGAGGGGAGTGAAATAGATCCTGAAACCGTATGCGTACAAGCAGTGGGAGCAGACTTTGTTCTGTGACTGCGTACCTTTTGTATAATGGGTCAGCGACTTATTTTCAGTGGCGAGCTTAACCGAATAGGGGAGGCGTAGCGAAAGCGAGTCTTAATAGGGCGTCTAGTCGCTGGGAATAGACCCGAAACCGGGCGATCTATCCATGGGCAGGTTGAAGGTTGGGTAACACTAACTGGAGGACCGAACCGACTACCGTTGAAAAGTTAGCGGATGACCTGTGGATCGGAGTGAAAGGCTAATCAAGCTCGGAGATAGCTGGTTCTCCTCGAAAGCTATTTAGGTAGCGCCTCATGTATCACTGTAGGGGGTAGAGCACTGTTTCGGCTAGGGGGTCATCCCGACTTACCAAACCGATGCAAACTCCGAATACCTACAAGTGCCGAGCATGGGAGACACACGGCGGGTGCTAACGTCCGTCGTGAAAAGGGAAACAACCCAGACCGTCAGCTAAGGTCCCAAAGTTATGGTTAAGTGGGAAACGATGTGGGAAGGCTTAGACAGCTAGGAGGTTGGCTTAGAAGCAGCCACCCTTTAAAGAAAGCGTAATAGCTCACTAGTCGAGTCGGCCTGCGCGGAAGATGTAACGGGGCTCAAACCATACACCGAAGCTACGGGTATCACGTAAGTGATGCGGTAGAGGAGCGTTCTGTAAGCCTGTGAAGGTGAGTTGAGAAGCTTGCTGGAGGTATCAGAAGTGCGAATGCTGACATGAGTAACGACAATGGGTGTGAAAAACACCCACGCCGAAAGACCAAGGTTTCCTGCGCAACGTTAATCGACGCAGGGTTAGTCGGTCCCTAAGGCGAGGCTGAAAAGCGTAGTCGATGGAAAACAGGTTAATATTCCTGTACTTCTGGTTATTGCGATGGAGGGACGGAGAAGGCTAGGCCAGCTTGGCGTTGGTTGTCCAAGTTTAAGGTGGTAGGCTGAGATCTTAGGTAAATCCGGGATCTTAAGGCCGAGAGCTGATGACGAGTTAACTTTTAGTTAACGAAGTGGTTGATGCCATGCTTCCAAGAAAAGCTTCTAAGCTTCAGGTAACCAGGAACCGTACCCCAAACCGACACAGGTGGTTGGGTAGAGAATACCAAGGCGCTTGAGAGAACTCGGGTGAAGGAACTAGGCAAAATGGCACCGTAACTTCGGGAGAAGGTGCGCCGGTGAGGGTGAAGGACTTGCTCCGTAAGCTCATGCCGGTCGAAGATACCAGGCCGCTGCGACTGTTTATTAAAAACACAGCACTCTGCAAACACGAAAGTGGACGTATAGGGTGTGACGCCTGCCCGGTGCCGGAAGGTTAATTGATGGGGTTAGCTAACGCGAAGCTCTTGATCGAAGCCCCGGTAAACGGCGGCCGTAACTATAACGGTCCTAAGGTAGCGAAATTCCTTGTCGGGTAAGTTCCGACCTGCACGAATGGCGTAACGATGGCGGCGCTGTCTCCACCCGAGACTCAGTGAAATTGAAATCGCTGTGAAGATGCAGTGTATCCGCGGCTAGACGGAAAGACCCCGTGAACCTTTACTATAGCTTTGCACTGGACTTTGAATTTGCTTGTGTAGGATAGGTGGGAGGCTTTGAAGCGTGGACGCCAGTCTGCGTGGAGCCATCCTTGAAATACCACCCTGGCAACTTTGAGGTTCTAACTCAGGTCCGTTATCCGGATCGAGGACAGTGTATGGTGGGTAGTTTGACTGGGGCGGTCTCCTCCTAAAGAGTAACGGAGGAGTACGAAGGTGCGCTCAGACCGGTCGGAAATCGGTCGTAGAGTATAAAGGCAAAAGCGCGCTTGACTGCGAGACAGACACGTCGAGCAGGTACGAAAGTAGGTCTTAGTGATCCGGTGGTTCTGTATGGAAGGGCCATCGCTCAACGGATAAAAGGTACTCCGGGGATAACAGGCTGATACCGCCCAAGAGTTCATATCGACGGCGGTGTTTGGCACCTCGATGTCGGCTCATCACATCCTGGGGCTGAAGCCGGTCCCAAGGGTATGGCTGTTCGCCATTTAAAGTGGTACGCGAGCTGGGTTTAGAACGTCGTGAGACAGTTCGGTCCCTATCTGCCGTGGACGTTTGAGATTTGAGAGGGGCTGCTCCTAGTACGAGAGGACCGGAGTGGACGAACCTCTGGTGTTCCGGTTGTCACGCCAGTGGCATTGCCGGGTAGCTATGTTCGGAATAGATAACCGCTGAAAGCATCTAAGCGGGAAACTAGCCTCAAGATGAGATCTCACTGGAACCTTGAGTTCCCTGAAGGGCCGTCGAAGACTACGACGTTGATAGGTTGGGTGTGTAAGCGCTGTGAGGCGTTGAGCTAACCAATACTAATTGCCCGTGAGGCTTGACCATATAACACCCAAGCAATTTGCTTGCTTC
>NZ_JBWKPG010000021.1:0-29778 GCF_059418125.1 Pseudomonas sp. GW821-FHT09C08 | reverse complement strand
AATGGTGGGTGATGACGGGATCGAACCGCCGACCCTCTGCTTGTAAGGCAGATGCTCTCCCAGCTGAGCTAATCACCCTTCGTTTCGGTGTGGCGCGCATTCTACGGAGCGACCCTGGGTCTGGCAAGCACTTTCTTAAATCTTTTTTTTGAGGCCTTCCAATGGCTTAGGCAGGGTTGGCCTCAGGCGATATCAAGAGAATAATGCCCCCCTTTGTATAAAGGAGAGACTCACCCCATGTGGTTCAAGAACCTGCTTATCTATCGCCTGACCCAAGATCTGCCTGTTGATGCCGAGGCGTTGGAAGCGGCAATGGCCACCAAGCTGGCGCGCCCTTGTGCAAGCCAGGAGTTGACCACTTACGGTTTCGTCGCGCCTTTCGGTAAAGGCGAAGACGCTCCTCTGGTTCACGTCAGCGGTGACTTCCTGCTGATTGCCGCGCGCAAGGAAGAACGCATCCTGCCGGGCAGCGTGGTGCGTGACGCGCTGAAAGAGAAAGTCGAAGAGATCGAGGCCGAGCAAATGCGCAAGGTCTATAAAAAGGAACGCGACCAGATCAAGGATGAAATCATCCAGGCCTTCCTGCCCCGCGCCTTTATCCGTCGCTCGTCGACCTTCGCCGCCATCGCGCCGAAACAGGGCCTGATCCTGGTCAACTCGGCCAGCCCGAAACGTGCCGAAGACCTGCTCTCGACCCTGCGTGAAGTCATCGGCACCCTGCCGGTACGTCCACTCACCGTGAAGACCGCACCGACCGCGATCATGACCGACTGGGTCACTACCCAGAAGCCGGCCGATGATTTCTTCGTCCTCGACGAATGCGAACTGCGCGACACCCACGAGGACGGCGGCATCGTGCGCTGCAAGCGCCAGGACCTGACCGGCGAGGAAATCCAGCTGCACCTCACCACCGGCAAAGTCGTGACCCAACTGTCGCTGGCCTGGCAGGACAAGCTGTCCTTCATGCTCGACGACAAGATGACCGTCAAGCGCCTGAAGTTCGAAGACCTGCTGCAAGACCAGGCGGAACAGGACGGCGGTGAAGAAGCCCTGGGCCAACTGGATGCAAGCTTTACCCTGATGATGCTGACGTTTGGCGACTTCCTGCCGGCGCTGGTGGAAGCACTCGGCGGCGAAGAGACTCCACAAGGCATCTAAAGCCATGTGAAGATCAAAATGTGGGAGCGGGCTTGCTCGCGAAGGCGGTGGATCAGTCAGCAGATGGATTGACTGGCACACCGCCTTCGCGAGAAAGCCCGCTCCCACGTCTGATCGCATTTGTACTTCCGACTTCTAATAACAAGGACATCCCCATGCGCGCACTCGCTGCCTTGAGCCGCTTCGTCGGCAACACCTTCGCCTACTGGGTGTTGATTTTCGCCGTCGTGGCCTTCCTCGAACCCAGCTGGTTCATTGGCCTGAAAAGCGCCATCGTCCCGCTGCTGGGCCTGGTGATGTTCGGCATGGGGCTGACCCTCAAACTCGAAGACTTCGCCGAAGTCGCACGCCACCCGTGGCGCGTGGCACTGGGCGTGGTCGCGCACTTTGTAATCATGCCGGGCGTGGCCTGGCTGCTGTGCCAGGCTTTCCACCTGCCACCGGAAATTGCCGTCGGCGTGATCCTGGTCGGCTGCTGCCCGAGCGGCACTTCGTCCAACGTGATGACCTGGCTAGCTCGTGGCGACCTGGCGCTGTCGGTGGCCATCGCCGCCGTCACCACCCTCCTCGCCCCGCTGCTCACCCCCGCGCTGATCTGGCTGTTGGCGTCGGCCTGGCTGCCGGTGTCGTTCATGGAGTTGTTCTGGTCGATCCTGCAAGTGGTGCTGCTGCCGATCGTGCTCGGTGTGGTCGCGCAACGCCTGCTCGGCGAGCGGGTGCGCCACGCCGTGGAGGTGCTGCCGCTGGTGTCGGTGGTGAGCATCGTGATCATCGTCGCGGCAGTGGTGGCGGCCAGCCAGGCGAAGATCGCCGAGTCGGGCCTGCTGATCATGGCAGTGGTGATGCTGCACAACAGCTTCGGTTACCTGCTGGGCTACTTCACCGGTCGCCTGTTCAAACTGCCATTGGCGCAACGCAAGTCGTTGGCGCTGGAAGTCGGCATGCAGAATTCCGGGCTGGGCGCTGCATTGGCGAGCGCACACTTTTCGCCGTTGGCGGCGGTACCGAGCGCGCTGTTCAGCGTCTGGCACAATATTTCCGGGGCGTTGCTCTCGACGTATTTCCGCCGCATGAGCGAGAAGGAAGACCGCCGCGCGCTGGAGAACACGCCGCAAACTTGATCGCCTGATCAATTTTCGGCACTCTACCGAGCTTCGCGGGGACGACCCCGCGACGCTATCGAGGCGCATACTCCGGGGACGACCCCGCCTATAAAAGCGAGGTCATCATGTCCTGGATCATTCTGTTTTTTGCCGGTTTGTTTGAAGTCGGCTGGGCCGTCGGCTTGAAGTACACCGACGGTTTCAGCAAGCCACTGCCGACCGCCCTGACCATTGCCGCCATGGCCATCAGCCTCGGCCTGCTGGGCCTGACCATGAAGGAACTGCCATTGGGCACCGCCTACGCCATCTGGACGGGCGTGGGTGCGGTGGGCACGGTGATCGCCGGGATTATCCTGTTCGGGGAATCCATGGCGCTGTTCCGCCTGGCCAGCGTGGCGCTGATCATCTGTGGACTGATTGGTCTCAAGATCAGCACGTGACCCCTTGCAGGAGCCCGCTTGCGGCGATAGCGCCTGAACGGGCGCCATCGCCGGCAAGCCGTGTTCCTACAGGACCGTGCCGCGCAGTTGCGTGACCTTCTCCTGCAACTGCGCCGGCGTCGCCGACTCGACCGATACCGGCTCACCCGCCACCAACACCACCCGCGACCAGATGCGATGGAACCAGCCCTTGTTCGGATCGCGGCTGAAGAAACTCCCCCACAACCCCTGCAGCGCCATCGGAATCACCGGCACTGGCGTCTCTTCCAGAATGCGCGTCACGCCACCACGGAACTCATTCATCTCACCGTCGCTGGTCAATTTGCCTTCCGGGAAAATGCACACCAACTCCCCGTCCTGCAGGTACTGCGCAATCCGCGTGAAGGCCTTTTCGTAGATCTGGATATCTTCGTTGCGCCCGGCAATCGGAATCGCCCCGGCCGTGCGAAAGATAAAGTTCAGCACCGGCAAGCGGTAGATCTTGTAGTACATGACAAAGCGAATCGGCCGACGTACCGCGCCGCCGATCAACAGTGCATCGACAAACGAGACGTGGTTGCACACCAGCAACGCCGCGCCCTCGTCCGGAATCAGATCAAGGTTGCGATGCTCCACGCGGTACATGGAATGGCTGAGCAGCCAGATCATGAACCGCATGGTGAACTCGGGAACGATCCTGAAGATGTAGGTGTTGACCGCGATGTTGAGCAGCGACACCACCAGGAACAATTCGGGGATCGACAGCTTGGCCACGCTCAACAGCAGGATCGACACGATCGCCGAGACCACCATGAACAGCGCGTTGAGAATGTTGTTGGCGGCGATCACCCGCGCCCGCTCATTCTCGGCGGTACGCGACTGGATCAGCGCGTACAGCGGCACGATGTAAAAGCCGCCGAACACACCCAGACCGAGGATATCGAACAACACCCACCAGGCCCGCCCATAGCTCAACACCGCCAGCCAGTCATTGGCCTGCACATTCTGTGGGAAGCCGCCGGAGTGCCACCACAGCAACAGGCCGAACACCGTCAGGCCAAACGAGCCGAACGGTACCAGGCCAATTTCCACCTTACGGCCCGAGAGTTTTTCACAGAGCATCGAACCGAGGGCGATGCCCACCGAGAATACGGTCAAGATCAGCGTGACCACGGTTTCGTCGCCGTACAGCCACTCCTTGGCGTAGGCCGGAATCTGCGTCAGGTAAATCGCACCGACGAACCAGAACCACGAGTTGCCCACGATCGAGCGCGACACCGCCGGGGTCTGGCCCAGGCCGAGGCGCAAAGTTGCCCAGGATTCGCTGAAGATGTTCCAGTTCAACCGCAACTGCGGGGTCGAAGCCGCCGCGCGCGGGATGCTGCGGCTGGCGAGGTAACCGAGTACCGCCACACCGACAATCGCCACCGACACCACCGGCGCGTAATGAGTGGACGACATCATGATCCCGGCACCAATGGTACCGGCCAGAATCGCCAGGAACGTGCCCATTTCCACCAGGCCGTTGCCGCCCACCAGCTCATCGTCATGCAGCGCCTGGGGCATGATCGAGTACTTCACCGGCCCGAACAGCGCCGAGTGCGTGCCCATGGCAAACAGCGCCAGCAGCATCAGTTCCAGGTGATTGAACAGGAAGCCCGTGGCGCCGACGGCCATGATCACGATCTCGCCGATCTTGATCGCGCGGATCAACGCATCCTTGTTGAATTTTTCGCCAAACTGCCCGGCCAGCGCCGAGAACAGGAAAAACGGCAGGATGAACAACAGCGCACACAGGTTGACCCAGATGGCCCGATCGCCGTCGATGGTGAGCTTGTACAGAATGGCCAGGATCAGCGATTGCTTGAAGATGTTGTCGTTGAACGCGCCCAGCAACTGGGTGATGAAGAACGGCAGGAAGCGCCGTGTGCGCAGCAAGGTGAATTGCGAGGGGTGGCTCATCGTCCGTGTTCCTGCGTGGCCTGTTATAGATTCAGGCCACGACTTTACCTAACTCCGCTTACTTATTCGCTAGTCCTGCAATGCACGGCGATACAAAAAGCTCGCCTTTATAGGCGCCCTGCACGGTGCGCGTAGCAACGATCAGCCACATCAGCGCCAATGCCACCACCAGCACGCAACCAAACACACTGAAGAATCCCAGGTTCAACAGGCTCGCCAACTTCAGCGTGGCCAAGGCATACACCCCCAGCGGAAAGGTAAACCCCCACCACCCAAGGTTGAACGGAATGCCGGCGCGCAGGTAACGCAGGGTGATCAGTACCGCAATCAGCATCCACCACAGGCCGAAGCCCCACAGGGTAATGCCGGCCACCAGGCCCAGGCCGTTGGCCATCTCGCCCACACCCGGCAAGCCGTTGGCGGCAAAGATAGCCGGCGCATCGCCCCCCAGCAGCAACATGCCAAGGGCGCCGGTGCCGATAGGGCCCAGGGCCAGCCAGCTCGAGGCAGCCATGTTGGCGTGGGGCAATTTGTGCAAGGCCATGCGCAACATCAGGATGGTCAGGATGCTGAATGCGACCGGCAGGGAGAACGCCCACAACACATAGCTGGTCACCAGCATCACCAGTTGCGAATGGGCGTCGGCCAGGTGCGGCGCGAGCAGGCCACCGCTGGCGGCGGCGACTTCGGCGGCCACCACCGGCAACAACCACACGGCTGTCATCTGGTCGATGCTGTGTTCCTGGCGGGTGAACATCATGAACGGGATCAGCACACCGCAGGCCAGGGCCATCGCCACATCCAGCCACCACACCGCTTCAGCCAGCGCGATCACCTCGTTGCCCCAGCGTGGCAGGCCGAACAGCAGCAGCCCGTTGAGAATCGTGGCCAGGCCCATGGGAATGGTGCCGAAGAACATCGAGACGGTGGAGTGCCCGAAAATACGCCGCGCCTCGTGGAAAAACATCACCCAGCGCGCCGCGTACAACAGGCTGAACAGCACAAACAGGCCGATGGTCACCAGCCACAGCCCTTCGGCGATGGCATGCAGGCCAGGCAGGTTGACCGGCAGCTGTGCCAGGGCCAGCGCGAGCACGCCGGTGCCCATGGTCGCGGCAAACCAGTTGGGGGTGAACTGGCGAATCACTTCCCGGGGACGGGTCAGGTGACTGAAGGGTTTGTAACTGATGGTTGTCGAGCAGGTCATGATGGCAATCCTCTTCCTCGCATGAGGTTGAGACCATGATAGAACCTGATCGAATATCTATATAACGGGTAATATCTCTAACTGTTATCTACTTTACCGATATAAAAGCAGGACTCACTCGCCCGCCGTCGCCCTGGCTCGCGCCGAGTCCTGCAGCAGCAGCCCTAACAACGCGCCCAGCGCCAGCAGAATGAGGATCGCGCCGTAGCCATCGGTGGTGGCGATCAGGCCAAAACTGCGGATCAGGTTGCCCGCCAGCAGCGAGGGCAAGCAGAACGCCAGGTAACTCAACACATAGAATGTCGACATCAGGCCCGCACGCTCATGGGGCAAGGCCAGCGGTACCACGCTGCGCAAGGCGCCGAGAAAGCCCGCGCCAAAGCCGCTGCCGGCGATCAGCGTGGCGATGAAGAACAGCGGCAGGCTGGCGCTGTGCACGGCGGTGAGGATCAGCGTCACACCGATGGCGAGCAAGCCGGCCCCGAGGCGCAGCACCTTGTCGGCCGGGCGATTGCGCAGGGTGAAGATCATCAGCGCGCCGCTCAGGGTCAGCACGGCGACCAGGCCGCCACCGATCAGGTTGGAAGTCGAGCCGGTAGCGGCGCGCACCAGCGAAGGCGCCAGGGAGAGATAGAAGCCGCCCATCGCCCACACTGCTACATCCACCGGCAACGACAGCCACAAAGCGCGGCGCGCCTGGGGCGGTACATGCAAGGTGGGGCGCAGCGACGCCAGCGCGCCGGGGATGCGACTGACGCTTTCCGGCAAGCGCCACACATACAGGGCCTGCAACAGCATCAATGCCAGCAACGTCCAGTAAATCAGTTGGGTCGGCAATGGCGCGAACTCCACCAACAGACTGCTGCCCATCGCGCCGCAGGCCATGCCCAGCAAAGGCGCCACACTGTTGACCAGCGGGCCTTGCTGGCGATCGGTATCCAACAAGGCGGCGCCCAACACTGCGGTGGCCATGCCCGTGGCGAAACCCTGCAAGGTCCGCGCGGCAATCAGCCAGGCGACGCTGTCTTCATTGATAAACAGCAACATTGCCAGCATATCCAGGATCAGCGCGGCAAAAATCACCGGCTTGCGCCCCAGGTAATCTGACAGCGAGCCGACGGTCAACAGCGCCGCCAGGAGGCTCAAGGCGTAGACCCCGAAGATCAGCGTGAGCATGCCCGCCGAAAAATGCAGGCCCTCCTGATACAGGTGGTACAACGGCGTCGGCGCACTGGAGGCCGCGAGAAACGTCAGCAAGGTGATCGCGAGGAACACCAGGCTGGAACGATGGGAAATAGGGCTGGACATGGGCACGCTCCGCTAAAGCTAATATTTTGCTTTTGCGGAGTGTGCTACTCGCCAGCGCTTAAAGCAAATTCTTTGTGTTAAGGTCACAAGCATGGCGATAAAAGAAGGCCTCCGCCCGGGGGGCCGCAGTGCCCGGGTACAAGAATCGGTCCATTCGGCAGTGCGTGAATTGCTTGAAGCCCATGAGCGCTCCAGCGTCACCGTACCGATGATTGCTGCGCGCGCGGGCGTCACGCCCTCGACCATCTACCGGCGCTGGGGCGACCTGTCGGTGCTGCTCGCGGACGTGGCCCTGGCCCGCATGCGCCCCGACAGCGCGCCCGCCGACACGGGCAGCCTGCGTGGCGACCTGCAAGCCTGGGCCGAGCAGTACCTGGATGAAATGAGTTCAGAGCCCGGTCGCAACATGATGCGCGACCTGCAATGCATGATCACGCCGGGTTACTGCGTGAGTATCCTGAGTGGGCAGTTGCAGGCGATTGTCGACCGCTATCCGGATCAATCGCCACCGAGCGTGGACCACTTGATCAATCTGCTGGCGGCGCCGACGGTGTTTCGGATTCTCTTCTCATCCGCGCCGCTGTCTGTGCAAGAACTGCACGGCCTGATCGAGTTGGCACTCAAACCCTGAAGGCACACTGCAAAACCCAATGTGGGAGCGGGCTTGCTCGCGAATGCGGTGGATCAGTCAGAGATGTATCGACTGACAGACTGCATTCGCGAGCAAGCCCGCTCCCACATTTTTGACCGCGTCGAGGTTACGTACGCATCCCACGCCCGCTCACCAGCAACCGCGCACAACCGATATACAGCACCACGGTTGCCACGAGCATGAAGGTGATCGCCACGCTGATCTTGATGTCCGACACGCCCAGGATGCCGTAGCGGAAGGCGTTGACCATGTGCAGCACCGGGTTGGCCAGCGACACGGTCTGCCAGAACGGCGGCAGCAAGGTGATGGAGTAGAACACCCCGCCCAGGTACGTCAGCGGTGTCAGCACGAAAGTCGGGATGATCGAGATGTCATCGAAGTTGCGCGCAAACACCGCGTTGATGAAGCCAAGCAGCGAGAAGATCGTCGCAGTCAGCACCACCACCAGCAAGGTGACCCCGAGGTGATGCACCTGCAGGTGGGTGAAGAACAGCGACAGCAGCGTCACAATCACCCCGACCATCAGGCCACGCAGCACGCCGCCCAGGGTGTAGCCGATCAGGATGGTGTGCGGCGAGACCGGCGAAACCATCAATTCCTCGATGGAGCGCTGGAACTTGCTGCCGAAGAAGCTGGAGACCACGTTGCCGTAGGAGTTGGTGATCACCGACATCATGATCAGGCCCGGCACGATGTACTCCATGTAGGTGAAGCCACCCATGTCGCCAATCTGCCGGCCGATCAGGTTACCGAAGATCACGAAGTACAGGACCATGGTGATCGCCGGCGGCAGCAGGGTCTGCGGCCAGATCCGGGTAAAGCGCTTCACTTCGCGGTAGACGATGGTTTGCAGCGCGACGATGTTGGGTTGCAGTTCGGAACTCATACCGCCACCTTCGCCAGATTTTTCTCCACCAGGGACACGAACAACTCCTCGAGGCGATTGGTTTTATTGCGCAGGCTCAGTACTTCAATGTTCTGGGCCGCCAACTGGGTGAACAGCGCGGTGATGCCCATGGCCTTGTCCACCTGGACTTCCAGGGTATGGCTGTCCACCAGGCGGCTCGGGTAGCCGAGCAGTTGCGGCGAGACCGACAGGTTGTTCTTCAGGTCGAGCAGGAAAGTCTCCACATGCAACTGGCCCAGCAGGTTACGCATGCTGGTGTTCTCGACGATGGTGCCGTGGTCGATGATGCCGATGTTGCGGCACAGCTGCTCAGCCTCTTCCAGGTAGTGGGTGGTGAGGATGATGGTGATGCCCTTCTGGTTCAGCTCGGTGAGGAAGGTCCACATCGAACGGCGCAGCTCGATGTCCACGCCAGCGGTGGGCTCGTCGAGGATCAGCAGGCG
Organism: Pseudomonas sp. GW821-FHT09C08; assembly: GCF_059418125.1. Taxonomy (NCBI): domain Bacteria; kingdom Pseudomonadati; phylum Pseudomonadota; class Gammaproteobacteria; order Pseudomonadales; family Pseudomonadaceae; genus Pseudomonas; species Pseudomonas sp. GW821-FHT09C08. The sequence goes on along the minus strand of NZ_JBWKPG010000021.1, from coordinate 20,619 downwards.
CGGTTCATGGACCAGCGCGCGGGCGATCATCAGGCGCCGCTTCATGCCGCCGGACAGCGAGCGCGAAGGCACGTCGCGCTTGTCCCACAGGCCCAACTGGGTCAGGTACTGCTCGGCGCGTTCCTTGGCGACTTTCGCCGGAATGCCGTAGTAACCCGCCTGGGTCACGACGATGTCGAAGGTCTTTTCAAACTGGTTGAAGTTGAATTCCTGGGGCACCACGCCGATCGAACGCTTGAGCGCCGCCGGGGATTTGTCCAGGTCATGCCCGAAGATATTCACCGTGCCGCTGGTCTTGTTGACCAGGGTCGAGAGGATACCGATGGTGGTGGATTTGCCGGCACCGTTGGGGCCGAGCAAGGCGAAGAAATCACCCTCGGCAACGTCCAGATCGATACCACTCAGGGCCTGGAAACCGTTGCCGTAGGTTTTGGTTAGCTGCCGGATGGACAGAGCGGAACTCATATCGGATTACGCACCAAAGAAGGGAATAGAAACAATAGATGAGGGCGCAGCCCACGTAGTTCAACGGCGGCGCATGACAAGCATGGTGCTTGCCCGCGCCGCACAAGTACAGTCACCCGTATTAATAGTGGGTATTAAGTCAACGCAGTCATGACCGCCTTGCGGTAGGCCGGACGCTGCTGCAGGCGCTGGTACCAGGCCTCCAGGTGGGGCATCGAAGGCCGTTCGATGGGCATTTCAAACCAGGCGTAGATGAAGCTGCCCAGGGGAATATCGCCGATGCCGATTTCATTGCCCGACAGATACGGCTGCACTGCGAGCGCCTGGTCGACGGTCTTGAGCACATCGATACAGGTCTTGCGCCCGGCGTGGATGGTGTCCCAGTTCTGTTTGTCCGCGGGGGTGCGCAGCACGCCCCAGAACACGGTCCTGAACGGGTCGGCGAAGGTCGACGTGGTCCAGTCCATCCACTTTTCGGCGTTGGCCCGCGCCTTCAGGTCAGTGGGATACAAGCTGGATGCCTGCTTGGCACACAGATAACGCACGATGGTGTTGGATTCCCACAACACGAAGTCACCGTCTTCGATCATCGGCACCCGGCCGTTGGGGTTCAACGCCCGGTATTGCGGCGTGTCGACCACACCAAAAGCCCCGCCCGCATCAATTGCCTCATAGTCCAGGCCGAGTTCCTCGGCGCACCAGAGTGCCTTCCTGACGTTTGATGAATTTTTACGACCCCAGATTTTCAGCATGACCGCGCCTTATTGTTGATGAACATGGCTAGATGAACGCAGCAGCATACGCCGGTTCACGCGCGGCTCAAATCACTCTGCATATCGCCCAGCAACGTCGGCATGTCCTCGGCAAACAAGTGCGGGTAACACTGCTGTATATGGGCGAAGAAAAATGCCTCGGGCACGTCGGGAAATTGCCCGTGGTCGACCACGTACTCCATCGAGCGCTGGCCCTGGCGATTGAACGCATGGAAAACACTGTCGTGGAGGCCATCGAACTCCAGCGGCGGCACATCGAACAACTCGCACAACTGGCTGTTGAACGCCGGCGTCGCCTTGACCCAGCGACCGCGCAGGTACAGTTCGGTATAGCCGTGCATGGCGAACACGTCGCTTTTGAGCAACGCGATCAGGCGTGGCGTCGACAGGTGATTGCGCACGTCGGCCAGGCCGATGCGTGCCGGGACCCCGCAGTGGCGGGCACAGGCGGCGAGCAAGGTGGCCTTGGGCACGCAGTAGCTTTCGCCGGCAGCCAGGGCATAGCTGGCGCTCAGGGTGTCTGGGTCGCGACTGAAGGTGTAGGGGTTGTAGCGAATCGCCTCACGTACGGCGTAATAAAGACTGACCGCCTGGTCACTTAAATCCGCGCTGGGACCGCGATGTTTTTCGGCGAACTCCACCACCGCAGGGTGGTCACTATCGATGAAGCGGCTGGGACTCAGGTACGTATCCATGAGCTTGATCTCCGAAGGAAGCCTTGAGTTTAACGACAGGTCCGCCACAGAGATAACGACGATTCGGCCAAATGTCGGCGCCTTAAGATGGGTGCTTCCAGCACAACTCGTTACACCCTGATCACCCCGCTTGCTCGGATGCCGACTAAGCTCGTTGGTGGTTTCGCCCCTGGTTTCACGGAGGATTGAATATGCTGTTGTTGTGGATACTGGTTCTGGTGGTCGGCATTGCCTACCTGGCACACCGGCGCACCGCACCCCTGCCCGCCCTGGGCGTGGTCGCCGTCTACCTGTTGGCGATGGGCGCCTGGAGTCACGCTCCCGGCTGGTTGCTGCTGATCTTCTGGGTGCTGCTGGCCGCCGTCGCGGCGCCGTTGTTGCTACCGGACCTGCGCCGCCAATACTTCACCAAGCCGCTGTTCAGCTGGTTCCAGAAAGTCCTGCCGCCGATGTCCGAGACCGAGCGCGATGCCATCGACGCCGGCACCGTGTGGTGGGACGGCGAACTGTTCAGCGGTCGCCCGGACTGGGACAAGTTGCTGGCCTATCCCAAGGCGCAACTGACCGAAGAAGAACAAGCGTTCATCGACGGCCCGACCGAAGAACTCTGCGCCATGGTCAGCGACTGGGAAATCGGCCAGGCCATGGACCTGCCGCCCGCTGCCTGGGAGCACATCAAGACCCACGGTTTCTTCGCCCTGATCATTCCCAAGGAATACGGCGGCAAGGGCTTTTCCGCGTATGCGCACTCCCAGGTCGCGATGAAACTCGCCACCCGCAGCGGCGACCTGGCGTCGACCGTGATGGTGCCCAACTCACTCGGCCCGGCCGAATTGCTGCTGCACTACGGCACCGATGAGCAACGCAACCACTACCTGCCCCGCCTGGCGCGCGGCGATGACATCCCCTGCTTCGCCCTGACCGGCCCGCTGGCCGGCTCCGACGCGGGCGCCATGCCCGACACCGGCGTGATCTGCAAAGGCGAATGGGAAGGCAAGGAAACCCTCGGCCTGCGCCTCAACTGGGAAAAACGCTACATCACCCTGGGGCCGGTCGCGACCTTGCTCGGCCTGGCCTTCAAGGCACATGACCCGGACCACCTGCTGGGCGAGGAAGAAGACCTGGGCATCAGCCTGGCGCTGATCCCCACCGACACCCCCGGCGTGGAAATCGGCCGTCGCCACCTGCCCCTGGGCGCTGCCTTCATGAACGGTCCCAACTCCGGCAAGGACGTGTTCATCCCCCTGGAATTCCTCATTGGTGGCCAGGAAATGCTCGGCAAGGGCTGGATGATGTTGATGAACTGCCTGTCGGTCGGCCGTTCGATCTCCCTGCCCGCTGTCGGCACCGGCGCCGCCAAGTTCACCAGCCTGGTCACCGGCCAGTACGCCCAGGTGCGTGAGCAGTTCAACGTGCCGCTGTCGGCCTTCGAAGGTATCCAGGAAGCCCTGGCGCGCATCGGCGGCAACGCCTGGCTGATGGACAGCGCGCGCATGCTCACCGCCAACGCCGTCGACCTGGGCGAAAAACCCTCGGTGCTGTCGGCGATCCTCAAGTACCACCTGACCGAGCGCGGTCGTGAATGCATCAGCCACGCCATGGATGTGCACGGTGGCAAGGGCATCATCATGGGCCCCAACAACTACCTGGGCCGCAGCTGGCAGGGTGCGCCGATCTTCATCACGGTAGAAGGCGCGAACATCCTCTCGCGCAACCTGATGATCTTCGGCCAGGGCGCCATCCGCTGCCATCCGTTCGTGCTCAAGGAAATGGCCCTGGCCGGTCGCGAAGACCATGACCAGGCACTCAAGGAGTTCGACGGCCTGCTGATGCAGCATATCGGTTTCGCCGTGAGCAACGCCGCCAGCACCCTGGTGCTGAACCTGGGCGTGGGCCACTTCGAAAAAGCTCCGGGCAACCGCCTCAGCCAAGGTTACTTCCGCGCCCTGAATCGCCAGGCTGCCGCCTTCGCCCTGCTCGCCGACCTGAGCATGATGCTGCTTGGCGGCGAGTTGAAGCGCCGCGAACGCCTGTCCGCGCGCCTGGGCGATGTGTTGAGCCACATGTACCTGGCCTCGGCAGCACTCAAGCGCTATCACGACCTGGATTCGCCGGATCACCTGGAACCGCTGTTCGCCTGGGCCATGGAAGAAAGCCTCGGCGAGTCGGAGCGCGCACTGGATGAACTGCTCAGCAACTTCCCGAACAAAGTACTGGGCTGCCTGCTGCGGGTCATCGTGTTCCCGTTCGGGCGTCGCCATACCGGGCCGTCCGACGCGCTGGATGCCGAAGTGGCCGCGGTGATTGGCCGTGCCAAAGGCGACCCGACCCTGGAAGAACTGCTGGCCGGCTGCTACCGCCCACAATCGGCGGAAGATCCGGTGGGCGCCCTGCAACATGCCTACGACCTGCTGGGTGCCAGCCACCCACTGCAGAAAAAGCTGCACAGCGCGCTCAAAAGCGGCCAGGTCAAGCCGACTGCCGGCGAACATGCGATCGACGCTGCATTGCACGCCGGCGTGCTGCAACCGGCTGAAGCACAGACCTTGCGGGACGCCGAGGCGGCGCGGCGCAAGGTGATCGACGTGGATGATTTCAGCAAGGAAGAGCTGGAACACACCGAGGGTAAAGTCCGCTGAGTCCAGCGGTCATATAAATACGGGCGCGAGGGCTATATACTCTCGCGCCCGTTTTTGCTTTAGAGGACTTATCTCGTGTCCAACGTCGTTGCCGATCATCTCGTCTTGCTCGACCACTTGCGCAGCATCCTGGTTGCCGTCGGCGAAGCCGAACAGGTACCCGAGGAAAGCCACACCCTGTTCCTGGAGCGCTTCGACGAATTGCGCGCCCTGCTGCCGATCGACCCGATCGAAAGCCAGTACCTGGGCCAGGACCTGATGAGCCAGGTCATCCTGCGCTACCCACAGATTGCCCACCTGGTACCGCGCGACCTGCTGTGGTTCTTCGGTGGTGACTGCCTGCACTTCATGCCTGACGAAGAACTGGACCTGTACCAGGCCCTGGAAGAGCGTCGCTTCGAAGCCGAACAGAACGACGAACCGTTCGACTGGAACCAGGAAAAGCAGCTGCTGGCCATGCCGCAGGACCAGAGCAAGCACTGATCAACCCCCACTATTTCCCTTGCCGGTGATGGCGGCCTTGAGTCCAGCGGTGGCTTCAAGGGCTCATCGCCGGCGCCCCGGCTCCTACCAGGTGTTGGCGGCGCAATGTCGGCTCCTTCGCCATGCATTCCACCAGATAGTCGATAAACACCCGCAACTTCGGCGACAGGTACCGCGTCGGCGAATGCAGCAACCACGCCTCGCCATGGTAGGACGCAATAAAATCCCATGCCGGCAACACCTGCACCAACCGCCCCTCCTCCAAGGCATGCCGCGCGGTGAAATACGGCAGACTGCCAATCCCCACATGCTGCAACACCGCATCCAGGCGTACCCCGGTGTGGTTCGCCGCATAACGCCCGTGCACACCTACCGTTACCGCCTTGCCCGCCTGGCGAAATTTCCAGCGTGAGTCCGCCGGGGTTTCACCCAGGTAGATGCAGCTGTGTGCGAGCAAATCCTGGGGGTGACCCGGCGTGCCGTGCTCGGCCAGGTACTGTGGGGTCGCGCACAACAAGTGCTCGATGGGCAACAGCTGCCGTCCGACCAGCCCCGGCGGCGGGCTGTCGGTGATGCGGATGCTCAGGTCCACGTTGTCATCGATCAGGTCCACGTGCCGGTCCTCGAGGATCAGTTGCACATCGACCTTGGGATAGCGCCGCAGAAACTCCGGCATATGCGGGTGCACCACAAACCGCCCCACCGCCTTGGGCACACTGACCCACACCTGACCTTCGGCCTCATGGGTGAACTGGCCGCTGATCTCCATGACCGAACGCGCCGCGTTGACCATCTCCTGGCAACGCTTGAACACCTCTTCCCCGCCCTCGCTCAGGCGCAGTTTGCGCGTAGTGCGTTGCAGCAAACGAGTGGCCAGGGCCTTTTCCAGGCGCGAGATGCTGCGACTCACCGAAGACGGCGAAGCCCCCATCTGCCGGGCCGCCTCGGAAAAGCTGCCGGCTTCCACTACCTTGACGAAAATCGCCATTTCACCCAGCAGCGGCAAGGGAAGATTGATGCTCATAGCGCACAGGTCCATTGAGAGTTGAGCGGATTATCACCCATTCCTGCACTATTTATACTGCTCGCAGAACCTTGATGCGGATGTAGATAATGACCGAGCGCCTGTTTTTCACCCACGATCACCTGACTGCCGAGCTTGAAGTGCTGGACTGCACGCCGCACGAAGACCTCTTTGCCGTCACCCTGCAGTCAACCCTCTTCCACCCGCAAGGCGGCGGGCAACCTTTCGACACCGGCTGGCTCGGCGAGGCCAACGTCCTGCGCGTCACCCAGGAAGCCGATCGCGTGGTGCACTACACCGACCGCCCCGTGGCGCTTGGCTTGATCAGCGCACGGGTCGACGAGCAACGCCGCGCCCTGCACACACGCCTGCATTCCGCCGGGCACTTGATCGGCAACGTTGGCGAGACCCTGGGCTGGATGCCGATCAAGGCGCATCACTGGCCGGGCGAAGGCAAGATCACGTTTATCCGCGGCGACGCCGCCCAAGCCCTCGAGGCCGAGACGATTCAACAGCAAGTCAACCAGTGGATTGCCGCCGACTATCCGCGCCATATGACCCTGCAAGACGGCACCCGCGAAGTCGGCTTCGGCGAACTGCCGGCCTACGCCTGCGGCGGCACGCATGTACAGGCGCTGAGCGAACTGGGCCAAGTGACCATCCTGGCCCTGTCGGAGAAAAAGGGCGCACTGTCGGTGCGTTACACCCTCGACTGAAGCGCTACGCCGGGCTTGCTGGGTGAGATTTGCCTACCCTGGCAGGTGCGCTCTCTCTGGTAGATGCACCCACAGTGACAGGTGTGCTCACCGTGGCAGATTCCCCCGCTGGCAGGTGTGCTCCATCTGGCAGATCCACCCACAGTAGCAGGTGCGCTCCATCTGACAGATTCACCCCAGTGAGAGGTGCCCCCACTCTGACAGGTTCCCCCCCCCCTGTGGTGAGCAGGCTTGCCCTGCGTTGGGCTGCGCAGCAGCCCCAATAAGGCCGCCACAGTTTGTCTGGGAAAAACTCCAGTCAGGTTTGGGGGCTGCTGCGCAGCCCAACGCAGGGCAAGCCTGCTCACCACAACAAGCCTGCTCAACATCACAAACTTGATTGCCATAACACCGTGCTTGTCACAACTTACCCAACTGCCCATCACCAGGCGGTACATTAAGCTGCCCGCTGCGACAGATAAGTCGCTGTGTCAGGTGCACTCGCTGTGATAGGCAAGCCCACAGTGTCAGGTTCACCCGCAGTGGCAGGTGCACCCACTCTGGCAGGTTTCCCCCTGTGGTGAGCAGGCTTGCCCTGCGTTGGGCTGCGAAGCAGCCCTAATAAGGCCCCCACAGTTTGTCTGGGAAAAACTCCAGTCAGGTTTGGGGGCTGCTGCGCAGCCCAACGCAGGGCAAGCCTGCTCACCACAACAATCCTGTACACCACAACAGCCTGCTCAACATGACAAACCTGATTGCCACAGCATCGTGATTGCCACAACAAACCCTATCGCCCGTCTCCAGGCGATGCCTCAAGCTGTCATCACACCCGCCCTGCCCGGCTCCGTCACAAACGACTTGAGAGTCGACACGCCAGCCTGTGGATCGCGCGGGTCGCTGATCGCGCGAAACCTCGTCAGCATCTGCCGCGCCTCCAACTGCACCGACACGTACCCGCGCTGGCGACTGTCGAAAAACTTCACATGCGGGTTGAGTGGCAACAACTGGGAAAACGCATCATAGGGCGGGCCATCGGACGTCACCGATGAGCCGACGAATTCGGTGGCCACGATCGGTGAGTCCAGATCATTGCCATCGACGTGCAAGTCCGTGGCCCAGAACGAATGGATATCACCGCCCCAGAACACCGGGTTGTTGACGCGGTGGCGCTGGATCGATGCGAGCATCCGCGAACGGTTGGCCATGTAGCCATCCCAGCCATCGGTCCAGCGCCCGAGTGCCTGGCTGGTCGGGTCGCGCTGGGTCAGCGGCGCCACCAGCAAGTCCTGGGCGATCACATTCCACTGCGCCCGCGACTGCGCAAAACCCTGGTCCAGCCAGGCCTCCTGCTGCCAGCCGAGCATAGTCCGCGCGGGGTTGCGCAAGTCGGCGCAGGTGTTGGCGGCGATATGCCCCTGGTGGCTGCCGCTGGCCGGAATGCACGGTTGTTCGGAGCGATACTGACGGCCGTCGAGCACGTGGAAACGCGCCAGTCGGCCGTAGTCCAGGCGCCGATAGATGCGCATATCCGGGCCTTTGGGCACGCTGCTCGCACGCAGCGGCATATGTTCATAGAACGCCTGGTAAGCCGCCGCGCGCTGCTGGAGAAATTGCGCCACCGGGATCTTGGGATCCTGGGACCAGCGATTGGCATAGTCGTTTTGCACTTCGTGGTCGTCCCAGGTCGCCACGCTGGGCGCGGCGGCATGCAAGGCCTGCAGGTCCGGATCGGTTTTGTACAAGGCATAACGGTTGCGGTAATCGCCCAGGCTCACCGCATTACCGCTGCCGTGGGCGCGAATGATTTTGCCTGAGTCCGCCGCGTAGGAGCTGTCGTAGATATAGTCACCGAGGAAAAACACCAGGTCAGGCTGCTCTGCCGCGAGGTGACGGTAGGCGCTGAAATAGCCGCGCTCCCAGTGCGAGCACGAGACAAATCCCAACCGCGCCGACGCCATCGCCTGCACGGCGGGCGCCGTACGTGACTGCCCCACCGGGCTCTGCGCGCCGAGGCCTTCGAACTGATACCAATACGGCCGGCCCGCCTCCAACCCCACGACTTCCACGTGCACCGAATGGGCAAACCGCTCGCTGGCCATGACCTCGCCCTGTCGCACGATGCGGGTCATCGCCGCATCGCTGGCGACCCGCCAACGCACCGCCACCGCACGGTTCAACCCACCTCGGCCATCCACGGCATTGAACAGCGGCGCCAGGCGCGTCCAGATCACAAAGCCATCCGGCAACGGGTCGCCCGACGCCACGCCCAGGGTAAACGGATAGTCGACCCCCGCACTGCGCGCGAACGGACTGAGGATCGAAAACGTGGTGGCCACCGCCAGCCCGGCGAGTACCCGGCGCCGGCCGTGGTCGACGCCGCCGCTCACACCCGGTACTCCCACACCTCACGCACCGTGGCGAACACCAGCAGGTCTTCATGCACGCCGTTCTTGAGGAACGCGCCGCGCATGCAGCCTTCATATTGCAGGCCGATTTTCTCCATGACCCGCGCCGATTCCTTGTTGCGACTGAAGCACTGGCTGCCCACGCGATGCAGGCCAAGTTCGACAAAGCCGTAGTCCATCAATGCTGTCGCCGCCTCCGCCGCGTACCCCTGGTTACGCGCATCCGCCGCGACCCAACCGCCCAGATGCCCGTAGCAATGAGCAGCATTGATGCGCAGGCTGACGATACCGATCAGCTCGCCATTGTCACGCCGGTGCATCCCCAGGCTCAGCAACCCCGTCGAGCGATATTTCGCCTGCATGCCGTCAATGAAATCCAGCGCGATTTCCAGGGTGTAGGGCGATGGAATACTGGCGGTGTTATCGGCGATCTTCGGACCGTTGGCGAGGGCGCACAACGTCTCGGCCTGGGTTTTTTCCAGGGCGCGCAATAACAGTCGCGGGGTGGACAGATGGGGCAAGTCGCTGCTCATTTCCGAGGGGCCTCGATGTAAAGTTTTTGAGAATGGCCGCGCTTCGTTTCAATTCTGTTACGTCACAAAAATGACTTGTGAATGCCCTGTAAGACGCGTCCTAGAGCCCTCAAAACGTCAATTAAAGTTAACCATTCGGTCATTTTTGGTTGTTAGCGTGTCGCCCCTAATTCAATGACGGGGTAGCGGAATGAGAACCTGGGACGAACCGAAAAAACGCAAGGCGCACATCGAGCTGATCCCGATGATCGACGTGATGATGTTCCTGTTGGTGTTTTTCGTACTCGTGAGCCTGAACGTGATTCCGGCCCTCGGCATGAAGACCCAACTGCCCAGCGCCAGCAGTTCGCAGCAGCTCAAGCCGCAGAACAAATTCATCCTGACCCTGGGCCTGGAAGGCCAGCTGCAACTGGATGGCAAGGACCTCACCGTCGATGCGCTGGTGCCGGCCTTGAAGGCGGCCGAAAAGCCTGACACCAAGTCGACGATCATCGTCAACAGCGATAAGGGCGTGGAAGTTTCGCGCCTGGTGGAGGTGATGGACACCCTGCGTCTGGGTGGCTTTACCTCCGTGTCCATCGCCACGCGCAAGTCGTGATCATGTACGTCCTGTTTCGTGCGCGACAGCTGCTGGGCAGTGTCCCGGCCCTGATCGCCCTGGTGCTGATTGCACTGGGAATCCAGTCCCAGACGTTGAAGGTTGAACCGGTGTACGACGAGTCGGCGGTCGAGCTGGCGTTGGTCGAGCCCGAGCCGCCAGTGACCCCGGAGCCGGTGGTGGAACAAGAGCCACCGCCGCCGGTGATCGAGGATGAAGAGGCCGAGCCGGCCCCGCCGCCACCGCCGCCCAAGCCGTTGCCAAAACCTGAGCCCAAGCCCAAGCCGAAACCTCAGCCAAAGCCCGTGGTGGCCAAGCCATCGCCCGTGCCGACACCACCGCCGGTGGCCGCCAAACCGGCCCCCGCCGTGGCGGCCCAGGCCGCGCCAACGCCGGCACCACCGGCCCCGCCGAAGGTCGACGGCCAGGCACTCGAAGGTGGCTATCTCAAGGGTTTGCGCAACGAGTTGGACACCTACAAACAGTACCCCACCGGACGCCAGGCTTCCCTCGAACGCCCGACCGGCGAAGTCGTGGTCTGGCTGCTGGTAGACCGCCAGGGTCGCGTTCTGGACTCCGGCCTGCAAACCCAGGCCTCGAGCATGTTGCTCAACCGGGCCGCCACCAACAGCTTGCGTCGCATCAAGCAAGTCAAGCCGTTCCCCGAGCAAGCCTTCGGGGGGCGCAATGAGCAGCGCTTCACCGCCACCTTCAACTACAGCGTGCAATAAGCACCCGACACCAGGACGACAGTGATGAGGTTCACACGTATTCATCTGGCACTTGTTGCCGCAAGCATGGGCCAGGGCATGGCCATGGCCGACACCGGCAACAGCGACGTCGGCACCATCGGCGTCCAGGGCAAGGCCACTGCGGGTGGCGGCTACATGGTGCAGGAAGAAAGCATCAAGGGCCGCTCCACGGTGACCAAGGAGGCGCTGGATAAACAGACCGCCACCGGCAACGCCATCGACAAGCTCAAGTACACCCCGGGCCTGAACATTTCCAGCGAAGACAACACCGGCCTGTCGGGCTTTCGCTTCACCATGCGCGGGCTCAACTCCGACCAGGTGGGGATGTCGGTGGACGGCATGCCGATCAACGACTCGGGCAACTACGCGCTGTATTCCAACCTGCTGGGCGACCCGGAAAACATCGACCAGATCTTCGTCACCCAGGGCTCCTCGGAAGCCGACGGCCCGCACATCGGCTCCAGCGGCGGCAACATCGGCATCGTGACGATTCGCCCGACCAAGGAAACCGGCGCGTTCGTCAAACAGGTGATGGGCAGCAACGCCACCCGCAAGACCTTCGCGCGGCTGAACACCGGTGAAGTCAACGGCCTCAGCAACTGGCTGTCGGCGTCCCACACCGAAGGCCAGATGTGGCGCGGCTCGGGTGCAGTGCGGGCGGACAAGGTCGAGTGGAACAGCTTCTTCGATGCGGGCGACGGCAACACCGCCAACCTGATCCTCAAGTACCACGAACAGGACAACAACAGTTACAGCCAGCTGACCAAGGCGCAGTTCCAACAGAACGGCCGCAAGTACGACCCCTACCCGGCAACGCCGACCGTGGGTGCAAATGGCAAGTACAACAGCTATTACGCGCTGGCGCAGAACCCGTTCCAGACCTTCACCGCCGTGCTCAACACCCAGCTCAAACTGGCTGACAACCTCGCGCTGTCGGTGATTCCGTACTACTACTGGGGCAACGGCAGTGGCGTCGGCTCATCCAGCTACGCGCTCAACAGCGGCTCGAACCAGGGCGGCGTGTTCGACTTGGGCAACTTGCCTACCGGCGCGCAGTACAACGCCGATGGCACGCCGAACAGCGGCGTGTACTACCGCCCTTCACGCACGCAGACCTGGCGTCCGGGGATCACCACCAAACTGAACTGGGACCTGGGTGATCACAGCGTGCAATTTGGCTACTGGTACGAACGCGCGCGCCAGAGCCAGACCCAGCCGTTCATTCCGCTCAAGTCCAGCGGCAAACCGGTCGACACCTGGCCCGACTCCAACGACGCCGTGGTCGATGCCAATGGCAACACCATCCAGGGTCGCGACCGCTTCACCATCACCCCCGCCCAGAAGGTCTGGGCCCAGGACACCTGGTACATCGACCCGGACTGGACGCTGGTGGCAGGCCTCGCCTACATGAACGTCAAGCGTGACGGCACCAACCACGGCAGCCTCACCGAGCAGGCGGAAAAACGTAACCAGACCTACAACAAACTGCTGCCCAACGTCGGCCTCAAGTACCAGCTGGATGAGCGCGACCAGTTGTTCTACAGCCTGTCGCGCAACATGCGGATCCCGCAGAACTATGTGCTGTACGACAAGGGCCTGGACTCGATCAACTCCAAGCCGGAAACCAGCTGGAACCACGAGTTGGGCTGGCGCTTCACCGGTGACGACATGACCGTGGCGGCGACCTTGTTCTACATGCAGTTCAAGGATCGCCAGGTCTCGTCCAAAGACATCAACGGCGACTTCGCCGACATCAACGCGGGCGCGGTCAACAACAGCGGCCTGGAGCTGGAGTGGAGCGGCCTGCTGCCCAACCACTTCAACTACTACACCTCCTACACCTACACCAAGGCCGAGCAGCAAGACGACCTGACCGTGTACAACGCCGGCAAAGCCATCGTGCTGCCCACCAGCGGCAAGCAATTTGCCAACGTGCCGAAGAACATGCTGGCCGCCAACATCGGTTATGACGACGGTCGCTTCTACGGCACCTTCGGCGGCAAGTACACGAGCAAGCTCTACGGCGACCTGACCAACGATGAAGCCATTTCCGGGCGCACCGTGTTCAACGCCGGCGCGGGTATCTACCTGCCGGTGGACAAGAAAGTGGTCAAGGACGCCACCCTGCGCCTGAACGTCGACAACCTGTTCGACAAGAAATACCTGGACGGCGTGTACACCACCAAGACCAACGCCGCGACCTACGGCGGTTTCCGCGACGGCGACCCGGCGTACATCGTCGGCCTGGAACGCACTGTGACGGTTTCCCTGGAAGCCAATTTCTAATTGCGAGGTAAGCGAACATGGACATGAACCTGCTCCACGACATCACCTTCTATGTGATGTATGCCGCGATGGCCATCGCCATCTTCATCACCATCGAGCGCGGTATCTACTTCGCCTACGTGCGTCGCCAGGCTCGCGCGCTCACGGCGGTGCTGGACGCCAACGTACACAGCGAGCGCGACTTGCCGCAGGGCTTGACCCAACGTGACAGCCTGCCCTTGAGCATGGTGTTGCCGGTGCTGGCACAGAAAGCCTCGCACGGTTCACGCAAGGACCTGGATGACGTGATCGAAACCCAGTACCTGACCACTCGCGCGCCACTGGCCCGCAGCCTGTGGATCATCGAGACCATCACCACGGCCGCGCCGCTGTTGGGCTTGCTGGGTACCATCCTCGGCATCATCGACACCTTCAAGGCGCTGGCGAGTGCCGGGGTGTCCGACCCAGGGCAGATTTCCGGTGGCATCGGCACGGCGCTGTTCGCCACTGGCCTGGGGATCGCCATCGCGCTGTTCTGCGTGGTGTTCCACAACTTCTTCCAGGACAGCCTGGAGCGCATCAACGACCAGTTGAAAATCCTGCTGATCCGCGCCGCCACCGGCGCCCGGGTACAGAGTGAAGTGCCGCACCTGGTGCCGACACCGTTGCACAGCCGCACGGCGTGATGGTTACAGCGGGCGCGCAATGCGCCCGCTTTCTTTGTTGATAGAGGTCCCTATGTCTGCCTCCTTGAAATTGCGTATCGCAGGCCTGGCCGGCTTGCTCATGAGTCCGCTGGTTCAGGCGGACTTTTCGATTCCGGGGTTTGAACTGGTGCACACCGTGCCGGTGGATACCACGCTGGGCACCGACGATTTGCGCCAGCCGGGGCCGGTGTGGATCGCCTTGTTCGATGGCGCCAAAAGCCGCATCGATATCGGCCAGTTCTATGCCGCCGACCATCCTGGCTCGGTGATGGACACGGTGATCGAACACCTTGAGGCCGCCGGCAAACGCGGTGTGAAGATTCGCTTCTTGCTGGAAGAAAAAGGCATCAAGTTGTCAGAAGCTTCCACGCTGGAACGTTTGCGTGCGATCCCCAACCTGACCTTCCGCGTGCTGCCCTATGGGCAACTGAGCGGCGGGATCATCCACGCCAAATACATGGTGGTGGATGGCAAGCAGGCATTTGTCGGCAGCCAGAACTTCGACTGGCGCTCCCTGGAACATATCCACGAAACCGGCCTGCGCATCAGCGACGCCACCGTGGTGAGCCAGGTCCAGGCGATCTTCGAACAGGATTGGCGCGCCCAGGCAGCGCTGACCGAGCACACCCCGGTGCCCCTGCCCGCAGCCAGCGAACCCCCTGCGCGCACTGGCAACTATCTGGTCGCCAGCCCGCAGCGCTACAACCCGCCGGGTGTCGGCGATTCACAACTGGAGTTGCCGCGCCTGCTCGGTGAAGCCAAAAAAGAGGTGCGCGTGCAACTGCTCGACTATGCGCCGCTGTCCTACGGGCCGGATAAAACCCGCCCTTACTACGCGGTGATCGACAATGCCGTGCGCGCAGCGGCGGCGCGTGGGGTGTCAGTCAAGCTGATGGTATCCAACTGGAACACCGACAAACTGGAACTGCCCTACCTGAAAAGCCTGGCGGTCCTGCCCAACGTCCAGGTCAAGATCGTCACCCTGCCGCAAGCCAGGCAAGGGTTTATCCCTTATGCGCGGGTGATCCACAGCAAGACCATGGAGATCGACGGCGAGGTCGCCTGGATCGGCACCAGCAACTGGCTGGGTGGGTATCTGGATAATTCGCGCAACCTGGAAGTAGTGATGCGCAGCGAAGCGATGGCCAAGCGTGTCGGGCAACTCCATGAGCAATTGTGGGATGGGCCCTACGCCAAGGCGTTGAACGTAACCGAGGCGTACCCCGAGCCCCACCCTGGCCAGCCCTGACTCGGGCCACCTGCAGGCGCTGGCTTGCCGACGAAAATAGTCCCGGCACTGTGATCCGCCTGGCAATGCGCTTCATCGTCGGCAAGCCGGCTCCTGCGGGACCCTTTGCGTAGACCCTCGCCCGTGGAAAAAAGAGGTGGTAGTGTGTGGAAATGTTTCTGACATATCGATCAGAAACTTCCTACTCACTACCTGCAAAGGAATGCGTCTCTCAATGCACTTTCCACTCAAGCAACTGGCGGCTGCCACCGTGTTCGCGGCCAGCCTTTCGGCCATCGCCACACCAGCCTTCGCCAACATCACACCCGACCAAAGCACGGCGATTCTCAAGAGTTTCAACGAAACGTCCGTCACCGATTTTCGTGGTTTCCTCGGCGCACTGGCCAAGGGCGAGCTGGGTAAAACCAGCGACGTCGGCCCGGCAATCAGTACCTTCCTGGATAACAAAACCCTGAGCGCCGACCAGCAGAACGAAATCAATCGCCTGCTCGGTATCTACACACGCGTGAAGTACGGCAAGGCCGCCACCGAAACCCTGCGTGAGCTGGTGGAAATCCCGACCTTCAACGTCGACGGTGTGCCGCAGTACAAGAACCCGGAATTCATCAAGATCGCCGGCAAGATCCAGGCCCTGGCGAAAGACTTCAACCTGAACTTCCGCAACATCGACAATCGCGTCTACGAGATCTCCCTCGAAGGCAGCGGTGATGAAGTGGTCGGTATCCACGCCCACGCCGATGTGGTGCCGGTGACGCCAGAGAACTGGGTGCTCAAGGATGGCACCAAGCTTGATCCGTTCAAGGTCACGCTGATCGGCGATCGCATGTACGGCCGTGGCACCGAGGATGACAAGAACGGCATCGTGGTGGCCCTGTACGCCATGAAGGTCATCAAGGAAGAAAAACTGCCGCTGGCGCGCAATTTCAAGTTGCTGGTGGACACCACCGAAGAAACCTCCGGCGACGCGATCCCCTATTACTTCGAGCACAACCCGACGCCGCAGTACAACCTGGCGCTGGACGGCGGCTACCCGGTGGTGATTGCCGAGAAAGGCTACGGCACGGTCATGGCCACCTTCCCGCGTCGCAAGGGTGAAGGCAAAGGCGCGGAAATCATCTCGATGACCGGCGGCATGGCGACCAACCAGATCCCTTCGGCCTCGGTCGCGACCTTCGTCAGCGACAAACCGGCCGAGCTGGCCGCCAGCCTGCAAAAGGCCGGGACTGAATACGCCAAGCGCAACGGCGGTGATTTTGCAGTGGCCGCCAAGGTCGACGGCAAAAACGTCAAGCTGACCGTCACCGGCGTGTCCGCTCACTCCTCCGAACCCGAGTCCGGGGTCAACCCGGTCGCACGCATGCTGGAGCTGATCCACAGCGTCGACGGCAAGATTGCCCTCAAGCACAACCACATCACCGACGCGGCGCGTTATGCGTCCGACAACTGGGGCCTGGATTACCTCGGCGGCAAACTGGGCGTGGGCTTCTCCGATGATTTCATGGGCCCGTTGACCACCTCGCTGACCTTTGTCGGCCTGGATGACAAGGCCTTCAAGCTGGCGGTGAACCTGCGCGTGCCGAAGGGCAAGTCGCCGGAGAAACTCAAGGCCGAGATTGCCGACAAGCTGAATGCCTGGGACAAGCAATCCAAGGTCAAGGTGGACTTCACCTACTCGGTGGCCGAACCGATGTACCGCAACCCGGAAGGTGAATGGGTCAAGGCTTTGTTGGCCGTCGCCAGCGAAAACCTGGGCATGGAGCACAAGTTCGGCACCTCGGCCGGCGCGACCTCGGTGCACGAACTGCCCAATGGCGTGCAATTCGGCCTGGCGCGCCCGGAAGTGAAGTACACCGGGCACACCGACAACGAGTTCAAGACCGTCGACCAGTTCCTGCTGGACCTGCAGATCGTCACCGAAATGATGAGCCGTATCGGCCAGCTGCCGAAGCTCTGATCCAAAGGAGCCCGCCGCAATGGCGGGCTCTTCAGGCTTGCAGCATCAACATATCCTCGAAAAAACCACCGACCGGCTCCGTGGGATGGCACAGCTGGATCTCCAGGACCCAGGCCATTTCACTCGGCGGGATTTCCAGGTCCGCCAGGTCCTTGCACTCGAACAACGCGTGGGGGAAATCCGCGAGGCGATGCCCCGCGAGATTGCGCGCCAGCCTCCAGCCTTTTGACACCGCACTCTGCTCGGCAAAGTCATACAGTTCGCGACCGGTGAGGCCCCGTAACCAGGCGTCGCGGGTTGCATCGAACACCTCGTGCAGGGCCGTCCTGCATGCCAGGTGCAACGGTGAGTCACCGAATACAAAGGTATCGCCATAGTCGCCCTCGTAGCCGTCCCACACCGGGCCCAGGTCGACCACGACGATATCGGTGGCGCGTAGCCTGCGTTGACGATCAATACCTTCGCGGGGTGGGCGAACGGTATCGTCGCCAAAACGAATATAAGTCGGGTGCCAGGTGTGGGACGCGCCCATGGCCTGCAGTTGTTCGGCAGCCATATCAAGGGCTTCGCCGGTGGTCATGCCCACCTGCAGGCGGCTGGCAATTGCCGCCAGGGCGCGTATGGACTGGTCACGCGCCGCCAGCATGCCGTCCAGGGAGTAGCGCGGACCAACTTTTTCCCACACAGGATGCAGCGGCTTCGATGCCGTGCCCGCACTCGACCGGCCGCTGGGCACAAAGGCTTCCGCGACAAACCGATGGCCCGGCAGGCCCGCTTCCAGGCACTCGGTACGCACCTGGGTGATCATTGCGCCGCTACCGCACGCGTACACGTGGGCCACTTCCCAGGGATGCCCATGGCTGAGCGCCACTTCCTGCACCCGGCCCTGCGAGGCCAGCACCGGATGCCAGTGAAAACGCGGGTGTTCGATGACGGCTGTGTCCAGGAATACGCGGTCATAAAAATCGGCCGGCTGCGCACCGCCCCAGTACAGCGTCACCTCGACATCGCGTTTCAAGGCGCTCAGCAGGATCGGCTTGATGCCAGCGTAACCGGTGCCCGTGGCGAACAAGACTACGGGCGCATCGTCATGGTCCTGCCAGGTACAGGCACCAAACGGCCCTTCCAGCTGCAACAGATCGCCGGCTTCCAGGCACCCCAGCAGGGTTTCGGAAAACAGCCCGCCGCTGACCTGGCGAATCTGGAAGACCAGCCGCCCCTCGTCTTCTGCCGGCAGGTTGGCGATCGAAAAACAACGCGAGTCGCCGTCGACCAGTTGGATCTTGAGGTACTGGCCCGCCCGCACCGCCAAGGGCGTATCCGGCATCACCACCAACTCGATGATGTCGGGGCTGAGTGCGCGTTTGCTGAGCACGGTTGCCTCGACGACCAACGCGGGCGAGTCCAGCGACCAACCGGGAATTTCCAGGCGCATGTCGCCGCAGGCGTGACTCTGGCACAACAACATTTCATTGGCTGCCAGCGGATAGCAGGGCACCGGTGCATCCGGCGCGAGCTGTTTGGCCCGGTACTGACCTTCTGCGACCACCACCTTGCACGACCCACAAGCACCGCGGCGGCAGGAAAATGGCACGGACAGGCCGTGGGCGAGCATCGCATCCAGCAACAGTTCGTCACCGGCCTCAAAGGTTTTCCCCGAGGGGGACAGTTCGATGACATGACGTGTATTCATAACAACCTCGGGGTAAGTGAGGCTTGATTGTTGCGCTAGACTAGGCCCATTAAAACCTCCAGTTTTGGATACTTCAGATGGTCCAGATGCGTAAATGGCGTCCGCTGCTCAAGCTGGACGAGGGTGACGGCCAGGCGTCCTACCGCAAAATCGCCGAAGGCCTGGTGACCGCGATCGTTGAAGGGCGATTGCCGCCCGGCACATTGCTGCCGGGCACGCGGGAAATGGCGCAGTTGCTCGACGTCAACCGCAAGACCGTGATCCTCGCCTACGAAGAAGCGTTGACCAAAGGCTGGCTCGTCAGCGAGCCACGCCGTGGGACCTTCGTCAACGCGCAGCTGACGCCCAAGCAGTTGCCGAGTCGCGCGCAACAGTCCTTCGCTCCGCCCATCCTCGCGCAGGCGGTCGCCCCGTATTTCGCCCAGAACGCCCAGGTGACGGCACTGCAGCATCGGCATGGCGCGCTGTTTTTCGATAACGGCACCAGCGATCACCGCTTGCTGCCCCAGGCCGTCCTGCATCGCTACTACCGCAATGCATTGCGCAACAGCTTCAGCTCCAACACCGTGCGCTACGGCAGCGAGGGCACGGGCTACCATTTGCGCTGCGCCCTGGCCGAGATGCTGCGCAACAACCGCGGATTGACGGTCAGCGCCGAGAATATATGCCTCACCCAAGGCACCCAGGTGTCGCTGTACCTGACCGCGAGCCTGCTGCTCAAACCCGGAGACGTGGTGCTGGTGGAACGCCTGAGTTACCCACCCGCGTGGGAGATTTTCCGCAAGCTGGGCGCGCAACTGGTCACCGTGGAGATGGACGAAGAAGGCTGTCGCACGGACCAGATCGACCGCCTCTGCCGCGAACACAAGGTGCGGATGATCTATCTCACCCCACACCACCAGTTCCCCACCACCGTGAGCCTGCACGCGGCGCGACGCCAGCAGCTGTTGGCGTTGGCGGCACTGCACGATTTCTGCATCATCGAAGAAGACTACGACCACGAATACCACTTCAACGGGCGGCCCTACCTCCCCCTCGCCAGTGACCGCTCGCAGCGCCATGTGATCTATGTCGGTTCGTTATCCAAAGCCCTTGGCTCGACGTTTCGCTGCAGTTATGTGGTGGCGCCCACGGATGTGATCCAAGCCCTGCACAGCAATGCCGCGCTGATGATGGGGGATGCCGATGCGGTCGCGCAGAAAATGCTCGCCGACCTGATCAATGATGGAGAGCTGAAGAAGCATTTGCGCCGGGTGTCGAAGGAATACCGCGTCCGCCGCGAAACCTTGCAGAGCTGCCTGCATGAGGCGTTCGGGGATCGAATCAAGGTACGGGAGCCGGAAGGTGGCCTGGCGCTGTGGGTACGCTTCGACGATGAAATCAACGTCGAGCAGATGGTCAGCGCGGCGCTGGACCACGGGCTGGTCGTACGCAGTGGCCGACAGTTTTCGCCGGTGGACCAGCCGGAAAATGCACTGCGCCTGGGCTTTGCAGCACTCAATCAGGCAGAAATCCGCGAGGCTACAGTGCGTCTGGCTCAAGCGGCGAACTTGCGATAAAACGCGCACAAACAAAAACGCCGATCATTGCTGATCGGCGTTTTCATTGAATATGGAGCGGGAAACGAGACTCGAACTCGCGACCCCGACCTTGGCAAGGTCGTGCTCTACCAACTGAGCTATTCCCGCA
>NZ_JBWKPG010000020.1:25878-30537 GCF_059418125.1 Pseudomonas sp. GW821-FHT09C08 | reverse complement strand
TGTCCCCTTCGTCTAGTGGCCTAGGACACCGCCCTTTCACGGCGGTAACAGGGGTTCGAGTCCCCTAGGGGACGCCACGATTACCCGCTCTGCGGGATTTTTAAGGGTCATTCAATTATTGAATGGCCCTTTTGTTTGTCTGGCGTTTGGCCAATCCTCTTCTCATTCCCCTTCCTGTGTTCTGACCAGCGGTCATGCCTGTCGCTTGCGAAATATTATTATGGTAATAATATTCAACCCATGAAAGACGGAGGCAACGATGAACGATAAAAAAGCGCAAACCCGCGAACGTATTCTGCAAGCCGCCAGCGCCGCGTTGATCCAGCGTGGCCCGGCCGAGCCGAGCGTGGGTGAAGTCATGGGCGCGGCGGGGCTGACCGTCGGTGGTTTCTACGCGCACTTTGAAAGCAAGGACGCGCTGATGCTGGAGGCCTTCACTCAGTTACTGGCCCGGCGTCGTGCGTCGATCGACGATATGGATGCACAGCTGACCGGCGAAGAACGCAGGGGGCTGGTGGCGGCGTTTTACCTGTCACGCAAGCACCGCGACTCAACCGCCCAGGCGTGCCCGATCCCGGCCACCGTGGGCGAGATGGCCCGTTTGCCGGACGCTTTTCGCGATGCGCTGAACGAACACGTGGAGCTGATGGCCGCTCAACTCGCTGCCAGCCCCGAAGACACCGATAAAGCCCTGGCGGACATGGCGCTGATGATTGGTGGCCTGGCCTTGGCACGCGCGCTGGGGCCGGGTGAGTTGTCGGATCGAGTGTTACGCGCGGCCAAGTCGGCGGTGCGTTAAGGAGAGGGCTTGCAGGATGGGCACATTGACCTGGATTCGTCGTATCAATGGCACGCTGGGGCACCTGGCGCCGCACACGGTGGCCAACAAGATGCGTCGCGCGTTCATGACTCCGCGCGACCTGCCGCCGCGTGACTGGGAGCTGCCGCTGCTGGCGCAATCGGAGCGCATCACGTTGCGTTTCGGCTTGTCGGCCTTGCGTTGGGGCCAGGGCCCGGCGGTGCTGTTGATGCACGGTTGGGAAGGGCGCCCCACGCAGTTCGCCAGCTTGATCACCGCGTTGGTGGACAACGGCTACTCCGTGATTGCCCTGGACGGTCCCGCCCACGGGCGTTCCCCAGGGCGAGAAGCGCATGTGCTGCTCTTTGCGCGTGCCATGCTGGAGGCAGCGGCGGAACTGCCACCGTTGCACGCGGTGATCGGCCATTCGATGGGCGGCGCCAGTGCGATGCTGGCGGTGCAGTTGGGGCTGCGTACCGAGGCGTTGGTGAGCATTGCCGCGCCGTCGCGCTTTCTGGATGTGCTGCGCGGCTTCACCCAGATGGTCGGGTTGCCGGCGCGGGCGCGTTCGGCGTTTATCCAGGAAGTGGAGCTGACCTTCGGCATGCCGCTCAAGCATCTGGATGTGGCCCACTACCAGATGAATATCCCCGGCCTGATCGTGCACGCCGAAGACGATACCTTCGTGCCGGTCAAGGCATCGCAAGCCATCCATGAAGCCTGGTTCGACAGCCGCCTGCTGCGCCTGGAGCAGGGCGGCCACCAGAAAGTGCTGGCCGATCCCCGCGTGATTGACGGGGTGCTGGCGCTGTTGGCCGGCCGTCGTCTACAGGAGCGGCAAACCGCCTGATACACTGCTCCCCGCCGACATTAATCGACTGGGAGCAAGGCATGGGCTGGGATTTGGCAACGCCGTTTATCATCGATCTGCAGGTCGCCCCTGAAGACATCGACGGCCTCGGGCACGCCAATAACGCGGTGTACGTGTCCTGGCTGGAGCGCTGCGCCTGGCGCCACTCACAGCGCCTGGGGCTGGATCTCACCGAATACCGCCGCCTGGATCGCGCCATGGCC
This sequence comes from Pseudomonas sp. GW821-FHT09C08, assembly GCF_059418125.1. Taxonomy (NCBI): domain Bacteria; kingdom Pseudomonadati; phylum Pseudomonadota; class Gammaproteobacteria; order Pseudomonadales; family Pseudomonadaceae; genus Pseudomonas; species Pseudomonas sp. GW821-FHT09C08. Next base: position 28,664 of record NZ_JBWKPG010000020.1, on the reverse strand, counting down.
GTGGTGCGGCATGAAATCGATTACCTGGCGGCCGGCTACGAGGGCGACGAGCTGCAACTGGCGACCTGGATCGTCGACTGGGACCAGCGCCTGAAAATGACCCGGCGCTTCCAGCTGCTGCGCCCACGCGATGGCGCCACGCTGTTGCGGGCGCAGACCACCTTTGTGTGCATCGAACTGTCCACCGGCAAGCCCAAGCGCATGCCGCCCGAGTTTCTCGACGGTTATGGCCCCGCCCTGACAGGGGGTTAACGGTTACCGTGGGAAACCCAGTAAACTGCGCCACGATTTTTGTTGAGTGTTTTCCATGCAAATTGCTTTGGCGCCCATGGAGGGGTTGGTCGACAACATCCTGCGGGACGTGCTGACCCGAGTCGGCGGTATCGACTGGTGCGTGACCGAGTTCATCCGCGTCAACGACCGCTTGCTCACCCCGGCGTATTTTCACAAGCTCGCTCCGGAACTGCTGCACGGTGCCCACACCGCCGCCGGCGTGCCTCTGCGCGTGCAGTTGCTCGGCTCCGACCCGGTGTGCCTGGCGGAAAACGCCGCGCTCGCCTGCGAGTTGGGCTCGCAGGTCATCGACCTGAACTTCGGCTGCCCGGCCAAGACCGTCAACAAGTCGCGTGGCGGGGCGGTGCTGCTCAAGGAGCCGGAGCTGCTCAACCAGATCGTCGAACACGTACGCCGCGCTGTTCCCGCGCATATTCCGGTCACTGCCAAGATGCGCCTGGGTTTCGACAGCCCGGACGGCGCACTGGTCTGCGCAACCGCCCTGGCCGAGGGCGGCGCGGCGCACATTGTGGTGCATGCGCGGACCAAGACTGATGGTTACAAGCCGCCTGCGCACTGGGAGTGGATCCCTCGCGTGCAGGACGTGGTCAAGGTGCCGGTGTTCGCCAACGGTGATATCTGGAGTGTCGAAGACTGGCGGCGTTGCCGGGAAATCAGCGGCGTCGAAGACATCATGCTCGGTCGCGGCCTGGTTGCGCGTCCTGACCTGGCACGCCAGATCGCCGCGGCACGCGCAGGTGAGGAAGTGGTGGAAATGACCTGGGCGCAACTGCAGCCCCTGCTTCAGGACTTCTGGACCCAATCGGTAGCGCAACTGACCGAGCGGCAGGCGCCGGGGCGACTGAAACAGTGGCTGGCGATGTTGACGCGCAATTACCCGGAAGCGGTGGCACTGTTTACTGCCCTGCGCCGCGAAACTGAACTTGACCAGGTCAGCCGTTTATTGGGGATGAGTCCTGCGGTTGCCGCCTGACCCCGGAAACTGTCTGCCAGCATTTCAAACGAATGCTCCTTATCGAAAGATAAGGAGCATTTTTGCGTTTTAATACGTTTAAACGTTACCGCTGAAATATTCTGAAAGTTACTGTCGTTATTCGAGTTGATAAACCAGCCCGTGCTGTGGGGGTATGCCTGTGCGCGTGAACTATCACAGGCATTCGTTTGAAAGTACGGTTAATTATGTCGCTGAGTGACAGGTCTCTCGGTTTATAAGTGCATATGTCTGTCGCGAGAAGGTGCGGGCACGATAAATCACGGCTGGCTCCAGGTGGCGATGAGGCAAAGTCTGAAAGTTTGCTTTTCTTTCCTTATGTGAGGCGCGATTTCTGGAACTCGATAGCGTCAGTTTCCACGAATTAAGGGACTGAGATGCAACGCGGTTGTATTCAGCCTCTATAAATCCTATCGCTGTCCCAGGTGTTCACCGCTTGGCTGCGCTGACTAAGGAATTTGATATGTCTTTCTCGATTAATAATTCGCCCTATGTAAAGTTCGATACAACTCCCCAAGACCCACAAACGCCCACACTCCCAAAAAGCGCTGCAACACTCTCTACACCGGCGACTGATTCAAAAGTTATCCCGCCCGCTACCCAGCAAGATATTACCCGAGGGCCGCAGGGCGAAATGATGATTAACGCCCGCGCGCTTTCAAAGTTATTTGACATGCTTGAACAAGTCTTCAAAGCCATGCGCGAAATGCTGTCGGGGAAAGATGTAACTCCCGACCTCAAGGCCGCTTCCGATACGGCGGCCAAAGCCAAGGTCAAGCCGGATGCCGCGCCTCACGACAAAGCGAGTACGGATTCAAGCGCGTTGCCGAAAGTTGCTCCGAATGCAGCAGACCAACCAAAAGTGAAGGCAGAGGCGAACCCGCAGCCGAAAGTAGCGCCCGACGCGGCAGACCAGCCCAAAGTGAAACCAGAGGCGAACCCGTTGCCGAAGGTGGCGCCCGACGCGGCAGAGCAGCCAAAAGTGAAGGCAGAGGCGAACCCGCAGCCGAAGGTGGCTCCCGACGCGGCAGACCAGCCAAAAGTGAAGCCAGAGGCGAACCCGTTGCCGAAGGTGGCTCCCGACGCGGCAGACCCGCTGAAAGTGAAGCCTGGGGCGAACCCGTTACCCAAGGTCGCACCCGATGCCGCAGAGCAGCCAAAGGTCAAAATAGATGATGGCGGGCTGAGTGTGATTACGCCTAAAGCCATTCCGGGCGTTCTACCTCCGTTTCCCCAACCCGATGTCCAAGTTACCAACAATGCCAATGCGCAGGTGAAAGTGGAGGTCAATGTCAACCATTGTCACTGCCCTGACACCCGCTCCGAGCATGACAAAGGCGTGCGGCCGCCGCTCACGCCCCAACCCAAGCCAGACGCTGCGCCACAGCCACCGCTCACGCCCCAACCCAAGCCAGACGCTGCGCCGCAGCCACCGCTCACGCCCCAACCCAAGCCAGACGCTGCGCCGCAGCCACCGCTCACGCCCCAACCCAAGCCAGAC
>NZ_JBWKPG010000020.1:0-25780 GCF_059418125.1 Pseudomonas sp. GW821-FHT09C08 | reverse complement strand
GCCACCGCTCACGCCCCAACCCAAGCCAGACGCTGCGCCACAGCCACCGCTCACGCCCCAACCCAAGCCAGACGCTGCACCGCAGCCACCGGTCAATCCACAGCCCAAGCCCGACGTTGCACCGCAGCCGCCGGTCAACCCTGTTGTGCCAACGCCTGTGCCTGATGTGACCAGCCCGGGCCCCGCTGACAACCAAACCGATCTGCAGGGCTGGAGCTTTATCAACCGTCGACGGGTAAGGACTTGATGCCTGGCGTCGTGTTTCGACTTCTTCGATAAAAAACAGCGCTCTCCGGACCAGGCGTTCGGAGAGTCGCTAAAAAAGTGGAGAGACAGTCATGTCATGCTGCTCAATTAATAATATTGCTCGCGTAGTGGACGTACGCCAGGCGTTGAACATGGAGTTACCGGACGCAACTAATGAAACCACGGGGCCTGGTGAACCGAAACAGTCAGGCTTTGGCCCAGGCCCTGTATCGACGCCCGTGAGTGTGCCGCAGAACAATGTCGCGATAGGAGATAACTTAGCCCCGATTGCCGGCCTGATTACATTGTTCAATTCATTGATCACGCGGTTGATCGACTTGATATCGGCTAGACCGGACAAGAGCACTTCCGCCATCACGCCGAGACCAGAAGTCACTCCCCCGTTAGTGCCGGCGCCCATTCCCGCGCCAATACCGGCACCCCTGCCAGCGCCCACACCCGCACCGCAACCGATGCCCACTGTACCGACCCAGATCCCGAACTTGTCCGATAAACGCAACGGCACCAAGCCGGACAATATCTGGAGTGGCTTCCGCCAAGGCCCGGATGGCAACTGTGTCACGGTATCCGCCATCAAGGCTGCGATGTATCGGTTTGGCCAAAGCCCTACGGATATCTATAAGGAGGTGTTAAAGACGAACGACGGTTATCGAGTAACGATGCGTGATGATGTTGTGGTCAGGCTGACCGACCAGGAGTTGCAAATAGGCGCGGCAGGCTCGCTATTTAAGGGCACGGATAAAGGCATGCTCAAGGACGCGCAGTTTCTTTTCGCGGTCAGTGCCAAGCGGGCGCAAATGGAGAACAACGACGGCACGGCAGCGCGCAGCTTTAGAGCGGCTGTAAAGAGTCTGAACGATGGCGAAGATGACAACGGCCCCGGTGAAGGCTTCCTGCGCTTGGGGCTGAGGCACCATATGAAGCGGGTCAGCGTGCGCGATCTGGCCAAGGGCCAATTGGGCATGTGCAACCGAGCCCGCCATTCGGTGGCCGTGATCAATGGACGCGAAGAACTATATGGGCGACAGGGCTCGGCGCCGACGCGGGGTGACGCCGTCGCACTGATCTGATCCACGGCTATTCGTTTCCTGTTAAAGGATGCAGCCGGGATCTCTGGCTGCACTTTTTTCCTGCCCTGTCTTGAGTGAACAATTCCATGAACGCTTCAATTGATGGTCGTGGCTCGGTGGTGCCAAGTCGGTTGCCTGAGCCTGTTGCAAGTGGTTTCAATGTGCAGGCCGGTGCGAAACGGGGTGACCTCGTGAATGCACTTCAAGGCGCCGAGCGTCGATTCGGCGAGCGCTTTGACTGCAGTACTCACGTGGCCGTTATCAATATGATGATGATGACCCTCGGCCCGCGTGCCTCCGATGTTTTCAGCGAAGTCACCCCGGCGGGTGATGGTTATGCCGTCACCATGAAGGATCAATACCGGGTGCAGGTGTCCCAGGCGGAGCTTGAGCGTGCCGCGCAGGCTTCGCGGTTCAGCGGGCAGGACCCTGACGTGGTGAAGCACGCCAACTTCATGTTGGCTGCGTTTGTAAAGCGCAAGCAGCAGTTGGGTGGCTATCCGACGTTTGAGGCGGCCCTGGCAAAAAGCCTTGAGGGCGAGACAAGCAAGCGTTGCCTGGAAGGGATGGGCGTCTATGGGCTGTCGCGTTGGGTTGCCGCTCGTGACATGGTCGGCAGGGAGTCGCCCTGGGTCCGCCAGACCCATGACTTTGGTGCCGCGCTCGTGGTGAGGGGTGCCAGTCACCCACACGGCAATGGTTACGGGTATGTGTTGTTCGATGACCGTGAGACGCCGCCGCAAAGGGACGGGGTGGAGTCTCAAGTGGCGGAGGGCATCAGGCATGCCGATATCTGGAGCGGCTTTTACCAGGGCGTCGAGGGCAATTGCGTCACCGTGTCGGCAATCAAGGCCGCCATCACTCGTTTCCCGGAAGGGATCTACACGTCCATCGTCAGGACGCCGGGCGGCTGTGAAGTGACGATGCGCGATGGCTTCCGGCTGCGCTTGAGCCATGCCGAGCTGAGGCAGGCCACCGCCGCCTCGAACTTTGCCGGCAGCAACCCGGTGTTGCTGGACTACGCGAACTTCCTGTACGCCTGCAGCGCCAAGCGGGCGCAAATGGAAAACAACGACTTCCGCGCCGAACAAGGGTTTGCGGTGGCCCTGGAAACCCTCAACGATGGCGAGTACCCCGGCGAGGCGCTGCAAAGGCTGGGACTGTTCGGCTATATCCGTAACAGCACGGCTGAAGAATTGGCCGACGGTGCCATCGGCACGCTTGCGGACGGCTGGCACTCCGTGGCGGTAGTGGGCGGGGCGCTGGACCTGTATGGGCAAAAGTATGATCTGGGCACCTCGCACTGGAAGCGCAAGACGCTGACCGCCTTGAAGCTGGTGTGAGGATTAACCCAGCAACTGCCTGAACCCCTCGATCGGCAAGGGCCGGCTGTGTAAGAAACCCTGGAACAAATGGCAGCCCAGCTTTTGCAGGAATGCCAGTTGCTCCGAGGTTTCCACACCTTCGGCAATCACTTCCAGGTTCAAGCTGCGGGCCATGGCCACGATTGCGCGGATGATTTCGGCGTCGTTCGGGTCGTGGGTCGCGTCGCGTACAAACGACTGGTCGATTTTCAGCGCATCCACCGGCAGGCGCTTGAGGTAGGTCAGCGATGAATAGCCGGTGCCGAAGTCATCCATCGCAAAGCTCACGCCGAGTTTTTTCAGCCGGCGCATCTTGCTGATGGTGTCTTCCAGGTTCTGGATCACGATGCCTTCGGTGATTTCCAGCTTCAGCAGGCTGTAAGGCAGTCGATGTTGCTTGAGGCTGCGCTCCACCCGTTCGACAAAGTCGTTCTGGCGAAACTGTCGGGGGCTGATATTCACGCACAGGCTGAAATTCAGCGGGTCCACCAGGCCGTCGGCAATCAATTGCTCGAACGCGGCGCAGGCTTCATCGAGGATCCAGGTGCCCACTTCGAGGATCAGGCCGCTGTCTTCCAGCACCTTGATAAATTCGGTGGGGGACTGTGCGCCCAGCTGCGGGTGCTGCCAGCGCACCAGTGCTTCGGCCCCGACGATCTTGTTGCCGCGCGCATCCACCTGCGGCTGGTAATGCACGCTGAACTCCCCACGCGACAGTGCCAGGCGCAGGTCAGTCTCCATGCGCAGCCGCTCGCTGGCAGTTTTCTGCATGCTGTTGTGGAACATCTGCGTGGTGTTGCGCCCCGAGTCCTTGGCGCGGTACAGGGCGATGTCGGCGCGCTTGAGCAAGTCGGCCGGGGTCGAGCCATGATCGGGAATCAGTGCCACGCCAATGCTCGGCGTGACCTGCAAGCGGTGGCCATCGAGGAACATCGGTTCCGAAAGCAATTCGCGCAGGGTGTCGGCCAGTTCCTGCACCTGGCCGCTGACTTCGCTGCGTGTACCCTCCAGACCGCTGAGCAGCACCACAAATTCATCGCCGCCCAGGCGCGCCACCGTGTCCTCCATGCGCACGCTGGCTTCGAGGCGTGCGGTGACGATTTTCAGCACCGTGTCGCCCACCGGGTGGCCGAGTGAATCGTTGATGTGCTTGAAGTGGTCGAGGTCGAGAAACAGCAGGGCACCGCGCAGGTTGTGGCGCTTGAGCAGGGCAATTTGCTGGCTCAGGCGGTCCATCAGCAGTGCGCGGTTGGGCAGGTTGGTCAGCGGGTCGTGATAGGCCAGGTGGCGAATCTGCGCCTGGGCGTTCTTCAACAGGCTTACGTCGCGCGCGGTCAGCAGCAGGCACGGGGTTTCATTGAGGGTGATCGGCTCGACCGACACCTCCACCGCCAGCACTTCGCCACGCTTGTTGTGCCAGAGCATTTCCAGGTGATGGATGCGCCCCTTGATCTGCAGCTCGGCGAGCAATGCCGCGCGCTGGTTTTCGTCGGCCCAGATGCCGATCTGGTACAGCGTCAGGCCGATGGCATCCTCGGCGCGGTAGCCGGTCAGGCGGCAGAAGCCGTCGTTGACCTCGACATAACGGCCGGTGTCGCGCTCGGTGATGGAAATCGCGTCGGGGCTGGAATGAAACGCCTTGGCGAACTTCTCTTCGCTGGCCTTCAGCGCGGCCTCCGAGCGTTGCTGCTGGGTAATGTCACGCAACGTGGTGACGATGCACGGCTGGTTGCCGACCTTGATCAGGCGGCTGGAAATCACGCAGGTCAGGGCCTGGCCGTTCTTGTGGTGCACCACGATGGCCACGTTGCTCAGCCCCTGCTCGCGGATCACCCGTTCAATACGCTGCAGGCGCTTGCTCGATTCGTCCCACAGGCCGATCTGCTCGGCGCTCTTGTCGATGACCTCGGCGGCGGTCCAGCCGAAGGTCTGGGTAAAGGCCGGGTTGATCTCGATGAATGCACCGCTGTCCAGGTAGGTGACGCAGATCGGATCGGGGCTGGCCTGGAACAGGCTGGCAAATTTTTCCTCGGAGGCGGTCAGGCGTTGTTCGCGTTCGACCTGGTCGGTGATATCCAGCAGGGTACCGGCCATGCGCTGCGGCGCGCCCAGTTCGTCGCGGTAGAGGCGGGCGCGGCTTTCCAGGTAACGCGAGCTGCCATCCTCCAGTTGCACACGGTAGGTCAACTGATAGTTGCCGGCCGGCCCTTCGCGCAACGTGCGGTAGGCGTCGCGCATATTGTCGCGTTCTTCATCGGGCATGCCTTCAAAGAAGGCCTCGAAGGATTCATGGAACGGCTCGGGCGGCAAGCCATGCAACTGGGCGGCGCGGGCCGAGCCGTAGAGCATGCCGCTGGGAATGTGCCAGTCCCAGGTGCCCAATTGCGCCGAGTCCAGCGCCAGGTCGAGGCGCTCCTGGCTGTCCTTGAGCGCCTGCTCGGCATTTTTGCGATCGGTGGTGTCGACAAAGGTGCTGATCAGGTAGGCCTCGCCCTCCAGTTCGACTTTCTGCGCGCTGAGCGTGCCATCGTGAATCTGCCCGTTGCTGGCGCAGAACTGTACTTCCATGCTGATCGGTTCGCCCTTGCGCTGAGTGGCCTTGACCAGTTGCGCGCGTTGGTCGGGGTGGCGCCACAGGCCCAGGTCCAGGGTGGTGCGGCCAATGACGTCGGCCACCGGCCAGCCGAAGTGCATTTCGAAATACTGGTTGGCTTCGCTGATCAGCCCGTCGGATTGGCGGGTCAGCAGGACCATGTTCGGGCACAGGTGAAACAGCGTGGCGAAGCGCTTTTCGGAGTGGCTGAGGGCGTGCTCGCGCTCGCGCTGGCGGGTGGTCTCGCGGATCACCCCGATCATGCGGCGCCGGCCCGCCTTGTCGGGGGCCAGGCTGCCGTTGATTTCCAGCCAGTGATGGCTGCCGTCCGGCCACTGGATGTGGTGATGCATGGCCTGCTCGAACGGCTCGCCGGCCAGCACCGCATGAAAGGCGCGCACCACGCGGGTGCGGTCCTGCGGTGCGAGCAGGTCCAGGTAGTCGAGGTCCTTGGGCAGCGGTTGGCGCGGATCGAAGCCGAACAGCGCCTGGGTACCCCGCGACCAACTGATGCGCCCGGTGTCGATTTCCCAGCACCATGCGCCCAGCCGCGCCGCATTCAGGGCGGCCAGCAGTTGCGGGGCACTGTCCCAGCTTTGCTCCGCCTCTTGAGGGTCAAGGGCGTAGATGCGTGGCAGGGGAGGCAAGGAATCGACGGGGTTGCGCATTATCAAGGGGCCTTGGCTCTGTGGGCGTTCGGCGCGGTAGGTTCAGACCTTGAGGGCGCACAAGTTCATGCCGGTGTCCCTGGCAGATCGACCTGTGCATCCAATAGGCTCATGAAAGCCCGCGCAGCGTTCGACAGCGTCCTTTCGGTGTGCACGATATAGCCTAGCTGGCGACTGAGCTGTATGCCCGGCAAAGCGATACTTGCCACCTGATCGTCGAGCATGGTGCGCGGCAAAACGCTCCAGGCCAGGCCGATCGACACCATCATCTTGATAGTTTCCAAGTAGTTAGTGCTCATCGCGATATTCGGCGTCAGGCCCTGGGCCTCGAACAGCCGGCTGACAATATGGTGCGTAAAGGTGTTGCCACCGGGGAAAACTGCCGGGTGGCCGGCAATATCGGCCAGGCTGACGGAGCCGTTGCTGATCAGGCTGTGTTCCGGCGCCACCACGAAATCCAGCGGGTCGTCCCACACCGGGGTGGCGCGGACGAGGTGGTGAGGATCGGGCGCCAAGGTGATCACGGCCACTTCGGCGCGGCCGTGGAGGATTTCTTCGTAGGCCACTTCCGAATCGAGAAACTGGATATCCAGCGCCACATTCGGGTACTCGCGGGTAAACGTGCGCAGGATCGGCGGCAGGCGGTGCAGGCCGATATGGTGGCTGGTGGCCAAGGTCAGGCGACCGCTGACTTCACCGGTCAGGTTGGTGAGGGCGCGGCGGGTGTCGTCCAGCACATTCAGGATCTGATAGGCACGCGGCAACAGGGCGCGGCCGGCCTCGGTCAGGCCCACTTCACGGCCCAGGCGGTCGAACAGGCGCACCTTCAATTGTTGCTCCAGGCCAGCAATGCGCTTGCTGATGGCCGGCTGGGTCAGGTGCAGGCGTTCACCGGCGCCAGAGAAGCTGCCGGTCTCGGCGATGGCAATAAAGGCATTGAGGTTGGCCAGGTCCATTGTGCTATTCCAGTTGGTAATCCAAAGCATAAAAAATATGAATTTGAGTTATTTAATGTAGCGCCATACCATCAGCCTCACAAGCCAAAGGGTTATTGAATGTCTCAAGACCCGGGGCATAGAAAGACCGCTGATGAGGACCGACTGATGGCCGGCAAAACGCTTTACGACAAGCTTTGGGATTCCCATGAAGTGAAACGGCGCGACGATGGCTCGTCGCTGATCTATATCGACCGTCACATCATCCATGAAGTGACCTCGCCCCAAGCGTTCGAAGGCCTGCGCCTGGCCGGGCGCAAGCCTTGGCGCGTCGACTCGATCATCGCCACCCCGGATCACAACGTACCGACGACTCCCGAGCGCAAGGGCGGCATCGAAGCGATTGCCGACCAGGTCTCGCGTTTGCAGGTGCAAACCCTCGACGATTACTGCGACGAATATGGCATCACCGAATTCAAGATGAATGACGTGCGTCAAGGGATCGTGCACGTGATCGGCCCGGAGCAGGGCGCCACCTTGCCGGGCATGACCGTGGTCTGCGGCGACTCCCATACCTCCACCCACGGTGCCTTTGGCGCCCTGGCCCACGGCATCGGCACGTCCGAGGTGGAGCATGTGTTCGCCACCCAGTGCCTGGTCGCCAAGAAAATGAAGAACATGCTGGTGCGCGTTGAAGGCAAGCTGCCCTTCGGTGTGACCGCCAAGGACATCGTCCTCGCGGTGATCGGCAAGATCGGCACCGCCGGCGGTAACGGGCATGCCATCGAGTTCGCCGGTAGCGCGATCCGCGACCTGTCCATCGAAGGCCGCATGACCATCTGCAACATGTCCATCGAGGCCGGTGCCCGCGTGGGCATGGTGGCGGCGGATGAAAAAACCGTGGAATACGTCAAAGGCCGTCCGTTCGCCCCGCAAGGGTCGGAGTGGGATGCCGCCGTCGAAGCCTGGAAAGACCTGGTGTCCGACGCCGATGCGGTGTTCGACACCGTGGTCGAGCTGGACGCTGCCCAGATCAAGCCGCAAGTCAGCTGGGGCACCTCGCCGGAAATGGTCTTGGCCGTCGACCAGAACGTGCCGGACCCGGCGCAGGAAGCCGACCTGGTCAAGCGCGGCTCCATCGAGCGCGCCTTGAAGTACATGGGCCTCAAAGCCAACCAGGCGATCACCGACATCCAGTTGGATCGCGTGTTTATCGGTTCCTGCACCAACTCGCGGATCGAAGACCTGCGCGCCGCGGCGGTGATCGCCAAGGGCCGCAAGGTGGCCTCGACCATCAAGCAAGCGATCGTGGTGCCAGGTTCGGGCCTGGTCAAGGCGCAAGCCGAAGCCGAAGGCCTGGACAAGATCTTCCTCGAAGCCGGTTTTGAATGGCGTGAGCCGGGCTGCTCGATGTGCCTGGCGATGAACCCGGACCGCCTGGAGTCGGGCGAGCATTGCGCGTCGACCTCCAACCGTAACTTCGAAGGGCGTCAGGGCGCCGGTGGGCGTACCCACCTGGTCAGTCCGGCCATGGCCGCCGCTGCTGCCGTCAACGGTCGTTTCATCGACGTTCGCGAATTGATCTGAGGAAAACCCGATGAGAGCTTTTACCCAACACACAGGATTGGTCGCGCCGTTGGACCGTGCCAACGTCGACACCGACCAGATCATCCCCAAGCAGTTCTTGAAGTCGATCAAACGCACCGGTTTCGGCCCCAACCTGTTCGACGAGTGGCGCTACCTGGACGTGGGTTATGCCTACCAGGACAACTCCAAGCGCCCGTTGAACAAGGACTTCGTGCTCAACGCCGAGCGCTACCAGGGCGCCAGCGTGTTGCTGGCCCGGGAAAACTTCGGTTGCGGCTCCAGCCGTGAACACGCGCCGTGGGCCCTGGAAGAATATGGCTTTCGCAGCATCATCGCGCCGAGCTACGCCGACATCTTCTTCAACAACAGCTTCAAGAACGGCCTGTTGCCGATCATCCTGAGCGACGCTGAAGTGGACGAGCTGTTCAAGCAGGTTGAAGCCGATGTCGGCTACCAGCTGACCGTCGACCTGGCCGCGCAGACCGTGACCCGTCCGGACGGCAAGGTGTATCACTTTGAGGTGGACGCGTTCCGCAAGCACTGCCTGCTCAACGGCCTGGACGACATCGGCCTGACCTTGCAGGACGGCGATGCGATTGCGGCGTTTGAAGCCAAGCACCGGGCCAGCCAGCCTTGGTTGTTTCGTGATGCGTAATTCTATGTAGGCTGGACTGGCCCCTTCGCGAGCAAGCCCGCTCCCACATTCGACCGAGTTCCTTGAGTTGAAATGCGATCAAATGTGGGAGCGGGCTTGCTCGCGAAAGGGCCTGTACGAACAACACAAAAGCCAGGAACATCACCATGACCAACACCGCCCACACCCAAGTCGTGCAAAAACAATTCGGCGAGCAAGCCTCGGCCTACCTGAGCAGTGCCGTGCACGCCCAGGGCACCGAGTTCGCACTGCTCCAGGCCGAGCTGGCCGGGCAGGGCAGTGCACGACTGCTGGACCTGGGCTGCGGCGCCGGGCATGTGAGTTTCCAGGTGGCACCACTGGTCAAGGAAGTCGTGGCCTACGACCTGTCCCAGCAGATGCTCGACGTGGTGGCCGGCGCCGCCAAGGACCGTGGCCTGGGCAATATCCGCACTGTCCACGGTGCCGCCGAACGCCTGCCGTTTGCCGACGGCGAGTTTGACTTTGTGTTCAGCCGCTACTCGGCCCATCACTGGAGCGACCTCGGCCTGGCCCTGCGTGAAGTGCGCCGGGTGCTCAAGCCGGGTGGCGTGGCGGCGTTCGTCGATGTGTTGTCACCGGGCAGCCCACTGTTGGACACTTACCTGCAAACCGTCGAGGTGCTGCGCGACACCAGCCACGTGCGTGATTACTCCGCCGCCGAATGGCTGCGCCAGCTCAGCGAAGCCGGCCTGCATGTGCGCACCAGCAGCCGCCAGCGCCTGCGCCTGGAATACACCTCGTGGGTCGAACGCATGCGTACGCCGCAGGCGCTGCGCGCCGCGATCCTTGAGCTGCAGCAGGCGATGGGCCAGGAAGTGCGCGATTATTACGAGATTCAAGCCGACGGCACCTTCAGCACCGACGTGCTGGTGGTCTTCGCCGAGCGCTGATTAACTTTTTCCGACCTGCCCACGGGCAGGTCGCTTGATGAAATGAGGAACGCATGAGCAAGCAGATTCTGATTCTCCCTGGCGACGGTATTGGTCCGGAAATCATGGCCGAAGCGGTCAAAGTCCTGGAACTCGCCAACAGCAAGTACAGCCTGGGCTTCGAATTGAGCCACGACGTGATCGGCGGCGCCGCCATCGACAAGCATGGCGTGCCGCTGGCTGACGAAACCCTGGACCGCGCCCGCGCGGCCGACGCCGTGCTGCTCGGCGCCGTGGGTGGCCCGAAGTGGGACAAGATCGAGCGTGACATCCGTCCTGAGCGCGGCCTGCTGAAAATCCGTGCGCAACTGGGCCTGTTCGGCAACCTGCGCCCGGCGATCCTCTACCCGCAACTGGCCGATGCCTCGAGCCTCAAGCCGGAAGTGGTCGCGGGCCTGGATATCCTGATCGTGCGCGAACTGACCGGCGGTATCTATTTCGGCTCGCCACGCGGCGTGCGCGAGTTGGAAAATGGTGAGCGCCAGGCCTACGACACCCTGCCGTACAGCGAGAGCGAAATCCGCCGGATCGCCCGTGTCGGCTTCGACATGGCCCGCGTGCGTGGCAAGAAAGTCTGCTCGGTGGACAAGGCCAACGTGCTGGCGTCCAGCCAGCTGTGGCGTGAAATCGTCGAAGAAGTCGCCAAGGACTACCCGGACGTCGAACTGAGCCACATGTACGTCGATAACGCCGCCATGCAACTGGTGCGTGCGCCGAAGCAGTTCGACGTGATCGTCACCGACAACCTGTTCGGCGACATCCTGTCCGACCAGGCGTCGATGCTCACCGGCTCCATCGGCATGCTGCCGTCGGCGTCCCTGGATACCAACAACAAGGGCATGTACGAGCCTTGCCATGGTTCGGCGCCGGACATCGCGGGCCAGGGCATTGCCAACCCGCTGGCGACCATCCTGTCGGTGTCGATGATGCTGCGCTACAGCTTCAACCTGGGCGAAGCGGCGGATGCAATCGAGAAGGCCGTGAGCCTGGTTCTGGATCAAGGTTTGCGTACCGGCGACATCTGGTCGCAGGGTTGCACCAAGGTCGGCACACAAGAAATGGGCGACGCAGTAGTCGCCGCGCTGCGGAATCTGTAATCTCTCGGGCCCGCTTGCAGTTGTTGCTGCAAGGCGGCCCACTTTTTAACAAGGTGTAGTTGCGATGAAACGTGTAGGTCTGATCGGTTGGCGCGGTATGGTCGGTTCCGTGCTCATGCAGCGGATGCTGGAAGAGCAGGATTTCGATCTTATTGAGCCGGTGTTTTTCACCACTTCGAATGTCGGTGGCCAAGGGCCGTCCGTGGGCAAGGATATTGCCCCGCTCAAGGACGCCTACAGCATTGAAGAGCTGAAAACCCTCGACGTGATTCTGACCTGCCAGGGTGGCGACTACACCAGCGAAGTCTTCCCCAAGCTGCGTGAAGCCGGCTGGCAGGGCTACTGGATCGACGCCGCCTCGAGCCTGCGCATGCAGGACGACGCGGTGATCATCCTCGACCCGGTCAACCGCAAGGTCATCGACCAGCAGCTGGATGCCGGCACCAAGAACTACGTCGGCGGCAACTGCACCGTCAGCCTGATGCTGATGGGCCTGGGCGGCTTGTTTGAAGCCGGCCTGGTCGAGTGGATGAGCGCGATGACGTATCAGGCGGCCTCCGGTGCCGGCGCGCAGAACATGCGTGAGCTGATCAAGCAGATGGGCGCGACCCACGCGGCCGTCGCCGATCAACTGGCCGACCCGGCCAGCGCGATCCTCGACATCGACCGCCGTGTGGCCGAAGCCATGCGCAGCGATGCCTACCCGACCGAGAACTTCGGCGTACCGCTGGCCGGCAGCCTGATCCCGTGGATCGACAAGGAACTGCCGAACGGCCAGAGCCGTGAAGAGTGGAAGGCCCAGGCCGAAACCAACAAGATCCTCGGGCGCTTCAAGAACCCGATCCCGGTGGACGGCATCTGCGTGCGCATCGGCGCCATGCGCTGCCACAGCCAGGCGCTGACCATCAAGCTGAACAAAGACGTGCCGATCGCCGATATCGAAGGGCTGATCAGCCAGCACAACCCGTGGGTCAAGCTGGTGCCGAACAACCGCGACATCAGCATGCAGGAGCTGAGCCCGACCAAGGTCACCGGCACCCTGAATGTACCGGTGGGCCGTCTGCGCAAGTTGAACATGGGCAGCCAGTTCCTCGGCGCATTCACCGTGGGCGACCAGCTGCTGTGGGGCGCGGCGGAGCCGCTGCGTCGC
This sequence comes from Pseudomonas sp. GW821-FHT09C08, assembly GCF_059418125.1. NCBI lineage: Bacteria > Pseudomonadati > Pseudomonadota > Gammaproteobacteria > Pseudomonadales > Pseudomonadaceae > Pseudomonas > Pseudomonas sp. GW821-FHT09C08. Next base: position 13,444 of record NZ_JBWKPG010000020.1, on the reverse strand, counting down.
ATGCTGCGGATCTTGCTGGAGCGTTGATCGCTTCCTTGCATTGAAAAACCCCGTGACCTGGTGACAGGTGCGGGGTTTTTTATTGCCCTGGAGGGCCTCATCGCAGGCAAGCCAGCTCCCACATTTGATCGCATTTCAACTGAGGAAACTCGGTCGAATGTGGGAGCGGGCTTGCCCGCGATGAGGCCATCAGCCACACCACAAGCCCCAGGCTAATTGCCTCACCCCCAGCCACCCGGTAAAGTGCCGCTCCCCCCGCAATGCCCGAGGCAGCCCCATGACCCAGACCTTTGAAATCGCCGTGATCGGCGCCACCGGCACCGTTGGTGAAACCCTGGTGCAGATCCTCGAAGAACTGGATTTCCCGGTGGGCACCCTGTATCTGCTGGCGGGCAGCAACTCCGCCGGGGCATCGGTGCCGTTTCGCGGCAAGAATGTGCGGGTCAAGGAAGTCGACGAGTTCGATTTCAGCAAGGCGCAATTGGCGTTCTTCGCGGCGGGGCCGGCAGTGACCCTGAGCTTTGCGCCGCGGGCCACGGCCGCCGGATGCTCGGTGATCGACCTGTCGGGCGCCTTGCCCGCAGAGCAGGCGCCCCACGTGGTGCCGGAGGCCAATGCTGAGGTGCTGAAGGGGCTGAAAAAGCCATTCCAGCTCGCCAGCCCCAGCCCCTCTGCCACCAACCTGGCCGTGGTCCTGGCGCCATTGCGCGGCCTGCTGGATATCCAGCGGGTGAATGTCACCGCCTGCCTGGCAGTCTCCGCCCAGGGCCGTGAAGCCGTCAGCGAGCTGGCCCGGCAAACCGCCGAGCTGCTGAACGTGCGTCCGCTGGAGCCGCAGTTCTTTGATCGGCAGATGGCGTTCAACCTGCTGGCGCAAGTCGGCACGCCAGACGCCCAGGGCCACACCGCGCTGGAAAAACGCCTCGTCCACGAACTGCGCGCGGTGCTGGGCTTGCCTGCCCTGAAGATTTCCGCCACTTGCGTTCAAGCCCCGGTGTTTTTTGGCGATAGCCTGACAGTGTCGTTGCAATTGGGGGCGGCGGTGGATCTGGCTGTCGTCAATCGCGCGCTGGACGCAGCGCCCGGCATCGAGCTGGTCGAGGAGGGCGATTACCCCACCGCCGTGGGCGACGCGGTGGGCCAGGATGTGGTCTATGTGGGCCGAGTGCGCGCCGGTGTGGATGACCCGGCGGAACTAAATTTGTGGCTGGCGTCAGATAACGTACGCAAAGGCGCAGCGCTTAACGCCGTACAGCTGGCGCAGTTGTTGATAAAAGGCCTTGCGTAAAAGATACTTGGCGGCAATTTGTAGATTGATTCTAGCCAGGCGCTATGCTTGGCCCGAAGCGGAACAGAAGCGTGTCGGTGACCTATCGGCTCGCCATGCCTTATGGCAGCGGTTACCAACCTTCTCGCAGGCCGGGGAGTGTTCAAACAAAGGATGAGGCTATGGTTCAAGTTCGCAAACTGGTGTTAGCAATAGCGGCCGCCTCGGCGCTGTCCTCCGGTATGGCGCAGGCGCTGCAGCTGGGGGAGATGACCCTCAAGTCGAAGTTGAACCAGCCATTGTCGGTGGAAATCGAATTGCTCGATGTCGGTGGCCTCACGGCGTCCGAGATCACCCCGAGCCTGGCTTCCGACCAGGCGTTTGTGGATGCCGGGGTTGACCGCCAGGCCTTTCTCAATGACCTGACCTTTACACCGGTGGTCAATCCCAACGGCCGCAGCGTGGTGCGTGTCACTTCCAGCAAGCCGTTGCCCGATTCCTACGTACGCTTCCTGCTGCAGGTGCAATGGCCCAACGGCCGCCTGATGCGCGACTACAGCGTGTTGCTTGACCCGGCAAAATTCGACCAGCCAGCGCCGACGGCCGCAGTCCCTGCACCGCGTGCGGGGACTGCAGCCAACACCGCGCCTGCCGCGACCAAGCCTGCGCAACACACAACCACCTCCCGCGATACCTTGTGGGAAATTGCCGCGAAGAACCGCAACGGCGGTTCGGTACAGCAGACCATGCTGGCTATCCAGGCGCTCAACCCCGATGCGTTTATCGACGGCAATATCAACCGCCTGAAAACCGGCCAGGTCCTGCGCCTGCCCGACACGGTGCAAAGCACCGCACTTGCGCAACCACAGGCGATTGCCGAAGTCAGCGCACAGAACGCCGCCTGGCGTGAGGGGCGCCGTTCGGGTACGAATCAAGCAGCAGGCAAGCAACAGCTGGACGCCACCCGGCGTACCCAGGCCGGCAATGCACCGGCAAGCACCAACGCCAAGGACAACCTGAGCCTGGTCTCGGCCGAAGCCGCGCGCAAGGGCGGCAAGGGCAAGGCCGGCGACGGCCAGGCGCTGAGCGACAAGCTGGCGATGACCCAGGAACAACTCGACACCACTCGCCGCGACAACGAAGAACTGAAAAGCCGTGCGGCCGACTTGCAGAGCCAGTTGGACAAGCTGCAAAAGCTGATTCAGCTGAAGAACGATCAACTCGCGCGCTTGCAGGCGGAGAAGGGTGATCCGAGCGCGCAGGCCACGGCGGCGATGCCCGCGCAGTTGACCAGCGACCCGGCCGCCGCTTCAACGGCCCCTGCAGCCCCGGCCGCTGCCGCTACGCCAGCAGCGCCCGCACTCGAGCCGATCAAGCCGGAGGCTGCGCCCGCCACCACCGAAGGCAAATTCAATGACCTGCTGACCAACCCGATCGTCCTGGGGGTGATCGGCGGTGCGGCGGGCTTGCTGGTGCTGCTGCTCCTGCTGTTGTGGGCGCGTCATCGCAATGCGCGCCTGGAAGAGGAAAAGCACCTGCGCATGGCGCGGGCCCTGGCTGAAGAGCCGGCCTTCACCTCCAATATCGACCACGACCTGCCGCCCGACAGCTTCGAAGGCCTGGAAGTACCGCCGCCGAACGTCAAACTGGCGGCCGCTCCCGCGCCGGCCCCCGTGGTTGAACCGGCGGTGGTGGCGCCGACGGTTGCTTCGGTGCTCGCCCCGCTGGCCGTTGCCGTGGCCCCGGGAAATGCCAACGACGCATTGGTACAAGCGCAATCGCATATAGACCGTGGCCATCTGAACCAGGCCGCTGACGTGTTGGAGCAAGCGATCAAGCACGAGCCCAAGCGCAGCGACCTGCGCTTGAAGCTGATGGAAGTCTACGGCCTGCAAAACGACAAGGACGGTTTTGTCACCCAGGAGCGCCAACTGGTCGCCAACGGTGAAAACCATGCCCAGGTCGAGCAGCTCAAGAGCCGCTTCCCGGCCATGGCGGTGCTGGCGGCAGGCGTCAGTGCCGCCGTCGCCGCGGCCGCGCTGGATGCCCAGTACGTCAAGGATTTGCTTGAAGACAAACCCGCGGCCCCTGAGCCAGAGGCGTTCGACACCGATTTCGACCTGAGCCTGGACGATCTCGAAGCGGCTTCGCCGGCCGAGGTCAAGGGTGATCAGCAGACGTTTGAATCGCTCCTGCAGCAGCAGACCGAAGCCAAGGCGAGCCCGGATGATCTCTCGGACTTCGACCTCGACCTGCAGTTGGATGGCCCGGTTTCGGCGCAGTCCGACGACGACTTCCTCTCCGGCCTTGAAGACCAGATGAAGGATGTGCCGGCAGTCGAGCCACCGACCCTGACGCCTGCGGCGCTGGATGACTTCGACCTGCCGGAAGATTTCGACCTGTCCCTGGCCGACGAACCGGAGGCCACCGCCAAGCCTGATGCCTTCGCCTCGGAGCTGGATGACGTCAACGCCGAGCTGGATCGCCTGTCGCAGAGCCTGGAGCACCCCTCCATCGAGCCGTCCTTCACCGCTGAAGACGCGGCACTGGGCGGTGATGAACCGGAGTTCGACTTCCTCTCCGGCACTGACGAAGTCGCCACCAAGCTCGACCTGGCCCAAGCCTATATCGACATGGGCGACGCCGACGGTGCGCGGGATATCCTTTCCGAAGTGCTCACCGAAGGTGATGAAGTGCAGCGCGGCGAGGCCAAGGAAATGCTCGGCCGGCTGGCGTAACAGTCAATAGTTGATGCAGCGGCGACCTTCGGGTCGCCGTTTTGCTTTTGTCGGCGCTGATTTGCCGGCGATACCCTTCACTCGGTTTTACCGAAAGACCGGGTCGCTTGCATCGCAGGCAAGCCAGCTCCTGCACAAATCGGCATAATGGCGGCCTTTGCGCAACTCATCAGGCTCTCAGTTCTTGGCAAATATAGATAATCCGGTCGCCGAAATGGCGGCTGACGGCTTTTACCGCATCGCCCTGGGCGTGGAATACAAAGGTTCGCGCTATCGCGGCTGGCAGCGTCAGGCCTCGGGCGTGTTGACGGTGCAGGAAACCCTCGAGAATGCCCTGGCGAAAGTCGCCGACTCCCCCGTATCGCTGATGTGCGCCGGACGCACCGATGCCGGCGTGCATGCGTGCGGCCAGGTGGTGCACTTTGACACCCAGGCCGAGCGTTCGATGAAAGCGTGGGTGATGGGCGCCAATATCAATTTGCCGCATGACGTCAGCGTCAGCTGGGCCAAGGTCATGCCGGCGCATTTTCATGCGCGTTTCAAGGCGATTGCCCGGCGTTATCGCTACGTGATCTACAACGACCAGATCCGCCCGGCGCACCTCAACCAGGAAATCACCTGGAACCACCGTCCTCTGGACGCCGAGCGCATGGCCGAGGCCGCGCAGCACTTGGTCGGCGTGCATGATTTCAGCGCCTTTCGCGCGGGGCAGTGCCAGGCCAAGTCGCCGATCAAGGAAGTCCACCACCTGCGCGTGACCCGTCACGGCAAGATGATCGTGCTGGATATCCGTGCCGGGGCGTTCCTGCACCATATGGTACGAAATATTGCCGGTGTACTGATGACCATTGGTACCGGCGAGCGTCCGGTTGAATGGGCCAAGGAAGTGCTGGAAAGCCGTATACGCCGCACCGGCGGGGTGACGGCGCATCCGTTCGGCCTGTACCTGGTGCAAGTGGAGTACCGTGACGAGTTCGAACTGCCGGAGCGTTTCATCGGGCCACACTTCCTCACAGGTTTCAGTGAACTTGGCGGCTGACGCCCGGAAAAGCTTTTGTTACCATCCGGGACTTTCTCGGTTCAACCCCTGAGGTTTCTACGATATGTCTGCCGTTCGCAGCAAGATTTGCGGGATTACCCGCATAGAAGACGCGCTGGCGGCAGTCGAGGCGGGGGCGGATGCCATCGGTTTCGTGTTTTATGCACGCAGTCCGAGGGCGGTGAATGTGTTGCAGGCGCGGGCGATCATCAATGCCTTGCCGCCGTTCGTGACCACCGTGGGCCTGTTCGTCAATGCCAGCCGCTGCGAACTCAACGAAACCCTGGATGCCGTGCCGCTGGATATGCTGCAGTTTCACGGCGACGAAACCCCTGATGAATGCGAAAGCTACCAGCGCCCGTATATCAAGGCGTTGCGGGTCAAGGCCGGTGACGATATCGCCCGTGCCTGCGCCGCCTATGCCGATGCACGCGGGATCCTCCTGGATACGTATGTCGAAGGTGTGCCCGGTGGCACCGGTGAGGCGTTCGACTGGTCGCTGATTCCTCCGGGGCTGAGCAAGCCGATCATCCTCGCCGGGGGGCTTAACCCCGACAATGTCGGCGTGGCGATCGCGCAGGTGCGCCCGTACGCGGTGGATGTCAGCGGTGGGTTAGAGCAGGGCAAGGGCATCAAGGATCACAGCAAGATTCGCGCATTCATGCAGGCTGTGCGCAACAGCAGTGGCGGGATGTGACGGCTGGCAGTCTGCCGCCGTCCATAACTACCACTGTGTAAAACAGCCCGGCGCCGCCTGTGGGTGGCCCGGCAATGAAGTGGCAAGCCTGCGCTGGCAGGTTGTCTGGAAGGCTGAGGATGCAGGCGGGAAATGGCTGGTCGAACACCTGACCCCGTCCCACCTGTGTCATCGCCACATATGAATTTAGCTCAAGGGCATACGCGGGGCTGTGTTCAAGCCACCGGTACTGGAGAAAGAAAGCATGAGCAACTGGTTAGTAGACAAACTGATCCCTTCGATCATGCGTTCCGAGGTAAAGAAAAGCTCGGTTCCTGAAGGTCTGTGGCACAAGTGCCCATCCTGCGACGCGGTGTTGTACCGCCCCGAGCTGGAAAAGACCCTGGACGTTTGCCCCAAGTGCAATCACCACATGCGTATCGGCGCCCGCGCCCGCATCGATATCTTCCTCGACGCCGAAGGCCGTAACGAGCTGGGTGCGGACCTGGAGCCGGTTGACCGCCTGAAGTTTCGCGACGGCAAGAAGTACAAGGACCGCCTGACCGCTGCGCAAAAGCAGACCGGTGAGAAGGACGCACTGATTTCCGTCAGCGGCAAGCTGCTGGGCATGCCGGTGGTGGTGTCGGCGTTCGAGTTTTCCTTCATGGGCGGTTCCATGGGGGCCATCGTCGGCGAGCGCTTTGTTCGCGCTGCCAACTACGCCCTGGAAAACCGTTGCCCGATGATCTGCTTCGCCGCCTCTGGTGGTGCGCGTATGCAGGAAGCGCTGATCTCCCTGATGCAAATGGCCAAGACCTCTGCGGTACTGGCGCGTCTGCGCGAGGAAGGCATTCCATTCATCTCCGTACTGACCGACCCGGTCTACGGCGGCGTTTCCGCCAGCCTGGCGATGCTCGGTGACGTGATCGTCGGTGAGCCAAAAGCCCTGATCGGCTTCGCCGGCCCGCGCGTAATCGAGCAGACCGTGCGCGAAAAACTGCCGGAAGGCTTCCAGCGCAGCGAGTTCCTGCTGGAGCATGGCGCCATCGACCTGATCATCCCGCGCGGCGAACTGCGTCCACGCCTGGGTAACCTGCTGGCACAAATGATGGGCCTGCCGACCCCTGTGTACGTCGCGCCTAAAGTCGAGCCAATCGTCGTCCCACCGGTGCCTGCAAACCTATGACCCAACGTACCCTCGGCGAATGGCTCGCCTACCTTGAGCAGTTGCATCCGTCCGCCATCGACATGGGCCTGGAGCGCTCGCAACAGGTAGCGGCCCGCCTTGGGTTGGGTCGGCCGGCGCCGCGAGTGATCACGGTGACCGGCACCAACGGCAAAGGCTCTACGTGTGCCTTTGTCGCGGCGCTGCTGCAGGCCCAAGGGCTGAAAGTCGGCGTCTACAACTCTCCGCACCTGCTGCGCTACAACGAGCGGGTGCAGCTCAATGGCGTCGAAGCCACGGATGAGCAACTCTGCGAAGCCTTCGCGGCACTTGATGCTGGCCGGGGCGACATCTCCCTGACTTACTTCGAAATGGGCACCCTGGCGGCGTTCTGGTTGTTCGAGCGCGCGCAACTCGATGTGGTGGTGTTGGAAGTCGGCCTGGGCGGGCGCCTGGACACGGTCAACGTGGTCGACGCCGACATGGCCCTGGTCACCAGCATTGGTGTGGACCATGCCGACTACCTGGGCAATACCCGTGAGTCGGTGGCTTATGAAAAGGCCGGGATCTTTCGCCAGGGCAAGCCTGCGCTGTGTGGGGACGTGGATCCGCCGTCTACCTTGCTCGACAAGGTCCGCGAGCTGGATTGCCCGTTCTTCCTGCGCGGTCGTGAATTCAATCTCGAAATCGGTGACCAGCACTGGCAGTGGCGCGGGCGTGATGCGCGTGGCCAGGTGGTGGAGCTGCATGACCTGCCGCTGTTGAACCTGCCGATGGAAAATGCCGCGCTCGCGCTGCAAGCCTATCTGCTGCTGGATCTGCCGTGGGATGCCGCGCAGATTGCGGCGACGTTGCTGGCGACCCGCGTAGTGGGGCGCCTGGATCGCCGTGAATTCGAATGGCAAGGCAAGCGCCTGAACCTGCTGCTGGATGTGGGGCATAACCCGCATGCGGCCGAGTACCTGGCGCAGCGCCTGTCACGCACACCACTGGTCGGGCGTCGCCTGGCGGTCTTCGGGTTGTTGGCGGACAAGGACCTGGATGGCGTGGTTGCGCCGTTGCTGGCGAGCGTCCAGGCTTGGGCGGTCGCGCCGCTGGACACGCCGCGCAGCCGTCCCGCGGTTGAGTTGGAAAAGGCGTTGCAGAACCTTGGTGCGCCGGTGGCGTCGTATGCAAGCCTGACCGCAGCCCTTGAGGCGCAGTGTGCGGTGGCGACGGCCGAGGACGAAATTCTGTTGTTCGGATCATTTTATTGTGTTGCCGAGGCGCTTGAGTGGTTGGCCCGGCGCTCCACGGAGGAAGCTGCACATGGCATTACTGGATAGCGCATACAAGCAGCGAATGGTCGGAGCCCTGGTTCTGGTGGCATTGGCGGTGATCTTCCTGCCGATGCTGTTCTCCCGCCAGGACGAACAGCGCCAGGTGGTGGTGGAGGCGCCAGCCGCGCCGCAGGCACCGGCGGTACCGCAGGTGCAGGTTGAGCCAGTGGTGGTGCCCGAGCCGCAGGCCCTGCCGGAAGAAGAGCCGGTGCCGACCGATGATGAAATGGCCGCGCAACAGGCGCCTTCGATGCCCGTGCAGCCAAGCGTGCCGGTGGTCAAGCCGGCTCCGGCCGCACCTGTCGCCGCTGCCAAGCCCGCAGCGCCGGCACCTGCGCCCAAGCCGGTCGCGCCGCAGCCTGCCGCACCGGGTAAGCCGGACGTGGGGCAGAGCCGTATCGACCCGAATGGCCTGCCGATCAGTTGGTCGATTCAAGTCGCCAGCCTGGGCAATCGCGACGGCGCCGATGCGCTGCAGAAAAAGCTGCGTAGCCAGGGGTATAACGCCTATATCCGCAGTGCCGACGGCAAGAACCGGGTGTTTATCGGGCCGCTGATCGAGCGTGCCGAGGCCGACCGTCTGCGCGACTTGCTGGATCGCCAGCAGAACTTGAAGGGGTTCGTCACCCGTTTCCAGCCTGAGCGCGGTTGATCACTGTCACTCTCTGGTTGGAATGCTGGCCAAATGTGGGAGCTGGCTTGCCGCGATGGCGGTGGTTGCAGTCGACAGTGATGTTGAATGCGCCGCCCTCATTACAGGCAAGCCTGCTCCCACATTGGTTTTGGGGCTGGGTTGAAGTTGGACGGGGTCTCCAAACCATTGATTTGCAAAGCACCCGCAATCACAGCTTACCGACAGCCCGACGCTCTGCTAAAATGCGCCGCCTTATCCGTCCGTAGGCTCAAACGTGCCATTTACCTGGGTTGACTGGGCGATCGTTGCAATCGTCGCCATCTCCGCTTTGATCAGTCTAAGCCGCGGCTTCGTAAAAGAAGCACTGTCGTTGCTGACCTGGATCATCGCAGGAGTCGTAGCCTGGATGTTCGGCGGTTCATTGTCGGTTTACCTGGCCGGATACATCGAGACACCTTCGGCTCGCGTCATCGCGGGCTGCGCCATCATGTTCATCGCCACGCTGCTGGTGGGGGCAATGGTCAATTATCTTATTGGCGAGTTGATACGTGTCACCGGCCTCTCCGGGACCGATCGATTTCTCGGCATGGCCTTCGGCGCCGCGCGTGGCGCGTTGCTGGTGGTCGTGGCGGTCGGGCTGTTGAGCCTGGGGCCGGTACAGCAGGATTCGTGGTGGCAGGAGTCGGTACTCGTGCCAAAATTTCTATTGGTTGCAGATTGGTCCAAGAACCTCATATTGGGGTGGAGCAGTCAGTGGCTGGCCAGCGGAATCAGCGTACCCGCTGATCTTCCGTTCAAGGAACACCTCTTGCCGGCCAAAACGCCTCAGTAAGCTGTGTTCAGTCAAGATTCATTAAGTAGGGGTTGCGTCGCATGTGTGGCATCGTCGGTATCGTCGGTAAGTCGAACGTCAATCAGGCGCTGTATGACGCGCTAACCGTCCTCCAGCACCGCGGCCAGGACGCTGCCGGTATTGTGACCAGCCACGACGGCCGGTTATTCCTGCGCAAGGACAATGGCCTGGTGCGTGACGTGTTCCATCAGCGTCACATGCAGCGCCTCGTCGGGCACATGGGCATTGGCCATGTGCGTTACCCGACTGCCGGTAGCTCCACATCGGCCGAAGCTCAACCGTTTTACGTCAACTCGCCTTACGGCATCACCCTGGCGCACAACGGTAACCTGACCAACGTTGAACAGCTGGCCAAGGAGATTTACGAATCTGACCTGCGCCACGTCAACACCAGCTCCGACTCGGAAGTACTGCTCAACGTGTTCGCCCACGAGCTGGCCCAGCGCGGCAAGCTGCAGCCGACCGAAGAGGACGTGTTCGCCGCCGTGACCGACGTGCACAACCGTTGCGTCGGTGGCTACGCGGTGGTGGCGATGGTTACCGGCTACGGCATTGTCGGCTTCCGTGACCCGCACGGCATCCGTCCGATCGTGTTCGGCCAGCGTCACACCGACGAGGGCGTCGAGTACATGATCGCCTCCGAAAGCGTGTCCCTGGACGTGCTGGGCTTCACCCTGATCCGCGACCTGGCGCCGGGCGAAGCGGTGTACATCACCGAAGATGGCAAACTGCACACCCGTCAGTGCGCCGTGGCGCCGAAACTCACCCCGTGCATCTTCGAACACGTCTACCTGGCGCGTCCGGATTCGATCATCGACGGCGTTTCGGTGTACAAGGCGCGCCTGCGCATGGGCGAGAAGCTGGCCGAGAAGATTCTGCGCGAGCGTCCTGAGCACGACATCGACGTGGTCATCCCGATCCCGGACACCAGCCGTACGGCTGCGCTGGAATTGGCCAACCACCTGGGCGTCAAGTTCCGCGAAGGCTTCGTGAAGAACCGCTACATCGGCCGTACCTTCATCATGCCGGGCCAGGCGGCGCGCAAGAAGTCGGTACGCCAGAAGCTCAACGCCATCGAGCTGGAGTTCCGCGGCAAGAACGTGATGCTGGTGGACGACTCCATCGTGCGTGGCACCACGTGCAAGCAGATCATCCAGATGGCCCGTGAAGCCGGCGCCAAGAACGTGTACTTCTGTTCCGCAGCGCCTGCCGTGCGCTACCCGAACGTCTACGGTATCGACATGCCGAGCGCCCACGAACTGATCGCTCACAACCGTACGACCCAGGACGTGGCCGACCTCATCGGCGCCGATTGGCTGATCTACCAGGACCTGCCGGACCTGATCGAAGCGGTCGGCGGTGGCAAGATCAAGATCGACCAGTTCGACTGCGCCGTGTTCGACGGCAAGTACGTGACCGGTGATGTCGACGAGGCCTACCTGAACAAGATCGAGCAGGCGCGCAACGACTCCTCGAAGATCAAGACCCAGGCGGTCAGCGCGATCATCGATCTGTACAACAACTGAGTAGACACCGGCCCTGAGGGGCCGGTTTTGTATCTTAAATAAAGAATTGAGTAAGGAGTCACAGCATGAGTCAGGAATGGGATGCCGGTCGGTTGGACAGCGACCTCGATGGCGTAGCTTTCGATACCCTGGCTGTGCGCGCTGGCCAGCACCGCACGCCGGAAGGCGAACACGGTGATCCGATGTTCTTCACTTCCAGCTACGTGTTTCGCACTGCCGCCGACGCCGCTGCGCGCTTCGCCGGTGAAGTGCCGGGCAACGTGTATTCGCGCTACACCAACCCGACCGTGCGTGCGTTCGAAGAACGTATCGCGGCCCTGGAAGGCGCGGAGCAGGCCGTGGCCACCGCCACTGGCATGGCGGCGATCCTGGCAGTGGTGATGAGCCTGTGCAGCGCTGGCGACCATGTGCTGGTTTCGCGCAGCGTGTTCGGTTCGACCATCAGCCTGTTCGAGAAGTACTTCAAGCGCTTCGGCATCGAGGTGGACTACGTGCCCCTGGCGGATCTTTCCGGGTGGGACGCGGCAATCAAGGCCAACACCAAGTTGCTGTTCGTCGAATCGCCGTCCAACCCGCTGGCCGAGCTGGTGGACATCGCCGCGTTGTCCGAAGTGGCTCACGCCAAGGGCGCGATGCTGGTGGTCGACAACTGCTTCTGCACCCCGGCGTTGCAGCAGCCGCTGAAGCTGGGCGCGGACGTCGTGGTGCACTCGGCGACCAAATTCATCGACGGCCAGGGCCGTTGCATGGGCGGTGTGGTGGCCGGTCGCAGCGAGCAGATGAAGGAAATCGTCGGGTTTTTGCGCACGGCTGGCCCGACCCTGAGCCCGTTCAACGCGTGGATTTTCCTCAAGGGTCTGGAAACCCTCAGCCTGCGGATGAAGGCCCACTGCGCCAACGCCCAGGCCCTGGCCGAATGGCTGGAGCAGCAGGACGGTATCGAGAAGGTGCATTACGCCGGTCTCAAGAGCCATCCGCAGCATGAGTTGGCCCAGCGCCAGCAGCGCGGTTTCGGTGCCGTGGTGAGTTTCGAGGTCAAGGGTGGCAAGGAGGGCGCATGGCGCTTTATCGACGCGACTCGACTGATCTCCATCACCGCCAACCTGGGTGACAGCAAGACCACCATCACCCACCCAAGCACCACCTCCCACGGCCGCCTGGCGCCGCAGGAGCGTGAAGCCGCCGGTATCCGCGACAGCCTGATCCGTATTGCGGTAGGCCTGGAAGATGTAGCCGACCTGCAAGCTGACCTGGCTCGCGGGCTGGCAGCCTTGTGATCGAGTGGTCCATGGAAGCTGCAGCGGCCAGTAACGGCCGCGTCGCATTGGTCACTGGGGCGGCCCGGGGCATTGGCCTCGGGATTGCTGCGTGGCTGATCAGTGAAGGCTGGCAGGTGGTATTGACGGACCTGGACCGCGAACGCGGTTCCAAGGTGTCCAAGGTGCTGGGCGACAACGCCTGGTTTATCACCATGGACGTGGCGGACGAGAAGCAGGTGGCCCAGGGTGTCGCCGAAGTGCTGGGGCAGTTTGGTCGCCTGGATGCGTTGGTGTGCAACGCGGCAGTGGCCGACCCGCGCAATATCACCCTGGAAAGCCTCGACCTGGCTTACTGGAATCGTGTGCTGGCGGTGAACCTCAGTGGGCCGATGTTGCTGGCCAAGCACTGTGCGCCGTACCTGCGCGCTCATGGCGGGGCGATCGTCAACTTGGCGTCGACCCGGGCCCGTCAATCGGAGCCGGACACCGAGGCCTACGCGGCGAGCAAGGGCGGCTTGCTGGCGCTGACTCACGCATTGGCGATCAGCCTGGGTCCGGAGGTGCGAGTGAACGCCGTCAGCCCCGGCTGGATCGATGCGCGTGATCCTGCGGCGCGCCGTGCCGAGCCGTTGACGGACGCCGACCATGCCCAGCATCCGGCGGGCAGGGTGGGAACGGTGGAGGATGTGGCGGCGATGGTGGCGTGGCTGTTGTCGCGTCAGGCCGGGTTTGTCACCGGGCAGGAGTTCGTGGTCGACGGTGGCATGAGCAAGAAGATGATTTACAGCGAGTAGGCGGTCTTGAAGCCATTTTGTCTTTTTCAGAAAAACTTCAAGCAGGCTATTGACTTAGGTCCGCTACCTGCGTAAATTTCGCGGCCTCAACGAAGCAAAGGGTGATTAGCTCAGCTGGGAGAGCATCTGCCTTACAAGCAGAGGGTCGGCGGTTCGATCCCGTCATCACCCACC
>NZ_JBWKPG010000019.1:0-39356 GCF_059418125.1 Pseudomonas sp. GW821-FHT09C08 | reverse complement strand
CGGTCACCAGTCGCCAGGGAGAAGCTGGTGGCGTGAAACCTTAATCGGTGTCCAAGATTACTTGACCAGTTCAAGCCAGCTCCCACAGGGGATAGGTGTGCGCTGTGCGATTGCATGCAGCTCGAACCTGTTGCTCGGATGTGGGAGCTCTCGAGCCAGAGCGAGGCAGCGATGGCGGTGGTTCAGCCAACCCATATACCAACTGACACCCCGCCATCGCAGACAAGCCAGCCCCCACCTTCGCCTTGAAATGCATGCCCCTGTGGGAGCGGGCTTGCTCGCGAAGGCGTTGTGTCAGTCAACCCATATACCGACTGACCCTCCGCCTTCGCAGGCAAGCCAGCTCCCACAGGGGATATGTGTGCGCTGTGCTGTTGCATGCAGCTCGAACCTGCTGCTCGGATGTGGGAGCTCTCGAGCCAGAGCGAGGCAGCGATGGCGGTGGTTCAGCCAACCCATATACCAACTGAACCTGAGTCATCGCAATCAAGCCAGCCCCCACCTTTGCCTTGAAATGCATACCCCCTGTGGGAGCGGGCTTGCTCGCGAAAGCGTTGTGTCAGTCAACACATATACCGACTGACACCCCGCCTTCGCAGGCAAGCCAGCTCCCACAGGGGATAGGTGTGCGCTGTGCGATTGCATGCAGGTCGAACCTGCTGCTCGGATGTGGGAGCTCTCGAGCCAGAGCGAGGCAGCGAAGGCGGTGGTTCAGCCAACCCATGTACCAACTGACCCTCCGCCATAGCAGGCAAGCCAGCCCCCACCTTTGCCTTGAAATGCATTCCCCTGTGGGAGCGGGCTTGCCCGCGAAGGCGGTGGCTCAGTCAACACATCTATCAACTGACACCCCCCATAGGCAAACCAACCCCTACAGGCGATCTACGCTGTCCTGCCACCTTATCGGCGGGTCAGCAGCACGCCGGATTCCATATGGTGCGTCCACGGGAACTGGTCAAACAGGGCGCACTTGGTGATGCGGTGGGTGTCATGCAGTTGCGCGATGTTCGCTGCCAGGGTCTCCGGGTTGCAGGAGATGTACAGGATGTTGTCGAAACGCCGGGTCAGTTCGCAGGTGTCCGGGTCCATGCCGGCACGGGGCGGGTCGACGAACACGCTGCCGAATTCGTAGCTCTTCAGGTCGATGCCGTGCAGGCGACGGAATGGGCGCACTTCGTTGAGCGCCTCGGTGAGTTCCTCGGCAGACAGGCGCACCAGGGTGACGTTATCCACCGCGTTTTCATCAAGGTTGCTCAGCGCAGCATTCACCGAGGTCTTGCTGATTTCGGTGGCCAGCACTTTGCGCACGCGGGTTGCCAGGGGCAGGGTGAAATTGCCGTTGCCGCAATACAACTCGAGCAAATCATCCGGGCGATCGCCCAGGGCTTCGTACGCCCAGTTGAGCATCTTCTGGTTCACCGTGCCGTTGGGCTGGGTGAACGCGCCTTCAGGCTGGCGGTAGCTGAACGTGCGACCGCCGACCTCGAGCTTTTCCACCACATAGTCATGGCCGATCACGTCGCGCTTGCCTTTCGAACGGCCGATGATGCTCACGTTCAAGTCGGCAGCCAGCTGGTTCGCGGCGGTGTGCCAATGCTCGTCCAGCGGGCGGTGATAGCACAGGGTGATCATTGCGTCGCCGGCCAAGGTGGTGAGGAACTCCACCTGGAACAGCTTGTGGCTCAGCGCAGCACTGGCTTGCCAGGCGGCCTTGAGCTGCGGCATCAACTGGTTGATGCGCTGGCTGGCGATGGGAAATTCTTCGATCAGGATCGGTGTGCGTTTGTCGTCCTGGGAGAACATCGCGTAGTGGCGTTCACCGCCTTCGCGCCACAGGCGGAACTCCGCACGCAGGCGAAAGTGCTGCAGCGGCGAATCGAAGACCTGTGGCTCGGGCGCGTCGAACGGTGCCAGCAGGTCACGCAAGCGCGTGACCTTGTCTTGCAGTTGAGCGGTGTAGCGTGCGGCGTCAAAAGTCATGCGTTGAACCAGCCCAGCTTGATCACAAACAGAATCGACAGAATCACCAGTGCCGGGTTCAGCTCACGGTAGCGGCCCGAAAGCAGCTTGATGGCGGTCCAGGCGATGAAACCGAAGGCGATGCCGTTGGCGATGGAGTAAGTGAAGGGCATCGCCAGGGCGGTGATCACCACCGGCGCTGCAACGGTAATGTCATCCCAGTCGATTTCGGCCAGGCCCGAGGTCATCAGCACGGCGACGAACAGCAGTGCAGGCGCGGTGGCGAACGCGGGAACGCTGGCCGCCAGTGGCGAGAAGAACAGCGCCAGCAGGAACAGGATCGCAACCACGATCGCCGTCAGACCGGTACGGCCACCGGCACTCACGCCGGCGGCGGATTCGATGTAGCTGGTGGTGGTCGACGTGCCCAGCAGCGAGCCTGCCATGGCGGCGGTGCTGTCGGCGATCAGGGCGCGGCCCATCTTCGGCATGTGGCCGTCCTTGCCCATCAGGCCGGCGCGCTTGGCGACGCCGATCAGGGTGCCGGAGTTGTCGAACAGGTCGACGAACAGGAAGGCGAAGATCACGCTGACCAGGCCGATGTCCAGTGCGCCTTTGATATCCAGCTGCAGGAAAGTCGGGGCCAGCGATGGCGGCATCGAGGTCACGCCGCCGAACGGAGTGAAGCCCATGACGATGGACACGATGGTCACCGCCAGGATGCCGATCAGCACTGCACCGCGCACGGCCAGGGCTTCCAGCGCCACGATCAGCGCGAAACCGAGGGTGGCGAGGATCGGCGCCGGTTGCTTGAGGTCGCCCAGGCCGACCATGGTGGCCGGGTTGCTGACCACGATGCCGGCGTTGTGCAGGGCGATCAGCGCCAGGAACAGGCCGATACCGGCGGCAATTGCCGAGCGCAGGGGCAGCGGGATGCTGTTGATGATCCACTCACGGATACGGAAGATCGACAGCAGGAAGAACAGCACCGCCGAGATGAACACCGCGCCCAGCGCAACCTGCCAGGTATGGCCCATGTGCAGGACCACGGTGTAGGTAAAGAAGGCATTGAGGCCCATGCCCGGCGCCAGTGCGATCGGGTAGTTGGCGATCAGGCCCATTACGGTCGAACCGATGGCGGCCGCCAGGCAGGTCGCGACAAATACTGCGCCCTTGTCCATGCCGGTCTCGCCGAGGATGCTCGGGTTGACGAACAGGATGTAGGCCATGGCCAGGAATGTCGTGATGCCCGCGAGGATCTCGGTGCGCACGTTGGTGTTGTGTGCCTTGAGTTGAAACAGCTTTTCCAGCATGCCTGCTCCCTGTGACGCTATTTTGCGTCGTGATTTGTTGACCTCTAAGTCAAAGCACAAACTGCGCCAAGCGCCTGTGGTTCCAGAGAGGATCGGAAAAAGCGGCGCATCATACCAGCAGCCGAGGCCGTGTGGCGTATAGGCTGCGTATTCTGAAGCGTGGCCTTGAGGCATACTGCGCCGACGTTTAATCCAGGGTCATCGCCAGCATGAAAAAAGCCAACGCCAGCAGTCTAGCTCTGTTCGCCATAATCGGCCTTTGGCTCAGTGCGGCACCGGCGTGGGGCGCGACTGCACCGGCGTTGAGCGAGGTGCGGGTGTTCAAGGTGCAGTCGGCCGCTTGTACTGAAACCATCCCTGAACGCGCGGCCAGCACCCAGATGTGTACGCACCGTGGGCAAACGCTGGTGTACGTGATGGAAGTCGGCTTGGGCAACAGCTCCCAGGCGTTCTTCGATGGTGCGCCGGTTTCCGGCAGCAGCACCGCGATCTGCCAGGTGGGCTCCATCAGCCAGGCGTGCAGCGGCGCGGGCACGGTGATGGGCTACATCTATGCGTTCCAGCTGAATATCACTGCGGGTGGCACCTTCCAGTACAGCAACACGTCGATCAATCCGCCGCGCAACCAACTGGTTACCACCCTCAGCATTCGCTGATCGCCACCTATCAATTGCCTTGAACGCTCAATACCCCGGGAAGTCGTACCCCTGAGACGGCGACTTTCCTGAACGCCGCGGATGTATACCAACCCGTGAGGTGTTTATGAGCGCGACCCCCAATGGCGCGGCGGCCCAACCGTTCGCCAGCCACTCCATACGCCTGAGCCTCAATGGCCAGGACCGCCAGCTGGACGTGTTGCCCTGGACCACCTTGCTCGACCTGTTGCGTGAGCAACTGGATCTGGTCGGCAGCAAAAAGGGTTGCGACCACGGCCAATGCGGCGCCTGCACCGTGTTGCGCGACGGCAAACGCGTAAACGCCTGCCTGACCCTGGCGGTGATGTGCGACGGCGCCGAGCTGACCACCATCGAAGGCCTGGCCGACGGCGACCAGCTCCACCCGATGCAGCAAGCCTTCATCAAGCACGATGCCTTCCAGTGCGGCTACTGCACCCCTGGCCAGATCTGTTCCGCTGTCGGCCTGGCCAATGAAGGCCGTGCCCACGACACCGCGCAGATCCAGGAACTGATGAGCGGCAACCTGTGCCGTTGCGGCGCCTACACCAATATTCGCGATGCCATCGAAGACGCGTTGCCCCGCTGCCGCGCCGGGGGAGATCAGTCATGAACCCCTTCCATTACAGCAAGCCTGCGGATGTGCACGAGGCCGTGCACCTGAGCAGCGCCGCATCGCGCTTTATCGCCGGCGGCACCAACCTGCTGGACTTGATGAAAGAAAACATCACGCGCCCCGAGCACCTGATCGACATCACCGGCCTGCCGTTGCAGGGTGTTGAAGAAACCGCCGAGGGCGGCCTGCGCATCGGCGCGCTGGTCAGCAACGCCGACCTGGCCTGGCACCCGCTGGTCGAGGCGCGCTACCCGTTGCTGTCGCAGGCGATCCTCGCCGGTGCCTCGCCGCAATTGCGCAATATGGCCAGCACTGGCGGCAACCTGCTGCAGCGCACCCGGTGCTATTACTTCTATGACGCCGCCGTGCCCTGCAACAAGCGCGAGCCCGGCAGCGGTTGCCCGGCGCGCACCGGCTTGAACCGTATCCATGCGATCCTCGGCGCCAGCGACCAGTGCGTCGCCACTCACCCGTCGGACATGTGCGTGGCCCTCGCGGCATTGGAGGCACGGGTGCATGTGGAGGGGCGTGGCGGCGCGCGGGTCATCGAGTTTGCCGACTTCCACCGCCTGCCCGGCGATGCGCCGCAGCGTGATAACCAATTGGCCGATGATGAACTGATCACCGCCATTGAGCTGCCCGCCGACCACCTGGCGCGTCACAGTCACTACCTGAAAATCCGCGACCGTGCGTCTTACGCTTTCGCGCTGGTCTCGGTCGCCGCAGCCCTGGAGTTGGACGGTGACCGGATCGTCGACGCGCGCCTGGCCCTCGGCGGCGTGGCCCATAAACCGTGGCGGGATCGCGCGGTGGAAGCTGCGTTGATCGGCCAGGCGGTCAGCCGCGAAACCTTCAGCAACGCCGCCGATGCCCTGCTGCAAGACGCCGAGCCGTTGGAACACAACGGCTTCAAGATCAAATTGGCGCGCCGTGCAATCATCCGCGCCCTGAGCGACGCCGCCGTCGCCGGAGAACGCCCATGACCGCTCTCGGCAAACCCCTGGACCGTGTCGACGGTCTGCTCAAGGTCACCGGCCAGGCGCGCTATGCCGGCGAGTTTCCCGAGGCTGGCCTGCTGCATGGCAGTGTGGTCTCCAGCACCATCGCCAAAGGACGCGTGGTCAACATCGACGCCTCCAAAGCCTTGGCGCTGCCGGGCGTGGTCATGGTGCTCGATCACCGCAGCCGGCCCAGACTCGCCAGCTATGACGATGCCTTCGCCGACGATGATGCCGCCGATGGCTCGCCGTTTCGTCCGCTGTACAACGACCGTGTGCTCTACAGCGGCCAGCCGCTGGCCCTGGTGATCGCCGACAACCTCGAACTGGCGCGGCATGCCGGTTCGCTGGTACAGATCGAGTACGCCAGCGAAACCTTCGAAACCGACCTGGTGGCCCAGCAGGAGCAGGCCCACCCGTCACTGCAAACCCCGCCCAAGCCACGCGGTAATTTCCAGGCCGAATGGACCGGCGCCGCCGTGAGCCTTGACCTGCACTACAGCACCCCCATCGAACACCACAATCCGATGGAGCCGCACGCCAGCACCGTGCTGTATCAGCCGGACGGCACCCTGCATATCCACGATAAGACCCAGGGCCCGCAGAACTGCCAGGCCTATGTGCAAAAAGTCTTCGGCCTGGACAAGAGCCAAGTGCGCATCTTTGCCGCGTTCGTCGGTGGCGCCTTCGGATCCGGCCTGCGCCCGCAGTACCAGTTGCCGCTGGCGGTGATGGCGTCCCTGGCGCTCAAGCGCTCGGTGCGCGTCACGCTGACGCGTCAGCAAATGTTCACCTTCGGCTACCGCCCACGCACCTTGCAGCGTTTGCAGATGGGCGCGGCGGCAGATGGCCGCTTGATGGCGCTGGGGCATACGGCGATTGGCCAGACCTCACGTTTCGAAGACTTCAGCGAGCACGTGGTGGAGTGGAGCGGCATGCTTTATCACTGCGACAACGTGCAATTGACCTACCAGTTGGTGCCACTGGACGTATTCACCCCGCTGGACATGCGCGCACCTGGCGCGGCTCTGGGCGTGATCGGCCTGGAGTGCGCCATGGACGAACTGGCATGCGCCTTGGGCATGGACCCGGTGAAGCTGCGGCTGATCAACTACGCCGAGCGCAATCAGAACGACGACAAGCCCTGGTCAAGCAAAGCCCTGCGCGAATGTTACCGTGATGGCGCCGAGCGTTTTGGCTGGAGCCAGCGCAACCCGGAACCGCGCAGCATGCGCGATGGCCGCCAGTTGATCGGCTGGGGCATGGCCGGTGGCGTGTGGGAAGCCATGCAGATGAAGGCCAGCGCCAAGGCCCGCCTCGATGCCGAGGGCAAGCTGACGGTCAGCAGCGCCACCACTGATATCGGCACGGGTACGTACACGGTCATGACCCAGATCGCGGCGCAGGCCAGCGGCGTGGCGATGGACGACGTGCGTTTTCTGCTCGGTGATTCTTCATTGCCGACGGCGCCGTTGCAGGGCGGCTCGTTTACCGTGTCCTCGGTGGGCACTGCGGTGCAGCAAGCGTGCGAAGCCTTGAATGCCCAGTTGCTGGCCATCGCCCGGCAAACCTACCCGGTGTTCACGCAGGCACAGTCCGCGCGGTTTGAAGACGGTCAACTGCACGCCGGTGACGTGAGCGTGTCGTTGGCGCAGTTGGTCAAGGACAGTGGCGAAGCGGCGTTGGAAGCCCAGGTCGACAGTGAGCCGGACAAAAAACGTGAGGGCTACAGCACTGCCACGCATTCGGCGGTGTTCGTAGAGGTGCGCGTGGATGAAGACCTCGGCACTATCAAGGTCAGCCGCGTGGTCAGTGCGATTGCGGCCGGGCGCGTGGTCAATCCAAAAATGGCGCGCAGCCAGATACTCGGTGGCGTGGTATGGGGCATCGGCATGGCCCTGCATGAAGAAACCCAGGTCGACCATCAACTGGGGCGCTACATGAACCACAGCCTGGCCGAATACCACATTCCGGTGAATGCCGATATTGGCGAGATTGAGGTGATATTCGTCGAAGAACACGACGAGATCGTCAACGCGCTGGGGTCCAAGGGCGTCGGTGAGATCGGCATTGTCGGCGTGGCGGCGGCGGTGGCGAATGCGATCTACCATGCCACCGGCAAGCGAGTGCGCGAGTTTCCCATCACGTTGGACAAGGTGCTGTAACCCGGTCCTCGAACCACAGAAGATCAAAATGTGGGAGCTGGTTTACCTGCGATAGCACTCTGTCAGCCCATCATATAGTGGCTGAGACACCGCCATCGCAGGCAAGCCAGCGCCGACATTGACGGTTTTTCAACCGGCTTATGGCTTGGTTTCCTCCACCGGCACATGCATGCGGTCGCGGTTGGCCAGGGTCGGGAACAGTTTGATCCACGTCCCCGTCACCACCAGCGTGCCGATCCCGCCCATGACCACGGCGGGCACGGTGCCGAACCAGTGGGCGGTGATGCCCGATTCGAACTCGCCCAGTTGATTCGATGCGCCGATGAACAGGCCGTTGACGGCACTCACGCGGCCGCGCATTTCATCCGGGGTTTCCAGCTGCACGAAGGAGGCGCGGATCACCATGCTGATCATGTCCGCCGCGCCCAGGACCACCAGCACTGCCAGCGAGAACCAGAACGAAGTGGACAGGCCGAACGCGATGGTCGCCACGCCGAATACGCCGACGGCAGTGAACATCACGCGGCCCACATGCCGATCCACCGAAAACCGTGCCAGCCACAGCGACATCAACAACGCGCCCACCGCCGGTGCCGAGCGCAGCAGGCCCAGGCCCCAGGCGCCGGTCAGCAGGATGTCCTTGGCGAACACCGGCAGCAACGCGGTGGCGCCGCCCAGCAGCACGGCAAACAGGTCCAGGGAAATCGCCCCGAGAATGTCCGGGCGGCTGCGGATAAAACGGATGCCGGCCAGCAGCGAATCGAGGGTGGCCTTGCCCTTGTTGAGCGGGGTCTGGCGGGCGGGCAGGTTGAGGGTCAGCACACAGGCAATCAGGTACAGCGCCACGGTAGGGCCATACACCCACACGCTGCCAAACGCGTAGAGCAAACCGCCGAGGGCCGGCGCGACGATGGTCGCCAGTTGCTGGGCCGATTGCGACGAGGCTACGGCGCGCGGGAACAGTGCGCTGGGCACGATGCTCGGCAGCAGAGCCTGGGTGGTGGGCATTTCAAAGGAGCGCGCGGCGCCGAGCAGGAAGGCGAGGATAAAGATCATCTCGCGGGTCACGTTGCCGGTCAGGCCACCGATGGCCAGGGACAGGGCGATCAACGCCTGCACGGTCTGGCAGATGGCGGCGACCTTGCGCCGCTCATAGCGGTCGGCCACATGCCCGGTGTGCAGCATGAACAGCACGCGCGGTACGAACTCGACCAGCCCGACCAGGCCCAGGTCCAGCACATTGCCGGTCAGCTGGTAGAGGTTCCAGCCGATGGCCACGGTGAGCATCTGGAAACCGCTGGCGGTAAAGATCCGTGCCAGCCAGAACGCGATGAAAGGGCGGTGGTGACGCAACAGCAACGCGGGTTCACTAGGCATCGGGAATTCTGGTCAGGGCCGGGGGAGGGCCGAGATTATCATCAAGTTGTAACAGATGGTTGCAGGAACTGCGCTGAGGCAGTCTGTCACGCGGCAAAAGACCACACAGTTCAATCCTCAAAATGGGACTACTCTTTCAGCAATGCTTGATCCAGATCAATGTCCGCCCGGGCATCGGTCTGGCGGCCGCAAGGCCAGATTCCCTGCGTGGTTGGTTAAAAAAAGAAACGAATTGAAATTCGCCAGACTCCATATCCGTGGGGGCAGTGGGTGCAGGCTCCCGCCAGCAGCCGGTATTACCTGACAGAGGAAGACTTATGTTCGGTTTGGAGGCGCTAGATCTCGCCCGAATTCAATTCGCATTCACCATCTCGTTCCACATCCTGTTCCCGGCGATCACCATCGGCCTGGCCAGTTACCTTGCGGTGCTGGAGGGCTTGTGGCTCAAGACCCATAACGACACCTACCGTGACCTCTACCATTTCTGGTCGAAGATCTTTGCCGTCAACTTCGGCATGGGCGTGGTCTCCGGCCTGGTGATGGCCTACCAGTTCGGCACCAACTGGAGCCGCTTCTCGGACTTCGCCGGCGCCGTCACCGGCCCGCTGCTGACGTATGAAGTGCTCACGGCGTTCTTCCTCGAAGCCGGTTTCCTCGGCGTGATGCTGTTCGGCTGGAACAAGGTGGGGCGCAAGCTGCACTTTTTCTCCACGGTGATGGTGGCCGTCGGTACGTTGATCTCGACGTTCTGGATTCTCGCCTCCAACAGCTGGATGCAGACGCCGCAGGGCTTTGAAATCATCGACGGCCGCGTGATCCCCACCGATTGGCTGGCGGTGATCTTCAACCCGTCCTTCCCCTACCGCCTGATGCACATGGCCACGGCGGCCTTCGTGGCCACGGCGTTCTTCGTCGGCTCCTCGGCGGCCTGGCATTTGCTGCGCGGCAAGGACAACCCGGCGATCCGCACCATGCTGTCGATGGCGATGTGGATGGCGCTGATCGTCGCGCCGATCCAGGCAGTGATCGGTGACTTCCATGGTCTCAACACCCTCAAGCATCAACCGGCGAAAATCGCTGCGATTGAAGGCCACTGGGAGAATATCGGCAACGAACCGACACCGCTGATCCTGTTCGGCTGGCCGGACATGAAGGCCGAGAAAACCAAGTACGCGGTCGAGATTCCCTATCTGGGCAGCCTGATCCTGACCCACTCCCTGGATAAACAGGTGCCGGCGCTCAAGGAGTTTCCGCCTGAGGATCGGCCCAATTCGACCATTGTGTTCTGGTCGTTCCGGGTCATGGTCGGCCTGGGCTTCCTGATGATCTTCACCGGGCTGTTCAGCCTGTGGCTGCGCCGTGGCGACAAGATGTACACGTCCAAGCCGTTCCTGTATCTGGCGCTGTGGATGGGCCCGTCCGGGCTGATCGCGATTCTCGCCGGTTGGTTCACCACCGAAATCGGCCGTCAGCCGTGGGTCGTCTACGGCTTGATGCGCACGGCGGATGCGTCCTCCGGGCATAGCCTGGCGCAGATGACCATTACCCTGGTGTTGTTCGTGGTGGTGTATTTCGCGCTGTTCGGCGCGGGCCTGGGCTACATGATGCGCCTGGTGCGCAAGGGCCCTGTGACCCACGAAGGCACCGAGCCGACCCACGGTGGTCCTGGCCAGAAACGCACACCGGCCCGTCCGTTGTCTGCCGCCGATGATGGCAGCGATGACGACCACGCCCACATCCAGCACAAGGGGAATTGAGATGGGTATTGATCTTCCGCTGATCTGGGCCGTGATCATCATTTTCGGCATCATGATGTACGTGGTCATGGACGGCTTCGACCTGGGTATCGGCATTCTCTTTCCGTTTATCCCCGGCAAAGTCGACCGTGACGTGATGATGAACACCGTGGCCCCGGTCTGGGACGGCAATGAAACCTGGCTGGTACTTGGCGGCGCGGCGTTGTTCGGCGCGTTCCCGCTGGCCTATTCGGTGGTGCTCTCCGCGTTGTACCTGCCGCTGATCCTGATGCTGATCGGGCTGATATTCCGGGGCGTGGCCTTCGAGTTCCGCTTCAAGGCCAAGGACCACAAGCGTCACCTGTGGGACAAGGCCTTCATCGGTGGCTCGCTGGCCGCGACGTTCTTCCAGGGCGTGGCGCTGGGCGCCTTTATCGACGGCATCCCGGTGGTGGATCGCCAGTTTGCCGGCGGCTCGCTGGACTGGCTGACACCGTTCACGATGTTCTGCGGTGTGGCGCTGATCGTGGCCTATGCCTTGCTCGGCTGCACCTGGCTGATCATGAAGACCGAAGGCAAGTTGCAGGAACAGATGCACAACCTGGCGCGGCCGCTGGCGTTCGTGGTGCTGGCGGTGATCGGTATCGTCAGCCTGTGGACGCCGCTGGCGCACCCGGAAATCGCTTCGCGCTGGTTCACCCTGCCGAACCTGTTCTGGTTCCTGCCGGTGCCGATCCTGGTGCTGGTGACCATGTACGGCCTGATCCGTGCGGTGGCGCGTAATGCGCACTACACGCCGTTCCTGCTCACGCTGGTGCTGATCTTCCTCGGCTACAGCGGCCTGGGGATCAGCCTGTGGCCGAACATCATCCCGCCGTCGGTCTCGATCTGGGATGCCGCTGCACCGCCGCAGAGCCAGGGCTTCATGCTGGTCGGCACGTTGTTCATCATCCCGTTCATCCTGGGCTACACCTTCTGGAGCTACTACGTGTTCCGCGGCAAGGTCACCCACGAAGACGGTTATCACTAGGAGGGGCGTTTAATGTCCGGCAAGCCTTCGTTGCACGAGATTGAACAGGCCGAGAAACAGCCGCTGTGGCGGCGCCTGGGGTGGTTGGCGATGATCTGGACCGGCAGCGTGCTGGCCTTGTTTGTCGTGGCCAGCCTGATGCGCATGTTCATGAATGCGGCGGGCCTGACCACCCACTGACATCCCGATCCGGGCCTTGCGGCCCGGCTTTCAACCCTGCTCATCGCGAGATCGGCAGGGTTTTTTATTTGCGCGCCTTGAGGATCACGAATTTCGGGGTCGCCGCCACTTGCTCGACACCCCGGAACAGCCGCGCCAACTTGCTGTGGTAACCCAGATGACGGTTGCCGACTATATAAAGGGCGCCGCCCACCACCAGCGCCTCGCGCGCCTGCTGGAACATGCGCCAGGCCAGGAAGTCGCCCACCACCTGCTGCTGGTGGAACGGCGGGTTGCACAGCACCACATCCAGGGACTGCGGTTCCTGGCCAGCGAGGCCATCACCGGCGCGGACGTTGACGTCGCGCTCGCCGAGGGCGGCGCGCCAGTTCTCCTGCGCCGACTGCACGGCCATGTAGGACTCGTCCACCAAGGTGTACTGCGCGTCAGGGTTTTGCAGTGCGCTGGCGATGGCCAATACGCCATTGCCGCAGCCCAGGTCTGCGACGCGGGCACTGCCGAGGTTTTTCGGCAGGTGCGGCAGGAAAGCGCGGGTGCCGATGTCCAGGCTTTCGCGGCAAAACACGTTGGCGTGGTTCAGCAGTTCAATCGCCGGCGCATCCACGGTGTAGCGGGTGGGGTAGGGCGAGACCGCTGTCGGACGCTCCGCAACGGTGGCGATCAACAGCCGGGCTTTCTTGACGGCCAGCGAGGCGTGCATGGGGCCGATATAGCGCTCAAGCATTTCCCCGGCCGCGCGTGGCAGGTGCTTGACCATCGCCCCGGCGATCACTTCCGCGCCCGGCGCCAGTTGACCCTGCAGGCGGATCAGTTGCTCTTCCAGCAAGGCGAGGGTCTTGGGTACACGGATCAGCACGCGATCGAAGGGCCCTGCTGGCAGCTGGCTGGCGGGGATGAACGGCACCGCATCGAAGGCCTTGGCGTTGCGCACCAGATTTTTCCCGAGGCCTTGGGCCGCGAGGAAAGAGTCGCCGCTGGAGGTCACTTGCACCTGGCCTTCAAGGCTGGCGGCCAAGGCGCCGAAGCTGTCATTGAGTACCAGCACGCGGGTCGCGGCGCCGGGTTGCTGTTCGGCCAGGTAGCTGAGGAGGTACTCGTCGGCCGCGTCGAAGGCTTGCAGCGGATCGTTGTGCTGTTCTGGCTGGCGAATCAGATCGAGCTGGGCGAAGGGCGTGTCGAGCAGGGGCATGGCGGGGAGGCTCTGGGTAATCGATGGGCGTTGGACAGTGGCCTGCACAACGGTCTGAGTGAACAGCGGGCAGGACCCCGGCAGGGTCGCTCAGCACTCAGACATTTGCCGCAAATGTTACTTTTTTTCAGGGGGGATTACATGCGTAGTTTCAGCCGCGCTTAAAACAACCCCGCTTTCGAAGCACAGAGCACGGCGGCAATCTTGTTGTTGACGCCCAGCTTCTTGAAGCAACTGCAAATATGAAAGCCTACCGTACGTTCGGACAGGCACAGGATGGTGGCGATATCCGCGGCGGTCTTGCCCATGGCCGACCACTTGAGGATTTCGGTTTCCCGTGGGGTAAGTTTGCTCGCAGGGCTGCTGGTTGCGGTGTCGGTGTAGGTCTGTGCTACGACCGTGTGGAGCGCATGGCAGAGCCAGAGTACCTGGCCGGCCTTTTCATACAATTCTTCCGGGCTGACCGCACCTTTGCCGCGGCCCAGGGTGAGCATGCTGAACACGCCCTGGAAATCATGTACGGCTTGAGTCCAGCCCAGGTTCACGCCACATGTCTGGGCCAGGGACCAGAGGGAGGGGGAATCCTTGAAGGTTTTTTCCTCCCAGACCAGGGGCAATACACAAGTTTTGCAATGTTTAACGACCGGATCAACTTCAAAGAAGCGGGCCTGGTTATACAGTTTGTTCCATTCCTCCGGATAGTTGTTGATGCAAATGGGCTTCGCGTGAGTGTCAGGTCGTTGCGAAGTCATGGTAAATGAGCAGTACTGAAAGCCGAGTGCGTAGGTGTGATTGACGGCTAGGTCAAAAAGACTGGTGGTTTCGCTCTCGCCTTCCAGCTTGGGAAGTCTTGAATTACGCCAGTTAACCATTGGTGAATCTCCATGAGGTTCTGCGCGACTGGGGATACGTCCTGGACTCCCTACGCCGCAGGAAATGAGTGTAGGACATGGCCTGCAAGGCAAGATGAAAATTTGGTTATTGACGGGCGGTGCTTGAGATTTTTTTATTCGATTGTTGCAACTCATTCCCTGCGCTGAATAAATTTCTTGCGGTTTTTTAGTGGGTTGAAGATTGTGTCACGCGCAAGTTGTGGTGCGTTTGTAACGTCGGGAAAGGGCTTAATAGCCAATTGATTAGTGATGCTATTAGATAGCCACCCGTGCGCGCGCATTGGATTCCACTACAAACCACCGGTGTTTCCGCGCGCGACTTTGAGGGACACTAGGGCTCCTGTAGAACGGAGCCTCCCATGACGGCCAGTGCTGAGAAATTTACCCGCCAGACCTTGCTCGATGTGCAATCGCTGACCCCCAGCCTGTTTACGCTGCGCACCACGCGCGACCCTGGATTCCGCTTCACGGCGGGTCAGTTCGTACGTCTGGGGGTGACCAAGGCCGACGGCAGCACGGTGTGGCGTGCCTATTCCGTGGTGTCTTCGCCGTTCGATGAGCACCTGGATTTCTTCTCGATTGTGGTGCCTGGCGGGGAATTCACCAGTGAACTGAGCCGCCTGCGAGTGGGCGATACCCTGATGGTCGAGCGCCAGGCCACGGGTTTCCTGACGTTGAACCGTTTTGTCGATGGGCGTGATTTGTGGATGTTAGGGACCGGCACCGGGGTGGCGCCGTTTTTGTCGATCCTGCAGGATTTCGAAGTCTGGGAGAAATTCGAGCGGATCATCCTGGTGTACAGCGCGCGTGAGGCCAAGGAGCTGGCCTATCAGGCGCTGATCGCCGAACTGGGCGAGCGTGAGTACCTCGCCGAGTACGCGCACAAACTGACCTACCTTCCGATCGTGACCCGCGAGCCGCACCCCGGCGCCTTGAACGCGCGCATTACTACGCTGATCGAAAACGGCGAGTTGGAGCGCGCGGCCGGGGTCGAGCTGACGCCTGAGCATTCCCGTGTACTGATTTGCGGCAACCCGCAGATGGTCGATGACACTCGCCAGTTGCTCAAGCAGCGCGACCTGCAATTGAGCTTGAGCCGGCGCCCGGGCCAGGTGGCAGTGGAAAACTACTGGTAATAAAAAAGGCGCCTGCAACAGGCGCCTCTGACACAGCCCTTATCGGTTAAAGCGGCTTGTCGTTCTGTGCCTTGAGCAGGTCACGGATCTCGCCCAGCAAGACCTCTTCCTTGGTAGGCGTCGGCGGCAGGCTTGGTGCCACGGCCTCTTCACGTTTCAGGCGATTGATCGCCTTTACGCCCATGAAGATCGCAAACGCAACGATCAGGAAGTCGACCACGCTCTGGATGAACTTGCCATAGGCCAGTACCACCGCGGGGACGTCACCCTGCGCAGCCTTGAGCGTTATCGCCAGATCACCGAAGTCCACGCCGCCGATCAACAGGCCCAGTGGCGGCATCACCACGTCGCCTACAAACGAGGAAACAATTTTGCCGAAGGCGGCGCCGATGATAATACCGACGGCCATATCGACCACATTACCTTTGACCGCGAAGGCCTTGAACTCACTGATCACGCCCATAGGTTATTCCTTGTTACAGATGAGAAGGGTGGAACCCAGTGTAAGTCAGTCATAGCGGGCTTGCCTGACACAACCGTTAACACTGTTAGTTTTTATCGACACATTAAATCGCAAATAGTTTGCAAAGTGCCACCAATCGCGCGCGAAATACTCGCCAAATCAGTGGCTTACCACACTATTTTTTCAATCGGGTTAGTGCGGCTTTTCTATTTATCTTCTGGTGCTCGGGTCACTAGCCTCTGGCAAGCACAACTGAATGTGCATCAAAAAAACCAGAGGACACCTCGATGAAGAACTCAATGAGCCGCCGGCCTCTATCGGCGCGATATGCGCTGGTAGTCGCGACCGCCAGCCTGCTTTCGCTGTCAGTGCAAGCCGCCAACCTGACCCGCGACAACGGTGCTGCCGTTGGCGACAACCAGAACTCGCAGACCGCCGGCGCCAACGGCCCGGTGCTGCTGCAGGACGTGCAGTTGATCCAGAAGCTGCAACGCTTTGACCGCGAGCGTATCCCCGAGCGCGTCGTGCATGCCCGTGGCACGGGCGCCCACGGCACCTTCACGGTGACCGACAACCTCAGCGACCTGAGCAAGGCCAAGGTCTTCGCCGCTGGAGAAAGCACCCCGGTGTTCGTGCGTTTTTCCTCTGTGGTGCACGGCAACCACTCCCCGGAAACCCTGCGCGACCCGCGCGGTTTCGCCACCAAGTTCTACACCGCCGAGGGCAATTGGGACCTCGTTGGCAATAACTTCCCGACGTTCTTTATCCGCGATGCCATCAAGTTCCCGGACATGGTCCACGCCTTCAAGCCGGACCCGCGCACCAACCTGGATGACGATTCCCGCCGCTTCGACTTCTTCTCCCATGTGCCAGAGTCCACGCGCACGCTGACCGAGCTGTATTCCGACTCGGGCACCCCGGCCAGCTACCGGGAAATGGACGGCAATGGCGTGCACGCCTACAAGCTGATCAACGCCAAGGGCGAAGTGCACTACGTCAAGTTCCACTGGAAGAGCCAGCAGGGCCTCAAGAACCTCGATCCCAAGCAGGTCGTCGACGTGCAGGGCCGTGACTACAGCCACATGACCCATGACCTGGTCACCCACATCAACAAGGGTGATTTCCCCAAGTGGGACCTGTACGTGCAGGTGCTCAAGCCTGAGGACCTGGCCAAGTTCGATTTCGACCCGCTGGATGCTACCAAGATCTGGCCGGGCGTACCGGAGCGCAAAGTCGGGCAGATGGTGCTGAACCGCAACCCGGCCAATGTCTTCCAGGAAACCGAGCAGGTGGCCATGGCCCCGTCCAACCTGGTGCCGGGCATCGAGCCGTCAGAGGACCGCCTGCTGCAAGGCCGGGTGTTCTCCTACGCCGACACGCAGATGTACCGCCTGGGCGCCAATGCCCTGCAATTGCCGATCAACGCGCCACGGGTCACCGTCAACAACGGCAACCAGGACGGCGCAATGAATGCCGGCAAGACCTCCACGGGCGTGAACTACCAGCCAAGCCGCCTGCTGCCACGTGAAGAGCCGCAAGCCGCGCGCTACAGCCAGTCGGCCCTGTCGGGCAGCACCCAGCAGGCGAAGATCCAGCGTGAGCAGAACTTCAAGCAAGCCGGCGATCTGTATCGCTCCTACAGCAAGAAAGAGCGCCAGGACCTGATCGAGAACTTCGGCGGTTCCCTGGCCACCACCGATGACGAGAGCAAGCACATCATCCTGTCGTTCCTCTACAAGGCCGACCCGGAGTACGGCACGGGTGTGGCCAAAGTTGCCAAGGGTGACCTGGCACGCGTGAAGGCGCTGGCGGAAAAACTCACCGACTAACCACGCGCCCCCCGTAGGCGACGGCTTGCCGGCGATGGCGTATTCAACGCCGTCATCGCCCGCAAGCCGGCGCCTGCAGGGTTACGCAGAGGATTGAATGATGCGTACCTTCTTATGGGCCCTGCTGGCCTGCTGGTCGCTGAACGTGTTGGCCGAGCAGCCCGCCGCCAATGATCCCGTCGCGCTCCAGGCGCAGCTGCAGGATTACTATTTCGACGCTGCCCGCCGTGGCGACCTCGACATGCTCGACACCTTTATCGACTCCGGCTACAGCCTCAACACCCAGGATGAAAAGGGCTACACCGCGCTGATCCTGGCGGCCTACCACGGCGAAAGCGCCTACGTGGAGCGCCTGCTCGCGGCCGGCGCCGATGCCTGCGTGCAGGACAAGCGTGGCAACACCGCGTTGATGGGCGCGATTTTCAAGGGTGAGCTGAAAATTGCCCAGCGCCTGCTGGCCACCGACTGCAACCCCGATCAACGCAACGGCGCCGGGCAGACGGCGGCCATGTATGCCGGGCTGTTCAAGCGCGTCGAGCTGCTGGATGCATTGAAAGCCAAGGGCGCCAACCTCGACGCCGAAGACCCGGCCGGCAACAGTGCTTCACGATTGGCCAGCGGTGAAATCCGGACCCCGGCGTCGCGCTGAGCTATCATCGCGGTTTTTCGGTTGGAGGTTCTCAAATGGCAAAGGCCAAGCGCATGTACGGCTGCACCGAGTGCGGCGCGACCTTTCCCAAGTGGGCCGGCCAGTGCACCGAGTGCGGTGCGTGGAACACCCTGACGGAAACCATGATCGAAAGCGGCGGCGCCGCAGCCCCCACCGGCCGCGCCGGCTGGACTGGGCAGCAGGCACAGATCAAGACCCTGGCCGAAGTCAGCGTCGAGGAAATCCCGCGTTTCTCCACGGCGTCCGGCGAGCTCGACCGCGTACTCGGCGGCGGCCTGGTGGATGGCTCGGTGGTGCTGATCGGCGGTGACCCGGGCATCGGCAAATCCACCATCCTGTTGCAAACCCTGTGCAGCATCGCCAGCCGCATGCCGGCGCTGTACGTCACGGGTGAAGAATCCCAGCAGCAAGTGGCCATGCGCGCCCGCCGCCTTGGGTTGCCCCAGGACCAATTGCGGGTCATGACCGAAACCTGCATCGAAAGCATCATCGCCACGGCCCGCATCGAAAAACCCAAGGTCATGGTGATCGACTCGATCCAGACGATTTTCACCGAGCAACTGCAATCAGCGCCGGGTGGTGTATCCCAGGTGCGCGAAAGTGCGGCGCTGCTGGTGCGTTATGCCAAGCAGAGCGGCACGGCGATCTTCCTGGTCGGCCACGTAACCAAGGAAGGCGCCCTGGCCGGGCCACGGGTGCTGGAGCACATGGTCGATACCGTGCTGTATTTCGAAGGCGAATCCGACGGTCGCCTGCGTTTGCTGCGGGCAGTGAAAAACCGCTTCGGCGCGGTGAATGAGCTGGGCGTGTTCGCCATGACTGACCGCGGGCTGAAAGAAGTCTCCAACCCATCGGCGATTTTTCTGACCCGTGCCCAGGAAGAAGTCCCTGGCAGTGTGGTGATGGCCACGTGGGAAGGCACTCGACCGATGCTGGTCGAAGTCCAGGCCTTGGTGGATGACAGCCACCTGGCCAACCCCCGTCGCGTCACGCTCGGCCTCGACCAGAACCGCCTGGCGATGCTGCTGGCGGTCTTGCACCGTCATGGCGGCATTCCGACCCACGACCAGGACGTGTTCCTCAACGTGGTCGGTGGGGTCAAGGTGCTGGAGACAGCGTCCGACCTGGCGTTGATGGCGGCGGTGATGTCGAGTCTGCGCAATCGGCCATTGCCCCATGACCTGCTGGTGTTTGGTGAAGTCGGGCTGTCGGGCGAGGTTCGCCCGGTGCCCAGTGGCCAGGAGCGTTTGAAGGAGGCCGCCAAGCACGGCTTCAAGCGCGCCATCGTGCCCAAGGGCAATGCCCCGAAGGAGATGCCGCCAGGCTTGCAGGTGATCGGCGTGACCCGCCTGGAACAGGCGTTGGATGCGTTGTTCGAGTAAGCACTGACCCCACTGGCAACCCTGTTCAATGTAGGCGCTGGCTTGCCTGCGATAGCGGTGGATCAGCTCGCGCATCATTAGCAGGCACTCCGTTATGCAGGTCTGCGCGAACAGTCAGGTTTCCAGCAATGCCGCCAACTCGCGGTGCAGTTCCTCCTCATCACCGAGGTTCAACTCGATCAGCCGCCGCAGGTGGCTGATCGAATCCAGGTCAATGTGCTCGCACACAAACCCCAACTGCCCGTGATCGTCATGGGCCAGCCTGACCTGCATCTTTATATGCGCCTGTGGATCGAGGCGAATCTCGACGTCGAACGGCTCTGCGCGATTGCCCCGCCAGTCATCAGGGCGTTGCACCAACAAACCTTTGAGCGACAAATCCACCAGTTGCACCGGCCAATTCCAGCCGTGCTGTGCAATGGTGGTCCTGGCATCGAAGGCAATACGCCGGAAACGGCGGCGATCTGACGGGTGTTCACTCATGGTCAAACCCTCTGTGGATAAGGGGATTGTAGCCCTGCGCCATCATTGGGCTTTTATTTGTGCTTTTTTTGCCGTTGCAAGGCTCTAGACCAATGTAGGGGGGTGGTCTTTGAGGCCAACAGCGCTAAACTCGGGATGGCTGTCCTTTCTGTCCACCCTGGCTGGAATATAAAAATGAAAAATAATAATAGCCTGCTACGCCACCTACCCTGGCTGGTGCTGGCAATTGTAGGAGCGTGCGCCCTGGGCGTAGTGGCCTTGCGCCGCGGCGAGGCGATCAACGCCTTGTGGATTGTGGTCGCTGCTGTGGCCATCTACCTGGTTGCATACCGTTACTACAGTCTGTTCATCGCTAACAACGTGATGCAACTCGATCCACGGCGGGCCACCCCCGCAGTGCTCAACAACGACGGTCTGGACTATGTGCCGACCAACAAACACATCCTTTTCGGTCACCACTTTGCGGCGATTGCCGGTGCAGGTCCGCTGGTCGGCCCGGTATTGGCGGCGCAAATGGGCTATCTGCCGGGCACCCTGTGGCTGATTGCCGGGGTGGTGCTGGCCGGTGCGGTGCAGGACTTCATGGTCCTGTTCCTGTCCACCCGTCGCAACGGCCGTTCCCTGGGGGATATGGTTCGCGAAGAGATGGGCCGCATTCCGGGGACTATCGCGCTGTTCGGCTGCTTCCTGATCATGATCATCATCCTCGCGGTGCTGGCGCTGATCGTGGTCAAGGCCCTGGCCGAGAGCCCATGGGGCATCTTCACGGTCATGGCGACCATCCCGATCGCGATGTTCATGGGCGTATACATGCGCTACATCCGCCCGGGCCGCATCGGTGAAATCTCGATCATCGGCGTGCTGTTGCTGCTGGGTTCGATCTGGCTGGGCGGGCAGATTGCCGCTGACCCGACCTGGGCCAAAGCCTTCACCTTCACCGGGATCCAGATCACCTGGATGCTGATCGGCTACGGTTTCGTCGCGGCGGTACTGCCGGTATGGCTGATCCTGGCGCCGCGTGACTACCTCTCCACGTTCCTCAAGATCGGCACCATCATTGCCCTGGCGATCGGCATCCTGGTCACCATGCCAGAGCTGAAAATGCCGGCCCTGACCCAGTTCATCGACGGCACCGGCCCGGTGTGGAAGGGCGGCCTGTTCCCGTTCCTGTTCATCACCATCGCCTGTGGCGCGGTCTCGGGTTTCCACGCGCTGATTTCCTCGGGCACCACGCCCAAGCTGCTGGATAACGAAGTCAACGCCCGTTACATCGGCTACGGCGCGATGCTGATGGAGTCGTTCGTGGCCATCATGGCCATGGTCGCGGCTTCCGTGATTGAGCCTGGCGTGTACTTCGCCATGAACAGCCCGGCCGCTGTGGTCGGCGGTGACGTGATGACCGTGGCGCAAACCGTCAGCAGCTGGGGCTTTGCGATAACGCCTGAGGCATTGCAGGCCGTGGCCCATGACATCGGCGAGACCACCATCCTGGCGCGTGCCGGCGGTGCACCGACGCTGGCCGTGGGTATCGCGCAGATCCTGCACAGTGTGCTGCCGGGTGAAAACACCATGGCGTTCTGGTACCACTTTGCGATCCTGTTCGAGGCGTTGTTCATCCTCACGGCAGTCGACGCCGGCACCCGTGCCGGTCGCTTCATGCTGCAGGACCTGCTGGGTTCGTTCGTGCCGTCGCTCAAGCGCACCGAGTCGTGGACAGCCAACCTGATTGCCACCGCCGGTTGTGTGGCGATGTGGGGGTACCTGCTGTACCAGGGCGTGATCGACCCACTGGGCGGCATCAACACCTTGTGGCCGCTGTTCGGTATCTCCAACCAGATGCTGGCGGGTATCGCGCTGATGCTGGCGACCGTTGTACTGATCAAAATGAAACGCCAACGCTACATCTGGGTGACCATGCTGCCGGCTGTATGGCTGCTGATCTGCACCACCACCGCAGGCTTCATCAAGCTGTTCGACGCCAACCCGGCGATCGGCTTCCTGTCGCTGGCGAAGAAGTACAGTGATGCGCTGGCCAACGGCCAGATCCTGGCCCCGGCCAAGAGCGTCGACCAGATGCAGCACGTGATCTGGAACGCCTACACCAACGCAACGCTGACAGCACTGTTCCTGTTCGTGGTATTCAGCATCCTGTTCTATGCGCTCAAGGTCGGCGTCGCCGCCTGGGGCAACAAGGAACGTACGGATAAAGAAGCCCCGTTCCAGGCCGTACCGGACGCGTAAACGAGGATTGCAGCCATGTTCAATGACATCAGTCGCCTCGGTAAATACCTCGGTCAGGCCGCGCGCCTGATGGTCGGCATGCCCGACTACGACACCTACGTCGAGCATATGCAAACCAAGCACCCGGACAAACCGGTGATGGACTACAAGGCGTTCTTCCGGGAACGCCAGGAAGCCCGTTACGGTGGCAAGGGTGGGCCCAAGTGCTGCTAACCCGGTACCCGGGTTGGCGGTGACTCCATGTGGGAGCGGGCTTGCTCGCGAAGGCGGTCTGTCAGTTGATGCATACTTCGACTGATACACCGCCTTCGCGAGCAAGCCCGCTCCCACATTTGTTTTGTGTTCTTTCAGTTATCAGGAAAACTGTCTTTGTCCTCTCCCATCCCCGTCACCGTCCTCAGCGGCTTCCTCGGCGCCGGCAAGACCACCTTGCTGCGCCATCTGCTCAAGGCCGAGCACGGCTTGAAAATCGCCGTGATCGAAAACGAATTCAGTGACGCCGGAATCGATACCCAGCTGTTGGGTACAGAACCGGTGCAAGTCATGACCCTGTCCAACGGCTGCGTGTGCTGCACCATCCACACCGACCTGACCAAAGCCCTGTACCTGCTGCTGGAACGCCTGGACAGCGGCGAGATCGCCTTCGACCGCCTGGTGATCGAGTGCACCGGCCTGGCCGATCCGGCGCCGGTGGCGCAGACCTTTTTTATCGATGAAGAACTGCGCGAGCGCTATATCCTCGACGGCATCATCACCCTGGTGGACGCGGCGCATGCCGAGCTTCACCTGACCCAGACCATCGCCCAGGCCCAGATCGGTTTTGCCGACCGCCTGCTGGTGAGCAAGCGTGACCTGGTGGACGACGCCACCTTCGAGGCCCTCAGCGAGCGCCTGACCCGCATCAACCGCCGCGCGCCGATTCGTGTGGTGGACCATGGCGCCATCGACCTGGCCGAGTTGCTCGATGTCCGCGGCTTCAACCTCAACGCCGGCATGAGCCTGCGCCCGGTGAGTGCGGCGCCGTCCATCGACCGTATTTCCAGCCTGGTGCTGCGCACCGAGCAGCCGCTGGATATCGACCGCCTCAGTGAGTTCATGAATGAGCTGCTGGAAGACCACGGCAAGCAGCTGCTGCGCTACAAGGGCGTGCTGAACATTGCCGGAGAGGACCGGCGCATGGTGTTCCAAGGCGTGCTGAAGCTCTACGGTTTCGATTGGGACACCGAGTGGGCCGAGGGCGAGGTGCGCGAGAGTGTGATTGTGTTTATTGCCGATGAGTTGCCCGAAGACAAAATCCGTGAAGGATTTGCACGGGTTTACCAATCCTGATCGTTCCCACGCTCTGCGTGGGAATGCAGGTCAGGACGCTCCGCGTCCCAAAGCGTGACGCAGAGCGTCACAAGAGGCATTCCCTCGCGGAGCGTGGGATACGATCAGCCACAAAAAAGCCCGGCTCTTGAGCCGGGCTTTTTCATTCAAGCAACTGCAATCAAGCGCCGTAGACCGGCAGCTTCTTGCAGATGGCCTTGACCTTCTCACGGACCGCGTCGATCACGGCTTCGTTGTTCAGGTCTGCCAGGATGTCGCAGATCCAGCCGGCCAGTTCCTTGCACTCTGCTTCTTTAAAGCCACGAGTGGTCACAGCCGGAGTACCGAAGCGCAGGCCGGAGGTGACGAACGGCGAACGTGGGTCGTTCGGCACGGAGTTTTTGTTCACGGTGATGAAGGCTTTGCCCAGGGCAGCGTCAGCATCTTTACCGGAGATGTCCTGCTTGATCAGCGACAGCAGGAACAGGTGGTTCTCGGTACCGCCGGAAACCACGTCGAAGCCGCGTTCGATAAACACGCTGGCCATGGTCTGGGCGTTCTTCACCACTTGTTGCTGGTAAGTCTTGAACTCAGGCTGCAGGGCTTCCTTGAAGCAGATCGCTTTAGCTGCGATCACGTGCTCCAGCGGGCCACCCTGGGCACCCGGGAAGACGGCGGAGTTCAGCTTCTTCTCGATGTCGGCGTTGGCGCGCGCCAGGATCAGGCCGCCACGTGGACCGCGCAGGGTCTTGTGCGTGGTGGTGGTCACGACGTCAGCGTAAGGCACTGGGTTCGGGTAGACGCCAGCGGCGACCAGACCGGCTACGTGAGCCATGTCGACGAACAGG
Source organism: Pseudomonas sp. GW821-FHT09C08 (assembly GCF_059418125.1). NCBI lineage: Bacteria > Pseudomonadati > Pseudomonadota > Gammaproteobacteria > Pseudomonadales > Pseudomonadaceae > Pseudomonas > Pseudomonas sp. GW821-FHT09C08. The sequence goes on along the minus strand of NZ_JBWKPG010000019.1, from coordinate 14,866 downwards.
TAGGCGCCGACTTTGTCAGCGATCTCACGGAAGCGTGGGAAATCCAGGATCTGCGAATAGGCAGAGAAACCGGCCACGATCATTTTTGGCTTGTGCTCGACCGCCAGGCGCTCGACTTCGTCGTAGTCGATCAGGCCGTTGGCATCGATACCGTATTGAACGGCGTTGTACAGCTTGCCCGAGGAGGAAACGCTGGCGCCGTGGGTCAGGTGACCGCCGTGGGCCAGGCTCATGCCCAGGATGGTGTCGCCGCCTTGCAGCAGGGCCAGGTACACGGCGCTGTTGGCTTGGGAGCCGGCGTGTGGCTGGACGTTGGCGTAATCGGCGCCGAACAGTTCCTTGGCACGGTCGATGGCCAATTGCTCAACCACGTCGACGTACTCGCAACCGCCGTAGTAGCGCTTGCCTGGGTAGCCTTCGGCGTACTTGTTGGTCAGAACCGAGCCTTGAGCCTCCATCACCGCAGGGCTGGTGTAGTTTTCCGAAGCGATCAGCTCGATGTGCTCTTCCTGGCGCACGGCTTCTTGCTCCATGGCGGCGAAGAGATCGGCGTCGTACTTGGCAATAGTCAAATCACGGCTGAACATGGCGGTCCTCAAGGATCGGGGGCAGAAAAGGAGGGCATTCTAACCCAATGGGTTTTAGATGGCATATGAAAGGACATCATGTCGCGGACAAGCGGGGCTCATCTGGGGATAGGTGGTGTTTGTTCGGGCCCTTCGCGAGCAAGCCCGCTCCCACATTCAATCGGGTTCCTTCAGGTGGAATACGGTCGAATGTGGGAGCGGGCTTGCTCGCGAAGAGGCCATCCGCATCACCTGAGGATTTCAGTCGAACATGAACAGCGCATCATTGCTGAATTGCGCCTCGAACCGATTCGCCGGCATTGGCCGCCCGAACAGGTAGCCCTGCACCTCGTCACACCCGTGCTCACGCAGGAAATCCAGTTGCTCATGGGTTTCCACGCCCTCGGCGATCACCGCCAGGTTCAGGCTGTGGGCCATGGCAATAATCGCCCGGGCGATCTGTGCGTCCTGTTCGCCGGACGGCAGGCCATCGACGAAGGTGCGGTCGATTTTCAACACGTCGATGGGAAATTGCTTGAGGTAGTTGAGCGACGAATAGCCAGTACCGAAGTCGTCTACCGCAATGCTCAGGCCGAGGTTTTTCAGGCTGTCGAGGATGTGCATGGCTTCGTTGACTTCGCGCATCAGGATACTTTCGGTCAGCTCCAGCTCCAGGCACGCCGGCGGCAGGCCGGTGTCCTTGAGGATGGTGGCGATTCGCGTGCCCAGTTGGCCGTCGGAGAACTGCCGCGCGGAGATGTTCACCGAGACTTTCGGCACGCGGACCTTGTTCTGGTGCCAGGTCTTGAGCTGGCGGCACGCCTCGCTGATCACCCAGTCACCCACGTCGACCACCAGGCCCAATTCCTCCAGCACCGGGATGAAGTCGCCCGGTGGCACCAGCCCGCGACGCGGATGGCGCCAGCGCAGCAGGGCCTCGGCGCCGGTCAGGCGTTTGCCGTCGCCGCTGAACTGCGGCTGGTAATAGAGCACGAATTCGTTCTGGTCCAGCGCATGGCGCAGATCGCTTTCCAGCTCCAGGCGCTCCAGGGCGCTGGCGTTCATGTCGGCCTGGTAGAACTGGAAGTTGTTTTTGCCGCGTTCCTTGGCGTGATACATCGCCGTGTCGGCGTTCTTCATCAGTTGGCTCAGTTCGTTGCCGTCCTGCGGGCTCAAGGCGATGCCGATACTCGCGGTCACGAAGAACTCGCGGCCTTCCAGCACGAACGGCTTGACCAGGCTGGCGAGGATCTGCTCGGCCACGTGGATCGCGCGGTTCAGCGCCATTTCGCGGTTGACCCGTGGTTGCAGGAGCAAGGTGAACTCGTCGCCGCCCATGCGTGCCACGGTGTCGTCTTCGGCCACGCAGCCGAGCAGGCGGGTCGCCATTTCCTTGAGCATGCGGTCGCCGGCGGCGTGGCCCAGGGAGTCGTTGATCGGTTTGAAGCGGTCGAGGTCGAGGAACATCAGCACCACCCACGACTTCTGCCGCTCGGCCGACTGCAGCGCAGTGTGCAGGCGGTCCTGGAACAGCGTGCGGTTGGGCAGGTGGGTCAGGGCGTCGTAGTACGCCAGGCGGTGGATACGCTGTTCGCTGGCCTTGCGCTCGCTGATGTCACTGAAGAAGCACACGTAGCTGGCCAGGTCGCCTTCGTCGTCGAACACCGCCGTGATGCCGACCCAGGCCGGGTAATGCTCGCCGTTGCGGCGCTTGAGCCAGACTTCGCCTTCCCAGGTGCTGTGCTGGTGCAGTTGCTTGAGCACATAGCGCAGGTGGGCTTCCTGTTGTTCGTCGACGGTAAGCATGTTCGGCAATTGATCGAGGACATCCGTCACCGCGTAGCCGCTGACCCGGCTGAACGCCTCGTTGGCCTGCACGATATAGCCGGCCGGGTCGGTGATCAGGATCGCCGAAGTGGAGTGCTCGAATACCGTGGCCGCCATGCGCAGGTCTTTTTCGGCGCGGCGTTGCTGGCTGATATCACGGCCCACGCCGAGGATGCCCTCGAAAGCGCCGTGCTCGTCCCATACCAGCACCAGGCGCAGTTCGATCGGCACTTTGCGACCGTCGGCACGCAGGCAGTCGAACAGGAACAGCTGGGTCTGTATTTCATCACGCAGGCGGTTCAGCGCCTCGGGATCGCCGAGCGCGCGGCTGACCTGTTCCACCAGGCTGTAGATGCCGGTCAATTGCTGCGGGTTTGCGATGATCGATTGCCAGCCGTTCTTGAACACCCATTCCACGTCGTAACCGAGTACGGCGTTGACCGACGGGCTGATGTAGTTGAGGGCCAACTGGCTGTCGGTGGAGCAGATCACGTCGCTGATGCTTTCGGCCAGCATGCGGTAGCGCTGTTCGCTGTCGCGCAGGGACTCGCTGGCTTCGATCTGGTCGGTGATGTCCTTGGCCACGCCGATGATGCGCGTGACCAGCGCGGTCTTGTCCCGGGCCAGGGCCTGCTCGCGGATATCAAAGCGTCGCCACTGGTTATTGCGATGGCGAAAGCGCAGCTGGCATTGCAGTTGGGTGGTGTAGCCGATCTCGCGTTGTTGCTGGCGCAAGTCGTGGTAATGCTCGGCGTCCTCGGGGTGCAGCAGGATTTCCCAGAAGTACTCGCCCATTTGCTGCAGTTCGGCCTTGTTATAGCCGAGGGTGTGGCCCAGGTGGTGGTTGCTGAAAATCATGCGCTGGCTGATCACATCCTGCACATACAGGTGGTCGGGCACGGTGCGCACTACGTCCGACCAAAAGCTCTCACGCTCCACCAGCGACAATTCGATCAGCTTGCGGCTGGTGATATCGCTGATGCTGAGGATCACTGCCTTGAAATCATCCTGTTGCTCGGGCAGGCGCATCACCAGCCACAGGTATTGCTCGTTGCCGGCCACGTCCTTGAGCTGGATTTCCAGCTCCAGCTGGTGCTGTTGGGTGAGCACGGCCTCGAGTATCTGGTAGCCGATGGAGGTGGCGTTGCGTGGACAATCATCGATCAGCCGCTCCCAGGCTTCTTCGCAGGAGCCGACATTCAACAGGCGCACCGCGACCTGGTTGACCTCGGTGATGCGCAGCTCCTTGAGCAGTTGCTGGCGTTCGAGCGGGTTGTCCTGCAGCCAGGCCTTGAGCTGTTCGCGGGTCTGCAGCTGTGCCCGGTCGAAGCAGGCATTCAGGCCCGACAGGTCGAGCACGCACAAGGCCACGCCGGTGCCTTCGAAAATATCCTGGTAGCGCCGCCGGCCCTCATGCACCTGGCGCTGGCGGCGGCGCATGTTCAGCAGCACGATCACCGGGATCAGGGAAAACGCCAGGCCCAGCAGGCATTTGCCGATGAACGCCGGCAGCAGTTGTTCCAGCACGGCGGTGCGGTCGAACAGCCCGCGCAATTGCCAGTCGCTTTTGCTCAGGGGCGTGACCAGCACGCTTTTATTCAACTCGTCGGGGGTGAGGGCGCTGGCCCACTGGGCCGGCATGCCGCTGTCGCGACTGATGACACGGTGGTTGATGCGGTTTTCGATGGCCCACATGGGGCGCTGGCCCTGGCCGTCCTGGCGGGTGAGGCTGGTCAGGTAATTGGGTGCCAGGCGCAGCACCCAGTACATCCTGGAACCGCCGCTGGGCTGGTGCAGCAATAGATAGATGATGGCGCCGTCGTTGTTGTTGCTCAGGTAGTAGGACTGGGCGTGGCTGCGCTGCACCAGTTCTTCGAGCCAGGGGCCGTCCTGGCTGTCATTGGCGCTGTCGCTGATCATCGCGCCGCTGGGGGCGAGCAGGGCGATGCTGCGCAGTTCCGGCAGCGAACGTTGCAGGGTGCGCATCAACGCCTGTTGCTGTTCGCTGTCACGCGGTGGCTCGACCATCGGCAGCAGGTTCAGGGCGATTTTTGCGCTCAGGCCCATATTCAGGCTGATCTGCTCAGCCAGGTCGGCGCTGTAGTCGATGGTGTATTGCTGCTGGTTCTTCTGGTTCTGCTGCAACTGGTCCAGCAGTTGCCAGAACAATAATGCGAGCAACATGAGGACAAGCGTCGCCAACGCGCCTTTGAGGGTGCCGTGCAGGGGCGCTCCCGGCGCTATATGAGCGGCGCGCAGGGGAGTGGGCGGCGTGACTTTGGACAAGCTGTGATCCTGCGGTTTGGCTGGACTGGCGCGCGACGTGCACTATAAGCCGGACGCCCGGAGGGCGGCTAGCATGCCTTGACTTGTGGCAAAGTGCCAGCCCCGCCTGGCTGGACTGGCCCAGCGCATTCAGGTAGCTTTGCCGGTTACGCGGGGGCGTTCCAGCCCCAGACATTCAGGCTTTTTCCGCACGCAGGCATTGATTACCGTCAACGGCCCGCGCGGCGTATGGCCTGGCACGGGCTTCGCCCGCTCAATTCATCAGTCACTGACGCTAGGTTCACCATGGCTCAATACGTCTTCACCATGCATCGGCTGGGAAAAGTTGTTCCGCCGAAGCGGGAAATCCTGAAAAACATTTCGCTGTCCTTCTTCCCCGGCGCCAAGATCGGCGTGCTCGGCCTCAACGGTTCGGGTAAGTCCACGCTGCTGAAAATCATGGCCGGCGTCGACACCGAGTTCGAAGGCGAAGCCCGCCCGATGCCCGAGCTGAACATCGGCTACCTGCCGCAGGAGCCGCAGCTGGACCCGGCCAAGACCGTGCGTGAAGTGGTCGAAGAGGCCGTCAGCGTGATCAAGGACGCCCAGGCGCGCCTGGACGAGGTCTACGCCGCCTACGCCGAACCGGATGCCGACTTCGACAAGCTCGCCGCCGAACAGGCCAAGCTCGAAGCCATCCTGCAGGCCGGCGACGGTCACAACCTGGAGCGCCAGCTGGAAGTCGCCGCCGATGCGCTGCGCCTGCCGGCGTGGGACGCCAAGGTCGAACACCTGTCCGGTGGTGAGAAGCGCCGTGTGGCCCTGTGCCGCCTGCTGCTGTCGGCTCCCGACATGCTGCTGCTCGACGAACCGACCAACCACCTGGACGCCGATTCCGTCGCCTGGCTGGAACACTTCCTTCACGATTTCCCGGGCACCGTGGTTGCGATCACGCACGACCGGTACTTCCTGGACAACGTCGCCGGCTGGATCCTCGAGCTCGACCGTGGCGCCGGTATCCCTTACGAGGGCAACTACTCCGGTTGGCTGGAAGCCAAGTCCGACCGTCTGGCCGCCGAATCCAAGCAGCAATCGGCCCACGAAAAAGCCATGAAGGAAGAACTGGAGTGGGTGCGCAAAGGCGCCAAGGCCCGCCAGTCCAAATCCAAGGCACGTCTGCAACGCTTCGAAGAAATGCAATCGCAGGAATTCCAGAAGCGCAGCGAAACCAACGAGATCTACATCCCGGCCGGTCCGCGCCTGGGTGACAAGGTCATCGAGTTCAAGAACGTTTCCAAAGGCTATGGCGACCGCGTGCTGATCGACAACCTGTCGTTCTCGATGCCAAAAGGCGCGATCGTCGGCGTTATCGGTGGTAACGGTGCGGGTAAATCCACGCTGTTCCGCATGCTGATGGGCAAGGAAACCCCGGACTCCGGCAGCATCGAGATCGGTGAAACCGTGCAGCTGGCCTGCGTTGACCAGAGCCGCGACGACCTCGACGGCAGCAAGACGGTGTTCCAGCAGATTTCCGACGGTTCCGACCAGATCCGCATCGGCAACTATGAAATCCCGTCGCGTACCTACGTCGGTCGTTTCAACTTCAAGGGCGGCGACCAGCAGAAGTTCGTCAAGGACCTGTCCGGTGGTGAGCGTGGTCGCTTGCACCTGGCCCTGACCCTGAAAGAGGGCGGCAACGTCCTGCTGCTCGACGAACCGTCCAACGACCTCGACGTTGAAACCCTGCGTTCCCTGGAAGAAGCCCTGCTGGACTTCCCGGGCGCCGCCATTGTGATCTCTCACGATCGGTGGTTCCTTGACCGCGTCGCGACCCACATCCTGGCGTACGAAGATGACTCCCAAGCGGTGTTCTTCGAAGGCAACTACACCGAGTACGAAGCCGACCGTAAAAAGCGCTTGGGCGATGCTGCTGCCCAGCCGCACCGTGTGCGTCACAAGAAACTGGCCTGATTCGGGTTGGTTTAAAAGAACGGAGCCTTCGGGCTCCGTTTTTTTTGCGTGTTGCTCAGGCAGACCGAGTTGAATTCATTCGCGAGCAAGCCCGCTCCCACATTCGACCGCATTCCAAAGTGGGAACACATGTCAAATGTGGGAGCTGGCTTGCCTGCGATAGCGGTTTAAGGGCTGGTGCATGCTTCACGTTGAAATCCCTCTTGTGGTGCAAAAAAGCCGATTTATTTATATCAAATGCACCATTTAAATTCACAAAGGCGACATCTTGCGCTTTTCAGGTGCGGCATGAATTGCTAATGTCCGGCTCAATCTCCCTTAAAAACAATCAATTTGCCGAGACTTCTCCATGATCGAATCTGTCGAATCCTTCCTTTCGCGCCTCAAGAAACGCGACCCCGACCAGCCGGAGTTCCACCAGGCGGTAGAAGAAGTCCTACGCAGCTTGTGGCCGTTTCTTGAAGCCAACCCCCACTACCTGACCTCGGGCATCCTGGAGCGCATCTGCGAGCCGGAGCGCGCGATTACCTTCCGGGTCTCGTGGGTGGATGATCATGGCAAGGTCCAGGTCAATCGCGGGTTTCGCATCCAGATGAACAGCGCTATCGGCCCCTACAAAGGCGGCCTGCGCTTCCACCCGTCGGTGAACCTGGGCGTACTCAAATTCCTCGCCTTCGAGCAGACCTTCAAGAATTCCCTGACCTCCTTGCCCATGGGCGGCGGCAAGGGCGGTTCGGATTTCGATCCCAAGGGCAAGAGCGACGCCGAAGTCATGCGCTTTTGCCAGGCCTTCATGAGCGAGCTGTACCGCCATATCGGCGCCGACGTGGACGTGCCGGCCGGCGATATTGGCGTGGGCGCCCGTGAAATCGGTTTCCTGTTTGGCCAATACAAGCGCCTGAGCAACCAGTTCACCTCGGTGCTGACCGGCAAGGGCATGACCTACGGCGGCAGCCTGATCCGCCCGGAAGCCACCGGGTTCGGCTGTGTGTACTTCGCTGAGGAAATGCTCAAGCGCAATGGCCAGCGGGTCGAAGGCAAGCGCGTGGCCGTTTCCGGCTCCGGCAACGTGGCGCAATACGCGGCGCGCAAGGTGATGGACTTGGGCGGCAAGGTGGTTTCCCTGTCCGATTCCGAAGGAACCTTGTACGCCGAAAGCGGTTTGACCGAAGAGCAATGGTCAGCCCTGCTCGAACTGAAAAACGTACAGCGCGGCCGTATCAGCGAGCTGGCCGAGCGTTTTGGCCTGGAGTTCCGCAAAGGCAAGACCCCTTGGGAGCTGGCCTGCGATATCGCGCTACCCTGCGCCACGCAGAACGAACTCGACGCCGAAGCGGCCCGCACCCTGCTGCGCAACGGCTGCATCTGCGTGGCCGAAGGCGCCAACATGCCGACCACGTTGGCGGCGGTGGATATCTTTATCGAGGCGGGCATTCTGTTCGCGCCGGGCAAGGCGTCCAATGCCGGCGGCGTAGCCGTCAGCGGCCTGGAAATGTCGCAGAACGCCATGCGCCTGCTGTGGACTGCCGGTGAAGTGGACAGCAAGCTGCACAACATCATGCAGTCGATCCACCATGCCTGCGTGCATTACGGCGAGGAAAACGGACGGATCAACTATGTGAAGGGCGCGAACATTGCGGGCTTCGTCAAAGTCGCCGATGCGATGCTCGCGCAAGGTATCGTCTAGGCCTCGGGTTCGATCACCAGCACTTCGATCAACTGATCGCCGACGGGGCGCTTCCACAGCACTTCGTCGCCGACCTGGGCACCGAGTAACGCGCGGCCCAGCGGCGAGCCCCAGTTGATCAGGTTGGCGGTGGCGTCGGCCTGGTCTTCACCGACTAATTGAATGCGCTGCTGCTCGTCCTGCTCGTTGGCAAAGGTGACCCAATTGCCGATCTGCACCTTGTCGGTAGACTTGGCCGGTGGCACCACTTGGGCGCTCTGCACGCGCTGATTGAAGTAGCGCAGATCGCGCTCGAGATCCGCCTGGCGCTGCTTATCGTCTTTGGCAGATTCGAGGCTGTATTCGTGCTGCAACTGCGCAACTTTGGCCTGTAACTGCGCCAACCCTTGCGCGGTGAGGCGATTGGGTTGCTCGCTGACCTGACGCTCCACCGGCTGATCGGCCTGGGCGGCAGCGTTATCTTCATTTACGAAAGCTCGGCTCATGACATGCTCCTCCTATGGAGATTGGGCCATGTTCGCCGCACGATCGTTCCCACGCTCTGCGTATCCGCCGGTAAGGTCGACGCAGACCTATTGCGAGCGATACGCCCTGGCTGCGTCTTTGTCTTTCTCCTGCTGCCACGCACGTTCGCGGTCATCCCAGTGATTGTCCTTGTAGTCGCGCAACTCTTCGTTCTCTCGCATGGCCTTGCACTGACGAAAACCATCCTCCCAGCCTTCGGCGTATTGGCGGTCTTTCAAGTAGCGCGGCACATTCTTGCGAAACTCCCCGGTGATCACCCCAGCGGCCTGGCGACCACTGCTGCAGCCATCATCAAAACCGTCGGCGAACGCCGGTGGATAACCCTTGGCCAACAACTCCTGGTGAGTGGATTGGCAACCCGCCAGCCCCACCACCGCACACAGCATTAGCGCATACCGCCACATGGCGTACTCCCTGGCCGTTTCACGGCTGATAGGGAGAGTCTAGAAGGGGATTTGTCGGGGAGGTGTGAAAGGGAGGTGAGAAAGACGTGGGCGAATCCAAAACGTGCCGGCGATGACGGTGGGTCAGGCAGCCTGGCCCTTGCTGATACACCGTTATCGCGGGCAAGCCCGGCTGCCACATTTTGATCATCGCCAGCTTCTGGTCAGTAGTGATACCACTTCACTTCGAGCATCACTTCATTGACCGGCGTCGACAGGTGGCTGTACTCGCGCTGGGCGCTCAGGCGCAGGCCGAGGTTGCGGGACAGTTCCCACTGCTGGTTAAGGCTGAGGCTGCGGCGCACTTCACCGTTGGTGAAGAAATCGCCCTTGGCTTCCAGGCTCAGGTTGCCCAGCGGGTTTTTCCACAGTACGCCGGTGTTAAACCCGGCTGCCGGGGAGATGGCTTCGCTGAAGTCGTTGTTGTGTTCCACGCGCACGGTGCCGAGGGCGAAGCCGAGCATGTCGTCGCTCAGTTGCCAGGTGCCGCCGGCGCCGCCGTTGACGTGGGCGACCAGGGTTTCGTCGTCGTGCTTGCCGGGGACGCGTTCCAGGCCGCCGGTGACTTGCCATGACCACGGCTGCAGCAAGGCATTGCGCGGGGTCAGCGAGCGAATGGTCGCCAGGTCCAGTTGCTGCAGTTGCCAGTGATTGCCTTCGTACTGGCGCAGTTTCATCTGCAGGATCTCGATCTGCGCGCCAAGGGGGAAGCCCTCGGCGTTGTCATTGAGGTCGTGGTAGGCCATGCGCAGGCCGTATTCACCGAACGCCTTGTCGCCACGGGTGCCGATACCGGCTTGCCAGGTGCGCGATTCATGGCCGTTTTCCGGCAAGCCAGGCGGGACGATTTTCAGGTCGGGCGCGGGGTTCTGGTTGATCGCCCGCAGCAGTTCGAAGCTGCGCTGGGAGCGTTCAGTGTCGCGTTCCAGGCCGTTGGCGCGGTAGCGGCCGAGGCGATAGGCGGCGTCGATGATCAGGGCTTGTCGGTCGCGGGGCAGGGCTTTGAAGGCGGGCTCCTGCAATTGTTTCTGGTCGTCGCTGACCTTCAATACCCATTGCTGCTCGTCGCTGTCCAGCGGTTTGGCGCGCTCCAGCAGCTCACGTTCACGGGACGGGCGATAGTCGATTTTCTCGACCAGGCCTGCGTCTTTTACCGCCTTGACCGTGTCGGTGGGGATGGCCGTGAGCGGGAATTGCTCGGTCAGGCGCAGGCCAGGGCGCGCCACTTGCAGCAGTTCCAGCAGGCGATAGGAGCAGTTTTCGTCGAAGAAGAAGTAGTCGAACTGGATCTGCTTGAGCTCCCACACATGTTCGACCATGCGCTCGGTCTCGACCTGGGTCAGGTTCAGGCGGTATTCCCACAGGTCACGGTTCTCCAGGCTACGGTACTCGGAGAGTTTTTCCTGGTAGGGCACCAGGGCGAACAGGCCGGGGTAGCCGCCCATCAGGCCTTTCCAGGCGTAGAGGATGCTGTTGTCCGAGCCTTCGATGTAGGCGCCGAAGTTGATCGCGTAGCTGAGCAGGGCGGTGTTGTTGCTTTGCACGTCCGCCTGGTCGATGCGCAGCAGGGTGTGGCCGAACATCGACGACGGGCTGTTGAGGTACGCCGCCGGGAAGATCATGACCGCGCTGTGGGGCGCGACGTCCTTGAACCATTGCTTGAATTCTTTGCAGTCCACGGCGGGCAGGTCGGTCAGGTGCAACTGATCCTTGAGCCAGCGGGTACGTGCGGGGTAAACGCATTGGGCGTGTTTCTCACCGAGGCTGGCCGGCAGGTACAGCGCTTCGACGGTGGCCTTGAGTTCCGCGTCCGGGTGGTGGGCGCCATCGGGGGCGAGGAAGAACTTCTTGTCGCTGACATAGCTGCGCCAGCCGCTGATCTTGCCGGCTTCGTAGTGGCCCAGGGACAACCAGAACGGGTCGTTGGCCAATTGCTGCAAACGTTGATCATCAAGATGCGGGGCCGCGAACAGCGGGGCGCAAGCGAAGAGTGCCAGCCAGGCAAAGCGTTTGAGCATAGGGGCAACTTAAGTCGGATAAAGTGAGACCCAAAGGGGGGCGGGTCCAAAAATTAAAACCCGCGCCTCGAGAGGCGCGGGCGGGTCGAGCTTAAGCCTGGGTTGCGTATTTCGCCAGACGGGCATCGCTTTTCAGTACAGCCAGGGTGTTGTTGTGCACGTCGTCAGCGGTCACGTCAGCTTTGCTGAAGATCTGCTGGAAGTGCTCATGGGTAACGGCCGCGAAGTGCTCGCGATCTTCCGGTGCAACGCCCAGTACCACCGCGTAGGTGGTCAGTGCTTCGCCATTGCCTTTGGCCATGTCTTCGGACAGCTCGTTCATCATGCCATTCATGGCAATCCACGATTTGCCGCCGTAGGTCAGGGCGCTGTTGGTGCTGCAACCGTTGGTGCCCGAGGTCATGCCGAAGGTGGCGTTACCGGAGGTACCGTTGGTGGTGGAAGCCAGGAAGTGCGCTGGAGTACCGCGCTGGCCTTCAAACAACATGTTGCCCCAACCGCAGTTCGGGCCACCTGGTGCTTCAGCCATGGCATTGAGGGAGACAACGGTGAAGAGAGTACCAAGAAGGATCCGTTTCATAGCTTTGTTCTCTTTGTGTGCAAACCAATGGACAAGGGTTCAGGCACTTCGTAGCGCCCTAGGGATCGGTTATTAGTCCAACCCGCGCAGTTTGGAGTTTAGGCACGTTCCAAGGGTTCCGTGTGTTTTTATAAAACAATCAGCGTTGTCGCGATTTTTTTGTAGGACGCATCCCGCGTCTATGCTTTCCCACAGGCGCGCCTTGCCATAGCGCGTAACCGGGAGCCAGAATGCCGTCATCTGCCCCGCCTGATGTAAGGAAGCCCGATGCCTGATCCTGTTGCTGCCAGCCTGCGTCTAGCGCCCGAAGCGCTGACTCGCCCTTTCTCCGCTGAACAGTTCAGCTTCTCGACCACCAATGATTTGGAGCCCTTTCGCGGTGTGCTTGGCCAGGAACGTGCGGTTGAAGCCTTGCAGTTCGGTGTGGCCATGCCACGCCCCGGTTACAACGTGTTTGTCATGGGCGAGCCGGGCACCGGCCGCTTTTCGTTCGTCAAACGCTACCTGAAAGCCGAAGGCAAGCGCCTGCAGACCCCGGCGGACTGGGTCTACGTGAATAATTTCGATGAGCCGCGCGAACCGCGTGCCCTGGAATTGCCAGGCGGCGCGGCGGCGGCGTTCATCGCCGATATCAATGGCCTGGTGGATAACCTGGTCGCGACCTTCCCGGCGGTGTTCGAGCACCCGACTTATCAACAGCGCAAAAGCGCCATCGACCGTGCCTTCAACCAGCGCTACGACAAGGCCCTGGACGTGATCGAGCGCCTGGCCCTGGAAAAGGACGTGGCGCTGTACCGTGACAGCACCAACATTGCGTTTACCCCGATGCTCGACGGCAAGGCGCTGGACGAGGCGGAGTTTTCGCAGTTGCCGGAAGCCGATCGCGAGCGCTTCCACACGGATATTTCCGAGCTGGAGGAGCGTCTCAACGAAGAACTCGCGAGCCTGCCGCAGTGGAAGCGCGAGTCCAATAACCAGCTGCGCCAGTTCAACGAAGAAACCATCACCCTGGCGCTGCAGCCTTTGCTCGCACCGCTGTCGGAAAAGTACGCGGAAAACGCCGCGGTCTGCGGTTACCTGCAAGCCATGCAGGTTTACCTGCTCAAAACCGTGGTCGAGCAGTTGGTCGACGACGCGAAGACTGACGCCCAGGCGCGCAAACTGCTGGAAGAGCAGTACTGCCCAAGCCTGGTGGTCGGCCATCCGGTCAACGGCGGCGCGCCGGTGGTATTCGAGCCGCACCCGACTTACGACAACCTGTTCGGCCGTATCGAATACAGCACCGACCAGGGCGCGCTGTACACGACTTATCGCCAGCTGCGCCCGGGCGCCTTGCACCGGGCCAACGGCGGCTTCCTGATCCTGGAAGCCGAGAAAATGCTCGGCGAGCCGTTTGTATGGGACGCCCTCAAGCGCTCGCTGCAGTCGCGCAAGCTGAAGATGGAATCGCCGCTGGGCGAGCTGGGGCGCCTGGCCACCGTGACCCTCAACCCGCAAATGATCCCGTTGCAGGTCAAGGTGATCATCATCGGTTCGCGCCAGTTGTACTACGCGCTGCAGGACGCCGATCCGGACTTCCAGGAGATGTTCCGGGTACTGGTGGATTTCGACGAAGACATCCCGATGGTCGACGAGAGCCTGGAGCAGTTTGCCCAGTTGCTCAAGACTCGCACCTCGGAAGAGGGCATGGCGCCGCTGACCTCCGACGCGGTTGCGCGCCTGGCCACCTACAGCGCCCGGCTGGCGGAACACCAGGGGCGCTTGTCGGCGCGTATTGGCGACTTGTTCCAGTTGGTCAGCGAGGCGGACTTTATCCGACACCTGGCCGGCGACGAGATGACGGATGCCGGCCACATCGAACGCGCGCTCAAGGCCAAGGCCACGCGGACGGGACGTGTGTCGGCGCGGATCCTCGACGACATGCTCGCCGGGGTGATCCTGATCGACACCGCTGGTGCGGCGGTCGGCAAGTGCAACGGGCTGACGGTCCTGGAAGTGGGGGATTCGGCATTCGGTGTGCCGGCGCGGATTTCCGCCACGGTGTACCCAGGAGGCAGCGGCATTGTCGACATCGAGCGTGAGGTCAACCTCGGGCAGCCGATCCACTCCAAGGGCGTGATGATCCTCACCGGTTACCTGGGCAGCCGTTATGCCCAGGAATTCCCGCTGGCAATCTCCGCGAGTATTGCGCTGGAGCAGTCCTACGGTTACGTGGACGGTGACAGCGCGTCGCTGGGCGAGGCCTGCACCTTGATCTCGGCGTTGTCGAAGACGCCGCTCAAGCAGTGCTTTGCGATCACCGGCTCGATCAACCAGTTCGGTGAAGTGCAGGCGGTGGGTGGGGTCAACGAGAAGATCGAAGGCTTCTTCCGCCTGTGCGAAGCCCGCGGTTTGACCGGCGAACAGGGCGCGATCATTCCCCAGGCCAACGTCGCCACGCTGATGCTCGACGAGAAGGTCTTGCAGGCCGTGCGCGATGGACAATTCCACATCTATGCAGTGCGCCAGGCGGATGAAGCGCTGAGCCTGCTGGTGGGCGAGGACGCCGGTGAGCCGGACGCAGAAGGCCAGTTCCCGGAAGGTACGGTCAATGCGCGCGTGGTCGAGCGGTTGCGTGCGATTGCCGAGATGATCAGTGAAGACGACTTGAAAGAAGCGGAGAAGGAGCTGGCGCAACAGGCCTTGGCCGAAGCCAAGCCGACCTGATTGTCTTGTTGACGCGCGATTAATGTGGGGGCTGGCTTGCCTGCGATGGCGGTGTCTCAGGCGCAGAAAATGCCAGCCATGCCGCCGCCTTCGCAGCCTCGCTGGGGCTCGACAACTCCCACACTTGGGCTGCGTCGTGTCGGATATTGCGATCACCCACGGGATTGAATCAGGCCGACACTGCAAATCCCCTGTAGGAGCTGTCGAGCTTTAGCGAGGCTGCGAAAGCGGTGTGCCTGGCGAAGAAAAATGCCAGCAATACCGCCGCCTTCGCAGCC
>NZ_JBWKPG010000018.1:0-52412 GCF_059418125.1 Pseudomonas sp. GW821-FHT09C08 | reverse complement strand
GCGGTAGTTCAGTCGGTTAGAATACCGGCCTGTCACGCCGGGGGTCGCGGGTTCGAGTCCCGTCCGCTGCGCCATATTCGGCAACCTGGAACACTGAACGCCAGGTCGCCACAAGAAGCCCGCTCATTGAGCGGGCTTTTTTTTGCCTGCGATTTGACCTCCCGTCACCTTGCCATGTGCACTGCAGGGGCATCCTGAACGGTGGGTACGCCATGACGTGGCGGAATACCCCCATGCCCATTGGTCGATTGCGCCTCCTGCCGCTTAAACGGTTATCTATAGCCACGCGAAGACTTCCAGGCGAGCTACCGCAGCAGGACGCTGTGGTGCCCGCTCTCTAACAATGGCCTGTCAAGGCGATAAAAATAGTCTGCAAGGGGAATGGCACTTGATGAAATATCCACTGCGTCCGTTGGTGTTCTGGCCAACGTTCCTGATCCTGCTGGCGGCAGTGATCGCCAGCTACATTGACCTGAATGCGTTCCTGACGGTCAGCAAACAGCTCAACAGCCTGATCCTGAACAACTTCTCCTGGTTGTTCAGCGCCGGCTCGTTCGCCATGGTGGTGTTGACTGCGATTGTCTACCTGTCGCCGCTGGGCAGGGTGCGTATCGGCGGCGAAGATGCCCAGCCCCTGCTGAGCAAGTGGCGCTGGTTCATGGTGGCGCTGTGCACCACCCTGGCGGTCGGTGTGTTGTTCTGGACCACCGCTGAACCGCTCTATCACCTCTACGGCCCCCCCACCAGCCTGCCCATCGAAGCAGGCAGCGGCGCGGCCAAAAGCTTTGCCATGTCGACGATGTTCCTGCACTGGACCATCACCCCCTACGCCATCTACCTGGTGCCCTCGCTGGTGTTTGCGCTGGTGTTCTACAACCGCCGCGGCAACTTCTCGATTGGTGCCATGCTCGAGCCGCTGCTGGGCGAGGCGCGGGTCAAGCGCTATGCCGGGTTGATCGACACCCTGGCGATGTTTGCCCTGGTGGCCGGCATGGCTTCGTCCCTGGGCACTGGCGCGCTGACCTTGTCGGGTGGCCTGAGCCAGTACATCGGCGGTGAAACCACACCCCTGCGCCTGGCGATCATCATCGCGATCATTGTCATCACCTTTGTCGCCTCGGCCGCCAGCGGCCTGCAGCGCGGCATTGTGATGCTGTCGTCGTTCAACACCTGGATCATGCTGGCCCTGGGGCTGTTCGTGCTGTTGTGCGGACCGACCCTGTACATGTTCAGCCTGGGCGTCGAGTCCCTGGGCATCTACCTCGACACCTTCTTCAGCCGCAGCCTGTTCACCGGCGCCGCCAGCGGCGACACCTGGCCACAGAGCTGGACCGTGTTCTACTGGTCGGTGTGGTTTGCCTGGGCACCGGTGAGTGCGCTGTTCCTCGGCAAGATCGGCCGCGGCTACACCGTGCGCGAATTCATTCATATCAACATGCTGTACCCGGCGTTGTTCACCGCGGTGTGGATCTGCATCTTCTCCGGCACCAGCCTGTACTTCGACGCCCTGGGCGACGGCAGCCTCAACCGCGTGCTGAACGAGCAGGGCGTGGAACATGTGCTGTACCAGATGTTCCAGCAATTGCCGGCCAGCGCCTTGATGGTCGCGTTCCTGCTGTTCGTGGCGTTCATCTCCTTCGTTACCGCCGCAGACTCCAGCACCGATGTGATCGCCAACCTGTGCAGCAAAGGCGTGACGGCCGATTCCGACCTGGACGGCAACCCGACATTGAAGATTGTGTGGGGGGTGATTATCGGCACGGTGTCGTGGGTGATGGTCGCCTTCATCGGCATCGACGGCGTGAAGATGCTCTCCAACCTCGGCGGTCTACCGGGGATGATCCTGGTGCTGCTGGCCAGTACCTCGCTGATCTTCTGGCTGAAGAACCCCACGTTACTCGAGGTGAAACGCCAGCATCCCGTCAGCGAACCCGACGTGCGTGACGTCGACCCCGTCGCGGCATACGCCCGCTAACTCTTGAAACTGTGTGCCTCCCCACGCGCTCCCTGGCGGGCGCGGGGGAGTCGTTTGTTTGCAATAAACGCGTTTGGAGCTACCGATGGAAATCGTTACCGAGTTTGTCTACAAGGTCCGTGAAATCGAGCATTGCCTGATCCCCTTGAAGGACGGCACCCAACTGGCCGCGCGCATCTGGCTGCCGGAAGTCGCCGGTTTGCAGACCTTTCCGGCGATCCTGGAATACCTGCCGTACCGCAAGCGCGACGGCACTGCCGTGCGCGATGCGCTGACCCACCCGTGGATGGCGGGCCAGGGTTATGTGTGTGTGCGCGTGGACATGCGTGGCAACGGCGAATCCGAAGGCCTGATGGCCGACGAATACCTGCTGCAGGAGCAGGACGACGCCCTCGAAGTGATCGACTGGTTGTGCCGGCAACCCTGGTGCGACGGCAACGTCGGCATGATGGGCATCTCGTGGGGCGGCTTCAACGGCCTGCAGGTCGCAGCGCGCCAGCCAGAGGCGTTGAAGGCGATCATCACCTTGTGCTCCACCGATGACCGCTTTGCCGATGACATCCACTACAAGGGCGGCAACCTGCTGATGGAGAACTTCGGCTGGGCCGCGACCATGCTCAATTTCAGCGCCGCGGTGCCCGATCCCCTGCTGGTGGGCGACGCCTGGAAAACCCTCTGGCACCAGCGCCTGGAGGGCATGCCGCTGCTCGCCGAAACCTGGCTGAAACATCAGACCCGCGATGACTATTGGCGCCACGGCTCGGTGTGCGAGGACTATTCGAAGATCAAGGCGGCGGTGTACGCCGTCGGTGGCTGGGGCGACGCTTACCGCAACACGGTCTCGCGCCTGATGGAGCACCTGCCGGGGCCGAGGAAGGCCATGATTGGCCCGTGGATTCACAAGTATCCGCATTTTGCCGTGCCGAATCCGGCCATCGGCTTCCTGCAAGAAGCCCTGCGCTGGTGGGATTACTGGCTTAAAGGTATCGAAAATGGCGTGATGGACACTGCCGCCTGCACCTTTTACCTACAGGATATTCTGTCACCCAAAGGCAGTTACGCCGAGCGTCCCGGCATTTGGGTGCAAACCTCGGGCTGGCCGGACCCGCAAGTGCAGTGGCGCGATTTCAGTCTCGACGAGCGCGGCCTCACGCCCGGCAATCACGCATTGGCCGCGCCCCGCAGCGTGTGCTCGCCGTTGACCACCGGCTTGCACCAGGGTGAATACTGCGCCATCTGGTTTGGCCCTGACGGGCCGACGGACCAGCGTCGCGATGATGCCCACTCGCTGTGCTTCGACTCCCAGCCGCTGACCGAACCCTTGGCGCTGTTGGGCGATGTGCGCCTCACGTTGCGCCTGGCCAGCGATACGACCTGTGGGCAATTGGTCGCGCGCCTGAATGCGGTGGCGCCGGATGGGCAGGTCACGCAGATCAGTTATGCCGTACTTAATCTCACTCTTCGCGAAGACTTTTCCCACGTCACACCGGTAGTTCCGGGTGAAGCGATGGACGTGCAGCTGAGCCTCGATCATATCGGCATGCGTTTGCCGGCCGGCTATCGCTTGCGCCTGGCCCTGAGCACCGCAAGTTTCCCGTTGCTGTGGCCGAGTCGCGAGCTGACCACGCTGACCTTGCTGCCGGGTGTGCAAAGCCTGCAACTGCCGGTATTCGTCGGCGAAGCGGTGGACTGCCCGTTCGAGGCGCCGCAATCGGCAACGCCGGCGGCCCTGGAAGTCTTGCGTGCCGCCGCGCCGAAACGCACCTTGATCGAAGACGTGGGCAGTGGCGAAGTCTGCGTGAAGATCGAAGACGACCTGGGGGCCGTGCGCTTTACCGATCACGGCCTGTCCGTGGACCAACGCTGCACCGAGCAATATCGCACCTTGCCCTGGGACCCGCTGTCCACCCGTGCCGATATCCAGTGGCACTATCGGGTGGGCCGCGATGCCTGGGAGGTGGAGGTGGAAAGCCGCCTGAGCGTGCACGCCGATGCCGAGTGGTTCTACGTCGAGGCGGAGCAGACGGCCTGGGAGAACGGCCAGTTGGAACACCGTCGGCAATGGAGCAAGCGCGTGGCCAGGGTCGCGCTGTGAGTCAGCAACTGGCAGGATGCCTGGCCACGTGATCTCTGCGGGCCCGGCCAAACCCGGGCCCGTTCTGCCATTGGAACCGCTTATGTCACGCCGAAACGTCGACCTTCCGCCCCTCAACTGCCTGCAGACGTTCGAAGCGGCGGCCCGTCATTTGAGTTTTACCCAGGCTGCCCATGAACTGAACCTGACCCAGAGCGCGGTCAGCCGCCAGATCAAGCGTCTGGAAGAAGACCTGGCGCGCCCGTTGTTCTACCGGCTGGCGCTGGGATTGAGCCTGACGCCCGCCGGGGTTCGCTACTTTCGGACCGTCCAGCGGCTGTTGCGCGAACTTGACCGCGAGTCCGCCGAGTTGCGCCGGCGCGGCGCCGATCGCCAATTGACCCTGGCCAGCACGCCGACCATCAGTTCGATCTGGCTCGCCGGCCTGCTGCCGGAGTTCCAGCGCGAACACCCGGACCTGGATATCCGCATCCTGTGCAGCGAAAGCCCTGATCATCTGGATGTGAGCGAGTATGACCTGGGCCTGTTCTATCACCTTGATGAGCTGCCGCCACCCCACGATCTGGAACTGTCGCCGGTGTTCGAGCGCGAGCAGGTCATCGCCGTGTGCAGCCCCGGTTATATCGAGCGTCACGGCCCGATCAGCGACGTGCAACAGTTGCTGCATGCCCATACGTTGCTGATCGTCGAGGACCACTCCCATGACTGGCTGACCTGGACCGACTGGTTCGCCGATGTCGGCGCCCATTACCACACCCCGCGTCATGCGTTGCGCACCAACAGCTATCAACTGTTGATGCAATCGGCGGTCATGGGCCACGGCGTGGCCCTGGGCTGGAAGAGTCTGCTGATGGGCGAACTGGCTGCCGGTCGCCTGCAGATGGCCTTGCCCCAAACCATGCACAGCCGGGGTCGCCTGCACCTGATGCAACCGCACCACCGCAACCTGCCCTCGGCTGCGCGCAGCTTTCGCCAATGGTTGCTGGCCCAGGCCAGCCATATGAACGACGCCCTCTAACCTTCGACTTGCCACCATGAACCTGACTTTCCTGACCTTCCCCGCGCTGTACAGCGCGACCATCCTGATGCTCACCGGCAACGGGCTGTTTTTCAGTTTTATCGGCCTGCGCCTGAGCAGCCAGGGCATCAACGAGCTGTGGATCGGCGCGCTGACGGCGGCGTACTACGGTGGCATGGTCTGCGGGGCCAAGTTCGGCCACCGCATGATCGCGGGCGTCGGGCATGTGCGCTCGTATGTGGCGTGCGCAGGCGTCGCTACCATCATCGTGCTGCTGCATCTGTTGTTCGAGCAGTTGGCGTTCTGGCTGGTGCTGCGATTCGTGATGGGCCTGGTCATGATGAACCAGTACATGGTCATTGAAAGCTGGCTGAACGAGCAGGCGGAAAACAACCAGCGCGGCGCGGTGTTTGCCGGCTACATGGTGGCGGTGTCCCTGGGCTTGATGTTGGGGCAGGGCGTATTGATCTGGCGCCCGGAGCTGGATTTCAAGCCGTTGATAATCGTGGCGATCTGCTTTGCCGCGTGCCTGCTGCCGGTGACTATGACCAAGCGTCTGCACCCGGCCAAGCTGGTGGCGGCGCCGCTGGAAGTGGGGTTTTTCTGGCGGCGGGTGCCGCAGGCGCTGACCACCGTGTTCGTCACCGGCCTGATGATCGGCGCGTTTTACGCGCTGGCTCCGGTATTCGCCACGCGCAACGGCCTGAGCACGGCCCAGGCCAGTACCTTCGTCGCGGTGTCGATCTTTGCCGGGCTGTGCGGGCAGTGGCCGATCGGCTGGCTGTCGGATCGCATTGATCGGTCCCGGTTGATCCGTAGCTGCGCCCTGGCCCTGGGGCTGGTGGTGATTCCGCTGTGGGGGCTGGTGCAACTGCCGTATGCCTTGTTGCTGGTGTTCGGCTTTCTCAGCGGTTTGCTGCTGTTCACGCTGTACCCGCTGGCGGTAGCGCTGGCCAATGACAACGTCGAACAGCCCCGGCGCGTGCCCTTGAGCGCGATGATGCTGGCGACCCACGGGATTGGCGCGTGCCTGGGGCCGATGCTCAGCGGCGCACTGATGAACAGCTACGGCCACGGTGCGTTCTACATGTTGTTTTCGGCCTGCGCGCTGTTGCTGATCTGGCGTGTACAGCCCAAGCAGGTCACCGGCGAGTATCGGGTCGAAGGCGCGCCGTTGCACCACGTGGCCATGCCGGAACATCCGATGGGGGCCATGGCTGCAGTGCTCGACCCACGGGTGGACGAGATCCCCGAAGAACTGGTGATCAACGACCCGGTACCCGATACCCGAGCCTGACGCCTACTTGGCTTTTTTCTTGCGCGTCTGGCGCGTGGCCAGGTGCTCGAAGCAAAATGAGGCGGTGCCGAACACGGCGATTATGGTCAGGACGAGCATGCCGAGGGTTGAGCTTTCCATGGAAAATGCCTACGTGATGGAGTAGGCATCCACGGTAGTTTCGCGCCGAAAATGGCTCAATAGACCCGACGCAATCCTTACGGCGCCGGGCCCGTTGTTACGCACTCTTTACGGGTTGTTGCGGCTGTGACGGTAATCGCTGACCGCTTCGTACACCGCCTTGCGCAAGCGGTTGATGCCGCCGATGGGGCGATGCTCCGCCACACCGAACCAGGGGTTGAACGACTGGTTGTCACACGCCAGGTTCTGCTCGGGGGTATCGAAATCCTGAGCCGGGATGCGCACCTTGGCCACGCTCTCATAGGGCGCATCACTCTCCTGCCATTCGATACTGGTGTCTTCGATCGGCATGAATTTCTGCGGGTTCTGTCGCTGGATCTGCAGCACGAAACACGCCGGCACGCGGTCGGTGGACAACTGTTGGCTCAAGGCGCTGCGCAGGAAGTTGGGCAGGTCCTGGTTCTGTTTGGGCAGCACGTATTCCGGGCAATCCTGCGGATCGGGTGCCACGCGGAACTTGGCGTTGGCCGCACCGAACTTATAGGGCGATACCGAAAAGTAAGTGGTCTGCGTCGGGCTGGCGGGGGCGGGTGCCAGGGTCGCCAGGGCGATAAACAGATGCCGTACCTGCCAACTGCGCGGGTCGACCTTGGGGAAGAACGCGAGGACTTTCTTGCCATCCGCTTGTGCGCCGATGTTCTGCGCGTATTCCGCCACATCGCTGACAAAGAAATTCGGGTGGCTGAACATCACGAAGTCCTGCTCTGTGCGGTTTTGCTGATCCGCCAGCAGTTGTTTGCCCGGCACATCCAGCAACTTCAGCGCCATGCCGCGGGCATCGCGGATGCTGTCGAACTGCGGGTAGGCGTTGCCGTTGGACAGCCGAATCAGCGCCTGCCAGGTCTTGCCCGGCTCGGCGAACACGCCCTGGCGCAAGGCCGGGTCCAGGTCCGCCAGCACACTGACTTCGGCCTTCACACAGCCATGCGCCTTGGCGTGGGCATCGCGCAGGTAGCGCGTGCCTTCGCGGTGCTGGTCAACGATGCGCACTGCTGTCTGGATAATGCCCTGGGTCATCGCCGCTTCACCTGGCGGGACCTGCTCGTTCGGTGAGACCGGGCCACTGTGCTGCCAGGCGTACCAGGCGGTCGCGGCGAGCCAGCCGAGCAGGCCCAGGCCGACCAGCCACAGCAGGGTCTTGCCGAGCCACGCGCCGAGGCGCAACCAGAGACGGGAGAGCAGGGAAGGTCGGTCGTATTGAGATCGGATAATCATGGCAGTTGTTGCTCCAGCGGGCCGCCCAGCACTTTCAGGTATTCCAGCAGCGCCCAGCGTTCCTGCGGCAGCAAGCCGCGGCCGATAACGCCGTTGCCACGTTGGCCGGCACGGAATTCGTGACCGCTGTTGTGGTTGCCGGTGAGTTTTGTATCGAACAGGAAGGCGTTCTTGAACACGGCAGTCTGGAAGCCCAGGTGGCGCGGGTCATAGTCGAACGTGCCTTTATAGAAGGTGGTGCTGCGCTCGTCCTGGGGCGAGAGCAATTGGTAGATCGTCGGCACCGAGCCGTTGTGCAGGAACGGCGGGGTGGCCCACACGCCGGCCAGCGGACGGGCCTTGTAGGCGCGCAGCTCACGCACGCCGATGGGCAGCCCATAGCCATCCAGCTGCGGGCGCTCGGCGGGGGTGACGCCGGCGGCGCGATAGGCGTGCTCTTCAACGAACGCCGTGACGTAGGCCAGGCCCTTGGCCACGGACATTTTTTTCAGGTCCAGTGGCTCGGTCGGCGTGGGGTGCAGCTCGACATTCAACTTGGCCAGCTCCGCCGGGTCCCACTGCAGGGCGCTGAGGTCATAGTGCTGGTCGGCAATGTTGCTGGCGGTGCCGGGGTCGGTGCCGATGTACTCCACCGGGAGCATTTTCAGTTGCTGGACCGGGCGGCCGTTTTCCTGGGTGAAGGTCGGCACATGGCAACCGGCGCAATTTTCCGCGAACAGTGCGCGGCCCTGGGCGGCGAGGGGCTTGTCGATGGCGCCGAACAGGTCTTCCGGCCAGGTCGGCGGTTTGAGCCGTTGCAGGGTTTCTTCGATCAGGTTGAGGTCGCGTACGCGCACGCTCGATGGGTAGCGCGCGTCACCCTGGAGCGGTTGGCCGGCGCTGTCGAAGAAGGTCAGGGTGGCGCCTACACCGAGGGCTTCGCCGATATTGCGCGCCATCGGCTGCTGGGCCGAGCCGTTCCATTGCACCCAGTCGAAGGTCCAGATATCCCACAGGTGCGGGTAGTCCACCGGCGCATTGGCGACGCGATAGTTGTCCGGCGAAATCGCGTCGCCGAAGCTGGCATTGGCGATGCGACCAAACGCGTCGGTACGGCCCGGGCCTTCTTCGGTGGGGTAGAGGCCGCGGTGGGTGTCGTTCCAGGCAACTTTCAGGAACTGGTTCAGCGACTGCTTGAAGTCCTGGCGCAGTTGGCTGTGCTGGGCATCGTACTGATCGCCGAGCACCTTGCGCGCGAAGCGCTCGAACTTCCACGGGTTGTAATACGTTGCCGCGAGGCTGGCGACGAGGGCCTGGCCGAAACTGCCGCCGCGCAACGTGGGCACACTGGACGGCAGCACATGCTGGGCCGAGCCGCCATCGATGCGCAGGGCCTGGCCCCTGAAGTGCAGCTCGCCGGTGTGGCAGGCGGCGCAGGTGATGTCCAGGTATTCAACGCTGCTGCCGGCGTTGGTGTGCCGGGCAAACCCCACCGGCAGGTTGCCGGGGTTTTGCGCGGTGGGCACCTGTTTGGGATCGACCAGGAAGCCGAAGCGCGCCAGGTACTCCGGCGTGGCGAAGCGTTGTTCGGAAAACGGCAGTTCCAGGGCAGTGAACCAGTTGTAATGCAGGCCCTTGACCTGGGTGCCCTGGGGCGTGAAGTAGTAGGTCTGGCGGTCGGCGGCACTCCATTGATCCTGGTAGTGCACCTGCTCCACGGGCACGTATTCCGGCAGCCTGGGGTTGAGGGTGTAATAGATCACCACGGCCAGGGCGAGCCCCAGCACAATGAATATCAACAGTAAAACACGGGAAAAAATGCGCAAGATAACTATCCTTGTCGAGTTGTCGCGTTGTTATGCCACTACGCCATAAGTGCGGCAAGTGGCCATGAGCCTGGTAGTAGGCGGTCCCACGATCCTTCGCGGGTCCCCATAATGAATGAAAATGCTTTTAAACACGTGAACTTATCGGAAGTTTCCTGCTCACATGCCGGTAGCCATTGGTCGTGGCCGCCTGATAAGCTCGCGACTTTATTCGAATGCCCTTTTGGCGCATGAACAAGGAAATAGCATGAAACAGCATCGGTTGGCGGCGGCGGTGGCCCTGGTTAGCCTGGTACTTGCGGGTTGTGATTCGCAGACCAGCGTAGAGCTGAAAACCCCGGCGCAGAAAGCTTCCTACGGTATCGGCCTGAACATGGGCAAAAGCCTTGCCCAGGAAGGCATGGATGACCTGGATTCCAAAGCGGTAGCCCAGGGCATCGAAGATGCCGTCGGAAAGAAAGAGCAGAAGCTCAAAGACGACGAGCTGGTTGAAGCGTTTGCCGCACTGCAGAAGCGTGCTGAAGAACGCATGACCAAGATGAGCGAAGAGTCGGCAGCCGCCGGCAAGAAATTCCTCGAAGACAATGCCAAGAAAGACGGCGTAGTCACCACCGCTTCCGGTCTGCAGTACAAGATCACCAAGAAAGCCGACGGCCCTCAGCCTAAGCCGACTGACGTGGTGACTGTGCACTACACCGGCAAGCTCACCAACGGCACCACCTTTGACAGCTCCGTGGATCGCGGTAGCCCGATTGACCTGCCGGTCAGCGGCGTGATCCCGGGTTGGGTCGAAGGCCTGCAACTGATGCACGTAGGCGAGAAGGTCGAGCTGTACATCCCGTCCGACCTGGCCTACGGCGCCCAGAGCCCGAGCCCGGCGATTCCAGCCAACTCGGTGCTGGTATTCGACCTGGAGCTGCTGGCCATCAAGGACCCAGCCAAGGCTGAAGCCCCTGCAGCACCTGCCGCCAAGAAGTAATCGGCACCTGAACACTCAACGCCCCGTCTCGACGGGGCGTTGTTGTTTCTGGCCCTCGGAAAACGCGTGCTCCACTGTAGGAGTCGGCTTGCCGGCGAAAAGCGCTGAGCCACTGCATTTTCTCCAGAATGCTGGCGTAATCGTTGATGCTCATGGCTGGCAAGCCAGCGCCTGCAGAAATCTGATCGAACCCATGATGGGTCGTGGAGTCTGATATAAGACTCGAGTACGGGTAGCCGCACATCTACGCCAAGTCAATGAAATCTTGGGTTTTTTTAATGTGCGCAAAAAACGCCCGATCTGACTGTAAGCCTTGTACTGCGTGGCTTTCAGCCGGAAAAATAGGCTCTGTTCACAAGGTTATCCACAATTTGTGTGGATAACCTTTTATGTCGCCTGGAACTGGAGTGACGAATGAAACCACCCTTCAATTTCACCCGCTTCTTGCCCATGGCCGCCCGCTTGCTCGGTCGTGGGCGTTTGCCGACCCTGCTGTTCGCCGTCGCCGCCAAGGGCTCGAGCCAGGGTAATCGCCTGGGCAAGCTCAAGGATGATCTGAAGTTGCTCCAGGCCCTGTGCCTGGCCTACTGGCGCGGCGAGTACCGTGCGATCAGCCCCAAGGCGCTGATCTCGGTAGTCGCGGGGTTGATGTACTTCCTCAGCCCGATCGATGCGATCCCGGACTTTATTCCGGTGTTCGGCATGCTCGATGACATCGCCGTGCTGGCGTGGGTCATGAAGACACTCGACGGTGAGTTGAGCGCCTTTCGCGCCTGGCGCGACGCGCAGCGTCCGGAAAAACTCGCGGTGGTCGAGCGACTGCCAGCCACGCCTGCCTTGCTCGCCAAGGAAAACCCGCAAAAAAACTGATCATACGGATATCCCCCTGCGACCTTTGTGGCTGTTAGGATTACACTCCTAAGGAAAGAACTTACGCTGTAAGTGTTGTGATCCTACGGGGCAGTCATGGATATTCAGATAATTTCACGCAATGGCGAGCCCGAATACGCGGTTTTGCCATGGGACCAGTACCAGGCGCTGCTAAAAGCTGCCGGTCAGCCACACCCCGCACCGCCTCCTGCTGATACTGCCCACGTCGCCCCCGCTCAGGACCTGCGCCCGCTCGCAGACCTGCGCGGCTTGCGCGAGGCCAAGGGCCTGGCCATCGAGACCCTGGCCCGCACCGTGGGTATCAGCCCCTCGTATCTTGGATTGATCGAAAGTGGTGAACGCCAGCCGGATGCCGCGATTCGCCGCAGCCTGGCCTGGGAATTGGGCGTTGCAGGTTGGAGGGATGAATCTTGAGCTTACGTATCAGCCGTCAACACTGGGATGGGTTACTCAACGAACTGGACCAGGCGCGCCGCCAGCGCCATCTGCTGACCTACCGCGCGCTGCTGGAGCGCCTGCAATTCCCGACGCCGGCCATGCAAACCCTGGCCGCTGCCCTGGAACACCTGGCGGCGCTGGATGCCAAGGCCGAGCAGCCGTTGCGCAGCTCACTGGTGATCAGCCAGGGCGCCAGCCGCCTGCCGCGTACCGGCTTTTTTGAATGCGTGGAGCGCCTGGGCCGGTTCAGCGGGCCGTCCGATGGGGTGGCCGCGGCCTCCTGGCACGCCTCGGAGGTGGTGCGGGTGTTTGAATACGAGTACCCCGAATCCGCCGAGGCTTAAAGCGCCTGGGGCTGCATGTCCATGCTGTCGATCACATGAATGCTGTAGCCGGCAACATCCTTGGCATGGTGTTTGGCTTGCGATGCCATTTCGGCCAACTGGCTGGCATCGAGTTGTCCACAGGCCTGTGGATATAAGTGCACCACGCCGATCGACAGTGACAGCAACGCGAACTCCTGACGCACGCCCTGGCGATTCAACGCCACGAAGCAGCCAGCGTCGAGGTGCTCGGCGCGATAGAAACGCCGGCATTGGGTATGGAAATCATCCAGCAACTGGTTGAGACGCTTGCGCCAATCCTGCGGCCCCAGCACCAGCAAAAAATCATCCCCGCCAATGTGTCCGACAAAGTCGCGGCTCGGGTCGACCCGGTCGTTCAGGCACTGCGCCAGGCACAGCAACACCTCATCCCCACGTCCATAACCGTAGATATCGTTGAAGGGCTTGAAGCTGTCGATGTCCACGTAGCAGATCACCGACTCGCGCTGCTGCTGCAACAACCGTGTGAGGCATTGCTGGATCGGCACGTTGCCTGGCAGCAGGGTCAGCGGGTTGGCATAGCGCGCTTGCTGGATTTTCAGCTCGGTGATCAGCTTGAGCACATCGATCACCCGGCCCAGCCCCAGGTAGTCGCCGTTGAGGGTGATGATGAAGTCTTCTTCGATGCGCTGCCGCGCGCGGCTGGTCAACAGGCGGCTGACCTGTTGCAGCGACTGGCTCAACTCCACCGCCAGAAAATCATCGCTCATCAAGCGGCTGATCGGTTTGCGCGCAAACAGGTCGGTGGCGAACGGCTTGAGCAGCGCATCCGAGAGCGAATGCCGATGCACGATGCCGACCGGGTGGCCGCGCCCGTCCAGCACTGCCAGCGAGTTGAGGTTGGCCTGGCGGCGGAATGACTCCAGTACCTGGGCGGTGGCGGTGTCCTGGTCCACCGCCGGCTGTTCGTTAAGCAGCGCGC
This sequence comes from Pseudomonas sp. GW821-FHT09C08, assembly GCF_059418125.1. Taxonomy (NCBI): domain Bacteria; kingdom Pseudomonadati; phylum Pseudomonadota; class Gammaproteobacteria; order Pseudomonadales; family Pseudomonadaceae; genus Pseudomonas; species Pseudomonas sp. GW821-FHT09C08. The sequence goes on along the minus strand of NZ_JBWKPG010000018.1, from coordinate 39,214 downwards.
TGAGGTCGCTGCCTTCTTCGCTGAGGGCGATGTTGGCGTTGTCCGGCTTGGGCAGCATCAGGCGCGCCTCTTGCGGCGGCTGTTCCTGCGGGCGGCAGAGCAGGTAGCCCTGGACCAGGTCAACGCCCATCTCCGTCAGCACGGCCAGCTCTTCCGCCAGCTCGATGCCCTCGGCAATCACCTGGGCGCGGGAGGCCCTGGCGATCTGCAGGATAGAGCCGACAAACTCGCGCTTGAGCGCATCCTGGTGAATGCCGTCGATAAAGTGCCGGTCGATCTTTACGTAGTCCGGGCGCAGCTCCGACCACAGCCGCAGGCTGGAATAGCCGGCGCCCAAATCATCCAGCGCGATGGCGAAACCCATGTTGCGGTAATGGTGCAGGGCGGTCTGCAGCAGGTCGAAGTCGTCGGTGGGCGTCTGCTCGGTGAGTTCGATCACCACCTGGCTTGGCGGGATGCCAAAGTCGCGCAGCAGTTGCAGGGTGCGCCCCGGTTGATGCGCGGTCTCCATCAGGGATTCCGGCGAGATATTGAGAAACAGCTTGCCCGGCAGCTTCTGTTCACTGAAGCGTCGGCACGCGCTTTCGCGGCAAGCGATTTCCAGTTCACTGAGGCGTCCCGCGTGGCTGGCCACCGAAAACAGAGCGACAGGGGAGTGCAGGGGGCTGTTAGAGGGGCCACGACTGAGGGCTTCGTAGCCGAGAATGCGCCGTTCAGACAGGCAGATGATCGGTTGGAACAGGCTGTGCAAACTGCCTTGAGCCAGGATAGAGCCCAATGCATTCAGCTGTTCGGTCATGGTCATGGCGATCTCGATCGAAAAAAAAGGACCGCAGGCATGACGCCTGCGGTCCTTCATTTCACGACAGAATGATGTCTATATGATGACACTCCAAGGAGCGATCACATTAAATCGCCATCATTTACTGCTTGGCTACCTGCTTGGTGATCTTCAGGTAGTCCAGCAGGATCCGGCCTGTCTCGGCCAGGTAAGCGTCGTCTTCCGGCTTGGTTTTCTCGGCTTCGGCCGGCAGCGCATCTTCATCTTCTTTTTTCAGCTCCTTGAGTGGATCTTCACCCTTGGCCTTGCGGCGGATGTTTTCCAGTACCAGTTGCTGGTTTTCGATGTCGGTGTGCTGCTTGCGACGATCCACTTCGTTGAGGCTGACAGTTTTTTCTTCCATCAGCTTCTTGGCCAGGGCCAGCTTGTCGCGGATGAACACGAACTCGGCATCCTTGGCGGAGCGGGTGTCGTGGTCAGCCTTGAGCTGTGCCAGGAACGGCTTGAACGGATCGGACGCCGGCTTGATCGCAGGACGGATGGTGTCCCACGGCATGGCTTCCGGCAGGGCGCTTTCGCCGATTTCCTTGGTGTCGATGATCGACGGGAAATCAATGTCCGGCAGTACGCCCTGATGCTGGGTGCTCTGCCCGGAAACCCGGTAGAACTTGGCCAGGGTCAGTTTCAGTTCGCCATGGTTCAGCGGCTGAATGGTCTGCACGGTGCCTTTGCCGAAGGTCTGGCCGCCGATGATCAGTGCACGGTGGTAGTCCTGCATGGCGCCGGCGAAAATCTCCGACGCCGAGGCCGAGAGACGGTTGACCAGCAGCGCCATCGGCCCTTTGTAGAAGGCCCCCGGGTTTTCATCTTCGAGCACGTCGACACGGCCGTCAGCGTTGCGTACCAACACGGTCGGACCCTTGTCGATAAACAGGCTGGTCAGCTCGGTGGCTTCCTGCAGGGAACCGCCGCCGTTGTTGCGCAGGTCGATGACCACGCCGTCGACTTTGTCTTTCTGCAGTTCCGTGAGGATTTTCTTAACGTCGCGCGTGGTGGACTTGTAGTCCGGATCGCCAGCACGGAAGGCCTTGAAGTCCAGGTAGAAGGCCGGGATTTCAATCACGCCCAGCTTGTAATCCTTGCCATCCTGCTTGAGGTTGAGGATTTTCTTCTGCACGGCTTGGTCTTCGAGCTTCACCGCTTCACGGGTGATGGACACGATCTTGCTGGTCTGGTCGTTCGGTGCATTGGTGTGCGGAATAACTTCCAGGCGCACCACGCTGCCTTTCGGCCCACGGATCAGCTTGACCACTTCGTCCAGGCGCCAGCCGACCACATCGACCATCTCTTTGTCGGCCTGGGCCACACCGATGATCTTGTCGGCCGGGGCCACTTGCTTGGTCTTGTCCGCCGGACCTGCCGGCACCAGGCGCACGATCTTGACCTGGTCATTGTCGCTTTGCAGGACGGCACCGATGCCTTCCAGCGACAGACTCATATTGATATCGAAATTTTCCGCGTTATCTGGCGACAGATAATTGGTGTGCGGATCGTAGGACATCGCGAAGGTGTTGATGTAGGCCTGGAAGATATCTTCGGCACGGGTCTGGTCCAGACGTGCCAGCTGATTCTTGTAGCGCTTGGTCAACAGCTCCTGGATCGCCTTGGGCTCTTTGCCGGCGATCTTCAGGCGCAGCACTTCGTCCTTGACGCGTTTGCGCCACAGGTCGTCGAGCGCGGCGGTGCTGGTCAGCCAAGGCGCGTCCTTGCGATCCACCAGAAGGGTTTCCTTCTGGGTGAAGTCGAGCTTGTCGACGCCTTTGTCCAACTCACCCAGGGCGAAGTCCAGACGCGCTTTGACGCGGTCCAGGTAACGCTTGTAGATGGTGAAGCCGGGCTGCAGGTCGCCGCTCTTGAGGAAGTCGTCGAACTGGGTCTTCCACTTGTCGAACTCAGCGATATCGCTGGCCAGGAAGTAGCTGCGCGACGGATCCAGCAGCTTGAGGTAGCTGTCGTAGATGATCACCGAGCGCGCATCGTCAAGCGGCGGCTTGCTGTAGTGATGACGCTTGAGCAACTCGACGACGTTGAGGCTGGCAATCACCTCATCGCGATCAGGCTGAAGGTTGTCCCAGCTGTTGGCTGCGAACGTATTGGTCGACATCGACGCGAAGCCGAGACCAATGAAAAAAGCGAGGGCGGTGCTGGGGAACAAATGCTTCATGCTGATTCGACGCGGGGGCAATTGATAACGCATATTAGGCCGTCTTTGAAGTCGCCGGTTCCATATGGTCCGGTCGCATAATGCAAAAAGCCCGGCGCTACTGCTACGGGCTCAGTCCAGGTTCACTATGGAGGCACTGTGAAAGCATTGCAAGGCGTTGAAGGTCATGTGGAGTGGTTGGAAGAACCAAGTCCTACCTGCGATGTAGGCCAAGTTCGCATTCGCGTGGCGGCTGCGGGCCTCAATCGCGCAGATTTATTACAGCGTGCCGGGCTTTATCCACCACCACCCGGCGCCAGCCATGTGCTGGGCCTGGAGTGTTCCGGGGTGATCAGCGAAGTCGGTGCGGGCTCGTCCTGGCAAGTGGGCGATCGCGTCTGCGCATTGCTGGCCGGTGGCGGCATGGCCGAAGAAGTGGTGGTGGACGCACGGCATGTGCTGCCGGCGCCGGAAGGGCTGTCGCTGGTCGAAGCGGCCGCATTGCCTGAGGTATACAGCACGGCGTGGCTCAATCTGTTCCAACTGGCGGGCCTCAAGCCGGGTGAAAAAGTCTTGCTGCATGCCGGTGCCAGTGGCGTGGGCTCGGCGGCGATCCAGCTGTGCAAGGCGTTTGGCAGCCCGTGCTGGGTCAGTGTCGGTTCGGCGGAACGCCTGGCGTATTGCGAAGAATTGGGCGCCCAGGGCGGCGTGGTACGTACCGACGGCATCGAAGGGCTGCGGGACTTCGGGCCGTTCGATGTCATCCTCGATCCGGTCGGCGGCAGCTACGCCGCGCTGGACCTCAAGCTGCTGGCCCTGGACGGTCGCTGGGTGCTGATCGGCCTGATGGGTGGCCGCGAGGCGCAACTGGACCTGGCCCAGGTGCTGGGCAAGCGTGTGCAGTTGTTGGGCTCGACCCTGCGCAGCCGCAGTGATCAGTTCAAGGCGGACCTGTTCAGTGATTTGAGCCAGCACGTGTGGCCGCTGTTCACTGAAGGTCGCTTGAGCCCGCAATTGGCCAAGACGTTCCCGATCAAGGATGCCGAGGCAGCGTTTGAAGCCTTGGCGAGCAACCAGATTTCCGGGAAATTGGTGTTGGTGATTGACGAGACATTGGTCTGACACCGGTCTCCGGCTGAAATGAGATCAAACGGTGGGAGCGGGCTTGCTGGCGAAAGCGGAGTGTCAGATGAAACATTCTTCACTGACAAACCGCTTTCGCGAGCAAGCCCGCTCCCACAGTGGACTGGATTTCAATTCAAGGAGCGCAGTGTCACACCCAGTGATGGATCGGCCAGCCGGCCTTTTCCGCGTGCTCGCGTAGCACCGGGTCCGGGTTCACCACGTTTGGGTGATCCACCTTCAGCAGCAACGGCAGGTCATTGCGCGAATCCGAGTAGAAATACGCCCCTTCCAGCGTCTCGCCTTCCTGCTCCAGCCATTCCAGCAAGCGTGTGATCTTGCCTTCGCGGTAGGTCAGTACACCGACGGTACGGCCGCTGTACACGCCATGGCTCACTTCCAGATCAATCCCCAGCACTTCATCGATGCCGATCCGCGCCGCAATCGGCGTGACCAGGTGGGTGCCCGAGGCGGAAATCACCAGGATGCGGTCGCCATTGGCGCGGTGGCGGGCGATGGTCTTGGTGGCGTCGCTGTAGATCAGTGGTTCGATCACGTCCTCGACCCAGGGCTCCACCAGGTGGTCTATTTCCTCCGGGGTGCGGCCGATCATCGGCTCGAGGCTGAAGTCCATGAAGTCTTCCATGGCCAGCTTGCCCTGGCTGTAGGCGTCCATCAGCTCGTTGTTCCTGCGCATGAACGACTCGGGGTCGACCCAGCCCAGGCGGCCCATCTGCTCGCTCCACAGGGTGGCGCAGTCGCCGTGGATCAGGGTGTCGTCCAAATCAAAAATTACCAATGCCATCCGTTACGCTCTCTCAATCAGTCGTGCTGCTCAGGCTACTTCACACAGTGCACTGGGGTCGATGGAAAGTGCCAGGCGCTGGCCGTCGGGGTGCAGATCGTCCGCCGAGCGGTTCAGTACGTCCACCACCAATTCGACGCCACGGGCTTCGATGCGATAGCGGATCACATTGCCCAGCAGGCTGTGGCTGCGCACCAGGGCATCGAGTTCGCCGCTGCGGCTGAGCTCGATGGCCTCGGGGCGAATCGCGATGCGCCCGCTGATCGGCCGCTGCAGCAACTGGCTGGCCTTGTCGGCGTCCAGCAGGTTGTAGTTGCCGATAAATCCGGCGGCGAAGATATCCACCGGCGCGGTGTAGAGGGTTTCGGCGTCGCCGCTTTGCACGATCTTGCCCTGGTTCATCAGGAAGATCCGGTCCGACATGGTCAGGGCTTCTTCCTGGTCATGGGTCACGAAGATGGTGGTCAGGCCCAGTTCGCGCTGGATCTGGCGGATCTGTTCGCGCAGGTGTTTGCGAATCCGCGCATCCAGCGCCGACAGCGGCTCATCGAGCAGCAACAGGCGCGGGCGGGTGACCAGCGAGCGGGCGAGCGCCACGCGCTGGCACTGGCCGCCCGACATCTGGTGCGGGTAGCGGCCGGCGAGGTCCTTGAGTTCGACCAGTTGCAGCACTTCCTGTACCCGCTTGTGGCTGTCATCGGCATTGACCTTTTGCATACGCAGGCCGAAGGCGACGTTCTGTTCCACGGTCATGTTGGGGAACAGTGCATAGCTCTGGAACACCATGCCGATGTGACGTTTTTGCGGGCTCAGCGGGACGATGTCCTGGCCATCCAGCAGGATTTTCCCGCTGTCCACCGAGGTCAGGCCGGCGATGCAGCGCAGCAGGGTGGACTTGCCACACCCTGACGGGCCGAGCAGGGTGACGAATTCGCCCTTGGCGATTTCGCAGTTGATATCACTGAACACCGGGGTGCCGGCGTAGCCTTTTTGCAGGTGTTGGACGCTGACGAAGCTCATTGGCTTTTGTCCTTGTTCAAGATATTGGCGGCCCAGGTCAGCACCAGCACAAAGAAGAAGTAGGAAATCACGACGGCACTGGTGAAGTGGCCGCTGCTGTTGCGCATGTTGTTCAGGTACACCTGCAGGGTTTCGTAGCGGGTACCGACGAGGATGTTGGCGAACACGAACTCACCGAACAGGAACGAGAACGACAGCAGCAGCGCGACCATCAGGCCTTTGCGCAGGTTCGGCAGCACCACCAGGATCGCCGCCTGCCAGGTGCTGGCGCCGAGCAGTTGCGAGGCATCCATCAGGTCTCGCAGGTTGATCGCCTGCAGGTTATTGGTGATCGCGCGGTACATGAACGGCAGCGCCACGGTGAAGTAGCAACCGATCAGGATCCACGGTGTGCCCACCATCGCCAGCGGCCCGGAACCGTAGAGTTGCAGCAGGCCCACCGACGACACCACCGGCGGCACCGCGAAGGGCAGCAGGATCAGGATGTTCATCAGTGCGTCGAGCCTTGGGAAGTGGTAATGCACCACGAACAGCAGCGGCAGGATCAACACCACCGACAGCAGCAGCGCGCCCACGCACACCAGCAACGACTGCCCGAAGGCCATCAGGAAGCGCGGGTCGCTCCACAGCTGGACGTACCATTTCACGGTAAAGCCAGCGGGCAGGATGGTTGCCGACCAACTGCTGGCAATCGAATAGACGAAGGTGCCGATCAGCGGCAGCACCAGGATCGCAAACAACAGGTACACCACCACGCGGTGGTAGAGGGAGGCCGGGCCGGCTTCAGCGCGAGACATGGTAGCTCCTCTTGAGCAACAGTTGATGGACCACGGTGACCACGGTCATCAGCGCCACCAGCACCACGGCCAGGGCGCTGGCCATGTTCGGATCCAGCGAGACATCCCCCGACACCAGGCCGGCGATGCGAATCGGCAGCACGTTGAAGTTGCCGGTGGTCAGCGCGTAGACCGTGGCATAGGCGCCCAACGCGTTGGCCAGCAGGATCACGAACGTGCCCAGCAACGCCGGCGTGAGCACCGGCAAGCCGATATGCCGCCAGAACTGCCAGCCATTGGCACCCAGCAACGCCGCCGACTCGCGCCAGTCTTCGCGCAGCGCGTCGAACGCCGGGTAGAGCAGCAGCACGCCGAGGGGAATCTGGAAGTAGGTATAGAGAATGATCAAGCCGGTCTTGGAGTACAGGTTGAAGTCCTGAATGATCCCGGCCTGCTTGAGCATGATGGTGATGCTGCCGTTGAAACCCAGCAGGATGATGAAGGCGAACGCCAGGGGGACGCCGGCAAAGTTGCTGGTCATGTTGGCGAAAGCGGTGACGAAATTGCGCAGCGGCGAATCGACCCGGCGCAGGGAGTAACTGCCCAGGGTGGCGATAATGATGCCGAAGATGCTCGAGTAGAAGCTGATCTCCAGGCTGAACTGGATGGCTTGCAGGTAGAACTTGGAGCTGAAGATCCGCGTGAAGTTGTCCAGGCCCCAGCCGGTTTCTTCCGTTTGCAGGCTGTTGATCAACACCCAGACGAGCGGGGCGATTTCGAACACGATAAAGAACAGCGTGAAAGGCACCAGGCACAGCAGCGCCAGCCATTTGCCGCGAGTCATGGAATTCACTTCAACAGCTCCCGGCAGACAGGTTTGTCGTGTGGTACGCCCAACAGCTCGCAGACGGTGCCGCACAGGTCGGTCTGGTTCGGCGCGGCGTGGATGTCGAGGCTGAAGGCCTCGCCGAGTACAAACAACGGCACTTCGCGCTCTTCCGGCAACAGGCCGTTGTGGGAGCGATCGTTGTTCATGCCGTGGTCGGCGGTGACCAGCACCTGGTAGCCGGCATCGAGCCAGCCTTGCAGGTAGTCAGCCAGGATGATGTCGGCCGAGCGGGCGCTGTTGCGGTATTGCGCGGTGTCGAGACCGTGCTTGTGGCCGGCGTCGTCGATGTTCATCGGGTGCACGACCAGGAAGTTTGGCGCGTGTTTGACGCGCAGGCTTTCGGCGTCGGCAAACAGGTGTGAATCCGGGTAATGGTCATTCCAGTAGAAATGCCCGTGCTGGATCGCCAGCGCCTTGTCGTCGGTATGACGATCACGCGCGGCAATAAAGGGTGTGCGGTTATACAACTCGCTGACCCAATGGTAAGCAGCCGCCGCAGTGGTCAGGCCGGCGTCGGTGGCGTAATGGAAAATGCTGCGTTGGTTGGACAGGCGCGAGACCTGGTTGTGGACGATGCCGCTCTGGATCGGTGGCACGCCGGTGAGGATGCACTCATACAGCGGGCGGGACAGGGCGGGCAGTTCACATTCCAGTTTGTAGAGGGCTGCGCGTCCTGCGCCGACATAGGCCTGCAAGTGCCCCATGGCGTGTCGGGCAACCTCGAAGTTCAGGCCGTCGAGCACGACAAGGATGACATTGTGCTTCATGGGGGCTGGGGCTCCGCAACAGGGGATGTGGATCTTTTGTTCGGTTGGAACCGGATCAAATGTGGGCGCTGGCTTGCCTGCGATGGCGATGTATCAGCCGACATCAATGTCGAATGTTCGACCGTCATCGCCGGCAAGCCGGCTCCTACAGGTTTTGCGTCGCTTACTTCATTTCTACGATGACTTGCTCGTTCCACTGTTGTGGCAACTTCTTGGAGGTCGCTTCCCAGGCATCGGCATCCTTGATCGGTTGCGGGTTGGCCTTGGTGTACTGCTCGCCCGGGATCAGGTTCTTGGCGATATCAGCCGGCAGTTTCAGGTCGGTTTCAGCACGGATCGGACGCGCATTGCCACGCGCCAGGTTGAGTTGGCCGGCATCGCTGAAGATGTATTCGCGGGTCAGCTTGGCGGCGTTCGGGTGCTTGGCGTATTTGTTGATGATGGTGGTGTAGCCGGATTTTACCGAGCCGTCAGAAGGAATCAGCACCACGTAGTCATCCGGGTTGGCCATCTTGGCCTTGTAGCTCAGGCCGTTGAAGTCCCAGACGATGCCCACTTCGACTTCGCCTTTTTCCATGGTGGCGATGGTCGGGTTGGACAGCGAGAGACGACCTTGCTGGGCGATCTTGGTGAAAAACTGCAGGCCCGGCGCGATGTTTTTCTCGTCGCCTTTATTGGCGATGGCTGCCGCCAGTACGCCGTTGGCCGCTTGGGCCGCGGTGCTCACGTCACCGATGGAGACTTTGTATTTGCCTTTCTGCAGGTCAGCCCAGCTGGTTGGCACTTCGGAACCGTGCAGCAGCTTCTTGTTGACGATGAAGGCGATGGTGCCGGTGTAGGCCAGGGCCCAGTGACCGTCCTTGTCTTTGGCCCAATCCGGGACCTGGGCCCAGGTCGACGGTTTGTACGGCTGGGTGACTTCCTGCTTCACCGCGATCGGACCGAAGGCCGCGCCCACGTCGCCGATGTCGGCGCTGGCGTTGTCTTTTTCAGCCTTGAACTTGGCGATTTCCTGGGCCGAGCTCATGTCGGTGTCGATGTGCTTGAGGCCGTAGGTCTTGGCCAGGTCTTCCCAGGTGCCTTTCCAGTTGGCCCAGTCATCGGGCATGCCGACGCTGTTGATGGCGCCTTCTGTCTTGGCGGCAGCTTCAAGGGTTTTTAGATCGGTATCAGCAGCCATGGCGGCGGTGCACATGGCAATGGTCGAGCCTAACAGTGATGCCAGGAAAAGCTGTTTCATCCGAAGCTCCTTTGGGCGTTTTCAACGCTGCGTTTTTGTCGACGTTTGCGGTGGTGTTGGTCTAGGTCAGCAATACCTGAGCCAATCTAGGCTGGATGGATGACAGTTTCATGTCGATGTCGTTTTTAAATCGCTTGTGTCGCTCAGCACAGACTTAGCGTAGACCATGCTCAAGTGCCCGCAGGGCCTGGACTTGGCCGATGTATTGCAGGGTGTGCTGGAGGGACCCGACATGGACTGTCATCTGTCGGTCATCTGTAATGCCTAGGCTGGCACGCAATGGCAGGAGCCCGAATACAGCGCGTTTTGTGCACCTGAACGGTGCTGGTCTAGTCCAGATAGGTAACGTTGATGCGTGATGAGGCAATCAAGGCGGTGACATCCATCGGCCTGGCGCTGCAAGAGCAGATCGACCACGGCCTGTTGCCGCCTGCAAGCAAACTGCCCGCCGAGCGCAAGCTCAGCGAGTTGTTTGGTACCACTCGAATTACCGTGCGGGAAGCCTTGTTACAACTGGAGGCCCAGGGCCAGATCTATCGTGAGGAGCGCCGGGGCTGGTTTGTCTCGCCACCACGGCTGGCCTACAACCTGATGCAGCGCAGCCACTTTCACGCGATGGTCAACGACCAGGGGCGGGTGGCGTCTACCGAAGTGATCTCTGCGCGGCTGCAACCGGCCTCGGCGGCGGTGTGTGCGTGGTTGCAGTTGCCGGCGTTGTCCAGCGTGATCCAGATCTGCCGGGGCCGGCGGATTGACGGGCGGCTGGTGTTGTATGTGGAGCACTACCTGAACCCGCAGTATTTCCCGGGGATTCTTGAGTGCGACCTGAATCAGTCAATGACTGAGTTGTATGCGCGCAAATACGACTTGCACTACGGGCGGGTGCGTTTCGAAATCGTCCCGACCTCACTGCCGGTGGAAGCCGCCGCCGCGTTGCGCGTGTCGGTGGGCAGCCCGGGCCTGCGGATTGCCCGGGTCAATTATGACCAGCACCAGCGACTGATCGACTGCGACCTGGAATTCTGGCGGCATGATGCAATTCATGTCGGAGTGGATGTGGTTTAACCGGTGTGGCAAGCAGGCTTGTTTTGAAATGCGGGCAGGCTTGTTGTGGAATGCAGGCACGCTTGTTGTGGAATACAGGCACGCTTGTTGTGGTGAGCAGGCTTGCCCTGCGTTGGGCTGCGCAGCAGACCCAAAATCTGTATGGGGTTTTTTCTGGCAGGTTACGGCGGCCTTAGTAGGGGGCTGCTACGCAGCCCAACGCAGGGCAAGCCTGCTCGCCACAGAGTTTTGTTCACCACATAAGCCTGCTCACCCATAAGCCTGCTTACTACAGAGGTCTGTTCGCCACAGAAGGCTGACCTTCAGATGTCACGGCGTGAGTGTCTTGATCACCTGATCCACATTGGTTTCCGGCTCTGCACCGTCGACGTTCAGCATCTGCCGTCACCGGCAAGCAGTCTTGTTATGGAATGCAGGCACGCTTGTTGTGGTGAGCAGGCTTGCCCTGCGTTGGGCTGCGCAGCAGGCCCAAAATCTATATGGGGATTTTTCTGGCAGGTTAGGGTGGCTTTGATAGGGGCTGCTGCGCAGCCCAACGCAGGGCAAGCCTGCTCGCCACAGAGTTCTGGTCACCACATAGGCCTGCTCACCCATAAACCTGCTCACTACAGAGGCCTGCTCACCACAGAAGGCTGATCTTCAGATGTCAGGGCGTGAGTGTCTTGATCACCTGATCCACATTGGTCTCCAGCTCGGTCACCGGCTCTGCGCTGTCGACGTTCAGCACCAACAGTTGCGCACCGCCTGCCGTCACGGCGGCTTTTACCGCTTCGCTTGGCTGACGATGGTGCAGCACCACGGCCACGTCGTTGTCCTTCAGCGCGGCGCTGAATGTTTGCAAGGCCTCGGGTGTCCAGTCGGCGTCGGGGCGGGCGTCGGTGCTGAGCACTTCCAGGTTCAGGCTGCTGATCAGATAAGCGAAGTGATCGCTCAAGCTGACCACGCTGAGGTTGTCCGCCTTGGCCAGCCGCGCTTCGCTGTCGGCGCTGAGTTTGAGCAGGCGCTGCTTGAGGGCGGCAAGGTTGGCGTCGATGGTCGGCTTGGCGTGGGGCGCCAGGCGGCTCAGGTCGGCGGCCATTACATCGGCCATGCGCCCCATGTTGTTGCTCGATTGCCACGGCTGGCTGTTCAGCCCGTCGGCACTGCCCGGCTGCACGGCGATCCCCGGCAAGCCGCCATCCACCGGGCGTGCCGCGTCGATTTCGACGATGCGGATGTTGCTGCGGCGTGCCACTGGGTAGAGCGGGTCATCCGCCCACAGCGAGCGCAGGCCGATGGCTGCATCGGCGTCCACCGCCAGCTTGCCCAGGGCCGGCGCGCCACGGCCGGTGAAATAGGACACCTGGCGCGACCCGGGCAGGTTGGCGGGAGCTGCGCGCTCCAACTGCACATCGGTGCCCTTGAGCAGCACTTCGGCCAGCCCGTAGGTGATGGGCAACGAGGCGAGCACTTTGACGGTCTTGACCGATTTTGCCTTGCTCAGTGCAGCATGGCCGAGGCCATTGTTGGCGACGAAGTCCCGGGGTTGGAAACCGTCAACGGCGGCCAGCGCCGAGGTGCTGAGCAAGCAAGCGATGGCCAGGGCCAGTGGGCGAAAGACAGGGCGCATTATCCAAGATTCCCTTTGAGGCTGGGCACCGTGCCACGCGCAATGGCGGCAATGGCGAAGGCGATACCGGCCACCAGAATGATCGCGGCGCCGGACGGAACAGGCAGGTCGAAGATGATTGGCAGGAGGATGCCGCACAGGGTGCTGACGGTGGCGATTACCACCGAGACCCAGAAAAACCCCTTGAGCGACTGGCTGAGCAGACGTGCCGCCGCCGCCGGGATCACCAGCAGCGCGCCGACCAGGATCGCGCCGATGACCTTGACGGCCGCCACGGTGATCAGCGTAACCAGGATCACGAACAGGTAATCCAGGGTCTTCACGGCCACGCCGCGCACCGCCGCCAGTTGCGGGTTGAAGCTGGCGAGCATGATGCGGTTGTACAGCGGCAACGCCAGGGCCATCACCAGTGCGCCGACAATCGCCAGCACCAGCAGGTCATTGCCGTTGACGGTCAGCACCGAGCCGAACAGCACGTTTTCAAGGATATGCACGTTGATCTTGCCTGCCAGGATCAGCAGCAGGCTCGCGCCCAAGGCCAGCGACACCGACAGGAACACGCCGATCAAGGTGTCTGGCGCCAGGCCGGTGCGGTTGCGCAGGTAATTGAGCAGGATGCCGAACAACAGGCAGTAGCCGAACAGGCTGCCATACGGCCCGGTGTAGGGTTCGCCGAGCAGAATGCCCACGGCCACGCCGGTCAGCGCGGCATGGCCGACCGCTTCGGAGAAAAACGCAAAGCGCTTGACCACCACCAGCGTGCCCAACCCGCCCAGCACCGGGCCGATCAGCAAGCCGGCGAGCAGCGCGTTGACCACAAAACCATAGGCCAGCGCCTCCGGCAGATAGCCGGAAGAGGCCCAGCCCTGGACCATCAAGCGAAACGCTTCATAACTCATTGCGCCGGGCTCCGAGGGTGGGTAGAGAACAGGGTCAGCAGGCGATCCGGGGTCAGCGCCTCTTTCGGAGTGGCGTCGAACAGCACGCGGCGGTTCAACCCGGTGACGCGGTCGGCCAAGCGGCCCACGGCCTCCAGGTCATGCTCGATCCACAACACGGTGATGCCGGCGAGGCGCCAGTCATTCAGCAAGCGCTCGAACACCTGGATACCGGCCTCATCGAGTGCCGACATCGGTTCATCCAACACCAGCAGTTGCGGCGCCGGGATCAACCCCTGGGCCAACAGCACGCGCTGGCGCTCGCCACCCGACAATGCGCCCATGCGCCGCTTGCGTTTGTCCTGCATGCCGACCCGTTCCAGTGCCTCGCCGATTGCGCCGGCGTAATGCCTGGACAACCCGAGAAACGCCGGGCGCCGTTGGCACATGGCAGCCATGAAATCATCGACGGTCATCGGTAAGCCACGGTCGAATTCCAGCGCCTGGGGCACATAACCGATGGTGCCGGGCGTGCTTGGCCACTGCAGGCTCAACCGCCCCTGATGCGGCGTCTGGCCCAGCAAGGTCTTGATCAGCGAGCTTTTGCCGCCGCCGTTGGGGCCGACCAGCGCATGGATGCTGCCCGGTTGTACCTGGAAGGTCACGCCGTCGAGGATCGTGGTGCGACCGAGGGTCAATGAGATGGCGTCGAAGTCGAGGGTCGGGCCAATGCTGGCCACCTCCAGTCGTTGCGCGGCGGTCATGCCCCCGACTCCTGAATCGCCCGGACCACGGTGTTGAGGTTGCCGGTCATTTCCACTTCGTATTTCTCCGCGCTGTAGGCGCCGTAGGAAATATGCGACAGCGGGTACAGCTTGACCCCGGATTCACGCTGGATGGTCTCGACGTAAGTAGACGGGAAATCCATTTCCGAGAAGATCACCTTCACGTCCAGGGCTCGCAGCTCATCGATGGTTTTCTTCAGTTGGCTGGGACTTGGCTCGATACCGTGGGCCGGTTCGACCACGGCGGTGACTTCCAGGCCAAACTCGCGCAGCAGGTAGTCGTAGGCCGCGTGCACGGTGGCGACGCGCAGGTCGGGGTTGGGTGCGCTGGTCAACTTGGCCAGGGCATCGGCGCGCATCTGGCGCAGGCGCTTGCCATAGGCGCGAGCGTTCTGGGTGTAGGTCTTGGCGTTGTCAGGGTCGAGCTTGCCCAGCTCGCGGGCGATGTTGTTGACCTGGGCAATCGACGCGCTGATCGACAGGAAGGTGTGCGGGTTGACCACCTTGCCTGCACCGCGCGCGGCATTGCCGGTGGCGGCCAGCAATGGCACGTTGGCGTTGGCTTCGATCACCGGGATATCCGGGCGCTCGCTGGTGGCGATCATGCGGTCGGCGAAGTCGTCATGGCCGACGCCGTTGAGCACGATGACATCCAGGGTGCCGATGCGCTTGATGTCTTCGGCGCGCGGTTCGTAGGCATGAGGGTTGAAACCGGCAGGAATCAGCGGCACGACCTCGGCCTTGTCGCCGACGATGTTCGCCACGTAGCTGTAATAAGGGTGCAGGGTGATGCCGATCCGCAGGCGCTTGGCCGCCTCGGCATTGGCCAGCGGGGCCAGCATCAGGCTGAACAGGCCAACCAGTAATACGCGCAACAGGGGAGATGAAATAGACATGGGCAATCGGTCTTCTCGTTCAGTGACGGTGCTGGCGGGTGACGCCGGCATCGAATTGCGCGACCACTTGCTGCCAGCCGGCTGCGATCAGCGCCTGGTCAGAGAGGTCGGAGGGGGCGGCCAGGTCGGTGCTGCGATTGAGCCAGATATCCGGCTCGGCACCGTGCACGCGCATCAACAGCGAGCCACTCGTGGCAGGTGCCTGGCTCAGCCCCAGGTAGGACGAAGGCGCCAGCAGCTGCCAGCGATGATCGCCACGGCTGACCGAGCTGGCGTCCTGGGCGAACGGCGCAAAGCCTTCTTCGGCCAGTTGCTCGGGCGTGGGCAGGGCGCTTTGCTCTTGTGCCAGCAGCTGGATTTCATCCAGGGTCACGCGCAAGTCGGCATAGATGCCCTGTTCGGCAGCACTGAGGTCACGGCGCGCGTCCAACTGGTGGCTGGGCACCGCGGCGACCTCCTGGGATTCGCCGTGCAAGGCCACCACCGTGCCGGCCACCGCGAGGATGATCAGGCACAGCAGCAGGACGTAGAGGGTCTCGTGCCCGGCACCCGCGGGGCGTACAACCTGTGTCGTGCTCATTGCGGCTGGATGTCCGCTTGGTCGATTTCCACGACGTGCCCGGGACCCGCATCAAACAGCACATAGAACTCGGCCGAGGGTTTCTTGAAGGTCAGGGTCGAGTCCTGGCCCAGCTTGCCGGGCACCAGGATCGTTTCGTCGTAGCCGATCACATCCAGCGTCACTCCGGGGGCGCCGCTGCCGTCGGAGAAGCCGCCTTTGCACTCGATCTGCTCGCCAGGGATTTCCTTGCATTCGCACATCGGGTTGTGGGCCAGGGCCAGGGTACTGAAACCGGCACCGAGCACTAGCACGGCGCAGGCGCGGGTCAGGCGCTTCAAAGTCATGGTTTAACTCCTTGCTTGTTCAGCCAGGCAATGGTGGCAGGCGAGGCCTGGCTCAGCGGGATGGAACCCTGGTGCATCGTGCCGTCCCAGCCTTCCATGGTGACCCACAGTTCGGCGTCGACCGGCGTGCGTTCCGGCACGGGCAGGGCGGCGCCCATGCGGTATGGGGTGCCGAAGAAGATCACCCCGGCGGCGCGCAGGCTGCGCGGCTTGCCGATGCGCAGGTAGGTGGCCTTGACCTGGTCGGCGCAGGTGTCGCAGAGGGCGGCGTTGAAGAATTTCATCGGGCCGGCAGGGTCCGGGCGCGGGCCTTCGTTGCGAAACTCGGCGAGTTTCAGGCTCCAGGGCCCGACCTGCACCTCACCGGCCAGGCGTTCGCCGATGCCGGTGTCACCCCGAAACAGCGCGGCGTCGGCGAAGTACTTGGGCATGAAGCCCAGCGGCACCAGCAACAGCAGGACATTGATATGGAAACGCCATTTAAGCCAGAAGGCCCGCAGCGGCGAAGGCGGTGTAGCGGTAGCGACCTTGCTCATGGGTTGGCCTCCGAAGTTTCAGCCTGCAGGGCCGGGATGGGCGCGGGCGCACGTTGCGCCTTGGCCTCGCGCTTGAGCGCATTGAGGGTCGCGAGGGCGGTGCGCTTGGTCCAGATCAACAGGCCGCTCAACACCATCATGCTCAGCACCAGGCCGAAGAACGCCCAGATCAGCTTGATCCAGATACCGCCGAAGTCGCCGGTGTGCAACGGACGCATGGACTCGGTGACGAACTCCAGTTTGGTGCGGTCGGAGAGCAGGTGCGACGAGGCGATTTCACCGTCGTACGGGTTGATTTGCGCGGTCTGGTACATCAGCGGGTACCAGCCCCGGCCACCGATCTGCAGGTGGCTGTAGGCGTTGAGCGGCAGGCTGACGAAACTCGCTTCCAGCCCCGGGATGCGCTGGGTGGCGATCTCGATGGCTGCATCCACGGGAATCATCGGTGCCGGCACGCCAGGTGCCGAAGTCGGGACTTTCTCGCGTGCGATCACCGGGACGATGGGTTCGCTGGAAATCGAAATCTGGTTATCCCCCAGGATTGCCTGGATCAGGAACCAGGTGCCGGTGATGGAGATCACTGCGATAAACCAGATCGACCAGATACCGCTCAGGCGGTGGAAATCCCCCCAGAAAATCCGCGCGCCGTGGCGGATTCGCAGGGTCGGCTTGAGAAAGCCCTTCCAGAAGCGCTTGTACACCACCAGCCCGGTCACCAGCGAGGCCAGCAGCGGCAAGCCGAGCAGCGACACCAGGTACCAGCCCCAGCTGTAGCCATTGGTGAACGGCACCAGCCACCAGCCGTGCAAGGCGCGGGTGAACTGGCGGAAGTCGAACGACGGGCTGATGCCCTGGATCGCCCCGGTGTACGGGTTGACGTAGACCTCTACCGAACGGCCGTCGGGGTAGCTGAGGTCGACACTCAGGGCAAAGTGCGATTCGTCCGGACGGCTGAGCGACTGCACGATTACCTGGGGTTCGGCGCGCTTGATGGCGCTGATCACCTGGTCATAGCTCAGCGGCTCGGCATCGTCCGACGGTTTGCTCGCGCGGATGTCCGGGTTGGCCAGCCACACGATTTCCTGGCTCACCACCGCCAGGGTGCCGGTGACGCAGACGATCAGTACGAAGAACCAGATGGGCAATGCCAGCCAGCTATGAACGAGAAACCAGAGTTTGGAGCGTGACTTCTTCGACATGTGAATGAGGGTCTTGATCGGAGGGGGGCGATGGAGGCCCGAAAAAGGCCAGTCGTAGCTTTTGCTGACGCGACGGGCTGTATCTAAGTTAAGACGGATGAGAATGGGAAAACCCTAATCCGAACATGCAAGTAAATGTTTCAGATTCACATTCACACGGATTAACGACGCGATCGAACACGAAACATGTTCCAAGCCATCACCGAGGTGGCATTGATGAGGGCTGGGGGCTGCGTAGGATGGAGCCATACCGTTGAGCGAGCCTTTAGAACAATGACTGCCAGAACTCTCTACGACAAACACATCGATTCCCACACGGTGTGCGCCCTCGATGACCAGGGCCACGTGCTGCTGTATATCGACCGCCAGGTGATCAACGAATACACCAGCCCGCAGGCTTTCAGTGGCCTGCGTGAGGCCGGGCGTGGCGTGTGGCGTCCGGGTACGGCGCTGGCCGTGGTCGACCATGTGAACCCCACCACGCCCCAGCGCATCGCGGCGATGCCCGATGCGGGCGGGGCACGGCAAGTGTCTTACCTGGCGGAGAATTGCCGGGATTTCGGCATCGAGCTGCTGGATATCCTCGACAAGCGCCAGGGCATCGAACATGTGATCGCGCCGGAACAGGGGTTTATCCTGCCGGGCATGGTGATCGCCGCCGGTGACAGCCACACCACCACATACGGAGCCCTGGGCGCCTTTGGCTTCGGCATCGGCACCTCGGAAATCGAACACCTGCTGGCCTCCCAGACCCTGGTCTACAAGCGCCTGAAAAGCCTGCGCGTCACCGTCGAGGGGGCGTTGGCCAAGGGCTTGACCTCCAAGGACGTGATCATGGCGCTGATTGGCAAGATCGGCGCGTCCGGTGCGACCGGCTATGCGATCGAGTTTCGGGGTTCGACCATCGACGCCTTGAGCGTCGAGGCACGCATGACCATCTGCAATATGGCGGTGGAGGCGGGTGCTCGTGGTGCATTCATGGCGCCGGACGAAAAAGTCTTCGCCTACCTCAAGGGCAAGCCGCGCGCGCCCACAGGTGAGTTGTGGGAGCAGGCGCTGGTGGGCTGGCGCCAACTGCATTCAGACGCCGACGCGGTGTTCGACCAGGAGGTGCACCTCGACGCGAGCACCCTGGAACCCATGGTCACTTGGGGCACCAGCCCCGACCAGGCCGCGCCGATCGGCGCCCGGGTGCCGGATCCGCAGGATGTCAGCGACCTGATCCTGCGCCAGGACATGCGCCGCGCCCTCAACTATATGGGCCTGGAGGCCGGCATGCCGCTGAGCGAGATCGTCATCAGCCATGCCTTTATCGGTTCCTGCACCAACGCGCGGATCGAAGACCTGCGTGACGCCGCCAGTGTGGTGCGCGGCAAGCAGGTGGCCGAGCACGTGCGGGCGATGATCGTCCCCGGTTCCACCGAAGTGCGCGACCAGGCCGAAGCCGAAGGGCTGGCGGCGATCTTTATCGACGCCGGTTTCGAATGGCGCCAGTCCGGCTGCTCGATGTGCCTGGCGATGAACGACGATGTGCTGGCCCCCGGCGACCGCTGCGCCTCCAGCACCAACCGCAACTTCGAAGGCCGCCAGGGCGCCGGCGCGCGTACCCACCTGATGAGCCCGGCAATGGTCGCCGCGGCCGCGATCACCGGCCGCCTCACCGATATCCGCCACTTTGGAGACCGACCATGAGCCTGCAACCCTTTACCTTGGTCACCGGCAAGGCCGCACCGATGCTGGCGGCGAATATCGACACCGACGTGATCATGCCCAAGCAGTTTCTCAAGGGCATTGACCGCAGCGGCCTGGACCGTGGGCTGTTCTTTGATCTGCGCTTCTTGCCCAATGGCGCGCCCAACCCCGAGTTCGTGCTGAACCAACCCGCCTGGCAGGGCGCGAGTTTTATGGTAGTGGGGCCGAACTTCGGCTGTGGTTCCAGCCGTGAGCACGCGGTGTGGGGCCTGAAGCAGATGGGCATCCGCGCACTGATCGGCAGCAGCTTTGCCGGGATTTTCTACGACAACTGCCAGCGTAACGGCGTGCTGCTGATCACCCTGGAAGAGGCGGTCCTGCAGCGCCTTGGCCAGACCGTCAGCCAGCCCGACCAGGCGCAGATCAGTGTTGATCTGCAAGAACAGCAGATTCGCCTGGCGGACGGCCAGGTCATTGCGTTCCAGATCGATACCCTGCGCAAGACCGCGCTCCTACTCGGCCTGGATGCAATCGGCAGCACCCTGCAGCGCAGCGAAGAAATCAAAGCCTTCGAACGCCGCCACCTCGCCGCCAATCCCTGGCTCAACTGACCTACTCGAACCGCAATCGCCGGCAAGCCAGCTCCTACGGGTGAGCGGGTTTGCACGGCGGGAAAGAAGCCATCCCCCAGGCAATAAACCCTTGCTTGGCCCACCCCAAACTGTAGGCGCCGGCTTGCCGGCGATTGCAGTGTCAAATATTGCAAACTGACCCACCGCTATCACCGGCAAGCCGGCTCATACCGTCGGGCGGCGTTGCTCGGCAGGATGGCTTTAGATCGACAGCCCTTTGAAGTGCTCCTGCAAGAACTCCACACACGCGCGCAACTTCCCGGAATACGCTAGCCGCGTCGGGTACACCGCCCACACGTTGGCACTCTGGGTGTAGGCGTGCAGCACCTGCACCAGCTTGCCCTGTTCCAGCAGTGGCTTCACATCCCACATCGAGCGCAGCAGTACGCCGCGCCCATCCAGCGCCCATTGCAGTACGATCTCGCCATTGTTCGAGGACAACGGACCGCGCACGCGCACGCTCTCCTGGGCGCCGTCGTGCTCGAGGTTCCAGATGCCGAAGGCGTTGTCGCGCTCCTTGAGCACCAGGCAATCGTGCTGCTCCAGGTCGCTCAAGTGTTGCGGCATGCCCCGGCGCTGCAGGTACGCGGGCGCGGCGCACAGCACCCGGCGATTGCTCACCAGGCGCCGGCCGATGTGCTGGCCGGGGATGTCGTCGCCTACGCGGATCTCCAGGTCGAAGCCTTCGCTGACGATGTCCACCACGCGGTCGAACAGGTCCAGGCGGATTTCCAGGTCCGGGTACTGCTCCGCCAACAACGACAGGGCCGGTGCCACATGATTGCGGCCAAAGCCGAAACTGCTGCACAGGTGCAGGCGGCCACGCGGGCTGTCATGGGCATCGCTGAGTTCATCGGACAGTTGCTGGAAGTCTTCGAGAATACGCACGGCCCAGCGCTGCACCCGTTCACCGTCTTCGGTGAGGGCGATGCGGCGGCTGGTGCGGTGCAGCAGGCGGGTGGCCAGGGTGGTTTCCAGAATCTGGATACGCTTGCTGACATACGCCGGCGACAACCCCAGCTCATCGGCGGCGGCAGCGAAGCCGGCCTTGCGGATCACGGTCAGGAACACCCGCAGGTCTTCGGGTAGGGGCACGGTATCTTTCTTATGAGTCATCAGAAACAAGCGTGGCGGCATGAGCCGCCAGAATAGCACCGGTGTGACGAGGCAGCGTGCTGCCGCTGGAATGTGCAGCGCTCCGATCTTTTTCGGGGCCGCCGCGCAGCCCGGCGGGCGCAAGCTCCCTCGCCACCGTCAGGGTTTACTCGGCAGCGGTTTTCGCCTGTGCCGCCTGGGCAGCGCGCGCATGGCGGCCGCGCTTGAGGGCGATCGGCGCCATCTTCTCGCGATCCAGTTCGCCTTCCCAGGCGGCCACCACCAGGGCGGCCACGGCGTTGCCGATGATATTGGTCAGCGAGCGGCATTCGGCCATGAACCGGTCGACGCCGAGGATCAGCACCATCGCCGCCACCGGCACAGTCGGCACCACCGCCAGGCTCGCCGCCAATGCCACAAACCCGGCACCGACCACCGCACCGGCGCCTTTGGAGGTGAGCATGGCCACCGCCAGC
Source organism: Pseudomonas sp. GW821-FHT09C08 (assembly GCF_059418125.1). Lineage (NCBI taxonomy): Bacteria > Pseudomonadati > Pseudomonadota > Gammaproteobacteria > Pseudomonadales > Pseudomonadaceae > Pseudomonas > Pseudomonas sp. GW821-FHT09C08. Next base: position 17,842 of record NZ_JBWKPG010000018.1, on the reverse strand, counting down.
AGGGTCAGTTGTTGCTCAAGGGGCAGCTGGATATTGGTCGCCTGGGCCAGAAACAGCACCGCCAGCGTCATATAGATGTTGGTGCCGTCCAGGTTGAAGGTGTAGCCGGTCGGCACCACGATGCCCACCACGCCCTTGGATGCGCCGAGGCTTTCAAGTTTCTGGATCAGTTGCGGCAGCGCCGACTCCGACGAGCTGGTGCCGAGCACGATCAGCAGTTCCGACTTGATGTAGCCCATCAACTTGAAAATGCTGAAGCCGGCATAGCGCGCGATGCTGCCCAGCACCACGGCGATAAAGAAGAACGCGGTGATATAAAAGGTGCCCACCAGTTTCAGCAGCGGCAGCAACGAGCCCACGCCGTATTTGCCGATGGTGAAGGCAATCGCACCAAACGCACCGATCGGCGCGACGCGGCTGATGATGCCGACAATGCGGAAGAACACCTCGCTGGCCTGGTTGATCACGCCCACCAGCGGCCGACCTTTTTCACCGACCATCACCAGCCCGACGCCAAACAGCACGGAGACGAACAGCACCGGCAGGATCTCGCCCTTGGAAAACGCATCGAAAAACGTTGTGGGAATCACGTGCAGCAGGAATCCGGTGATGCCTTCGCCATGCTCGGCCTGGCCGACAAAGCCGGCGATCGCCGAACTGTCGAGAGTCTTCACATCAATGTTGAAACCGACGCCCGGGTGCAGCAGGTGCGCGGCGAGAATGCCGATCAGCAGGGCGATGGTGGACACCACTTCGAAGTACAGCAGCGCCTTGCCGCCGACCCGGCCCACCTGCTTCACGTCGTGCATGCTGGTGATACCGGAGACCACCGTGCAGAAGATGATCGGGCCGATGATCATTTTGATCAGCTTGATAAAGCCATCGCCCAGGGGTTTGAGGTCAATGCCGATCTGTGGCCATTGGTGGCCGATCAACACGCCCAGCGCGATCGCGATGAGCACCTGGATATACAGGGTTCCCAGCAGTTTTCTGATTGTCATTGTTATTATCTCGAGACGTTGTTTTGGGCAAAGCGAACCCGTCGCAGGCCGTTGGCAGCCTGCGAGGCGGGTGTGTCAGGTCACGGGGTGATGCGGCTCAGCGAAGGAAGGCCAGGACTTCGCCAAGCAACAACTCGGGGGCTTCTTCAGCGATGTAATGGCCGGCCGGCAGGGCCTTGCCGCGAACATCGGTGGCGACTTTCTGCCACTCCTTGAGCGGCTCGAAGCAGCGGCCGACGGTGCCTTCGGCACCCCACATGACCAGCAGGGGCAGGTTCAGGTGGTTGCCGGCGTCGATATCCGCCTGGTCGTGCTCAAGGTCGATACCGGCGGCAGCACGGTAGTCCTCGCAAATGCCGGTGGCGCTGCCCGGTAACTTCAAGCAACGCAGGTAGTCGGCGAAGGCTTCATCGGTGAACGGCTTGAGCCCGGCACTGCGACTGCCCATCACGCTGCGCAGGTACAGCTCGGGGTTGCTCTCGATCAAGGCTTCGGGCAAGGGCGCCGGGCGAATCAGGAAGAACCAGTGCCAGTAAGCGCGGGCGAAAGCCTCGTCGGTTTGTGCATACATCGACAGGGTTGGCGCGATATCCAGCAACACCATGCGCTGCACGGCCTCGGGATGATCCAGGGCCAGTCGATGGGCCACACGGGCGCCACGGTCGTGGGCCAGCAGCGAAAACTGCGCGAAGCCCAGGGCCTGCATCAGCTCGACGCCGTCGCGGGCCATTTCGCGTTTTGAATAATTAGTGTGATGGTCATTGGCCGGCGGCCTGCTGCTGTCGCCATAACCGCGCAGGTCGGCGGCGACCACGGTGAAGTGCTCGGCCAGCTGCTCGGCGACTTTATGCCAGATGACATGGGTTTGCGGATGCCCGTGCAGCAGGAGCAGGCCGGGACCCGTACCGCCTTTGCGGTAGCTGATGTCCACGCCGTTGACGTGGCACTGGTCTTTCTGGAATCCGGCGAACATGGAATGACTCCTTGTGATGATTGCCTGCATCCTGGAATCACGCGGCGTTCGCGGCAAGGGGGAAAGCGTGGAGGGGTTGTTCATGAAGTGTGTAGGAGCTGGCTTGCCCGCAATGAAATCGACTCGGTATGCCGGATAGAACGAGTGGTCTGCATCGCAGGCAAGCGCCCACATTTGATCGCCATGGCCTCAGGTATTTCAGCCTTGCTTGAACATCTCCATGGCACGCTGGCGGATCTGCTCCTCGGTCAGGTTCTCCTTGCGCGTCGCGAGGAACCACAGGTGGCCGAACGGATCCTTCACGCTCGCGGAGCGGTCGCCGTAGAACTGGTCCTTCGGCTCCGACACCACCGTGGCGCCGGCAGCCACGGCTTGTTTGAATTGCGCGTCGACGTCGTTCACATACAGGTGCAAGCCGACACTGGTGTGTGCGTCGGGATTGCGCAGGGCCATCTCCGCGCAGGGTGTGCCGAGCATGATCGCCGAATCACCGATGCGCAGCTCGGCATGCCCGACTTTGCCGTCGGGCATGTCCAGGCGCATGACCTGCGTGGCGCCGAAGGCTTTCTTGTAGAACTCGATGGCTTGCGCGGCGTTGTCGATGCCCATATAAGGCGTGACGCTGTGATAGCCCTCGGGAATGGGTTTAACGCTCATATCGTTCTCCTCAGGTGGTGGTTATGGAGGCACGGCCTCTTCACTATAGGCCACGTATCGCGCGGCCTGCGGGCAGCCGACGAGGTGTTCGCCAGGCAACAGTGAACGGGCAGATTGCTGCGCCATAAGCGCCGTCGCGACGCTTTTACAGGGCCAGGCCGTGTGTTTGCGGGCACGGCACAGAAGCTGCAATGCCTCAGGCAAACCATTCGCCCGAGAGCGCTGTATGTCTTTACTGCCTGTATCTGCCGATTACCCGATCCACAGCCCCCACGCCGAGTTGATTTGCGACGAAGCCCAGGCCATTGCCGTCGCCCACCGTGTCGCCGCGGTGTTGCTGGAGCAGGACGCCGAGCGCGACCGCACGCGGCAAGTGCCCGCCGAGGTCGTCGACCTGTATTCCAACAGCGGCCTCTGGGGCATCAGCGTGCCGCGCGAGTTCGGTGGGGCGCAGGTGTCCTACGCGGTGCTGGCCCAGGTGATCGCGATTATTTCGGCGGCCGACCCGTCCCTGGGGCAGATCCCGCAGAACCACTACTGCCTGCTCGAAGATATCCGCCTGCAGGGCACGCCCGAACAGCAGGCGCATTTCTTCGGCCTGGCCCTGCAAGGCCATCGGTTTGCCAATGCGCTGTCGGAAACCGGCGGCAAGAATGTGCAGGACATCCAGGCGACGATCCGCCGCGAAGGCGACGGCTATGTGATCAACGGGCGCAAGGGTTATTGCACCGGTTCGCTGTACGCCCATTGGCTGGCGGTGCTGGCGCTGGACGAGCAGCAAAATGCCCAGTTGGCCTTTGTGCCGCGGGGGACCGAGGGGCTGGTCGTGGTGGATGACTGGGACAGCATGGGCCAGCGCACCACTTCCAGCGGCACGGTGCTGGCGCAGGACCTGCGGGTGCCGGCGTTCAATCTGTTTGCTACTCACAAGTCCTACGATTCACCGACTTTGGCCGGCCCGTTCGCACAGCTGACCACTGCCGCCATCGACGCCGGTATTGCCCGCGCCGCGCTGCGTGACACGGTCGCGTTCGTGCAGCAATTCGCGCGGCCGTGGATCGACGCCGGGGTGGAAAAAGCCAGCGAAGACCCGCTGACCATCATCCAGGTCGGCGCGCTGGATATTCGCCTGGAGGCCGCTGAGGCGCTGCTCGAACGTGCCGGTCGGGCCCTTGATGCCGCTCGCCCGGCACCGGATGAAGACTCCGTCGCCCACGCCTCCCTGGCCGTGGCCCGCGCCAAGGTCCTGACCACCGAAATCGCCATCGAAGCCAGTAACAAACTGTTCGAACTCGGTGGCACGCGCTCCACCCTGAAAAAGCACAACTTCGACCGTCACTGGCGCAACGCGCGAGTCCACACGCTGCATGACCCGGTGCGCTGGAAATACCACGTGGTGGGCAACTGGCTGCTCAACGGCGCCAAGCCACCCCGCCACGATTGGTCGTGATGCATGGCTGAATTATTCAAGAACATCTACTGGGCCGATATCGGCCAGGCCTGCCTGGAAACCCTCAGCATGCTCACTGCGGCGCTGGGTTTTACCGTGCTGCTGGGCTTGCCGCTGGGCGTGCTGCTGTTTCTCACCGGCAAGCGCCAGTTGCATGAAGCACTGGTGGTGTACCGGCTGCTGTCGGTGGTGGTCAACGTGCTGCGTTCGCTGCCGTTCATCATCCTGCTGATTGTGCTGATCCCGCTGACCACCTTGCTGGTCGGTACCTCCCTCGGCGTAACGGGCACCATCCCGCCGCTGGTGGTGGGTTGCACGCCGTTCTTTGCACGGCTGGTGGAAACCGCGCTGCGCGAAGTCGATCGCGGCGTGGTGGAGGCTACCCAATCGATGGGCGCCAGTACCTGGCAGGTGATTCGCCACACGCTGTTGCCGGAAGCCCGCGGCGGGCTGCTGGCGGCGGTGACCGTCACCGCGATTGTGCTGGTGGACTACACCGCCATGGCCGGGGTGATCGGTGGCGGAGGCCTGGGTGACCTGGCGATTCGCTATGGCTACCAGCGGTTCCAGACCGACGTGATGGTGGTCACCGTGGTGCTGTTGCTGGTGCTGGTCCAGGCACTGCAGATGACCGGTGATCGTTTGGTGGCGCGATACAGCCGCCGTTAATGCCTCTTACAAACTGCCTTTGGAGCACCCATGAAAAAGTCCCTGGCCATCTTGGCCGCTGTCCTGTCGATGAATGCCTTTGCCAATGAAAAGTTGATCGTGGGCGCCACACCCGTGCCTCACGCGGAGATCCTCGAGTTCGTCAAACCGGTGCTGGCCAAGGAGGGCGTGGACTTGCAGATCAAAGTCTTCACCGACTTCATCCAGCCCAACCAGCAACTGGCGCTGAAGAACATCGACGCCAATTACTACCAGTACCGACCATTTCTCGATGACTACAACAAGACCCGCCACACCGACCTGGTGCCGGTGGTCGGTGTGCATATCGAGCCGTTTGGCGCGTACTCGACGCGCATCAAGAACATCTCGGAACTGAAGGACGGCGCCACCGTGTCGATCCCCAACGACCCGGTCAACACCGGCCGCGCCCTGGTGCTGCTGGATGAGGCCGGGCTGATCAAGCTCAAGGACCCGAGCAACACCCTGAGCACCCCGCGTGATATCGCCGAGAACCCCAAGCACCTGAAGATTCGTGAGCTGGAAGGCGCCTTGCTGGCCCGCTCGGTCAGCCAGGTGGACCTGGCCTTCGTGTTCGCCAACTACGCGCTGGAAGCGGGGATTGATACCAACAGTGCGTTGATCGTCGAGAAGGGTAAATCTTTGTACGTCGAGTACCTGGTGGCGCGGCCGGACAACATCAACGATCCGCGCATCCAGAAGCTCGCCAAGGCGTTGAATTCCGATGAAGTGCGCCAGTTCATCCTGACGCGCTACAAAGGCCAGATCGCCCCCGGTTTCTAAGGATCAATACCGATCAAATGTGGGGGCTGGCCTGTGCGATAGCATCACCACGGTGTGACTGGTTTACCGAGGTGCCTGCATCGCCGGCAAGCCGGGCTCCTGCAGGGTATGGGTGTGCGGGTCAGGATGCAGGGCTGGGTTCCAACAGTTGCGCCCCCGGCCCGTGCTCACCGAGCTGATCATCCTGATTGCGCAGCGGGCACGCCTCCAGTGACAGACACCCGCAACCAATACAACCGCTGAGTTTGTCGCGCAGCAGCATCAGCTTGTTGATGCGCTCGTCCAGGTCTTGGCGCCACAGCGCCGACAAACGCTCCCAATCCTGTGCGTTTGGCGTGCGTCCATCCGGCAAGGTCTGCAAGGCTTCGCCAATGGTCGCCAGCGGAATCCCCAGGCGCTGGGCGATTTTGATCACCACCACGCGGCGCAATACATCGCGAGGGTAGCGCCGCTGGTTGCCGGCATTGCGATTGCTTTTGATCAGCCCCTTGGCCTCGTAGAAGTGCAGGGCCGTCACCGCCACGCCACTGCGCGCCGCCAGCTGACCGACGGTGAGTTGTTTGTTGAGCATGAAAAACTCCGAGACAACGCTTGACCTTGACTTAACTAGAGGTTTTACCCTGCGTGGCATCGAATCGCAAGATTCTGCCTACAGAGAAAGGGGAGTGTTCATGCAGGTATCAGAGAAAAATCGCAGCTTCACTCAAATGATCGAGTTTCACATCGAGCCTCGGCAGCAAATTGCCCTGGTGGCCGCCTTGTCTACCCAAAGCGAGCGCCTGGCCCAAGGCCATGGCGGCTTTATCAATGCGAGTGTGCAGGTCAGCGACGATGGCCGGCGGGTGCTCAGCTATCTGCAATGGCGCTCGCGCGAGGACGGCGAGGCGGCGTTCAAATGCTTTGAGCACGGCGAGGAAGATTTCTGGACGCTGATCCGCGCCCACCAGGCCACGGCCGTGACCTTCGGTTCGTTCCAGGTGCTGCGCAGTTTCGAGCGCAGCCATGACAATGCCTTGCACTGCCGCCTAAATGGATAGGTGCAGCATCCGCTCGCCCTGGACGTTCTCCCCGGGGCGGCGCTTGTTCACCGCCAGTTCGCCGATCTTGATCAGGCGGGTGCGGGTGACGTTGCGGCTCAGGCCCAGCAGGTTGGCGGTGTGCACCTGGTTGTAATGGCTGAAGCGGTACGCGGCGCGTAACAGCGCGTCTTCGACTTTTTCATGCAGGGCACCGGCCTGTTCTTCAAAGAGCTTTTGAAACGCCCGCTCCAGCAGGGCTTCGGCGCTGTTGTCGGTGCTGTGCTGGCTGTCGTCCTGGCGTTCGATGCGCATGTTCGACAGGCGCAGGTCGTCGCGCTCGATCACGCCGTTGCGGCAGATCAGCAGGGTGTGGTGAATCACGTTTTCCAGCTCGCGGATATTGCCTGGCCAGCTGTAACTCTTGAGTTTGTGTTCGGCCTCGCGGCTGATGGTGATCGGGCCGTAGCCCAGGCGCTGGCTGTAGGCTTCGATAAAGTGCCGGGTCAGCGGCAGGATGTCGCCGGGCCGGTCGCGCAATGGGCTGAGTTCGAGGCTGACCACGTCGAGACGGTAGTAGAGGTCTTCGCGGAAATGCCCGGCGTTGATGGCTTTTTCCAGCTGCACGTTGGTGGCCGCCAATACGCGTACATCAATCGGAATGCTCTTGCGCGAGCCAAGGCGCACCACTTCGCGTTCCTGCAGCACTCGCAGCAATTTGACCTGGATGGCCATCGGCAAGTCGCCGATTTCGTCCAGGAACAAGGTGCCGCCATCCGCCTCTTCGAACCAGCCGGCCTTGGCACTGAGGGCGCCGGTGAAGGCGCCTTTTTCATGCCCGAACAACTCGGCCTCCACCAGCGATTCAGAGAAGGCGCCGCAGTTCACTGCCACAAACGGCCGGTTACGCCGCGCGCTGAGGTTATGGATATGCCGCGCCACCAGCTCTTTACCGGTCCCGGTCTCGCCGATGATCAGCACACTGGCTTCGCTGGGCGCCACTTGCTGGATGTGGTCGAGCAGCGCCTGGGATTTCGGGTCTTCGAAAACCTGGGCCGTGGCGCGGATCGAGGTCGCGAGGGCGGGCGAGGGCGGTAGGGTTAAAAGCTGCATGGGCACCTCTCTTAGGAATAGAACGTGGGAATCGGCAGGGACTGGTTCAACGCCCAGTCCCCCAGTTCGTGGAGTTTGTAGTCCACCGGATCGTGCAGGGTCTGCGTGCGCAGGTTGCGCCAATGGCGGTCCAGGCGCAGCGACGCGTGGGTGGAGCGCGCGCCGGTGACTTCAAACAGGCGGCTGCACAGGTCCAGGCCCTGGCGGGTGGCGGCGACTTTGGCGGTGGCGATGGCAATAGCCAGTTGGCCACGTTCGTTTTCCGTCAGGTTGGGGCCTTTGGCCCAGGCCTGGTCGAGCAACTCGGCGGCGCGCTCCACCAGCAGGCGCACACCCTCCAAGGCGACCCAGAACTCACCGTAGTGATGCAGCACGTAAGGGTCCTGGCGCACGTCCTCGGCTGAGGATTTGTGCCAGGAGCGGGTCTCGGTCAGCGTGTAGTTGCGCGCTTCTTCGAAGGCGCCTTCGGCAATCCCGAGAAACATATGCGTGAAAGTCAGCTGCGCGATCAACGGGCGCAGGCAGGCGAAGGGTGTGCTCAACGGGCCCGGGTCGAGCAGCAACTCCGACTCCTCGACGCGTACGCGTTCGAAGCTGGCGCTGCCGCTGTCGGTCTGGCGCTGGCCGATATTGTTCCAGTCGTTGTGCAGGGTGATACCACTGCGGCCGCTGGGAATTGCGGCGATCAGCAGTTTGCCGCCGGCGCTTTCATCCACAGCCGAGGCGATCAGCATTTCCGAGTCGCTGGCGCCGGAGCAGAAACTCTTTTTGCCGGAGAACTCGCGCCAGCCGCCGAAATCCTTGACCACGGTGCGGGTGTCCAGCGGGTTGAGGGCGTTGCCCCAGAACCAGTTCTTGCGCGCGGTCTGTTCGAACCACGGCTGCCATTGGTCCGGCCGCGAAAACAGGCGCACGGTGGCGAGCATCAGGTGGTGGAAGCCGAAGACATGGGCGATGGAGCTGTCGACCTTGGCGAATTCGCGCACGATGCCCAGGGTGTCGCTCCAGCGCGCGCCGAGGCCGCCGTACTGCGTGGGAATGCTCAGGGCCAGCAGGCCGCTGTGGCGCAGGGCATCACGTTCGGTCTTGGGGGTACCGCCGCGTTCGTCGCGCTCGACGGCGGTGAGGGCGAATTCGGCGGCCAGCAATCTGGCGGTCTGCAGCGGTGATGGCAGGACGCTGTGGGGTTTGGCTGTCACGCGGGGTTCCTCAATGTCTATTTCGCAATGAAGGCTAAATGTGGGAGCGGGCTAGCTGTGGCGAGGGAACGGGTTCCCGTTCGACTGCCTAGCAGTCGCCAGCTTTTGGGGGCGCTTCGCACCCCAGCGGGCGCAAACTCCCTCGCCACATAAGCTCCGTTCCTACATAAAGCCGATCTCACTGCACTCAGGCCTTGGTGGTGGGCAGTACATCGTTGGCAATCATTTCGCCGAACGGGCCAGTGAGGTTGGTGACGCCACGTCCGGCAAGGCTGGCATAGGGTTCCGGCAGCAGCGGGAACACCAGCTCGGCAAACCGATAGGCTTCTTCCAGGTGCGGGTAGCCGGAGAAGATGAAGCTCTCGATGCCCAGGTCCGCGTATTCCTTGATGCGTTCGGCCACTTGCTGCGGGTTGCCAACCAGCGCGGTGCCGGCGCCGCCACGCACCAGGCCGACGCCCGCCCACAAGTTGGGGGCGATTTCCAGGTTGTCGCGGCGCCCGTCATGCAAGGCGGCCATGCGGCGCTGGCCTTCGGAATCAAAGCGCGAGAAGGATTTTTGCGCGGCGGCGATGGTGTCGTCGCTGATGTGCTCGATCAGTTTATCGGCGGCTTTCCAGGCTTCTTCTTCGGTCTCGCGCACGATCACGTGCAGGCGGATGCCGAACTTCACGGTACGCCCGTGACGTGCGGCGCGTTCGCGTACATCCGCGAGTTTTTCGGCGACGGCGGCGGGCGGTTCGCCCCAGGTCAGGTACACGTCCACCTGTTCGGCAGCGAGGTCGTGGGCCGCGTCCGAAGAACCGCCGAAGTACAGCGGCGGATAAGGCTTCTGCACCGGTGGGTAAAGTGCCTTGGCATTCTGCACACGCAAGTGTTTGCCTTCGAAATCTACCGATTCGCCCTGCAACACGCGTCGCCAGATCCGTAGGAACTCGTCAGAGACTTCGTAACGTTCGCTGTGGTCGAGGAAGCTGCCGTCGCCGCGGTTTTCGTCGGGGTCGCCGCCGGTCACCACGTTGATCAGCAAGCGACCATTGGAAAGGCGATCCAGGGTGGCAGCCATGCGCGCGGAGACCGTGGGCGAGATGATGCCCGGACGAATGGCCACCAGATACCGCAGGCGTTCGGTCAGCGGCACCAGCGCCGAGGCGATCACCCAGGAGTCTTCGCACGAGCGGCCGGTAGGAATCAGCACGCCGTGGTAACCCAGGCTGTCAGCGGCCTGGGCGACCTGCTTGAGGTAATTGAGGGTGACCGGCCGTGCACCTTGGGTGGTGCCCAGGTAATGGCCATCGCCGTGAGTGGGCAGAAACCAGAAAACATCCATGACAAATCCTTACGCGATTTTCAGCAGAGAAGGGGAATGTGCCGCGAACAATGGCGCTGCTCGTTCTGCCGCCAGTTGAATACGGGCTTTCAGGAGCTCACTGGTTATTTGGTAGTCGATGAAGTCAGCTTCGGTGGCGTACACGCCGATCGGCAGGGTCAATGCCTGGAAAAAGCTGAACAGCGGGCGCAACTGATGATCGAGCACCAGCGCATGGCGTTCGCTGCCGCCGGTGGCGGCGAGCAACACTGGTGTGTTGATCAGCGCGTTGAGATCGACCAGGTCGAACAGGTGCTTGAGCAGGCCAGGGTAGGAGCCGCGATAGACCGGCGCCGCGACGATCAGCAGATCTGCCTGTTCAATCGCCAACAGTTGCGTTTCGACCTCGGCCGGCAATTCATCGCGCGATAGTGCCCCGCCGAGTGGCCGGGCAATGTCGCCCAGTTCGATCAGGTGGGTCTGGATCGGCAGCAAGGTGGCCAGTTCGGCCAGTACCGCCTGGGTCAACACGAGGGTACGGGACGGGCGCCAGGTTCCGCCGGAGACGGCAACGACATTCAGGGGACGGGTCATGAACAGTTCCTTTATCAACAGTGGTTCATAGCAGGTGTGTGCAACGTGTTGAGCAAGAGCTGTACCAACGGGTGCAAGCCTTGATTGGCGCGGGCTGCGGCCTTGCGGGTGAAATCGGCTGCTGTTGTCTGATTGGTGATTTGTTGAATGACTGTTGCCGGGGCAACAGTTGCGTGGCGAACAGTGTCGGGCAGCTGAGAGCCATTTATAGAGGGTTACATTTATTCCGTAAATGAACGTATTTCCATATTTATAGATCTTTGGGGAATATGAGAGGGCCGCTATCGCAGGTGCCTTGGCGGTTGATAGCGACTATCACGGACGATGATTTTTCACCGGCAAAGGGCGGGAGTAGCCTGTGTTCATTGACTCGAAACCACCTTTGCAGGGCCGCCGCCATGAACCGATTCCTCGCTGTTTGCTTACTCGTCGTTGCCTCAGTCCTTGCCGGATGTGCGACCCATGCCTCGCCCGAATTACGGCCTTACACCGCAGAAGAAACCAAACAGTTGGCCCTGGAGGCGCTGAGTCGTCGTGGCTTGTCGTTTGATGAATACCAACAGCAGCGCGCCGCACTGACCGGCCAGCCACAGAAATCCTTTGGCTTCGATCACCAGGGCGAAATGAATGCCGAACGCAGCGTGACATTGCATGGTCGTCCCAGTTGAGCCCGCGCTCAGCAGCAAAAAGCCCGAGGATTCCCTTAAGGAACCTCGGGCTTTTTGTTTGCCATGCGAGGACTTCAGCCTGTTAAGCTGAATTTCAGGAGCGTTCCTACGCACATTTAAATAAAGTGGCCCTTCTTCAATGGCATTTGATCCGGTAAACCTGACGACCTCTGTTCCGGCTGATGCCCCTGAGACGCTGTTCTCGGGAACCTGTTTTGCGAGTCTTAATTGTCATGAATAAACGTCCGCTGTATTTCGACTATGCCGCCACCACCCCGGTGGATGAGCGGGTCATCCAGGTGATGGTCGAGTGTCTGGGCTTCAACGCCAATTTCGGTAACCCCGCGTCCAGCTCCCACGCGTTCGGCCAGGCGGCCCGGCAAACGGTCGAGCAGGCGCGCCGCCAGGTGGCGGAACTGGTCGGTGCCCAACCTGAGCAAATCGTCTGGACCTCCGGCGCCACCGAATCCAACAACCTCGCCATCAAGGGCGTGGCCCAGGCGCGGGGCGTGGCAGGCGGGCATATCATCACCAGCCAGATCGAACACAAGGCCACCTTGGACACCGCCCGGCAATTGCAGGAAGCCGGCGTGGCCGTGACCTACCTGGTGCCGGACGCGCAGGGCCTGATCAGTGCCGACGCTGTGAGCCAGGCGCTGCGCGAGGACACCTTCCTGGTGTCGCTGATGCTGGTGAACAATGAACTGGGCACCGTCAACGACATCCCGGCCATCGGCGCCCGCGTGCGTGAACATGGGGCGTTGTTGCACGTGGACGCAGCGCAGGGCGCAGGCAAGGTAGCGATCGACCTGGCCGAGTGGCCGGTGGATTTGATGTCGTTTTCCGCACACAAGCTGTATGGCCCCAAGGGCATCGGCGCGCTGTATGTGGGGCCGCGCGCGCAGCAGAAGGTGCTGGCGCAGATCCACGGCGGTGGTCACGAAGGCGGATTGCGTTCCGGCACGCTGGCCACGCACCAGATCGCAGGCATGGGCACGGCGTTCGCCCTGGCGGCGGCATCGTTTACCGAAGAACAGGCGCTGATTGTGGCGTTGCGCCAGCGGCTGCTGGATCAGCTGGCGTCAATCGCCGGCGTGCGCCTCAACGGCAGTCCGACCCAACGTATTCCGCACACCCTCAGCCTCACGTTTGGCGAAGGTGAATTCAATGCGGCGGCGCTGAGCGCGGGCATCGCGTTTTCTGCCACCTCGGCCTGTAACTCGGCGAGCAACGCGCCCTCCCATGTGCTGCTGGCGCTGGGCCATGACGCGCGCAGCGCCGGCCGCACGATTCGCTTGAGCCTGGGCCGGTTTACCACCGAGCAGGACATCGATCAGGCCGTGCAGTTGATCAAGGCCGCACTTGCCAGCGCACCGGCGTTCTGGGCGGTCTGAATTATCCATTCGCAACACATAACAATTATTCGTGGTTAGCAGGAGACACAATGAGCACGCAGCCTTTGACCCATGGAACGGTTCCCCAGCGCCTGGCGCATACCCGTGAACTGATGAGCCGCGAGGGCATTCACGCCCTGCTGGTGCCGTCGGCGGATCCGCATCTGTCTGAATACCTGCCGGGTTACTGGCAGGGACGCCAATGGTTGTCGGGGTTCCATGGCTCGGTGGGAACGCTGATTGTGACCGCGGACTTTGCCGGCGTCTGGGCGGACAGCCGCTATTGGGAACAGGCCACCAAGGAACTCAAGGGCAGCGGCATCGAATTGGTGAAGCTGCAACCGGGCCAGCCTGGTCCATTGGAGTGGCTGGCGGAGCAAACCCCGGAAGGTGGTGTGGTGGCGGTGGACGGCGCGGTGATGGCGGTGGCGTCAGCACGGACCCTGGGCGGCAAGCTGGCCGAGCGCGGCGCAACCCTGCGTACCGACATCGACCTGCTCGATGAAGTCTGGCAAGACCGCCCGGCGCTGCCGAACCAGCCGATCTATCAACACCTGCCGCCGCAGGCCACGGTGAGCCGCGGTGAGAAACTCGCCGCGCTGCGTGCCAGCTTGAAGGAGAAGGGCGCCGACTGGCACTTCATCGCCACCCTGGATGATATTGCCTGGCTGTTCAACTTGCGCGGCGGTGACGTTTCCTTCAACCCGGTGTTTGTATCCTTTGCGTTGATCAATCAACAACAGGCCACCTTGTTCGTGGCGCTGAGCAAGGTCGATGCCGAACTGCGGGCGGTGCTGGAGCAGGACGGCGTAACCTTGCGTGACTACAGCGAAGTGGCTGATGCACTGCGCGCCGTGCCGTCGGGTGCCAGTGTGCAGGTCGATCCCGCGCGTGTGACCGCAGGTTTGCTGGAAAACCTGGACGCTGGCGTCAAGCTGATCGAAGGGCTCAACCCGACCACGCTGGCCAAGTCGCGCAAGAGCCTGGCCGACGCGGAACACATCCGCCAGGCCATGGAGCAGGACGGCGCAGCGCTGTGCGAGTTTTTCGCCTGGCTGGACAGCGCGCTGGGGCGCGAACGCATCACTGAACTGACCATTGACGAACACCTGACCGCCGCGCGTAGCCGTCGCCCGGGTTATGTGTCGCTGAGTTTCAATACTATCGCCGCGTATAACGCCAATGGTGCGATGCCGCATTACCACGCGACTGAAGAAGAGCACGCGCTGATCGAAGGCGATGGTTTGCTGTTGATCGATTCGGGTGGCCAGTACCTGGGTGGCACCACCGATATCACGCGGATGGTGCCTATCGGTACACCCAGCGAAGAACAAAAGCGCGATTGCACCCGGGTGTTGAAAGGGGTGATTGCCCTGTCCCGTGCGCATTTTCCCAAGGGCATTCTGTCGCCGCTGCTGGATTCGATTGCGCGTGCGCCGATCTGGGCTGAAGGCGTGGACTACGGCCACGGTACCGGACACGGCGTGGGTTATTTCCTCAATGTGCACGAAGGTCCGCAAGTGATCGCCTACCAGGCGGCCACGGCGCCGCAAACCGCGATGCAACCGGGCATGATCACCTCGATTGAGCCGGGTACTTATCGTCCGGGACGTTGGGGCGTGCGGATCGAGAACCTGGTGTTGAACCGTGAAGCGGGCAAGACCGAGTTCGGTGAGTTCCTCAAGTTCGAAACCCTGACCTTGTGCCCGATCGATACTCGTTGCCTGGAGCCGTCGCTGCTGACGGCGGATGAGCGTGAGTGGTTCAACGGCTACCACAGCGAGGTGCGCGAGCGCCTGAGCCCGTTGCTCAATGGCGCGGCACTCGAGTGGTTGCAGGTGCGTACCGCGGCTATTTGATCGGTTGCAGTCCAGGCGCTCGGCCAAGGCGTCGGCTATGTAGTCGACTAACGCCTTGAGCCGGGCGACTGGCGCCGATTGGGCGGGGCGCTTGGCGATCGAGATTCAACTCAAGGCTTCGCGCACAAACTCCAGACGGTCCTGGCCGAAAAATAGCTGGTTGCCTACAAACAGGCTGGGCGCACCGAACACGCCGCGTTGAACGGCTTGCTCGGTTTTGGCCTTGAGGGCGGCTTTTACGCTTTCGTCATTGGCCAAGGCCAGTATCTCCTGCGGCTCAAAGCCGTGTTCGCTGAGCACCGTGGCCACGACGGCGGGATCTCCCAAGTCGCGACCCTCTGCCCACAGCGCGCGAAACAGGCAACCCACCAAATCGTCGAAGCGTTCGGGCTGGTGCAGTTGCACGCCGGTGACAGCGCGCATCAGCACCAGGGTATTGATGGGAAAGTGCGGGTTGAACTTGAGCGTGACGTTGTAGCGTTGGGCGTAACGAGCCAGGTCGTCGAACATATAGCGTCCCTTGGCGGGGACGGTGATCGGCGAGGCGTTTCCGGTGGCCTTGAACACGCCGCCCAATAACATCGGTTGATACACCAACTCTGCGCCGGTAGCTGCGCACAGGGCCGGGAGCTGGGTATAGGCCAGGTAGGTGGCAGGGCTGCCGAGATCAAAGAAGAACTCCAGGGTTTTACTCATGGTCGCTGCTCGCTGATTATTGTTGTGGGGGCGTGCTTACCAGGGTTCATTCCAGGGGCGCAGGTCCAGCTCGAACGTCCAGGCGTCGCGCGGTTGGCTGTGCAGGAACCAATAGTTGTCGGCGATGTGCTCGGGGTTGAGAATGCCGTCCTGATCCTTGAGCGCGTATTTCTGCGGGAAATTGTCGCGAATGAAGTCTGTGTCGATGGCGCCATCAACCACGATATGAGCGACATGGATATTCATCGGCCCCAGCTCCCGCGCCATGCTTTGCGCAAGCGCGCGGATCCCGTGCTTTGCTCCTGCAAATGCGGCAAAGCCGGCGGCCCCGCGCAGGCCTGCAGTCGCGCCGGTGAACAGGATGGTGCCGCGATGGCGGGTGACCATGCGCTTGGCCACCTCACGTGCATTGAGGAACCCGGAGAAACAGGCCATTTCCCAGATCTTGAAATACTTGCGTGCGGTTTCTTCAAGGATGCTGCAGGGCACATTGGCGCCGATGTTGAAAACGAAGGCCTCAATCGGGCCCAGTTGCGTTTCAATCTGTTCGATCAGCGCGATCACGTCTTCTTCTTTTCGTGCATCGCACGCAAAGCCATGCGCTTCGCCACCGGCAGCCTGGATGCTATCGACCAGCGGCTGCAATTTGTCGGCGGTGCGGCGGGTGACACAGGCGACGTAGCCTTCGCGGGCAAAGCGCTTGGCAATGGCACCACCGGTTGCGTCTCCGGCGCCGACTACCAATACGATTTTCTTGTTGTGCGTCATGGGAACTCCGTTGGCTCGAATGTCGAACAGGAGTCTAGCCGCAGTGTCGCAAAAGGGCGGGTGGGTAGTGGGTGTTTGATATGAGCAGTCGGAGGGAGACTGCTCGGTCAATCACTTGCAAATGACGATCATGCTCCGGCTGGTGTAGCCCGCAGGGTTGAGGCCGAAGGGGTAATCCCCAGGTTCCTCTGAATTGTCACCGGACTTGGCGATCACCCGGTAGCCCTTGGCTCCGCACGAGTTGGTTGCGCTGGTGTAGCACTGGTCCCAGGAGGAAGACAGTCCGGAACAGTTGATATGCAGCCCTTTTTTGCCCCGCTTCACTTCTGTCTTGGTGGTCGCGGCACAGCCACCGATGGCCACGACCATTAACAGTATCAAAATTCGCTTCATTCCTATCCTTAATAGCCGCTTCCGCAATGCTTGAAGCCGGCTCTACTCGCTCTCGAGTCTAGCGTTCGTGCTGTCCCTGTCGACGTTCTCCATGAATGACATTCGTTTACGGCTTAAACATGGCTTAAATGAGCGGTAAATGCCAGAGCTACATTCAAAGAAGCGTCAATCCGCTGGAACCAGCGGCTTTGACTCCTTGCGCATCGTCACGGTGGCACCCACGGAGGCCAGGATGATGCAGGTGATGGCCAGCCATTGCGCCAAGGTCAGGTGCTCGTGCAGGAAAAGCAGGCCGGAAAGCGCGCCGAATGCGGGTTCGATGCTCATGAGCGTGCCGAAGGTGCGGGCGGGGAGGCGGGTCAGCGCGACCATCTCCAGGGTGTAAGGCAGGGCGGTGGACAGAATGGCGACGCCGATGGCGACAGGGATCAGGGCCGGGGTCAGCAATGCAGCACCCGCGTGCACAATGCCGATAGGTGCCACAAACAAGGCGGCGATCATCACACCGAGGGCGGCGGTCTGTACGCCATTGTCATTGCCTGCCTTCTGGCCGAACAGAATATAGAGGGCCCAGCAGACACCCGCCCCCAGAGCGTAGGCTGCGCCGAGCAAGTCGATGCCGCTGCTGGCGTCCCCCATGGGAATCAACAAGAGCAGGCCGATGACCGCGAGGGCAATCCAGAGGAAATCCACCGCTCTGCGCGATGCGTAAATCGCTACTGCCAGCGGTCCGGTGAATTCCAGGGCAACGGCAATCCCCAGGGGTACGCTGCGCAATGACATATAGAAGAGGAAGTTCATACCACCCAGGGCCATCCCGTAGACGATCACCGTGCGCAGGGACTTGGCGGTCAGCTTGGCGCGCCACGGGCGTAAGAGAAGCAGCATGATCACGCTAGCGAAAATCAGGCGCAGGGTGGTCGTGCCCTGGGCGCCAACAATTGGAAACATGCTCTTGGCCAGCGAGGCGCCGGACTGGATTGAAGCCATGGCGATCAACAGCAGGCCGACAGGAAACAATGCCGAGGCCAGGCTGCGGGGAGAGGTGGTCATTGGGGATGTTCGTCCGAGGTCGTATTAAGAGAAGCGCAAGCGGCTATGATGCTTAAGTGTTGAGGGTTGAGCAATATATTGCTCAATTATTCCGCTGAGGACCTCTATATAGCCTCAAACTGGAGGTTTCCCGGCTTGTTGATAGAAAATTCAAATTAAGGGTTGACGGCAGATTCTGGAAGTCTATAATTCGCCCCACTTCCGGCGCAGTCGAAACGGAAAACTCCTT
>NZ_JBWKPG010000017.1:0-73491 GCF_059418125.1 Pseudomonas sp. GW821-FHT09C08 | reverse complement strand
CACCGAGCCTAGGCGAGGTGCCGAGTGTTGGGGCAAGAGCGTTTTGGTTACTTTTGCGCTGTTCAAAAGTGACCCGCTGTAAGAGCGGAACCATACGCGGCCATTACCCAAATAAAGGATATACACTCAACCTCAATTTCAACGTCCCCCACCAAACAGCACGTACATCCAATTTTCCCCACCCCCCTTCCCCCCAAACTCCTCTCACCGCCAAACCATCAAGGCAGAGGGGCACCCATGCACCCAGCACCCAAAACCGGACCCGACGAAGTCGTCACCCTGGTCGTCAAACACCTGATCAAACCCGGCCAGGAAGCCAACTACGAAACCTGGCTACGCCACATCGTACGAATCGCCGGCGCGCGCCCCGGGCACCTCGGCGTCGACGTCGTGCGCAGCAAACAGAACGGCCTGGCGCTGTTCACCTGCGTATTGCGCTACCGCTCCACCGATGACCTGCAAACCTGGCTCGATTCCGCCGAGCGCAAAACCCTGATCGCCGAAGCCACACCCATGCTGGCGGACGGCGACAACACCGAAATCGGCGCGGTCAACGAGTTCTGGTTCACGCCCCTGGCCGACAGCGCCGCCAAGCCGCCGCGCTGGAAACAGGCGGTGGTCACCCTGTGCGTGATCCTGCCGCTGACCCTGCTGGTGCCCATCGTGTGGGGCCCGGTCCTGCGCCTGCACCCGTTTTTATCCAACTACGTGGTCGCGACCTTCCTGGTGACGCTGACCATCGTGCTGCTGGTGGTCTACCTGCTGATGCCGGCCGCCACCCGCCTGTTCGCTCCCTGGCTTGAAGCCTCAGTAAAGGAAACCCTATGAACGCCGATCTGATTCTGTTCAATGGCCAATTCCACACCGTGGACCGTGAAAACCCGCGCGCCACCGCCGTCGCTATTCATGAAGGCCGCTTTGTCGTCGTCGGCACCGACGGTGAAGCCCTGGCCCTGCGCGGCAGTGGCACCCAGGTCATCGACCTCAAGGGCCGCACCGTGATTCCCGGCCTCAACGACTCGCACCTGCACCTGATCCGTGGCGGGCTCAACTACAACCTCGAACTGCGCTGGGAAGGCGTGCCGTCGCTGGCCGATGCCCTGCGCATGCTCAAGGACCAGGCTGATCGCACCCCCACGCCGCAATGGGTACGCGTGGTCGGTGGCTGGAACGAATTCCAGTTCGCCGAAAAACGCATGCCCACCCTCGACGAACTCAACCAGGCCGCGCCCGACACGCCGGTGTTCGTGCTGCACCTGTATGACCGCGCCTTGCTCAACCGCGCGGCACTGCGCGTGGCCGGCTATACCAAGGACACGCCGAACCCGCCGGGCGGTGAGATCGTGCGCGACAGTCACGGCAACCCCACCGGCATGCTGGTGGCGCGTCCCAACGCGATGATCCTCTACTCGACCTTGGCCAAAGGCCCGAAATTGCCGCTGGAATACCAGGTCAATTCGACGCGCCAGTTCATGCGCGAACTTAATCGCCTCGGCCTTACCAGCGCCATCGACGCCGGTGGCGGCTTCCAGAACTATCCCGATGACTACGCGGTGATCGAGCAACTGGCCAAGGATCAACAGTTGACGGTGCGCATCGCCTACAACCTGTTCACCCAGAAGCCCAAGGAAGAACTCAGCGACTTCAAGCACTGGACCTCCAGCGTCAGCCTGCACCAGGGCGATGACTACCTGCGCCACAACGGCGCCGGCGAGATGCTGGTGTTCTCTGCCGCCGACTTCGAAGACTTCCTCGAGCCGCGTCCCGACCTGCCGCAGAGCATGGAGCAGGAGTTGGAACCGGTGGTGCGCCATCTGGTGGAGCAGCGCTGGCCGTTCCGCCTGCACGCAACCTATGACGAGTCCATTTCGCGCATGCTCGATGTGTTCGAGAAGGTCAATCGCGACATTCCGTTCAATGGCCTGCCGTGGTTCTTCGACCATGCCGAAACCATCACGCCGAAAAATATCGAGCGCGTGCGCGCCCTCGGCGGCGGTATTGCGATCCAGGACCGCATGGCGTTCCAGGGTGAGTACTTTGTCGAGCGCTACGGCGCCAAGGCGGCCGAAGCCACGCCGCCGATCAAGCGCATGCTCGCCGAAGGCGTACCGGTAGGCGCCGGCACCGATGCCACGCGGGTCTCCAGCTACAACCCGTGGACCTCGCTGTACTGGATGGTCAGCGGCCGCACCGTGGGCGGCCTGGAACTGCACGCCGAAGGCCTGCCGCGCCTGACTGCGCTGGAACTGTTCACCCATGGCAGCGCCTGGTTCTCGTCCGAGCAGGGCAAGAAGGGCCAGATCAAGGTCGGCCAGTTGGCGGACGTTGCCGCGCTATCGGCGGATTTTTTCAGCGTCGATGAAGAAGCCATCAAGTGGATCGAATCGGTGCTGACCGTGGTCGGCGGCAAGGTGGTGTATGGCGCCGGCGACTTCGACGATGTCGCGCCGCCGCGTGTGCCGGTGCTGCCGGACTGGTCGCCGGTGGTCAAGGTGCCGGGTCACTGGCGCCCGACTTCACCGGTGCAGGCTCAGGTTCACCAGTGCAGCGGCCCGTGCGGCGTGCATTCCCACAGCCATGAAAAGGCCCGCCTCAGCAGCGTGCCGGTCAGCGACTTCCAGGGTTTCTGGGGCGCGTTTGGCTGCTCGTGTTTTGCTTTTTAAACCCCCGAAGGAGTTAACCCATGACTTACAAGCGCTTGAACAAAGATGACGCGGTGGTGCTGTTGGTGGATCACCAGACCGGCCTGATCTCCCTGGTGCAGGATTTCTCCCCCAACGAATTCAAGAACAACGTGCTGGCCCTGGCCGATGTGGCGAAGTTCTTCAACCTGCCGACCATCCTGACCACCAGTTTTGAAAGCGGTCCTAACGGCCCACTGGTGCCAGAGCTCAAGGCACTGTTCCCGGACGCGCCGTACATCGCCCGCCCTGGCCAGATCAACGCCTGGGACAACGAAGATTTCGTCAAGGCGGTCAAGGCTACCGGTCGCAAGCAGATCATCATTGCCGGCGTGGTGACGGACGTGTGCGTAGCGTTCCCGACCCTGTGCGCCCTCGACGAAGGCTTCGAGGTGTTCGTGGTCACCGACGCCTCCGGTACTTTCAACGAAACTGTGCAACAAGCCGCCTGGGCCCGTATGACCGCCGCCGGTGCGCAACTGGTGAACTGGTTCGCCGTGGCTTGTGAGCTGCAAGTGGACTGGCGCAACGACATGGAAGGCCTGGCCAACCTGCTGTCGCCGCGCATCCCCAACTACCGCAACCTGATGAACAGCTACTCGGCGTTTACTGCCAAATAAGCGATTTCCAGCAGGTGCAGGCGATTCAATGTGGGAGCGGGCTTGCCCGCGAATGCGCTGTGTCAGTCCATACTTTCAGCGACTGATCCAACGCATTCGCGAGCAAGCCCGCTCCCACATTTGATTTGTGGTAAGGCGACCGACCCGCTATAAATCAGCAAACTGTCCACCGAGAAGCGACAATGAACCCCTTCGAAGACATGCGCCTGTTCTGCCAGGTCATGGAATCCGGCAGCTTCACCGCCGCCGCCGAACAACTCGGCCTGTCCAAGCAGTTCGTCAGCCGCCGCCTGATCCAGCTGGAAGATCGCCTCGGCGTGCGCCTGCTCAACCGTTCCACCCGCCGCCTGGACGTCACGCCCCTGGGGCAGAGTTACTACGAATCCGCCTTGCGCCTGCTCACCGAAGTCGAGCAAGTGGAGCAGGGCATCGCCGGCCAGAACAGCGAACCGCGCGGCACCCTGCGCCTCAGCGCGCCGTTGTCGTTTGCGATGGCGCACCTGGGCTGCCTGTTGCCGCAGTTTTTGCAGCGCTATCCCCAGGTGTCGGTGGAAGTCGACCTCAGCGACCGCCCGGTGGATTTGATCGGCGAAGGCTACGACCTGGTGCTGCGCATCGGCACCCTGGAAGATTCCACCCTGATTGCCCGCCGTATCGCCAGCATCCCGCGCGTCTACTGCGCCAGCCCGGATTACCTGGCCCTGCGCGGCACCCCGCAGAAACCCGACGATCTTGCCGACCACGACTGCCTGCCCTACGGCCATGGCCGCCAGGTGCAGTGGCGCTTCAAGGGCAAGCTGCAGGCGCTGAACGTCAGCGGGCGCATGCGCGTCAACAATGGCGACCTGCTGCGCGACACCGCGATTGCCGGCCTGGGCGTCACCTACTTGCCGACCTTTATCGTCGGCGAGGCCTTGAAGGACGGGCGCCTGGTAAGCGTGCTGGACGACTTCGCCCCCGAGGCCCTGACCCTGTCGGCGGTGTACCCACAGCACCGGCAAAGCTCACGGCCCGTCCAGGCGCTGGTGGAGTTCTTGCGCGAACGCCTGGCTAGTGGCTGTTGAACAACTGGCGGATCAGGTTCGGCGTGCTGCCGGTCCAGCGCTTGAATGAGCGTCGGAAGTTGGCTGCGTCGTTGAAATTCAGGTACGCCGCCACTTCCTCATTGCTGTAGCCCTTGACCTGGTACAGGTGCAACGCCACCTGCTTGCGCACGCGGTCCACCTGCTGCTGAAAACCGGTGTCATGCTTGTGCAGTTTGCGCTTGAGGGTCGCCGGGCTCATCGCAAACGCCTGGGCCGCCTGTTCCAGGCTCGGCGGCTGGCGTACCTGATCGCGCAGGTAGTCGTAGAGGCAGTCGAGAAAGCTGCCGGCAAAGCCCAAGTGTTCGATCTGCTCGCAGGCCTGGCGACGTGCGACCTGGCCGGCAGTGGCCGAGGCACCCGGCCACGGGTGGGTGAGGTATTCGCGCGGGATGCTGAGCATGTCCAGCGGGCGCGCAAAGCGCGTGCTTTCGCCCAGGTTCACCCAGTACTGCTCGACATAACGCGGCTCGGCGTGGCTGAAACTGCACGCCCACGGCAGCCGCTGGCCGCTCAGCCATTGGCTCATGGCAACCAGTGAGGTCACGCTGGCCTCCAGCAGGAAACGCCAGTGCTCGCCGGCGCCGCAACTGTCGAGCCAATACAGGTAGGCGTGGTGCTCATCCAGCTCCAGTTGCAGGCTGACCAATGGGCTGAGCAGCACTTGCTGCTGGATGAGGAGTTCGAGTGCCTGGTGCAGATTCTGCGCGTGGCCCAGGGCGTGACTGGCGGCGCCGTAGTAGCCGGGCAGCAGGCGTTGGCCAAACAGGAAGCTGCTGTCGTCGGCATCCAGCAGTTTGCGACTGTTGCCGATCAGGGCCAGGAACTGCTGCGGGCTCAACCGCGCGTTGCCGGCCAGGATGTCCTCGTGGAACAGCCCGGTGCCGCGCAGCAGGCGATGGCTGTCGATGTCGCGGGACAAGGCCAGGTCGATCAAGGTAGCGGGTTGGTAATGCCCGGGGATAAAGCGCGTGTCGCTTTCATACCAGCTGGTCTTGACGGCCATCTCAGGCACTTTTCGCCAGCGGTTGCTTGGCCCGTGCCAGCGCCAGGTTGAGACGCTTGAGCAGGTCGTGGGGCGACTCGTCCAGGGCCATCACCACCGCCGTAGTCGCGGCCAATTGCAGGCGTTCGCCCTGTTGGCGGGTCTTGTGGGCCAGGCCACGCACGGCCTGTTGCAACTCCAGCGCCAGCACCTGGGCCTGGCGTTCGCCGGTGTTGGGCAACAGCACCACAAAACGGTCGCCGGCCAGGCGGCACAGCAAGTCCTGGCGGCGCAGGTTGAGCAACAGCAAATGGCTCAGGGCCTGCAACACCGCGTCGCCCTCGACGTGCCCGAAAGCCTGGTTGATGGCGGCAAAGTTATCCAGGTCCAGGGCCAGCAGTGACAGCGGTTGTTGTTGCTCGCGGCTGTCTTGCAGGCTGTCGGCCAACTGGCGCTTGAGGTAGTCGGCGCCGGCCAGCGGCGTGAGTTTGTCGAACAGCCGATGCTCGCGAAACAGCCGCTCGCGCTTCTCCATCTGCGCGCTGATCGCCAGTTGTTCGCGGTGCCAGTGGTAGATGCCGATGGTCAGCAGGATCATGCCCACCGGCATCGGCCCGGACTCCAGCCAGTGGTCCCAGGTGATGCTGTCGGGCAGGCGGATAAATTCGTCGAGGCTGTCGATCCACCAGGAAAAGAAGATGCACGACAGCCCCAGCGCGAGGTAATTGGTGACGCGCCCGGCGGGTCGGCTTTTCAGCACCAGGCCCAGCCACACCAGCGCCAACAGAGCCGAGCCGCCCTCGCCGAAGATGTCCAGCCAGGCCCATTCACTGACGTATTTCAACTCGCCGCAGGCCAGGTGCAGGATCAGCCCGAGGTTGGCGGCAACCAGCAGCAGCGCGAGTTTCCAGCGATGGGGTTTGAGCACGGAGAACATGGCCGCGAGTCCTTGGGCAAATGAGCGATGGGCGCCAGCACAGCAGATGCATGTGACGGTTGGATGACGGTGGGGGAGGGTCGAATCAGCTCATGGGATAAATAAAATTTCCCGCCAAACGCCGAACAAATGTGGGAGCGGGCTTGCTCGCGAAAGCGTTACGTCAGTTGGCCCATCTGTTTCTGAACGGCCGCTTTCGCGAGCAAGCCCGCTCCCACACTTAATCGAGGTCATATCAGCTCATTTGCCCCGGCATATGGCCTCAAAAGCCCGGTTTACGGGCCTTCGTGCCAACCCCTGTCACAGAACCGTCATCCCCCACCCCTAGCTTGCCCTCCCAGTTGCCGGGCCTCTTGCCTGGCGCCAATGGATTCTTGGGGAGGATTGCATGTACAAGCGCACCGGGCTCGTCAGCTTCACGCTCACTGCCTTGGCCCTGGCGATGGCCAGCGAGCGGCTCAACGCTGCCGAGGCGGCCACCACCGAGCACGTCGAAGTGGTCGGCCAGGCTGCCGCCATGGACCAGGCGCTCAAGGAGCAGCGCCGCTCCGACAGCATCAAGAGCGTGGTGCATGCCGACGGCGTGGCCCAGTTGCCGGATGAAAACGTCGCCGAAGCGGTGCAGCGCCTGCCGGGCATCAGCGTCGAGCGCGACCAGGGTGAAGGGCGCTTTGTCAGCGTGCGCGGCCTGGGCCCGGACCTCAACAGCGTGACCATCAACGGCACCCTGGTGCCCGCGCCGGAAAGCGCGCGCCGCGCGGTGGCGCTCGATGTGCTGCCCTCGGAACTGGTGCAATCGCTGTCGGTGATCAAGACCCTCACGCCGGACATGGACGCCAACTCCCTCGGCGGCACCGTCGACGTGCAAAGCCTGTCGGCCTTCGACCACAAGGGCCTGTTCTACACCGGCAGCAGCGAGGCCAGCTACGACAAGAACACTCGCCAGACCAGCCCCAAGTTCTCCGGCGCCGCCAGTAACCGTTTCAGCCTTGGCGACGGCATCGACAACTTTGGCGTGGCCGCCGCCCTCAGCTGGCAGAAGCGCGACTTCGGCTCGGACAACGTCGAGACCGGCGGCGCCTGGGACTTCACTGATGGCGCCAGACTCAACGAGTTCGAACAGCGCGACTACGACATCAGCCGCGAACGCGCCGGGGGCGGCCTGAACTTCGACTACAAGCCCGATGACCTCAGCAGCTACTACCTGCGCACTCTCTACAGCCGCTACAAGGACAGCGAGACCCGCAACTCCACCAGCATCGAGTTTGCCGACCCCCAGGCGCCCGGCGAACTGGGCGATGCCGAGGGCAAGCGCAAGCTGAAGAACCGCGAGGAAACCCAGGAGATCCAGTCCTACGTGTTCGGCGGCGAGCGCATGCTCGGCCTCTGGACCTTGAGCGGCCAGGCCGGCTATAGCCAGTCCAGCGAAGACAGCCCGGCGCACATTGCCGGCGCCACTTTTGACGGCGGCGACTTCGCCAACAGCGGCTTCTATGACAAGGACAAGCCGCGTCCGATCATCGGCGCCGGTTTCTACGACGCGAGCAACTTCACCCTCGACAAGGTCGACTGGGAGAAGCAGAACACCAAGGACACCGAGAAAAACCTGCGCCTGGACCTGGCCCGCGACTATGACCTCGGCGGCTACGCGTCCCAGGTCAAGTTCGGCGGCAAGGTCAGCCGTCGCAACAAGGACAACGACCTGGAGGCCTGGGTCTACGAAGACTTCGACACCCTGGGCTTCACCGCCGACCAGCTCAACCTCACTCAATTTCAGAAAGGCTCTGTCGACTATCGCCTCGGCAACTACGGCCCCGGCATCAGCCCTGGCGCGATCAAGCAGTTGATCGGCAGTCTCAACCCGGCGGATTTCTATGACGAGACCGAATCGCGGGTCAACGACTTCACCATCCGCGAGGACATCAATGCCGGCTACCTGATGAACACCGTCGATATCGACGACTGGCGCTTTATCGCCGGCCTGCGCTACGAGGGCACCGAGTTCGAAGCCAAGGGCACCGGCGCGACCGATGGGGTGTTCACGCCCACCGAAACCAAGCGCCGCTATCACCACTGGCTGCCCGGCCTGCATGCGCGCTACCAGATCGACAAGAACACCCAATTGCGCGCCGCCTGGACCAAATCCGTGGTGCGCCCGACCTTCGGCCAGCTGGCGCCGGGGTTTGTCATCGACGATGACGAAGCCACCTTCGGCAACCCGGACCTCAAGCCCCTGGAGTCGAGCAACCTGGACCTGGGCATCGAGCATTTCATGGGGCGCGCCGGGACCGTGTCGGCGTTCGTGTTCTACAAGGACATCAAGAACTTCGTCTACAACACCGACCTGGCCGGCACTGGCGCCTGGACCAACTTCGCCGAGGCCCACACCTACGCCAACGGCGACAGCGCCAAGCTCTACGGCCTGGAACTGGCCTACTCGCAGAAATTTGACTGGTTGCCCGCGCCATGGAACGGCTTGCTGATCGGTGCCAACAGCACGTTCAGCCGCTCCAGCGCCGATATCGAAGGCTTCGACAGTGCCAGCGGCCGTAACCGCAAGCGCAACATCAGCCTGCCGAACCAGTCGGACACCGTCGGCAACCTGATGCTCGGTTGGGAAAACGACAGGCTCAGCCTGCGCGTGTCGGCCAACTACAAGTCGGCGTACCTGTATGAACTCGCCTCGATCAACGACAAGGCCCACGACCTGCACGTCGACGCGCAGACCTTCGTGGACTTCAGCGCGCGCTACTCGCTGAGTAAAAACCTGCAGATCAGCTTCGAGGCGCAGAACCTCACCGATGAGTCGTACTTCGTCTACACCGGCCATCGCAGCTACAACGGCCAATACGAAGAGTACGGCCCGACCTACAAGCTGGGCCTGACCTTCACCCATTTCTGAATTCAACACATTCCAGCTGCAGGCGCTGGCTTGCCTGGAGTTGATCTCCATCGTATTCGAAGGATTTGCACGTTAATGAGACTGTCCAAGCTGTACCTGTTGATTGCCCTGGCCACCTGCGGCCACGCCCTGGCCGGCGACCTGGCGCTGACCCCGTGGGCACCTGGCCTCAAGGTTGAAGCCGTGGCCTTCCTCCCCAACGGCCCCGAGCGCCTGGCCGCCGGCACCCGCGACGGCCTGCAATTACTCGATCGCCAAGGCGCGGAACTGGCGCGCTTCAAGGGCAATTTCAGCAGCCTCGACACCCGCGCCGCCGGCGCCCAGGTGGTGGCCGCCAGTCTCGACAACGACCGCCAGCAGGCGCTGTTGATCAACCTGGATGTCGCCGGCAAGCGCTTTGGCAAGCCGCTGTACTTGCCGACCCGCGACTTTGCGGTAAATGGCCTGTGCCTTTACCGCGATGCAGCAGCCAACCTGTTTGTGTTCCTGGTCGGTGAAGAGGGCAAGGGCGAGCAATGGCTGGTGGGCAATGGCGCCACGTTATTGAGTGAGGCCCAGCGCGTACGCGGGGTGCCGCTGCCGCCGTCGGCGCAGTTCTGCCAGGTCGATGACGCTACCCAGCAGTTGCTGGTGAATGAAGAAAACATCGGTTGGTGGGCCTATCCGGCGCACCCGGAAGCCGAGGTCAAGCGCACGCCGGTGGCGCTGTTCGACACGCCCAGGCGCGAAGCCGGGGCCATGGCGTCGGTGCCCGGCGGGATGGTCGCACTGGATCCCAAGACCGCCCAGCTGCACCTGTTCCAGCACACCGGCAAGCGATGGGTCGAGCAATCGAGCCTGAGCCTCCCAGGCCTCAAAGAGCCGGAGCAACTGACGGTCAACGGCCGGCAACTGCTGGTGCGTGACGACGACACCGGCGCGCTCTACCAGGCCACCCTCGACTGGCAGGCCCAGCCGGTGGCGGCGGGGCCGGTGCTGCCGGAAGTCGCCGCCGTGCGCCAGACCGACCCAGTCGGCCGCCAGGGCGATGCAGCGGATGATCCGGCGATCTGGATTCACCCCGGGCAACCGGCGAAAAGCCGCGTGCTCGGCACCAACAAGAAACAGGGCCTGCTCGCCTATGACCTCGACGGCAAGCTGCTGCAGGAGCTGGCTGTAGGGCGCCTCAACAACGTCGATGTACGCCCCAACTTCAAACTCGGCCAGCGCACGGTCGACCTGGCCGTGGCGAGCAATCGTGATCACAACAGCCTGAGTCTGTTCAGCATCGACCGCCAGAGCGGCGAGTTGCGCGAAGCCGGTGAGGTGCCGACGCCGCTCAAGGAAATCTACGGCATCTGCCTGTTCCAGCCGGCCAGTGGGGAGATCTACGCGATCGCCAACGGCAAGGACGGCACCTTCCTGCAATACCGCCTCAGCGCGCCGGATGGCCGTGCGCAGGGTGAGCTGGTGCGTCAGTTCAAGGTCGACAGCCAACCCGAAGGCTGCGTGGCTGACGACCAGCGCCAGCGCCTGTTTATCGGCGAGGAAGATGTCGGCGTGTGGGCGGTGGACGCCCGCGCCGATCAACCGGCGACCCTGGCCAACGTGATCAAGGTCGGCCCGCAACTGCACGCGGACGTCGAAGGCCTGGCGCTGTACCAGAGCGACAAGCGCGACTACCTGGTGATCTCCAGCCAAGGCAATGACAGCTACCTGGTGGTGGATGCCGAACCGCCGTTTGCCGTGCACGGCGCTTTCCGCGTCGGCCTGAACGCGGCCGCCGGCATCGATGGCGCCTCGGAAACCGATGGCCTGGAAGTTACCGCCATCAACCTCGGCGGGCCATGGAGCCAGGGCATGCTGGTGGTGCAGGACGGGCGCAAGCGCATGCCCGAGCAGACCCAGAACTTCAAGTTCGTGCCCTGGGCCGACGTGACCCGCGCACTGAAATTGCCCTGAACCGTCATCACCCGGTCATCACTTTTTAATCGAATAGGACATCACCATGCACGCGACGATGGAACATATGACGATCTGGGGTTTGATCAGCGACGCCAGCCTGTTGGTCAAGGCCGTAATGCTCACCTTGCTGTTGGCCTCGTTGCTCAGCTGGTACCTGATAATCCAGCGCGCCAGTGTGCTGCGGCGCCTGGAGCGCCAGTTGAATGGCTTCGTGCAGCGCTTTCGCGCGGCGCCGGACTTGCAGGTGTTGTACCGTGAAACCGTGCAGGCAGGTGAGGGCGGCGTGGCGCCGATCTTTATCGCCGGGGTCGACGAATACCAGCACCTGCACAGTCATGACCCGGCGGTTCTGGAAGGTGTGGAGCGCGCCTTGCAGGTGGCGATCACCGAGCAGGAAGTCGAGCTGGAAAAGGGCTTGCAGTTCCTCGCGACCGTGGGCTCGGTCAGTCCCTATATCGGTCTGTTCGGCACGGTGTGGGGGATCATGAACTCGTTCATCGGCCTGTCCCAGGTGCAACAGGCGACCTTGTCCACGGTGGCGCCGGGCATTGCCGAAGCCTTGATCGCCACGGCCATCGGCCTGTTTGCGGCGATCCCCGCAGTGATCGCCTACAACCGCTTTGCCGCGCGCAGCCAGACGCTGCTCACGCGCTACTACGCCTTCGGCAACGAGCTGCAAGTACGCCTGCACCGCACCCTGCGCGGTACGCCGATCAACCTGGCCGTGGCCGCCTGAACAAGGAGCAAGCCGATGTTAACCAGGCCGCAACGCAAGCACGGGCCCAAGGCCGAGATGAACGTGGTGCCGTATATCGACGTGATGCTGGTGCTGCTGGTGATCTTCATGGTCACCGCGCCGATGCTGACCCAGGGCGTGAAGATCGATCTGCCCAAGGTCGCCGCCGAGGCGCTGGCCACCGACACGCGCCAGCAGATCCTCACGCTGTCGGTGAAGGCTGACGGCGGCTATTACTGGAACCTTGGCGGCGAACTCGACACCCAGCACCAGACCGACAGCGCCGTGACCCTCGACGAAATGGGCGCCAAGGTCATGCAAGTGGTGGCGGCGCGCAGCGACACCCAGGTGTACATCCGCGCCGACGATAACGCCGGCTACGGGCGTGTGGTCGCGGCCATGGCGGTGTTGCAGAAAGGCGGGGTGAGCAACCTGGGGTTGGTGACCGAGGCCCCGCAATGACGGCGATGATCATGCACAGTGAGACGCTGACGCTGACGCCCCGGGAGCCGTCCGGGTTCTGGAGGAACAGCGTCGCGGCGAGCCTGGCGGTAGCGCTGCACGCAGGGGTGCTGGCAGCGCTGATGCTGGGTTGGTCGGCGGAAAAAGCGCCGGTGGACACACCCAGGGTCATGCATACCCAATTGGTGATGCTGCCGCCTGCGCCCGTGCCTGCTCCCGCACCTGAGCCGGTGGCCTTCACGCCACCGGAGCCTGTGGCTGTGCCCGTGCCCGTGCCGGTCAAACCCACGGTCGATCCACAGGTCCAGGCGCAGAAACTCGAGAAGGCCGCGTTGGCACGCAAGCGCGTCGAAGAGCAGAAAATCGAGGCACAACAGCAGCGCCTGGCTACCGAGCAGCGCAACCGTGAACAGGCGCAACAACGCCTCGACCAGCAGCGCCTGGCCGCCGAAACAGCCCGCGTCGCTGCCCCCGCAGCAGCGCTGGCACCGGCCTTCGACAGCCGCCAATACCAGCCCTTGAGCAAGGAAGCGCCGGACTACCCCGAGCGTGCCCTCGACAAGAACATCGAAGGCGACTGCTCGGTGGAATACACAGTGAACACCCAGGGCCGCGTGGAAAACCCCAAAGTGCTCGATGGCTGTCACCCCCTGTTTATCCGGCCGTCACTGGCAGCGGCGAACACCTTCCGCTACCAGCCCAGGATCGTTGACGGCAAAGCCGTTCCCGTGCCGGCGGTGCGCAACACCTTCCACTACCGCATCAAGTGATATCCCGTAGCCAACACCGGGTCCCCTGTGGGAGCGGGCTTGCTCGCGAAAGCGGTGGGTCAGTCGATGAATGTGTTGACTGACAGTCCGCCTTCGCGGGCAAGCCCGCTCCCACCTTTGTAATCGGTGCAGTCTGCATATCCTTGATCTCCACTACCGCATCAAGTGATATCCCGCAGTCAACACCGGGCCCCCTTGTGGGAGCGGGCTTGCTCGCGAAAGCGGTGGGTCAGTCGATGAATGTGTTGACTGACATGGCGCCTTCGCGGGCAAGCCCGCTCCCACCTTTGTAATCGGGGCAGTCTGCAGATCCTTGCGATCTCCACTTCCGCATCAAGTGATATCCCGCAGTCAACACCGGGGCCCCTGTGGGAGCGGGCTTGCTCGCGAAAGCGGTAGGTCAGTCGATGAGTTTGTTGACTGACAGTCCGCCTTCGCGAGCAAACCTGCTCCCACCTTTGTAATCGGTGCAGTCTGCAGATCCTTGCGATCTCCACTACCGCATCAAGTGATATCCCGCAGTCAACATTGGGAACACTGTGGGAGCGGGCTTGCCCGCGAAAGCGGTGGGTCAGTCGATGAGTTTGTTGACTGACAGTCCGCCTTCGCGAGCAAGCCCGCTCCCACATTTGTAATCGGTGTAAGTCTGCAGATCCTTGCAATGTGGCTGTGTCAGGTGTTGACCAGGTTGGCGAGTTCAGCCCCTGCGACATACTTCTCCAGATTCGCCAGGAACGTGTCCGCAATTTCGTTGCGGCTATTGGTGGAAATGGCCGAAGTGTGCGGCGACAACCTGACTCTCGGGTGGGTATACAACGGGTGCCCATCCGGCAGTGGTTCCGGTTCGGTCACGTCCAGCGATGCCAGCCCGATCTGTCCGTTGTCGAGTGCTTCGAGCAGCGCCTCCTGATCCAGCAGGCCACCGCGTGCGATATTGATCAGGTGCAGCCCGGGCTTGGCGTTGCCGAGTACACCGCGGTTGATGATATGCCGCGTGGATTCGGTCAGCGGGGCTGCCACCACCAGGTGGTCGGCGCGGGCGAACAGGTCGTGGATGTCCTTGGCCGCTTCCACACCGGCAACGCCAAACGGCGCCTGGCTTTGGCGCAGTGCCACGACCTGGATGCCCAGGGCCAGTGCCTTGTGCGCCAGGCTCGCGCCAATTGCGCCGAAGCCGAGGATGCCCAGCGTGGTGCCTTTGAGCGGGCGCAACGGGGTGAAATGCCACTGGGCGTCCTTCACCCAGATGTCCGGCAAATGCTTGGACGCGGCAAAGATCGCCGCCAACGCGAACTCGGCGAGGTTGTCGGCCGCGCTGCCTCGGGAGGTGGTCACCGGTGGCCCGTTGAACAGCCATTGCGGGTAGAAATCGATGCCCGACGACACCAGGTGCACCCACTGTGCGCCGTAGGGCCAACCCGGTGGCGGGGTGTCCGGGGCGGTGTAGCCGCGCACGTTGATCGGGCGCAGCAACAGGATATTCGCCTGCGGCGGCAGGTCGCTCGGCACCCCTGGCGGCACACCGATCACTTCGGCGTCGGCGTGCAGCGCGCGCAGGCGCTCGCGGATCACGTCGTTGTAATCCTCGTCGAGCTGGCTGGCAATAATCACCTGACTCATGTGCGTTCCTTCTGGCGTTGGGCGAAGACCGCTTTGCCGACGCCTTGCAGCACGGCGTCATTCTGCGGGGTATGCACGCGACTGCAGAGCACGTCGCGGTAGTGTCGTTGCAGCGGGCTGTGACGCGACAGGCCGGGGTTGCCCGAGGCCTCGATGGCGAGTTCCACCGCGCGGATGGCATTGTTGGTGACCAGGTACTTCAACTGGGCTGCGTTGGCCGCCGGGGTATGACCTTCGGCGGCGGCGTCCAGCAGGCTGCGGTTGGCAAACAGCAGGGTGTCGATATGCCCGACGGTTTCCTGAAAACGCGGCAGCGTCGACAACGCTGCACCGAGGTTGGACGGCTTGCGTTCTTCCAGCCAGTTCACCAGCCAGTCCCGCGCGGCGTGGGCCACCGCGTCGTACACCGATGACAGCAGCACCGACATCCACAGGAAGCCATCGCCATCCAGCTCCGGCTGCGGGGCACTCCAGGGGCTGACGCTGACGGCGTGGTCCAGCGGCACCAGCACATTGTCGAGCACCACTTCATGGCTGCAGGTGGCGCGCATGCCCAGGTGGTCCCAGGTGTCGATAATGCTCACGCCGGGGCTGTCCTTGGGCACCAGCCAGGCGCCCACCAGCGGGTCGGCGTCATCGCTGCGGCCCCACACGCTGAACCAGCTCAGGCCATGGCTGCCGGTGGAGTAGATCTTGCGCCCGCTGATGCGCCAGCCCTCGGCGGTGCGCACTGCGGTGGTCGCCGGCAGCCCGCCACGGGCCGGGGTGCCGAGGTCGGGTTCGACGCGCAGCGCATTGATCAAGGCACCGTCGCGCACCGCGTCCTTGGCCACTTGCGTACGCAGGTGGACCGGCCAGTTCTTGCTGTCTTGCAGGCGGGTGTGTTGCAGGTATTGCATCACCAGGATCAGCGCAGTGGACGGCTCGCCCCTGGCAATCGCACTGATCGCCTTGCGCGCCTGCGGCAGGCTGGCGCCGCCGCCGCCCAGGGCCTTGGGCACGGTGAGGGCGACCAGGCCGTGTTCATGCAACAACTTGAAGTTGGCATGCGGGAACGCGCCGCTCTCGTCATACAGGTGCGCGGTGCTCGCCAGCTCGGCGCTGAGGCGTTCGAGCAGGGCTTCGAAGTTGGCGACTTCCACGGAGCGCAGAGACGGTTGGGTCATAACAATGTACTCGGTCAAAAATGTGGGCGCCGGCAAGCCGGCGCCTACAGGGGGTTGTGGGCTTAGATAGCGATGCGTACGGGCTGTTGGCCCAGCAGTCGCTCCACCACCTGCAGCACCGGCTCGGCCTCGGTGCGCACCAGCCAATCCGGGCTCACTTCGACGAAGGCCACTGTGCCGTCCCTGGCGATCACCACCACCGTCGGTTGCGGCAGTTCCCAGGTCCCGGTGCCGGTGGTGTCGCCGATGTGGTTGCCCTTGGCCAATGCGGCGTTGCGCGAGGCTTCGTCGAAACTGTAGAGGATGCCCAGGCGCCGGCCGAGGTTGTTGTCGGTGTCGCTGGCCACCAGCAATTGCAGGTTATGGCGGGTCTTGATCTCCACCAGCCGCTCAGGCACCTGCGGGCTGACCGCCACCAGCGGCACCCCCAGTTCGCGCAGGCGTGGGTAGAGTTGGCGTTCGTAATAGGGCAGGGCGAGATTGCACGCCGGGCAGCCGGCAAAGCGGAAGAAGATCAGCACCGCCGGCCCATCGGCCAGCAGCAGATCGCGGTTGAGTTCGCCGCCTTCCACATTGAGCAGGGTGAATGGGTCCAGTTCATCGCCGACCTGCACATAGTCGTCGGGCCGTGCTTCATCGACCAGGCGCTGGCGCTGGTCGATGTTGACCTGCAACGCCGCCGGTGCCCAGGAAGCCACGCGCTCGGCGTGCAGATCCGCTAATTGACGGTTGAGGGATTCGCTCATGCCAGCGCCTCCTGTTGCGCTTCGACCTCGGCGGCGACGCTGTAGCGGTTGGCCGGCACGTCCAGGCCAAGGTTGTCGCGCAGCGTGTGGCCGCTGTACTCGGTGCGGAACAGGCCGCGCTGTTGCAACACGGGCACCACCAGTTCGGTGAAGTACTGCAAGCCGTCCGGCAGCACCGAGTTGATGATGAAACCGTCGCTGGCACCGCGCTCGAACCAGGTCTGGATGGCATCGGCGACTTGCTCGGGGGTGCCGACAAAATCACGCTTGGGCCGCGAGAACCGCAGCGCCACTTCGCGCAGGGTCAGGCCTTCGTCCCTGGCCAGTTGCTTGATCCGGTCGGAGCCGCCTTTCTGGCTGTTGGCGCCGAGGTCGCCAAGTTCCGGGAAGGGCGCGTCCAGGGGGTACTTGCTGAAGTCATGGTCATTGAACGGGCGGCCGAGGGCGACAATCGCGTCTTCGACGGTGACCAGGTCCACGGCCTGCTGATAGCGGCGTTCCACTTCGGCTTCATCGCGGCCGACAATCGGCCGGATACCCGGCAGGATCGACAGGCTGTCGGCGTCACGCCCAAAGCCTGTGGCGCGGCGTTTCAGGTCCTGGGAATAGGCCAGGCCTTCCTCGATGCTCTCCACGTGCACAAAGATCGCGTCGGAGTTTTCGGCGGCGAAGTTGCGCCCATCCTCCGAGGTACCGGCCTGGAAAATCACCGGTTGACCCTGGCGCGAGCGTGCGATGTTGAGCGGGCCCTTGACCGCGAAGAACTCGCCCTTGTGATTCAGTGCATGCAGCTTGTCCGGGGTGAAGAATTCGCCGCTTTGCTTGTTGTAGGCAAAGGCGTCGTCTTCCCAGGAATCCCACAGGCCCTTGACCACGTTCACGTGTTCCTTGGCGATGCGGTAGCGCACGGCGTGGGGCGGGTGCTCGGCCTTGCCGAAGTTGTCGGCGGTGCCGCTGAGCCACGAGGTCACCACGTTCCAGCCGGCGCGGCCGCCGCTGATATGGTCCAGCGACGAGAACTGGCGAGCCACTTGGTAGGGCTCGGTGTAGCTGACCGTCACCGTGGCGACGAGACCGATGTTCGTGGTGATGGCGGCGAGGGCCGAGAGGATCGTCAGCGGCTCGAAGCGGTTGAGGTAGTGCGGGCTGGATTTGGCATGGATATGCAGGCTGTCGGCGATGAACACGAAGTCGAACTTGGCAGCTTCGGCCAGTTCAGTCTGCTGCTTGTAGAACCCGAAGTGGGTGCTGGCATTCGGTTGGGCGTTCGGGTGGCGCCATTCGCCCCAACCGTGGCCGACACCGTGGACCATGGCACCCAGTTTCAAATGGCGTGGCTTGGAGGGATGTGGCTTGCTCATGTTCTGCTCCTGTTAGCGCGATGCTTGGGAAAAGGGGACACGCTTGGCGTTAAAGCTCTTGTCGAAGCCTTGCGACACGTCGATGTGCTTGGTCAACAGGCCTTCTTTTTGATAAGTGTCGGCGGTCGCTTGCAGGCCGCTGATCACCGAGTCGTCGATGGCGACCGGGCTCAGGCGGGTGTCCTTGGCCACTTCCACGTGGACTGCCAGCGGCAGGCCGGTGATCTTGGCCTGGGCGGCAGCGTATTCATTGGGGTGGGTGTTGGCCCACGCATAGGCGCGGTCGAGGCGTGCGACAAAGTCGTCGAGTTGCGGGCGCTTGTCGGCGATGGCCTGGCTGGTGGCGGCGAGGTACAGGTGGTTGCTCAGCAGGTTGCTGCCACTGATCAGCACGCGGGCCTGGCTTTGCGAGGTGACCACGGTGGTGTACGGGTCCCAGGTGGCCCAGGCGTCGGCGGTGCCGTTATCCAGCACCAGGCGTGATTCGCTGGGCAACAGGAAAATGAACTGCACATCCTTGGTGGTCAGCCCGGCAGTGGCCAGGGCCTTGATCGCCAGGTAATGACCGATTGAGCCGCGTCCGGTAACGATCTTCTTGCCCTTGAGGTCGGCGACAGTCTTGATCGGCGAGTCCTTGGGCACCAGCAGCGCGGTGGTATTGCGCCCTTCGGCGTGGATGATGCTGACCACCTTGAGCGAGGCACCGGCACCCAGTGCGAACACGTAGGGCGCATCACCGAGGGCGCCGATGTCCACGGCGCCGGCATTCAAGGCTTCACCCAGGGGCGAGGCGGAGGGGAATTCCGACCACTGGATTTCATACGGGACGTTCTTGGTTTCGCCGGAGACTTCCAGGAGTGCCTTGATGGTGGATTTCTGGTTGGCCACCCGCAGTGGCTGCAGGTCGGCGGCGTGGGCGCCGCCGCTCAGGCCGAGGGCAAGGGCGGCGCCCAGGAGCAAGCGTTTGAAGGGGGTGGTAAAGACCATGGGATGCAGGCTCCAGGCAGATCAAGAAGGGGTTCGGTTACCTCCGCCTGGAGAAGGGGTCGGTGAGTGGGGTTAACGTTATGCCCATAAAAACTCGCTGTGAAGTTCTTTTTGGTTATATGTTAATTATTAAAATATTTGATTATGTGTGAACTGATTATTCTCTAATTGCATTTGGCGGCGCGCTGCGGGCCAGGGCGAAGATGCCATCCATGCGCCAGTGCTCGTTGCGGTGGGCAGGGTCATCGGCCCATTCGTCCCAGCCCGAGTCGCGGCGGTATTGGCCGAGCAGCCCGGCTTCGCGGACTGCCACGGGATCGGGGTGGCGCAGCTGCTCGCAGTCGGGGTCGACGTACAGTGCATCGCTGCTGCAATACAGCTCACACATGAAGCAGGTCTGGCAGGCCAGCTGGTCGGCAATCACGGGTTTGCCCAGGGCGTCGGCGGCAAGCACGTTGGTGGGGCAGACGGCGACACATTGGCCACAGCCGTTGCACAGGTCGGAGTAGATCAGTTCAATCATTGTGGGTGGCCTTGATGGATGGGGTCGAAACGCGCCTGCACCTGGCCCACTCCAGCCAACCGCAAATGCGCGTCAAACTGCGAATGCTGCCGCGGTGTGTCGCTGCGCTGGTGCATGCCGCGGCTTTCCTTGCGCAACGCGGCGGCGGTGTAGCACCAACGCGCGGTGGCGGCCATGGCCACGGTTTCGCGGGCGCGCAATGGGTTGTCGGGGCAGGGTGGGCCGTCGCTGATCTGGTCCCAGATGTTGTCCAGTTCACGCAGCGAGCGCGCCAGTTGGGCGCCGCTGCGGAACAGGTTCTTGTCCAGCGGATGGACTTCGGCCTGGATGCGTTGGATCAGTTCGGCACTGCCGCCCACCGCGCCGTCAAAGCCTCGCAGCGCGCCGTGATACAGCGCTTTTTGGCGGGCCAGCCGCGCGGCACCGCGACCGGCCCATTGCCCGGTGGAGAGCGCCCAGGCCGAATTCTGCGCGCCGCCGCCGGAGGTGGCGCCGGCAATCGGCTCGCGGCTGGCGGCATCCCCGGCAGCGAAGACGCCGGGCACAGTGGTCTGGCAATCGTCATCGACCAGGCGTAAACCGCCGACGCCGCGAATGGTGCCTTCGGGATGCAGGGTCACGGCGAATCGCTGGCGATAAGGGTCGACTCCGCGCCGGTCGAACGGCAGCATCAGGTTGGGCTGGATACTCGGCAGTTGTGCGCGGATATCCGGCGGCACGCGGTTCAGGCGGCAATACACCGGACCGTTGAGCAGCGCCCTGGCCAGGTCTTCGGTGAAGCCAGGACCGGTGGCAATCCCCAGCGGCCGATCCGCGGCATCGAAATACTCGCCAAAGCTGTACACCATCGAACGGGTCATGCTGCTGCCTGCGGCGGCGATGCAGTAGTAGTTGGAAAACTCCATGCCCGACAGTTCGGCGCCGGCCTCGGCGGCCATCAGG
The DNA here is from genome assembly GCF_059418125.1 of Pseudomonas sp. GW821-FHT09C08. Taxonomy (NCBI): domain Bacteria; kingdom Pseudomonadati; phylum Pseudomonadota; class Gammaproteobacteria; order Pseudomonadales; family Pseudomonadaceae; genus Pseudomonas; species Pseudomonas sp. GW821-FHT09C08. The sequence continues at coordinate 53,027 of NZ_JBWKPG010000017.1, read as the reverse complement.
TAGCCGTCGCCGGTATTGGTGTGGTTGCCCAGCAGGCGCGACAGGAACGCGCAGCCACCCGTGGCCAGCACCACCGCGCCGGCGCGGATCAGCCAGTCACCGCCGGCCTGGCGGCGCCAGCCGCGTGCGCCGACCACTGCGCCGTGATCGTCACGCAGCAGTTCCAGCGCGGGGTGGTGGTCGAGAATCGTCACGCCACTGTCCAGCACGCGCCGCCTGAGGCCGCGCAGGTATTCGGGGCCGCGCAGCCCGCGATACTGGGTCACGCCATGTGCGTCCTGCGGGAAGTCGTAGTAGCCGCTCAGCCCCGGCAGGCTGGTCCAGGTGGTGTCGATGGCGCGGGCCATCCAGCGTGCATCGGCAAGGCCATAGGCGGTGCCCAGGCGTTTGTCGATCGCCGCTTCACGGGCGTCGGGCGGCACCCACCAGTGGCCGGGTCCGGCGGTGGCGGTCACGCCGCTGGTGCCGCAGTAGCCCTTGTCGACGAGGATCACCCTGGCTCCTTCGCGCGCCGCCGCGATGGCGGCCCAGGTGCCCGCCAACCCGCCGCCGATGATCAATACATCGCTATTCAATTCAGTCATTACCCGCGCCTCAGAAGTTATACGCCAGGCGCGTGTAGTAATACGCGCCACCAAATCCGAAGGGCGAGAACTGCCCATACTCGTACCCGCCGGCCCAGTCCTTGATGCCTTTTTTATCCGGGTAGACGTTGAACAGGTTGTTGGCCCCCAGGGCCAGGGTGAAATGCTTGGTGATGTCGTAGGCGGCGTCGACATCGCTGATCCATTTGGCGCTGAACTTGCGATCGTTGATCGGGTTGTTGTCACCTTCGATGTAGCTGCCGAAGCGGGTCAGGGCGAGGTTGAGGGTGTAGGCGCTGACCTTCCAGTTGGCCGCCAGGATCAACTTGGATTGCGGGGTGGCGACGGTCAGGTCCTTTTGCAGGCGGCGGTCGAAGATCTGGTAGTTGGAGCCCAGGCTGGCCAGCGCAGGTGGGGTGTCCTGGAGCTTTTCGATCTTGGTCTGGTTCCAGTTGTAGGCCAGGCTCCAGCGCACCTGGCCGTACTGGTCGAGCTGCTGGCGGTATTCGTTGATGATGTCGATGCCACGGGTGCGGGTGTCGACGGCGTTGGTGTAGTACTGCGCGTACAGGCCCGGCGACAGGCCGTTGGCGACCAGGATCTGCGACACCGCCGGCCCGCCCAGCAGACTGGTGGAAACGATGCGGTCGCGAATGCCGATCTGGTACAGGTCGGTGGTCAGCCGGTAGTTCGCGGTCGGCTCGTAGGTGAAGCCCAGGCTGTAGTTCAGCGACTTCTCGGGCTTGAGTTTTTCCGCGCCCAGGGCCTGGGCCTCGGGGGTGTCCACCGGCAGCACCTTGACCGGTACCGAGACCTGCTGGCCGTTGACTACGCCGCCGGAGGTGAAGGTCGACGAGGCGTAGATCGTCTGTGCCAGCGACGGTGCCCGGAACCCGTTGTTGATCGTGCCGCGCAGGGCAAACTCGGGCGTGAGCTTGAAGCGCGTCGACAGCTTGCCGCTCCACGTGCTGCCGATGTCCTGGGTGTAGCGCTCATAGCGGGCGGCGGCGCCGATGTACCAGCGGTCCGTCACGTCCAGGCCCAGGTCGACATAGCTGGCGACGTTGCTGCGACTGATCTCGCCGGCATCCGCGGTGCTGGTGCCGTTATACGACGCCAGGCCCGGCAACGGTGTTTGGCCGGCGAAGGGACCACTGGGCAGCACGTAGTTGCCGGGCGTATAGGACGCGTAGTCGCCGGCCTCGATCTGGTATTTCTCCCAGCGGTACTCGAAGCCGAATGCGGTTTGCAGCGGGTGGCTCAGGCCGATATCGAAGGTGCGGCTGAGGTCGAGGTTGTTGGTCCACTGGTCGAAGATCTGCGAGGCCAGGTTGAACGAGGTCGGGCTGGTCGGCCCCAGGGATGGGTTGAGGGTGTTGTTGGCGTTGAGGGTCGAATCGTCTTCACCCCAGGTGGAACTGATGTCGTAGTCCCAACCACCGACCAGGCCCTTGAAGCCGCCCGCCACCTGGAAGTCCTTGGTGCGGTTGCGCCGTTGCGCGTGGATGCCATCGGGGTAGGGCGTGTTCGGGTCGCCGGCCAGGGAGGTGATCTCATTGGGGCGGTAGTTGCCGGTGACCTTGGTGGTTTCCATGTAGCTGGCGGTGGAGAACGAGTAGAACTTGAGGTCGTCCTGCAGCGGCAGTTCAAGGTTGTAGCTGGCGTTGGTGACCTTCTCGCGACCCAGGCCGTAGCTGGGGTTCCAGCCGTGGCGGTTGACCGTCTGATCGCGGCTGTCGGGGGCGGCGGCGGTGCCGTAGAGGCGGCCGGTGGCACTGCCGGTGCGGTTGAAGGGTTCCTGTTCCTTGCTGTCCAGCGCCAGGTTGGCGAAGCCGTCGTTGGGCAGCGCCAGGCCGTAGTTGACGGTCTGGTGCACGGTGTCGCCGTCGCCCGCACCGTAGCGGCCGAAGGAGGTTTCGGCGCTGCCGCCGCTGTCGTTTTCCTTGAGGATGATATTGATCACCCCGGCGATTGCGTCCGAACCGTACTGCGCGGAAGCGCCGTCGCGCAGCACTTCGATATGGTCGATGGCCGACACCGGGATCAGGTCGAGGTTGACCGGTACCGCCGCCGTGCCGATGCGCGCCAGGTTGTTGATCAGCGCGGTGTTGTGGCGGCGCTTGCCGTTGACCAGGACCAGCACCTGGTCGCCGGACAGCCCGCGCATGGTCACTCCGCGCACCGACCACGACGTCCCACCGCCATTGATCGCCGGCAGGTTGAACGACGGCAGCAGGCGCGCCAGGAGTTCCTTGAGGCCGACCTTGCCACTGGCCTGCAGCTGTTCGGCACTGATCACGTCGATGGGCGAGGGGCTGTCGGCGATGGTCCGCGCCTGATTGCCACGGTTGCCGGTGACCACCACGGTACCGAGGGTTTTGTCCGGGTCTTCGGCTTGGGCCGGGACATTTATGGCGAGCAGGGTCAGCGCGACTGCGCCGTATTGAAAGCGGGATGGAGGCATGGGGGCTGATTCCAGGAGACCAAAGAACACCGCAGATCCCGTGTGGGCGCGGGCTGGCTCGCGAAGGTGGTGTCAGCTACCCATGAGCTGGCTGAACCGCCGCCTTCGCGAGCAAGCCCGCTGCCACAGTGAATCTGTGTGGGACTTTTAAAGGGTGATCAGGCCGCGTCAGCGGCTCTGACCCGATGCGGAATGTCGTCATAGGCAATCAGCACCCGCTCCATGCGACGCGGGTAGTCGCCGTAGTTGTAGACCGGGTAGTGCAGGGTCGAGCGGTTGTCCCAGAACGCCACCGAGCCCGGACGCCACTTGAAGCGCACCTGGTGCTCCGGCTTGTTGAATTCCTGCAGCAGGCGGTCGATCAGTTGCTTGCTTTGCTGGGGCGTCCAGCCGATCACCGAAGGGTTCTGCGAGAAGTTGATGAACAGCCCGTCTTCGCCGGTTTCCGGGTGGGTGCGCACCAGCGGGTGGGCGAGGATCGGGTAGTCGTAGCCGACCTTGTCGAGGGCTTTCTTGAAGTCGTGGACCACATGCAGGTTGTCGATTTCAGCGCGCAGGTCATCCGGCAACGCGCGGTACACCGCCCCGGTGTCGGCCCACAGGGTGTCGCCGCCGACTTCCGGCAAGTCCACCGCGCGCAGCACGGCGCCGAGCGTGGGTTGCAGCAACCAGCTGGTGTCGGTGTGCCAACGGCCGCTGGTGCGCGGGCCGTAGAGCTTGCGCTCGTCCTGGGCTTCGATCAGGTGGGCCTGGGGGCGCGACGGGTCGTTTTGCTGGGTGGTGGGGTGCACGTACAGCTCGCCGAATTCCTTGGCGAAGGCGATCTGCTGTTCGGTGTTGATGGCCTGGTCGCGGAAGAACAGCACCTTGTGCGTGAGCAGCAGGTGGCGCAGTTCATCGCGCAGCGCCGAGGTCAGCGGCTGGCGCAGGTCGATACCGCCGATTTCGGCGCCGAGGGTGGGTTCCAGGCGGGTGATATGCAGGGTCATGCGGGTGTCCTCTCGTGTGTGGGTTCAGCCTCCGCCTGGAGAGGGGTCGGATGTGGGGGCCTGCACCCGGGGTGGGTGCAGGCGGGTCAGGTCAATCAGATCACATAGAAACCGTGGGTGCCGTCGCGGCCCAGTTGCTCGACCAGGCCGAATTCCCAGTCCAGGTAAGCCTGCATGGCTTCCTTGGGGTTGTCGGTGCCTTCGTATGGACGGCGATAGCGGTCGATGCGCGGGGAGGCCAGGTGCGTCTCGCCTTCTTCCAGCGGCAGTTGCGCGTTGATCCAGCCGGCGGTGCCGTCCTGCAGCAGGAACACCTGCTTGCCGGTGATGGCCTCGACCTCGGCCACCGCCAGGCGCGCCAGTTGGCTGCTGCCGCAGGTGAGTACATAGCGCTGGGCGGCCGGCACCTTGGCCAGGGCTTCGGGCAACTGCGCGCGCAGGGCCCACCAGGCGCCGGGGATATGGCGCTTCACGTAGTTGGCGCTGGCAGTGAAATCCAGCACCACGGTGTCGCCATGGGCCTGCCAGTCGGCGAGGGTCTGCGGGCTGATCAATTCGGCCTGGGGCGGCGCGGGCACCGGGGCGACCCAGGCGCCTTTTTCGCTGAAGTGCGCCGCTTGCAGGTCATCCAGCACGTGCACTTCCCAGCCCAATTGCGCCAGCCAGGAGGCGGACATGTTGGCCCGCACGCCGTCGTCATCCGCCAGCACCAGGCGCGCACCGCGCACACTGGCGACGTGGTCGGTTTCCTGCACCAACTGGCCGCCGGGGGTGGAGCGGGCGCCCGGCAGGTGGCCGGCTTCGAATTCTTCCGGGGTGCGCACATCGAACAGGTAGGTGGTGCGCGCGGTTTGCTGCTGCCAGGCGTGCAGATCGGCGAGGGTGGCCCGGCCAACGCGGGCCTTGTCGGCGACGCGGCGGGCATCGACGGCGGCGACCTGGCGATGTTCTTCCGAGGTCGGTGCAAAGCGGCGTGATTGGCCATGGGCGAGTTTCTGCCCGGCCAATGTCCAGCCGATGGTGCCGTTGCGCAGTGCGGAGACGGGGTTGGCCACGCCGGCGTTGATCAGCGACTGCGTGCCGATAATGCTGCGGGTCCGCCCGGCGCAGTTGACGATGATGCGGGTGGCCGGGTCGGGCGCCAGTTCACGGGCGCGCAGTACCAGTTCGGCACCGGGCACGCTGATGCCGGTGGGGATGCTCATGGTCTGGTATTCGTCGAAGCGGCGGGCGTCGAGCACCACCACATCGGCCTGGTTGTCGAGCAGCGCCTGCACTTCTTCAGCGGCCAGCGAGGGTGTGTGGCGCTCGCTTTCGACCAGCTCGCCGAATGCTTTGCTGGGCACGTTGACGTCGATAAACAGCTCTCCACCGGCCTGGCGCCAACCTTCCAGCCCGCCTTCAAGCAGGCTCACCTGGGTGTAGCCCAGCGCAATCAGGCGCTCGGCGGCGCGGGCGGCCAGGCCTTCACCGTTGTCGTAGACGGTGACCTGGGTGTCACGGCGCGGGATGCGCGAATACACCTCCAGCTCCAGCTTGGACAGCGGGATGTTCGCGGCGAACAACGGGTGGGACTCGGCAAATGGCGCTTCTTCGCGCACGTCTACCAGGGCGACTTCTTCACGGTCCAACAGGGCCTGGCGAATCCGGGCGAAGCTACGGGTCGATACGGTACTCATAGGGCAGGGCTCTTTTCTTTGGACAAATCCCAGATATTCGGGAGGAAGGCGTTGGAATAACCGGAGATAAACAGTTTCTCGCTGCCGTCGGGCTGGTACACCGCGCGGCGCACGGCGCCGATATTGGCGCCGTACACATGAATGCTGATGGACACCTGGTCGCTGTGGGCATTGCTGACCTGATGGATATCGCCGACCTTGGGCGACACCGCCTCGACCTGGCCCGGCACCAGCTGGATCGGCTTGCCTTCGGCGACCAGGCGACCGTCAGGCGCGCGCTCGAAGCCTTGGGAAAATTCCGCGCCGCGCAACATGCCGATCAGGCCCCACACTCGGTGGTCATGGATCGGCGTGTTTTGCCCCGGCCCCCAGACAAAGCTGACGATGCTGAAGCGCTGGCGCGAATCGGCATGCAGCAAAAATTGCTGGTAGCGCTCGGGGTCGGGTTGGGCAAATTCATCGGGGAGCCAGTCATCATGGCTGACCAGTTGCGCGAGCAGTTTGCCGCCACGGTGCAACAGGTCGCCTTCGCGTGGATTGCCGTCGATCAATTCCGCCAGGGCGCCTATGAAGGCTCTGAGTCTCTCGGGGTGTCGGGCCTGGGTCATGACAATTCCATCGGTGGGTGTTGATGGGTTTATCTAAGCATAATGTTTATAGTTAATATGCTATTTTTTAATGATTAGCTTATAGCTGCAGGTAATTTAGAACCGGTCTGAATAGCGTTAGACGTTATCGATTGCAGCGCGGGCTATCCAGACTGCGTTCCTGCAACTATGCTTCGCACACATCTTAATGACTGTTCTCTATGTGCGGCCCAAATGAAAATTGACGATATCGATGCCTTTGTCGAAGTGATTCGTTGCCAGTCCATCAGCCATGCCGCCGAGTCGTTGCAACTGACCCAGCCGGCCATTACCCGCCGTGTGCAGAACTTCGAGCAGGCGCTGGGTGTGGAGTTGTTCGACCGCAACACCAAGCCCCTCAAGCCTACGCTGATCGGCACCCGCGTCTATGAGCAATGCCGGCTGATCCTGCGCGAGATGGATGCCCTGCGCGAGCTGGTCGCCACCGACGCACCGCCCACCGGCCTGCTGCGCCTGGGCGTGCCGCAGACCATCGGCGACGTGGTGCTGCTCGACGCACTCAAGCACCTGCGCACCGAATACCCCGATTTGCGCGCGCAGGTCGCCACCGGCTGGGGCAGCCAACTGGTGGGCAAGATCGAGCGCGGTGAGCTGGATGCCGCAGCGGCGCTGTTCCCGGCCGGCAAGATTTTCCCGGACAACGTGGTGGGCGAGTCGATCGGCAAGATGGAATTGGTGGTGGTGTGTGCCAAGGCACAACTGCCGAAGAAACCCTGCAAGCTGGCGGACGTGTACCAGAGCGGCTGGATCCTCAACCCGGACGGTTGCGGCTTCCGCGCGGGGTTGCAGCGCACCTTGTCGGACCAGGGCCTGGCCTTGCGGGTCAACCTGGAAACCTTCGGCACCGAGCTGCAACTGGGCCTGGTGGCGGACGGCCTCGGCCTGGGCCTGGTGCCACGGCCCCTGCTGGAGCGCAGCGCGCACCGCGAGCAACTGGCGGTGATGCCGCTCAAGGATTTCAAGCCGGTGATGGACCTGTGGCTGATCTACCCGCACTTCCTCGGCAACCTGCAGGGGCCGGTGGATGCGTTCGGCAAGCTGGTGGCAAATTCCCTGCACAAGATCCGCAACGCCGCCTGACCCGCCCGGTGCAGGAGCCCGGCTGGCCGGCGATGAGACCCTCGAGACCAGGGCATTGCTCAAGGACGCCATCGCCGACAAGCCGGGCTCCTGCGGGGGGAGATGGTGTTAGTTGGGTTATAAAAAAATATGATAATTAGCTTAGATTAAAATGTGCTTTTTATTATTTTTTTGCATCCCCTAGGCTTGCCTGGAAGTCCTTAAGGCCATCCAGGAAGTTTTGCCATGAGCAGCGTCACCTCGATCTCCAGCGTTTCCAACAATGTTCGCCAGCGCGTCACTCCGGAAGAATGGGAAGTGCGTGTCAAACTGGCCGCCGCTTATCGCCTGGCGGCCCTGTACAAGTGGACCGACCACATCTACACGCACTTCTCCGCCCGCGTACCGGGCCCGGAGGAGCATTTCCTGATCAACGCCTTCGGCCTGTTGTTCGATGAAATCAGCGCCTCCAACCTGGTCAAGGTCGACCTCGACGGCACCATCGTCGACGACCCTACCGGCCTGGGCATCAACTACGCCGGCTACGTGATCCACAGCGCCATCCACGGCGCACGCCACGACTTGCAAGCAGTGCTGCACACGCATACACGCGACGGCATCGCAGTGTCGGCGCAGAAAGACGGCCTGCTGCCGATCTCCCAGCATTCCATCGGTTTCTCCGGGCGCGTGGCTTACCACGGCTACGAAGGCGTGGCGCTGGACCTCGACGAGCGCGAGCGCCTGGTCGCCGACCTGGGTGACAAGAGTGTGATGATCCTGCGCAACCACGGCCTGTTGACCGCCGGGATCAGCGTTGAACACGCCTTCCAGCAACTGCAGGGGCTGGAGCGTGCGTGCAATATCCAGATCGCGGCGCAGGCGGCGGGCAACGCAGAGTTGATCTTCCCGCCGACCGAGGTGGTGGCCAAGGTCGAGAAGCAGGCTGAGGCATTCAAGGCGGGGGATGGACCGGGGGTGGCGCGGCATTGGAATGCGCTGATCCGGCAGTTGGAACGCACCGATACCGACTACAAGAACTGATCTGCATATAAGCGCCAGCCCCCTGCAGGGGCTGGCTTGCCTGCGCCTACAGGGCGTGTGTTTATGCCACTTGTTGTGCTTGCTCGCGCTCGGCGATCAGCTGGCGGGTGAGCGGGATCAACCGCTTGCCGTAATCGATCGCATCGTTGAGCGGGTCGAACCCACGGATCAGGAACGTGGTGATCCCCAAGTCGTAGTAATCCACCAGCGCCTCGGCGACTTGCTCGGCGGTCCCGACCAGTGAGGTCGAGTTCCCCTGGGCCCCGAGCAAGCCCGCAATCCCGGTCCACAGACGCTTGTCCAGGCGCGAGCCTTGTGCTGCCGCTGCCAGCAAGCGGCGCGAGCCCTCGTTCGGTGGTTCGCGGCGCACAAAGCCATTCTTCTCGGCCAGCGCGGTAGCCTGCTGCAGGATGGTCTCGGCACGTGCCCACGCCAGTTCCTCGGTCTCGGCCAGGATCGGCCGCAACGACAGGCTGAAGCGGATGGTGCGCCCGTGCTTGGCCGCCTCGGCGCGCACCTGGGTCACGATCTCGCGCACTTGCTCATAGGTTTCGCCCCACAACGCGTACACGTCGGCGTGCTTGCCCGCCACTTCAATCGCGGCCTGTGAGGAACCGCCGAAGTACAGCGGGATATGCGGCTGTTGCGGCGACTTCACCGTGGAATACGCGCCTTCGACCTGGTAGTAGGTGCCCGTGAAGTCGAACGGTTGCTCGCTGGTCCATTCCTGGCGCACCACGCTCAAGTATTCGTCAGTGCGCGCGTAGCGTTCGTCCTTGCCGATATGGCTGCCATCGGCGCGCAGTTCGCGGTCGTCGCCGCCGGTGATGATATGCACGGCGGTGCGCCCGCCGTTGAATACGTCGAGGGTGGTGAACTGGCGGGCGGCCAGGGTCGGCTGGGCAAAGCCTGGGCGATGCGCGATCAGAAATTGCAGCTTCTTGGTCACGCTGGCGGCATGCGAGGCGATCAGCGTGCTGTCCGGGCTATTGGAATGGAAGGCCACCAGGGCGCGGTCGAAGCCGGCCTCTTCGTGGGCGCGGGCCACGGTTTCCACGTAGTCCGGTTGCAGGGTCGGGCCGCTGCGCGGGTGGATCTCGGAAGCGTGGTGGCCGCCGATGTAGCCGATGAATTCAATGCTCATGGTCTGTCCTTGTCGAGTTCGCGGGTTGCACCTCCGCCGGGCAGGGGGTCGGTTATTCGCGTCCAAAGTAGGGGCAGGGAAGGGGCCTGTAAAATGCCGATTGGTTCTAACCTAATTATTAAAAAACAGAATCATAAATTATTTGATGTATCAGTAATTTGCATGTTGATCGCATTAGGTTATTCCCAGAAAGACTTTCACCAGGGTTTTTTATGCGCTTAGCATGGACCCGCAACGGCGCTCCCGGCCGTGACGTTTTGAACAGGAAGGCCAATGACCGAGACGATTTCCCTCAATAAAGCCGAGGGCCAGCTGAAAGCGACCCGTGGCTGGCGCACGCCCGACGCGGTGCTGCGGCTGGTCAGCCCGATCGTGCTGTTGCTGCTCTGGGAGCTGGCCTCGCAGTTGGGCTGGATCCCCACGCGCGTGATCGCCGCGCCTTCGCAGATCGGCGGCACGCTGTGGGCGATGATCGTCTCCGGCGAACTCGGCAAGCACCTGCTGGTGTCGCTGCAACGCGCGTTGTTCGGCTTGAGTATCGGCGTCAGCATCGGCGTGGTGGCGGCCTTGATCACCGGCTTGTCCAAGCGCGGCGAGGTGATCCTCGATTCGCCCATGCAGATGCTGCGCACCATTCCTTCGCTGGCCCTGGTGCCGCTGTTCATCCTGTGGTTCGGCATTGGCGAGTTCACCAAGATCGCGCTGATCGTCACCGGCACCACGTTCCCGGTGTACCTCAACCTGTTCGCCGGCATCCGCAACATCGACCCCAAGTTGATCGAGGCTGCCAACACCCTGGGCCTGAACCGTCGCGAGCTGATCTGGCATGTGATCTTGCCCGGCTCGTTGCCCTCGTTTTTTGTCGGCTTGCGCTATGCCCTGGGCATCTCGTGGCTGGCACTGGTGTTTGTCGAGCAGATCAACACCACCGCCGGCATCGGCTTCCTCGCCAGTGATGCCCGCGATTTCATGCGCACCGATGTCATCGTGATCTGCCTGCTGATCTACAGCGTACTCGGCCTGTTGATCGACGGCCTGATCCGCACCCTCGAACGTTTCGCCCTGGCCTGGCGCCCATCCTTTGTGAGGAACTGATATGTCGACGATTGAAGCTGCGGTGCAGTTGCGCAATGTGGTGCGCCAATTCGGCCAGCAACGGGTCATCGATGGGCTTGACCTGGACATTGCCCCCGGCGAATTCGTCGCCTTGCTCGGCGCCAGCGGCTCGGGCAAGACCACCTTGCTGCGCAGCCTGGCCGGGCTCGACAGTATCGACAGCGGCCAATTGCGGGTGCCCAAGGCGCGGGCGGCGGTGTTCCAGGAGCCGCGCCTGATGCCATGGAAGCGCGCCTGGAAAAACGTGATCCTCGGCCTGCGCATTCCCGAAGCCAAGGCGCGGGCGGTGCAAGCCTTGACGGAAGTCGGCCTGGCCCATCGCCTTGAGGCCTACCCGGCGACCCTCTCCGGCGGCGAAGCCCAGCGCGTGGCCCTGGCCCGTGGACTGGTGCGCGAACCCAAGCTGTTGTTGCTGGACGAACCCTTCGCCGCCCTCGACGCACTGACCCGGATCAAGATGCACCGCCTGATCATCGAACTGTGGCGCAGGCACACGCCCGCGGTGCTGCTGGTGACTCACGATGTGGACGAAGCGATCCTGCTGGCCGACCGGGTGATCGTGCTGGCCGACGGCAAGATCGCCGAGCAACTGCGCATCGATCTGCCGCGTTCGCGGGACACCGGCCAGGACGGTTTCCAGGCGATCCGGGCGCGCTTGCTGAACCTGCTCGGCGTGGAAGTCGATGCACCGGCGGCGCGTCCGCCGGCGATCAACCTGCGGCGCGTGGCGCATGGGTGAAGGCTGACCGAGCCTAACGTTGTAATTTCGCCTGGCCTGAGGTCTGATGGGCGCCGAAACGGGCACGTCAACGGTTGGGCAATGATGCGAGCAGAACTAGCGCAGTTTGGCGGGATTACCGTGATGGTTCCGGCTGCCCTCATCATTGCTGTGTGGCTGCGGTATTCCAGCCCGTGGGCACTGCGAGGCTGGATCGTGACGGTGGGTGTCACGTATTCGATCGTGGCGTTCAGCAAGTTGCTGTTCAAAGGCTGGGGCTTGTCCTTTCAACACGTGGACATTGCCGTACTCAGTGGCCACGCCATGAACACCTGCCTGATGCTGACCGTGGGCTCAAGCCTGCTGGCACGTCAGTTCAGCGCGGCCCTGCGCTGGCCGGCGGCGCTGGTGGGCCTGCTGCTGGGGCTCTGGTTCAGCGCCTACTGTGTCGCCCCCTTTATCCATCCGCTCAATGAAGCCCTGGCCGGTGCGGTGCTGGGTGGCGTCGCGGCGATTGCCTTTCTGTGGCGGATTGAACCCACCGAGGTCAAGGTGTCCCCGGCGTTCATCGGCGCCGGCCTGGCGGTGTTGCTGGTCTGCGCCCTGATGCCCAAATACAACGCCGAACTGTTGCTCAACCGCGTCGCGGTGACGCTGTCAGGGGCCGAGCGTGCTTATCAGGAGCCTGCCTGGCGCCTGGACGCAGCGCCCAGGCAGGCTGAGTAGGCTGCCAGGTCCAGCGCCAGGTTGCTGTCCACCATCAACGCCAGCAATTGCGTCTGTGCCTGAAAGCGTCGTGCATCACGTCGACGGCGCGCGCCCTTCATTTGCCCGAACAACGCCTCGGTGATCTGTTGCGGGGAGCTGCCGTGCAACTGGTCCAGCCAGTGCCCGATGGCCTGGGTGTTGCGCTGATACTGTTCTGGCGAAGCCGGCTCCGCAAACCCTTCGAACATTCCCGTGAGCTTTCGCAGCGCATACCCGCGTTTCACATCCCCCCACAGGCTCATGGCCGTTCCTCGGTGCCGGAGATATTCGCCAGCAATTCGGCGGTTTTTACCTGCATGAACTGGCTGTCACCGCGACTTTCCACGCACAGGCACACCGACAACGCGTCGCTGACCTGCAATTTGAAGCGCCAGTCGGCGAACACCATCGACAGCCCGGCGCCGGTTTCGTCGGTGTCCAGGGAGTTGCTGGCATAGAGCACCTGCATGCGCGCGACAACGCTGGTCGAATTATTCACATCAATATGGATGTTTCCCGAAGAGGGGAATAAGCCAATACGTTCTACCAATAACTTTGACGTGTTCATGGCCGCTCCTCGCCGTTCTGTTCAGGTGGCACTTTATTATGATGTTGCGAGGAAGTAAGTGAATGTTAGATTTTGTCGGATGATTAATGCTTGTTATTTTTCGTCTGCCTCAAGAGATGGTCGAATAATAAAGCCTGTGTTCATAATTGCCTGGCTGCTGTGTTGAGGTTGTGTTGCTGTTTTATTCAGGGCGCAGGCACTTACCTTTAACTATTCATCTTCTGCGGCGCGTGAGAGGTTGCCTTGTTCAATAGGATTTTGATCGTGTGTGTCGGCAATATCTGTCGCAGTCCCACCGCGGAAAAACTGCTCCGCACGGCGCTGGCGTCTTCCGCTATTGAAGTGAGTTCGGCGGGGCTGGCGGCATTGTCCGATCACCCGCTGGAACCCACGGCTTCACAGGTTTTGCAAGAACATGGGCATGGCCCGTGCCTGCACAAGGCGCGCCAGCTGACCAGCGATGCGGTGAGTGATGCGGACTTGATCCTGGTCATGGAGCAACGGCATATCGACGGGGTGCTGAGCCTTGCGCCCGAAGCGCGGGGCAAGGTGTTCCTGCTGGGCAAGTGGCAGCAGAACCGTGAGATCAAAGACCCTTATCGCCAGGGTAAACCGGCATTTGTGCATGCCTATGCGTTGATCGAACAAGCCGCCCAGGCTTGGGCGCAGCGGTTAGTCGGCTGAACACGGTCACTGCAATAAAACGCTATTGATCACTGTTAAAAAGAGTAACGCCTAGTTAAATAAGCCTGGGGTGTTTTATCCGGCACTAGTGAGCGTTTGTGTATTGAGTGAAGTCGTTAAACGTGCAGGGAGCCGGGCGTCTTGCACCCTGTGCCATGCCTTGACTATTTGCAGGAAAAAAGAACTGACTTATGCAATCAGCACCCACTGTAACGTCACATAACACTGAAGAAACTGATCTGGATTTTATGATGCTGGTGGGGACACTGCTGGATCATAAATGGCTGATTGGTGTCATCAGTGCCGCCTTCATGGCCCTTGGCGTGGCCTATGCCGTGTTGTCGACACCTGTCTACCAAGCCACGGCACTGGTGCAGGTCGAGCCGAAAAAGAGCGACATGTTGGGGTTTTCGGATGTCGGCAGTCTGTTGGGCAAGGAGTCGCCCACCGTCACCGAAATCGAGCTGATCCGTTCGCGAATCACCATCGGTACCGCCGTCGATAACCTGAACCTGGACCTTGAGGTCAAGCCCCGGCGCTTTCCGCTGGTGGGGGATTTTATCGCCCGGCGTTTCAAACCTGCCGAGCCGCGTGCCGTGGCCAGCCCCTGGTTCGGCCTGGACCGCTTCGGCTGGGGCGGTGAGCTGTTGACGTTTTCGCGGTTGCAACTGCCCGCTGAACTGCTTGGCCAGGAGCTGACCTTGACGGCCGGCGAGGGCACCAGTTTTACCCTGACGGACCCGGATGACCAGGTGTTGCTGGCAGGCCAGGTCGGGCGCTTCTATGAGAGCAATGGCATCAGGCTGCAGGTCGATGCGCTTCAGGCCAACCCGGGGACGCAGTTCAGCGTGGTCCGTTCGCCGCGCCTGACCACTATCCTGCGCTATCAGAAACTGCTGGATGTGGCGGAGCGGGGCAAGGAGTCAGGCATCATCGGCCTGGCGCTGGAAAGCACGCGCCCGGCGGCCGCGATCCAGGTGCTCAATGAAGTGGCGCGGATCTACGTGCGACAGAACATTGATCGCACTTCGGCCGAAGCGGCCCAGAGCCTGGCGTTCCTCAAGGATCAGTTGCCGCAGGTGCGCAAGGACGTCGAGCAGGCTGAAACCGCGCTGAACCAGTTTCAGATCCGCAATAAAACCATCGACATCAGCCTGGAAGCCAAGGCGATTCTCGACCAGATCGTCGCGCTGGATGCGAGCATCTCCGAACTCAAGATGCAGCAGGCGGAAATAGAACGAAAGTTCACCCCCCAGCACCCGGTGTATCGAGCGTTGCTGACCCAATTGGCCGAGCTGACCGCACGTCAGGATGAGTTGGCCAAGAAGGTCGAGAGCCTGCCCACCACGCAGCAGGAGCTGCTGAGCCTGACCCGCGACCTGAAGGTCAGCACCGAGATCTACACCCAACTGCTGAACAAGTATCAGGAGCTGGATGTGATGCGCGCCGGCACCGTGGGCAATGTGCGCCTGATCGACAGCGCCGATGTCGACTTGCGCAATCCCGTCCGGCCGCAGAAAGCGCTGATTGTGGTGATCGCCACGTTGCTGGGTGCCTTCGTCGCGATTGCCCTGGTGCTGTTTCGCAAGGCGCTCAACCGCGGAGTCACCAACCCCAACGATCTGGAAAAGCTCGGCCTGCCGGTGTACGCGGCCATCCCGTTCAGCGCGATCCAGAAGGATTTCGACCAGACGCTCCTGCGCACCCGCAAGGCCGATGCGCCGCAGCTGCTTGCCGTCAGCAACCCGACCGACCTTGCCATCGAGGGGCTGCGCAGCCTGCGCACCAGCCTGCATTTCGCCATGCTGGAAGCCGGCAACAATCGCCTGATGATTTCCGGGCCCAGCCCACAGGTGGGCAAGACGTTCGTCTCGGCGAACCTGGCGGCCGTGGTCGCGCATTCGGGGCAGCGCGTGCTGCTGGTGGATGTGGACATGCGCAAGGGCTACTTGCACAAGGTCTTTGGCGTGACGGCGGAGCATGGTTTGTCTGACGTCTTGGCCAGGCGCTGTGAGCTGAGCACGGCCATCCACGCCACGGCGGTGGAAAACCTCCACCTCATCAGCCGTGGGCAGATACCGCCGAACCCTTCGGAACTGTTGATGCACGCCAATTTCACCGCGTTCCTCGAACAGGTCAGTGGGCTGTATGACCTGGTGATCCTGGACACACCGCCGTTTCTGGCGGTGACCGACGCAACCATCGTCGGTCGCCAGTCAGGCACCAACCTGATCGTGGCCCGTTTCGAACTCAACTCGGTGCGCGAGGTGGAGTTGACGATGCGCCGCTACCAGCAAAACGGCATCGAGCTCAAAGGCGCGATTTTCAACGGTATCGAGAAGCGCTCATCGGCCAAATACGGCTACGGCGCCTACAGCTACTACCACTACGAATACAAGTCAGACAGCGTTTGAGCCTGGGCCACCGGCACTTTAAGCCCTGCGCGCAGCACCTTTACCACTGGCCGTACGTTCAACGAGAAACGCTATGAAAGTAACAGTATTTGGCATCGGTTATGTGGGCCTGGTCCAGGGAGCGGTACTCGCTGAAGTCGGTCACGACGTGCTGTGTGTCGATATCGACGCCCAGCGGGTCGAGCGCCTGAACCAGGGCCATATCCCGATCTATGAGCCTGGCCTGGAGACCCTGGTCAGGGAAAACCACGCGGCGGGCCGCTTGAATTTCACCACCGATGCCGTCGCCGGGGTCAAGCATGGTGAAGTGCAATTTATCGCGGTGGGCACGCCGCCGGATGAAGACGGCTCCGCCGACTTGAAATACGTGCTGACGGTGGCCGAGACCATCGGCCAGCACATGCAGGCCCCGTTGACCATCATCGACAAGTCCACCGTGCCGGTGGGCACCGCCGACAAGGTCAGCGCGCGCGTGGCTGCCATGCTGGCCTTGCGTGACCGTACCGACTTGACCTTCGACGTGGTCTCCAACCCCGAGTTTCTCAAGGAAGGCTGCGCGGTGGCCGACTGCATACGCCCGGACCGTATTGTCATCGGCACCGCCAGCCGGCATGCCGAAGCGGTGATGCGCGAACTGTATGCGCCGTTCAACCGCAACCACGAAAAGATCATCGTGATGGATGTGCGCAGCGCCGAACTCACCAAATACGCCGCCAATTGCCTGCTCGCCACCAAGATCAGTTTCATGAACGAGATGGCCAACCTGGCGGAAAGGCTGGGGGCCGATATCGAGATGGTGCGCCAGGGCATCGGCTCCGATCCGCGCATCGGCTACCACTTTCTGTATGCCGGCGTCGGGTATGGCGGGTCGTGTTTTCCCAAGGATGTCCAGGCGTTGATCCAGACCGCCGATGGCATCGACTTCGACGCCACGCTGCTCAAGGCGGTGGAACGGCGCAACGCCGAACAGAAAAATACCCTGTTCAACAAACTGTCCAGTCACTTCAAGGGTGAACTGG
Source organism: Pseudomonas sp. GW821-FHT09C08 (assembly GCF_059418125.1). NCBI lineage: Bacteria > Pseudomonadati > Pseudomonadota > Gammaproteobacteria > Pseudomonadales > Pseudomonadaceae > Pseudomonas > Pseudomonas sp. GW821-FHT09C08. The sequence goes on along the minus strand of NZ_JBWKPG010000017.1, from coordinate 36,154 downwards.
CGGGCAAGACCTTCGCGCTGTGGGGGCTGAGTTTCAAACCCAATACCGATGACATGCGCGAGGCGCCCAGCCGTGTGCTGATGGAAGCGCTCTGGCGTGCGGGCGCCAAGGTGCAGGCGTTTGACCCGCAGGCCATGGAAGAAACCCAGCGGCTCTACGGCGACCGCGACGACCTGCGCCTGTGCGGGACCAAGGAGGCCGCCCTCAAGGGCGCCGACGCCTTGATGATTGTCACCGAATGGCAGGTGTTCAAGGCACCGGACTTCACGGTGATCCAGCAGCAGCTCAAACAGCCGTTGATTTTTGACGGGCGCAACCTGTACGACCCCGCGAGTGTGCTGAAGAAAGGCATTCACTACATATCCATCGGGCGACCTCTCGACACCGTATAGGTCATCCCATGAGCGTAGTTAAAAGAATCGTCAATGGCATTGGTGCCAACTCGTTCGGCCAGGTGGTCAACCTGCTGATCCAGTTGGTGAGTGTGCCGGTACTGATCGCCAGTTGGGGCTTTGGCGCCTACAGCGAGTGGGTGGTGCTGTCGGCGATCCCCACCTACCTGGCGCTGTCTGACCTGGGCGTGACCACGGCGGCGTCGAGCAAGGTGGTGATCTGGCATGAACGCGGGCGGGTCAGGGTGGCCCGTGCGGTCTACAGCACCAGCTTTGCGTTTTTAGTCCTGGCGGGGCTCAGCGTGCTGGTGCTGGCCCTCGGGGCCATGGCGTTTTTCGACCTGTTCGGCGTGCTCAATCTCCACGCCATCAGGAGCCACGATGGGGTGTTGATCCTGTCGGCACTCACCGGCTATTCGCTGCTGTGCCTGTTCACCAACATGATCTCGATCCGCTACCGGGCCAGCAAGGCGTTGCCGTTGTCGGCCTTCATCATGAACGTCATCAGGATGCTCGAATGGACGGCCGCATTGGTGTGCGCTTCGCTCACCCACAGCCTGGTCGCTACCAGCCTGACGCTGCTGGGCGTGCGCCTGATCGGCCTCCTCAGCAAAAACCTGATTGCCAATCGGCTGGGCATCACCTTGCGTTTCGACCCGGCGGCGATCGGCAAGCGTGCGTTCACCACCTTGATCAAACCCTCGATTGCCTCGCTGGCGTTTCCCATCGGCCTGGCGCTGAACGTGCAGGGCTTGATCATCCTGCTGTCGGTGCTGCTGTCGCCGGCCCATGCGGCGATCTTCGGCTTGTACCGCACCATTTCGAGGGTGCTGGTGCAGTTCTCGACGGTGGTCAACCAGTCCCTGTGGCCGGAGATCTCCTATGCATTTTCGGTCGGAGACAACCAATTGGTCAGGAAGATGATTCGCTACGCCTTGAAGTTTTCACTGCCCATCGCCTGTGTGCTGGGGGTGCTGGTGGTGGTGTTTGGCGGCACCATATTCGATGTGTGGTCGGGCCGGAAGGACGATTACTCCAGCACCATCATGCTGGTGCTGACCCTCGGCGCACTGACCCATGTGGCCTGGCAGGTGTACTGGGTCGCGTTGATGGCGACGGCGTCCTACTCGCGCTTCGCACTGGTGTTCATGCTGGTGTCGATAGCCAGTGTGCTGGCGGTTTTCGGCCTGGCACAACCCTTCGGCCTGCTCGGCGTCTGCTATGTGCTGGTGGCCACGGAAGTCGTGTTGTTCTGCTTTGCCAGGCACGGTTTTCATCGTCTTGAAGTGAGGATGGCCCGTGTTGATCAATGACTTGATTCGGCAGCGATTGAAAGTCAACCCGCTGACGCTGGAGGGCCTCAAGTACCTGGCCAAGCGTGTGCTGTTGCTGGGCCGGCTGCTCAAGGCCAGTCGCCGCCAGCGTGCATTGCGTCGCCAGGGCGCCACGCTGGGCTCGCTGGTGATGATCAACGCTTGCGAGTTCGAAGGGGCGCTGGCGCGCTTCAGCATTGGTACCGGCAGCTTTATCGGCCAGCGCAGCTTCATTCAATTGCACGCCCCCGTGCGCATCGGCGCCCACGTCGCGATCAATGAGGGCGTGAGGATCCTGACCGGCACCCATGCCCTCGATGACCCGGCCTGGCGCCTGAAGGTTGCAGCGGTGGTGATCGGTGATTACGCCTGGATTGCCACCGGCGCGATGATCCTGCCGGGCGTCACGATCGGCGAGGGCGCCGTGGTGGGGGCGGGCAGTGTGGTCAACCGCGATGTGGAACCCTTCACGGTCGTGGCGGGCAACCCGGCGCGGGTCGTCAGGCAGCGTGCCACGCGCACGTTCACCTACAGTCCGGCGCGTTCAAGTGCCATCGTCGAAGCCTGGATGGGGAAATAAAATGATTCTCGTCGCCCATCCCGTCGGTAACCAGAATGTCCGTGCGTTGCTGCGAGCGTTGAACCAACGACAGCTGCTGCATTCCTTTCATACCTCGCTGGCGCTGCACAAGGATTCGCTGCTGTGCCGCCTGCCTATCGTAGGCAAGGAGTGCCTGCGCCGCACCTTTGACCAGGTCGATGGCGCGCTGCTGCACAGCTACCCGCGCTACGATGTGCCGCGCGTGCTCTGCGACAAGCTCAAGTGGTTTCGCCTCACGCAGCGCAACAGCGGAATGTTCTGCCCGGAAAATGTGTACCAGCACATTGACCAGTCCAGCGCGCAGTTCTTGTACCGCTCCGCGCGCAAACCCCGGCACGTGTACGGCTACGACGGCAAGTGCCTGGCCTTGTTCCGCGCGGCCCGCGACATCGGCGGGATCACCCTCAATTATGAGGCGGCCTTTGGCTCGGTCGCCTACGCGTGCAAAGTCCTTGAGCATGAGCGCGAGGCCAACCCCGCGTGGCGCGCCAGCATCCCGAACATCAGTGACGACACCGTGCGCAAGCAGACCACCGAGTTGGCGCTGGCGGACAGGATCATCGTCGCGAGTACGTTTGCCAAGCGAACCCTGGGTGACTTTGGCATCGCCCCAGGCAAGGTCTCGATCACACCCTACGGTGCACCGGCGCCGCTGGCACATCCGCCGGCAGCGGTGCGCCCCGGTGCGCGGTTGAAGGTGATGTTTATCGGCGCGCTGACCCAGCAGAAAGGCCTCTCGTACTTCTTCGAGGCGCTGAACCTGGCCGCCAGCAGTGTTGCCCTCGACGTCACGGTGATCGGTGGGGACTACGCCAACGGCCGTAACCCGACGCTCAACGCCGAGCTGAAAAAGGTCCAGTGGTTCAGCTCGGCCTCCCACGATCAGGTGATTCGCCATCTGCAGGAGGCTGACGTGCTGGTCCTGCCGTCACTCGCCGAGGCGTTCGGCCTGGTGGTCGGTGAAGCGCTCTCCACGGGGACGGCGGTGATCGTCTCGCAGAACTGTGGCGCGGCCGACCTGGTCGTCGAAGGGGTCAATGGCTACGTGGTGCCGATCAGGTCCGCCGAAGCCATTGCCAGCCGCCTGGTGGAACTGGCCAGTGATCGGCAGAAACTCGCGACGTTGAAGCACAACGCGCTGCTGTCTGCCGGCGGCACGACCTGGGACAGCTACGCCAGGGAGGTGCTGGATGCAATCCTTTGCCAGCCCTGAACGGCTCAGCCTGCACGAGCGCTACCGGGCCCGCGTGGTCAGTGCGTTCGTGCTCATCTACCTGCTCATCCTGTTCGAAGGGATCTTGCGCAAGTGGGTGGTGCCCGGCCTCAGCTCGGTGATCTATTTCATCAAGGACCCGATTGTCCTTTACATCTACTGGTGTGCCTTCAGGTTCGGGTTCTTTTCGAAAAACCTGGTGTCGGCTTACTTCGTGGTGCTGGTCATGGTGTTCTTCGTGCTGGTGTCGGCGTTTTTATTGAGCAGCCCTGAAGGGTTCGTCATCTACGGCTACGGCGTGCGCAACTACCTGCTGTATTTCCCGTTGATCTTCGTGGCCGGCAAGACCCTCAGGCTGACGGATGTCTATCGGTTCGCGCGCATCACACTGTTTGCCGCGATCCCGATCAGCGTGCTGGTGGTGCTGCAATATTCGTCCGGGCCCCAGGCGTACGTCAACAAAGGCATCGGCGATGACGACTTCATCTTCATGATCGCCGACGGTGTCGTCAGGCCGTATGGGACCTTTACCTTTACCGCCGGGCACGTGGTGTATGTCTCCGCCTGCTTTGCGTTCCTGGTCGCGTCGATCTTCGACAAGGCGCTGTTCCAGGCGGTGTTTGCGCGCCGCTATGGCCTCTTTGCGGTGTCTGCGGCCTCGGTGGCGGTGATGTGTTTTCTCACCGGCTCAAGGGCCATCTATGCCTATGCGGCGATCGTATTGCTCGCTGCGCTGGTGGTGGCCTTGATCAAGAAGTCGCAGCGCAACCTGCTGGCGCTGTTCCTGCTGGCGGCCGCGTTGTTTGTCAGCCTGTTGATCTTCATGTCGACCGACAGCTACCAGGTACTGGTCGAGCGCAACCGCAGCGCGGTGGCCAGTGAAGGCTCGCCGGTGACCCGCGCATTTTCCAGCCTGTATGCATTTACCCGGGTGGTCGACGACGCGCCGCTGTGGGGGCACGGCATCGGGTCGGGCACCAATGCCGCCTCGACCCTGCTGCGCGCCGGGCGCGAGCAGGGCGCAGGCTTCTTGCTGGCCGAGGACGAGTGGTCGCGAATTGTCCTGGAGATGGGCCTTCCTGCCGGGGCGATGTTCATCCTGTTCAGGATCTTTGTCCTGCTCTGGTTGCTGCTCAAATCCTATAAGGCGCTGGTGCGCCAGGGCACGGGGGTGCCGCTGCTGCTGTGCGGGTTCCTCGCGCCGATTTTGTTCAACGGGGTGATGACCATGCAGGGCACGTTCCTGGCGTTTGGCGTGCTCTACGCCTGCCTGATTCTCGCCGCCTGCAAGAAATCCTGAATCCACTCAACGCATCAGCGGACGACAGCACTTGAAGTTACTAAGAATCATCTCTTCGGTTAAACCGGAAAATGGCGGCCCGATCAACGCCGCTCGGGAAATTGACAAGGTGCTGGTCCAGGACGGGCATCGGGTGGATGTCTTGACGCTGGATGCGCACTTCGCGGTCGACTACCCGGGCGCTGTGCACTTCATGGGGCCGAGTCGGTTTGGCTACGGGCTGAACGGCAATATCCGCCAATGGCTGGAGCAGCACGCGCGCGAGTACGACTTCTTCATCATCAACGGGTTGTGGCAGTACCACGGTTTCGTCGCCCGCCGGGTGCTGAACGCGCAGGATAGGCCGTACATTGTGTATACCCACGGCATGCTCGATCCCTGGTTCAAGCACGAATACCCGCTCAAGCATTTGAAGAAATGGTTGTATTGGCCGTGGGGTGAGTACCGGGTGCTGAGGGATGCCAAGCGCGTGGTGTTTACCAGCGAGGAAGAGAAAATCCGCGCGCGTGAGTCGTTCTGGCTGTATCGCGCCAACGAGACGATCACCGCCTACGGCACCGCCAGCCCGCCGGCTGACGGCGCGCGCCTGGCGCAGGCCTTTATCGAGGATCACCCCGAGTTGCAGGGCAAGCGGCTGATCCTTTTCCTGAGCCGCATCCACGTCAAAAAAGGCTGCAATCACCTGCTGCAGGCGTTTGCCCAGGTCGCTGGCCAGGACGCGCGTTTGCACCTGGTGATGGCCGGCCCCGATCAAGGCGGTTGGGGCCAGGCGCTGCGGGCGCAGGCCGAGCAGTTGGGGATCGCCCACCGCGTGAGCTGGCCTGGCATGTTGCAAGGCGCCGCCAAGTGGGGGGCGTTCTATGCGGCCGAGGTGTTTTGCCTGCCTTCCCATCAGGAGAATTTTGGCGTGGTCGTGGCTGAAGCCCTGGCCTGCGGCAAGCCGGTGCTGATCAGCAACAAGGTGAATATCTGGCGTGAAATCGACCAGGACGCCGTCGGGTTTGTCAGTGAAGACACCGCCGCCGGAACCGTGCTTAACCTGCAACGCTGGCTGCAGCTCGATGTGCCAGGCTACGCGCAGATGTCGGCACGCGCCAAGGTGTGTTTCAGCCAACGCTTTCATATCCGCCGCGGCGCCCAGCGCCTTTTGGAAATCGTGCGGGAGTGTTGCCCATGATTCTCCAAGGCAACGACCCGCATCGCTCGGCGTCATTTTCACTCGGCCATCGGATCCGCCGTCAGCTGTGGAACATGGTGTACGTGGTGCTGTTTCGCACCAGCCCACGCCCGTTTCATGCCTGGCGGGCGTTCTTGCTGCGCCTGTTCGGGGCGCGACTGGGCAAGGGCGTGCACGTGTACCCACGGGCGAAAGTCTGGGCACCGTGGAACCTGGAGCTGGGTGACCACGTCGGGATTGCCGATGGCACCACCCTCTACAACATGGCGTTGATCCGGATCGGGCGCTACAGCGTGATTTCCCAGGGCGCGCATTTGTGCGGTGGCTCCCACGACTACAACAGTCGCAATTTCCAGCTGTATGCCAAGCCCATCGTGCTGGGCGAGCACGTGTGGGTGTGTGCCGAGGCCTTTATCACCCTTGGCGTGTGTATTGCCGATGGCGTGGTGGTGGGCGCGCGCACCCTGGTGATCAAGAGCATCGCGCAGCCATGGACTGTACATGCCGGGCATCCGTCGCGGCAGATCAGCCAGCGCACCCAACACGTGCAGGAGTCGAGGCCATGACCCGCGAAACCGTCAGCGTCATTATCCTGACCTACAACGAAAGCCTGCACATCGCCCGTGCCATCGACTCGGCACGCGCCTTCAGCGACGAGGTGCTGGTGGTCGACTCGTTCTCCACCGACGACACCTGCGACATCGCCCGCCGTCACGGCGCGCTGGTGGTGCAGCACCCCTTCGTCAACCAGGCCAAGCAGTTCCAGTGGGCGTTGGACCACCTGCCGATTACCGGCAACTGGACGATGCGCCTGGACGCCGACGAGATCATCGAGGCCGACCTGGCCTCCGCGATCAATACCCGCTTGCCGACATTGGCCGGCGATATCACCGGCATCAACTTCAAGCGCAAGCATATTTTCATGGGGCGCTGGGTGCGCCACGGCGGGCGCTACCCGCTCAAGATGCTGCGCCTGTGGCGCAGTGGGCTGGGGCGCGTGGAAGACCGCTGGATGGATGAGCACATCTCGGTGGCCGAGGGCCGCACCATCACCCTGGACGGCGGATTTGCCGACCATAACCTGCATGACCTGACCTTCTTCACCCACAAGCACAACCAGTACGCCACCCGCGAGGCGATCGAAGTGCTGAACGCACGGCTGGGGTTGTTTGCGATCCGCGATGAACTGCACACCGGGCAGAGTTCCTTGCAGGCCCGCACCAAGCGGCTGGTGAAGAACCGCCTGTACAACCGCGTGCCATTCACCCTGAGTTCCACCGCGTATTTCCTGTGGCGCTACATCATCCAGCTGGGGTTTCTCGATGGCCGCAGTGGCCTGGTCTATCACCTGCTGCAGGGCTACTGGTACCGCTTCCTGGTGGGCGCAAAAGTGCTCGAACTGGAAACCGCGATTGCTCACTTAACCGACAAGGAAGCCATTGTCCGGGAACTTTCAAAGTTGACCGGCCATAACTTGAACCTGCCCACACCGAAGTAACTGACCGTTTTTAACAAACACCCAAGTTTGGGTGAAGGCCTTCGCTCGCCTATCAATCGGGAGACAGACATGAACAAAGTTGCGCTTATTACCGGGATTACCGGTCAGGACGGCTCGTACCTGGCGGAGCTGCTGCTGGAAAAAGGCTATACCGTGCACGGTCTCAAGCGGCGTTCATCGTCGTTCAATACCCAGCGCATCGATCATATTTACCAGGACCCCCAAGCCCTGCACAAAAACCTGATCCTGCACTATGGCGACCTGGCGGATTCGTCGAACCTGACGCGCATCATCCAGCAGATCCAGCCGGACGAAATCTACAACCTCGGCGCGCAATCCCACGTCGCCGTGAGCTTCGATTCACCGGAGTACACCGCCGATGTGGATGCCCTCGGCACGTTGCGTATCCTTGAGGCAATCCGCCTGCTGGGCCTGGAAAAGAAGACCCGCTTCTACCAGGCCTCGACCTCCGAGTTGTACGGGCTGGTGCAGGAAACCCCGCAGAAGGAAACCACGCCGTTCTACCCGCGCTCGCCCTATGCGGTGGCCAAGCTGTATGCCTACTGGATCACCGTGAACTTTCGCGAGGCCTACGGGCTGTACGCGTGCAACGGCATCCTGTTCAACCACGAGTCGCCGCGTCGCGGCGAAACCTTTGTGACGCGCAAGATCACCCGCGCCCTGACCAACATCGCGCTGGGCCTGGAGCAGTGCCTGTACATGGGCAACATGGACGCGCTGCGCGACTGGGGCCATGCCAAGGACTACGTGCGCATGCAGTGGATGATGCTGCAGCAGGACAGCCCCGAGGACTTTGTGATCGCCACCGGCGTGCAGTATTCGGTGCGTGACTTCATTCGCTGGTCGGCGGCGGAACTGGGTGTGCGCCTGCGCTTTGTCGGCAAAGGCGTGGAGGAAGTGGCGGTGGTGGAACACATCGACGGTGATCTGGCGCCGGGCGTCCTGGTCGGCGATGTGATTGTGCGGGTGGACCCGCGTTACTTCCGTCCGGCGGAGGTCGAGACGCTGCTGGGCGACCCGTCCAAGGCCAAGCACAAACTGGGCTGGACCCCGGAGATCAGCGCCCAGGAAATGTGTGCGGAGATGGTGCGCGAAGACCTCAAGGTCGCCCAGCGCCATGCCTTGTTGCGCCTGCATGGGCATGACGCACCGATTGCCGTGGAGAACTGAGCATGGCACGTGATCTGGATGCGCGGATTTTCGTCGCCGGCCATCGCGGCATGGTCGGCTCGGCCATTGTGCGGCGCCTGTGGGCCTTGGGCTATACCCGAATCCTCACGGCCAGCCGTGATCAACTCGACCTGCTCGACCCCGCGGCGGTGCAGGCGTACTTCGCCGAGCAGCGGGTGGAGCAGGTGTACCTGGCGGCTGCCAAGGTCGGCGGGATTCATGCGAATGCCACGTACCCGGCCGATTTCATCTACCAGAACCTGATGATCCAGGCCAACGTGATCCACGCCGCCCACAGCCATGGCGTGGCGAAACTGTTGTTCCTCGGCTCCTCCTGCATCTACCCGGTGCATGCACCGCAGCCGATGATCGAAGCGGTGTTGCTCGACGGCGCGCTGGAACCTACCAACGAACCCTACGCGGTGGCCAAGATCGCCGGCATCAAGCTGTGCGAAAGCTACAACCGCCAGCACGGCCGCGATTACCGTAGCGTGATGCCGACCAACCTGTATGGCCCTGGCGACAATTACCACTCCGAAAACAGCCATGTGATCGCGGCGCTGTTGCGGCGCTTCCATGAGGCAACCCAGCGTGGCGATGACGAGGTGGTGATCTGGGGCAGCGGCCGGCCCCGGCGTGAGTTTCTTCATGTGGACGACATGGCCGCGGCCAGCGTGCATGTCATGGAGCTGAGCCTCGAGCGCTATCGCGAGCAGACCCAGCCGATGCGCTCGCACTTGAATGTCGGCACCGGCGTGGACTGCACCATCGCCGAATTGGCCCAGGCGCTGGTGCGGGTCACCGGCTTCAAGGGGCGCTTGCGCTTTGACGCGAGCAGGCCCGACGGCGCCCCGCGTAAATTGCTCGACGTGAGCCGCATCAATGCCTTGGGCTGGGAGGCCTATGTGCCGTTGGAGGAGGGCCTGCGCGATGCCTACAACGCCTATCTCGCCGCCCTTGAACAGCCACGGGGCCAGTGATGAAGATCCTTCTGTACGGCATCAATTACAGCCCGGAACTCACCGGTATCGGCAAGTACAGCGGTGAACAGGCGCGCTGGTTGGCCAGCCAGGGGCATGACGTGCGCGTGGTGACGGCGCCGCCGTATTACCCGCACTGGCAGGTGGGCGCGGGCTATTCGCCGTGGCGCTATCGCACTGAACAAGACCATGGCGTGACGGTGATTCGCTGCCCGCTGTATGTGCCACGCCAGCCCACCGCGCTGACGCGGTTGCTGCACCTGATCAGCTTTTGCGCCAGCTCGTCGTTGGCGGTGCTGGGGCAGCTGCGCTGGAAGCCGGACCTGGTGATGCTGGTAGTGCCGACATTGTTTTGTGCCCCCCAGGCGTTGCTGCTGGCCAAGCTCAGCGGCGCGCGCTCGGTGCTGCATATTCAGGACTACGAAGTCGATGCAATGTTCGGCCTCGGCCTCGGTGGCGGATCACTGTTGCGGCGCGTGGCGTTTGGCATTGAACGCTGGTTGCTGCGGCGGTTCGACCGGGTGTCGACGATTTCCACCGGCATGCTCGACAAGGCCCGTGGCAAAGGCGTGCACAGCCAGCGGTTGCTGTTTTTTCCCAACTGGTCGGAGACCGCGCGTTTTCGCCAGGTGCCGCGCAACCGCGCATTGCTGCAACGCCTGGGGGTGCCGGTGGGCGCGCGGGTGCTGTTGTACTCGGGCAACATCGGCGAGAAGCAGGGGCTGGAACTGATCCTCGAGGCTGCCAAGGCCCATGCCCAGCGTGCAGAGCTGGTGTTTCTGATCGTCGGCGAGGGCACGGGCAAGGCGCGGTTGCTGGAGCGCGTCGAACGCGATGGCTTGCGCAATGTGCTGTTTGCACCGTTGCAGGCGTATGCCGACCTGCCGGCCCTGCTGGCGTCGGCAGACGCGCACCTGGTGATTCAGAAGCGCGGGGTGGCGGACGCGGTGCTGCCGTCCAAGCTCACCAACATTCTGGCGGTGGGGGGCAACGCGATCATCACCGCCGATCCAGGCACTACCCTCGGCCGCCTGTGCGAGGAGCACCAGGGCATTGCCGTGCTGATCGAACCGGAGTCGGTCGCCGCGCTGAACGCCGGGATCGAGCGCGTGCTGGCACTGCCCGCGCGCAATGAGGTGGCGTTGAACTACGCCAAGGAGTTCCTCGACAAGGAACGCATTCTGCAACGTTTCCTGGCACAGGTTTGACGTGTATGTGGCTTGATTTACCGACCTTCCAGACGGTCGTGGCATCGACGCCGCTGGTGGCGATTGACCTGGTGGTGCGCAACAGCCGAGGCGATGCGCTGCTGGGCCTGCGCGTCAATCGCCCGGCCTATGGGTACTGGTTCGTGCCCGGCGGGCGTATCTACAAGAACGAAAGCCTCGACAACGCGTTTCGGCGCATCAGCCGCGACGAGCTGGGGCACCCGTTCGAGCGCGCCCATGCACGGCTGCTGGGCGTGTTCGAACACTTCTACGATGACAGCGTATTTGCCAACGCCGGAGCTGGGCCGGACACCCACTACGTGGTGCTCAGCTATTGCCTGGAGCTGGCTGACCACCAGACGCTGCAGCCGCCCACGGAGCAACACCGGCAGTATCGCTGGTGGCCCCAGGACGAACTGCGTTTCAGCCCACGGGTGCACGAAAACACCCGCGCCTATTTCTGATTCTCCCGAGGATGCTCTGATGTTATTACCGGTGATCATGGCGGGAGGGTCGGGGTCGCGCCTGTGGCCGCTCTCGCGGCAATTGAACCCCAAACAGTTCCTGCGCCTGACCGACGCACACCTGTCGATGCTGCAGCAGACCATTGCCCGGCTGGAAGGCGCCAATGTCGCCGTGCCGCAGTTGATCTGCAACGAGCAGCACCGTTTCCTGGTGGCCGAGCAATTGCGTCAGCTGGGCCTGGAGCACGCGAGCATCCTGCTTGAACCGGTGGGGCGCAACACCGCGCCGGCCATTGCGCTGGCGGCGTGCAAGGCGCTGGCCGAGGCCGATGACCCGATCCTGCTGGTGCTGGCCGCTGACCACTTGATCGAGGATATCCCGGCGTTCCATGCCAGCCTCGAGGTGGCGCTGCCGCTGGCCCGCGCTGGCAAGCTGGTGACGTTCGGCATCACACCCACCCGTGCGCACACCGGCTATGGCTATATCGAGCGGGGGGACGAGGTAGGCGAGGGCGGTTACCAGGTCCGGCGCTTTGTCGAGAAACCGGACGCGGCCACGGCGGCAACGTATGTGGCCAGTGGCGGGTATTTCTGGAACAGCGGCATGTTCATGTTCCGCGCCAGCCGTTACCTGCAGGAGCTGGAGCGCTTTCAACCGGCGATCCTCGAAGCCTGCCGCGTGGCACTCGAGGGCGGCAGCCAGGACCAGCCGTTTACCCGGGTTCACGCGGCCACCTTCGCGGCCTGCCCGGATGACTCCATCGACTACGCCGTGATGGAGAAAACCACCGACGCGGTGATGGTGCCGCTGCAGGCGGGCTGGAGTGATATCGGCTCCTGGTCGGCGTTGTGGGAGGCCAGTGAAAAAGATGCCAGTGGCAACGTCATACGCGGCGACGGGTTGACCCTGGATACGCGCGACAGCTACGTGCACGCCGACAGTCGTCTGGTGGCCACGGTGGGCGTGCAGGACCTGATTATTATCGAGACCAAGGACGCGGTGCTGGTGGCCCACAAGGACCAGGTGCAGCAGGTCAAGGCTATCGTCGACCAGCTCAAGCAGGCCGGTCGCCATGAGCACCTCAACCACCGCGAGGTGTACCGGCCCTGGGGCATGTACGACTCGGTCGACGCCGGCCCGCGCTATCAGGTCAAGCGCATCACCGTGAAGCCCGGGGCAAAGTTGTCGGTGCAAATGCACCACCACCGCGCCGAGCATTGGATCGTGGTCAGCGGTACGGCACGGGTGACCAATGGCGAGCAGACCTACCTGGTCTCGGAAAACCAGTCGACGTATATCCCCATCGGCCAGGTGCATGCACTGGAAAATCCCGGGGTGATTCCACTTGAGTTAATTGAAGTGCAGTCGGGCGCTTATTTGGGCGAAGACGATATTGTGCGCTTTGAAGACAAGTACGGCAGGGCCTGAAGTTTTCGACAATTAATAACATTCGCCCTGACGCCCATTGCTACCAATGCACACACTGCCGGGCGCTTCATCGCTAAAACGTTATTTTCAACTGAGTGAGCACGTTTTTATCCGTCTGGTGTGCGGTTTAGTTGAATGGCACTATCGGCCGGACTACTCACTGACGATAAGGAGTCTGTTATGAGAAAACCACTGGCTATTATGTTGCTCAGTCTCTTGAGTACGTCGGCGCTGGCTGCCGAGTTGCCGTTGGGCCTCGACACGACCGTGGTGGGTTCGGTGACGGTCGGCGAAACCCTGCTGATCGGCAGCGCGATTGTCGCCGGCGTGGCGGCTGCGTCCAACAGCGGCGGCAGTTCCAACGGTGGCACGACCACGGGCACAACCGGCACGACCGGTACCACGGGCACCGGCAACTAAGTTGTAGACCTTCCTTTTACAGGCCGCTTGGAATCCCCTCCAAGTGGTCTTTTTTTCTTGTCGAATATCGCGAGTGTCCAAGCACTATGAGGCGTCTTTTTCCTGTTGCGGCCGTGGCCGCTGCATTGTTGCAAGGTTGCATGTTTGCCCCGGGTCAATATATGGATACCGCGGCAATGACCCAGGAGGGTAGCGCTGAAAGTAGCCGCGTGGAGTTAATTCCGATCACCCCAAAGTTATTGGCCATGGACGCCGCCACGCGCGAGCCTTATTCATTACCCAAAGAACTACTGGATTATAAACCGGCGCCTTATTTGATCGGTCCCAATGACGCGTTGTATATCACGGTCTGGGACCACCCCGAACTGACCGCGCCGTCCGGCCCGCAACAGCAGATCGATGCCAACGGCCGGCTGGTCAATCCGGATGGCAACCTGTTCTACCCGTATGTCGGTGAAGTGGTTGCCAAGGGCCGGACCCTGGCCGCGCTGCGCAGTGAGATCACCGAGAAGCTGCGCCAATACATCGACAGCCCGCAAGTGGATGTCAGCGTCCTGCGCTTTGCCAGCCAGCGCGTGGTCGTGACCGGCGCGGTCGCCAAGGCCGGGCCGGTGCCGATCACCACGATCCCGATGAGCGTGATGGAGGCGGTGGCCACCTCGGGTATCGACCCGCAGAATGCCGACCTCTCCAACCTGACCCTGACCCGTGGCGGCAAGCGCTACACCCTCGACCTGGACACGTTGAACAAGGACCTGTCGCGCCTCAACGATATCTACGTCAAGGACGGCGACCAGCTGTACCTGCCCTACAACGACCGCAAGCGTATCTATGTGATGGGCGAGGTCATGCAGCCCCGCGCCCTGAGCTTCAAGACCCGCAGCATGAACCTCTCCGATGTGCTGGGCTCGGCAGGCGGGGTCAACCAGAACACCTCGAATGCCGACGCCATCTACGTGATCCGTGGCGCACAGAACATCGAGGTGGAGCCGGCCAAGGTGTTCCAGCTGGAAGCCGCGTCGCCCTCCGCCATGGCCCTGGCCACGCGCTTTGATGTGCAGCCCCAGGACGTGGTGTTTGTCGGCCCCGCCAATATCACGCGCTGGAACCGTTTTATCAGCCAGTTGCTGCCGTCCGCTTCGATCATTGGCATCGGCGCTTCCACTCAAAACAACCTGAGCGAAGCCAGCAGCCGATAAGGTGGACCTTGCGTGAACAGTCTGAAGCGTACGATTTACGCGTCTACGGCGTGGTTACTGTGTGCCTGCAATCCACTGATGCAGGCCTCGCTCGATACCTTCAAGGCGGCGGCTGGCGGGCCTTCGCCGCTGGTGGTGAGCCAGGCCCAGGTGGACGCCGTGCCCTTTCCCCAGATCAAGGTCACCACGGTGTCCAGCGAAGGCGTGATGGCGCTGATTCGCCAGCGCGGCGACCTGCAGTTCTGGGTTGCTTCCGGCAAGCAGGTGCTGCTGATACGCGATGGCCTGGTGGTGCGTACGGTCGGCCTGGGTGCCGATCTGGATGGCACGCGCTGGCAAGGCCGGTCGCCGTTCCAGCAGGGCTTGCACCGCGTGCCCGACGGCTATCGCAGCACACGCCAGATTGATGTGGTCGAGGGCTATCAGTTGGGGATCACGGTCACCAGCCGCTTCCAACGCCGAGGCATCGAGACCCTGGAGATCCTCGACAAACCCTACGCCTTGCTGCGCATCGATGAGGACATCGAGGCCCAGGCCCTGGGTTTTCATGCGCGCAACCGTTATTGGGTCGACCCGGTTGACGGCACGATCGTGCAGAGCGAGCAGCACCTCACCCCGCGTTTAAGCCTGACCATCACCCAACTCAAACCCGCCCGCAAGGAGGCGCCATGACGCTGCGCAGAAGATGGGCCCTGGCGGTGCTGTGGAGTTGTGCCACGGCTTGCCAGGCAGCGGTTACCGTCAGCGGCGAGGTGCGTGACACGCAGCCCATCAGCTGGCGACCGGGTATGCGCCTGCTCGACGTCATGACCGCCGCGCAACCGGATGCCCAGGGCTATTGGCTGGCGGCGGCGTGGCTGCACCAACCCTTGCTGGAGCGCCAGGCACGGCTCAAGGCCGGCGTGCTGTTTGACCTGGACACCCTGCGCCGTGCCGCGTTGGCGGCCGGGCGTGAGAGCCGGGCGCGGGCAGCGGCGCAGCTGTATCGACAGGTACTGGCGCTGCCGGTCACCGGTCGCCAGATCGCCAAGCTCGACCCGGTGGCGGTGGAGGTCGGCTTTGCGCCCAACCTGCCGGTCAGTGAGGGTGATCGGCTGATCTACCCGTCACGACCCGACACCGTGCGCGTGTTCGGCGCCGTCGTCGCCACCTGCACCTTGGCATTCCAGCCGATGCAACTGGCGCGCGCTTACCTGCGCGCCTGTCCGGCCCTGGCAGAGGCGGATGCCGACCAGGTGTGGCTGATCCAGCCCGACGGTAATGTCACGCGCCTGGGCGTTGCCCCCTGGAATCGCGCAGACGGCCTGCCGCTCGCGCCCGGCAGCACGCTGCTGGTGCCGATCCGCAGCGATGACCTGGATCCGCCCACGCCCGAGCTGAACCCGCAACTGGCCGAGTTTATTGGCACCCAACCCCTGGCCGAGGTCTCGCCTTGAAATTATGTATTGCAGCCGTGCTGCTGGTGCCGTGTGGCGTCGTGCATGGCGATCCCCGTTATACCCAAAGCGATTTCGGCGGCGTCGGGCTGCTGCAAACGCCCACCGCCCGCATGGCGCCCGCCGGCGAACTCAGCGTGAACGCCAACCGGACCGAGCCCTACAGCCGCTACAGTTTTTCCGCGCAGCCGCTGGACTGGCTGGAAGGCACCTTTCGCTACACCGCGATTACCAACCGCCCGTATGGCGCCGAGTCGTTCAGTGGTGGCCAGAGTTACAAGGACAAGGCGGTCGATGCCAAGGTGCGCCTCTATCAGGAAAGCCACTGGTTGCCCGAGGTGGCGCTGGGGCTGATGGACCTGGGCGGCACCGGCCTGTTCTCCAGCGAATACCTGGTGGCCAACAAGCGCTACGGCGACCTGGATTTCAGCGCCGGCATCGCCTGGGGCTACCTGGGCAGTCGCGGCGATTTCGGCAACCCGCTGGGCGCGGTGGACGACAGTTTCAACACGCGGCCCACCGCCGAAGGCTCCGGCAGTTTTTCCAACGGCTACTTTCGCGGCCGCCCCGCAGTGTTTGGCGGTGTCGCCTACCAGACACCCTGGGCGCCGCTGAGCCTCAAGCTCGAAGTGGAGGGCAACGACTACAAGCACGAGCCCCGCGACAACCACTTTCGCCAGGACTCGCCGATAAACCTGGGCATGGTCTACAAGCTCGCTGACTCCATCGATGTGAGCGCCGCCTGGGAGCGTGGCAACACCGCCATGTTCGGCATCACCTTGCACACCAATTTCGTCAGCCGCAAAGCGCCGGTCAAGACCTACGATCCACCGCCGCCCAAGCTGCCGCCGACGCCGCCCACCACGCCGCTGGACCAGGTCGATTGGGCCGCGGTGTCCCAGCGCCTGCACGACAACGCCGGCTACAACGTGCAACGTATCGCCCAGCGCGGGCCGGAGTTACTGGTGTATGGCGAGCAGCAGCGCTACTTCTACAGTGCCAAGGCCGTGGGTCGCGCCAGTCGGATCCTCGACAACAGCGTCAATGACCAGATCGATTGGTTCACCCTGGTCAGCGAGCGCTACGCCATGCCGATCGAGGAAACCAGTGTGCCGCGCAAGACGTTCCGCGAGGTGGTCGACAACCGCGAGCCCCTGGAGAACCTGCACCGCCAGGCCGAAGTCAATCGGCCCAGCGCCACTCCACCGACCGTACTCTATACCCAGCCACCCAAGCCCTTTAGCTATGGCTTGGGCCTGGGCTACAAGCAGAATGTCGGCGGGCCGGATGGCTTGCTCTATCAGGTCTCCGCCGACCTCGACGCCGAGTACCGCTTCACCCGCAATACGTGGTGGAGTGGCCTGCTCAGTGTCAACCTGCTGAACAACTACGACGGTTTCACCTACGACGCCCCCACTGGCCTGCCCAGGGTGCGCACCGACCTGCGCCGCTACATGACCAGCTCCGATGTGACCCTGCCGACCTTCCAGCTCAACCATGCGCAGCGACTCGACCAGGACCTGTACGGCATGGTCTACGGCGGCCTGCTGGAGTCGATGTATGCCGGGGTCGGCAGTGAAGTGCTGTACCGCCCGATGGGCCAGCGCTGGGCATTGGGAGCGGACCTCAACTACGTGCGCCAGCGCGGTTTCGAGCAGGATTTCAGCCTGCGTGACTACCGCACCGTGACCGGCCATATCACTGGCTACAGCGAGTTGCCGTTCAACCTGCAGGGCGCATTGAGTGTCGGCCGCTACCTGGCCAGGGACTGGGGCGCCACCCTGGACCTGTCGCGCGAATTCAACAATGGCGTGCGGATTGGGGCCTGGGTCACGCGCACCAACGTGTCCAAGGAAGACTTTGGCGAAGGCAGCTTCGATAAGGGCCTCTACCTGTCCGTTCCCTTTGACGAGTTGATGAGCCTGTCGACGATGCGCCGCGCCAACCTGGTGTGGGCGCCGCTGACCCGTGATGGCGGGGCCAGGTTGAACCGCGCGTATTCACTGCATTCGATGACTGATGGACGCGACAGTGACCTGTTCTACAAGAACATCGACAAGATCACTGAGTGAGACGGGAAGGGGGGCAGGATGCCCCCCTTTTTTTGCGTCAGTAGATGTCCTTGGACAGCAGCGTGAACGGCGTCTTAATCAGGATCTTGATGTCCAGCCACAGTGACCAGGTATTGATATAGCGCAGGTCGATGTCCACGCGCCGTTGCATCTTTTCCAAGGTCTCGGTCTCGCCCCGGCAACCGCTGACCTGGGCCAGGCCGGTGATGCCGGGCTTGATGCGATGGCGGGCCATGTAGGCGTGGATCTTCCCCGAGTAGTAGTCGTTGTGCGCAATCGCGTGAGGGCGCGGCCCGACCAGGGCCATGTTGCCTTGCAGCACGTTGAACAACTGCGGCAATTCATCGATTGAGGTTCGGCGGATAAACCGGCCCACCGGGGTAATGCGCGAGTCGTTGCGGCTGGCCTGGCGTACCTCATGGTCGTCATGCACACGCATCGAGCGGAATTTCCACACCTTGATCACTTCGCCATTCCAGCCGTGGCGGTCCTGTTTGAAAATCACCGGGCCCGGGGATGTGAGCTTGATCAACAGGGCGAACACCAACAACACCGGGCTGAGCAGCAGGATCGCCAGCAGGGCGATGCTCTTGTCCAGCAATGACTTGCTCAAGGCGGCGGTGGGGCGGCTGGTCAGCGGGCTTTCATTGAGGAAAATCGCCGGCAGCCCGTCCACTTCGGCCACGCAGTGATTGAGCAGCAGCATGTTGTTCAGGTCGGGCACCCAGATCACGTCCACGCTGATGTCCAGCAGGTTGAGGTACAGCGCCTCGATGTGCGTGGCGTCCTGCAGTGAGTGGGTGATATAGAGCCGGCGGATACCGTGCTGTCGGATCAGCAGGGGCAATTGCGGCAGGTCGCCGAGGATCTGCGCGGGGGCGTCAGCGGCGATCTCGCTGTGGCTGCCAACGAGGCCCACCAGCGGCGAGCGTTTCTGCCGCGAGAGGGTCTTGGCCAGGTCCACGGCGAGCTTGCCGGTGCCGACAATCAGTGACTTGTGCCGTTCATGAAGTTGGCGGTGGTAATACCGGGAGGCACTGTGCAGCGGGATATAACACAGGGCAAGTAACGGGTAACTGACCGCCGCCCACAGTAATAACGTTTCCAGCGGAAACAGTTCGCTGGCATTGCAAATAATGCCGACAATAAACACGATGCCCACGGTCAACAGCCACCCCATGAACAGTCGTCCCAGGCCTACGCCGTAATCATCTTTTTTACTGTAGACATCACACACACTGTACGCCGGGAGCGAGGCCAGAATGGTGAAGGCGGCGAGCACGCGGTAGTTATATTCAAGTTGTCCCGTCTTGAGGAAAACCAGCATAAACAACAGCGCAACGACCAGGCTGGATGCAAGCATCCACTGGCCCCAGAAGGTTAAACCCTTGGGGGTCAGGTTGCGATGCATTCTAGTGTTATTCAGCATACTTCTGCTCCCGGTGGTGACCACGCACGTGGTGGCAGGGTTTAATGAAAAAACAACAGGCACGCGCAAGCGCGTACCCATGAATGGTAATGAACGGCCGGGGGCAATGGCTGACGACTTATAACAAGGTCAGGTGCGTATTTATTAGAGGTGGGTGTTATAAAAGGGCAGCTGAGAGAGGCAGTAAATGGCAGGGTTTTTAATAGAGTCCGGGTGTTTTTTTTATTTTAGCGACGCGCGGGAGTCAGCTCTAACGGCTTCTTGATTTTTTGCGTGAGGCAATAACCACGGTTCCTGACGGCGCGAAACAGGCGCTCGCCATCGTTGACCCGTTTGAACTTTTCCTGCAGTCGGCTCAAGCACATTTCGAGTCCCCGGTATAACTCGGGTTCACGCCCTATATTACGGATCAACTCTTCTTTGCTGACCACGCGTTCTTCATGGTGCAGCATCTTCTTAATTAAAGCCGACTCAATGGTGGTCAATGAAATCCGCAGACCACCTTTGACCAGGGTGCGGTCGTGTTGGGTCAGCAGCCAGAAATCCTGCGGGTGCAGTTGGGGTCTTTCGCTATTGATCTCCGTCGTTCGAGTGTGGGGCGTTGGCGGACTGTCCGGCGCCTCGGGCGCTGGCATTCTTGAAGCCTGCCGCGCAGCGTTAACCGGCTGTGCGTGCAAACCGAGGGAGTGAGTAATCACATAAGTGTTGAACCGTGCGCGCGTCGGTTGTGGGTCGAGGAAAGATGACGTTTTAGGCGCAGTGAGTTCGTAATGGAATAACTCTGCATTGGGCGTGAAGTCCTGCAGCGCTATCGCAGGAAGTGTCGCAGTGAAGGCATGTTTCTTGAGGGAGCTCATAGTGTCCACCGATATCAGGAAGGGGCAGTTTTACAGGCAGTCAGCAGGGGAGTAATAACCGCCCTGAAAGTATTCGAACGGCAGGTTTTTAGCCAGCATCGCACTGTCGGCAAACTCGACCGTGTCGGCGATGAAGCGCACCCCGCTGGCACTGATCAGCGCCAGCATGCGGTCGTAGAGCCTGTCGAACAGGTCCGAGCGCGTATTCAGACTGAGCCTGAGAGCGGAATCCGGAAAAGGCATTTTTATATAGTCGTACAACTTGAGGTCGATCAGCAGGTCCCCTGGCTTTGTGTCGAGTCTGTAGTTGTTATAGGCCAACGTAATACCACTGTGATCTTTCAACTTATATAACTGGCGCACCATGGCCCGGCGTTCGACCGGGCCGGGCAGGGCATCCAGACGGTTGTCGAGCGTGAGAGTGAGGGGCTGGCGATGTTTTTCCAATGACTGCGCGGTCTGGATAATTGCCTTGAACGTGTCTTCGTTCATCAAGGCCGCTTGCCCGATACGCAGGAACGCATGACGAACCCCTTGGCCTGTGACCTGGAGTGTCTTGCGTCGCGGGTTGATGCGCAGCATTGCCTCGCGCCAGGCACTTTCCGGCAGCGCGTCCTCACCGTGATGTTCCGCCCTGATTTCACTGCCCCATAAGGCATGACGACGGTCGACGATGGCTTGCCGGATGAGCGTGTAGCCCGTGGTAGTGGCACAGGGTTGGTGTTCGTTATTCACCGTGCGAACTCCCCTTGGCGGGCGGGAAGTCGCTGACGCAAATTAGACCCCGGCTTAGTTTGTAACCGTAACCGCGAATATTCTGGATAATGTTTTCACCGTAGTGCGCCTTGATTTTACTGCGCAGGCGACTGATGGATTTTTCCAGTGCGCGGGAGTCGTAGTACTTGGTATTAAGGCCCATGACGGCGGCGATCTCATTATGACTGAGCAGTCGGTTATGAATGAGCGCTTCGAGTACTTTCATTTCGACGAAGGATATTTCCAGCTTCTTGCCATCGCCGTAGATGCACATGCGGTCCTGGTCCAATACCAGTCCACGATGAAGTCGCTCGCTCTCGTTGAGAAAGGTATCAAACAGGCTTATCTTTTTTTCCGCAGAAGTTTCCACGGCCTTGACGCAGTAATCCGCACCGGCCAGATAATATTTTGTTTTGCTCAAGGTCGAGGCAAACGTAACGACCACAAATATGGTCGAGCCCGGGTGCTCTTCGCGGGTTTTTCTTATTATGTCCAGGGTTTGCTGGCTGGCGGAGGGTGTATCGATTTCTATAATGATGGCACGGTAATGTCCGTGGTGTTGCTGAGGGTCAATTAGTTGTCCGTAGCAACGTGTATCGACTTTTAAATTATTCGCTACAGTGCGAACTAAAAGCGCCCGAAAGTCCTCCGATTTCGATTGAGTCCGGGCAATAGCGAGGACGTTGGAAAAATGCATTACCCTACTCCCTTTTCCGGCATGCAGGCCGTCAGTTCAATCGCTGCTAGCGTTTAGATACTAATCGAATTGAATACGCTAAAACGTGACAAATTTTAACATTCGCCACTTTGTTTTTACGAGCGAGGAGGGCTAATAGGCACAGTTTGTGAAGGGGTTGTGCGGACTTACACATATGCTAGTGCAAATTTTTAATCGCCTATAAGTATTTTAGCCCAAACGATTTTTTTGATTGCACGCGAGGTTGGCCATTGCCTTTCCCAGGCGCCGACGCCACCAGGCCAGGCGAGCACCAGGGGTGAGAAGGGTTCCCATCGCGCCCTTGTGTTTGACCGCCGACAGTACCGTCGGTGCCTCACCGTCTTAGCTGTATTTCGCCCTCGATGCACCCCACCAGAAACTCCATCACCACCTTCACCAGCGGCGAGCGGCGCATATCGGGGTACACCGTCAGCCAGATATCGCGCTGCGGACCCTCGGTCGCCGTCGGCAGCTTGACCAATTGCGGGTCGTGATCGCCCACCAGCGTCGGCAGCACCACCACCCCCACTGCGGCCCTGGCCGCCATTTGCTGGGTGATCAGCTCGCTGGCGGCAAAGGCAATCTCGCGCGGGCCGCGCAGTTGGTGCATCCATGCCTGTTGGGGCAGGTGGTCGCGGCTGCTGTCGTAGGCGATGAAGGTCCATTGTTCGGTGGGCAGTTGCTGTAAGGCCGGCGGGCCGTACAGCCCGAAGCGCACCACGCCGACCTTCCTGCGCACCAGCGCGTCTTCATCGGGACGCAGCGTGCGCAGGGCGATATCTGCTTCACCTTTGTCCAGCGCGGCCAAGTGGGTGGAGGGCATCAGCACCAGGTTCAGTTGCGGATACTCGGCACGCAAGCGCGCCACATGCGGAGCGATGCAGTAATTGGCAATGGACGGCGGGCAACTGACCCGCACCGTGCCAGCCATTTCGATGGACGCCACCCGCGACAGGCGCAGCACCTGGGTCGCCATCTCGTCCATGCCGGCGGCCAGTTCGGCCAGCGCCAGGCCCTGGGCGGTGAGAGGGCGGCTGCGCGGCAAGCGGTCGACCAGTTTCACGCCCAGGGCTTTTTCCAGGGCGTCGACCCGGCGGCCCACTGTGGCGTGCTCCACCTGCAACTCGCGGGCAGCGGCCGACAGCGACGGGCTGCGGGCCAATACGGTGAAGTAATACAGATCCTGCCAATCGAACATCGGGTAATTTCCGCACAGAGGCTGGGACGGTTTGGGGAATATTCCAACGGATTGCGTCCTTTTACCATGGCCGCTTCCCCGTGCACATGGAGTTGTTCCTGGATGAAAGCCATCACTTTGCAAACCTACGGCGGCCCGGATGTCGCGCAACTGCAGCTGGATGTGGCCAAGCCGCTGATACGCGCGGGCCACGTGTTGATCAAGGTGGCCTGCGCCGGGATCAATTTCATGGACATTCACACGCGCCAGGGCAAGTACGCCCAATCAGTCACGTACCCGGTGCGCCTGCCCTGTACGTTGGGCATGGAAGGCGCGGGTGTCGTGGTGGAGGTCGGCGCGGACGTGCATCACTTGGCCGTGGGCGACCGCGTGGCCTGGTGCATCGCCTGGGGCGCGTATGCCGAATACGCGCTGGTGCCGGTCGACAAGGTTGCGCAGATACCCAGCGCGATCACCTTCGATCAGGCTGCGGCGGCGATGTTCCAGGGGTGCACGGCCCACTACTTGATTGAGGATGTGGCCCGTTTGCAGGCGGGCGACACCTGCCTGGTACACGCCGCTTCGGGCAGCATCGGCCAGTTGCTGGTGCAGATGGCCCGGCACGTGGGGGCGACCGTGTTCACCACGGGCAGCACCGCACAAAAGTGCGCGATTGCCCTGCAGCGCGGCGCGCACCAGGCCTGGACCTATGATGACGGCGGCTTTGTCGAGCGTGTCCTGGCAGCCACCGACGGGCAGGGCGTGGACGTGGTGTTCGATTCCCTGGGCAAAAGTACCCTGCGTGACAGCTTCCGCGCCTGCCGCACACGTGGACTGATCGTCAATTACGGCAATGTCTCGGGCTCGCTGACCGACCTCGATCCGATTGAGCTGGGCGAGGCCGGTTCGCTGTTCCTGACCCGTCCACGGCTGGCCGACCATATGGCCGACGGTGCGACGGTGCAGCGCCGCGCCAATGCGGTGTTCGCGGCAATGCTCGAAGGGGCGTTGAGCGTGGAGATCGAAGGCCACTACCGCCTGGAAACCGTGCAGCAGGTGCATGCGCGTATCGAGGCTCGGCAACAGATCGGCAAGGCGGTGCTGTGGGTGGACCGCGACTTGGATTAATGACAGGCGAAAAAAAACCGGCTGATCAGGCCGGTTTGGGGTTCCCGCCAACAGCGCGGGATTATGCGTTGTTGCCTTGCAGACGATCCGCACCGCCTTCAGCCAAGCCACGTTCTTGCAAGCGATCCGCACCGCCTTCCGCCAGGCCGCGTTCCTGCAGGCGATCCGCACCGCCTTCAGCCAGGCCACGTTCCTGCAAGCGATCCGCGCCGCCTTCAGCCAGGCCGCGTTCCTGCAGGCGATCCGCACCGCCTTCAGCCAGGCCGCGTTCCTGCAGGCGATCAGCGCCACCTTCAGCGAAACGGTTGCCTTGCAGGCGGTCCGAGCCACCCTCTGCAACACGGCTTTCGATCAGGCGATCCGCACCGCCTTCAGCGACGACAGGGTGGGCAAATGCGTTTGCAGCGAGTACCGAGAAAGCGAGGCTAAGCAAGATTTGGCGTTTCATGTGAGTGTGCTCCGAGTGTTTTAGTTGGGTTGTTGCCGGTATGGGTTTGATGTTACGCGTTGGATTTTTTAAGAGAACTTCATTGGGCTGATGGTGACTATCGACGCCAGCGATGGCCCGCTTGCGCGGACCTTCGCCGAGCCGGTCATGGCATCTGCGGCAGCTCATTGGGGCGCAGGTCGAACACCAGCACCTCGGCATCCTCGCCGTGACCCAGGCGGATCTGCCGCTCATCCCGCACGCGGGCGCCGTCGCCTTCCTGCAAGCGCTGGCCGTTGACCTCAACGCTGCCTCGGGCCACATGCACGTACACATGGCGATCTGGCGGCAAGTCCAGGGTGGCGCTTTCGTCAGCATTGAACAGCCCGGCATACACCCGTGCGTCCTGGCGCACGCTGAGGGAACCGTCTGCACCGTCCGGCGAAATGATCAACTGCAGGCGTCCGCGTTTCTGCGCTGCGCTGAAATGCTCTTGTTGATAGCGCGGCTCGGCACCGGCCACGGCGGGCACGATCCAGATCTGCAGGAAGTGCACGCCACGGCTCTGGCTGTGGTTGAACTCGCTGTGGGCCACACCGCTGCCGGCGCTCATCAGTTGCACGTCGCCGGGGCGGATCACCGAACCGGTGCCCAAGGTGTCCTTGTGTTCCAGGGCGCCTTCGAGCACGTAGGAGAAAATCTCCATGTCGCGGTGCGGGTGCTGGCCGAAGCCCTTGCCGGCGGCGACACGGTCATCGTTGATCACCAGCAGGTCGGAAAAACCTTGCTCGGCGGGGTTCCAGTAGTTGGCGAACGAAAAGGTGTGGAACGACTTCAACCAACCGTGATTGGCGGCGCCGCGTTCCGAAGCTTTGCGAAGGGTCAGCATGGTGGTGTCCTCAAGTGAGCGCGGGCTGCGAGATGCAGGGCGCTGGCGTTGAGAAGAAGGTTACTGGTTACTGTTTGATTCATTAAGGAGGTGAAATCTGAATAACTGTCTCCTTGAAGTTGACAGTAATCGACGTGCCATAATGGCTGACGCTTTCCCTTCCTTATAGGTCTCCCGCTTGATGAAAACCGTGGCCATGGCGCTGTTTCCGGACTTCCTCCTGCTCGACATGGCGGGGCCGCTCGAGGTGTTTTCCATCGCCAACCGCTACCTGCCTGCGGCCGACCACTACCAGATACTCACCATCGGCACCGAGCCTGGCCCGTTGCGCGCCTCCAATGGGGTGGTGGTGCAGGCCGACCTGGCGCTGGGCCAGGCGCACGCGGCCTACGACCTGCTGCTGGTGCCCGGCGGGCCCGGTGCCTATAACGAATGCCATCCCGCGCTGTTGCCCTGGCTGCAAGAGGCCGCGCCGCGTGCCCGGCGCTTTGGGTCGATCTGCACCGGAGCGTTTGTGCTGGGGCATGCCGGCCTGCTCGATCATCACCGCGTGACCACCCATTGGCACTACACCGAGCGCCTGATCAAGGCCTTCCCCAAGGCCATCGTCGAGACGGACCGCATCTACCTGCAGGACGGGCGATTGATTACCTCTGGCGGCGTCACGGCCGGTATCGACCTGGCGCTGTCGATTGTCGCCCAGGACCACGGCAAGCAGG
Source organism: Pseudomonas sp. GW821-FHT09C08 (assembly GCF_059418125.1). Lineage (NCBI taxonomy): Bacteria > Pseudomonadati > Pseudomonadota > Gammaproteobacteria > Pseudomonadales > Pseudomonadaceae > Pseudomonas > Pseudomonas sp. GW821-FHT09C08. The sequence goes on along the minus strand of NZ_JBWKPG010000017.1, from coordinate 10,161 downwards.
TCGCGGTGGACGTGGCCAAGGTGCTGCTGGTGGTAATGAAGCGCCAGGGCGGCCAGGCCCAGTTCAGCCCGATGACAGCCGCCGTCGCGCCCCAGGAAACCGCGATCACCCGCGTGCAGCAGCACGTACTCGACCACCTGGACCAGCCCTTCAGCATCGAGTCGATGGCCACGCTGGCAGGCATGAGTGCGCGCCACTTCGCGCGGCTGTTTGCCAAGGAGGTGCAGATGACGCCCATGGCCTTCCTGCAGGGCGCGCGTATCGACCGCGCGCGCCAGCTGCTGGAAGCCACCGACCTGCCGCTGAAGACCGTGGCCTTCCACGCAGGTTTTGGCAGCGTGCGGCATATGCGTTTTCTGTTCAGTGAAAAGCTCGGTCTCAACCCGACCCAATACCGGCAGCAGTTCAGTTAGCGCCAGGATGTCCGTCTCGCGCACTCGAATGTCCGTGTCGCTCCCCGTGCCAGCATTGTCCTGTCATTGCCAAGTGGCAAGATAGCCACAGGCCCATGGAACAGGACGCGCAAACGCCCAAGGCCGGGTGTTCCAGCGCGATGACAGCGATGAACAACCTTCAGGCGATGGATGCGAGCGGCACGGTGCGTTTCGGTGCCTATGCCTTTCACCGGCAACAGCGGCTGCTCAGCAAGGCTGGGTGGCCGGTGCCCTTGGGCGGCCGCGCGCTGGATATCCTCGCGGTGCTGCTCGAGGCGCCCGGGCAGTTCATCAGCAAAGCCACGCTGATCGAGCGCGTCTGGCCGTGCAGCGTGGTCGAGGAAAGCAACCTGCGCGTGCACATCGCCGCCTTGCGCCGTGCCCTCGACGGGCAACGCTGCATCCTCAACGATCCCCAGCGCGGCTACTGTTTCATTGCGCCGGTCCACGGCGAGCTGTCGTCGCAGTTGCCCCGGCACAATCTGGCGACGCGGCTCAGCCCGGTGATGGGGCGCGATGAATTGCTTGGCGTGCTGGTGCGGCGCCTGTCCGGGCAGCGTCTGATGACCCTCACCGGCTGTGCCGGCGTCGGCAAGAGCACCCTGGCCCTGGCGCTGGCCGAGCGCGTATTGCCACGCTATCGCGCCGGCGTGTGGTGGGTGGACCTCGCCACCGTGCAGGCGCCGACAATGCTGCTACAGCACCTGGCCACAGTGCTGCACCTGGTACCCACCCGGAGCCCCGTCGAACTATGCCGCCAACTGGCCGGCCGGCAGTTATTGCTGGTGCTCGACGGCGTTGACCCGCTGCTGGGTGCCTGCCGGCATCTGGTGCGCGCGCTGCACGAGCAGGCGCCGCAGGTCAGCGTGCTGATCAGCAGTCGCGAAGCCTTGCACGTGCCGGGCGAATGGGTGCTGCGCGTGCCGCCGCTGGCGGTGCCTGCACCGGCGGTATTGGGCAGCGTCGACCACGCGATGGCTTGCCCGGCGGTGCAACTGTTCGTCGCCCGCGTACGTGCCAGTCAGCAGGACTATGATTTGCGCCCCCAGGACCTGGCACCCCTGCGCGATATCTGCAGACGCCTCGACGGCCTTCCCCTGGCCCTGGAACTGGCGGCCGCCCAGGTCGACGCCCTGGGCGTGCGCGGTTTACAGGCGCAGCTGCGCAGCGGCATACAGACGCTGAGCCGCGGTCGACGCACGGCCGTGGAGCGCCACCAATCGCTTGCCGCTGCCCTGGACTGGAGCTACGAACGCCTGAGCCTGCCGGAGCGCTGGCTGTTCCTGCAATTGGGCTTGTTCAAAATGGCCGTGACCTTGCCGTCCTTGAGCGTGCTGGTCGCCGGCACCGAGCTGGAACACGCCGACCTTGCCTACCTGCTGGCGCGACTGGTGAGTACCTCATTGCTGAACGTCGAGCCGGGCCCGGGGCCCGCGCGTTATCGTTTGCTCAACAGCACCCGCAGCTACGCCCTCGCGCAGTTGCGCGACCCGGCGCAGGTGGCACGGTTGCAGCAGGGGTATGGGCATTATCTGGGGGCGTTTTCAGGCCGGACGTTTGTCCTGCAACTCGTCGAGCAGGCGGCGTACGCGCAGTAGGTCGCGGGTGGCAAAGCCTTCGGTAAAGCGCCCGTAGACTGAACCGAGCAGATCGCGCGCAGGCTGCAGGCGACCTTGCTGCTGCCAGCGCTGCGCCAATGAGGTCGCGCAACGCAGTTCCCAGGCCAGCGCGCCTTGCTGGTTAGCCAGGCCGAGGGCTTCGAGCAGCAGCGCTTCGGCGGTGCCGGTGTCGGCCATGCCCTCGGCGTGCACGCGGATCACTTCGGCGGCGCACCAGCCGGCTGCCCCCGTGCGGGCGCGCTCGAAGGCTTGCTCATCGACGACACGCGCGCCGAACGTGATCAGGATGTCGTCTATCAGCCCCAGGCCCTGCAGGTCCTGGTGGCCGGGAATCCCGGCGTAGTGCCCCGCCCAGGTCTGGAACAGTTGCACCGAATGCTTGTGGGACTGCTCCAGCAGCAGCGTCTGCAGGCGCTGCGCCGCCTCGTCATCGCCGTTGTAGCGGGCGATGACCACGCCGGCCAGGGCCAGGGTGTAGCAGATCGACGTGCCGTGATTGATCTGCAGCGCCAACTCCAGCGCCTGGCTGGCCACGGCCCAGGCGCGCTCGGGAAAACCCTGCAACCACAGGATGCGCGCCAATACCGTCAGTGAGGCGACGCTCTGGTCATATTGCACGCCCAAGCGATAGGCAAAGCGATTCAGCGAGCCGCTGTGCGCCATGCGCTGGATGACCTGTTCGGCCGTGTGCCGGGCGAGTGCCTGGTTGCCGGTGTAATGCTGCGCCAGCACGTGCAGGCGCTGGGTACTCAGCTCCAGCAGCGGCTCGGTGCGCGGGTCGAGGTGGTCGAATTGCACGCTCAGCGCCTGTGCCTGGCGATAATGGCCTGCGCACAGGTTGACCGCCATGTAGCCGGAGACCGCACGCAATTGGCCGGCGAGGTCCTGGCGTTCCTCGGCCAGGCGCCTGGCGCTGGCAAACGCGGCGATGGTCCGCGGTGCGCCGCCCAACGCGTGATAGGACAGGCTGCCCAGGGCCAATTGCAGCTGCATCGTCAATTGCGTGCAGGGCGCACTGGCCTCGGCCATCAGCGCCAGCGCCTTGTCGACATACATCGCATGTTCCCTGACCAGCGACAACTCTTGCCAGAGCGGCATGGCGCTGACCGTCAAGCGGATCGCCAGCAGGTGTTCGCCGCCCTCGGCAAGGCCCCAGTCGAGCGCGGCACGCACGTCCTCGCGCAGTGGCGCGTAGCGGTCGAGCCACGGTTGGGTCGCGATCAACTCCCAGTCGTCCTGCGCCTGCTCCATCAGCGTCAGGCAGCGCACCGCATGGCGCTCGCGCGTGGCGTGCAGCTCGTTGGCGAGGCTGAGCTTTTCCAGGGCGTAGGTACGGGTGATGTCCAGCAGGCGATAGACCATCTCGTCATCGCCCGGCTCCACATTGAGCAAGGATTTGGCCACCAACTGGGTAATCGAGCCCAGTACCTCGGCCGGTGCAATCTGCTCGCCGGCAATCACCGCCGCCGCGCTGGCCAGGCTGAAACCGCCACGGAACACCGCGAGGCGACGCAGGCACACCTGCTCGCACGCGGTCAGCAGGTCGAAGCTCCAATCCAGCGTGGCGCGCAAGGTCTGATGACGGGGCAGGGCGCTGCGCCGGCCACGGGTCAGCAGGCGGAAGTTGTCTTCCATCTGCACCAGCAGGCGCGGCAGGCCGAAGCGTTCGATCTGCGCCGCCACCAACTCGATTGCCAGCGGGATGCCGTCGAGGCGCTGGCAAATATCAATCGCCAACGGCAGTTCGGCTTCGCTCAGCTCAAAGCGGTCCTGGTGCGACATGGCTCGCTCGATCAGCAATTGCAGGGCCGGGTAGCCCATGGCCTGGGCGCGATTGCCGGTGGCAGGCGGGCAGGCCAGGGGGTCGAGGCGTTGCACCGACTCGCCCTCGGCGCGCAGGGCCTCGCGGCTGGTGGCCAGGATATGCAGCCGGGGCGCATGGCGCAGCAGGCTTTCGCTGATCAGCGCGATGTCGTCCAGCAGGTGCTCGCAATTGTCGATCACCAGCAGCCACTGGCGTTCCTGCAGGCGGCGCGCGAAGGTGTCCAGGGGTTCATGCTCGACGTGTGTGAGGCCGAGCAGGGCGGCGAGGTTGGGCAGGATCAGTGCCGGTGCGCTGAGGGGCGCCAGGTCCAGCAGGTGGATGCCGTCGCGGTAATGTCCGATCAGCAGTTCGGCCACGCGCAACGCGACGGTGGTCTTGCCGATGCCGCCGGCGCCGGTCAGGGTGATAAAGCGCTGTTGCGGCAGCTGTTGCACCAGGCGGTCGATCAAGGCCTGGCGGCCGATCACGCGGGTGCGCCGCAGTGGCAGGTTATGGCCCTGGGCTTGCGGGGTGCCATCAGCCGGAAAGGTCATCGGTTCGATGCTCAGTGGCGCAACAAAACTGTAGCCACGCTGGGCCACCGTGACGATATAGCGCTGCCCGGCCTGGCCGTCGCCCAATGCCTTGCGCAACGCGGCCATGTGCACCCGCAGGTTGCCGTCTTCCACCACGCTGTGCGGCCAGACCCGGGCGATCAAGGCCTGCTTGCTCACTACGTTGCCGGCCTGCTCCAGCAGGATCAGCAGGATATCCAGCGCGCGCCGGCCCAGGCGCAATGGCTGGCCGGCCTCCAGCACCAGGCGTTGGCGCGGATGGACGCGGTAGGGGCCGAAATGTACGGCCTGGTCGCTGAGGTCGCTGAGGTCGCTGAGGTCGCTCATGGCGCGCCATGCTCGGAAAAAGGAGTGCGGCCAGCATAGGCCAGGTGCGCCGCCACCACTAGGCCGCGATCACGTCGGGCTTGTGACGCAATTGGTGATTTCGCCAGGTCATCGGGTTGACGCCTTCGCTGCGGGTGAACATATGGCAGAAATGCGCCTGGTCGCAGAAGCCGCATTCGAGGCTGATCTGCGTCAGGCTCAGGGCGGAACCGGTGATCAGTTCCTTGGCCCGCTGGATGCGCTGCTGGCGAATCCATTCCTGCGGCGACAGCCCGGTGGTGCACTTGAACGCGCGGGAGAAATGGCTGCGTGACAGCGCGCAGGCCTGGGCCAGGTCGGCAATCGCCAGGCTTTCGCCGAGGTTGGCGAGGATCAATTGCTTGGCAATGCGCTCGCGCCGGGGGCAGAGGCCGCCGGTCGCGGGCAAGCGGGGAGCACAGTACTCAAGTCGGGCCATGACAGATATCCGCAGTCGATGGGAGCGTTCCCGGTGAATGGATGCAGTGTAGACCGCTGCATTCTTGGCGCCGGACCGTCTGGCTGACGAGTTAATCGTTGTTAATTTTGCCAGCTCAGGCGGAAAAAACCGGCGGAAAAGACAGCACAGCCATGCAATACCACGGGTGGCTTGCGTGCTTATCTGTGGGCTTTTCAGCCGTTTGGATTGCCCCATGAACCGCAACGACCTGCGCCGCGTCGACATGAACCTCTTGGTGATTTTCGAAGCACTGATGTTCGAGAAGAACCTGACCCGCGTCGCCGAAAAGCTCTTCATGGGCCAACCGGCGGTCAGTGCGGCACTCGGGCGCCTGCGCGACCTGTTCGACGACCCGTTGCTGCTGCGCAACGGCCGGGGCATGGAACCTACGCCACGGGCGCTGGCGATACTCAAGGAGCTGCAACCGGCCATGGACACTATTTCCGGCGCGGTCAGCCGCGCCAAGGATTTCGACCCTTCCACCAGTTGCGCGGTGTTTCGCATCGGCCTCTCCGACGACGCCGAGTTCGGCCTGTTCCCGCCGTTGCTCAGCCAACTGCGCGAAGAGGCGCCGGGCATCATCGTGGTGGTGCGTCGCGCCAACTACCTGTTGATGTCGTCGCTGCTGGCCAGTGGCGAGATCACGGTGGGGGTGAGCTACACCACTGAATTGCCGGCGAATGCCAAGCGCAAGAAGCTGCGCGATATTCCCTGCAAGGTGCTGCGCGGCGACGCCGGCGTGGCACCGCTGACCCTCGACGACTACTGCGAGCGGCCCCACGCAATGGTGTCGTTCTCGGGGGATTTGAGCGGCAACATTGACCTGGACCTGGCGCGTATCGGCCGGGCCCGCCGGGTGGTGCTGGCGGTGCCGCAGTTCAGTGGGTTGCGCGCGCTGTTGGCGGGCACGCAGATCATCGCCACAGTGCCGGATTACGCGGCCTGCGCGTTGACCGAGGGCACGTCGCTGCGGGCCGAGGACCCGCCGTTTGCGATAGAGGCAGCGGAGCTGTCGATGGTGTGGAGCGGGGTGCATGACAATGACCCGGCGGAGCGGTGGTTGCGGGCGAGGATTTCGGAGCACATGGCGGGGGCTTGATTGAGGAGGTGGGCCCAGCCCACCAGGAATTGGTCACCCATTCTTCCCCGGAATTGGATATTCCTCCCACCACCTCCGGTCACTAACCTAGCGATCAACCCCCACCGTTCCGGAGAACCACCATGCAAGCGCGTACCGATTTCTACACCGCCTCCCCAGACGCCATGAAAGCCATGCTCGCCCTGGAAGCCGCTGTCGGCAAACTGTCCATTGAGTTGCCCCTGCTGGAACTGATCCGCCTGCGCGTTTCGCAGATCAATGGCTGTGCCTTCTGCCTCGACATGCACACCGCCGATGCCCGCAAGGGCGGTGAGACCGAGCGTCGCCTGTACACCGTGTCGGCCTGGCGTGAAACGCCGTTCTTCACCCCGCGTGAGCGCGCCGCGCTGGCCTGGGCCGAAAGCCTGACCCTGCTCAGCCAGACCCACGCGCCGGATGAGGACTTCAATACACTCGCCGCCGAGTTCAGCGCCCAGGAGCAGGTCGACCTGAGCGTGGCCATCGCCACCATCAACAGCTGGAACCGCCTCGCGGTGGGTTTTCGCAAGATGCCCAAGTAAGCCTTAGAAATTCACCGAAGCACTCAGGCGCGCCGTCAGTGGCGCGCCCTGGAACAGATAGTCATCGCCCATGTACTCGCCCGCGTCGCGCCAGTAGCGCTTGTCGAACAGGTTGTCGACGCTCAGGCGAAACACCGTCTCGTAGCCGTCGACCTTGGTGGTGTAGCGGCTGCCGACATTGACCACCGCATAATCCCCGACCTCCACATTCCCGGTACGGTTCGCGTACTTCTTGGCGCTGTACTGCACGCCGCCGAGCACGGCCAATCCATTCACCCACGGCAACGCATAGTCGGCGTACACACTGGCGCGCAGCTTGGGTACGTTGATCGCCTGGTGGTCTTCGTATTCCGGCGTACCGCTGCCGGTCACCCGCGCGCGAATCGCCGCCACACTGGTCGCGATCTGCAAACGGTCGGTGGCCCAGCCGTTGGCCGACAACTCCAGCCCGGTGTTCTTCTGCTCGCCCTGTTGCACATAGATGAACTGATCGGCGCCTTCCGGCTTGGCGTACTGGTAGGCCTGGCGCGTCTGGAATACGGCAGCAGCGAAGCTGATGCGGCGCCAGTCGTATTTCACCCCGGCTTCGATCTGGCGCGAAACGGTCGGCGCGAGGGTTTCACCGTCGTTGGTGGTTGTCCACGGCGCCTGGCCGCCCAGGGACAGGCCTTTGCTGTAACTGGTGTAGAGCGAGATGTTTTCGACTGGCTTGTAGATCAACGAAGCCTGCGGCAGGAACACGTATTGCTGGGTGTGGCGAACCTGATTGCCAGTGGTCCCGTCGAAGGCTTTTTCGTCCAGGCGCACTTCACGGCCGCCGAGGATGGTTTGCCATTGCTCGTTGAAGCGGATGCGGTCGGTGACGAACAGGCCGTACTGGCGGCTGTCGAGGTTGCGATGGCTGTCGTTGAGCGGCTTGTCGGTGGGGGTGAACGTCGGAGCATCGACGTTGATATTGGTGCTGCCGATGTATTCGTTGACCGACTTGCGTTTGTCGACCACCCGGCGAAAGGCGCTGGTGCCGAAGGTCAGTTCATGGCCCAGGCTGCCCGTGTCGAACAGCCCGGTCATGGCCGCCTGCACTTCGTCGTCGCGGCGGGTGTCGTCGGGGCTGCGGTAGTCGTAGACGTCGTAGTCGCCAGTGGGGCTGAAGAAGGCGGTGCCGCAATCGGTCACGTAGAAGCAGCCATAGGCAAACGAACTGTAGTCATCGATCACCACTTTGCTGCGCGCCGCGCTGAGGTTGCCTTTCCACTGGTCGCTGAAGCGGTATTCGAACTTGCCGTTGAGGTTCAGTGAGTCGATGCCCACCTGCTTGGAACCGCTCTGGTGCCCGAGCAACTTTTTCGGCGACGCGCCGTGTGGCACTTCAGTGCCGCCCAGCAACTGGTAGCCGGGCACCGAGCGTTGCTGCTTATCCTGGTATTCCGCATCCAGCTGCAGCACGGCGTCGGGGCTGATGTTCCAGTCAAAGGCCAGGGACACGAAATCGCGCTGGCCATTGGCGTGTTCCACGTAGGAATTGAGGTCTTCATGGGCGACGTTGGCACGCAGGCCGAATTGCTGCTCGCTGCCGAACCAGCCGCCGACATCGGTAGCGATATAACCGCTGCCGCGATCATCGGTGGACACCGTCACCTGGCGCACGTCCTCCGGGCGCTTGGTCACGTAGTTGATCACGCCGCTGGGCTCGGAGATGCCGCTTTGCAGGCCCGCCAGGCCCTTGAGCACTTCCACCTGCTGCTTGTTTTCCAGGGCGACGTTCTGCTCGCCGGTGATGGTGCGCCCGTTGATTTTGTAGCTGCTGGCGGCATTCAGCGAGAAGCCGCGCACCACAAAGTTTTCGTAGTAGCCGATGGGCGCATAGCTGTCGCCCACCGAGGCATCGTTGCGCAGCACTTCACTGAGCAGGCGCGCCTGCTGGTCCTTGATCATCGCGGCGTTGATCACCGTGATCGAGGCCGGCGTGTCCAGCAGCGGCCCCTCGTCGAAGCCCCCGACCGAGGCGGTTTCAGCGCGATAGCCGGACTCATCCTGGCCCTGGACCTGCACCGCTGGCAGCTCCAGCTCCGCCGCCAGACTGTGACCGATGCCGCCACTGAGCAGCAGGCCGAGGGCAAAACGTGAAGTGACGACGGGACGAAAACGCAAAACCATGGGGGCAAGGCCTTAAAGCGCAGGGCGGGGGGCGCATAAGCTAGGCATAAGTGCGTGCTTTTACAAGTTTTCGAGAATGATTCGCACGCTGAGACATCCCGTCTCAGCCCCCACGCCAATCGCCGCGCGCCTCGACAGCCGCCCCGGCGACCTGCGATAGACAAGGCTTCTCTCATCATTGCAGGAGATCGTCATGGGGATTGCTGGAAAAATCGCGCTGGTCACCGGCGCCGGGCAGGGCATTGGCCGGGCCATCGCCCTGCGCCTGGCACAGGACGGTGCCGACATCGCCCTGGTGGACATCAATGGCGCCAAGCTCGAAGCCGTAGCTGCTGAAGTGGTCGCCCTGGGACGCAAGGCCTCGGTGTTTGTCGCCGACGTGTCCAAGCGCGAACAGGTGGTGGCCGCCGTCGAACATGCGCACCAGACCCTGGGTGGCTTCGACATCATCGTCAACAACGCCGGGGTGGCGCAGATCGATTCGCTGCTGGACGTCAGCCCGGAACAGGTCGAACGCACGCTGGGCATCAACGTGCAGGGTGTGTTGTGGGGAATCCAGACCGCCGGCAAGAAATTCAAGGCGCTCAAGCAGAAGGGCAAGATCATCAACGCGTGCTCCATCGCCGGCCATGAAGGCTTCGCGCTGCTCGGGGTGTACTCGGCGACCAAGTTTGCCGTGCGCGCCTTGACCCAGGCGGCGGCCAAGGAATTGGCCAGCGCCGGGATCACGGTCAATGCGTACTGCCCGGGCGTGGTGGGCACCGATATGTGGGTCGAGATCGACAAGCGCATGGCCGAGATTACCGGCGCTGACGTCGGCGCGACGTACAAGAAGTACGTGGAGGGCATTGCCCTGGGCCGCGCGGAAACGCCGGAAGACGTTGCCGGGCTGGTGGCCTTCCTGGCCGGGCCGGATTCGGACTACATGACCGGCCAAGCCCCGTTGATCGACGGCGGGCTCGTCTACCGCTGACGTGCTTGGCTGACGCGTTCAAAAATGTGGGAGCGGGCTTGCTCGCGAAGGCGCAGTGTCAGTCAACCATGATGCAGCTGATCCACCGCCTTCGCAGGCAAGCCAGCTCCCACACTGATTTGCGGTTGGACTGAA
>NZ_JBWKPG010000016.1:0-83343 GCF_059418125.1 Pseudomonas sp. GW821-FHT09C08 | reverse complement strand
CATCGTCAAGATTAAATTCCAGAACCCCTGTTTGCTAACGCAGACAGGGGTTTTGTTTTGGGCGGTCGAAAATGCGCCGGGAGGTGGCTGAGACCTTTAGCGCTTATGTCCGGCCTTTCTATGCAATGACCCTGCGCATGGCTATCATGCGTGCCTCATTGTGAGGCGATACTTGCATGCTGACGTTGTTAAAACTTCTGAAAGACGGCCGATTTCACTCCGGAGAAGCACTTGGCGCCGCCCTGGGCGTCAGTCGAAGTGCAGTCTGGAAACAACTCCAGCACCTTGAGGCAGAGCTGAACCTGCCCATCCATAAGGTTCGTGGCAAAGGGTATCAATTGGCTTCGCCGCTGGTGTTCTTGAGTGCTGAGGAGATCGCGCTGTTTGCGCCCTCGTTAGCGTGGCCTGTTCATATTTCCGACTCCATTGACTCTACCAATGCCGAAGCACTGCGTCTTGTCGAGACAGGCTCTGCGGCGCCGTTCCTGGTGCTGGCGGAGCAGCAAACAGCAGGAAGAGGCAGGCGTGGCCGAAAGTGGGTCAGCCCCTTCGCGCAAAATGTGTATTACAGCCTTGTACTGCGTATAGAGGGTGGTCTTCGACAGCTTGAAGGTTTGAGTCTTGTTGTCGGCCTGGCTGTCATGCAGGCCCTGCGTGAGTCGGGTATGCGCGGGGCTGCCTTGAAGTGGCCAAACGATGTGTTGGTTGGGCAGAAAAAAATTGCCGGGATTTTGCTGGAATTGGTAGGGGACCCTGCTGATATCTGTCACGTTGTCCTTGGAATTGGGATCAATGTGAATATGCAGAAGGCTGACGAGGTGGATCAGCAATGGACCTCGGTGCAGCTCGAGACGGGGGCTCCCGTCAATCGTAATGTCCTGGTGGCCCAGCTCGGTTTGCAGTTGCAAAGCTATCTTGATCGTCATAGAGCCGCTGGCTTCGCAGCACTTCAGGCGGAATGGGAGCAGAGTCATGCGTGGCAGGGCAAGGCGGTATCGCTCATTGCAGGTGTCAACCAAGTGGACGGCGTGGTGCTGGGTGTCGATGGGCAAGGTGCTTTGCGTTTAAGCGTCGATGGGGTCGAGAAAATATACAGTGGTGGTGAGTTAAGCCTGAGGTTGCGTGATGATTCTTGAGCTCGACTGTGGGAATAGCTTTATCAAATGGCGTGTGCTCGGCTCAGGTGGGGTAGGTGCTTGCGCAGAGGGCGTTGCGGGTTCGGATGTCGCGTTGATAGAAAGCCTGGTGGCGTTGCCTGGCTTGTCGCTGACGCGCTGCCGGTTGGTGAGCGTTCGTGCCCAGGAAGAAACAAGCAGGCTTGCCGAGGCGCTGGTGGAGGCTTTTGGCGTTGCTGTTTCCTGTGCGGCCTCTGCGCGTGAAATGGCAGGCGTACGTAACGGCTACGAGGATTTCGAGCGTCTTGGGCTTGATCGGTGGCTGGCAATGTTGGGTGGATTCAAATTGGCTTCAGGTGCCTGCCTCGTGCTTGATTTTGGTACGGCGGCGACTGCAGATTTTATTGCTGCAGATGGCGAGCACCTCGGCGGCTTTATTTGCCCTGGTATGCCGCTCATGCGAAACCAGCTGCGTACGCACACGCGCAAGATCCGTTACGACGATGCCGCTGCCGAAAGGGCTCTGGAGCGCCTTTCTCCTGGTCGTACGACCGTAGAGGCGGTCGAGCGCGGCTGCACGCTGATGCTCAGGGGGTTTGTGTTGACTCAGCTTGAGCAGGCCCGTAGCTACTGGGGTGATGACTTCACTGTATTCCTGACCGGTGGAGATGCCGATCTGGTCCGAGATGCCGTGCCCCAGGCCCGACTCGTTCCTGACTTGGTTTTTGTCGGGTTGGCGATGGCGTGTCCTTTATCTTGAGGTGATTATGCGTTGGCTGTTTTTGCTTTTACTCGTCCTCAACGCCTTCTACTACATTTGGCACCAGCAAGAAGCGCCTCTGCGCGCCAAGGATGTCACGCCCTTGAGTCTCTATCGGGGTTCTCAGCAGGACATTCGACTGCTGAGTGAATCGTCGGATGCCGTGGTCCGCAGGGATCGGGCAAAAGCGTCCGATGCGCAAAGCACCTGCTTGTACATCGGCGGCTTTGCGGATCAGCACGAAGCGCAATCTCTCGAGCAGCGTCTAATTAGCCTGGATATAAAGGTCAAGCTTCAGTTGCTGAGTGCGCCCGACGTCTCGGGTTACTGGCTTCGCGTAGCCCCGGAAAGCCGACGCCTGGCGGATGATCTGCCCTTTGAAAACCTTGCTAAGGAATTCAATGAGTTAAAACATAAAATAATGCTGTGCGAAGGCATTGCAACTCTCGAATAGTTTGCATAGAATGGCGCCCGCTTCGCAGTGAAGACCTTTAAGGCCTTCAGTGAGAAGCGAGGTCAACGCATCTAACCTCATATTTTTAAATGAGAAAATGCTTGACAGAAGGCCGGCGTGATGTAGAATGCCGGCTCGCTTAGGAGGGGTTCCCGAGCGGCCAAAGGGATCAGACTGTAAATCTGACGTCTACGACTTCGAAGGTTCGAATCCTTCCCCCTCCACCATTTTTAGCGTGAGCTGCAAGCTCCGCGGGTATAGTTTAGTGGTAGAACCTCAGCCTTCCAAGCTGATGATGCGGGTTCGATTCCCGCTACCCGCTCCAAGTTTGCAGGTTGTGCACGGTGTTTTGCTCTTGTAGCTCAGTTGGTAGAGCACACCCTTGGTAAGGGTGAGGTCAGCGGTTCAAATCCGCTCAAGAGCTCCATATAACAAGGCAGATATGAAAATATCTGCCTTTGTTTTAACAGCTGCCTCGGCTTGATTGTGTTGTGCTTGGCTTTGTTGCTGGGTGTTTTCAAGTCTCTAGGGGTTGGTTGTTGTAAAGTCTTTTTCAGGCCTGCATAATGGTCGGCCTGATTTTGTTTTAGGTCAGTAGCTCAATTGGCAGAGCGACGGTCTCCAAAACCGTAGGTTGGGGGTTCGATTCCCTCCTGACCTGCCAGATTCACGTGGTGTGTCTGGCTTTCTTTTCACAGGATCTTCATAGATGACTCCTAAGGCTGAAGCTCAAAGCTCTCGTTTCGATCTCGTCAAGTGGCTCGCCGTAGTCGCATTGGTGGTCGTAGGCGTTGTTGGCAATCAGTACTACTCTGCTTCGCCGATCCTGTACCGCGTCCTCGCTTTGCTCGCCCTTGCTGCTGTAGCTGCCTTTGTAGGCCTGCAGACTGCTAAAGGCAAGTCGTTCGCGGTCCTGGTAAAGGAAGCTCGCACCGAAATCCGTAAAGTCGTTTGGCCGACTCGCCAAGAAACCACGCAGACCACGTTGATCGTTGTGGCTGTTGTTCTGGTTATGGCGTTGCTGTTGTGGGGGCTTGATTCCCTGCTCGGCTGGCTTGTTTCCTTGATTGTTGGCTAAGGGTGTCCCGTGGCTAAGCGTTGGTACGTTGTGCATGCTTACTCGGGTTACGAGAAGCATGTTATGCGCTCTTTGCTAGAGCGCGTAAAGCTCGCAGGCATGGAAGATGGCTTCGGCGAAATTCTGGTTCCCACTGAAGAAGTGGTTGAAATGCGGAATGGCCAGAAGCGTAAAAGCGAACGCAAGTTCTTCCCTGGCTACGTGCTGGTTCAGATGGACATGAATGAAGGTACTTGGCACTTGGTCAAGGACACTCCTCGTGTCATGGGTTTTATCGGCGGTACTGCTGATAAGCCTGCTCCGATCACCGACAAAGAGGCAGAAGCAATTCTGCGTCGTGTTGCTGATGGTAGCGACAAGCCCAAGCCGAAGACTTTGTTCGAGCCGGGTGAGGTTGTTCGTGTCACAGATGGTCCGTTTGCTGATTTCAACGGCACCGTCGAAGAAGTTAACTACGAAAAGAGTCGGATCCAAGTGGCAGTGCTCATTTTCGGTCGCTCTACTCCGGTAGAGTTGGAGTTCAGCCAGGTCGAGAAGGTCTAGCTGGGCAAGCATCCCAACCCCGCAGCCTTAGGCTGTGGGGTTTTGTCGTCACTGGGATAAACGCGCAAGTAACCGGGGAGCCTTTCGAGGCGTTAGAACCCGTAATTGGAGTGCCTCATGGCCAAGAAGATTACCGCTTACATCAAGCTGCAAGTGAAGGCCGCTCAGGCCAACCCTAGCCCACCCGTCGGTCCAGCTCTGGGTCAGCACGGCGTGAACATCATGGAATTCTGCAAGGCCTTCAACGCCCGTACTCAGGGTCTTGAGCCAGGTCTGCCGACTCCAGTGATCATCACTGTATACAGCGACCGTAGCTTCACTTTCGAAACCAAGTCGACCCCGGCTTCGGTTCTGCTGAAGAAAGCTGCTGGTCTGACTAGCGGTTCCGCTCGTCCTAACACCGTTAAGGTTGGCACCGTGACTCGTGCTCAGCTGGAAGAAATCGCGAAAACCAAAAACGCGGATCTGACTGCAGCTGATATGGATGCAGCCGTGCGTACCATCGCCGGTTCTGCTCGTAGCATGGGCCTTAACGTGGAGGGTGTGTAATGGCTAAGCTGACCAAGCGCCAAAAGGCTATCGCCGGCAAAATCGAAGCAGGCAAGTCCTACAACTTTGTAGACGCTGCTGCCCTGCTGACCGAGCTGTCGACTGTCAAGTTCAGCGAGTCCGTTGACGTTGCTGTAAACCTGGGTGTTGACCCACGTAAATCCGACCAGGTCGTTCGTAGCGCGACTGTGCTGCCACACGGTACCGGTAAGACTGTACGTGTAGCTGTCTTCACCCAAGGCCCGGCAGCTGAAGCTGCTCTGGCCGCCGGCGCTGACCGCGTTGGTATGGACGACCTGGCTGCCGAAATGAAAGGCGGCGACCTGAACTACGACGTAGTTATTGCTTCCCCGGATGCAATGCGCGTTGTAGGTCAGTTGGGTCAGATCCTCGGTCCACGTGGTCTGATGCCTAACCCGAAAGTCGGCACCGTGACTCCAGACGTAGCTACCGCGGTTAAAAACGCCAAGGCTGGTCAGGTTCGTTATCGCACCGACAAAAACGGCATCATTCACACCTCCGTTGGCAAGGTCGGCTTCGACGCCGTCAAGCTGAAGGAAAACGTTGAAGCCCTGATCGCTGATCTGAAGCGTATCAAGCCAGCTTCCTCGAAAGGTATCTACGTCAAGCGCGTTACCCTGAGCACCACTATGGGCCCAGGTCTGGTCATCGACCAAGGCTCGCTGGACGTATAAGACACAGATTGGCGCGAGAGATTGCGCCAATTGAAAAAATTGGGGTCCCTGCCTGGCGGGGGCTATCCAAGACCGTAGGCGGCGCAAGTCTTAAACCACAAGCCTACGCAGATGGTGCTCCCGGTTCCTTACCGAATCAGACACCAAAACGACATCCGGCTTCGGCCAGATGAAACGGTAACAAGCAGGAGTTAAACCCGTGGCAATTAATCTCGAAGACAAGAAGGCCATCGTCGCTGAAGTCAACGAGGCTGCCAAAGCTGCTCTGTCCGCTGTCGTGGCTGATGCCCGTGGTGTGACAGTAGGCGCTATGACCGGACTCCGTAAAGAGGCTCGTGAAGCTGGCGTATACGTACGTGTTGTACGTAACACCCTGCTCAAGCGCGCTGTTGCTGACACTGAATACAGTGTTCTCAACGACGTGTTCACCGGCCCGACTCTGATCGCGTTCTCCAAAGAACATCCAGGCGCTGCTGCCCGTTTGTTCAAAGAATTCGCCAAGAGTCAGGATAAGTTCGAGATCAAGGCAGCTGCGTTCGAGGGCAAGTTCCTCGCAGCTAACCAAATCGACGTACTGGCAACACTGCCGACCCGCGACGAAGCCATTTCGCAGCTGATGAGCGTGATTCAAGGCGCTACCAGCAAGCTGGCTCGTACTCTGGCTGCAGTTCGCGAGCAAAAAGAAGCTGCCGCAGCCTAAGGCTGAGCGACTTCTCTCGCGTATTTTTGTTTATTTCGATGGCCGCGTAGGCCGTCCCCCAATTCAGGAAATACAGCAATGTCTATCTCCCAAGACGATATCCTCAACGCCGTAGCTGAAATGTCGGTTCTGCAGGTTGTTGAGCTGATCAAAGCTTTCGAAGAAAAATTCGGCGTTTCCGCTGCCGCTGCTTCCGCTGGCCCAGCTGCTGCTGCTGCCGTTGTTGAAGAGCAAACCGAATTCAACGTCATGCTGACCGAAGCTGGCGAGAAGAAAGTAAACGTGATCAAGGCAGTACGTGAACTGACCGGTCTGGGCCTGAAAGAAGCCAAGGCTGTAGTTGACGGCGCTCCTGCCCTGGTTCTGGAAGCTGTTGCCAAAGACGCAGCTGACAAAGCCAAAGCAGTACTGGAAGAAGCAGGCGCTAAAGTCGAGCTGAAGTAAGCATCGACCTTGCGTCTCCAGCCCAAGCGTTAAGCTGAAGGCTGATGGCTGGTGGCTCTTGCCACCGGCCTTTTTCCGTTCTTGGCTGTCGACTCGGTCGCCGCCATTAACGCGCTGTAGCCACCCGATGCGGTGGTGCAAACCATGGGGTTTGCAAGATTTTCTGGCTGCTCCCGTCGGAGGGGCCAAACAAGCAGGTGACCAAGCTGGGGAACGCTGATGGCTTACTCATATACTGAGAAAAAACGTATCCGCAAGGACTTTAGCAAGTTGCCGGACGTCATGGATGTCCCGTACCTTCTGGCTATCCAGCTGGATTCGTATCGTGAATTCTTGCAGGCGGGAGCGACCAAAGATCAGTTCCGCGACGTGGGCCTGCATGCGGCCTTCAAATCCGTTTTCCCGATCATCAGCTACTCCGGCAATGCTGCGCTGGAGTACGTCGGTTATCGCCTGGGCGAACCGGCATTTGATGTCAAAGAATGCGTGTTGCGCGGTGTTACGTACGCCGTACCTTTGCGGGTAAAAGTCCGCCTGATCATTTTCGACAAAGAATCGTCGAACAAAGCGATCAAGGACATCAAAGAGCAAGAAGTCTACATGGGCGAAATCCCATTGATGACTGAGAACGGTACCTTCGTTATCAACGGTACCGAGCGTGTTATCGTTTCCCAGCTGCACCGTTCCCCGGGCGTGTTCTTTGACCACGACCGCGGCAAGACGCACAGCTCCGGCAAGCTCCTGTACTCCGCGCGGATCATTCCGTACCGTGGTTCGTGGTTGGACTTCGAGTTCGACCCTAAAGACTGCGTGTTCGTGCGTATCGACCGTCGTCGCAAGCTGCCGGCCTCGGTACTGCTGCGCGCGCTGGGCTATACCACTGAGCAAGTGTTGGACGCCTTCTACACCACCAACGTATTCAGCCTGAAGGATGAAACCCTCAAGCTGGAGCTGATCGCTTCGCGTCTGCGTGGTGAAATTGCCGTCCTGGACATCCAGGATGAAAAAGGCAAGGTCATTGTTGAAGCTGGCCGTCGTATCACTGCGCGCCACATCAACCAGATCGAAAAAGCCGGTATCAAAGAGCTGGAAGTGCCTCTGGACTACGTCCTGGGTCGCACTACCGCCAAGGTCATCGTTCACCCGGCTACAGGCGAAATCCTGGCTGAGTGCAACACCGAGCTGAACACCGAGATCCTGGCCAAAATCGCCAAGGCTCAGGTCGTTCGCATCGAGACCCTGTACACCAACGACATCGACTGCGGTCCGTTCATCTCCGACACTCTGAAGATCGACTCCACCAGCAACCAATTGGAAGCGCTGGTCGAGATCTATCGCATGATGCGTCCTGGCGAGCCACCGACCAAAGACGCTGCCGAGACCCTGTTCAACAACCTGTTCTTCAGCCCTGAGCGCTATGACCTGTCTGCGGTCGGCCGGATGAAGTTCAACCGTCGTATCGGTCGTACCGAGATCGAAGGTTCGGGCGTGTTGTGCAAGGAAGACATCGTCGCGGTACTGAAGACTCTGGTCGACATCCGTAACGGTAAAGGCATCGTCGATGACATCGACCACCTGGGTAACCGTCGTGTTCGCTGCGTAGGCGAAATGGCCGAGAACCAGTTCCGCGTTGGCCTGGTGCGTGTTGAGCGTGCGGTCAAAGAGCGTCTGTCGATGGCTGAAAGCGAAGGCCTGATGCCACAAGACCTGATCAACGCCAAGCCAGTGGCTGCGGCGGTGAAAGAGTTCTTCGGCTCCAGCCAGCTCTCGCAGTTCATGGACCAGAACAACCCGCTCTCCGAGATCACCCACAAGCGCCGTGTTTCGGCACTGGGCCCGGGCGGTCTGACCCGTGAGCGTGCAGGCTTTGAAGTTCGTGACGTACACCCGACGCACTACGGTCGTGTTTGCCCGATCGAAACGCCGGAAGGTCCGAACATCGGTCTGATCAACTCCCTGGCTGCGTATGCGCGCACCAACCAGTACGGCTTCCTCGAGAGCCCGTACCGCGTGGTGAAAGACGCTCTGGTCACCGACGAGATCGTGTTCCTGTCCGCCATCGAAGAAGCTGATCACGTGATCGCCCAGGCCTCGGCCACGATGAACGACAAGAAAGTCCTGGTCGACGAGCTGGTAGCTGTTCGTCACTTAAACGAGTTCACCGTCAAGGCGCCGGAAGACGTCACCTTGATGGACGTTTCGCCGAAGCAGGTAGTTTCGGTTGCAGCGTCGCTGATCCCGTTCCTCGAGCACGACGACGCCAACCGTGCGTTGATGGGTTCCAACATGCAGCGTCAAGCTGTACCGACCCTGCGCGCTGACAAGCCGCTGGTAGGTACCGGCATGGAGCGTAACGTAGCCCGTGACTCCGGCGTTTGCGTCGTGGCTCGTCGTGGCGGCGTGATCGACTCCGTTGATGCCAGCCGTATCGTGGTCCGTGTTGCCGATGACGAAGTTGAAACTGGCGAAGCCGGTGTCGACATCTACAACCTGACCAAATACACCCGCTCGAACCAGAACACCTGCATCAACCAGCGTCCGCTGGTGAGCAAGGGTGATCGCGTTCAGCGTAGCGACATCATGGCCGACGGCCCGTCCACCGACATGGGTGAACTGGCACTGGGCCAGAACATGCGCATCGCGTTCATGGCATGGAACGGCTTCAACTTCGAAGACTCCATCTGCCTGTCCGAGCGTGTTGTTCAAGAAGACCGTTTCACCACGATCCACATTCAGGAACTGACCTGTGTGGCACGTGACACCAAGCTTGGGCCAGAGGAAATCACTGCAGACATCCCGAACGTGGGTGAAGCTGCACTGAACAAGCTGGACGAAGCCGGTATCGTTTACGTAGGTGCTGAAGTCGGCGCAGGCGACATCCTGGTAGGTAAGGTCACTCCGAAAGGCGAGACCCAACTGACTCCAGAAGAAAAACTGCTGCGTGCGATCTTCGGTGAAAAAGCCAGCGACGTTAAAGACACCTCCCTGCGCGTACCTACCGGTACCAAGGGTACTGTCATC
This sequence comes from Pseudomonas sp. GW821-FHT09C08, assembly GCF_059418125.1. Classification (NCBI taxonomy): domain Bacteria; kingdom Pseudomonadati; phylum Pseudomonadota; class Gammaproteobacteria; order Pseudomonadales; family Pseudomonadaceae; genus Pseudomonas; species Pseudomonas sp. GW821-FHT09C08. The sequence continues at coordinate 73,984 of NZ_JBWKPG010000016.1, read as the reverse complement.
GACGTACAGGTCTTCACCCGTGACGGCGTTGAGCGTGATGCTCGTGCACTGTCCATCGAGAAGACCCAGCTCGACGAGATCCGCAAGGATCTGAACGAAGAGTTCCGTATCGTTGAAGGCGCGACCTTCGAACGTCTGCGTTCCGCCCTGGTAGGCCACAAGGCTGAAGGCGGCGCAGGTCTGAAGAAAGGTCAGGACATCACCGACGAAGTTCTCGACGGTCTTGAGCACGGCCAGTGGTTCAAACTGCGCATGGCTGAAGATGCTCTGAACGAGCAGCTCGAGAAGGCCCAGGCCTATATCGTTGATCGTCGCCGTCTGCTGGACGACAAGTTCGAAGACAAGAAGCGCAAACTGCAGCAAGGTGATGACCTGGCTCCAGGCGTGCTGAAAATCGTCAAGGTTTACCTGGCAATCCGTCGTCGCATCCAACCGGGCGACAAGATGGCCGGTCGTCACGGTAACAAAGGTGTGGTCTCCGTGATCATGCCGGTTGAAGACATGCCGCACGATGCCAATGGCACACCGGTCGACGTCGTCCTCAACCCGTTGGGCGTACCTTCGCGTATGAACGTTGGTCAGATCCTTGAAACCCACCTGGGCCTCGCGGCCAAAGGTCTGGGCGAGAAGATCAACCGTATGATCGAAGAGCAGCGCAAGGTCGCAGACCTGCGTAAGTTCCTGCACGAGATCTACAACGAGATCGGCGGTCGCAACGAAGAGCTGGACACCTTCTCCGACCAGGAAATCCTGGATCTGGCGAAGAACCTGCGCGGCGGCGTTCCAATGGCTACCCCGGTGTTCGACGGTGCCAAGGAAAGCGAAATCAAGGCCATGCTGAAACTGGCAGACCTGCCAGAAAGCGGCCAGATGCAGCTGTTCGACGGTCGTACCGGCAACAAGTTCGAGCGCCCGGTTACTGTTGGCTACATGTACATGCTGAAGCTGAACCACTTGGTAGACGACAAGATGCACGCTCGTTCTACCGGTTCGTACAGCCTCGTTACCCAGCAGCCGCTGGGTGGTAAGGCTCAGTTCGGTGGTCAGCGTTTCGGGGAGATGGAGGTCTGGGCACTGGAAGCATACGGTGCTGCTTACACTCTGCAAGAAATGCTCACAGTGAAGTCGGACGATGTGAACGGTCGGACCAAGATGTACAAAAACATCGTGGACGGCGATCACCGTATGGAGCCGGGCATGCCCGAGTCCTTCAACGTGTTGATCAAAGAAATTCGTTCCCTCGGCATCGATATCGATCTGGAAACCGAATAACACGTGACGCGAATCGAGAGCGGGGCCGTTTAGCCCGCTCTCTGCTCCGCCAGGAGGAAAGGCCTTGAAAGACCTACTGAATTTGCTGAAAAACCAGGGTCAAGTCGAAGAGTTCGACGCCATCCGTATTGGATTGGCATCGCCTGAGATGATCCGTTCGTGGTCGTTCGGTGAAGTTAAAAAGCCGGAAACCATCAACTACCGTACGTTCAAACCTGAGCGTGACGGCCTGTTCTGCGCCAAGATCTTTGGCCCGGTAAAGGATTACGAGTGCCTGTGCGGTAAGTACAAGCGCTTGAAGCACCGTGGTGTGATCTGCGAGAAGTGCGGCGTTGAAGTTGCACTGGCCAAGGTTCGTCGTGAGCGCATGGCGCACATCGAGCTGGCTTCGCCGGTTGCCCACATCTGGTTCCTGAAATCGCTGCCGTCCCGTATCGGCTTGCTGATGGACATGACCCTGCGTGATATCGAACGCGTTCTCTACTTCGAGAGCTATGTCGTTATCGATCCAGGCATGACCACCCTTGAAAAAGGTCAGCTGCTGAACGACGAGCAGTACTTCGAAGCGCTGGAAGAATTCGGTGACGATTTCGATGCCCGCATGGGTGCCGAAGCTGTCCGCGAACTGCTGCACGCTATCGACCTGGAGCACGAGATTGGCCGTCTGCGTGAAGAGATTCCGCAAACCAACTCCGAAACCAAGATCAAGAAGCTGTCCAAGCGTCTGAAGTTGATGGAAGCCTTCCAGGGTTCCGGCAACCTGCCAGAGTGGATGGTGCTGACCGTTCTGCCGGTTCTGCCGCCAGACCTGCGTCCGCTGGTACCGTTGGATGGTGGTCGTTTCGCGACTTCCGACCTCAACGACCTGTACCGTCGCGTGATCAACCGTAACAACCGCTTGAAGCGCCTGCTTGACCTGTCCGCTCCGGACATCATCGTGCGCAACGAAAAGCGTATGTTGCAAGAAGCTGTCGATGCCTTGCTCGACAACGGTCGTCGTGGCCGCGCTATCACCGGTTCGAACAAGCGTCCTCTGAAATCCTTGGCCGACATGATCAAGGGTAAGCAAGGTCGTTTCCGTCAGAACTTGCTCGGTAAGCGTGTTGACTACTCTGGTCGTTCGGTAATTACCGTAGGCCCGACCCTGCGTCTGCACCAGTGCGGTCTGCCGAAGAAGATGGCTCTCGAGCTGTTCAAGCCGTTCATTTTCGGCAAGCTTGAAATGCGCGGTCTCGCGACCACCATCAAAGCCGCCAAGAAAATGGTCGAGCGCGAACTGCCAGAGGTTTGGGACGTTCTCGCCGAAGTGATCCGTGAACACCCGGTTCTCCTCAACCGTGCACCGACCCTTCACCGTCTGGGTATCCAGGCGTTTGAACCGGTACTGATCGAAGGTAAGGCTATTCAGCTGCACCCGCTGGTCTGTGCTGCGTACAACGCCGACTTCGACGGCGACCAAATGGCCGTGCACGTACCGCTGACACTGGAAGCCCAGTTGGAAGCGCGCGCGTTGATGATGTCGACCAACAACATTCTGTCGCCAGCCAACGGTGAGCCAATCATCGTTCCGTCGCAGGACGTTGTACTGGGTCTGTACTACATGACCCGTGAAGCGATCAACGCCAAGGGCGAAGGTCGTGTGTTCGCTGACCTGCAGGAAGTTGACCGTGTGTTCCGTGCCGGCGAAGCCGCACTGCACGCCAAGGTCAAGGTGCGGATCAACGAAACCGTCAACGACCGTGACGGCGGCAGCGTGACCAACACCCGTATCGTCGACACCACTGTCGGCCGTGCGCTGTTGTATCAAGTTGTGCCAAAAGGTCTGTCGTACGATGTCGTCAACCTGCCGATGAAGAAAAAGGCGATCTCCAAGCTGATCAACCAGTGCTACCGCGTGGTTGGTTTGAAAGAGACCGTGATCTTCGCTGACCAGTTGATGTACACCGGTTTTGCTTATTCGACCATTTCCGGCGTTTCCATCGGCGTTAACGACTTCGTTATCCCGGATGAAAAAGCCCGCATCATCGGTGCAGCCACCGACGAAGTGAAAGAGATCGAAAGCCAGTACGCCTCCGGCCTGGTAACCCAGGGCGAGAAGTACAACAAGGTAATCGACCTTTGGTCCAAGGCGAACGACGAAGTATCCAAGGCGATGATGGCCAACCTCTCGAAAGAGAAAGTCATCGACCGCCACGGCGTCGAAGTTGACCAGGAATCCTTCAACTCGATGTACATGATGGCCGACTCGGGCGCACGGGGTTCTGCTGCGCAGATCCGTCAGCTCGCCGGTATGCGTGGCCTGATGGCCAAGCCGGACGGTTCCATCATCGAAACGCCGATTACTGCGAACTTCCGTGAAGGTTTGAGCGTACTTCAGTACTTCATCTCCACTCACGGTGCTCGTAAGGGTCTGGCGGATACCGCGTTGAAAACCGCTAACTCCGGTTACCTGACGCGTCGTCTGGTAGACGTTGCACAAGATCTGGTTGTAACCGAGATCGATTGCGGTACCGAGCACGGCCTGCTGATGACTCCGCACATTGAAGGCGGTGACGTTGTAGAGCCGCTGGGTGAGCGCGTATTGGGTCGTGTTATTGCCCGTGACGTATTCAAGCCAGGTACCGAAGAAGTTATCGTTCCTGCCGGCACTCTGGTCGACGAGAAGTGGGTCGAGTTCATCGAACTCAACAGCATCGACGAAGTGATTGTTCGCTCGCCGATCAGCTGCGAAACCCGCTATGGCATTTGCGCCAAGTGCTACGGCCGTGACTTGGCTCGTGGTCACCAGGTGAACATCGGTGAAGCGGTCGGCGTTATCGCTGCCCAGTCCATCGGTGAGCCGGGTACCCAGCTGACCATGCGTACGTTCCACATCGGTGGTGCGGCAAGCCGGACCTCCGCAGCTGACAGCGTTCAGGTGAAGAATGGCGGTACCGTCCGTCTGCACAACCTGAAGCACGTTGAGCGAGTGGATGGCCACCTGGTTGCTGTGTCCCGTTCCGGTGAGCTGGCAATCGCTGATGACTACGGTCGTGAGCGTGAGCGCTACAAGCTGCCGTACGGTGCTGTGATCTCGGTTAAAGAAGGTGACAAGGTCGACGCTGGCGCAATCGTGGCCAAGTGGGATCCGCACACTCACCCAATCGTTACCGAAATGAAAGGTACCGTGACCTACGTGGGCATGGAAGAAGGCATCACGATCAAGCGTCAGACTGACGAATTGACCGGTATGACCAACATTGAAGTACTCGACGCGAAAGATCGTCCAGCTGCCGGTAAAGACATCCGTCCTGCCGTGAAGATGGTCGATGACAACGGCAAGGACTTGTTGCTGCCAGGCACTGACGTAATCGCTCAGTACTTCCTGCCAGCCAACGCCCTGGTCGGTGTAGCGGATGGTGCGAAGATCGCGATCGGTGATGTTATCGCGCGTATCCCGCAAGAAACTTCGAAGACCCGTGACATCACCGGTGGTCTGCCGCGTGTTGCCGACTTGTTCGAAGCTCGTCGTCCGAAAGAAGCGTCGATTCTGGCTGAAGTCAGCGGTACCATCGCGTTCGGTAAAGAGACCAAGGGCAAGCGCCGTCTGGTCATTACCCCGAACGACGGTAGCGATCCGTATGAAGAGCTGATTCCGAAGTGGCGTCACCTGAACGTGTTCGAAGGCGAACAGGTAAACCGCGGCGAAGTTATCTCCGACGGTCCAAGCGATCCACACGACATCCTGCGTCTGCTGGGTGTGAGTGCGCTGGCCAAGTACATCGTTAACGAGATCCAGGACGTTTACCGCCTGCAAGGCGTGAAGATCAACGATAAGCACATCGAGACCATCCTGCGTCAGATGCTGCGTAAAGTTGAAATCGCTGAGTCTGGCGATTCCAGTTTCATCAAGGGCGACCAGATGGAATTGACTCACGTGCTGGTGGAAAACGAGCGCCTGACGAACGAAGAGAAATTCGTTTCCAAGTTCACTCGCGTGCTGCTGGGTATCACCAAGGCGTCGTTGTCGACTGAGTCGTTCATCTCGGCGGCCTCCTTCCAGGAGACCACTCGCGTACTGACCGAAGCAGCGGTAACCGGCAAGCGCGATTACCTGCGCGGCCTGAAAGAAAACGTGGTCGTGGGTCGTCTGATCCCGGCAGGTACCGGTTTGGCTTACCACAGCGAGCGCAAGCGCCGCCGTGATGCTGACAAGCCGCTGCGCGTAAGCGCCAGTGAAGTGGAAGCTGCACTGACCGAAGCGCTGAACTCTAGCGGTAACTGAGTTCTGCGATAAATAAGTCTGGGCCCTGGCAGCCCCCATTCGTCGGATCGAGGCAATTTTGTCGCGGTTCGATGAGAGGGGAGGTCGGGGCCTTGCCTTGACTGGGGACAAGATCCTCTTTAGACTCTTGTACCCCTAAATTTGGCGGGAATTCGTTCCTGCCATTTTGCTTTTCTTGCAAGACAATAGCGTCGCAAGACAACAGTGGAGCTAGTAGATGGCAACTATCAACCAGCTGGTACGTCAGCCGCGTAAGCGTATCGTCGAGAAATCCGACGTACCTGCGCTGCAGAACTGCCCGCAACGTCGTGGCGTATGCACTCGCGTGTATACCACTACGCCGAAAAAACCTAACTCGGCACTGCGTAAAGTATGCCGTGTGCGTCTGACCAACGGTTTCGAGGTTTCCTCGTACATCGGTGGTGAAGGCCACAACCTGCAAGAGCACAGCGTGGTACTGATCCGCGGCGGTCGTGTAAAAGACTTGCCAGGTGTTCGTTACCACACCGTACGCGGCTCCTTGGATACTTCCGGCGTTAAAGGTCGTAACCAGGGTCGTTCGAAGTACGGTACCAAGAAGCCTAAGTAGTAGCGGCTTTTTGTAAAACTGAATCATCTTATTTTCTGAGTCGATAAGAGTAAGGTCGGAGGCGTCCCGAAAGGACACCGATTCCGAGCGAACCTGAAGACCGTTTGAGGGCTTATCCATGCCAAGAAGACGCGTAGCAGCCAAGCGCGAAGTGCTTGACGATCCAAAATACGGAAGCCAAATTCTGGCCAAGTTCATGAACCACGTGATGGAAAGCGGCAAGAAAGCCGTTGCCGAGCGTATCGTTTATGGCGCGCTGGAAAAGGTTAAAGAACGCAAGAACAGCGACCCCCTGGAAATCTTCGAGAAAGCTCTCGACGCCATCGCTCCGCTGGTCGAAGTGAAGTCGCGCCGTGTAGGCGGTGCTACTTACCAGGTTCCGGTTGAAGTTCGTCCGTCCCGTCGTAACGCTCTGGCAATGCGCTGGTTGGTAGACTTCGCCCGTAAGCGCGGCGAGAAGTCTATGGCTCTGCGTTTGGCTGGCGAACTGTTGGACGCTGCTGAAGGTAAAGGTGCTGCTGTTAAGAAGCGTGAAGACGTGCACCGTATGGCTGAAGCTAACAAAGCTTTCTCGCACTACCGCTTCTAATCTTAGCTTCACTAATTTTGCGAGGGCTTTATGGCTCGTACTACTCCGATTAGCCGCTACCGTAACATCGGTATCGTTGCTCACGTGGATGCTGGTAAAACCACCACCACCGAGCGCGTACTGTTTTACACCGGCAAAAGTCACAAAATGGGCGAGGTGCATGATGGCGCCGCGACCACAGACTGGATGGTTCAGGAGCAGGAGCGTGGTATTACCATTACTTCTGCTGCTATTACCGCCTTCTGGAAAGGTTCCGAGAAGCAGTACAAGGATGAGCACCGCTTCAACGTAATCGATACCCCGGGCCACGTAGACTTCACCATTGAAGTTGAACGTTCCCTGCGCGTACTCGACGGCGCTGTCGTTGTGTTCTGTGGTACTTCGGGTGTTGAGCCTCAGTCGGAAACCGTATGGCGTCAAGCCAACAAATACGGCGTTCCACGTCTTGTTTACGTAAACAAGATGGACCGTGCTGGTGCCAACTTCCTGCGCGTGATCGGTCAGATCAAGCAGCGTCTGGGTCACACCCCGGTGCCAATCCAATTGGCTATCGGTTCCGAAGACAACTTCCAGGGTCAGATCGATCTGATCAACATGGAAGCTGTTTACTGGAATGACGCTGACAAAGGTATGGTCCCTGTTCGCAAGCCTATCCCTGCAGAACTGCAGGAACTGGCTGACGAATGGCGCAATAACATGGTTGAGGCTGCTGCCGAAGCCAGCGAAGAGCTGATGAACAAGTACCTCGAAGGTGAAGAGCTCACCAACGCGGAAATCAAGGCCGCTCTGCGTCAGCGTACTATCGCTGGTGAGATCGTCTTGGCTGTTTGCGGTTCTTCCTTCAAGAACAAGGGTGTTCCCCTGGTTCTCGACGCCGTTATCGACTACCTGCCTGCCCCAACTGACATTCCTGCTATCAAGGGTACCAACCCTGATAACGAGGAAGAAGAGATGGAGCGTCACGCCGATGACAGCGAGCCGTTCTCGGCTCTGGCGTTCAAGATCGCTACTGACCCATTCGTGGGTACTTTGACCTTCGTCCGCGTTTACTCGGGCGTGTTGGCCTCCGGCGACGGCGTGATCAACTCGGTTAAAGGCAAGAAAGAGCGCGTGGGTCGTATGGTGCAAATGCACGCAAACGCCCGTGAAGAGATCAAGGAAGTGCGCGCTGGTGACATCGCGGCCCTGATCGGCATGAAGGACGTCACCACTGGTGAGACTTTGTGCGACGCTGCTAAGCCAATCATCCTGGTTCGCATGGACTTCCCGGAGCCGGTTATTTCGGTTGCCGTTGAGCCTAAGACCAAGGATGACCAGGAAAAAATGGGTATCGCTCTGGGCAAACTTGCTCAGGAAGATCCATCTTTCCGCGTCAAGACTGATGAAGAGACTGGTCAAACGATCATCTCCGGCATGGGCGAGTTGCACCTGGACATCCTGGTTGACCGGATGCGCCGTGAGTTCAACGTCGAAGCCAACATCGGTAAGCCTCAGGTTTCCTATCGTGAGCGCATCACGAAGAACTGTGAAATCGAAGGCAAGTTCGTTCGTCAGTCCGGCGGTCGTGGTCAGTTCGGTCACTGCTGGATCCGTTTTGCTCCTGCTGACGAAGGTCAGGAAGGTCTGCAATTCGTGAACGAAGTAGTTGGTGGTGTTGTTCCTAAGGAATACATCCCGGCTATCCAGAAGGGTATCGAAGAGCAGATGAAGAACGGTGTTGTTGCCGGCTATCCGCTGATCGGCCTGAAAGCAACCGTTTTTGACGGTTCTTACCACGACGTCGACTCCAACGAGATGGCGTTTAAGGTGGCTGCTTCCATGGCAACCAAGCAACTGGCCCAGAAGGGCGGTGGTGAGTTGCTTGAGCCAATCATGGCGGTAGAAGTTGTTACACCTGAAGACTATATGGGTGATGTCATGGGCGACCTTAACCGTCGTCGCGGCATGATCTTGGGTATGGAAGACACGGTTTCCGGCAAAGTGATTCGCGCCGAGGTTCCGTTGGGTGAGATGTTCGGTTACGCGACCGACGTTCGCTCCATGTCCCAGGGTCGCGCAAGCTACTCTATGGAATTCAAAAAATACAACACAGCTCCGGCGCACATCGCTGAAACTGTATCCAAAAAACAAGGCTGATTCAGTCCTTTAGGCAAGGAGTTAATTGTCGTGGCTAAAGAAAAATTTGATCGTTCCCTACCGCACGTAAACGTTGGCACCATCGGCCACGTTGACCACGGTAAAACCACTCTGACCGCTGCTCTGACTCGCGTCTGCTCCGAAGTTTTCGGTTCGGCTCGTGTTGACTTCGACAAGATCGACAGCGCACCAGAAGAAAAAGCTCGTGGTATCACCATCAACACCGCGCACGTTGAGTACAACTCGACTATTCGTCACTACGCTCACGTTGACTGCCCAGGTCACGCTGACTACGTGAAGAACATGATCACTGGTGCTGCCCAGATGGACGGCGCGATCCTGGTTTGCTCGGCCGCTGATGGTCCGATGCCACAAACCCGTGAGCACATCCTGCTGTCCCGTCAGGTAGGCGTTCCGTACATCGTGGTTTTCCTGAACAAGGCTGACCTGGTAGACGACGCTGAGCTGCTGGAACTGGTTGAGATGGAAGTGCGCGATCTGCTGAGCACTTACGACTTCCCAGGCGACGACACTCCGATCATCATCGGTTCTGCTCGTATGGCTCTGGAAGGTAACGACGAAAACGAAATGGGCACCACTGCCGTTCGTAAACTGGTTGAAACTCTGGACACCTACATCCCAGAACCAGTTCGTCTGACCGACAAGCCGTTCCTGATGCCAATCGAAGACGTATTCTCGATCTCCGGTCGCGGTACTGTTGTGACTGGTCGTATCGAGCGCGGTATCGTTCGCGTTCAAGATCCACTGGAAATCGTTGGTCTGCGTGACACCACCGTCACCACCTGCACCGGTGTTGAAATGTTCCGCAAACTGCTCGACGAAGGTCGTGCTGGCGAGAACTGCGGCGTTCTGCTGCGTGGTACCAAGCGTGACGACGTTGAGCGTGGCCAGGTTCTGGTTAAGCCAGGTTCGGTTAAGCCGCACACCAAGTTCACCGCAGAAGTTTACGTTCTGAGCAAAGAAGAAGGCGGCCGTCATACTCCGTTCTTCAAAGGCTACCGTCCACAGTTCTACTTCCGTACTACTGACGTGACTGGTAACTGCGAACTGCCAGAAGGCGTTGAAATGGTAATGCCAGGCGATAACATTCAAATGACTGTTACCCTGATCAAAACCATCGCAATGGAAGACGGTCTGCGCTTCGCAATCCGCGAAGGCGGCCGTACCGTTGGTGCTGGCGTTGTAGCTAAAATCATCGAGTAATTATCTCTTCTGAGATAGCTCGATTTTTTGAGAAGGCCCCCGCTTAGCGGGGGCCTTTTTTATTGGGTTGACACCTATCTGGGGCGTCTATAGAATTGCGCCTCCTTTTAACGGGCGTATTGCGCTCGCTGGGAATAGCAGCCGGAGTCTGAAATCCAATGCAAAATCAGCAAATCCGTATCAGGTTGAAGGCTTTTGACCATCGCCTGATCGACCAATCCACCCAGGAAATCGTGGAAACCGCGAAACGTACTGGTGCTCAAGTGCGTGGTCCAATTCCACTGCCTACCCGTAAAGAGCGGTTCACCGTTCTGGTCTCCCCGCACGTCAACAAAGACGCGCGTGACCAGTACGAGATCCGTACTCATAAGCGCGTACTGGACATCGTCCAGCCAACGGATAAAACCGTTGATGCACTTATGAAGCTCGATCTGGCGGCCGGTGTGGAAGTACAGATCAGCCTCGGCTAAGACTTGGGTCTTAGTCGTGTAACGCTCTGAAATGGGCGGCCATAGCGGGTGAAAGCCCCGTACACTCATGAGGTTTACAACATGACTATTGGTGTAGTCGGTCGTAAATGCGGTATGACCCGTATTTTCACCGAAGAAGGTGTCTCCATTCCGGTCACGGTCATTGAGATCGAGCCGAATCGCGTCACCCAGTTCAAAACTGAAGAAACCGATGGCTATCGTGCAGTGCAAGTCACTGTCGGCGAGCGTCGTGCTTCGCGCGTGACTGCTGCTCAAGCAGGTCACTTCGCTAAAGCAAACGTTGCAGCTGGTCGCACTGTTATGGAGTTCCGTCTCGAAGACGGCGACTACCAGGCTGGCGATCTGATCAACGCTGAAATCTTCGCCGCTGGTCAACTGGTTGATGTAACCGGTCAGTCCAAGGGTAAAGGCTTCCAGGGTACGATCAAGCGTTGGAATTTCCGTGGCCAAGACAACACTCACGGTAACTCCGTTTCCCACCGCGTCCCGGGCTCTATTGGCCAGTGCCAGACTCCTGGTCGTGTATTCAAGGGCAAAAAAATGTCCGGTCATATGGGCGCTGAGCGCGTGACCGTGCAGTCCCTCGAAGTAGTGCGCGTCGACGCTGAACGCAATCTGTTGTTGGTCAAGGGTGCTGTTCCTGGCGCTACTGGCGGCAACCTGGTTGTACGTCCAGCGGCCAAGGCTCGCGGTTAAGGGGAAGCTGACATGCAATTAAATGTAAATGACGCTCAAGCGATCGAAGTTTCCGAACTGACATTTGGCGGCGAATTCAACGAGACGCTGGTTCACCAAGCAGTCGTGGCCTACATGGCCGGCGGCCGTCAAGGTAGCAAGCAGCAAAAGACCCGTTCCGACGTACGTGGTGGCGGTAAGCGCCCTTGGCGTCAGAAAGGTACTGGCCGTGCTCGTGCCGGTACTATCCGTAGCCCAATCTGGCGTGGCGGCGGTACCACTTTCGCAGCTCGTCCACAGGATCACTCTCAGAAGCTCAACAAGAAGATGTATCGCGCAGCACTGCGCTCCATCCTTGCTGAACTCGTGCGTACTGATCGTCTGGTTGTGGTTCAGGACTTCGCTGTTGAAAGCCCGAAAACCAAAGATCTGCTGGGCAAGCTGAACAACATGAGCCTGACCGACGTTTTGATCGTGTCTGAAGCTGTTGATCAGAACCTGTACCTGGCTGCTCGCAACCTGCCACACGTTGATGTACGTGACGTGCAAGGTTCCGATCCAGTTAGTCTGATCGCATACGACAAGGTGTTGATCACCGTGTCGGCCGTGAAGAAATTCGAGGAGCTGCTGGGATGAACCAGGAACGCGTATTTAAAGTTCTGCTTGGCCCGCACGTTTCCGAAAAGGCTACGGTTCTGGCTGACAAGAAAGGCCAGTTCGTTTTCAAGGTTGCAACCGATGCAACCAAGCTGGAAATCAAGAAGGCCGTCGAAAGCCTGTTCAGCGTGAAAGTAGAGCGTGTTACTACCCTGAATGTTCTGGGTAAGAGCAAGCGCACTGCTCGCGGTCTGGGCAAGCGTAATGACTGGAAGAAGGCAGTTATCTCCCTTCAGCCAGGCCAAGATCTCGATTTCAGCAGCAGTGCTGAGTAAGGAAGGGGTGCATCATGGCAATCGTTAAATGCAAACCGACTTCCCCTGGCCGCCGTTTTGTGGTCAAGGTGGTCAACCAGGAGCTGCATAAAGGCGCTCCTCACGCACCGCTGCTCGAGAAGAAATCGAAGTCTGGTGGTCGTAACAACAATGGTCGTATTACCACTCGTCACATCGGTGGTGGCCATAAGCAGCATTATCGTCTGGTCGACTTCCGTCGCAACGACAAAGATGGCATCGCTGCCACTGTCGAGCGTATCGAATACGATCCAAACCGTACTGCTCACATCGCTCTGCTGCTGTACGCAGATGGCGAGCGTCGCTACATCATCGCCCCTAAAGGCGTGAGCGCTGGCGACCAGCTGATCGCAGGTGCCCTGGCACCGATCAAGCCGGGCAACGCTCTGCAACTGCGTAACATTCCAGTTGGTAGCACCGTACACGGCATCGAATTGAAGCCAGGTAAAGGCGCGCAAATCGCTCGTTCCGCTGGTGCTTCGGCTCAGCTGATCGCTCGTGAAGGTGTCTACGTGACCCTGCGTCTGCGTTCTGGTGAGATGCGTAAAGTGCTGGCTGAATGCCGCGCGACCCTGGGTGAAGTCTCGAACTCCGAGCACAGCCTGCGTTCGCTGGGTAAAGCTGGTGCCAAACGCTGGCGTGGCGTTCGCCCAACCGTTCGTGGTGTTGCCATGAACCCGGTTGACCACCCACACGGTGGTGGTGAAGGTCGTACCTCTGGTGGTCGTCATCCGGTATCGCCATGGGGCTTCCCGACTAAGGGCGCGAAGACTCGTGGTAATAAGCGTACCGACAAAATGATCGTCCGTCGTCGCAAGTAAATAGAGGGATACGACAGTGCCACGTTCTCTGAAAAAAGGTCCTTTTATTGATCTTCACCTACTGAAGAAGATCGAAGTGGCGGCGGAAAAGAACGATCGCAAACCAGTTAAGACCTGGTCGCGTCGTTCGATGATCCTGCCACAAATGGTCGGTCTGACCATCGCAGTACACAACGGTCGTCAACACGTCCCAGTTCTCGTTAACGAAGACATGGTCGGCCACAAACTAGGCGAGTTTGCCGGTACCCGCACTTATCGTGGGCACGTGGCAGACAAGAAAGCCAAGCGTTAAGGGGTAAGGAAATGGAAGTAGCCGCTAAGTTGTCGGGCGCTCGAATCTCCGCCCAGAAAGCCCGCTTGGTCGCCGACCAGATCCGCGGGAAGAAGGTGGGCGAAGCGCTCAACCTGTTGGCTTTCAGCAGTAAGAAAGCCGCCGAGATCATGAAGAAAGTGCTGGAGTCGGCCGTAGCCAACGCCGAGCATAACGAAGGCGCAGACGTTGATGACCTGAAGGTCAGCACCGTTTTCGTCAACGAAGGGCGTTCGCTGAAGCGCATCATGCCACGTGCCAAAGGCCGTGCTGATCGCATCGTCAAGCGGTCTTGCCATATCACTGTCAAGGTTGCTGACAAGTAACGGAGTCGAAGAGATGGGTCAGAAAGTACATCCCATTGGCATTCGCCTGGGAATCGTCAAGGAGCACACCTCCGTCTGGTACGCAGACGGTCGGACTTATGCGGACTACTTGTTCGCTGATCTGAAGGTGCGTGAGTATCTCCAAGACAAACTAAAAAGCGCGTCCGTAAGCCGTATCGATATCCATCGTCCGGCCCAAACTGCACGTATCACCATCCACACCGCTCGTCCAGGTATCGTTATCGGGAAGAAAGGTGAAGATGTTGAGAAACTGCGTCAGGACCTGACCAAGCAAATGGGTGTGCCTGTGCACATCAATATCGAAGAGATCCGCAAGCCGGAGCTCGACGGTATGCTGGTTGCGCAGAGCGTAGCTCAGCAGCTGGAGCGTCGCGTAATGTTCCGTCGCGCTATGAAGCGCGCCGTACAGAACGCCATGCGCATTGGTGCCAAAGGCATCAAAATCCAAGTGAGCGGTCGTCTCGGCGGTGCTGAAATCGCACGTACTGAATGGTATCGCGAAGGTCGTGTGCCACTGCACACCCTGCGTGCCGACATCGACTATGCCAACTACGAAGCTCACACCACTTACGGTGTGATCGGTGTAAAGGTTTGGATCTTCAAAGGCGAAGTAATTGGTGGTCGCCAAGAAGAACTGAAACCACAAGCACCAGCGCCTCGTAAAAAAGCTGCTAAGTAAGGGGTACGCCAAATGTTGCAACCTAAGCGTACGAAGTTCCGCAAGCAGATGACAGGCCACAACCGTGGTCTGGCTCAGCGCGGTAGCAAAGTCAGCTTCGGCGAGTTCGCGCTGAAGTCTGTAGCTCGTGGTCGTCTCACCGCTCGTCAGATCGAGTCAGCGCGTCGTGCTCTGACCCGTCACGTAAAACGTGGCGGCAAGATCTGGATCCGTGTATTCCCGGACAAGCCGATCTCCAAAAAACCTCTCGAGGTTCGGATGGGTAAAGGTAAGGGTAACGTGGAATACTGGGTAGCCCAGATTCAGCCAGGCAAAGTCCTGTATGAAATCGAGGGTGTTTCTGAAGAGCTGGCGCGTGAGGCTTTCGCCCTGGCTGCTGCAAAGCTGCCGCTCGCCACCTCCTTTGTTAAACGGACGGTGATGTGATGAAAGCGAATGAACTTCGTGAAAAATCCGCACAGCAGCTGAACGAGCAACTGCTCGGCCTGCTGCGCGACCAGTTCAATCTGCGTATGCAGAAAGCAACTGGCCAGTTGGGGCAGTCTCATCTGCTCTCGCAAGTTAAGCGTGACATCGCTCGCGTGAAGACTGTGCTCAACCAGCAGGCAGGTAAGTGATCATGGCTGAAGCCGAAAAGACTGTCCGTACGCTGACTGGCCGTGTTGTCAGCGACAAGATGGACAAAACCATCACCGTTTTGATCGAGCGTCGCGTTAAGCACCCGATCTACGGTAAATATGTTAAGCGTTCGACTAAGCTGCACGCGCACGACGAAACCAATCAGTGCCACATCGGCGACAAAGTCACTATTCGTGAAACTCGTCCGCTGGCCAAGACCAAGTCTTGGGCACTGGTTGATGTTCTCGAACGCGCTGTGGAAGTCTAAGGACTAGGGGTCGGAGAAATTATATGATTCAGACTCAATCCATGCTCGATGTGGCCGATAACAGCGGCGCTCGCCGTGTTATGTGCATCAAGGTGCTGGGTGGCTCCCATCGTCGTTACGCTGGTATCGGTGACATCATCAAAGTTACCGTGAAGGAAGCAATTCCTCGCGGTAAGGTGAAAAAAGGCCAAGTGATGACTGCTGTTGTAGTCCGCACTCGTCACGGCGTACGCCGTGCAGATGGCTCCATTATCCGCTTTGATGGCAACGCTGCTGTTCTTCTGAACAACAAGCAAGAGCCGATCGGCACCCGTATCTTTGGGCCAGTGACCCGTGAACTTCGTACTGAGAAGTTCATGAAGATCGTCTCGCTCGCCCCAGAAGTGCTGTAAGGAGATCCGACATGCAAAAGATTCGTCGTGACGACGAGATCATCGTGATCGCCGGCAAAGACAAAGGTAAGCGCGGTAAGGTGCTGAAGGTTCTCGCTGACGACCGTCTGGTCGTTGGTGGTCTGAACCTGGTCAAGCGTCATACCAAGCCTAACCCGATGTCGGGCGTACAGGGCGGTATCGTCGAGAAAGAAGCGCCACTGCACGCTTCTAACGTCGCCATCTTCAACGGCGAAACCAACAAGGCTGATCGTGTTGGTTTCAAAGTAGAAGACGGTAAGAAAATTCGTGTCTTCAAGTCGACCCAAAAAGCGGTTGATGCTTGAACACTGCTAGGTAGATAAGACCATGGCACGACTACAAGAGATTTACCGGAAGGAAATCGCCCCCAAGCTTAAGGAAGAACTTAAGCTCGGGAACGTGATGGAAGTTCCGCGCGTTACCAAAATCACCCTGAACATGGGTCTGGGCGAAGCGATCGGCGACAAAAAAGTCATCGAGCACGCTGTTGCTGACCTGGAAAAGATCACCGGTCAAAAGGTCGTTGTGACTTACGCTCGGAAATCCATCGCTGGCTTTAAAGTCCGTGAAGGTTGGCCGATCGGCGTCAAAGTGACCCTGCGCCGTGAGCGTATGTACGAGTTCCTGGATCGTCTGCTGTCGATCTCCCTGCCTCGGGTTCGCGACTTCCGCGGCCTGAATGCCAAGTCCTTCGATGGTCGTGGTAACTACAGCATGGGCGTGAAAGAGCAGATCATCTTCCCGGAAATCGACTACGACAAGATCGATGCTCTCCGCGGTCTGGACATCACCCTGACCACCACTGCCAAGAACGATGATGAAGGCCGCGCTCTGCTGCGTGCATTCAAATTCCCGTTCCGCAACTGATTGGAGTAGGACCATGGCCAAGATGAGCATGAAAAACCGCGAGCTGAAGCGTCAGCTCACGGTTGCCAAGTACGCCAAGAAGCGTGCAGCACTGAAAGCGATCATCGTTGATCTGAACGCAAGTCCAGAAGCGCGTTGGGAAGCTACAGTTGCTCTGCAGAAGCAGCCACGTGACGCAAGCGCTTCGCGCATGCGTAACCGCTGCCGCCTGACCGGTCGTCCACACGGCGTTTACCGCAAGTTCGGCCTCGGCCGTAACAAACTGCGTGAAGCGGCAATGCGTGGTGACGTACCAGGTCTGGTTAAAGCCAGCTGGTAAGTACTTTCAGCGTCCAGGTGGGAGGTATCGCAAGATACTGACCACCGGTGACCTTGAATCTGGAACAAGCCCCTTTTGGGGCTTGTTTCATTTCCGGAGTGTGTCTAGAATACCCGGCTCGCCTGAGCCCGTGTTTTCTATGCTCGGAGATTCTCGGCGACATATGTAGCCGCAAGGCTAATTTTTTTGTATTAGGAGCGTCTAGCCCATGAGTATGCAGGACCCGTTAGCGGACATGCTAACTCGTATCCGTAATGCCCAGATGGCTGAAAAGTCCGTCGTAAGCATGCCATCTTCCAAGTTGAAGGTAGCTGTTGCCAAAGTCCTGAAAGACGAAGGCTACATTGCGGGTTATCAGATCAGCAGCGAAACCAAGCCACTGCTGTCCATCGAGCTGAAGTACTTCGAAGGCCGTTCGGTCATCGAGGAAGTGAAGCGCGTTAGCCGTCCAGGCCTGCGTCAGTACAAGTCCGCTGAGGATCTGCCGAAAGTTCGTGGCGGTCTTGGCGTGTCTATCGTCTCCACCAACAAAGGTGTGATGACGGATCGTGCTGCGCGCGCTGCCGGTGTCGGCGGCGAAGTTCTTTGCACTGTGTTCTAAGGGGGGATAAGCATGTCTCGCGTCGCTAAGAACCCCGTTAAGCTGCCAGCCGGTGTCGAAGTCAAATTCGCAGGCCAACAGCTTTCGGTGAAGGGTGCCAAGGGTACTCTTGAACTGAACATCCATTCGTCCGTTGAGATCGTTGAAGAAGCTGGTGAGCTGCGTTTCGCTGCTCGCAATGGCGATCAACAAACTCGCGCAATGGCCGGTACCACGCGTGCGTTGGTAAACAACATGGTCCAAGGCGTAAGCCAAGGCTTCGAGCGTAAGCTCCAGCTGGTCGGTGTTGGTTACAAAGCGCAAGCAAAAGGCACGGTTTTGAACCTGGCCCTTGGCTTCTCGCACCCAGTGGATTACGAACTGCCGGAAGGCATCACCGCTGAGACTCCTAGCCAGACCGATATCCTGATCAAGGGCATCGATAAGCAGCTGGTAGGTCAAGTGGCTGCTGAGATCCGCGACTTCCGTCCACCAGAGCCGTACAAAGGCAAAGGTGTGCGCTACGCGGACGAAGTCGTCCGTCGTAAAGAAGCCAAGAAGAAGTAGGGCATAGCAAATGACCGACAAAAAAGTTACTCGACTGCGTCGCGCTCGCAAAGCACGCCTGAAAATGCACGAACTCGAAGTCGTGCGTCTCTGCGTGTTCCGCTCGTCGCAGCACATCTACGCCCAGGTCATCTCGGCCGACGGCAACAAAGTCCTGGCAAGCGCCTCGACTTTGGATAAAGAACTGCGTGATGGTGCCACTGGCAACATCGACGCGGCCACAAAGGTTGGCCAGCTGGTCGCTACGCGTGCTAAGGCCGCTGGCGTCTCGCAAGTGGCTTTCGACCGCTCTGGCTTCAAGTACCACGGCCGCGTTAAAGCGCTGGCTGATGCTGCTCGTGAAGCTGGGCTGGAGTTCTAAGTTATGTCAAATAACGACCAAAAGCGCGACGAAGGCTACATTGAGAAGCTGGTTCAAGTTAACCGCGTAGCCAAAACCGTTAAAGGCGGCCGTATCTTCACTTTCACCGCGTTGACCGTGGTGGGTGATGGTAAAGGGCGCGTTGGCTTCGGCCGTGGCAAGTCGCGTGAAGTGCCTGCTGCGATCCAGAAGGCAATGGAAGCTGCTCGTCGCAACATGATCCAAGTTGATCTGAACGGCACCACGCTGCAGTACGCAATGAAGTCCGCTCATGGCGCTTCGAAGGTGTACATGCAGCCTGCTTCTGAAGGTACCGGTATCATCGCTGGCGGCGCTATGCGTGCTGTCCTCGAAGTTGCTGGCGTTCAGAACGTTCTGGCCAAGTGCTACGGCTCGACTAACCCGGTAAACGTGGTTCACGCCACTTTCAAAGGTTTGAAAGCTATGCAATCCCCTGAATCCATTGCCGCCAAGCGTGGCAAAAGCGTCCAGGAGATCTTCTGATCATGGCTACCGTTAAAGTAACGCTGATCAAAAGCATGACCGGCCGCATCCCTAACCACAAACTGTGCGTTAAAGGTCTGGGTCTGCGTCGCATCGGTCACACTGTAGAAGTCCAGGATACTCCCGAGAATCGCGGGATGATCAACAAGGCTTACTACATGCTGCGTGTAGAGGGTTAATCGATGAAACTCAATGATCTGAGTCCAGCGCCGGGTTCCCGTCGCGAAAAGCATCGTCCGGGCCGTGGTATCGGTAGCGGTTTGGGTAAGACTGGTGGCCGTGGCCACAAAGGTCAAACCTCCCGCTCCGGTGGCACCATTGCTCCAGGCTTTGAAGGCGGTCAACAGCCGCTGCATCGTCGCCTGCCTAAGTTCGGTTTCGTTTCCCTGAAAGCCATGGACCGCGCAGAAGTGCGTCTGTCCGAGCTGGCCAAAGTGGAAGGCGACATCGTTACTGTGCAGACCCTGAAAGATGCCAACGTGATCAACGTCAACGTACAGCGTGTGAAAATCATGCTGTCCGGTGAAGTGACTCGCGCTGTCACTATCGGCAAGGGAATCGGCGCCACCAAAGGTGCGCGTTCGGCTATCGAAGCAGCTGGCGGCAAGTTCGAGGAATAAATGGCTAAGCAAGGTGCTCTCTCAGCGCTCGGCAAAGGCGGTATGTCTGAACTTTGGGCTCGTCTGCGTTTTCTGTTCCTGGCGATTATCGTCTACCGAATAGGCGCACACATCCCGGTTCCAGGTATCAACCCGGACCGACTCGCAGACCTGTTTCGACAGAATGAGGGGACCATTCTTAGCTTGTTCAACATGTTTTCCGGCGGCGCGCTGGAACGGATGAGCATCTTTGCACTGGGGATCATGCCGTACATTTCGGCATCGATCATCATGCAACTGATGACCGCCGTCAGTCCGCAGCTGGAGCAGTTGAAGAAGGAAGGTGAAGCTGGCCGTCGCAAGATTAGCCAGTACACCCGCTACGGCACTGTCATCCTCGCCCTGGTTCAAGCTATCGGCATGTCCGTTGGCCTGGCAGGGCAGGGTGTTGCGTTCACTGGTGACTTTGGCTTCCATTTCGTCGCGGTATCCACTTTTGTGGCTGGTGCGATGTTCATGATGTGGCTGGGTGAGCAGATTACTGAGCGTGGTGTTGGCAACGGTATCTCGATGTTGATTTTCGCAGGTATCGTCGCCGGTCTTCCGAGAGCAATCGGGCAGTCTTTCGAGTCTGCGCGTCAGGGTGATATCAATATTTTCGCCCTGGTTGCCATCGGTTTGCTGGCAGTAGCGATTATCGGTTTTGTGGTGTTCATTGAGCGTGGCCAGCGTCGTATTGCTGTTCACTACGCCAAGCGTCAGCAGGGCCGTAAGGTCTTTGCTGCGCAGACCAGCCACTTGCCGCTGAAAGTGAATATGGCCGGTGTTATTCCGGCAATTTTCGCGAGCAGCATTTTGCTGTTTCCGGCTTCGTTGGGTACCTGGTTTGGTCAGTCTGAAAATATGGGCTGGCTGCAGGACCTCTCTCAGTCGATCGCTCCTGGTCAGCCGTTGAATATTCTGCTGTTTAGTGCAGGGATTATTTTCTTCTGCTTCTTCTATACGGCGTTGATGTTCAATCCGAAAGACGTAGCGGAAAACCTGAAGAAGTCCGGTGCCTTTATTCCGGGTATTCGTCCAGGTGAGCAGTCTGCACGCTACATTGATGGCGTTCTGACTCGTTTGACCCTGTTCGGTGCTCTATATATGACGGCCGTGTGCTTGTTGCCCCAGTTCCTGGTGGTTGCAGCAAACGTTCCGTTCTACCTTGGCGGGACCTCGTTGCTGATCGTGGTCGTGGTTGTGATGGACTTCATGTCCCAAGTACAATCGCACCTCGTTTCGCACCAGTACGAATCCCTGATGAAGAAAGCCAACCTGAAGGGCTACGGCAGCGGCATGTTGCGCTGAGTACCCCATAAGGTTCGAGGAGTTGGTGATGAAAGTTCGTGCATCGGTGAAAAAGCTGTGCCGTAACTGCAAGATTATTCGCCGCGAAGGTGTTGTTCGAGTAATTTGCAGCGCGGAACCGCGTCACAAACAGCGCCAAGGCTGAGTGTGATCCGCTTGAAGCCCGGCAGCTAGTGCGCTGCCGGGTTGATTATTTGTTATTACAGCGATATTATCTCGCGCCCTATTTCTTGGCTTCCGGGGCGTAGGTAGCTGTCAATTGGAGTCCCACTGAATGGCCCGTATTGCAGGCGTTAACATTCCAGATAACAAGCACACTGTTATCTCGCTGACCTACATCTATGGTGTTGGTCGCACTACTGCGCAGAAAATTTGCGCAGTTGCTGGGGTAAACCCAGCCGCTAAGATCAAGGATCTGAGCGACGAGCAGATTGAACAGCTGCGTGGCGAAGTGGCGAAGTTCACCACTGAAGGTGACCTGCGTCGCGAAATCAACATGAAAATCAAGCGTTTGATGGACCTCGGTTGCTATCGCGGTCTGCGTCATCGTCGTGGTCTTCCAGTACGCGGTCAGCGTACCAAGACTAACGCGCGTACCCGTAAAGGTCCGCGTAAGCCGATCCGCAAGTAATCGCCCCAGCGAATCGACAGGAAAATTATCATGGCAAAACCTGCTGCTCGTCCTCGTAAAAAAGTTAAAAAGACAGTGGTTGATGGCATCGCCCACATCCATGCTTCTTTTAACAACACCATCGTGACCATCACCGACCGTCAAGGTAACGCGCTTTCTTGGGCTACCTCCGGTGGTTCGGGTTTCCGCGGTTCCCGCAAGTCCACCCCGTTTGCTGCTCAAGTAGCTGCTGAACGTGCTGGTCAAGCTGCGCTGGAATACGGCCTGAAAAACCTCGACGTTAACGTCAAAGGTCCAGGTCCAGGTCGTGAGTCTGCTGTCCGTGCTTTGAACGGCTGTGGCTATAAGATCGCCAGCATCACCGACGTGACGCCAATCCCGCACAACGGGTGCCGTCCGCCGAAGAAGCGCCGCGTGTAATCCAGGAGATTGTAAAGAATGGCTCGTTACATTGGTCCAAAATGCAAACTCGCTCGTCGCGAAGGCACCGATCTCTTCCTGAAGAGCGGCGTGCGCGCGATCGAATCGAAGTGCAACATTGAAGCAGCACCTGGTATCCACGGCCAACGCCGCGGTCGCCAGTCCGATTACGGCACCCAACTGCGTGAAAAGCAGAAGGTCCGTCGTATCTACGGCGTTCTCGAGCGTCAGTTCAGCGGCTACTACAAAGAAGCTGCTGGCAAGAAAGGTGCAACCGGTGAAAACCTGCTGCAACTGCTCGAATGCCGTCTGGACAACGTTGTATACCGTATGGGCTTTGGTTCGACTCGTGCCGAATCCCGTCAGCTGGTATCGCACAAGTCGATCAGCGTTAACGGTCAGACCGTAAACGTTCCGTCCTACCAGGTTCGTGCTGGTGACGTGGTCGCAGTTCGCGAGAAAGCAAAAAACCAACTTCGCATTGTCCAAGCTCTCGATCTGTGTGCCCAACGTGGCCGCGTAGAATGGGTAGAAGTAGACACTGAGAAGAAGTCGGGCGTTTTCAAGAACGTTCCTGCTCGCAGTGATCTGTCCGCCGACATCAACGAAAGCCTGATTGTCGAGCTCTACTCCAAGTAAGGGCTAGAAAATAGGTGCATCCATGCAGATTTCGGTAAATGAGTTCCTGACACCCCGCCACATTGATGTGCAGGTTGTCAGTCCAACCCGCGCCAAGATCACTCTCGAGCCTCTCGAGCGTGGTTTTGGCCACACCCTGGGCAACGCGCTGCGCCGCATCCTGTTGTCCTCAATGCCCGGCTGTGCAGTAGTCGAGGCCGAGATTGACGGTGTGCTCCACGAGTACAGCGCCATCGAAGGTGTACAGGAAGACGTAATTGAAATCCTGTTGAACCTTAAAGGTCTGGCTATCAAGCTGCACGGCCGTGACGAAGTTACGCTGACCTTGTCGAAGAAGGGTTCGGGGGTGGTTACCGCTGCCGATATTCAGCTGGATCATGATGTCGAGATCGTTAACCCCGATCACGTAATCGCTAACCTGGCGTCTAACGGCGCCCTGAACATGAAGCTCACCGTAGCTCGTGGTCGTGGTTATGAACCGGCCGACTCGCGTCAGAGCGATGAAGACGAAAGCCGCAGCATTGGTCGCTTGCAGCTTGACTCTTCGTTCAGCCCGGTTCGCCGTATCGCATACGTGGTGGAAAACGCCCGTGTCGAGCAGCGTACTAACCTGGACAAGCTGGTTATTGATCTGGAAACCAACGGTACTCTGGATCCTGAAGAGGCTATCCGCCGCGCTGCAACCATTCTGCAACAGCAGTTGGCTGCGTTCGTCGACCTCAAAGGTGACAGCGAACCAGTGGTAATCGAGCAGGAAGACGAGATCGATCCGATCCTGCTTCGCCCGGTTGACGATCTGGAACTGACTGTACGTTCGGCTAACTGCCTTAAGGCGGAAAACATTTACTACATCGGCGACCTGATTCAGCGTACCGAAGTAGAACTGTTGAAGACTCCGAACCTGGGCAAGAAATCCTTGACTGAAATCAAGGACGTTCTGGCCTCCCGCGGTCTGTCCCTCGGCATGCGCCTCGACAACTGGCCGCCTGCAAGTCTTAAGAAGGACGACAAGGCGACTGCCTGATCGTCGTAATCACCGAACGTGAGTTTGGTAAGGAATGAACCATGCGTCATCGTAAAAGTGGTCGTCACCTGAGCCGTACCAGCTCGCACCGCAAGGCCATGTTCCAAAACATGGCGGTGTCGCTGTTCGAGCACGAGCTGATCAAAACTACACTGCCGAAAGCTAAAGAACTGCGTCGCGTTGCTGAGCCGCTGATTACTTTGGCCAAGACAGACAGCCTGGCTAACCGCCGTCTGGCTTTCGACCGTACTCGTTCGAAAGCTATCGTTGGTAAGCTCTTCAACGACCTGGGCAAGCGTTACGCTACCCGTGAGGGTGGCTACCTGCGCATCCTCAAGTGCGGTTTCCGCGCTGGCGACAACGCGCCTATGGCGTACGTCGAGTTGGTTGATCGTGCTACTGCTGGCGAAGCTGTAAGCGCCGAGTAAGACGACAAGCTGTAACGAAGAACCGGGCCTAGTGCCCGGTTTTTTGTGCGCGTAATAAAAGCGCCACGTGTACAAGCTTTCGTCAGGTCAAGATTGGCACTATGAATGGAGGGATTGTCGGTAGTTTTTCTCTATTGATGTCTGCAATTTAATGAATTTGTAGACGTCATGTTGATGATCGATACTTCCTCCAAGCCGATAGCCGGCAGTTCCAAGTCCGACCTGAGGAAAATTGAGCATGAGCCAGAACAAAATCCTTACTACTGCCAGTGGCGCGCCCGTTGCGGATAACCAGAATTCCCGTTCCGCCGGCCCTCGTGGCCCGCTGCTTCTTGACGACTTTCACCTGATCGAGAAGCTTGCCCATTTCAACCGTGAGAACATCCCTGAGCGTCGCGTACACGCCAAAGGCTCGGGTGCTTACGGTACATTCACCGTGACAAAAGACATTACTCAATACACCAGTGCCAAACTGTTCGAGTCTATTGGCAAGCAAACCCCAACCTTCCTGCGGTTTTCGACGGTAGGCGGCGAGCGTGGTTCGGCTGACACTGAGCGCGATCCGCGTGGTTTCGCCCTGAAGTTCTACACCGAAGAAGGCAACTGGGACATCGTGGGTAACAACACGCCGGTATTCTTCATTCGTGATCCATTGAAGTTCCCTGACTTCATCCACACCCAGAAACGTCTGCCGCAAAGCAACTTGAAAAGCGCGCAGATGATGTGGGACTTCT
Organism: Pseudomonas sp. GW821-FHT09C08; assembly: GCF_059418125.1. Lineage (NCBI taxonomy): Bacteria > Pseudomonadati > Pseudomonadota > Gammaproteobacteria > Pseudomonadales > Pseudomonadaceae > Pseudomonas > Pseudomonas sp. GW821-FHT09C08. The sequence continues at coordinate 49,315 of NZ_JBWKPG010000016.1, read as the reverse complement.
GGTCGCACTCCCCTGAGGCGCTGCACCAGGTCACCATCCTGTTTTCGGACCGTGGCATCCCCGATGGCTACCGTCACATGCACGGCTTCGGCAGCCATACCTACAGCCTGATCAACGCCAAGGGCGAGCGTCACTGGGTGAAGTGGCACTACAAGACCAAGCAAGGCATCAAGAACCTGGCGCCTGCCGAGGCTGCACGCCTGGCCGGTACCGATCCTGATTACGCCCAGCGCGACTTGTTCGGTGCAATCGAGCGCGGTGATTTCCCGAAATGGCGCGTCTGCATCCAGATCATGACTGAAGCCCAGGCAAACGCTCACTATGAGAACCCTTTCGACGTAACCAAGACCTGGTCGCAGAAAGAGTTTCCGCTGATCGAAGTGGGTGAGCTGGAGCTTAATCGCAATCCGCAGAACTATTTCGCCGAAGTGGAACAAGCTGCGTTCGGTCCGAGCAACATGGTGCCAGGTGTTGGCTTGTCGCCAGACCGCATGCTGCAGGGGCGTGTGTTCGCGTACGCAGATGCCCACCGCTACCGCGTCGGCACGAATCACCAGCAACTGCCGGTGAATGCCCCGCGTAGCCCGGTAAATAGCTACCAGCGTGACGGCTCGATGGCATTCGGCAGCAACGGTGGTGCGGCGCCCAACTATGAGCCTAACAGCTACAGTGACGCACCGAAGCAAGCGCCGCAGTACGCTGAGCCTGCCCTGGCGCTGAGCGGTGCCGCGGATCGCTACGATCACCGCGAAGACACCGATTACTACAGCCATGCAGGTGCGCTGTTCCGCCTGATGAATGATGAGCAGAAAGCATTGCTCACCAGTAACATCGCCGGTGCAATGTCCGGGGTTTCCAGCGATGTGGTTCAGCGTCAATTGCAGCACTTCTACAAGGCAGACCCTGCTTATGGAGAAGCAATCGCAAAGGCACTGGGTGTATCGCTTAACTAACTCTAAACGATAAGCAGAACCGCCCTCATTTGGGCGGTTTTTGCGTTATTTCAGCTACTTTTCTCCGGAAATCTTCACTTTTCTGCCGTTGATCCCGTGACCTATAGGTCAGCATGGTTCAAACTACAGGCTTTCAAGCAGGGAGATGTAGGGCGATGCAAGGTCACCCCGACGTAATCGATTACCTCAACACGTTGCTGACGGGCGAACTGGCAGCTCGTGACCAATATTTCATCCACTCGCGTATGTACGAAGACTGGGGCTTTACCGAGCTCTACGAGCGTATCAACCACGAAATGGAAGAAGAGGCACAGCACGCCGACGCTCTGATGCGCCGTATCCTGATGCTCGAAGGCACGCCACGTATGCGGCCCGACGATCTGGATGTGGGCACCACGGTGCCTGACATGCTCGCTGCCGATCTTCGCCTCGAGTACAAGGTCCGTGCCGCCCTCTGCAAAGGCATCGAGCTTTGCGAGCAGCACAACGACTACGTCACTCGGGAAATCCTGCGGGTGCAGTTGAACGATACTGAAGAAGATCACACCTACTGGCTGGAAAAACAGCTTGGCCTGATCAAGCTGATCGGCCTGGAGAACTACCTGCAATCGCAGTTCTGATTTCCGGCTACAAAAAAGCCCCTGTCATCTTGAAGTGACAGGGGCTTTTTATTGAGCCCGGGAAGGTCAGGCCCGATCGCGCGCCAGCAGCGGTTTCAAGTAGTAACCGGTGTGGGACTGTGGCATCTCGGAGACCTGCTCCGGCGTCCCCACTGCAATGATCTGGCCGCCCTTGGAGCCGCCTTCCGGCCCCAGGTCTACCAGCCAGTCGGCGGTCTTGATCACATCCAGGTTGTGCTCGATCACTACCACGGTGTTGCCGTGGTCCCGCAGGCGGTGCAGCACGTCCAGCAGTTGCTGGATATCCGCGAAGTGCAGGCCGGTGGTTGGCTCATCGAGGATATACAAGGTCTTGCCTGTATCGCGCTTGGACAGCTCGCGCGACAACTTCACCCGCTGCGCTTCACCGCCGGACAGGGTGGTCGCCGATTGCCCCAGCTTGATATACGACAGGCCCACATCCATCAGTGTCTGCAGCTTGCGCGCCAACGCCGGGACGGCGTCGAAGAACACCCGGGCTTCCTCGATGGTCATCTCGAGGGTTTCGTGGATGCTCTTGCCCTTGTATTTGATCTCCAGGGTTTCGCGGTTGTAGCGCTTGCTCTTGCACACATCGCATGGCACGTAGATGTCCGGCAGGAAGTGCATCTCGACCTTGATCAAGCCATCGCCCTGGCAGGCCTCGCAGCGCCCACCCTTGACGTTGAACGAGAACCGGCCCGGCCCGTAGCCCCGCGAGCGGGACTCCGGTACACCGGCGAACAGCTCGCGAATCGGCGTGAACAGCCCGGTGTAGGTTGCCGGGTTGGAGCGCGGTGTACGGCCAATCGGGCTCTGGTCGATATCGACCACCTTGTCCAGGTGTTCCAGACCCTTGATGCTGTCGTGCGCCGCAGCTTCCAGCGTAGTCGCGCCATTCAGGGCGGTGGCACTCAGCGGGAACAGCGTGTTGTTGATCAGCGTCGACTTGCCCGAGCCGGACACGCCGGTCACGCAGGTCAGCAGGCCCAAGGGGATTTCCAGGTCCACGTTGCGCAGGTTGTTGCCACGCGCTCCCTTGAGGTGCAGCGCGAGCTTCTTGTTGCGCGGAGTGCGCTTGGCCGGCACTTCAATCTTCACGCGGCCAGATAAGTATTTGCCGGTCAGCGAGTCCGGGTGGGCCATGACTTCGGCAGGTGTGCCTTCAGCGACGATATGTCCGCCATGCACACCCGCACCCGGGCCAATGTCGACGACATAATCCGCCAGGCGGATCGCGTCTTCATCGTGCTCGACCACGATCACCGTGTTGCCGATATCCCGCAGGTGCTTCAGCGTACCCAGGAGGCGGTCGTTGTCGCGCTGATGCAGGCCAATCGACGGTTCATCAAGGATATACAGCACGCCCACGAGGCCTGCACCGATCTGGCTGGCCAGTCGAATCCGCTGGGCCTCACCGCCGGACAAGGTATCGGCGCTGCGATCCAGCGACAGGTAGTCCAGGCCCACGTTAACCAGGAACTGCAGGCGCTCGCGGATTTCCTTGAGGATCTTGTCGGCAATTTCCCCGCGGCGTCCGGTCAGCTTCAGTACGCCAAAGTATTCACAGGCATCGCCGATTGGCAGGTTGGTCACCGCCGGCAGGGTCTTCTCGCCGACCCAAACATGCCGGGCCTCACGGCGCAGGCGCGTGCCACGGCAATCCGGGCACGGCTGGGTGCTGAGGAATTTCGCCAGCTCCTCGCGCACGCTTGCCGACTCGGTCTCGCGGTAACGGCGTTCCAGGTTCGGCACGATGCCTTCGAACGGGTGCGAGCGCTTGACGATGTCGCCACGGTCGTTCAGGTACTTGAAGTCGACGTTCTGCGAACCACTGCCGTTGAGAATGACCTTCTGCTGGTCGGCCGGCAGTTGGTTGAAGGGCACTTCAAGACTGAACTTATAGTGGGAGGCCAACGACCCGAGCATCTGGAAGTAATAGACGTTGCGCCTGTCCCAGCCGCGTATCGCCCCCTCCGCCAGTGTCAGTTCGCCATTCACCAGGCGCTTGATGTCGAAGAATTGCTTCACACCCAGGCCATCACAGGTGGGGCAGGCGCCGGCCGGGTTGTTGAAGGAAAACAGCTTGGGTTCCAGCTCGCTGATGGCGTGGCCACAGATCGGGCAGGCGAAGCGCGCGGAGAAGATGATCTCTTCGCCTGGCTCGTCGTCCATCGGCGCGACCAGGGCGATGCCATCGGCCAGCTTCAGCGCGGTCTCGAACGACTCCGCCAAACGCTGCTGCAGGTCGGCGCGCACTTTGAAGCGGTCGACCACCACATCGATCGAGTGCTTCTTCTGCTTGTCGAGCTTGGGCGCTTCGTCCAGCTCATAGAGCTTGCCATTGATGCGCGCGCGTACAAAACCTTGCGCACGCAGCTCTTCGAAGACCGAAAGGTGTTCACCCTTGCGCTCGCGAATCACCGGTGCCAGCAGCATCAGCTTGGCGCCTTCCGGCTGCGCCAGCACCAGGTCGACCATCTGGCTGACGGTCTGGGCCTCCAGCGGAATGTCGTGGTCCGGGCAGCGTGGAATACCTACTCGCGCGTAGAGCAGGCGCAGGTAGTCGTAGATTTCGGTAATGGTGCCCACAGTGGAGCGTGGGTTATGGGAGGTCGACTTCTGTTCGATGGAGATCGCCGGCGACAGGCCTTCAATGGTGTCGACGTCTGGCTTTTCCATCATCGACAGGAACTGGCGGGCGTAGGCCGACAGCGACTCCACATAGCGGCGCTGGCCTTCGGCATACAGCGTGTCGAACGCCAGGGACGATTTGCCGGAGCCGGACAGGCCGGTGATGACGATCAGTTTGTCCCGGGGCAGGGTCAGGTCGATGTTCTTCAGGTTGTGGGTTCTAGCCCCACGAATCAGGATCTTGTCCAAGATGGCCTCGCACGGCGGGCGTAAATAATGCCGGAGTATACGGCTAAAGACTGGATGAATATACACTGTCAAAAGGCCGCTTGCAGCCTTACATGAAAGCTGCGCGGCAAACCGCCGCATATACCCTCTCAATCGATGGGACTGGTAGAATCGCCGCCGGTTCACACGAGGTTTTTCCATGCACGATCCCCACAGCGAACGCATGAGTAGCGGCGAGACCCGAGCAGCAAGCGGTCTGGCCCTGGTGTTCGCCTTCCGTATGCTTGGCATGTTCATGGTGTTGCCGGTGCTGGCGACCTATGGGATGGACCTCGCAGGCGCGACCCCCGCATTGATCGGCCTGGCGATTGGCGCCTATGGCCTGACCCAGGCAATTTTCCAGATTCCTTTCGGGATCATTTCCGACCGCATCGGCCGTCGTCCGGTGATTTACCTGGGGCTGATCGTGTTCGCCCTCGGCAGTGTGCTCGCGGCCCAGTCCGATTCGATCTGGGGCGTGATCGCCGGACGAATCCTGCAAGGCGCCGGGGCAATTTCCGCCGCTGTCATGGCGCTGTTGTCGGACCTGACCCGCGAGCAACACCGCACCAAGGCCATGGCCATGATCGGCATGACCATCGGTCTGTCCTTCGCCGTGGCGATGGTGGTCGGCCCCTTGCTCACGCGTGCCTTCGGTTTGCACGGGCTGTTCCTGGCCACTGGCGGCATGGCGTTGTTCGGTATCGTGATCGTGGCCTTTATGGTGCCGCGGTCCACCGGCACCCTGCAGCACCGTGAATCGGGTGTCGCGCGCAAGGCGTTGTTACCGACGCTCAAGCACCCGGACCTGTTGCGCCTGGATTTAGGTATCTTCGTATTGCACGCGATGCTGATGTGCAGCTTCGTCGCCTTGCCTCTCGCACTGGTGGAAAAAGCCGGTCTGCCCAAGGAGCAGCACTGGTGGGTCTACCTGACAGCGCTGCTGGTTTCGTTCTTCGCCATGATCCCGTTCATCATCTACGGCGAGAAGAAACGCAAAATGAAACGAGTTTTGCTCGGCGCCGTCACGACGCTGATGCTCACTGAGCTATTCTTTTGGCAGTTCGGCGACAGCCTGCGGGCACTGGTAATCGGCACGGTGGTGTTCTTCACCGCGTTCAACCTGCTGGAGGCCTCGCTGCCGTCGCTGATCAGTAAAGTTTCACCGGCCGGGGGCAAGGGCACTGCGATGGGGGTGTATTCCACCAGCCAGTTCCTGGGTTCCGCACTGGGCGGCATCATGGGCGGCTGGATGTTCCAGCATGGCGGTTTGTCGGTTGTGTTCCTCGGATGCGCCGGGCTGGCTGCACTTTGGCTGGCCTTTGCTGTTACCATGCGCGAACCTCCCTACGTCACAAGTCTGCGTTTGCCGCTGTCGCCAGAGGCGATCCGTGAAAGCGGTCTGGTAGAGCGCCTGAAGGCCGTCGTAGGGGTAACAGATGCAGTCGTGGTCGCTGAAGAGGCGGCCATTTACATCAAACTGGACACCGAATTATTGGATCGCGCGACGCTCGAGCAACTGGTCAACCCAGTGCCGACAGCGCGCCCAGCCTAGGAGAACGTTATGGCCCGTGGGGTTAACAAAGTCATATTGGTCGGTACATGCGGCCAGGATCCCGAAGTTCGCTACTTGCCTAACGGTAACGCCGTGACCAACCTGAGTCTGGCGACCAGCGAACAGTGGACCGACAAGCAGACCGGCCAGAAGGTCGAGAAAACCGAATGGCACCGCGTATCGATGTTCGGCAAGGTCGCCGAGATCGCCGGTGAGTACCTGCGCAAAGGTTCGCAGGTCTACATCGAAGGCAAGCTGCAGACCCGCGAGTGGGAAAAAGACGGCATCAAGCGTTACACCACCGAAATCGTGGTCGACATGCAAGGCACCATGCAACTGCTGGGCGGCCGTCCACAGGGCGACCAACAGGGCCAGGGCGGCATGTCCAACTCGGCACCGCGTCCACAACAGTCGCGTCCGCAGCCAAGCCAGCAGCCACAGCGTGAGTCGCGTCCAGCGCCACAACAGGCCGCGCCGCAGCCTGCGCCGGATTTCGACAGCTTTGACGATGATATCCCGTTCTAAGGTTTAACCACCGGAACGAGCAAAACCCCCGACGGCGCAAGCCTCGGGGGTTTTTTATTGCCGTTTGTCAGGCGTCTGTCGAGGCCGCTCGCACCACCATTTCCTTGAAGCGTTGCAGCACTGCCGAGCCATCACCCACCCGCGTCGCCAGATGCAAGGGCGCTACCAGGCTGCGGCAATCGCTCAACTCCCGGTAGACGATGCCATCCCCGCGCAGGCGCTGCATCGAGGCCGGCACGATGGACACCCCAAGGCCCGCAGCCACCAGGCTCAACGTGGCGGTCATGCGCGGGGCTTCCTGGACCACCTGCGGACTGAACCCCGCTTCACGGCAGGCTACCAGGATTGCGTCAAATAACCCCAGTCCGACACGACGGCGATAGAGCACGAAAGACTCGGTGGCCAGCGCAGACAAGGGCAGGGGGATGTCAAAGTCGATCGCCAACGGATGATCGGTCGGCAGCGCCAGCAACATCGGCTCCACCAGGATCGGCTCGTCCTGCAATGATTGCGTGCCGCTGAGCGGTGAGCGGATAAACGCCGCGTCGAGTTTCTCATGCGCCAGCGCGTCCAGCAGTTCGCCGGTTCCGGCTTCCTCCAGTACGACCGAGACTCCCACGAAGGTTTCCCGAAACAGTCGCAACACACTCGGCACAAACGGGTGCAAGGCCGCTGAGCTGGTAAAGCCGATGGCCAGGCGCCCGCGTTCTCCCCGAGCGGCGCGACGCACGACATCGGCGACACCGTCGACGCGCGCCAGCACCTCGCGTGCTTCATCCAGCAGGGCCAACCCGGCCGGGGTCGGCCGCACGCCGCGTGGCAGGCGTTCCATCAGCACCACGTCCAATTCGGCTTCAAGGCTTTGCAGCAAGCGCGTCAACGGTGGCTGCTGCATGCCCAGGCGTTGCGCCGCCCGGGTGATGTAGCCTTCTTCGGCAATGGCCACGAAGGCTTTGAGTTGGCGAAGCTCCAGCATAGGAATACTTTTGAGGTATGGGAGGTAGCCAATCCTGGCATTTGTTCTCATGGCTCACAAGAATTAGGCTGTAGCCAACCTCAAAAAGAAGGAAAGCCGTGATGACCTGGTCAGCCAAGCAGTACACGATGTTCGAACAGCAGCGCACTCGTCCTGTCCGTGACCTGGTCGCGGCCATTCCGAATACTGAGGTGCGCAACGCCGTTGACCTGGGCTGCGGCCCCGGCAATTCCACCGAAGTACTCGCCGAGCGCTTCCCGCAGGCGCACGTCACGGGCATGGACAGCTCCGATGACATGCTGGTCGATGCCCGCAAACGGCTGCCGGCGTTGAGCTTCGAACTGGCGGATATCGGTGCCTGGCGCCCTGCACAGGCTTACGATGTGATCCTGGCCAACGCCTCCCTGCAGTGGCTGCCCGACCACGCCACGCTCTACCCGCATCTGGTCAACCAACTGACGCCCGGCGGCACGCTGGCCGTGCAGACACCGGACAACCTCGACGAACCCGCCCACCGGCTGGCCCGCGAGGTGGCTGCCGACTGCCCATGGGCGGCCAGGATCGGTGCGGTCAAACACAATGAGCGGCACAGCGCGAACTACTATTACGAGTTGCTGAGCAAGCACAGCACCGTGGACGTGTGGCGCACCACGTACCTGCATCCACTGGCCGACCACGCGGCTGTGGTGGAGTGGTTCAAGGCCTCGGCGTTGCGGCCGTTTCTGGCGCCGTTGACCGACGAAGAAAAGGCCGCCTTCCTACGTGAATATCAGGCGCGAATTACCCAGGCTTACCCAGCCCTGAACGATGGCACCGTGTTGCTGCCATTTCCGCGCCTGTTCATCATCGCCACGCGCTGAGGCGCTCCACACGAGTGGCGGTTACGCGGCCGCCGCTTGTGCCTGCAAATACTCCTGTGCCGACACCACGCCGGCATAACCAAACGCCAACGATGCCATGTAGGTGTCATGCACGTGCGCCGCCGGGATCACCTTGCCATTGAATTCCAGGTCCCGCGTGGCGCAGGCGTCATGGATCAGTGTGACCTTGTAGCCCAGGTCCGCCGCCGCTCGCACCACCGCATCAATGCACATATGGCTCATGCTGCCGACCACCACCAACTCCGTGATGCTGCGTTGTTCCAGCAGTGCGCGCAGGTTGGTCTCGCGAAACGCATTGACGAAATGTTTGAGCACCACCGGCTCGCTGCCCTCATTCAGCACCTTGGGGTGCAAATAAGCGCCCTCGGAGCCCGGGGTGAAGAAGGGCGCGTCATCCGAGGTAAATTCATGGCGCACATGAATCACCGCATCGCCCGCCTGGCGAAAGGCCTGGAGCACCTGCGCGGCCTTGTCTGCCGCGGCTTCCACGCCGTCGAGCGGCCACTTGCCCTGGGGGAAGTAGTCGTTCTGGATATCGATTAGGATGAGCGCTTGCTTGGCCATGGGTGTTGCCTCGTGATGGGTTGATGGGGCCAGTATGTTAGCTGGCGCCGGCGCGCGGGATTGGCTGCACCGACAATAACAGGGGGAAAACTGACAATGGCGGTTGTGGAGCTGGGCGTGTTGATCTACCACGGTGCACAGCTGGCGGCTGTCCACGGCCTGACCGATTTGTTCGGGGTGGCCAACCGGATTGCTGCCGAGCATCAATCCGCGCAACTGCCGTTGCTGCGGGTCAGCCACTGGCAGGTGGATGCCCATGGCACGCCTGCGCGGGTATTCGACACTCACCCCGGCCCCGGGCAACCGATGATGGCCCTGCTGGTGCCGCCTTCAATCGGTGAGTTCAGCGAAGAACAGGCACCGCCCGCGCTGCTCGAGTGGATTCGCCAGCAACATGCGGTGGGCACTGTGCTCGGCGGTGTGTGCATCGGCTCAATCATGCTGGCGCGCAGCGGCCTGTTGGACGGGCGCAGCGCCACCACCCATTGGTCCTCCGCCAGTGCCTTCGCCACACGGTATCCGGCGGTGCGCCTGGAGGCCGATAAACCTATCGTCGATGACGGCGACCTGATCACCACTGCCGGGCTGATGGCCTGGTCCGAACTGGGCCTGCGCCTGGTCGATCGCCTGATGGGCCCGAGCATCGCCGCCGGTACCGCGCGCTTCCTGGTGATCGAGCACAGTGACAGCGCCAGCCAATGCGGCAGCAACTTTGCGCCGATCCTGGGGCACGGCGACAGCGCGATCCTCAAGGTTCAGCATTGGCTGCAAGCCAGTGGCGCAGTGGACGTGTCGGTGGCGGCGATGGCGCAGGAGGCGGGCCTGGAAGAACGCACCTTCCTGCGGCGGTTTCGCGCCGCCACCGGCTTGAAACCCACCGAATACTGCCAGCACCTGCGCGTCGGCAAAGCGCGGCAGATGCTGGAATTCACCAACGGCACCATCGACCATATCGCCTGGACCGTGGGCTACCAGGACCCCAGTGCATTTCGAGCCATCTTCAAGAAGATCACTGGCCTGGCCCCCAGCGATTATCGCAACCGTTTCGGCGTGTGAATCGTGCAGAACGCCGCAGCTTCAAGGCGGCGTCGTGCAGAATCAAACAGGCTAACTGCCATCGCTTTTTCGACAACCGGTTGATTTCACTCGCATCCTCCTTGAAACCGCCTTGGCCTGATCCCTGCAACCTTCCCACCACACACATGGCGGGAAGGCCAAGGGGGACGCATGACCCCGAAGAATCGCAAGAAACTCGTGGTTGCCCACTCCACGCGGGAGGGTGCGCCACAGCATGAGGTGGAAACCAATCGTGCGCTGGCGCGCTGGCTGGCGCAGATCCTCGGGCTGAAGTTCGGCGGCAGCTATGACCCCGACCAGCACGCCGACCGAGCCCTCTACCTGTTGCCCACGCAAACCCTGGTCGGCGCGGCCCAGGCCCGCGCGCTGAACGTCAACGGCCCCGAAGACCTGTGGGGCGGCTATGTGGATCACGACATCATCTGCACCAAAGCCATCAGCCATGGCATTTTGGGCCCGGATGCGGTGACCCCACCCGGCTGGTCGCCATTGTTCTGCGAGCGGGTACGCGACGTCGTGCTCGACGGCCTCAGCGTATTTGCCCTGCAGGATGCACGCGAAGCCGCGACACGCTTGCTCTACAGCGGCCCGATTCGCTTGAAACCGGTACATGCCTGCGCCGGACGTGGCCAGGAAGTGATCCGCAGTCTCGACGCGTTCGATGCGGTGCTGGCGCGACCGAACGCCGCGCAAATGTTTGAGAGCGGCGTGGTGCTGGAGCAGGACTTGCACGACGTCATCACCCACAGCGTGGGCCAGAGCTTTATTGGCGAGCACGTGCTCAGTTATTGCGGCGAGCAGTTCCTGACACAAGACGCACACGGCGAAGAGGTGTACGGCGGTTCCGATTTAATCGTGGTGCCGGGCGACTACGAAAAGCTGCTCGCCCTCGCGCTGCCGGACGACGTGCGCCAAGCCATCGAACAAGCACAGGTTTTCGACGCGGCCGCCGATGAGGCCTACCCTGGCTTCTATGCCTCGCGGCGCAACTACGACATCGCCCAGGGCCTGGACAGTGACGGCCAGCGCCGTAGTGGCGTGCTCGAACAATCCTGGCGCATGGGCGGGGCCAGCAGCGCGGAAGTCGCGGCGTTGCAAAGCTTCATCAACCACCCCGGCCTGCGCGCGATCCGGGTGTCCTCGGTGGAAACCTACGTGGACCAGGCGCTGCCCGCCGATGCCATCGAGGTGTACCGCGGCCCGGCGGAAAACAGCGAGTTTCTTCTCAAGTATGTGACGGTTAAATCTTATGACGGCTAGAAGCGAAAGCATTGCGATCGATATCGACGACGAACAGATGAGCGCCACCTTCCTGAGCCCCAAATCCAAAGTGCCGGGCGTGTTGTTTGTGCACGGCTGGGGCGGTAGCCAGGAGCGCGACCTGGAGCGTGCCAAAGGCATCGCCGGCCTCGGCTGCGTGTGCCTGACCTTCGACCTGCGGGGGCATGCCGGCACCGGTATCCCGTTGTCGCGCGTCACCCGCGAAGACAACCTGCGCGACCTGCTGGCAGCCTATGACCGGCTGCTCTCGCACCCGGCCATCGACACCTCCGCAGTGGCGGTGGTGGGCACCAGCTACGGCGGTTACCTGGCGGCGATTCTGACCTCGTTGCGCCCGGTGCGCTGGCTGGCGCTGCGTGTGCCGGCGCTGTATCGCGATCAGGAATGGCTCAAGCCCAAGCGCGATTTGGACAAGGCCGACCTGATGGATTACCGCAGCACGCTGGTCCACGCTGAGACCAATCGCGCGCTGCATGCCTGCGCGCAATTCACCGGGGATGTGCTGATCGTCGAATCGGAAACCGACGACCATGTGCCCCATGCGACCATCATGAGCTACCGCGCGGCCTGCCAGCAGACGCACTCGCTGACTCACCGCATCATCGATGGCGCGGATCACTCCCTTAGCGATCCAGTGTCCCAGCAGGCCTACACCTCGATCCTGGTGGACTGGATTACCGAGATGGTGGTAGGCGAGCGGTTGAGCATTATCCAGTCTCAATAGGGGGCTTTGGATCGCTATCGGCGGCAAGCCGACATCTGCAGGGGAACGCATCGCAATGTAGGCGCTGGCTTGCCATCGATAGCGATGCCCCCGGCAACATCTTTCTCAAGCCGGTGTTTTCTTCACCCGCAACGCCTTGGCCTTCGCCTCGACACCGACGTACATCACCAGCGCGATCAGCAGCGGCAGAATAAAGTAGATCGCGCGGTAGGCAATCAGCCCGGCAAGCAAACTGCCGCGCGAGGCTTCATGTTGCAGCAGGGCGATAAACACCGCCTCCAGCACGCCAAGCCCGGCGGGGATATGCGTGATCACGCCGGCAATCGCGCTGATCAGTAACACGCCGAGCACGAGCGGGTAATCCAGCTTCGCCGGCAGCAAGGTGAAAATCACCGCTGCCATCAACGACCAGTTCAACGCCCCCAGCGCCAATTGCAGGCATGCCATGCGCAGCGACGGCAGGTTGATCTCGATCCCGCGAATCGACCAGGCGCGCTTTTTCGAAAACTGGCAGGCCGCCAGATACCCCAGGCTGGCCAGGACCAGCAACACACCAATGCCCTGCAAGGCACCGCTGCTGACTTTCCACCCTGGCGGCATCGTCACCAGGCCGCTGCTGAACACCACCCCGGCCAGGGCCATATAGCCAAACCAATTGGTGGCCAGGCTCAGGCCGAGGATCTTGGCGATGTTGCCAGTGCTCACCCCCAGCCGCGAATACAGCCGATAGCGCATGGCAATCCCGCCGACCCAGGCGCTCAGGTTGAGGTTGAACGCATAGCTGATGATGCCCACTGGCAGGATCTGTTTCCAGCGCAGGGGCTGACGAATGTAGGTGCGGCCGATCAGGTCGAAGCAGGCGTAGACGACAAAGCTGCACGCTGTCAGCCCGCCCGCGATGATCAGCGTGCGCACCTTGAAATTGCCGAGGGTCTCGAACACCTCGCTCCAGTCGATGCGCCGGGCGAGCAGGGTGAACAGCACGATCAACAACAGGAAGAACGCGACAGTCAGCGGTTTCTTCCAGCGCGCGAACCGAGAACCGCTGGCTTCAGACGTCATGGGGCGAACGCTCGAAAGGTTTCAGGCGGGGCTTGTGCGCCGGCAACCAGCCCGTCAGCGCGGGGAAGTGGCGCATCACATGGAACACCAGGAAACCCACGGTCAGCCGCCACAGCCACAGGCGCGGCTTGCGGTTCTCCGGCATGGTCCGGCAATGCGTGTCAGCGAGTACTTCCAGGCGCTCGTAGAGCTGCTGGTTGAAGGCGCGGTCACGAATCAGCACATTGGCCTCCAGGTTCAACGACAGGCTCAGCGGGTCGAGGTTGCTTGAACCGACGGTGCTCCATTCGTCATCCACCAACGCTACCTTGCCGTGCAGTGGCCGCTGGCAATACTCGTGAATCACCACACCGTCCTTGAGCAGGTAGTCGTAGAGCATGCGCGCAGCCAGCTTGGCCAGCAGCACGTCAGGCTGGCCCTGCATGATCAGCTGCACGTGCACGCCACGGCGCGCGGCGTTACGAATCTCGCGCAGCAGGCGGTAGCCGGGGAAGAAATACGCGTTGGCGATCACCACGCGTTTCTGCGCCTTGCTCAGGGCGTGGATATACGCCTCTTCGATGTCGTCGCGATGCTGGACGTTGTCGCGATAGATCAGGCGCACCAGGCCTTTGCCTTTCTCGGTGGCCCACAGCGAAGGGCGTTGCTGGCGCCGGCGCCAACCGCGGCGTGTGCGGACCTGTCGACCGCTTTGCGCGAGGGCGAAATGATGCAGGTCGGCCACCGCCGGGCCCGTCACCTGCACCGCGTAATCCTGCTTGGCCTCGGGGCCGAAATCGCCCAGATGGTCGGCGGAAAAATTGATCCCGCCGATAAACGCCACGGCCGCATCCACCACCACAATCTTGCGGTGCAGGCGGCGAAACCAGTTGGTGCGGATGCCCAGTGTCTTGGACGCCGGGTCAAACATCTGCACCGTCACTCCTGCCTCCGCCAGCTCACCGAGAAACCCCGGGCTCAGCTCGCCGCAGCCAAAACCATCCAGGCTTACCACCACCTTGACCCCGCGTTGCGCCGCCTCGATGAGGATGCCCTGCAGCTCGTGGCCGACCTTGTCTTCGAAGAGGATAAAGGTCTCCAGCAGGATCTCCCGATGCGCTTCGCGCATCGCTTCGAAGACCCGGGGGAAATACGCCTCGCCGTTCTCCAGCAACTCGACCCGGTTATCGCTCTGCCAGCCGTAATCCAGGTCGCGGGCCTTGGCTTCATCCGGCGGCTGATCGGTAGCGATGTGTTCCACGGCAACGTTCATAGCTCAATCTCCACCGACAGGGGCGCGTGGTCTGACAAATGTGACCAGGGGCGGGCAGTGAGCACTCGCGGGTTATGCACCTTCACGTTGCGCACATAAATGCGATCCAGCGGCAGCAATGGCAGGCGCGCCGGGAAGGTGCGTGCGGGTTTGCCGTGGGTTTCGATGAACACTTCCTTCAGGCCGCTCTGGCTGAGGTCGGCACGCTGGCGCCAGTCGTTGAAATCGCCGGCAACCACCAACGGTGCATCGTCCGGAATCTCGCGGATGCGCTGCTCCAGCAAGCGCAATTGCTGCTGGCGATGCACCTCGCGCAGGCCTAGGTGAATACAGATGGCGTGCACCTCTTGGCCGGTGCCCGGCAGGCGCAGCACGCAATGCAACAGGCCACGGTTTTCATGCCCGCTTTGCGAAATGTCGAGGTTGTCGTAGCGCACGATCTGGAATTTCGACAGCAGCGCGTTGCCGTGGTCGCCATGCGGGTAGACCGCGTTGCGCCCGTAGGCGAACTGCGGCCAGATGCTGTCGGCGAGGAACTCGTACTGCGGCATGTTCGGCCAGTCGCTATAGCGCTGGGGATGGCGTTCGTGGGTGCCATGGATTTCCTGCAGGAACACCATGTCGGCGCCGATACTGCGCACCGCCTCACGCAACTCGGGCAGGATGAAACGCCGATTCAGCGCAGTGAAGCCCTTGTGAATATTCACCGTCAACACGGTAAAACGCGTTATCGCGGTGGTGGGGGCGATGGGTACCCATTCCGGCTGTGTCATGGCAACACCCCGGGTTCCGGCAACTTGCCGGGTTCGGTGAGGAGGTGCTTATCCAGCCCGAAACGCCCTAGCAATTGACGGGCATCGAAGGGCGCCCGCACCTTGATGTCGTTGTCGAAAAAACAGAAGACCTCGCGCTGCTTGCGCGCGGCGGGCTTGCGCTGCGGGTCGACCAGGTGCGCATCCGCCGGCTGCTTGCCGTGTGCCCAGCGCTCGATGCGATCACCCCAGCGCTCGAGGGCTTCATCGGTGTAGCCGCTGGCGTACAGCTGCTTGTCGCCATGCAAACGCAGGTAGAGGAAATTGGCGGTGACGTCTTCAAGGTACGGCCACTTGCCGGCGGTGTCCGCCACCACCAGGGCCACGCCGTGCCGAGCCAGCATCTGCACAAACTCAGGCACCGCAAAACTCTTGTGTCGGATCTCCACCGCATGACGCAGGGCGCGCTTGCCATGAGCCTGCAGGCTCGCCTTGCCGTTCAGGCGTGGCTCATGCTGGCGGGCGAGGGTCGCGGCTTGCACCGTGTCAGTGGGCAAGTCGGCGAGGAAGGCTTCGAACAGCGCTGGGTCGAAGGTGAAGCTGGGCGGAAATTGCCAAAGGATGGGGCCGAGTTTTTCCTGCAGCTCCAGTACCCCGGAGGCGAAGAAATTCGCCATTGGCTTGTGCACCTCACGCAGGCGCAGGATATGCGTGATATAGCGCGGTGCCTTGACGCTGAACATGAAGTCTTCAGGGGTGTCGGCGTACCACTCGGCGTAGCGCTTGGGGGTTTGCAGCGCGTAGAACGAGCCATTGATTTCAATGCTGTTGACGGCACGTGACGCAAACTGCAACTCGCGTTTCTGGGTCAGCCCCTCGGGGTAGAAATCCCCGCGCCAGGGCGTGTAGCGCCAGCCGGAAATGCCGATATGAATCGCCGCCATGGTGACTCCCGTGAATGGTGGGTCGAGTGACCTCCGTTCTGGAATGACTGCGCTATTTGCGCGAAAGTTTCCACGGTCCTACAGACGGCACCCGCTAAAACTGTGGGAGCGGGCTTGCTCGCGAAGGCAATCTGTCAGCAATAAATTCATCGACTGACCCACCGCCATCGCAGGCAAGCCAGCTCCCACATGGGGTTGAGGCGTGGCCGAATCAGTGCCCGAAAAAAATTGTGGGATTGAAGGTGTTGCCGGATCAGCGCCCGGTAAAAAACTGTGGGAGCGGGCTTGCTCGCGAAGGCAATCTGTCAGCAATCAATTCATCGACTGACCCGCCGCTATCGCCGGCAAGCCAGCTCCCACATGGGATTTAGGCGTGGCCGCATCAGTGCCCGGAAAAAAACTGTGGGATTGAAGGTGTTGCCGGATCAGCGCCCGGTAAAAACTGTGGGAGCTGGCTTGCCTGCGATAGCGATTTGTCAGCAATCAATTCATCGACTGACCCCCCGCCATCGCCGTCAAGCCAGCTCCCACATAGGATTGAAGGTGCTACCGGATCAGTGCCCGACCACACTGCGTGTCGAACTCTCGGGATACACCGGACCAAGGCGGTCCAGCCGGCCACTCCACGCGGTCAGCGCCAGGGCC
The DNA here is from genome assembly GCF_059418125.1 of Pseudomonas sp. GW821-FHT09C08. Classification (NCBI taxonomy): domain Bacteria; kingdom Pseudomonadati; phylum Pseudomonadota; class Gammaproteobacteria; order Pseudomonadales; family Pseudomonadaceae; genus Pseudomonas; species Pseudomonas sp. GW821-FHT09C08. Next base: position 32,585 of record NZ_JBWKPG010000016.1, on the reverse strand, counting down.
ACCAGCACCACCAGCCCACCAATCCACGCCGTGTGGATCAGGCCCATATGGGCCACGATCAAACCACCCGCCCAGGCGCCACCGGCGATTCCCAGGTTGAACGCGGCGATATTCAGCCCCGACGCCACGTCCACCGCATTCGGCGTGTGATGTTCGGCCTGGCGCACCACATACACCTGCAGGCCGGGCACGTTGCCGAAGGCGACCGCGCCCCACACCAGCACGGTGGCCAGGGCCAGCCAAGGATTGCTGGCGGTCATCGTCAGGACAAACAGCACGGCCGCGAGCAGCGCAAAGATGATTTTCAACGCGCTGATCGGGCCGCGTTTATCCGCCAGTTTGCCGCCCCAGATGTTCCCGGCCGCGACCGAGATGCCATACACCAGCAGCACCAGGCTGACCGTGCCGGCGCTGAAGCCGGAGATGTCCTGAAGGATCGGCGCCAGGAAGGTAAACGCGATAAACGAGCCGCCGTAGCCGACAGCTGTCATTGCGTACACCAGCAGCAAACGCGGTTGCTTGAGCACTTGCAGTTGTTGCAGCAGCGACGCGGGTTTGCTGTGGGCGATGTGTTTGGGCACGTAGATCAGGCTGCCGATAAACGCGATCACACCCAGGGCCGACACGGCGAGGAAGGTTTCGCGCCAGCCGAAGTGCTGCCCGATAAAGGTGCCCAGCGGCACACCCGTGACCAGGGCGACGGTGAGGCCGGTAAACATGATGGCAATTGCGCTGGCGGCCTTTTCCTTGGGCACCAGGCTGGTGGCGATGGTCGAGCCGATCGAGAAAAACACCCCGTGGGCCAGGCCGGTAACGATCCGCGCCAGCACCAGCGATTCATAACTCGGCGCCTGCCATGCCAGCAAGTTGCCAAGGGTGAACAGCACCATCAGCGACAGCAGCAGGAATTTGCGCGGCACCTTGCCGGTGAGCGCGGTCAGCACCGGCGCGCCGATGGCCACGCCGAGGGCGTAGAGGCTGACCAACAGGCCGGCGGACGGCAGGTCGACACCCAGGTCGGCGCCGATGGTGGGTAACAGGCCAACGATGACGAACTCGGTCGTCCCGATGGCGAAAGCGCTGAGGGTCAGCGCGAGCAAGGCAATGGGCATGGCTGCAACTCCGGTGGGTTTCATTCAGGAGCGCAGTGTCTGGTTTTGGCCTGTGCGGAAAAAGCCAGGGATCGGCATTTGATATTTGCCTGCAGGTCAAAGATCTCGAAACAGGGGAACGATCAGGGTTCAAACCCGTCAGTTCCTTACACACCCTGTTGATGGAGGCCCGGCGTTTTGCTGAATCTCAAGACTGCATTACTGCTCGGCGCGCTGCTGTTTTGTGGCAGCGGCGCACTGCAAGCCGCGGCCACCGCGCCTGAACCCGAAGCGCCGGCCAAGCCGGAATTGCTCGTCGAAGGCGGCCTGCTCGGTGCCATCAGCTCCAGCATCGATGACGTGCAGGAGAAGCTCGACCTCAATCAGAACCTGATCGATGAATGGCGTTTGCGTGCCGACCGCGCCGCGGATGAAGTCGGCCGGCTGGTCGATCAGACGGCCGAGCGCTCGCCGTGGAGCGTCGCCGGGGATTTCCTGTTGCTGTCGGGGGTGTGGATAGGCGCCTTCGCGGTGTTGACGTTGCTCGCGCGCTTCATCGTACGGCGCCTGAGCCAGCGCACGTTCATTCAGCAGCGCAAGCGATTGCAGGCGGTGCTCGGGTATGTGCTGCCCTACACGATCCCCGCGCTGATCTGCCTGCCGCTGACCCTCTACGTCAGCCATTTTTTACCCACCTCTATCGGTCGCGCGCTGGCGCTGTGTTTTGCCTACGCCACGAGCAGCGGCATCTTCTCGACCTCGATGCTGCTGTGCGTCATCGTGATGTTCAACGTAGGGCACAAGCGCCCGGCGGTGCAGATCATTCGCGGTTACTGCCCCAAGCCGCTGTTCCTGATCGGCTTCCTCGCTGCCCTCAGTGATGCGCTGACCAGCCCGCAGATCGCCCGTCAGCTCGGTGGCAATATCACCAGCAGCATCGCGGTGTTTACCGGCCTGTTTGCCGCGGTGATCTTCGGTGTGCTGGTGGTGCGCCTGCGCCGTCCGGTGGCGCACCTGATCCGCAACCGACCCTTGGCCCAGCGCCTGAAACACCCGGCGCTGCAACAGTCGCTGCGGGTGTTTTCGGGGCTGTGGTACTGGCCGATCCTGTTGATGGTGCTGGTCTCGGCAATCAACCTGATCGGCGCCGGCGACGACAACCAGAAGGCCCTGCGTTGCGCGCTGTTCACTACCATCCTGTTGATCGGCACGGTGTTCCTCAGCACCGTGCTGCAACACCTGTTCAAGTCGCGCAGCCAGGTGGCGATCCAGCGCAGCAGTGCCTACAAGGAGCGCTTCCTCAGCCTGCTGCACGCGATCCTGCGCATCGCCATGGCGATCGCCTTTATCGAAATCCTCGGGCGTATCTGGGGCGTCTCGCTGTTCGAATTCGCCCAGCGCAATTCGGTGGGCCGCGCCATCAGCGACTCGCTCAGCAGCATCGGCCTGATCCTGCTGGTGACCTGGCTGTTCTGGGTGGTCCTCGACACGGCGATCCAGGAAGCGCTGAAGCCGCCGGTGAACAAACGCTCCAGCCGTCAGCCCAGCACGCGGGTCAAGACCATCCTGCCGCTGCTGCGCAATGCGGTGAAAATCATCCTGGTGGTGATCTGCGCGATCACCACCATGGCCAACCTGGGCATCAACGTCGCGCCGCTGCTGGCGGGTGCCGGTGTGGTCGGCCTGGCGATTGGTTTCGGCTCCCAGCAATTGGTGCAGGACGTGATCACCGGCCTGTTCATCATCATCGAAGACACACTGTCCATCGGCGACTGGGTGGTGCTCGACTCCGGCCACGCCGGTACCGTCGAAGGCCTGACCATCCGCACCCTGCGCCTGCGCGACGGCAAGGGCTTCGTGCACTCGGTGCCGTTCGGGCAGATCAAGGCGGTCACCAACCAGTCACGCCAGTTTGCCTATGCGTTCTTCTCGGTGCAGTTCACTTACGACACCGATGTGGACAAGGCCGTGGAGCTGATCCGCGAAGCCGGGCAGTCGATCCGCGACGACGTGTTCCTCAAGTACAACCTGCAAGGGCCGCTGGAGGTGTTTGGCGTCGACAAGATGGACCTCAACGGTGTGGTCCTCACCGCGCAGTTCCGCACCGTGTCGGGTGGGCAATATGCAGTCAGTCGCGCTTTCAACCAGCGCCTGAAAAAGCTTGTGGATAACTGCGATGAGGTGCACTTCGCGCAGACTTATCCACAGCAGGTGCTGCTGCCCAAGCGCACGCCACAGGTAGATGAGCCGGATGAAGCGGTGCCGGCGTCGGTGGTGCTGACGGAGCAGCCGCGTACCCAGTGATCGATGTCGCCCGGGCTGGCCTCATCGCGGGCACGCCCGGCGCCCACATTGTCGACCGTGTGAACCCGTACAAATGTGGGCGCTGGCTTGCCTGCGATGGCGTCAGATCAGGCATCCCTAATGCCTGATCAACTTCTCCTGCACCGCCTGCGGGTCCACCTCCAGCAACACCTGCTGCTTGCCCGCGACCATCACCGCCGCCGGCAACCCATCGCGGTACACAATCCGATTGCCGCTCACCGCCGGCACTTTGCTGCCGGGCAACAACGTGCCTACCAGATTCAGCGGATCGGCCCCGCACACTGCAATCAGACTCCCATCATGCGGGCGCCGTCGCACCTCACGCAGCAGCGGGATCGCTTCCGGCAACGCAAACTGTTCCCCCGCCAAGCCACTGACAAACCGCCCGCCGCGAATCTCACCGCGCGCTTCCAGCCGATGGAACGTGCGCAGCAATTCGCGCCAGCTCGGTAACCAGTCCGCCTCTCGCTCCAGCAGCCGCCAGAACACCACGCCGTAGCGGCGCAGCAAGGTCATCGCCACATGCTCCAAGGTCTCTGCCGAGTGCGCGCCGGCGGCGGTCGCGGGGCGCCGGATCAGCGCCCAGCGCCCGGCATCGTCCATGCCGCCGACAAACGCCCCACGCCCGCGCCGGCTGCTGCGCGCCTGGCGTTTGCTCGCCGGCGTGGTCAACGCCCGCAGCCCGGCAAAACTGTCGGCATTCACCAGGCCGGCACCGACCAGTTCCTGCAAGGCGCTTTCCAGCTCGCTGCGCAGCAGATGGGCTTCGTGCACCAGCTCATCAAAAAACAGCGCGCCATGTTCGCGCAGGGCCAGGTGGACTTTCTGCGCCTTGGGCGACAGCGTCGTGCTGTCGGTGAGTTCGGTCAGCCCGCTCCACAGCGGCACCTGGCTGCGCGGCAACAGCACCACCGGCGTGCTGCGCAGGGCGATGGCGCTGGCCTTGTTGCTCAAGCGCGTCCACACCAGCTTGCCGCTGCGGCACAACTCATCGAGCCAGGTGGAGGAATAATCCTTGAGCCGCGCGCTGAGCAAATCAGTGTCCCAGGCGGACGTGGCAGCGGCGTAGCCTTCGAACTGCCCGACGATCTGCGCCAACATCGCGCTGCCCTGGCCTCGGGTGCTCTCGGACAAGTGCTGCCAATCGAACAGGAAACGCATGAAGTCCTGCAGCGCCACCGGCTCGATTTCCCGGCGCAGGCGCTTGACCGTGTAGCGATGAATGCGCGCCAGCAGGTGGCGTTCGCACCATTGCTCTGCGTCGGCGCCAGGGCTGAAACGCCCACGCAGCACGTAGCCTTCCTGCTCCAGGCGGGCCAACGCCTGCGTGACATCAGCCACCGGCAAGGCCAGGGGCGCGGCGATCTCGATCAAGGTCAGCGGACCGAAGCCGCCAAGGCGTGCGCGCAGCACTTCCACCAGCGCTTCGTCGTAGGTCCAGGGCTCATCGAAGCCGGGGAGCAGCGGCAAGCCGTTGGGATAAATCGCCTGCAAACAGCTCAGGCGCTCGACCGCCACCCACAGGCCGTTGTGCAATGCAGAGGCGCGCCCACCCTTGGCCAAGGCGTGCAGCCACTCGGCCCATTGCGGCGTGACTTCGTGAGCGGCGATGCAGGCCAGGCTCATTAACGCCTCATGCATTTCATCCAGGCTATGGGGCGCAGGCCAGGCTTCTTCGCGGACCCCGGCGATGGCATCCGCATCCAGTGCGCCAAGGTCGTCGGTGCTCTGCGGGTCGCTCCAGCGCCGGTTGAGCACGGCCTGGGTGCGGCGTTCTTCCAGCGGGGCATCGTCGAGAAAAGTGTAGGGGCGCGCGCTGAGGATTTCCGCGGCCATCGGCGAGGGCGCCGGCAGGTCACGGCTGATCAAGCGCACGTCGCCGCCCTCCATGCGCCGCAGCAGGGCCAGCCAACCGTCGCTGTCCATGGCTTCGTGCAGGCAGTCATCGAGGGTTTGTTCCACCAGCGGATGCGCGGGCACTTCGCGTTCGCCGGCAAGGTTTTCCAGGCAGGCGATCTGGTCGGGGAACACGCTGGCGATCAGGTCTTCGCTCTTCATGCGCTGGATTTGCGGCGCGACCTTGCGCCCGCCGGTATAACGCGGCAGCGCCAGGGCCACGCCGGCATTCCAGCGCCAGCGCACGCCGAACAGCGGCGCGTCCAGCACCGCCTGGATCAGCAGGTGTTCGGCGCTGTGGCTGTTGAGATAGCGCCACACTTCGTCCAGCTCGAAACTGTGGCTGGTGGACAGCGACAGCACGATGGCATTTTCGCTGGCCGCCGCCTGCAGCTCGAAGTTGAACGTACGGCAAAAACGCTTGCGCAGGGCCAGGCCCCAGGCGCGGTTGATGCGGCTGCCGAACGGCGTGTGGATGATCAGTTGGGTGCCACCGGACTCGTCGAAAAACCGTTCCATGATCAACGTGTCCTGGGACGGCAACGCGCTGAGGGCCAGGCGCGCACGGGCCAGGTAGTCGAGGATCTGTTCGGCGCTGGCGCGGTTCAGGCCGAGGGTGTCGGTGAGCCAGTCCTGCGCCGGTTGCAGGTCACCGGGGCTGGCGCTGAGCAGCGAGTCCAACTGCCCCTGCAAACGTGCCACGGCCGCCGACAATTCATGGCTGCGCCCCGGTGCCTCGCCGAGCCAGAACGGAATGGTCGGTGGCTGGCCGTGGGCATCCTCGACGCGCACCTTGCCGGCCTCGACCCGCAAAATCCTGTAGGACGTATTACCGAGCTGGAAGATATCCCCGGCGATACTTTCCACCGCGAAGTCTTCGTTGACGCTGCCGATGTTCAGGCTTTGCGGCTCCAGCAACACGCTGTAGTCGGCATTGTCCGGGATGGTGCCGCCGCTGGTCACGGCGGTCAGCCGGGCGCCCCGGCGGCCGCGCAGGGTATGGGTCACAGCGTCGCGGTGCAGGTAGGCGCTGCGGATGCCCTGGCGACCGTTGTAGCCGTCGGCGAGCATCTGCAGCAGCGCCTGGTAGTGGCCCTGATCCAGTTCTGCATATGGCGCGGCGCGGCGGATCAGCGCCAGCAGCGCCGCTTCCGACCACTCCTGGGTGCTGACCTCGGCGATGATCTGCTGGGCCAGCACGTCCAGCGGCGCCACGGGAATGTGCAACGTGTCGAGTTCACCCCGGCGTACGCAGTCGAGCAGCGCGGCGCATTCGATCAGGTCATCACGGGTGGTGGCGAACAGACGGCCCTTGGGCGTGCCGCCAACCTGGTGGCCGGAGCGCCCGACCCGTTGCAGAAAGCCGTTGATGGATCCTGGCGAGCCGATCTGACACACCAGGTCGACGTCACCGATATCAATCCCCAGCTCCAGCGAGGCGGTGGCGATCAGCACTTGCAGCGCGCCGGCCTTGAGCCGTTGCTCGGCGTCCAGGCGCAGTTCCTTGGCCAGGCTGCCGTGGTGGGCGGCGACAGCGTTCTTGCCCAGGCGCTCGCTCAAGTGCCGGGCCAGGCGCTCGGCCAGGCGACGGGTGTTGACGAAAATCAGCGTGGTGCGGTGTTCGCGGGCCAGCGCAGCGAGGCGATCGTAGACCAGTTCCCAGACATCATTGGCCATCACTGCCGACAGCGGCACCGGCGGCACTTCGATATCCAGGTCGCGGGGGCGGGCATGGCCGATGTCGACGATGTCGCACGAGCGGCCCGTGCCGACCAGAAAGCGCGACACGGCCTCGATAGGCTTCTGCGTGGCCGACAGGCCGATGCGGGTCAGCGGTTCGCCGCATAAACCCTGCAGGCGCTCCAGGCTCAAGGCCAGGTGGCTACCGCGCTTGCCGGCGGCGATCGCGTGGATTTCATCGACGATCACCGTGCGCGTGCTGGCCAGCATTTGCCGGCCGGAGTCCGAGCCCAGCAGGACGTAGAGCGATTCCGGGGTGGTCACCAGGATATGCGGCGGGCGCTTGCGCATCAGCGCCCGGTCTTTTTGCGGGGTGTCGCCGGTGCGTACGGCGGTGCGGATCACCAGCGGCGGCAGGTCCATGGCCTGCAGGTGCTCGGTGATTCCGGCCAGCGGGGTTTGCAGGTTGATCTGGATATCGTTGGACAGCGCCTTGAGCGGCGACACGTACACCACCAGCGTTTCGTCCGGCAGCTGCCCACCGTGGGCCAGGCCCTGGTGGACGAGGTCGTCCAGCACCGCCAGGAACGCGGTCAGCGTCTTGCCCGAGCCGGTAGGTGCGGCGATCAGCGTCGAGCGGCGTTGACGGATCAGCGGCCATGCCTGGGCCTGCGCGCTGGTCACCGAAGGGAAGGTGCTGCGGAACCAGGTGCGGACGGCGGGGTGGAAGCCGTCCAATACCGTGTCCGTTGATTCGGGAAGGTTCATGACTCTTATATGCAACCCATGAGGTCAAGTTGCAACCCCCGCACTTTATCCGTGACGGTTGCGCTACAAACCCGCAAAATGCAACGATTCTGGAATACACCTACGGCTGGCTCACGGGCCTGCCGACAATAACCATCGTTCCAAACAGACCGGGCCTGCTCAATCTATGCGAATGCGCCTTATGTTACTGGGCGGCGGGAATGCCCTCGGGCAGGCGCTGATTCGCCTCGGTGCAGAGGAAGACATTGGTTTCCTCGCACCCAAACCGCCCACCGACGGCTGGGATGCCGCAAGCCTCACCCAATTGCTCGACGACACCCGTCCCGATGCGTTGATCAACCTCGCCTACTATTTCGACTGGTTCCAGGCCGAGGCTGTCAGCGAAACCCGCCTGGCTGCCCAGGAGTTCGCCATCGAACGCCTGGCCGAACTGTGCCAGCACCACAACATCACCTTGCTGCAACCGTCCAGCTACCGCGTGTTCGATGGCTCCCGCGCCACCGCCTACAGCGAAAAAGACGAGCCGGTGCCCTTGGGCCTGCGCGGCCAGGCGTTGTGGCGTATCGAGCAAAGTGTGCGCGCCACGTGCCCGCAACATGTGCTGCTGCGCTTTGGCTGGCTGCTGGATGACAGCATCGACGGCACGCTCGGGCGCTTCCTCGCGCGGGCCGAGAAGCCGGATGAATTGCTGATGGCAGATGACCGTCGCGGCAACCCGACGCCGGTGGACGACGCCGCGCGGGTGATCATCTCGGTGCTCAAGCAACTCGATTGTGCCGCGCCGCTGTGGGGCACTTACCACTACGCCGGGCATGAGGCGACCACCCCGCTGGCGCTGGGCCAGGCGATCCTGACCGAGGCGCGCAACTTCCACCCGCTGGCTATCGAAGCGCCCACCGCCCAGGCCCACGCGGCCCGGCCGGATGCTGGCGACGAACCGCAGCACGCGGTGCTGGCCTGCAAGAAAATCCTCCACACCTTCGGCATCAAGCCACGGGCGTGGCGGGCGGGGTTGCCGGCGTTGCTGGATCGGTTCTACCGGCACGGCTGACCCAACCCCAAACCCAACGTGGGAGCGGGCGGGTGTGGGAACCGGGCTTGCCCGCGATAAAATCGCCTCGGTCTGTCAGTTGCACCGAGGCGATGCTATCGCAGGCAAGCCAGCTCCTGCACCCGCCCGCTCCCACATAGGTTATGCAGCGTGAGTGGACCTGGGTTAGAACTTGTAGCCGATGCCCACCATGTACACCATCGGGTCCACATCAACGTTTACCTTGGCGCGAGTGCCAGGTGCCACGGCGTTGTTTTCCACGGTCGCCTTGGTGCTGATGTCGATGTAGCGCGCCTGGGCGTTGATCATCCACTTGTCGTTGATCATGTAGTCCGCGCCGATCTGCGCCGCCCAGCCCCAGGAGTTCTCGGCCTTGAAGTTGCTGAAGCCTTCGCCCTGTGCGCGGCTGCCGACGTGTTCGTCGTAGATCCAGGTGTAGTTGATACCGGCGCCCACATACGGTTGGAACGCAGACTTGTTGTCCAGCGGGTAGTACACGACGCTCAGGGTCGGCGGCAGGTGTTTGAGGGTGCCGAGCTTGCCGTTGGCCGGGCTCAGGGCGGTGCCTTTGATCTTCACGTCGTGCTCGAACGGGGTGGCCGCCAGCAGCTCGATGCCCACGTGGTTGGTCAGCATGTAGGCAAAGTTCAAGCCCAGCTGGGTGTCGCTGCTCATGGTCGCCTTGCCGCCCAGGTTGGTGCCCGCCAATGGACCCTGGTCAACCTTCACGTGACCGCTGTCGGCTTTCGGGTTCACGGTGATTGCACCGGCGCGCACCAGAATATCGCCCGCTTCGTGAGCGTGGACGACCGGGGCGGCGAGGGCGAGCGCGAAGAGGGACGCGCCGAGCAGAGACTTGTTCATGGGAGCTCCAAAAGGACGTTTAAAAGTTGTACGTCCAATGGTAAAGATCGTTCCGCTCGATCTTTTGACTCAGCTCAATGAAAGGTCGATCAGCGCTATTGCGGCAATTCGTAGATGTAAATCTTCTCGGCGTCCATCTGGTAACCGGCGTCGGCCAGCTCGCTGGTGGACGGTTTGACCTGCATCGCGCCTTCGATCCAGTACGGCTGGTACAGCTCATCGAGCTTCACGCCGACTTCGCTTTTCACATGCACGATCTGGTTCGACGGCGGCGGCGGCACATGGATGCACGCGCCGAAATACGGCACCAGCAAGAACTCGGTGGTGCGGCCTGCTTCGCTGACTTCCAGCGGCACGATATATCCCGGCAGACGAATATGCTGGCCATCGAGGCCCTGTACCACCGGTGCGTGGGGCATTTCCTGCTTGGCCGCTGGCGCCGACTCCAGTGCGTCGGCCATCCCGGACAAGTTGTGCAGCGGTTGCATGTTCGGTATTTCCGGTTCGGCATCCGGCGGGATCAGCTCCGACCAGGTCAGCTCTTTAGGCTCATCGGCCCAGGCCGGCAGGGCCATCAGCAGAAACAGTGCAAACAGGACGCGACGCATCAAAGCCTTCCTCATAAACGTATGGACAGGCCATCGGCCAGGGATTGTCGATAGGCGCGCCACGCGGGCACGCTGCCCATCAACAGCGCTGCGCCGAGGATACCGGCCAGCAGCGTCCATTCATATTCGCTCGGCCACGACATCGGCAGGTCCAGGCCGTAATTGGCCTGCAGATACCCGCGCGACGCGGCGATGCACACGTACAGCAGGCCGACCCCCGCGATCACGCCGGACAAGGCCAGTGCAAAGGCTTCGAAGATCAGCAAGGTCGCGATATGCCAGGGCCGTGCGCCCACCGAACGCAGGATCGCCATTTCGCGGCGGCGTTCGTTGAGGCTGGTGAGGATCGCCGTGAGCATGCCGATCAGCCCGGTCAGCACCACGAACAGCGAGATCACGAACAAGGCTTTTTCGGCGGTGCCCATCATGCTCCACAGCTCCTGCAGCGCCACGCCCGGCAGGATCGCCAACATCGGCTCGCCACGGAACTCGTTGATCTCGCGTTGCAGCGCGAAAGTGGAAATCTTGTTGTTCAGGCCGAGCATGAACGCGGTGATGGCCTGCGGGGTGAGGTCCATGTTGCGCGCCTGGTCGGCGCTGATGCGGCCTTTGCCCTGGGCAGGCACGCCGTTGTGCCAGTCGATGTGGATCGCTTCCATGCCGCCCAGGCTGATATGCAGCGTGCGGTCCACCGGCGTGCCGGTGCGCTTGAGGATCCCGACCACGGTGAACGGCTTGTCATCGTGTTTCACCAGGCTGACCACTGCCACGCCGTGGGCCAGTACCAGCTTGTCGCCGAGCTTGTAATGCAGCGCATCGGCGACTTCGGCGCCGAGCACCACCTCGAACGGGTCAGTGGCGAAGGCGCGGCCGCTGGCCAGTTCGAGGTTCTGCTTGCGGCCGTACTGGTAGTGCTCGAAGTAGGATTCGTTGGTGCCCATCACGCGGTAGCCGCGGTGGGAGTCGCCCAGGGAAATCGGGATGGCCCATTTCACCTGGGGGCTGGCGGCGAAGTGTTCGTAGCTGTCCCAGCGGATGTTGTTGGTGGCGTTGCCGATGCGAAACACCGAGTACAGCAGCAGGTTGACCGAGCCGGAGCGCGCGCCGACGATCAGGTCGGTGCCGCTGATGGTGCTGGCAAAGCTGTTGCGCGCCTCAACGCGCACGCGTTCCACCGCCAGCAGCAGGCACACCGACAAAGCGATGGCGAAGGCGGTGAGGATCGCGGTAAAGCGGCGGTTCGCCAGGCTGGCCATGGCTAGACGGAACAAATACATCTCAAACCTCTGCGGGCGTGGCGGCGCGATTGAGTTCGGCCAGCGACAGGTTGCGGTCGAACAGCGGCGCCAGGCTCTGGTCATGGCTGACAAACAACAGGCTGGCGCCGGCCTCGCGGCATTCGGCGAACAGCAACTGGATGAAGGCTTCGCGGGCGTCGTAGTCCAGGGCCGAGGTGGGCTCGTCGGCGATCACCAATTCTGGCTGGCCGATCAACGCACGGGCGGCGGCAACGCGTTGTTGCTGGCCGATCGACAGCGAGTCGGCGCGGCGCTCCAGCAAGTCCCGGTCCTTCAAGCCCAGGTGCGCGAGCAGGGTGGCAGCGGCCTCGTCGACACTGCCGTGGCGCTGGATCGCCCGCTGCGCACGCAGCTTGGAAAAGTGGCAGGGCAGCTCGACGTTTTCGCGCACCGACAGGAACGGCAGCAAGTTGAACTGCTGGAAGATGTAGCCGGTATGGTCGACGCGAAAGCGGTCGCGGGCGCCGGCCGAGAGTTCGGTCAGCTCCTGGCCGAGCAGGCGAATACTGCCGCGGCTGGGCTTCTGCACGCCGCCGAGCAGGCCGAGCAAGGTGGTTTTGCCACTGCCGCTCGGGCCCTTGAGAAACAGGGTTTCCCCTGCTTCCAGGCGGAACGCGGGGATGTCCAGCAACTGTGGGTGGCCGGGCCAGTTGAAGCCCAGGTCAGACAGTTCGATTAGCGCTTGGGTCATGGGGAGTCAGTGGTCTGGTTTGATTTGAATGATGACACCGATCAGGTGTGGAAGCTGGCTTGCCTGCGATGCAAGCGACGCGGTGTATCAGAAAACACCGCGTCGATGCTATCGCAGGCAAGCCAGCTTCCACCTTGACTGAGGCATGAACTCAAAATTTCAGGGTAGCTGCCTGTGCCGTCGCTTCCACACCTTGCTGGCCACTCGGGCCAATCAGTTGTACCTGGATTTTCTGCGTGGCAGGGAAGGTCTTGAACACCTGGCTCAGGTCCAGGTTGCTCAGGGCTGTCGGCGTGGCGCAGGTGAATTGGTAATGCGCGTGGATTTCGCTGTGGTCGTGATGATGCTCGTGGGCGCCGTCTTTGGCGTCGTGATCGTCATCGTCGTCGTGGTCAACTTCGGGTTTGTCGCCGAACAATGGGCTGTTGAGTTCCTGGGTGCTCACGACGCAACCGGCACTTTTGGGCAGGTTGAACAGGGCGACAGGGTTTTCCAGCTGCTTGCGTGCAGTGGCGACCTTGGCCTTGTCTGCAGGGGTGGTGGCCAGGTGTTCGAAGCCCACCAGGTTCATCGCCGGGCTGTCGAGCTCAAGCTCCAGGGCCTGGCCGTCGAGTACGGCATTGAGGCGACCGACGCCGTGTTCGTGGGCACCCAGGCTGCCGTGCTCGTGTTCATGATCGTGCTCGTCGGCAGCATGGGCGATGGCGAGTGGCAACAGGGCAAACGGCAAAGCAAGCAGCAGACGGCGCATGAGAAGGCTCCAGAACATGAAAGTTTTGTTATGTGATCTTATAACAATAGTGCCGAGAGTTTGACCGCCCGCTTGGCGTTGCGCAAGCCGCATGGGAGCATGCCCGTCAGAAAAGTGCAGGAGTAAGGACGATGTTGCGAATTCGTGGAACCGTCGGCGACCTGCCGGTGGACTTGACGCTGGAACTGGATGACGGCGATTGGGCGCGGCTCGGCGCGCAGTTGCAGGCTGCGCCCGTGACGAGTGCGGCTGCCGCGCCGGTGGCGCCGGCCAAGCACAATGACGACCAGTGGCAGGGCGCCCAGGACCTGTTGCGCAACGCCGGCCAACTGAATGGCCTGGAGTTGCTCGACCAGCTTGAAGGTTTGGCGGGCGACGCGTCGGCGGGCAAGCGCCTGCTGGTGCGCCTGCGCCATAGTGCCAAGGTCAAGGTGAGCAGCGGCGGGGATACGCCGCTGTATAGTTGGATCGGCGATTAGTACAGCGCGGCAAACAGCTTGCGGCGGTACGCGGTCACCAGCGGGTGATCATTGCCCAGCAGTTCGAACACCTGCAGCAAGGTCTTGTGCGGCAAGCCTTCGCTGTAGCTGCGGTTGCGGATAAACAGCTTGAGCAAGCCTTCGAGCGCCGCGTCGTACTGCTGGCGCGCCAGTTGCTGGATGGCCAGTTGATAAGCCGCTTCGTCGTCCTGCGGGTCTTGCGCCAGGCGGCTTTTCAAGTCGGCAGCGTCCGGCAGGTCGGCGGCCTGGCGCAGGAAGGTGATTTGCGCCTTGGCCCCGGCGAGGGCGGCCTTGTGATCGTCGCTCTTGACCGCGTCCAGCACGGTCTGGGCTTCACCCAGCTCACCGCGCTCGGCCAGGCAGCGCGCATACAGGATCAACGCCGCGGCGTTGGTATTGTCCTCGCCCAGCAGCGCCACCAGCACCGCTTCGGCATCGCTGATGCGGCCGTCGGCAAACAGCGCCTGGGCCTGCTCCAGCGGATCTGCCGCGGCCGGTGGTGGCATCTGCACATGCGGCTCCAGCATCGCCCGCACCGCCGACTCCGGCTGCGCCCCGGCAAAACCGTCGACCGGCTGGCCATCCTTGAACAGCACCACGGTCGGCAGGCTGCGAATGCCAAACCGCGCGACGATATCCTGCTCGGCATCGCAATCGACCTTGGCCAGCAGCAACTCGCCCTGATAGCTCTCGGCGATCTGCGCGAGCATCGGCATCAGCGCCTTGCACGGCGCGCACCACTCGGCCCAGAAATCCACCAGCACAGGTTTTTCGAAGGAGTTCTGGATCACTGCCTGATCAAAGTTGGCGGTGGTGACATCGAAGATGTACGGCGTGGGCTCACTCATGGGGCGTCTCGAATAAAGCGGGAATGGGGCAACTATAAGGGCTGGCGCGATTGGCTGAAAGCGTGTCCGGCAGGCGAATGCGCTCACCTGCAGGCGCTGGCTTGCCGGCGATAACCTCAAGAACGCCGCGAATGGTACAGGCTCACCTTGCGAAACTCCCAAGGCTCGGCCAAATCCGGCAACGTCAGCGCATCCAGGATCTCCAGTCGCCGGTAATCCGGATGCTGGAAATCGCGCACGCGAGAGTCCGCCACCAACGCTTCGCGGCCTCGGCTCAGGAACTGGTCCAGCAGCGGCAGGTTGGCCCGATCATAGAGCACGTCGGCGACCAGGATCAGGTCGAAGCGGTCGGCTTCGGCGAAAAAGTCCGCCGAGTAGCTCAGCTCTAAACCATTGAGCTCGGCATTCGCCCGACAGGACGCCAACGCCAGCGGATCCAGATCGCAGGCCACCACTTCCAGCGCACCCGCCTTGAGCGCCGCAATCGCGGCCACACCGGAGCCGGCGCCGAAGTCGAGCACGCGTTTTCCCGCAACCCATTGCGGGTTCGCCGCCAGGTAGCGTGCCAGAGCCAGGCCGCTGGCCCAGCAAAAACTCCAGTAAGGCGGCTCGTGCAGGATGCGCCGGGTTTCTTCGGGGCTGAAAGCGCGGTCCATGTTGTCGGCGTCAAGCAACCACAACGACAACTCAGTGCCCGGCAAAGGGCAGGGCACCAAGTGCGCGTCGCCGATCAGCTCGCTCAGCGCGGCTTGCAGGTCCAGCGGTGGCGTCATGGTGCCTTGACGAGTTGCAGGGGGCCGGTGGTCTGGGTGATCGGCTGGGTGATGCGCACGGCGGGCAGGTGCAGGATCAACTGGCCGGACTGGCTGGCGCGACCGCGCAATTCAACCCGCGCACCGGCCGGGAAGGCTTCGGGGTTGTAGCGCAGGCGGAAGGCAAGTGGCTGGCCGTTGCCGGTCAGCACACTGCTGGCCAGCAGTTGTTGCGGGCGCGAACGGTCATCGATGACCAGCAGCGCCATCTCGACTTCGGCGCCGGCCGGCACGTTGGTCAGGCTGCCGCTGATTTCACGCTGGTAGGCGGGCAGGGGGCCGAGGTCCTCGATGCCTGGGACTTTTTTCTCTTGCGCAGGCGTGGGTTGAGGCGCGGCCGGCTTGGGGGCTTCGCTGCTGCAGGCGACCAGGAAACTGAACAGGGTAAGCAAAACAAGTGGTCGTAACTGCATGTACGGCTCCAGAAAGGACAAAATCCGTGGCTTAAAAAATATGAAACATAATAGTCAGCCTATATACCGTAAAGGCTATGGCTTGTCTTGCCACGGGGATGCGCTACCATGGCCCTCCCTTTTTTTGTTGCCTGCCACCATGCACTGTCCCTTCTGCGGTGCCAACGACACCAAGGTCATTGACTCGCGTCTGGTCGCCGAGGGCGATCAAGTGCGTCGCCGGCGCGAATGCCTGGCCTGCGGTGAACGTTTCACCACCTTTGAAACCGCCGAACTGGTGTTGCCACGGCTGATCAAGTCCGACGGCAGCCGCCAGCCCTTCGACGAAGAAAAACTGCGCGCCGGTATGCAGCGCGCCCTGGAAAAACGCCCGGTGAGTGTCGAGCGGCTGGAAGCGGCGCTGGTGCATATCAAGCACAAGCTGCGTGCGACCGGCGAGCGCGAGGTCAAGAGCCTGGTGGTTGGAGAGCTGGTGATGGGCGAGCTGCAAAAGCTCGACGAAGTCGCCTATATCCGTTTCGCTTCGGTGTATCGACGCTTCCAGGACCTCAATGAGTTCCGCGAAGAGATCGACCGCCTGGCCCGTGAGCCGGTCAAAGAATGAACCCACCTTCTGCTGAACAGGCCGTCCTCGACGCCCATTACATGGCCCGCGCCCTCGAATTGGCGCGCAAGGGCCTGTACACCACCCATCCCAATCCTCGGGTCGGCTGCGTGATTGTGCGCGATGGGCAGGTGGTTGGCGAAGGCTGGCATGAACGCACCGGCGAACCGCATGCCGAGCCCAACGCCCTGCGCGCCGCCGGTGACAAGGCGCGCGGCGCCACCGTGTACGTGACCCTCGAACCTTGCAGCCACCATGGCCGCACGCCGCCGTGTGCCGACGCACTGATGAGCGCCGGCGTCGCGCGGGTGGTCGCCGGGATGCAGGACCCGAACCCGGAAGTGGCCGGGCGGGGCATGCAGCGCCTGGCTCAGGCGGGTATCGAGGTGCACAGCGGTGTGCTCGAGGCACAGGCGCGTGCGCTGAATCCCGGGTTTCTCAAACGCATGGAGCATGGCCTGCCCTTTGTGCGGGTCAAGCTGGCGATGAGCCTCGACGGTCGCACCGCGATGGCCAGCGGCGAAAGCCAATGGATCACCGGCCCGGCTGCCCGCGCCGCCGTGCAGCGTCTGCGCGCCGAAGCCAGCGTGGTGCTGACCGGCGCCGACACAGTGCTGGCCGACGGCGCCCGCCTGACCGTGCGCGCCGCCGAGCTGGGCCTGGATGCGGACACTACGGCACTCGCCCTGTCGCGCCCACCGCTGCGCGTGTTGATCGACGGGCGCCTGCGGGTGCCGCTCAATGCGCCATTCTTCAAGGCGGGCCCCGCGCTGGTGATCACCTGCGTGACCCCGGAAAACCAGTTTCCGCGCGGGCCCGAGTGCCTTGTGGTGCCGGGCGTGGACGGTCAGGTCGACCTGCGCTCGGCACTGGTGGCGCTGGCCGCCCGTGGCGTCAACGAAGTGTTGGTGGAGGCCGGCCCGAGCCTGGCCGGTGCGTTTGCCCAGCAGGGGCTGGTCGACGAGTATGTGATTTTCGTCGCCGGCAAGTTCCTTGGCTCCGCCGCGCGGCCTTTGCTGGACTGGCCGCTTGAGAAACTCGCCGACGCCCCCCAACTCAAGATCACTGAAATGCGCGCGGTAGGCGACGACTGGCGAGTCACTGCCGTCCCGCTTCCACCCGCGAGCGTATAATTCTGACCGGGCGCTCAAGTGCCCGCACCGTTTTCCAGGAGAAGGCCATGTTCACCGGCATTATCGAATCCATCGGCAGCATCCGCGCCATGACCCCCAAAGGCGGCGACGTGCGCCTGCTGGTTGAAACCGGCAAGCTCGACCTCGGCGACGTCAAGCTGGGCGACAGCATCGCCGTCAGCGGCGTGTGCCTGACCGTCATCGAACTGCCGGGCAACGGCTTTGCCGCCGATGTCAGCCGGGAAACCCTGGACTGCACCGCGATGAACGACCTGAAGGCCGGCAGCCCGGTCAATCTGGAAAAAGCCCTGACCCCGACCACCCGCCTCGGTGGCCATCTGGTCAGCGGCCACGTCGACGGCGTCGGCGAAGTGGTTGCCCGCAGCGAAAATGCGCGTGCCGTGGAGTTTCGCATCCGCGCGCCGAAAGAACTGGCCAAGTACATCGCCCACAAAGGCTCGATCACCGTCGACGGCACCAGCCTGACCGTGAACGCCGTGAATGGCGCCGAATTCGAACTGACGATTATTCCCCACACCCTCAGCGAAACCATCATGGCGTCCTACCAGCCGGGTCGCCGGGTGAATCTGGAAGTCGACTTGCTTGCCCGTTACCTGGAGCGCCTGTTGTTGGGCGATAAGGCCGCAGAGCCAACTGCCGGGAACATCACTGAAAGTTTTCTGGCCGCTAACGGCTACCTGAAATCCTGACCAAGGGGGTGCCGCGTGGCGCTCAATAGCATCGAAGAACTGGTTGAAGACATCCGCCAAGGCAAGATGGTCATCCTGATGGATGACGAAGACCGCGAGAACGAAGGCGACATCATCATGGCCGCCGAGGCCTGCAAGCCCGAGCACATCAACTTCATGGCCAAGCACGCCCGTGGGCTGATCTGCATGCCCATGAGCCGTGAGCGCTGCGAACTGCTCAAGCTGCCGTTGATGGCGCCGCGCAATGGGTCGGGCTTCGGCACCAAGTTCACCGTGTCGATTGAAGCGACCACCGGCGTCACCACCGGTATCTCCGCCGCCGACCGCGCGCGCACCGTGCAAGCGGCTGCCGCGAAAGACGCCAAGGCTGAAGACATTGTCAGCCCCGGCCATATCTTCCCGCTGATGGCCCAGCCGGGCGGCACTCTGGCGCGCGCCGGCCACACCGAGGCGGCCTGCGACCTGGCGCGCATGGCCGGTTTCGAGCCGAGCGGGGTGATCTGCGAAGTGATGAACGACGACGGCACCATGGCCCGTCGCGCCGAACTCGAAGCCTTCGCCGCTGAACACGGCATCAAGATCGGCACGATTGCCGACCTGATTCACTACCGCATGATCCACGAACGTACCGTTCAGCGGATTGCCGAGCAGCCGCTGGACAGCGAGCTGGGCCAATTCAACCTGGTGACCTACCGTGATTCGGTGGCAGGCGACGTGCACATGGCCCTGACCCTGGGCACCATCTGCGCCGACGAACCGACCCTGGTGCGGGTGCACAACATGGACCCGCTGCGCGACCTGCTGATGGTCAAGCAACCGGGTCGCTGGAGCCTGCGCGCCGCCATGGCTGCGGTTTCCGAGGCTGGCAGTGGTGTGGTGCTGTTGCTCGGCAACCCGGTGGATGGCGACGTCCTGCTCGCGCATATTCGCGAAACCGCCGAGCATGCCCAGGTCAAGACGCCGACCACCTACAGCATCGTCGGCGCCGGTTCGCAGATCCTGCGCGACCTCGGTGTGCGCAAAATGCGCCTGATGAGTGCGCCAATGAAATTTAATGCGATATCCGGTTTCGACCTGGAAGTTGTAGAATACGTGCCCTCCGAATAAAGGCCGGCGATTCCTGCCCCTTGTTCGCGGTTAAATCATCACTGAGGGACGCACTTTTCGCGTCCCGGCTCTTTAAGAGATTTGTCGAATGACCCTGAAGACCATCGAAGGTACCTTCATCGCCCCCAAAGGCCGCTATGCCCTGGTGGTTGGCCGCTTCAACAGCTTCGTGGTTGAAAGCCTGGTAAGCGGTGCCGTGGACGCCCTGGTTCGCCACGGTGTGAGCGAGAGCGACATCACTATCATCCGTGCGCCTGGCGCCTTCGAAATTCCACTGGTTGCGCAAAAAGTTGCACAACAGGGTGAATACGCGGCGATCATCGCCCTGGGCGCGGTCATTCGTGGCGGTACTCCGCACTTCGAATACGTGGCTGGCGAATGCACCAAGGGCCTGGCCCAGGTGTCCATGGAGTTCGGCGTGCCGGTTGCGTTTGGCGTGCTGACCGTGGATTCCATCGAGCAAGCCATCGAGCGTTCCGGCACCAAGGCCGGTAACAAAGGCGCTGAAGCTGCCCTGTCCGCCCTGGAAATGGTCAGCCTGCTGTCGCAGTTGGAGGCCAAGTGATTTCCGACGAGAGCGATCAGTTCAACCCTCAGGAGCCACGTCCTGCGGATGCCGGCAAGCCCTCCAAGAGCGAGAAGCGTCGCAAGGCGCGTCAGCTCGCGACCCAGGCGCTGTACCAGCGTCACCTGGCAGGCGCTTCGCTGAACGAAATCGAAGCACAGTTTCGTGTCGACAACGACTTTACGTTCGCCGACCAGAGCTACTTCCACGACATCCTGCACGGCGTCCACGCCAACCTGACCGAGATCGATACGGCCCTGGCACCTTGCCTGGACCTGACCATCGAGGAACTGGACCCGGTTGAACTGTGCGTCATGCGCCTGTCCACCTGGGAACTGCTCAAGCGCGTCGACGTGCCGTACCGCGTGGTGATCAACGAAGGGATCGAACTGGCGAAAGTCTACGGTTCGACCGACGGCCACAAGTTCGTCAACGGCGTGCTCGACAAGCTGGCCCCGCGCCTGCGCGAAGCCGAAGTGAAGGAACACAAGCGCTAAGCCGCGCTTGAGTTCCCATGGGTGAGTTTGAGCTGATCCACACCTACTTCGCCGCCGCGCCCTGTGCGCAGGGCGGCGAAGGCGTTGCCCTGGGGATTGGCGATGACTGCGCTTTGCTGGCGCTCCCTGCCGGGGAGCAGCTGGCAATTTCCACCGATACGTTAGTGGCCGGCGTGCACTTTGCCGACCCCTGTGACCCGTTCCTGCTCGGCCAGCGCTCGCTGGCCGTGGCGGTGAGCGACCTGGCCGCCATGGGCGCCCATCCCCTCGCGTTTACCCTTGCCCTGACGACACCGACGGTCGATGCCGATTGGCTGCAGCGCTACGCCCAGGGTTTGAACGCCATGGCGCAACGCTGCGGTGTGGGCCTGGTGGGCGGCGATACCACACGCGGGCCGTTGAGCCTGACCCTGACCGTGTTTGGTCGTGTACCCGTCGGGCAGGCGCTGACCCGCAGCGGTGCGCAGCCGGGCGACCTGCTGTGCGTGGGCGGTGAACTCGGCAATGCCGCCGGTGCCTTGCCGCTGGTCCTGGGGCAGCGCAGCGCCGACGCGGCCATCGCCGATCCGCTGCTGGCCCATTACTGGTCGCCGCAGCCGCAGTTGGCCTTGGGGCTGGCGCTGCGTGGCAAGGCTACGTCCGCGATGGATATCTCCGACGGGCTGCTGGCCGATTGCGGGCATATCGCCAAGGCATCGGCCGTCAGCCTATTGATCGAGCGCGAGCGGTTGCCGTTGTCGGCGCCGCTGCTGGCGTTTGTCGGTGATGACGCCGCGCGCGTGGCGGCCTTGAGCGGCGGCGACGATTATGTCCTGGCGTTCACCCTGCCGCCTGTCGAGTTGGCGCCGCTGCTGGCCGGCGGCTGGCCGATCCATGTGATCGGCCGGGTCGAGGCGGGGCAGGGCGTGACGCTGCTGGATGCTGCCGGGCAGGACATCACCCCGGCCGTTCGCGGCTATCAGCATTTTCGCGAGGCGCCCTGAGTCGGCGAGCTGCGCTACCCTCTATAGCGTTATCACGGATGCAAGGCTTTGCAGGAGGTCGTCACCATGGATGTGCGCCGCTGGCTGCTGATACTGCTGTGTGCTGTCGCGGCGCCCACCCTGGCGCGGGAAGTGCCGGTGGTGCCCGGCAAGGTGCTGCTGGCCAGTGAGGCCTGGGACGACTACACCAACGCCGACGGCAGCGGCCTGGCCTGGGATGTGCTGCGTCAGGTGTTCGAGCCTGCGGGGATCAGGCTGCAGACCCGCACCGTGCCTTATACCCGTTCGGTCGGCCTGACCCAGCGTGGCGAGGTGGATGGCTGGGTCGGTTCCTATCGCGAAGAAGCCCATGGTGTGTTGTACCCGCACTGGAACTTCGATTCCGATCATATCTACGCCCTCGGCCTGGCCAGCACCGCGACGCCGACCGTGGCCACCCTCGGCAATTACCGCCTGGCCTGGGTGCGCGGCTACAAGTACGAGGAGTACTTGCCCAATGTGCACCGTTTCGACCAGATCCAGCGGCGCGACGGCATTCTGGCGATGCTGCTGCACGGCCGGGCCGACTTCTACATCGATGCCCTGACCGAAGCTTCCTACGTCCTCAAGCAGGCCGACGACCCGGCGCGCTTCAGGCTGACGCATATTGCCGAACTGCCGTTGTATGTCGGGTTTGCCGACAACGAGCGTGGACGGGGGTTAATGGCACTGTTCGACCAGCGCATGGCGACCCTGGTAAAAAATGCCGAGCTGAAGCCGATTTTCGAGCGCTGGAAACAGCCGTATCCGTTCTGACCTGCATAGAACCGGGATGAAGGCCAATCGAACCGATTGATCTTTATCAGCGATAATTCAGCTTAAGCGTCTGTAGGAACCTGCTGTTACAATGGCCGCCACTGTAAAAACTGAAATCAGGAGCACACGGTGCCCGTCGTTTTCGTCGCTGCTTCCAAGCTGCCTACCCCTTTTGCCACGTTCACCATGAACGGCTTTCTCGAAGAAGCCACCGGTCGCGAGCACGTTGTGCTCAGCCTGGGGGATATCGCTGATGGCGCGCCGGTTCTGGGGCGCGTGCACTCCGAATGCCTGACCGGTGACGCGCTGTTCAGCCAGCGCTGCGACTGCGGTTCGCAACTGGAAGCCGCGCTGCAGGCCATCGCCCGTGAAGGCCGTGGCGTGCTGCTGTACCTGCGTCAGGAAGGCCGTGGCATTGGCTTGCTGAACAAGATCCGCGCCTACGAGCTGCAGGATGGCGGCGCCGATACCGTCGAGGCCAATGAGCGCCTGGGCTTCGCCGCGGACCAGCGTGACTACGCGATCTGCCTGCCGATGCTCGAGCACTTGGGCGTCAAATCCCTACGCCTGATGACCAACAACCCGCGCAAGGTCAAGGCCTTGACCGAGATGGGCATCACTGTGGCCGAACGCGTGCCGCTGCACACCGGGCACAACCCGCATAACAAACTCTACCTCGCGACCAAGGCCAGCAAGCTCGACCACATGATGGGCAACGAGCATCAGGGCGAGGTCGATCGCGCGTGACCCGCGGCCAGGTGAAACGGCGACTGTCCTTCAACTGGTGGCAGTACCTGGCCCTGGCGCTGCTCCCGCTGTTCGTGATCAACCTGGTGTTTGGCCAGGCCGAGTCCCTGCTGCCGGTGCTGGCGATGCCATTCTTTATTGCCGGCGTGGCCTCGATGTTCCTCAGCCTGCGCTATTTTCACGGCTATAAACACGCGCTGATCGCTACCGCCAAAGCCCTCGATACCGCCGAAGAGCCGGCTGCCTGGATCACCCTCGCGGCCCGCCGGCGCACGGCGTTGCTGGTGGCTGCCATACCCGCGTGGATCGGTGCGCTGGCGGTGTTCGTCGGCCTGGAAGCGGTGCCGCTGTTTCTGCTGGCGCTGTCGACCCTGGTGCTGTTCTACCTCTACCGCATTCCCCGTCAACTGGGATGAAGCGTCACTGGCTGGCGGTCCTGCTGCTGGCGCTGAGTGCCCCGGCGTGGGCGGCCGAGCGCGTAGTGAGCCTGGCGCCATCCTTGTCTGAAATCGTGGCTGAACTGGGCGCTGCCGACCTGCTGGTCGGCGTGCTCGATGGCGGTGAGCGCCCGGAAGCGCTGGCCAACGTGCCGTCGGTTGGCAAGTACGGCCAGTTGGACATGGAGCGCCTGCTCAGCCTCAAGCCCGACCTGATCCTGCTCTGGCCCGGCAGCGTCGGCCCGGCCCAGCGCGAGCAGCTGCAGCGCCTGAACATCCCGGTTTTCGTCGCCGAACCGCACAGCCTCGAACAACTCACTACCCAGGTCCAGACGATTGCCGAACAGCTGGGCCGCGCCGAGGCCGGCCGGCAACTGGCTGTGCAGTTGCGCCAACGCCTGGCCGAATTGCGCCAGCGCTATCAACGTGCCGAGCCATTGCGGGTGTTTTACCAGGTGTGGGACCAGCCGCTGTACACCGTGGGCGGCGGGCAGATCATCAGCGATGCGTTGAATGTGTGCGGCGCGCGCAATGTGTTCGACGATCTCAAGCTGCCCGCGCCGCAGGTCAGCATTGAGTCAGTGTTGCAGCGTGATCCCGAGATGATCCTGGTGGGTGATCCGGCTCAGCTGCAGGCCTGGAAGGTCTGGCCGGCGATGGCAGGACGGGTGCGCGTGGTGCCGGATAAAGGCTTGGAGCGGCCCAGCGGGCAGATGCTGGAGGCGGTGGGGCGGCTGTGTAAGGTGATTGCGCCGAGCCGGTGAGACTGCTATCGCCGGCAAGTCGGCTGCTAGAGGGTGAGCGCATTCCCGTTGTAGGCGCTGGCTTGCCGGCGATGAGGCCTGCACACGCGCCTCACATCTCAGGCGTCCAGGTCACCCCAAACATCCACACCCGGCCTTCTTCGCGATAATCGTGATTGTTCAGGAACGCCGGGTCGTTGTAGCTGTACATCGCGCGGGCGTACGTCTTGTCCAGCAGGTTATCGACCTTCACCGACAGCAACACT
Source organism: Pseudomonas sp. GW821-FHT09C08 (assembly GCF_059418125.1). NCBI lineage: Bacteria > Pseudomonadati > Pseudomonadota > Gammaproteobacteria > Pseudomonadales > Pseudomonadaceae > Pseudomonas > Pseudomonas sp. GW821-FHT09C08. Next base: position 8,402 of record NZ_JBWKPG010000016.1, on the reverse strand, counting down.
TCACGGTTCAATGCCCAACTGCTGCGCAGCCCCAGCAGCGCATACCCGCCCAGGCGACTGCGATTGTCTTCATCGTCGTAGCTGCTGCTGATCGCCTGCCAGCTGGCACCCAGGCCCAACTTATCGAATTGACGATCCAAGTCCAGGCTCACTGTGCGCCGCGCCCGGCGGGCCAGGGTGTGGCCGCTGTCGCGGTCGCGCGGGTCGATGACGGCGAGGCCAAGGTTGCCTTGCCAGCCGAACAGGTCCTGCTTGAGCGCCGCTTCAAACCCGTTGATGCGCGCCGACGCCACGTTCTGCGGCTTGCCGGTGCGATCGAGGATGATCGCATCGCTCAAGTCGGTGCGGTACAGCGAGGCTTCCAGGCGTGTGCTGTCAGTCAATTGGCTGCGCCATTGCAGCTCGTAGCTCTTGGAGGTTTCGGGTTGCAGGTCGGGGTTGCTGTATTGCGTCTGCGGGTAGTACAGGTCGTTGAAAGTCGGCGCACGGAAGCCTTCGCTGTAGCTCAGCAGCAGGTCGTTGTCGGGGTTGACCGGCACGGTCAGGGTGCCGCTCCAGCTGTTCTGGCTGCCGAACTGCTGGTTCTGGTCGCGGCGCAGGCCCAGCTCGGTGGAAAACCACTCCCCGCGAAAGCGATGCTGCACAAAGGCGGCACGGTTCCAGCGGCTGTTTTCGGTAAAGGTGGTGGAGCCGTGGAAGCGGTCTTCGTACCAGTCGCCGCCGAGGATCAGGCGGTTTTGCTCATTGAGCGTCAGGTCGTTCTGCCAATTGACCGAGTCGCGATAGGTGTTGAATACACTGGAGTCATCGCTGAGGGTATCGCGCTTGGTATCGCGATTTTCGCTGTGGCCCAGCTCCAGGCGCGATTGCCAATGCTGATTGAGCGTGGCATCGACATAGCCGCTGGCGCTGCTGACGGTGTAATCGGTGTAGGGCTTTTGCCCAACGGTCTGGCCGGTCGCGACGTCGTAGCGGCCGAAGCTGTTGTCGTACTCCGATTTACCGCGGTTATCCAACAGGTTGAATCCCGCCTCCAGCGTGTCGCTGAACGCGTGGCTGAGGTTCAGGCTGAGGGACTGGTTGCGGTAGGCATCATGATCGCCATCGCTGGGAAACGATTGGTGGGTCGAGTTGATGCCCGCGGTTTCATCCAGGCTCGCACCCAGGTTGAAGCGCGTGTGCTCGTCGCCGCCGGATACGCCGAGGCTGCGCTCCCACGTCCCGTTGCTGCCAAACCCGAGCTTCATGCGCGGTTGCAGGCCTTGCTCGGCGTTGCGCCGGGTAAACACCTGGATCACCCCGCCAATCGCGTCGCTGCCGTAGATCACCGAGCGCGAGCCGCGCAGCACTTCCACCCGCTCGATCTGGTCGACATTCAAGTACTGCAGGCCGCTGTCGCCGGAGGTGGTGTTGGCGATGCGCTGGCCGTCCACCAGCACCAGGCTTTGTGCGGATTTGGTGCCGCGAATGTAAATGCCCGGCAAGCTGCCACGGCCACCGGTGGGCGCGACTTGCACGCCGGGCACGCGGCTGAGCAGGTCAGTGAGGCTGGTGGGCTGCAGGCGGTCGATGTCGTCGCGGGTGAATACGGTGTTGGCAGCGCTGCTGTCGTTGCGCGCCTGGACCTGGCGGTTGGCGCTGATGACGACGTCGGGGAGTTTCAGGGCGTCGTCGCGCTCGAAGGTATCGGCGAGCAGGTCGGTGGTGGGCAGGAGAAGGAAGGGCAGGGCGAAGCGAAGGCGACTCATGGGCTGTCCATTGCATTTGAACACGGCATGAAACCAATGCAGGTGCTGGTTTGCCTGCGATGCAGGCACCTCGGTTTTTCAGTGAGGCCGAGGTGATGCTATCGCAGGCAAGCCAGCGCCTACAGGTGATTCGGGGTTACAGGCCGAGCAGTGCCAGGCGCTCGCGCACCGATGCATCGATGCCGGCCTCATCCAACCCGCACTCAGCGAGCATCTGCGCCGGCTTGGCGTGTTCGACGTACACATCCGGCAAGCCCAGGTGCAACACCGACTTGAGGATGTTCTCGCGCGCCAGGAACTCGCTGACCGCCGCACCAGCGCCACCCATGATGGCGTTTTCTTCGACAGTCACCAGCAGCTCGTGGCTGCCGGCGATTTCGCGCACGAGGGCTTCATCCAGGGGTTTGACGAAGCGCATGTCGACCACGGTCGCGTCGATTTTATCGGCGACTTTCAAGGCTTCGGCCAGCTGCACGCCGAACACCAGGAACGCAGTCTTGCTGCCTTGGCGACGCACGATGCCCTTGCCGATCTCGATTGGCTCGAGGTCTTTCTCGATCACCGCATTCGGGCCGTTGCCACGTGGGTAGCGCACGGCAGCCGGGCCGTTGTACAGGTGGCCGGTGCTGAGCATCTTGCGCAATTCGTTTTCGTCGCTCGGTGTCATCACCAGCATGCCGGGGATGCAGCGCAGGTAGGACAGATCGAAGCTGCCGGCGTGCGTCGGGCCGTCTTCGCCGACCAAACCGGCGCGGTCGATGGCGAACAGCACATCGAGGTTCTGCACCGCCACATCGTGGACCAGTTGGTCATAGCCGCGCTGCAGGAAGGTGGAGTAGATCGCGACCACTGGCTTGGCGCCTTCACAGGCCATGCCGGCGGCGAAGGTCACCGCGTGCTGCTCGGCAATCGCCACGTCGAAGTAGCGCAGCGGGAAACGCTCGCTGAAGGCGACCAGGTCGGAGCCTTCCTTCATTGCCGGGGTAATGCCCACCAGGCGCGGGTCGGCGGCGGCCATGTCGCACAGCCATTCACCGAACACACCGGAATACTTCGGCCCGCTGGCTTTTTTCGGCGCTGCAGCGGGTGCATCGACGGGTTCGAGCTTGGTGATCGCGTGGTAACCAATCGGGTCGACTTCCGCCGGGGCGAAACCCTTGCCCTTCTTGGTGACGATGTGCAGGAACTGCGGGCCCTTGAGGTCACGCATGTTGCGCAGCGTGGCGATCAGGGTCGGCAGGTCATGGCCGTCGATCGGGCCGATGTAGTTCCAGCCCAGCTCTTCGAACAGGGTGCCGGGGACCAGCATGCCCTTGGCATATTCTTCGGTACGGCGGGCAATTTCCCACGCGCCGGGCAGACGCGAGAGCACTTTCTTGCTGCCTTCGCGCATGCTGGCGTAAGTACGGCTGGAGAGGATCTTGGCCAGGTAGTTGGACAGGCCGCCGACATTGCGCGAGATCGACATGTCGTTGTCGTTGAGGATCACCAGCATGTTGGCGTCCACTTCCGGCGCGTGGTTCAGCGCCTCGAAGGCCATGCCGGCGGTCAACGCGCCGTCGCCGATCACGGCAATCGCCTTGCGGTCGCTGCCTTGCAGGCGGGCGGCAATGGCCATGCCCAGCGCTGCACTGATCGAGGTGCTGGAGTGGCCGACGCCAAAGGTGTCGTACTCGCTCTCGGAGCGACGCGGGAAGGCCGCGATGCCGTCCTTCTGGCGCAGGGTGCCCATGCGCTCGCGACGGCCGGTAAGGATTTTATGCGGATACGCCTGGTGGCCCACGTCCCACACCAGCCGGTCGTCCGGGGTGTCGAATACGTAGTGCAACGCGATGGTCAGCTCGATGACGCCCAGGCCGGCACCGAAATGCCCACCGGTCTGGCCGACCGTGTAGAGCAATTCCAGGCGCAGTTCATCGGCCAGGGTTTCCAGCTCGGCTTCACCCAGTCGACGCAGGCCGGCCGGCGTGGCAGCACGGTCGAGCAGGGGCGTGGACGGGCGCTTGCGGGGAATCTCTTGGAACGTCGTGGGCATCAGGCGAATCGTTATAGGTATAGAAGAGGCGGCAGTTTACCTCAAGCATCGCAAACTGCCCACGCAGAGCGCCGAACTTGGCTGATATGCGGCTGCAATAGCCGCCGTTATCAGTGGCGGCGTTCGACGATATACCGCGCCAGGCCGCGCAGGGGCTCGGCCGCCGCGTCGAAAGGTCGCAGGGCGTCCAGGGCCTGGTCACGCAGTTCCAGGGCATAGGCCTTGGCGGCTTCAAGGCCGAGCAACGCAGGATAAGTCGGTTTGTCCCGTGCGATATCCGCACCTTGGCGCTTGCCCAGGGTGGCGGTGTCACTTTCTACGTCGAGAATATCGTCCTGCACCTGGAACGCCAGGCCGATGGCCCGGGAATAGGTGGTCAGGGCCGCCAATTGCGCGGCTTCGGCACGCCCGCTGGCCAGGGCGCCGAGGTGCACGGCGGCTTCGATCAGCGCGCCGGTCTTGTGGCGATGCATGTGCTCGAGGGCTTGCTGGTCCAGCTTGAGGCTGACCGAACCCATGTCGATCGCCTGCCCGCCTACCATGCCGGCCGGGCCTGCGGCGTGGGCCAGGGCGGTGACCATGCGCAACCGGATCTCGGCGTTGACGCTGCTCAACGCCGGGTCCAGCAACGCGCTGAACGCCAGGCTCTGCAGGCCATCGCCGGCCAGGATCGCATAGGCTTCATCGAACGCTTTGTGGGTGGTCGGCTGGCCGCGACGCAGATCGTCGTCGTCCATCGCCGGCAAATCGTCATGCACCAGGGAATAGGCGTGAATCAGCTCCACCGCACAGGCCGCGCCATTCGCCTCTTCGGCTGGCGCCCCCAGGGCTTCGCAGGCCGCGTAGGCCAGCAGCGGGCGCACACGCTTGCCGCCATTCATCACGCTGTAGCGCATGGCTTCATACAGGCGCGTCATTTCCGGGCTTGGCGCAACAAACAAGGGCTCCAGCGCCGCATTTACCCGGGCTTGGCTACTGGCCTGATACGCGTCGATCATTCCGGCTGTTCCGCATCGAAAGGTTCTTCGGCCAACTCCCCGTCACGTTCCAGCAGCACCTGCACCTTCTGCTCCGCCTGCGCCAAGGCGCTCTGGCAGTCGCGGGTCAGGCCGATACCTTGCTCAAACGCCGTCAGCGAGTCTTCCAGCGACAGCTCGCCGTTCTCCAGACGCTCGACCAGGGTTTGCAGGTCGGCGAGGGATTGTTCGAAATCGAGTGCAACTTTTTTGCGGGCCATGGCGGCTATTCCGGTAGACGGTAAACCGGCGCGACACTAGCAGACATGGGGATTCTGGGCAAATGAGCGGGGTGTCACTCGCCCCCTGTATTGACCTGATAACGCGTGCTGCGGCCGCCTCCGGGGAGGCGGACCAGGCAGTTTTTCTCCAGCAGGTCCGCCAGGTGTCGCGTCGCTGTCGCCTTGGAGACCTTTGCCACCGCCTGGTACTGCGCCGCGCTGATGCCGTGCTCGAAGCCCTTCTCACCACTGTCGAGCAGGCGATTGAGGACCTTGATCTGTTCAGCCGATAAAGGGCGGTCGCGGTGTTGCTGCCAGAACCGACTTTTTTCCAGCACCCGGTCAATCCGCGCCATGGCCTGCTGCACGCTGCGTAACAGGGTTTTAAGGAACCACTCCAGCCAGGCAGTGATATCCAGGGAGGACTTCTGGCTGGATTCCAGCGCGTTGTAGTAGCCGGTGCGGTCTTCGAGGATGCTGGCTGACATGGCATAGAAACGGATGGCCTGGTGTTCACCTTGGGCCAGTGCCAAATCGGTGATAGCGCGTGTCAGGCGACCATTGCCGTCATCGAAGGGGTGCAGTGTGACAAACCAGAAGTGCGCGACGGCGGCGCGTACCAATGGGTCCAGTTCCGGCTGATCGCGGCTGGTTTCGAACCACTCCAGGAAATCCGCCAGTGCCTGCTCCAGTCCCAGACGTGGCGGGGCCTCGAAATGCACGGTCGGCCGATCAAGCCGGCCCGACACCACTTGCATCGGCTCATCTCCCCTCAAGGATCCAATACTGAGCGCTCGAGCGGCATAGCTCGCTTCCGGGGCCGGGAACAATAAGTGATGCCAGTTCAGTAGGCGGGCGAGGGTAAACGGCTGGGTGAATTGTTGGGTGGCATCCATCATCAACTCGGCGAGGCCTTCGCTGCGGCGGCTTACCTGACCGTCTTCCATCGCTTCCAGGCCCATCCGCCTTGCCAGGGACGAGCGCACTGAGCCGACATTCAACTGCTCACCCTCGATCGCCGAGGACGTTAGGATATTTTGCAGCAGCGCATCCAGTTCATTCTGTGCGCTGACTGCCTGGCTGACGGAGCCGAGCATGCCCAACAGCTTGCCTTGGGCTTGTCCGCATTCGCGCAGTAAAGCCGCGAGGCGAGCGGGTTGCCAGTGGAAGTGAGGCCAGTCGGCGTGTTGCCAGATCCAGTACGGATGAGCCATGGTGGAATGCCTGGGTGCGTGAGCCGAATAGAGAGGTTATTCAGCTCATTTGGTGAGCCGATTGTGCTGCGGATTCGGCTCAGGGTCTAGTCTGGTGGTGGGTGTTTCGTAAGCACGCCCAAAACCAACCTTCCAAGCCGAAATTAATAACTGATGCTGTGCCCCCGTGAATGGTTTCAAGATAGAGAGTCTTGGCAATCATTTATATCTAAATAATCTCATTGCGTTCAGCGTAAGGGGGGCACAAATAATCTTCATTTTTTCGGGTTAATAAGTTTTTGTTAGTTAAAGTGCTTTGGTTTTAGATGGTTGGCTATCTGTTGATGTGGTCGTATACATAATTTTTTATATTCTCAATGCGTATTTTTTTCTAGGAAGCTGGGGGTAGTGATTAGATTCTTCACAAAGGATATTGGTTTGGCTGCGTGGCCAGCGACTGAAGGATGCTAATTTAATTTTAGCATCTCATTGATATTTCGCTGAACGTTCGCGTCAGTCAATGTCATATCTCTTGTGCGCTATAGCTACCAGCAACTACACGAAGAATTGTTTCTCCGCCATTACTCGATGTAAAGCAGTAAGTTGTTCCAGTTTCACCAGGCTCGAGTCTAGTTGCTTCTTGCGAAAGCCATGTGTTTTCCTCTTCGTACATGTCGCATAATTCGGTGCCGACAGCGCCTAAGCCTTGAAAGGCAACTAGATCGTTGAAAGTTATCTCCCATCGTCTTTCCTGCCAGTCTGTAAATTCCATTATTAATGTATTGCGGTTGCAAATCAGTTTTTCAATTGTTCCATCTGCCACAGGGAATTTTTTCATATCAGCTTCCTGGATGTTTTTCACCCGGTAAAAATCCGGTTCCGTGCCCTTTTTTGTAATTGCTTGGCATGACTTTCATTACTAGATTGTTTTTTTCAGCCTGTTTCCAACTGGACTCGTTGGGCTTTAACTCTATGTGATAGTGTTCGCCGTGATGTCTCTGTACGAATATACCCTCATCTCCCGGATGGCTCTCAAATCTTATGCGGGTATTACTGTTAGGTCTCCACTCCATTCGCTGAGTGTCATGCTTTGTCATAGAGACTTTTGGCGCTACTCCGAGCACGTCTGTTAAATCATTAGGGTCGCTTGGGAAATGAGAGTGGGCAGTGGGTAGGGTTGGCTGTCCATCATTATGTTGTGGTACCGGCTCGTCAACACTCAACGATGGTTTACATTCGTTATTCCCTGGGCATGTACTCAGTCCCAGCGGATCCACCCATCTCGTAGGATTGGGCACGTATTGGTAGGCGTTAATCCCTCCCGCCAGCTTCACCGGATCCGGCGTCAGGTAGCGGCCAACATCCGGATTGTAGTAGCGATGGCGGTTGTAGTGCAGCCCGCTTTCCTGGTCAAAGTACTGGCCTTGGAAACGCAGCGGGTTGTCGACTTTTCCGACGTCTAGGCGGCTGATTTCTCCATAGGCACGGTAATGCGCGGACCAGACGATTTCGCCATCCGGGGCGGTGAGTTCCTGTGGGGTGCCCAGGTGGTCGAGTTGGTAGTGGTAGGGCTTGGTGGCCTTTGGGCCGAAGCCCTCGAGCAACGCCAGCGGCCGAAAGCTGTCGGGTTCGTAGAAATAGCTGCGATGCTGATCCGCGCGATGCTCGGCAATCAGCTTGTCGCCTTGCCAGAAAAACTCCGTGGTTGTCTCATCAACGGTTTTGCTGATCCGCCGCCCAAACGGGTCGTAGCGGTAGCTCGCGGTTTGGCCGTTGGGTTGGGTGATTCCGATGAGGCGGTGCTGGCAGTCGTAGCGGTATTCAGTGATCAGCGTATGCCCACGGCCACGTCGTTCGCGAATCAAGTTACCGAAGGCGTCATAGTCGTAATGGCGGTCGCCCTGGATCATCAGCCGGTTACCAGCAACGATGTCCGGCCCTGGGCGGTCTTGCATCAGCAGGTTGCTGGCCGGGTCGTGGCCGAAGCGTTCTTGCACATCCTGCGAGTGGTCGGCACGGGTCAGGCGGGCGAGGGGGTCGTAGTGGTAGTGGTGTTCGCCTTTGCGGGTGTCGAGCAGGCGGGTGAGGTTGCCGGATTTGTCGTAGTCGTACTGGCGTTGGTAAATCGCGCCTTCGACGTCGCTTATACCGTGAGCGAACAGACGTCCTTGAGCGTTGTATTGGTAACT
>NZ_JBWKPG010000015.1:0-87045 GCF_059418125.1 Pseudomonas sp. GW821-FHT09C08 | reverse complement strand
GGCTGCGAAAGCGGTGTGCCTGGCGAAGAAAAATGCCAGCAATACCGCCGCCTTCGCAGCCTCGCTGGGGCTCGACAGCTCCTACACTTGGGCTGCGTCGCGTCGGATATTGCGATCACCCAGGGGATTGAAATCAGGCGACACCGCCAATCCCCTGTAGGAGCTGTCGAGCTTTAGCGAGGCTGCGAAAGCGGTGTCTCAGGCGCAGAAAAGGCCAGCAATACCGCCGCCTTCGCAGCCTCGCTGGGGCTCGACAACTCCCACACTTGGGCTGCGTCGCGTCGGATATTGCGATTCACCTAGGGGATTGAAGTCAGGCCGACACCGCAATCCCCTGTGGGAGCTGTCGAGCTTTAGCGAGGCTGCGAAAGCGGTGTCTCAGGCGCAGAAAATGCCAGCAATGCCGCCGCCTTCGCAGCCTCGCTAAAGCTCGACACTAGCTTCCGCATTGGAACAACGGTGCCTTGGGACACCGATAAAATCGCCACATTTTTGACTCGTCTATAGAGGCCCAACGCCCGTTGGTCCCTACAACCTTGGTTTGCACTGGTTTTATTCTATTCTCTGATCAAGGGATATCCACAGGAGTCGCTGGATAGAAACAGCCTCGCCATCGGCTGAGGTTGAACACCGATCTACCGAGGGTCGCCGCCATGCCGCGCAACCTTTGCCTTACCCGCCAATGCCTGGGCCTGGTCACCCGTATCGAATGCTCCATTCGCCCTCTCGCGGGGGATAACGGGATGTGGACCCTGCTGTTTGCTGCCGGAATGACTGGCGAGCAGCCCTCCACCATCAAGTCCCAGGGCCCGTTTCATGGGCCCTTCGTCGCCGAAACCATTCTGCAATCGATTGTCGAAAGCCTGACCCTGCACGGCTATGAACTGGCGGATGACCCGCAGATCTGGTGCCTGCACCTGCAGGCCCATCTGCGGCAACTCAACGGTGGGCACGAGCGCCTGGCGCTTTAGCCGGGTTACTTGCTTTCGGGCTTGTCCAACTTGACCTCAAAGCCGTACTGCACGGTGCTCAGGTCGGTGCGCTGGTAGCTTTCCAGCGCCGTGGGCTGGCCGTAGAAGTAATGCACGTCAAACATCGCCGTGCCGTATTCCTCGGCGCGGTGGCTCACGCCGAGAATTTCCTTGAGGTAGTTGCCGCTCGCGTCCTTGGCGTAGAAGCGCCAGCTGTCGGCGGGGAATTCCTTCTGGTCGACAATCAGCGCGTTGTCCTTGAGCGACAACCCCTTGGGCAGCTTGGCGACGTCAATCTCAGCCTTTTGGATGGTGGCCAAAAACAGCGGAATCGAGCCCACCACGTACGCCGGGTTTTCCGGGAACAGGTTGAGGTCGTAGGTGAGGGTGCCGCGCGCCGGGTTCAGTTCAAACGCTTCGGTGGGCAACTCGATCGGCTCGCCGCGTTCACCTTTGTCGTCAGCGGTGAAGAAGGTTACCGGTGATTCGCTGCTGTTACGCTCGCTGCCGACCAGGTCGTCATTGAACGTGAACGGATGGTCGAACACGATATGTGCGGCGCTGGCGTCTTCGACGGACTGGCTGATGGTGACGCTGTTTTTCAGTTGATCCTCAGTCATGGTCGCGTCCTTGAGCCAGCTGGCGGCACCGTCGTCATACACGGTGACCGGCATGGGCAAGGCTTGGACGGTCTTTTCCAGGCTGTTCTTGTCGAAGCGCTGTACCGGCAGGTCGAGGTCCTTGCGAGTGAGCGTGGCCGCGGAGAAATCCAGCACGTTGATCTGCAGGTTGTCGATCAGGCCGTTGAAATACACTTTGGCGTAATGGCTGGTCTGCTTGTGTTCGAAGGCTTTCTGCTCATCGGTCAGCTGTTTTTCAAACGCATCCGACCAGGCCTTCTGCTTTTGCATCTCGGCCAGTTGCTTCTCGTAGAACTCGACTTGCGCGGCGCTTTCGTTGATTGAACCGGAGCGTGTGAGGAATTGCCCGGTGCTGTCGCGTGCCTGCACCAGCAGGGGGTTGGGTGACTCGTCGCCGACTTCCGGCGCCAGCGGTTGGCTGTTGGTCAGCTCGATCTCGGCGTAGTTTTTTTCCAGAAGCACCAGGTTGACCGTGATATTGCCTTCGGTGCGCTTGTGGCCCACGTCCTTTTTCGACAGGTCGAACGTCAGCACTTTGCCCGGCGCAACCACTTCCACCGTACCTTTGAGGCGGACCGGCTGCGGCTGGCTTTTGTTTTCTGTCTCGATGCCATCGATGAACGGGTAGGTCACCGTCAGGTCATCCGGGTTGGTCAGGTTGGAGCTGCTGGGGCTCAGCTGGATGCCCGGATCGGTTTCCGACCATTCGGGCTGAAACGGCACGACCTTGTCGTTGCTCAAGGTGACCGACTGCCACTCCAGGCCATGGGGAAAGGGGAATTGCTCGGGGGTATTGAAGTTGAACGGGAAGACCGGCTGCAGATCCGTCAGGTAGTCGGAGTGCGAGGCCTTGCGCAGCACGAACAGGCCATTGATGTAGGTGTCCACCAGCGCCTGGGGCGTGGGGTAATGCTTGAGCAGGGCCAGGCTGTCTTCGCCGTATTCGGCTTCGATGGGCTTGGTCGCGAGTTTGACCCGCGCGCGTTCCAGCAACAGCAGCGAGCCGCCGAGGTCGGCGATGGCGTCGCGCAGTTTGGGGTCCTGGATGCTGTCGAGGGAGTGTTCGAATTTTGCGGTTTTCTCTTCGAGGGTGGTCTGCTTCTGCTCATCGCTGGGGGAGCAGCCGCTGGCCAGCAGCAATGCCGCGCACAGGCCGAGACTGGCCAAGGGGGATCGCACATCCATCATCTGAATTCTTCCTGTCCGACGTCATGGAGCCGAGTTGATGGGCTCGACACTAGCAGAAAAATTCTCTTACAGATGCCGCACAGGTCAGTTTTCTCGCGGTTACAGGTGTTTGGTAGCGGCTGGTATACTCGCCGCCATTTTTAGCCAAGCTGTGTGAGATCCAATGGAACGCTTTATCGAAAATGCTATGTACGCCTCGCGCTGGCTGCTGGCGCCGATCTATTTCGGCTTGTCCCTCGGGTTGCTGGCGCTGGCGCTGAAATTTTTCCAGGAAGTGATTCACTTGCTGCCGAGCGTGTTCTCGATGGCGGAGTCCGAGCTGATCCTGGTGCTGCTGTCGCTGATCGACATGGCCCTGGTCGGTGGCTTGCTGGTGATGGTGATGATTTCCGGCTACGAGAACTTCGTCTCGCAGCTGGACATCGACGACAACAAGGAAAAGCTCAACTGGCTGGGCACCATGGACTCTTCGTCGCTGAAGATGAAAGTCGCGGCGTCCATCGTGGCGATTTCCTCCATCCACCTGCTGCGCATCTTCATGGACGCCAAGAACGTCGATCCGCAACACCTGATGTGGTACGTGATCATCCACATGACCTTCGTGGTCTCGGCGTTTGCCATGGGTTACCTGGACAAGGTCACCAAGCACTGATGCCCCGCGCCGGCCTTACTGCTCGATGAAGTAGTAAGGCTGGCGGTTGATCGCCATCTCCTTGATGACCGTGACCTTGGTGGTTAAATCGTTGGTGTGGTCCAGCAGCGCAACGTTGCCGGGCCTGGCGGTCAAAAAGCGCTGAAGCTCGGCTTCGGTCTGCAGGATCGGCAGATAGGCCTGGGTGTAGAACACGCTGGCGCCGGCAATCCGCTCATTGGGCTGAAACAACACCACCTCCTTGCCTTCGGCTTGCAGTGCCTGGATCTGACTGATCAACGGCACGAACGACTGGCGCACGTCGGCTTTGGGCGCGAACCAAAAGGCGGCTATCAGGTAGCAGGCGACCGCCAGGGTGAACACGCCGCCCACCAGCCTGGTGTGGTGTTTATACAACCCCGGTTTGTGGGTCTTGAGCCATTCCAGCAGCACCCGTGCATATTCTGCCGCCAATACGGCGGCGGCTGGCGTGAGCGCCATCAAGTACACCGTGCGTTTGCTCGACGCGAAGGTCAGCAGGGTGAACTGCGCCACCAGCCACACGCTGAAAAACAGGTGGTAACGGTTGCGCACCAGGCTTTTACGGAAATGCCACAGCCCCAGGTACACCAGGATGTTCCAGGGCAGGAACGCCTCGGGCAGCTTCGCGATGTAGTAGTAGATCGGCTCGTAGTGTCCCGCCTCGACAAACGAGCCGCTGAAGCGCCCGACGCTGTTGGTCCACAACACTTCTCCCACCGCCTGCATGCCGCCGCGCTGGAACAGGAAGCCCAGCCAGATCATCAGCGGTATCAGCGCCAGCAAAGTGAAGAGGGCCGGCTTGAGCCAGTCGCCTATGCGCAGGCGTTTGTCCATCAGGCTGGTGCTGGCCAGGTACACGAAGATCACGATACCCGGCATCGCCAGGCCCAGCACGCCCTTGCTCAAGGTGGCGATGACCATCCCCACGGTAAACAGGGCCCAGGGCCAGGCGTTGCCGCCTTGACGCTCGGACTCGGGCCGCATCGCCTGATAGAACGCCAGCAGCGCGGTGGTGACGCCCAGGGTCAGTAACGAGTCCTCACCCACGCCGCGCACATTGCCCCAGTAACTGGCCATGGTCGCGAGGATCAAGGCGGCACTGAACGCCAGCGTCTTCGGCCGCCCGAACGTGCGCAGCATGCCGTAGAGCAGCATCACGCTGAACAACCCGGCAAAGGCCGAGGCCAGGCGCACCGCCCAGGTGGTCCCGCCAAACAGGCGAATCGCCCCGGCGTCGATCCACAGGCTCAGCGGAGGTTTTTCCAGGAAGGGCTCGCGAAACAACTGCGGCACCACCCAGTTGTTGTCCAGGTGCATGGCCATGGCGATCCCGGCCACACGGGCTTCGGTGGACCCTTGCAACTCATGGTTGCCCAAGGCAAAGAAGAACAACAGACCAGCAAGCAGCAACAGCAAAGGAGCGGGACGCGTCATGGGTTCTGGCTACCAAGGCAGGAGGACCGTCCGGGGGAACGGTCATTGCAATTGGCTAGTATCCGTCGGCGTTTCTGAATATTTCGTGAACGAGTGTCGGATTTTTTTAAAGTGCACCCAGACCCTCACGGGGCCTTCAAACTGGGGACTGCGGCCTTGCCTTGCGCCGAGAGCACCGGCTCCAGTTGCTCCCAGGTAAAGCTCAGCTCGTTGTCACAGCCGTCGCCTTGGGCGGGTGTCGAGAGTTGCAGGCCCTGGGTGTTGAAGCTCAAATCGAACGTGGAATAGCTGGTCACCGCCGGGCACCCTTCGTCGGTGGTGGTCTGTTTGGCCAGCCACGCGCTGAAGTGGGCGGGCAGTTTGACTTGGCCCGAGTAGGGGTTGTCCCATTGCTCGCGGCCTCCCAGCCACGTCCACGGGTCGACTTTTTCGCCGGTTTGCAGGTTCCAGCTGTGCAGGCCCCAACTGATGCCACCGCGCCCGTAGCCCGCCGACCAGCGATAGAAGCGCACGGTGATCCAGTGCGTTGACCAGTACGACGGCTCCACCGTGATCTCGCTGGTCGTGGTGCCGCCACTCTGGTCCAGTGAGTTGCGCCGCTCCCGGTAGAAGTCCGTCTGGCCCTCTGGATTGATGGCCATGCGCGCGAGGTCGCGGTTGATCTTATCGATCGCTTCCCCGTCCCCTTCAAGTTTCAGGATGACCTGTCCACCTTGGGTCTTCACTTGATAGGCATGCTCGGCGAAGGTCTTCTTCTCGACCTTTACCGCAGGCGGCGCGGCTTCGAGAGGAAGGTTGTAGGTGTCGCTCGCGCACCCGTCGGCGTCCGCGCGTTTCAACACCAACGCCAGGCTTTTACCACCCAGGGCTTTGCTCCAGGTGCCGGTCAGCGAGTCGTCTCGCGGGTCGTCCAACTGCCAGAAGCCGGTTTGCCCTTCTTCCACCCACGGCTCACTGGCATTGGCCTGAGTCAGCTGAATGGGCGTGAGAATACGTTGGTAGTAGTAACTGCCATTGGCGCCGTGGGCGCCGTTGAAACAGACGGTGATCGCGGATTTGCCCAAAGTGCCCGTCCAGACGCCAGCGAGGTCGGCGGCGGTTGCGAGCACTGGGGCGCAGGCGAGGGTGAGAACAGCAAGGGGCTTCAGCACGGGTATCGGACTTCCGGTTGTCTGATAGAGGCGGTCAGGGTAATGGGAAGTGCGGGGGAGTCCAAGAGGGCAGGTGCCACGCTCAGTGAGAAACTCCTAACCAGTCTCTAATGAGAAGTATTATCATATGTGACTTTCCTTAGCCGTCCCCTGGATATCACACCGATGGCCTCATCTTCTTCTGCCCATCAGGTCGTGGGCGAACTCTACGCCCAACATCACAACTGGGTGGTGCAGTTGCTGCGGCGCAAGTTGGGTGGGCAGGAACAGGCCCTGGACCTGGCGCAGGATACCTTCGTGCGGATCTTGAGCAGCGGCACCGTGCCGGTTTTCCGTGAGCCGCGTGCTTACCTCACGACGGTTGCCAGTCGATTGTGCGGGCAGTATTTCCGTCGTCAGGCGTTGGAGCGTGCATATGAGCAGTCACTGACAGTCCTGGAACCTGAACACATGCCTTCGCCGGAAACCCGCTTGCTGGTGCTTGAAGCATTGGACTCGGTAGGCCAGGTGCTGGATGGCTTGGGCAGCAAGGTGCGCGAGATTTTCCTGCTGTCGCAGCTGGACGGCCTGACTTATCCACAGATCGCCGAACGCATGGACCTCACTGTGAATGTGGTGCAAAAAGCCATGCTCAAGGCCTATCGCCACTGCTACCTGGCGGTGTACGCGGGATGAACCGTTTCAAGCCCGCCAACGATCAACCCCTGGACGAACGTGTGCTGGATCAGGCGTTGAACTGGATGGTCGCCCTGCAATCAGGCACTTGTAATGCCGCCGAGCAGCACGCCTGCCAACAATGGCGCAACGAGCACCCGCAGCATGAACTGGCCTGGCAGCGCTTGGCCGGACTCAGCCGCGACATGCGCGTCAACACCCACGCGCTGTCCGCGTCCAGTGCCAGGCAATTGCTGCAGGCGCGCAGTGTTCCGTCGCGGCGCACGGTCCTCAAGGGTTTCGCTGGTTTGAGCGTGGCTACCGCGCTTGGCTTGAGCGTACGCGAGCGGGTGCTGTTGCCGGACCTGTTCAGCGATTACCACACCGCTACCGGGGAGCGACGGCATCTGCGTTTGGCCGATAACGGCGAGTTGCAATTGGATACCCGCACCGCGGTGGACATCCGTGGTGCCCACCTGACGCTTAACCTCGGCAGGTTGCTGTTGATTACTGGCATAAGCGCTGGCACTGCGGTCCAGACGGCCAATGGCTGGGTACGACCGGCGGCGCTGTCGCGGATGATCATCAGCCACGACCTGCCTCGCCAGCAGGGCACACAGGTGCAGATGCTGTCGGGTAGCGCCTCCATCGAACCTTTGCACGGCGCCAGCCTCCTGCTCGGCACGGGCCGCCAATTGAGTTTCGACCGTTTGCAGGGCGGGCCGCTCGCCACCGTGTCATTCAGCGCAGACGCCTGGACCCAGGGCCTGTTGATCGCCGAGCGCATGCCGCTGGTCGAAGTGCTTGAGCAACTCGACCGCTACCGACGCGGCGTACTGCGCTGTGACCCCGCCGTGGCGGGTTTGCAGGTGTCAGGTTCGTTTTCGCTGGACCAGCCTGAGGCCAGCCTGGACCTGCTGGTCAAAGTGTTGCCCGTCCGCGTGCAGCGGGTGTTTGGCTACCTGGCCACTGTCGTGCCGGCCTGACCTGAAATTATTTTTACATCGCGTGGCAGGTTTTTCCGTCTCGTGCATCAAGACAGGTAAGACGCAGAAAAAAGCGTCCATCCAACCCTTTCACGACAGGACAGTCTTTATGCTCAGCCGCGTCAGCGCTTTGCGCACCGTTATCCTCGGTTTATCGGTGGCAACCGCAAGCCACAGCATCATGGCCGCCACTGCGGCGCCTACCCAGCAACAATCCCAACCTCGGGCGTATGACATTTCGCCCGGTAGCCTGGACCGTGTGTTGGGGGCCTTTGGGCAGCAAGCGGGCGTGATGATCGGCATTGATTCGGCGCTGGCAGCCGGCATTCAGAGCAAAGGCCTGAAAGGCAATTTCTCGGTGGACGAAGGCCTGGAGCGCCTGTTGAGCCCGGCGGGCTTGCAGGCGGAGCGCGAGCAGGGCGGCTATCGCGTGGTGGCCAGGCCGTTGTCCCAAGACGGAAAGGTGGAGTTGCAGACCACCCAAGTCAGCGCCAACCAACTCGGCACGGTCACCGAAGGCACGGGCTCGTATACCCCGGGCACCATTGCCACGGCCACGCGCCTGGTGCTGACGCCGCGGGAAACTCCGCAATCGATCTCGGTGGTCACCCGCCAGGTCATGGATGACTTCGGTCTCAAATCCATCGACGATGTGATGCGCCACACGCCGGGCATCACCGTGTCGACCTACGACACCGAGCGCACCAACTATTACTCGCGCGGTTTCTCCATCGAGAACTTCCAGTACGACGGCATACCGACCCTGCGTGATGCTCAATACTCGGCGGGCCAGACCATGACGGACATGGCGATCTACGACCGTGTCGAAGTGCTGAAGGGCGCTACAGGCCTGCTGACCGGTGCCGGTGGCCCTGGCGGTACTATCAACCTGATCCGCAAGAAGCCGACCTCCGAGTTCAAGAGCAGCATCGAACTGGGCGCGGGCTCCTGGGATAACTACCGTTCGCAGGTCGACGTCAGCGGTCCCCTGACTGAAACCGGGAACGTGCGCGGTCGCGCAGTGGCCGCCTATCAGGACAAAAAGTCGTTCCTTGATCATTACTCGCGCAAGACCAGCGTGCTCTACGGCATTCTCGAAGTCGACCTGACCCCGGACACCCTGCTGACCCTGGGCGCCGACTACCAGGACAGCGACCCCAAAGGTTCCAGCTGGACTGGCACCCGTACCATCTTCGACGCCACCGGCAACAAACTCGACTTGCCGCGCTCGTTCAACAACGGGCCGAAATGGGGCTCATGGCAACAATACAGCCACACTGTCTTCGCCACCCTGGAACACAGCTTCGACAACGGCTGGGTCACCAAAGGCCAGTACAACCATCAGGTCAACGGCTATGACGCGCCATTGGGCTACATCTCCCAGGATTCCGCGACAGCCAGTTCGATCTATGCGGCCAAATACACCGGCGACACCACCAGCGACAGCCTGGATGTGTACGCCTCGGGACCATTTGAGCTGTTCGGGCGTGAGCATGAACTGGTGATCGGGCAGTCCGTTTCCAGCTCACGGTGGAAGGGCAAGGACTACCGTAACCCCGTCTACTTCGACAACTCCTATGATTTCTACAACTGGCACGGCGAGGCTATCGAGCCTGCGTGGGGTAAGGCATCCCGCTTCAGTGATGAAATCACCCGCCAGACCGGCACCTATGTCACCGGGCGCTTCAGCCTGACCGATGCGCTGCACCTGTTGCTCGGCACGCGGGTTGCCAACTATCAGGTCACTGGCACCAGCGACACCGAAGAAAGCGGCAAGGTGGTGCCGTACGCCGGCCTGACGTACGACCTCAACGAAAACTTCACCGCCTACGCCAGCTACACGGAAATCTTCAAGCCGCAGACCCAGTACCGCGATCGAACCAACACCATGCTTCAACCCGACGAGGGCAAAAACTACGAGATAGGCCTCAAGGGCGAATTCTTCGATGGCCGCCTGAATGCCAGCCTCGCCTACTTCGAGGTGCACGAAACCAATCGCCCAATCGCCGATACCGCCTGGAACTCGCAGCCGGCCGTCGACTACGCGTACATGGGCACCGAGAGCAAAACCAAAGGCTACGAAGCCGAAATCTCCGGCGAACTCGCGCCAGGCTGGCAGTTGCAGGCCGGGTACACCCACAAGATCGCTCGCGATGCCGATGGCAAGAAAGTGGCGACCTGGGAGCCCGAGGATCAGGTCACCCTTTACACCAGCTACAAACTCCAAGGCAGCCTGGACAAACTCACCCTCGGTGGTGGCACGCGCTGGCAGAGTGCGGGCTGGCAAACCGTGCGCAACTGGGGCTATCCCGGTGGCGGCCGTTCGGAAAAATTTACCCAAGACCCATACTGGCTGGTGGACGTGATGGCGCGCTATCAACTGACCCAGAACCTGTCGGCCACGCTTAACGTCAACAACGTGTTCGACAAGAAGTACTTCACCAATATCGGGTTCTATGACTCGGCGTATTACGGTGACCCGCGCAACGTGATGGTTACGACTCGTTGGGATTTCTGAGGTAGATGAGAGCAAAAGGCCGAGTTTCCTCGGCCTTTTTTGTTATTGGAGTGTTTGGGTATCTTGGGTGAGCACCAGCACGCGCTCTACCAACAGTTCGCTCAGCACGATCAATTGCTGGCTGGCCAGCAGCTTGTGGCGGTTGGCACCTTCGAGTTCGAAGGCGAGGTCGGTGGTCATGGCGTTGAGTGAGGCGAGGGTTTCGCTGGCTTGGATCAGCAGGGTTTCGGGGGAGAGATCTGGGGCGAGGGTGAAGAGGGTTGTCGAGGGTGGATTGGGGGGATCTTTTTCATAATGAAGCTCCCACACTGTTTAAGGAGCTACCGCCCCCTGCTGTCAAACAGGAATGGATGGCAGCTGTACGCGGGTTGACAGACCGGAAGTGTAGGAACCCGGCGCACCCGAAGATGCCCCACGCACAGCCGCCATGAGCGAGGCGGAACGCGTCAAGCATGCCGTCTTATCAAGGGGTGTGAAAGGTTACACTTTTCGGCCTGTCAAAGCCGGTCGCTGATGAGCAGCGACGGGAGGAAGTTAGCTGTGTGGCGCGGGTTGCGCCAGTTCATCAAGGGCGCGATAGCTTGAAGGAAAATTCTGAAGGTTCATCCTGTCGGGCTTTTCAAACCCCAGAAACAACAAAACCCGCACTAGGCGGGTTCTGTCGATGCTTCGAATTGGTGGAGCCGGGGGGATTTGAACCCCCGTCCGCCAGTACTCCGCTGTCGGTACTACATGCGTAGCCGTTTCTATTAAGTTAACCCTCAGCGACCCGAAGGGCAGGGTGCTTTGGGCGAGTTGTGTAAGTTTTAGCCGCTTCGTCCACAACGTACTGCACGGCGATTCTGTTCTATATGACAATCACTTTGGGTTTACAGACATCCCCTGGTGATTGCTGGACCCGAAGGTACCAGAAGCTCAGGGCTAAGGCTGCTTACGCAGCGAGAGCGAATTCCTGGCCGTAGTTTTCGTCATTGGCAACTATAAGAAGTTGCAACAGTGGATTTACGAGTTCTGTTACCAACTCGGCATGCACCTAAAGTTTCGCGACCGGCGTCGAATCCTAAACGGCCCCGTGCTTGTAACTCGTTGTTTCTTAGTGAGTGACAAGCCTGTGCAGTGTACGCCAAACGCTCACGGAAGGCCAACCCGAAGGTTGGCCATCAACGACGGCGTGTTACTGGTTGCCGCCTTTTTCAGTGTTCTGCAGGTCTTGCAGGGCTTTGGAGGTGATCTCGATGCACTTCTTGTCATCACCTGCAGCGTGGGCTGCTTTCGCCTGGGAGACGGCAGTGTCGATTTCTCCCTTCTTGCCGCTGGTATCAGTGGCAAGCAGGGCTTGGCCGTTGTTGATTTTGTCCAGATTGATCTTGCACAGATCGGGCTCGCCCGCAGCGAAAACAGGGGAGGCCAGCATCGCAGCGGTAATGAACAAGCCAGCAAGAGCGGAACGCTTCATAGGGTATCTCCTTGCGCAAAAGGGCTCGACGCTGCTGGCGTTCAACGGCTGCCAGCGACATCACTGTTGAGCCTCGTTCGTCGAGGCCTATGCAGATGACTACGCCGGCGCGCAGGGGTTCGTTTTTTTGCAGGATTAATGCGCGCGGGCCTGGGTGACCCGGTCCACGAGATACACCAAGCCGTGATAATCAATGCCTCCGTGCTGGCTCAGGCCGATCTCGCAAGTGCGGCTGGTGGAGAGGCCTTCACTGCAATGTTGCACGGCGTCTTTGAGCGAGCGCAGCGCGTGGGCGTTGAGTTCCGGCGTGGTGAAACCCTTGTCGCCGGCAAAACCACAGCAGTGGATGCCTTCCGGGATCACCACGGTTTTTGAGCACCGTCGGGCCAGGTCGATCAACGCCTGACTTTCGCCCAAATGCTGGGTACTGCAGGTGACGTGTACCGCGATCGGCGCTTCCTGGGGGGTGAAGTCGAGTCGGTCCATCAGGTGTGTACGGATAAAACGTACCGGGTCGTAAAGGTCCAGGCGCGTTTCGCCGAGGTCTTGCACCAGGCGCAGGGTGCAGGGGCTGGTGTCGCAGTAGATCGGATCGAGTCCGCCACGGCTGGCATGCAGCAGCGCGCCGATCAGTTCCTGGCGTTTGTGCTCCGCCTGGTCGGCATACCCCTTTGAGGCAAACGGCTGGCCGCAGCACAGGCTGTCTTGATTGTCGGGGAACACCACTTGGTAACCGGCCTTTTCCAATAGGCCACGGGTTTTGTCGTACAGCGACATCTGTTCTTTATCATTGGCGGACGGCCCCATGGCGCGTGAGACGCAAGCCGCCAGGTAGACCACGCGGGGCCGCTCATCGGCCACGGCCGGGCTGAAGCGGATGGCTTTCTCTGGCTGTGGCATGGCGCTGGTCCACTGCGGGATTTGCCCCTTGGACAACCGGGTCACCGTGGCAGACAGTTTCGCCAGGCGAGGGGCGCCCAACAGCATGCGCGCACCGTTGGCGACATGCAGGGTAAAGCGCGCGCCTTGCAATGCCGTGGCGAAATGAGTGGCGAGCCATTCGGCGGTTTTTGTACGGTCGGCATCGCGGCTGCGCAGCTTCTTCACCAAGTCGCCGGTATTGATTCCTACAGGGCAACGTTGCGCACACAGGCCGGTGGCGGCGCAAGTGTCGATACCCTGGTAGTGATAGGCGACTTCGAGTTCAGTGGTGTCGACGCCTGCGCGTTTTTTCGCCTGGATATCGCGCCAGATCACGATGCGCTGGCGCGGGCTCAACGTGAGGCCTTTGGAGGGACACACCGGCTCGCAGAACCCGCACTCGATGCATTTATCCACAATCTCGTCGGCGGCCGGCAGTGGCTTGAGGTGCTTGAGGTGGATTTGCGGGTCTTCGCTGAGTACTACATCCGGGTTGAGAATGCCGTTGGGGTCCAGCAGGCGCTTGAGCTGCCACATCAGCTGATAGGCATCGCTGCCCCATTCCAGCTCGACGAAAGGCGCCATATTGCGGCCCGTGCCGTGTTCGGCCTTCAGCGAACCGCCAAACTCCACCGCCACCAATTGCGCGACGTCGTCCATGAACGCCTGGTAGCGCGTGACTTCTTCCGCGCTGTTGAAGCCTTGGGTGAACACGAAGTGCAGATTGCCTTCCAAGGCGTGTCCGAAAAGGATGGCTTCGTCGTAGTGATGTTTGTCGAACAGTTCGATCAAGCGGTTCACGCCGATCGCCAGTTGCTCGACCGGAAAGGTGACGTCTTCGATGATCACCGTGGTGCCGGTTTTGCGGACGGCACCGACGGCGGGGAAGGTGTCTTTGCGGATCGCCCACAGGCGGGCGTTTTCCACCGGGTCTTCGGTGAAGTCGACTTGCTTCTCTACAGGGAACGCCGCCAGGGACGCCATGATCAGCGCCAATTGTTCGTGCAGCAGTGATGGGGAGGCGGCGCGGGATTCGATCAGTAGCGCGCAGGCATTTTCCGATAAGTGCTGTACGAAAGCCGGCATGCCGGGTTTGTCCTGCACCGAGCGCATGCTGCGCCGGTCCAGCAGCTCCACCGCCGAGACCGGCTGGGTTTTCAGCACGGTCACCGCGTTGCAGCAGGTCTCGACATCCGGGAACACAATCAGCGCCGACGCTTTGTTGGGGTGGTCGATCACTGTGTCGTAGGTCACTGCGCTGATAAAGCCCAGCGTGCCTTCGGAGCCGACCAGCAGATGGCTGAGGATATCCAGCGGTTCATCGAAATCCACCAGGGCATTGAGCGACAGGCCGGTGGTATTTTTCAGACGATATTTGTGGCGGATTTTTGCCGCCAGTTCGGCATTTGCCCGCGTCTCGCGGCCGAGTGTCGCCAGTCGCTCAAGCAGGGCTGCATGGTGTTTTCGAAACGCTGCAACGCTGGCTGCATCCTCGGTGTCCAGTCGACTGCCATCGGCCAGTACCAGACGAATCCCGGCCAGGGTGTGATAGGTGTTCTGCGCGGTGCCGCAGCACATGCCGCTGGCATTATTGGCAACGATGCCGCCGATCTTGCAGGCATTGATCGACGCTGGATCCGGCCCGATCTTGCGCCCGAACGGCGCCAGCCACGCATTGGCCTGGGCGCCGATGACGCCGGGCTGCAGGCGGATCTGCGTGCCTTGCCCGCGAATCTCGCGGCCGTTCCAGTTGTCACCCAGCACAATCAGTACTGAATCGCTGATGGCTTGCCCGGACAGGCTGGTGCCCGCCGCGCGGAAGGTCACTGGCACGCGGTCGCGTTGGGCCAGTTGCAGCAGCGCGACGACTTCGTCTTCCGACTCCACGCGGATCACTAGCTGTGGGATCAGTCGATAAAAGCTGGCGTCGGTACCGAATGCGAGGGTGGAAAGTGGGTCGTCGAAATGCCGATCCTTCGGGATCAGCTGTATGACGTCGGCAAGGAAAGCGGCAGGCAGACTCATTGGTCCTCCAGAAATAGCTGACGCCGGAACCGGTGTCAGGCGTCGATTCTTACCCTATTGCGTGCAGGTCTCAGTGCACCAGCATACCGGTGAACCAGTAGGCCTGCGCCAAGGTGATCAGCCCGACGATCGTGGCAAAGAACAGGCTGTGCTTGAGGGTGAAGCGGAACAGGTCGGATTCCTTGCCCACCAGGCCAGTGGCTGCGCAGGCGACGGCGATTGATTGTGGCGAGATCATCTTGCCGGTCACGCCGCCGCTGGTGTTTGCCGCGACCAGCAGGGTGTCGTTGACGCCGATCTGATGCGCGGTGGTGGCTTGCAGCGAGCTGAACAGTGCATTGGATGACGTATCGGAGCCTGTCAGGAAAACCCCCAGCCAGCCGAGGAAAGGCGAGAAGAACGGGAAGGCCGCCCCGGTGCCGGCCAGCACCAGTGCCATGGTCGACGACATGCCGGAATAATTGGTGACGAAGGCGAACGCCAGCACCATGCCGATCGACAGGATGGGCCAGCGCAGCTCGTAGAAGGTCTCTTTTAAAGTGGTAAGACCAGTTTTGATATCGATCTTCAGCACCAGCATCGACACCAGTGCCGAGAAGAAAATCGCAGTGCCGGTGGCCGAGATCGGGTCCAGCTTGAACACGGCCGGGATCGCGGTGGGATTGGTGACGATGGGCGCCACCTTGATCACCAGTTGGTCCAAGTGCGGGATCGCGAAGTTGAACACCCAGCTGTACATCGAGCCGCCGGCGGCAAACATTGCCTTGAACGGTTTGAGCGTCCAGATGGTGACCAGCACGGTCAGGATCAGGAACGGCGACCAGGCCTTGAAGATCTGCACCAGGCTGTAGGGCGAAGCAACGGTGTTGCGCGGCAGGCCGAAGCCGCCAGCGCTGGCGGTGACTGCTGCGCTCGACGTGGCGCCGGCAATCTGCGCGCCCGCGGTGCGCTTGGGTTGCCAGACTTTGAGGAACAAGGTCAGGGCGATCAGGCTGGCCAGGGCCGAGGTGATGTCCGGCAGTTCCGGGCCAATGAAGTTGGAGGTGAAGTACTGGGTGACGGCGAAGCTCAAGCCAGCCACCAGCGCTGCCGGCCAGGTTTCGCGCACGCCACGCAGGCCATCCATCATGAACACCAGCCAGAACGGCACGAACAGCGACAGCAGGGGCAGTTGGCGGCCAGTCATGGCGCCGATCTTGAACGCGTCGATGCCGGTCACCTGGCCGGCCACGATGATCGGGATCCCGAGTGCGCCGAAGGCGACCGGCGCGGTGTTGGCAATCAAGCACAGGCCGGCGGCATACAGTGGGTTGAAGCCCAGGCCTACCAGCAGCGCGGCAGTGATCGCCACGGGGGCGCCGAAACCGGCGGCACCTTCCAGGAATGCGCCGAAGCAGAAGCCAATCAAGAGCACTTGAAGGCGTTGATCGTCAGTGATCGACAGCACCGAGCTGCGGATGATTTCGAATTGGCCGCTCTTGACCGTCAGTTTGTACAGGAACACGGCCGCCACGATGATCCAGGCGATAGGCCACAGGCCGTAGGCGAAGCCATAGCCGGCGGCGGCCAGCGCCATGTCTACCGGCATCTTGAAGGCGAAGATCGCGACCAGGATCGAGAGCGCCAGGGTGATGCTCCCGGCAACGTGGCCTTTGAGGCGGAACACTGCCAGGGCCAGGAAGAAGAATACGATCGGGATAACGGCGGCCAGTGCGGACAGGCCGAGGCTGCCGAGCGGGCTGTAGAGCTGTTGCCAGGTTTGCATATGGGGTGGCCCCTGATTGTTGTTGTTTAGTCAGCTTGGATAATTGGTAATACCAATTTACAATCGCTGTGGGCTAGGTTAAAAGGCTTCGGGCCGGTGTGTCAATTTGCCGCTTGCGAAACTTTGGTCTCAGGTCTGCGAGGACGGGGAGCTGAGCGGATAAATCCAAGGCGTTCTGATAGGTGCTGCGAGCGCGGCGATAGGCCAGAATAGAGGGCCCGGCGAGTGGTCGGGATGGTGGAGAGTGAGTTATGGGGTTTGATCAGGTGCGTCAGCGCCGTTTGTCTGACGATATTGTCGAGCAGCTTGAGGGCATGATCCTTGAGGGCACGCTGAAGTCGGGTGAGCGCTTGCCGGCCGAACGGGCCTTGGCTGAGCAATTTGGCGTGTCGCGCCCGTCATTGCGCGAAGCAATCCAGAAGCTGGCGGCCAAGGGCTTGCTCGTGAGTCGTCAGGGCGGTGGCAACTATGTCGCGGAGTCGCTGGGGTCTACGTTCAGTGATCCACTGTTGCACCTGTTGGAGAACAATCCCGAAGCGCAGCGTGACTTGCTGGAGTTTCGCCAGACCCTGGAAGCTTCTTGTGCTTATTACGCCGCATTGCGCGCCACCGAGGTGGATCGCGAGCGGCTGACGGCGGCGTTCGAAGCACTGCAGGATTGCTACACCCGCGCCGATGACGTGAGCCGGGCGGAGGAGGGGGCGGCGGATGCAAGGTTCCACTTGGCGATTGCCGAGGCCAGCCACAATGCGGTGCTGCTGCACACGATTCGCGGCTTGTTCGATCTGCTCAAGCGTAACGTGGTCACCAACATCGGCGGCATGTATCAGCAGCGCACGGAAACCCGTGACATGCTGATCAGTCAGCACCGGGATTTGTACCTGGCGATTATCGAGGGGCGGGCAGAGCAGGCGCGAGAGGTTTCAACACGTCACCTGCTGTATGTGCAGGAAGTGTTGGAAGAGGTGCGTCAGGAGGTTCAGCGCGTGGCGCGTGCCGAGCGGCGCAAGGGGATGTAGCCGCGGGCGTTCCCGAAGCTACACCGCGACAAGGATTATTCTTCCTTGCCCTTGTTGCGTACGGCGCGGTGCAGTTCCCGGTTGGAATCGCGCTCGCGCTCGGTATCACGCTTGTCGTATTCCTTCTTGCCCTTGCCCAGCGCGATCTCGCACTTGACCAGGTGCTTGCTCCAATACCAGGACAGGCAGACGCAGGCATAGCCCTTCTGCTGCACGGCGGCGGCGAGCTTGTCGATCTCGCGGGCGTTGAGCAGCAGCTTGCGCGTGCGTACCGGGTCGGCAATCACGTGGGTGCTCGCGGTGGTCAGCGGGGTGATATGACTGCCGAGCAGCCACGCCTCGCCATCCTTGAGCAGCACATAGCTGTCGACCAGTTGCAGCTTGCTGGCGCGCAGACTTTTTACTTCCCAGCCGGCCAGGACCAGACCAGCCTCGAAACGATGTTCGATGAAGTAATCGTGTCGCGCCTTTTTATTTTGCGCGATGGTCCCTGTGGGGTGTTTCTTTTGTTTAGCCATAGGGGCGGCATTATAGGGAGTTGCGAGCGTGTCGGCTACGGTCAACCTGCGTGCTTGAGCGTGTTGGACGAATCCCGGACAATGCAGGCAGTTCTTTGGTTTTTTTCTCTCGCGGATCGGGCTGTTCTTTCGCGATGTTTTGCCTCAGCAGTGGAAATGACGCACACATGACGACGCATATTCAACGTTCGGCGTTGCTGCCTTATCCGGCACAGGCGCTCTATGACCTGGTCAACGACGTTGCGCGTTACCCGGAATTCCTGCCTTGGTGCTCGACTGCCGAGGTGCTGGAAAGCAGTGATGAGCACATGGTCGCCAGCGTTGGTGTGGCGAAGGGCGGTCTTAGCCAGCATTTTGTTACGCGCAATGTGCTGGTGCCCGGGAAATCCATTGAAATGAACCTGCAGGAGGGGCCGTTCACCCAATTGCATGGTGTGTGGGTGTTCAAGGCGCTGACTGACAAGGCGTGCAAGATCAGCCTGGACCTGTCGTTTGATTACGCGGGGCCTATCGTGCGAGCAACACTGGGGCCGCTGTTCAATCAGGCGGCCAATACCCTGGTGGATGCGTTTTGCCAGCGAGCCAAGCAACTGCATGGTTGAGATTGAGGTGGTATACGCCGCAGAAGATCGGCAGGTGTTGCTGGCGGCGGCGGTTCCCGAAGGCACCAGCTTGCGAGCGGCGGTGCAGGCTTGCGGGATCGGGGCGCAGTTTCCGGCGCTGGATCTGGCGGATTGCTCTTTGGGGATATTTGGCAAGGTGATTGCGGACCCCGACGTGCGAGTTGTGCAGGCGGGCGATCGTATTGAGATTTACCGGCCTTTGCTGGCCGATCCTAAAGAAGTGCGCCGCTTGCGTGCAGCCAAGGCGGCGCTGGCCAAGCAGCAAAATCCATAGGCTTGCCAAGCAGCAGGCAATAAAAAACCCGGCATGCCGGGTTTTTTATTGGGCGCCGCTCAGTTACTGCGGGCTGGTGTCCAGAGGCTGTGGCGTCGGGACCGGCACAGTTTCCACGCCGTCGACGTCTTTCTGGATCTTGTCGAGCAATGAGCCTGGTTTGGCTGGCACTTCAGACTTCGGCTTCTCGTTTTCCTGCGCAGGGGCAGTCACGTTGGCGCCGTTGTCCTTGCCGAGCAAGGCTTCATCTCGGCTCACGCCGGGCATGAAGTCACCAGACAGGCTGACGAGTTGGTCATTGCCATTGAAAATGACGCTGACGCGCTCCTGCTGGCGTTCACCGCCACCCGGCTGGATGCTGTAGAGATAATCCCAGCGATCAGCATGGAAAGTGTCGGTCAGCAGGGGGTTGCCCATGATAAACCTTACTTGCCGTCGGGTCATTCCCGGGCGTAACTGGTCTATCATGTCCTGCGTGACGACATTGCCCTGCTGGATGTCGATTTTGTAAACCCCGGGGAATGAACAACCGGCGAGTGCGAGCAGTCCCACAAAGGTGAAACTGGTTAGCAAGAGCTTGGTGTTTTGCATCGGTGGGCGACTTCCACTATCTTGGCTGGGACAACGTAAACGCCGATCATACCCGTATTAAGAGAAGCTGCGAAGCAGCATCCGCGAGAAAGCTAACCATGGTTGAAAATAGCGAACTACGCAAAGCCGGTCTTAAAGTGACTCTGCCACGAGTCAAGATTCTACAAATGCTCGATTCTGCTGAGCAGCGCCACATGAGTGCCGAGGATGTTTACAAGGCGCTGATGGAGTCTAACGAGGACGTTGGCCTGGCCACGGTTTACCGTGTGCTGACCCAGTTTGAAGCCGCAGGGCTGGTGGTTCGTCATAATTTCGACGGCGGTCATGCAGTGTTCGAATTGGCTGACGGTGGTCATCACGACCACATGGTTGACCTGGATACCAATGAGGTTATCGAGTTCACCAGCCCTGAGATCGAAGCGCTGCAGCATAAGATTGCTGAGGAGCATGGCTTCGATCTGGTTGACCATAATCTGGTCCTGTACATCCGTAAGAAAAAGTAAAAAACGACGCAGATTCTCTCTGCGAAACGATCGAAGGCGACCCTAGGGTCGCCTTCGTGCTTTCTATAAGGGAGAAAATGCTAGCTTCAGGCTTTCGCGGCCACCACCATTTTCTTCGCGTGGGCCAGGGACTCTTTGGTCAGGTCGATACCGCCGAGCATCCGAGCCACTTCTTCCACACGTTCCGATTTGTTCAGCTTCGACACGGCTGTGTGTGTCGCTTCATCGCCGCGCACCTTGTGCACAAACAGGTGTTGATGCCCCTGTGCCGCTACCTGTGGCAAGTGAGTCACCGTCAGCACCTGGCCTCTATCCCCCAGGCGTCGCAACAACTGGCCAACAATTTCTGCGGTCGGCCCGCCGATACCGACGTCCACTTCGTCGAATACCAGCGTAGGCACCCGTGACGTTTGGGCGGTAATCACCTGGATCGCCAGGCTGATGCGCGACAACTCGCCGCCGGATGCCACTTTTGCCAGCGCCTTGAGCGGCTGCCCAGGGTTGGCGCTGACCAGCAGTTCTACCTGCTCCAGGCCGTGGGGCTGCAGCTCATTGCTGGCATTGGCGCGCAATTCAATCGTGAAGCGCCCACCCGGCATGCCCAGGCGCTGGATCTCCTGCTCTACGGCACTGGCCAGGCTGGCGGCTGCTTGCTGGCGCAGGTCGCTCAGCTCGCGGGCCTTCTCTTGATAGTGACGGGCAAAGGATGCGAGTTCATCGCCCAATCGTTCGATGGATTCGTCGTTGGCATTCAGTGTTTCGATTTCATCCAGCAGCTTTTGCTGCATCGTGGCCACGTCGGTGGGCTGGATTCGATGTTTGCGCGCCAGGGTATAGATAGTGTCCAGGCGCTCCTCTATTTCCTGCAGGCGGGAGGGATCGGCATCAAAGTGGTCGAGGAAGCGATTCAACTCGCCCACGGCTTCTTCTACCTGGATCTGCGCACTGGTCAGCAGGGTGGTGGCTTCGCTGAGCGAGCCCGAAGCATTGTTGACGCTGGACAGTCGGTTGAGGCTGGCCGTCAGTGCGTTGAGCACATTGCCCGAATCGCTTTCGCTGCATTGCTCCACCACTTGGCGGCAGATGCCCAACAGGGTTTCGGCATTGGTGAGGTTCTTGTGTTCCTGTTCGAGTTGTTCCAACTCGGTCTCGCCGAGTGCCAGGCTTTCGAGCTCTTCAAGCTGGTAGCTGAGCAGTTGATGGCGAGCGCGCTGCTCGTCGCCGGAGTTGGAGAGTCGCTCTAATTCCTGGCGGGTCTGGCGCCAGCGTTGAGCGGCAAGCTGCACCTGGCGGGCCAGGTCGGTGGCGCCGGCATATTCGTCGAGCAGGCGGCGGTGGGTGTCGGTTTTCAGCAGGGACTGGTGTTCATGTTGGCTGTGGATATCGATGAGCAACTCGCCCAGGGCTTTCAGGTCGCCAAGCGGGCAGGGCGTGCCATTGATGTAGCCGCGCGAGCGCCCTTCGGCGGTGATCACCCGGCGCAGGATGCACGGCCCCTCATTATTCAGGTCGCGCTCGGCGAGCCAGGCCTCGGCTTCGGGAATGTCTGCCAGGTCGAAGGTAGCCAGGATGTCGGCCTTGTCCGCACCCGGACGCACCACGCCGCTGTCGGCGCGATCGCCCAGGGTCAGGCCGAGCGCGTCGAGCATGATCGACTTGCCGGCGCCGGTTTCGCCTGTGATTACGCTCATCCCGCGATCCAGTTCGAGATCCAGGTGTTCAACGATGGCGTAGTTATGTACGGACAGGTGCACGAGCATGAACGTCGTTCCCAGGCTTTAGGTCTGGTTATTTATACAGTGTTTTATTCAGGGCTGACAATCCTGGCGCTTAGCTCGATTTGCTTGAGTCGCCACTTTTTTTAGCGCAATGAGGAATGATGGGGCAGGAATTGATCCCGGTCATGGGAAAGACTTTTGGTAACGCCTGCGCCCTTGAACCCTGAAATTGTGGCCCCATATACCGGAACAGAAGCGCGAGTTGAGTTCGCGCATGATTTTGAAAGGAGAAATCTATGGCTGACGAACAGACGCAGGATACGCAAACTCCAGACGCTACCCAGGCTGGCTCGGAAGACCTGGCCGTGCGTGTGCAAGTGCTCGAAGAGCAATTGGCCGCTGCGCAGGACCAGTCTTTGCGTGTTGCCGCCGATCTGCAGAACGTCCGCCGCCGTGCCGAGCAGGATGTAGAGAAGGCTCACAAATTCGCGCTGGAAAAATTCGCCGGTGACTTGCTGCCGATCATCGACAGCCTGGAACGTGGCCTTGAGTTGTCCAACCCGGACGACGAAAACATCCGCCCAATGCGCGAAGGGATCGAACTGACCCTGAAAATGTTCCAGGACACCCTGAAGCGTTATCAGTTGGAAGCCATCGATCCAACCGGCGGCGAACCGTTCAACGCTGAGCATCACCAAGCCATGGCCATGCAGGAAAGCCATGACTTGGAGCCTAACAGCGTGTTGAAAGTGTTCCAGAAGGGGTATCAGCTCAATGGTCGCTTGCTGCGCCCGGCGATGGTTGTAGTGAGCAAGGCTCCTGCACCGGTTTCGCCTTCTATTGATGAGCAGGCTTGAAATACGCCGTAAGGCCCCCATCTATAAGTCAAGCGTTTAAGTGCTACCGCAGTTAGCCACCACTGCTGCGGCATCCAAATTCAAGTTTCGGGAGAGTAAATCATGGGCAAAATTATCGGTATCGACCTGGGGACCACCAACTCCTGCGTCTCCGTCATGGAAAACGGCAAAGCCAAAGTTATCGAAAACGCCGAAGGCGCGCGTACCACGCCGTCGATCATTGCTTACGCAAATGATGGCGAGATCCTCGTTGGTCAGTCGGCCAAGCGTCAGGCTGTCACCAACCCGCACAACACCCTATACGCGGTGAAGCGTCTGATCGGTCGTAAGTTCGACGAAGAAGTCGTACAGAAAGACATCAAGATGGTGCCTTACAAAATCGCCAAGGCTGACAACGGCGACGCCTGGGTTGAAGTCAATGGCAACAAGATGTCTGCACCGCAGATCTCGGCTGAAGTCTTGAAAAAGATGAAGAAGACTGCCGAAGACTACCTCGGTGAAGCAGTGACTGAAGCGGTCATCACCGTTCCGGCCTACTTCAACGACAGCCAGCGCCAGGCGACCAAAGACGCCGGCCGCATCGCGGGCCTGGACGTAAAACGTATCATCAACGAACCTACCGCAGCCGCTCTGGCCTACGGTATGGACAAGGCCAAGGGCGACCACACTGTGATCGTTTATGACCTGGGTGGCGGTACGTTCGACGTCTCGGTCATCGAGATCGCTGAAGTTGACGGCGAGCACCAGTTCGAAGTGTTGGCCACCAACGGCGACACGTTCCTGGGTGGTGAAGACTTTGACATTCGTCTGATCGACTACCTCGTTGACGAATTCAAGAAAGAAAGCGGCATGAACCTCAAGGGTGACCCGCTGGCTATGCAGCGCCTCAAGGAAGCTGCTGAAAAAGCCAAGATCGAGCTGTCCTCGAGCATGTCGACCGACGTCAACCTGCCGTACATCACTGCAGACGCCACTGGTCCTAAGCACTTGAACGTGAAGATTTCTCGCGCCAAGTTGGAAGCACTGGTTGAAGACCTGGTTCAGCGCACCATCGAACCTTGCCGCATTGCCCTGAAAGACGCAGGTATCGACGTTGGTTCCATCAACGACGTGATCCTGGTGGGCGGTCAGACCCGTATGCCACTGGTACAGCAGAAAGTAACCGAGTTCTTCGGCAAGGAAGCACGTAAAGACGTGAACCCGGACGAAGCGGTTGCCATGGGTGCTGCCATCCAGGGCGCGGTATTGGCCGGCGACGTGAAAGACGTGCTGCTGCTGGACGTCAGCCCGCTGACCCTGGGTATCGAAACCATGGGCGGCGTGATGACTGCGCTGATCGAGAAAAACACCACGATTCCTACCAAGAAATCCCAGGTGTTCTCGACTGCCGATGACAACCAAGGCGCTGTGACCATTCACGTGCTGCAAGGTGAGCGTAAGCAAGCGGCTCAGAACAAGTCCCTGGGCAAGTTCGACCTGGCCGAGATTCCACCAGCACCACGTGGCGTGCCACAAATCGAAGTGACCTTCGACATCGACGCCAACGGCATCTTGCACGTAGGTGCCAAGGACAAGGCGACTGGCAAAGAGCAGAAGATCACCATCAAGGCCAACTCCGGTCTGTCTGATGAAGAAATTCAACAGATGATCCGTGATGCTGAAGCCAACGCCGACGCAGATGCCAAGTTTGCCGAGCTGGCTGGCGCCCGTAACCAGGGTGATGCACTGGTTCACTCGACCCGCAAAATGGTCGCGGATGCTGGCGATAAAGTGACTGCTGAGGAGAAGACCGCAATCGAAGCTGCCGTGGTTGCCCTGGAAGCCGCCATCAAAGGCGACGACAAGGCTGCCATCGAAGCCAAGGTTGAGGAGCTGTCGAAAGTCTCCGCACCGGTTGCCCAGAAAATGTACGCCGAGCAAGGGCAGCCGGCTGATGGTGCTGCACAGCACGCAGAGCCTGAAGCCAAGCACGACGACGTTGTCGATGCCGAGTTCGAAGAAGTCAAAGACCAAAAGTAAGTTGGTCGCCCGGTTGACCGCTATCAAGCGGTGACTGGTAGGATGTCGCCGCGCGGGAGCTTGCTCCCGCGTTGGCGTGTCTGGGGTATGCGAATTTTTACAACATGCGACAACGCTCGGATGTTGGCGGTGTGATCGGGAATGCTCCTGCTTCCCGGGCGACAGTCACCGCGTTTTTGGCCGGGTCCCTGGCTGAAAGCAGTAATGACCAGGATCGTTGAATTGACGTGAGTTGGGTCCGGGCCTGTATTGGGGCTCAACGAGTTTGGCAAGGCTCAGGAGGGTCTGGCCAAACGTCCTTAAGAGTGCAAAGACTTATGGCAAAGCGTGACTATTACGAAGTATTGGGTGTGGAGCGCGGCTCCAGCGATGCGGACCTGAAAAAGGCTTACCGTCGCCTGGCGATGAAGCACCACCCGGACCGTAATCCGGATAGCAAAGAATCCGAAGAAATGTTCAAGGAGGCCAACGAGGCCTACGAATGCCTTTCTGATCCGAACAAGCGTGCGGCTTACGACCAGTATGGTCATGCCGGTGTCGACCCGAGCATGGGCGGCGGCGGTGCAGGTTTCGGCGGCCAGAACTTCTCCGATATCTTCGGCGACGTTTTCAGTGACTTCTTTGGCGGTGGCCGGGGTGGCCAGCGTGGTGGCGCCCAGCGTGGCAGCGACTTGCGCTACACCCTCGAGTTGAACCTGGAAGAGGCCGTGCGCGGTACCAGCGTCAACATCCGCGTGCCGACGCTGGTTAATTGCAAGCCGTGCGATGGCTCGGGCGCCAAGAAAGGCTCCTCGCCGATCACCTGCCCGACCTGTGGCGGTATCGGCCAGGTCCGTATGCAGCAGGGCTTCTTCTCGGTGCAGCAAACCTGCCCGCGCTGCCACGGCCAGGGCAAGATCATTTCCGATCCGTGCGACTCGTGCCACGGCGAAGGTCGCGTCGAAGAGTACAAGACCCTGTCGGTCAAAGTGCCGGCGGGTGTGGATACCGGAGACCGCATCCGTTTGTCGGGTGAGGGCGAGGCGGGCACCCAGGGTGGCCCTACCGGTGACCTGTACGTGGTGATCAATGTGCGTGAGCACTCGATATTCCAGCGCGACGGCAAGCACCTGTTCTGCGAAGTGCCGATCAGCTTTGTCGATGCAGCCTTGGGCGGCGAGTTGGAGATTCCGACCCTGGATGGTCGGGTCAAGCTGAAGATCCCCGAGGGTACCCAGACCGGCAAGCAGTTCCGTATTCGTGGCAAGGGCGTTGCGCCGGTGCGCGGCGGTGGTGCAGGCGATCTGATGTGCCGCGTAGCGGTCGAGACCCCGGTCAACCTGGGGCGTCGTCAGCGTGAGCTGCTCGAAGAGTTCCGCAGTTCGTTGGAAGGTGACGACTCCCATTCACCGAAAACCACTGGGTTTTTCGATGGCGTGAAGCGCTTCTTCGGCGACCTGTAAGGAGTGGATATGCGACGTATAGCCGTTATGGGCGCTGCCGGGCGCATGGGGAAGACGCTGGTCGAGGCGGTGCAGCAGCGCTCGCCGGCGTCCGGGTTGACCGCAGCCATCGTTCGCCCGGGCAGCACGTTGATTGGTGCGGATGCGGGCGAGTTGGCCTCGCTGGGCCGTATCGGTGTGTCGTTGTCGAGCAGCCTGGAGCAGGTGGCTGAAGAGTTCGACGTGTTGATCGACTTTACCCTGCCTGACGTGATGCTGAAAAACCTGGCGTTCTGCCGCAAGGCGGGCAAGGCCATGGTGATCGGTACGACGGGTTTGAGTGCCGAGCAGAAGCAGTTGCTGGTGGAGGCGGGCAAGGATATCCCGATCGTCTTCGCGGCCAACTTCAGCGTGGGTGTGAACCTGTC
The DNA here is from genome assembly GCF_059418125.1 of Pseudomonas sp. GW821-FHT09C08. Taxonomy (NCBI): domain Bacteria; kingdom Pseudomonadati; phylum Pseudomonadota; class Gammaproteobacteria; order Pseudomonadales; family Pseudomonadaceae; genus Pseudomonas; species Pseudomonas sp. GW821-FHT09C08. The sequence goes on along the minus strand of NZ_JBWKPG010000015.1, from coordinate 60,691 downwards.
GCTCAAGTTGCTGGATCTGGCGGCGCGCGTGCTGGGGGATGAGGCGGATATCGAAATCATCGAGACCCATCATCGTCACAAGATCGATGCGCCGTCGGGCACCGCGCTGCGCATGGGTGAAGCCATCGCTGAGGCGTTGGGCCGGGATTTGTCCAAGGTGGCCGTATATGGCCGTGAAGGTCATACCGGTGCGCGTGCGCGTGACACCATCGGCTTTGCGACCGTGCGCGGTGGTGATGTTGTGGGTGATCACACCGTGCTGTTTGCCACTGAAGGTGAGCGCCTGGAGATCACGCACAAGGCCTCCAGTCGCATGACGTTTGCCAAGGGCGCCGTCCGTGCTGCGCTCTGGCTGGAAGGTCGTGAGCCGGGTCTGTATGACATGCGTGACGTGCTGGATCTGCACTAATCAGTAGCCAAAATCGGGCCTCAGGATTATCCTGAGGCCCCGTTTTTACCCGCTAAGCGACGTCCTGTCGCATTCCCCTGCCTTTAAGGCTCATTAGCGGTGGACCAAAAAAGCCTTTTTCTGTAAGCTACAGCTTTAGTGTGTCCACTAAAAGCGCGCAGAATAATTCGGTGAAGAAGCGGGGTGACGTGTCCATACGTCACTCCGCTTTTTTACAACCTGCGATCGCCCTTTCAGGCTTTATTTACGGGAGGTCTTCTTGACTAAGCCAGCCATACTCGCCCTTGCTGATGGCAGCATTTTTCGCGGCGAAGCCATTGGAGCCGACGGTCAAACCGTTGGAGAGGTGGTGTTCAACACCGCCATGACCGGCTATCAGGAAATCCTTACCGATCCTTCCTACGCCCAACAGATCGTTACCCTGACCTATCCGCACATCGGCAACACCGGTACTACACCGGAAGACGTCGAGTCTGATCGTGTCTGGTCGGCGGGTCTGGTAATTCGTGACCTGCCACTGGTCGCGAGCAACTGGCGTAACACGATGTCGCTGTCCGATTACCTGAAAGCCAACAATGTTGTGGCAATCGCCGGTATCGATACGCGTCGCCTGACACGCATCCTGCGTGAAAAAGGCTCGCAGAACGGCTGCATCATGGCCGGTGAGAATATTTCCGAAGAGGCAGCGATCGCTGCTGCGCAAGGCTTCCCTGGCCTGAAAGGCATGGACCTGGCGAAAGTCGTCAGCACCAAGGAAAAGTACGAGTGGCGCTCCACCGTCTGGGACTTGAAGACTGACAGTCACGCGACCATCGAGGCTGCTGAGCTGCCTTACCACGTCGTCGCCTATGACTACGGCATCAAGTACAACATCCTGCGCATGCTGGTCGAGCGCGGTTGCCGCGTGACCGTGGTACCTGCGCAAACTCCGGCCAGCGATGTGCTCGCCCTGCAACCGGACGGCGTGTTCCTGTCCAACGGTCCGGGTGACCCCGAGCCTTGCGACTACGCCATCCAGGCGATCAAGGATGTGCTGGAAACCGAAATTCCAGTCTTCGGTATCTGCCTGGGTCACCAGTTGCTGGCCCTGGCCTCCGGCGCCAAGACCCTGAAAATGGGGCACGGCCACCACGGTGCCAACCACCCTGTGCAAGACCTGGACACTGGCGTTGTGATGATCACCAGCCAGAACCACGGCTTTGCGGTGGATGAAGCGACCCTGCCGGGCAACGTCCGCGCAATTCACAAGTCGCTGTTCGACGGCTCCCTGCAAGGCATCGAGCGCACTGACAAGAGCGCATTCAGCTTCCAGGGCCACCCTGAAGCAAGCCCGGGCCCGAACGACGTAGCGCCGCTGTTCGACCGTTTCATCAATGAGATGGCCAAGCGACGCTGACTGAGTGGCCTGCGGGCGGCCCCGACTGTCGGTGGCCCCCGCAGGCTCTTCAAAGAATGTTCAAGACGGCTTGCCGACTGACCTGCGGATTTGAGTGACAAACCCATGCCAAAACGTACAGACATAAAAAGCATCCTGATTCTCGGCGCTGGCCCGATCGTTATCGGCCAGGCCTGCGAATTCGACTACTCCGGCGCCCAGGCCTGTAAGGCCCTGCGCGAGGAGGGCTACCGCGTCATCCTGGTGAACTCCAACCCGGCGACCATCATGACCGACCCGGCCATGGCCGACGCCACCTATATCGAGCCGATCAAGTGGCAGACCGTTGCCAAGATCATCGAGAAAGAGCGTCCGGACGCGCTGCTGCCCACCATGGGCGGCCAGACTGCACTGAACTGCGCCCTGGACCTGGAACGCGAAGGCGTGCTGGAAAAGTTCGGCGTAGAGATGATCGGCGCGAATGCCGACACCATCGACAAGGCTGAAGACCGTTCGCGTTTCGACAAGGCGATGAAGTCCATCGGCCTGGCGTGTCCGCGCTCCGGTATCGCCCACACCATGGAAGAAGCCAACGCAGTCCTCGAGACTCTCGGCTTCCCGTGCATCATCCGTCCGTCCTTCACCATGGGCGGCACCGGTGGCGGTATCGCCTACAACCGTGAAGAGTTCGAAGAAATCTGCGCCCGTGGTCTGGACCTGTCGCCGACCAAGGAACTGCTGATCGACGAATCGCTGATCGGCTGGAAAGAATATGAAATGGAAGTTGTCCGCGACAAAAAGGACAACTGCATCATCGTCTGCTCCATCGAAAACTTTGACCCGATGGGCGTGCACACCGGTGACTCGATCACCGTTGCTCCGGCACAGACCCTGACCGACAAGGAATACCAGATCCTGCGTAACGCCTCCCTGGCGGTATTGCGCGAGATTGGCGTTGAAACCGGCGGTTCCAACGTTCAGTTCGGTATCTGCCCGAACACTGGCCGCATGGTCGTGATCGAGATGAACCCGCGTGTATCGCGTTCGTCGGCCCTGGCGTCGAAAGCGACCGGCTTCCCGATCGCCAAGGTCGCGGCCAAGCTGGCTGTGGGTTACACCCTCGATGAGCTGTCGAACGACATCACCGGCGGCAAGACCCCGGCGTCCTTCGAACCGTCCATCGACTACGTCGTCACCAAGCTGCCACGTTTCGCCTTCGAGAAATTCGCCAAGGCTGACGCGCGCCTGACTACTCAGATGAAGTCGGTTGGTGAAGTCATGGCCATCGGCCGTACTTTCCAGGAATCCCTGCAGAAAGCCCTGCGCGGCCTGGAAGTGGGCGTTTGCGGCCTGGACGAGAAGCTCGACCTGAGCAACCCGGAAAGCATGAGCGTGCTCAAGCGCGAGCTGACCGTGCCGGGCGCCGAGCGTATCTGGTACGTGGCTGACGCCTTCCGCGCCGGCATGACTGTCGAAGACATCTTCGGCATGAATATGATCGACCCGTGGTTCCTGGTGCAGATCGAAGATCTGATCAAGGAAGAAGAGAAGGTCAAGACCCTCGGTCTGGCCAGCATCGACCGCGACATGATGTTCCGCCTCAAGCGCAAAGGCTTCTCCGACCAGCGCCTGGCCAAGCTGCTGGGTGTGACCGAGAAGAACCTGCGCACGCATCGCCACAAGCTGGAGATCTTCCCGGTCTACAAGCGCGTTGACACCTGCGCCGCCGAGTTCTCCACCGACACCGCCTACCTGTACTCCACCTATGAGGAAGAGTGCGAAGCCGCCCCGTCGGGTCGCGACAAGATCATGATCCTGGGCGGCGGTCCGAACCGTATCGGCCAGGGTATCGAGTTCGACTACTGCTGCGTACACGCCGCTCTCGCCCTGCGCGAAGACGGGTACGAGACCATCATGGTCAACTGCAACCCGGAAACTGTTTCCACCGACTACGACACCTCTGATCGCCTGTATTTCGAGCCAGTGACCCTGGAAGACGTGCTGGAAATCGTGCGCGTCGAGAAGCCAAAAGGCGTGATCGTCCAGTACGGCGGCCAAACTCCGCTGAAACTGGCGCGTGCCCTTGAAGCGGCCGGCGTGCCGATCATTGGCACCAGCCCAGATGCCATCGACCGTGCGGAAGACCGTGAGCGCTTCCAGCAGATGGTTGAACGCCTGAACCTGCGTCAGCCGCCGAACGCCACCGTGCGCAGCGAAGACGAGGCCATCCGCGCCGCCAGCAAGATCGGCTACCCGCTGGTGGTGCGTCCGTCCTACGTACTGGGCGGTCGGGCGATGGAAATTGTCTACGAAGAAGAAGAACTCAAGCGTTACCTGCGCGATGCGGTGAAAGTGTCCAACGACAGCCCGGTGCTGCTGGACCACTTCCTCAACTGCGCTATCGAAATGGATGTGGATGCGGTCTGCGACGGCACTGACGTCGTGATCGGCGCGATCATGCAGCACATCGAGCAGGCGGGTGTTCACTCCGGTGACTCGGCGTGCTCGCTGCCACCGTACTCGCTGCCGGCGCACATCCAGGACGAGATGCGCGAACAGGTCAAGAAAATGGCCCTGGAACTGGGCGTGGTCGGCTTGATGAACGTACAGTTGGCGCTGCAAGGCGAAGACATCTACGTCATCGAAGTCAACCCGCGCGCTTCGCGTACCGTGCCATTTGTTTCCAAGTGCATCGGTGTGTCCCTGGCCATGATCGCTGCCCGCGTGATGGCCGGTAAGACCCTGAAGGAAATCGGCTTCACCAAGGAAATCATTCCGAACTTCTACAGTGTGAAAGAGGCGGTGTTCCCATTCGCCAAATTCCCTGGTGTGGACCCGATCCTGGGCCCAGAGATGAAGTCCACCGGTGAAGTGATGGGCGTGGGCGATACCTTCGGTGAAGCGTTCGCCAAGGCCCAGATGGGTGCCAGCGAGGTGCTGCCGACCGGCGGTACTGCGTTTATCAGCGTGCGTGATGATGACAAGCCACTGGTTGCAGGCGTGGCCCGTGATCTGATCAACTTGGGTTTTGAAGTCGTGGCCACCGCCGGGACCGCCAAGCTGATCGAGGCTGCCGGCCTGAAAGTGCGTCGCGTGAACAAGGTGACGGAAGGCCGTCCGCACGTGGTCGACATGATCAAGAATGACGAAGTCACGCTGATCATCAACACCACCGAAGGTCGCCAGTCGATCGCGGACTCCTATTCCATTCGTCGTAACGCCTTGCAGCACAAGATCTACTGCACCACCACCATTGCTGCTGGCGAAGCCATCTGCGAAGCACTCAAGTTCGGTCCGGAAAAGACCGTGCGTCGCTTGCAGGATCTACACGCAGGATTGAAGGCATGACCAAATACCCAATGACCGTCCAGGGCTTCAAGGCCCTGGAAGAGGAGCACGCCCATCTGACCAAGGTCGTACGTCCAAAGCTGAGCCAGGACATCGGTACGGCCCGCGAACTGGGTGACCTTAAGGAAAACGCCGAATACCATGCTGCTCGCGAGCAGCAAGGTATGGTCGAGGCGCGGATCCGTGACATCGAAGGCCGCCTGCAGAACTCGGTGGTCATCGACGTAACGACCATTCCGAAGACCGGCAAGGTGATTTTCGGTACCACCGTGGAAATCGCCAACGTCGAGACTGACGAAAGCGTGGTCTACCACATCGTCGGGGAAGACGAAGCTGACTTCAAACTCGGCAAGATCTCCGTCGGCTCCCCGCTTGCCCGCGCCTTGATTGCCAAGGAAGAGGGTGACGTGGTGGCGGTCAAGACGCCGGGTGGCGTGATCGAGTACGAGATTGTTGAAGTTCGTCACGTCTGAACGGCGGCGCCCGCTTCGTGCGGGCGCCATGCTTTGGCAGCTTGCCCAGATGCTTTGGGTGGGCGGCCTGTGGTTGTTGCACATTGGCGTGTTACCGGCGCTGGGCCTGATTGGCCTGGCACCGTTGCTGATCGATGAGATCGATGGATTACTGAGTGCGCTGCTGGTGGGTTTTGCGGCGGCGTGCGTGACGCTCCAGGCGTTGGTGCTGGTCAAGGCCGAAGGCTTGGAGAGTTTGTGGCGGGATATTCGCGGCCAACTGCTGTTGATGGCGCTGTATGCATGTGCGATGTACTGCATTGTGCATGTGTGGCTGCCGGAAGCGTTGCGCTGGCAGCTATTCAGCTATCTTGTGCTAGGGTTCTCCGGCCTGGTGCTGGTTATACAGCCTGCACCGGGATGGAGTGGCGGGGCGCGCGAAGCACGCCCGTGACCCTTGTTGTCATTTGAAGCGATGAACGTTCGACAGTTGCTTGTTGACGCTGAAGTTCTTGCGATACAGCAGCGCCATCTTGCCGATGACCTGGACCAGGTCCGCTTTGCCAACCTTGCACAGTTCTGCAATGGCGGCCAGGCGCGCTTCACGGTCAAGGATATTGACCTTGATCTTGATCAGTTCGTGATCGTTCAGTGCGCGTTCAAATTCGGCTAACACACCTTCAGTCAAACCGTTATCTGCCACAATCAAAACTGGTTTCAGATGGTGGCCAATGGATTTGTACTGTTTCTTCTGCTCTTGAGTGAGCGGCATAATCTGACCCCTGCGTCTGATCTTGTAAAAAGCGGCGGCCAGTTTACCCGAGCGAGTCCGGGACCGCCCAGTTAATCACGACCCGTTTTATTTTTCGAGGTGGCCCGTGGCCCGTTCCAAAACTAGCCTTAAGTGGCTGCAAGAGCATTTCAACGATCCTTACGTCAAAAAGGCGCAGAAGGACGGCTACCGGTCCCGGGCCAGCTACAAGCTGCTGGAGCTCCAGGACAAGGACAAATTGTTTCGCCCCGGCATGAGCGTAATCGACCTGGGTGCAGCACCCGGTGGCTGGTCCCAGGTGGCCAGTCGTCTGATTGGCGGGCAAGGCCGATTGATCGCTTCCGACATCCTCGAGATGGACAGCATCCCGGATGTAACCTTCGTGCACGGCGATTTTACCCAGGACGCCGTACTGGCCGAGATCCTGGAAGCCGTCGGAAATTCGCAGGTAGACCTTGTGATTTCCGACATGGCCCCCAATATGAGTGGATTACCGGCTGTTGATATGCCGCGAGCCATGTTCCTGTGCGAGTTGGCGCTGGATCTGGCGGGGCGGGTATTGCGTCCGGGTGGTGATTTCCTGGTCAAGGTCTTCCAGGGTGAAGGCTTCGACGAGTACCACAAGAACATCCGCAAGCTGTTCGACAAGGTACAGATGCGTAAACCGGACTCTTCCCGGGACCGGTCTCGCGAGCAATATCTGCTGGCGCGGGGGTTCCGCGGCATTGAAGGCGCTGCCAGTGATGAGCGTCTTTGAAGGTTTGAAGGGAGTCGATAGGTTTTTTTATATCGCTTTCGTCACGAAGCTTTACGAATATTGTGTAGTCAAAGTTTCACAAAGGGTTACAGACGGCGCCTGCCAGAGTTGTAGGTAATGTAGTAAGTTAGGCCGGTGAATATCATGCGAAGCGCGCGCCAGTAGCGGAGCTTGCTTCAGAGGGTAGTTAATTGAACGATATGGCAAAGAATCTGATCCTGTGGTTGATCATCGCGGCTGTCCTGGTGACGGTGATGAACAACTTCTCCAGCCCTAACGAGCCGCAGACCCTCAACTATTCCGACTTCATCCAGCAAGTTAAGGATGGCAAGGTCGAGCGCGTGGCGGTTGATGGCTACGTGATCACCGGCAAACGCAACGATGGCGATAGCTTCAAGACCATTCGTCCGGCCATTCAGGACAACGGTCTGATCGGCGACCTGGTGGATAACCATGTGGTTGTCGAAGGCAAGCAGCCTGAGCAGCAGAGCATCTGGACTCAACTCCTGGTGGCCAGCTTCCCGATCCTGGTGATCATCGCCGTGTTCATGTTCTTCATGCGCCAGATGCAAGGCGGTGCGGGAGGCAAGGGCGGGCCGATGAGCTTCGGCAAGAGCAAGGCGCGCCTGCTCTCCGAAGATCAGGTGAAGACCACCCTGGCTGACGTCGCGGGTTGCGACGAGGCAAAGGAAGAAGTCGGTGAGTTGGTTGAATTCCTGCGCGATCCGGGCAAGTTCCAGCGCCTGGGCGGCCGTATTCCTCGCGGCGTGCTGATGGTCGGTCCTCCGGGTACCGGTAAAACCTTGCTGGCCAAGGCGATTGCCGGTGAAGCCAAGGTGCCTTTTTTCACCATTTCCGGTTCTGACTTCGTCGAAATGTTCGTCGGTGTCGGCGCCAGCCGCGTTCGCGATATGTTCGAGCAGGCCAAGAAACACGCACCGTGCATTATCTTCATCGATGAAATCGACGCTGTTGGTCGCCATCGTGGTGCTGGCATGGGCGGTGGTCACGATGAGCGTGAGCAGACCCTCAACCAGTTGCTGGTCGAGATGGATGGTTTCGAGATGAATGACGGCATCATCGTCATCGCTGCGACCAACCGTCCTGACGTGCTGGACCCTGCGCTGCTGCGTCCAGGCCGCTTCGACCGTCAGGTTGTCGTAGGCTTGCCGGATATCCGTGGTCGCGAGCAGATCCTCAAAGTCCACATGCGCAAAGTGCCGATGGGTGACGATGTCGCTCCAGCAGTGATTGCGCGTGGTACGCCGGGTTTCTCCGGTGCCGACCTGGCCAACCTGGTGAACGAAGCTTCGTTGTTCGCGGCCCGTACAGGCAAGCGCATCGTCGAGATGAAAGAGTTCGAACTGGCGAAAGACAAGATCATGATGGGCGCAGAGCGCAAATCCATGGTCATGTCCGAGAAAGAAAAGCAGAACACCGCTTACCACGAAGCCGGTCACGCCATTGTGGGTCGCGTTGTGCCAGAGCATGATCCGGTCTACAAAGTGTCGATCATTCCTCGGGGTCGGGCGCTGGGTGTCACCATGTTCCTGCCGGAAGAGGATCGTTACAGCCTCTCCAAGCGTGCGCTGATCAGCCAGATCTGCTCACTGTACGGCGGTCGAATTGCTGAAGAGATGACCCTGGGCTTTGATGGCGTAACGACCGGTGCTTCCAATGACATCATGCGTGCCAGTCAGATTGCGCGGAACATGGTGACCAAGTGGGGCTTGTCGGAGAAACTCGGTCCGTTGATGTACGCCGAGGAAGAGGGTGAGGTGTTCCTGGGTCGTGGGGGTGGTGGTCAGAGTGCCAGCTTCTCCGGCGAGACAGCCAAACTGATCGACTCCGAAGTGCGCAGCATCATTGACCAGTGCTATGGCACGGCCAAGCAGATCCTGACCGACAACCGTGACAAGTTGGACGCCATGGCTGACGCGTTGATGAAGTACGAGACTATCGATGCTGACCAGATCGACGACATCATGGCGGGCCGTACGCCGCGTGAGCCGCGTGATTGGGAAGGTGGTTCGGGCACCTCTGGCACTCCGCCTGTCGTGCAGAACGAACGCCCTGAAACCCCGATCGGTGGTCCGGCAGCTGACCACTAAGGTTTTAAATGACTTCTGTGTTGTCCTCCACCCGGTTGCCTTGCGGCAACCGGGCTCTTGATTTGGCCCATACGCACGTGATGGGCATTCTTAATGTCACCCCTGACTCCTTTTCCGACGGCGGCCGCTTCAGTCAGCTCGATGCTGCGTTGCGCCATGCCGAAGCAATGGTGTCGGCGGGGGCGACCCTGATTGATGTCGGCGGTGAGTCGACTCGGCCGGGCGCTCGGGTGGTTTCTCCGTTGGAGGAGCTGGAGCGTGTGGCGCCGATTGTCGAGCGCATTGCTCGCGAGCTGGATGTCATTATCTCGGTCGATACTTCCACCCCGGCAGTCATGCGTGAGACGGCGCGCCTGGGGGCAGGGTTGATCAACGACGTGCGTTCCCTGCGGCGTGACGGCGCCCTGGACGCGGCGGCGGCTACCGGTCTGCCGGTGTGCCTGATGCATATGCTGGGTGAGCCCGGCAATATGCAGGACAACCCGCACTATGATGACCTGGTGGGTGAAGTGAGCAGCTTCCTGGCTGAAAGGGTCGCCCAATGCGCCGCAGTCGGGATTGCGCCTGAAAAGATTATCCTGGATCCAGGGTTTGGCTTCGCCAAGTCCTTGCAGCACAACTTAAGCCTGTTCAAGCACATGGAGTCCCTGCATGCCCTTGGTCGGCCCCTGTTGGTCGGTGTTTCGCGCAAGAGCATGATAGGGATGGCACTGAATCGTCCGGTAGGTGAGCGGTTGTACGGCGGTCTCGCACTCGCGGCGCTTGCTATGACCAAGGGTGCGCGTATCTTGCGCGTGCATGATGTCGCCGAGACGGTGGATGTGGTGCGCATGATTGCCGCGGTAGAATCAGCCGAATAAGAATGATGGAGCACTTATGACTAAAAAATATTTTGGCACCGACGGTATCCGTGGGCGGGTCGGCGAGTTTCCGATTACTCCGGACTTCATGCTCAAGCTGGGGTGGGCGGCAGGTATGGCGTTCCGTAGCATGGGCGCCTGCCGCATCCTGGTGGGTAAGGACACTCGAATTTCCGGGTACATGTTTGAGTCCGCACTGGAAGCTGGTTTGTCCGCCGCGGGCGCCGATGTGATGCTGTTGGGGCCGATGCCGACGCCGGCTATCGCCTACCTCACGCGTACCTTCCACGCGGAAGCCGGGATTGTCATCAGTGCTTCTCACAATCCCCATGATGACAACGGCATCAAGTTTTTCTCGGGTCTGGGCACCAAGCTGCCGGATGAGATCGAGTTGATGATCGAAGAGCTGCTGGACGCACCGATGACGGTGGTTGAGTCCAGCAAGCTGGGCAAGGTGTCGCGTATCAACGACGCCTCTGGCCGCTACATCGAATTCTGCAAGAGCAGCGTACCAAGCAGCACCAATTTTGCCGGGCTGAAAATTGTTGTCGACTGCGCCCATGGTGCGACCTACAAGGTGGCCCCGAGCGTATTCAAGGAGCTTGGGGCTGATGTGACAGTGCTGTCGGCCCAGCCTAACGGGTTGAACATCAACGACAACTGTGGCTCGACGCATATGGGTCAGCTGCAGGCGGCGGTCCTGGCCGAGCATGCGGACCTGGGCATTGCCTTCGACGGTGATGGCGATCGCGTGCTCATGGTGGATCACACCGGTGCCGTGGTCGACGGGGATGACCTGCTGTTCATCATTGCTCGCGACCTGCATGAGCGTAACAAGCTGCAAGGGGGTGTCGTCGGTACGCTGATGAGCAACCTGGGGTTGGAGTTGGCCCTGGCAGATCTTGGCATTCCGTTCGTGCGTGCCAATGTCGGTGACCGCTATGTGATCGCCGAGTTGCTTGAGCGTAACTGGCAGATCGGTGGGGAAAACTCGGGGCATGTTGTTTGCTTCCAGCACACCACCACCGGTGACGCGATCATTGCTGCGCTGCAGGTGCTATTGGCCCTGCGTCGCCGTGAAGAGAGCCTGGCCCAGGCGCGCCAGGCCCTGCGCAAGTGCCCACAAGTATTGCTCAACGTGCGTTTTGCCGGTGGCGAAAACCCGATCGAGCATCCCGCTGTCAAAGAGGCGTGCGAGCGTGTGACCCTGGCAATGGCGGGGCGTGGCCGGGTGTTGTTGCGCAAGTCCGGCACAGAGCCTCTGGTGCGTGTCATGGTCGAAGGTGACGACGAAACTCAGGTTCGCGGCCACGCCGAAGACCTGGCAAAACTGGTAACTGAAGTTTGCGCCTGAATTCGGCTTGCCAGTGATGATGTGGTTGGGTAACATCTGCGCCCACTTTGACCGACGAGGTACAGCATGCGTCGCACTATGGTAGCTGGTAACTGGAAGATGCACGGTACCCGCGCCAGTGTCGCTGAGCTGATCAATGGCCTTCGTCACTTGGCCTTGCCTAGCGGTGTTGATGTCGCGGTTTTCCCGCCTTGCTTGCATATCACTCAAGTAGTTGATGGCTTGAAAGGCAAGTCGATTCAGGTCGGCGCGCAGAATTCTGCGGTGGAAGCCATGCAAGGTGCGTTGACCGGTGAGATTGCACCGAGTCAATTGGTCGATGCGGGTTGTTCCTATGTGCTTGTCGGGCACTCCGAGCGCCGTCAGATGATGGGCGAGCGTGATGGGACACTCAATCGCAAGTTCGCAGCGGCACAGGCTTGTGGCTTGATTCCAGTGTTGTGCATAGGGGAGACCCTGGAGCAGCGTGAATCGGGCAAGACTCTTGAAGTTGTCTCGCGTCAGCTGGGCAGCATCATCGAGGAACTGGGTGTTGGTGCGTTTGCAAAGGCAGTTATTGCTTATGAGCCGGTCTGGGCCATTGGTACCGGGCTGACTGCTACACCGCAACAGGCGCAGGATGTGCACGCAGCCATCCGCGCGCAGTTGGCGGCAGAGAATTCTGAAGTCGCACAAGGTGTGCGTCTTCTATACGGCGGCAGCGTGAAGGCGGCCAATGCGGTCGAACTGTTCGGCATGCCGGATATCGATGGGGGGCTCATTGGTGGAGCTTCCCTGAATGCAGATGAGTTCGGTGCGATCTGTCGCGCCGCGGGAAACTGAAAAAATGCTGGAAACAGTCGTAGTCGTTTTTCATCTGTTGGCTGCCCTGGGCGTAGTTGCCCTGGTTTTGTTGCAACAGGGTAAAGGTGCGGATGCTGGTGCGTCTTTCGGTGCAGGTGCTTCAAATACTGTGTTCGGAAGCCAAGGTTCCTCTACCTTTCTTAGTAAGTTTACTGCTATACTTGCCGCCGGTTTCTTCATAACCAGCTTGGGGTTAGGTTACTTTGCTAAAGAGAAAGCTCATGTGCTGACTCAAGTAGGTCTCCCAAACCCAGCAGTGTTGGAAGTACCAAAAGCAAAACCGGCTTCTGATGATGTCCCGGTGCTTCAAGAGCAAAAGTCGGCTACTCCAGCGACTGACGTACCTCCAGCTCAAGAGCAGAAGTAAGAAGGGTTGTAAACGCTGTATTGCCGAGGTGGTGGAATTGGTAGACACGCAACCTTGAGGTGGTTGTGCCCATAGGGTGTAGGGGTTCGAGTCCCCTTCTCGGTACCAATTATCAGGAGAGCCCGCTGTTGCGGGCTTTCTTGTAGGTGGAAGGTTACATTGACCCTGTAAGGGATCGGTCGTATACTTCCGCCCCAGCTTTGTCGCGGGGTGGAGCAGTCTGGTAGCTCGTCGGGCTCATAACCCGAAGGTCGTCGGTTCAAATCCGGCCCCCGCAACCAGTTTTAGCGGAGCCCCTTTTAAGGGGCTTTTTGTTAGCTGGACACTTTCAACGCCGCTGTTCGACGGCGTTTCAAGGATGGGCGTTTCGCCCATTTTTTTATTTTGCACAGCATGCACATACATGCACGAGGGGGTTCAGGTGTCGAGCAAGCTAGAAGAGTTGCAGGCCTTGTTGGCCCCGGTGGTCGTGGCCCTAGGCTATGAATGCTGGGGTATTGAGTTTTCGGCTCAAGGTCGCCACTCAATGTTGCGCGTTTATATCGATAAAGAGGGCGGCGTGCTGGTGGACGATTGTGCCATTGTCAGCCGTCAGATCAGCGGTGTCCTGGATGTTGAAGATCCGATCTCCGTTGAATACACCCTCGAAGTTTCCTCGCCAGGCATGGAACGCCCACTGTTCACTATTGATCAGTTTGCAAAATTTGCCGGTGAACAAGTGAAGATCAAGCTGCGATCCCCGTTCGAAGGGCGTCGCAACTTTCAGGGCCTTCTGCGCGGTGTAGAAGAACAGGATGTCGTGGTGCAGGTAGAAGACCATGAGTTCCTGTTGCCGATCGATATGATCGACAAGGCCAACATTATTCCCAGTTTTGACTGAGACGCGGATCCCGCGGATCCAATGGCTTGCGAAAGGCGAGGCGTACGATGAGCAAAGAAGTACTGCTGGTTGTTGAGTCGGTATCCAATGAAAAGGGCGTACCGGCAAACGTGATTTTTGAAGCGCTGGAGCTGGCCCTGGCCACTGCAACCAAAAAGCGTTTTGAAGACGAAGTTGATCTGCGTGTGGAAATCAACCGCCACACCGGTGCCTATGAGACTTTCCGTCGCTGGACGGTCGTCGAAGAAGCCGATCTTGATGATCCGGCCATCGAAACCTGGCCAAGCAAGGTTGCTGAAACGCACCCTGGCGCCAAGGTCGGTGATGTCGTCGAAGAAAAGATCGAATCGATCGAATTCGGCCGTATTGCTGCACAGACCGCCAAGCAGGTCATTGTGCAGAAGGTTCGCGAAGCCGAGCGCGCTCAAGTCGTTGACGCTTATCGCGAGCGCCTGGGTGAAATCATCTCCGGCACCGTGAAAAAAGTTACCCGCGACAACGTGATCGTCGACCTGGGCAACAACGCCGAAGCGTTGCTGGCCCGCGAAGACATTATCTCTCGCGAAACTTTCCGTGTTGGCGTGCGTTTGCGTGCGCTGCTCAAGGAAATCCGCACCGAGAACCGCGGCCCTCAGTTGATCCTGTCGCGTACCGCGCCGGAAATGCTGATCGAGCTGTTCCGTATTGAAGTGCCGGAAATTGCCGAAGGCCTGATCGAAGTCATGGCTGCGTCCCGCGACCCGGGTTCACGCGCCAAGATCGCGGTTCGCTCCAAGGACAAACGCATCGACCCGCAAGGCGCTTGCATTGGTATGCGCGGTTCGCGCGTCCAGGCAGTGTCGGGCGAATTGGGCGGTGAGCGTGTGGACATCGTCCTGTGGGACGATAACCCGGCGCAGTTCGTGATCAACGCCATGTCGCCGGCTGAAGTGGCGGCAATTATCGTTGACGAAGATGCCCATGCAATGGACATCGCCGTTGGCGCAGACAATCTGGCTCAGGCCATTGGTCGTGGTGGTCAGAACGTGCGTCTGGCCAGCCAACTGACCGGCTGGACCCTGAACGTGATGACCGAATCGGACATCCAGGCTAAGCAGCAAGCTGAAACCGGTGACATCCTGCGCAACTTCATCGACGAGCTGGAAGTCGACGAAGACCTGGCGCAGGTGCTGGTAGATGAAGGCTTCACCAGCCTGGAAGAGATTGCCTACGTACCGTTGGAAGAAATGCTCAACATCGACGGCTTTGACGAAGACACCGTCAACGAGCTTCGCGCTCGGGCCAAGGATCGTTTGTTGACTAAAGCCATCGCTACTGAGGAAAAGCTGGCAGACGCCCATCCGGCCGAAGACCTGCTCTCGCTTGAGGGTATGGACAAGGATTTGGCGATGGAACTGGCGGTGCGCGGCGTAATTACCCGCGAAGACCTGGCCGAGCAGTCTATTGACGATCTGCTCGACATCGACGGCATTGACGATGATCGTGCCGGCAAGTTGATCATGGCCGCCCGAGCCCATTGGTTCGAGTAATTAGGCGCGGCCTGAGGAGAGAAGTGCATGACGCAAGTCACGGTGAAACAACTGGCCGATGAGGTCAAAACACCGGTAGAGCGCCTGTTGCAGCAGATGCGTGAGGCAGGTCTGCCGCACACCGCCGCCGATGAAGGTGTGAGCGATAGTGAGAAGCAGTCTTTGCTGACTCACTTGAAGAGCAGCCACAAGGCGAAAGTGGAAGAACCGCGCAAGATTACATTGCAGCGCAAAACCACCAGCACACTGCGTGTTGCTGGTAGCAAGAGCATCAGCGTTGAAGTACGCAAGAAGAAAGTCTTCGTACAGCGCAGCCCGGAAGAAATCGAAGCCGAGCGCAAACGCGAACTGGAAGAACGTCGCGCAGTAGAAAATGCTGCTCGTCAGAAGGCTGAAGAAGAAGCCAAGCGTCGCGCCGAAGAAGAAGCGCGTCGCCAGCCTGCTGCTGCGCAACCTGCTGCCACTGAAGCAGTCGCCGCGCCAAGCGCGCCGGTAGAAGCTGTGCGTGAGGCCGCTCCGGTTGCCGCCGCACCTGCTCCTGCAGCTGACGCCCGCAAGCGCGACGAACCGCGTCGTCCAGACAAGCCACGTGCCGACGATAACAATCGTCGTGGTGGTGGCGGTGATGGCGAGCGCAAAAACGCTCCGCATCGTGCGTCGGTCAAAGAGAAAGCGCCTGCTCCACGCGTTGCCCCACGTACTACCGACGAAGAAAGCGATGGCTTCCGTCGTGGTGGTCGCGGCAAGGCCAAGCTGAAAAAACGCAACGCCCACGGTTTCCAGAGCCCAACCGGCCCTGTCGTGCGTGAAGTGAAGATCGGCGAGACCATCACTGTGGGCGATCTGGCCCAGCAGATGTCGGTCAAGGCTGCTGAAATCATCAAGTTCATGTTCAAGCTGGGTACTCCGGCCACCATCAACCAGGTACTGGATCAGGAAACTGCCCAACTGGTTGCTGAAGAGCTGGGCCACAAAGTGACCCTGGTCAGCGACACCGCCCTGGAAGATTCCCTGGCCGAGTCCCTGAAGTTTGAAGGCGAGGCTGTTTCCCGTGCGCCGGTCGTGACCGTAATGGGCCACGTTGACCACGGTAAGACATCCCTGCTCGACTACATCCGTCGTGCCAAGGTAGCTGCAGGCGAAGCCGGCGGCATTACCCAGCACATCGGCGCTTACCACGTTGAAACCGACCGTGGCATGGTGACGTTCCTCGACACCCCGGGTCACGCCGCGTTTACCGCAATGCGTGCTCGTGGTGCCAAGGCGACCGACATCGTGATCCTGGTGGTTGCAGCGGACGACGGCGTGATGCCACAAACCATCGAAGCTGTTCAGCACGCGAAAGCGGCTGGCGTGCCGCTGGTGGTTGCCGTGAACAAGATCGACAAGCCGGGCGCTGATCTCGATCGCATCCGTAGCGAACTGTCGGTTCATGGCGTGACTTCCGAAGAGTGGGGTGGTGACACTCCGTTCGTACCGGTCTCTGCGAAGATGGGTACCGGCGTTGACGAACTGCTCGAAGCCGTTCTGCTGCAAGCCGAAGTTCTGGAACTGACTGCTACCCCATCGGCTCCTGGCCGTGGTGTCGTGGTTGAGTCCCGCCTCGACAAGGGCCGTGGCCCGGTGGCGACCGTCCTGGTTCAAGACGGTACCCTGCGCCAAGGCGACATGGTGCTGGTCGGTTCGAACTACGGCCGTGTACGTGCCATGCTCGACGAGAACGGCAAGCCAATCAAGGAAGCAGGTCCAGCTATCCCGGTCGAGATCCTCGGCCTGGACGGTACGCCGGACGCTGGCGACGAGATGAGCGTGGTTGCCGACGAGAAGAAAGCCCGTGAAGTGGCTCTGTTCCGTCAAGGCAAGTTCCGCGAAGTCAAACTGGCCCGTGCTCACGCTGGCAAGCTGGAAAACATCTTCGAGAACATGGGCCAGGAAGAGAAGAAGACGCTTAACATCGTCCTCAAATCTGACGTCCGTGGTTCCCTCGAAGCGTTGAACGGCGCCCTGAACGGCCTGGGTAACGACGAAGTGCAAGTGCGCGTTGTCGGTGGCGGTGTCGGTGGTATCACCGAATCCGACGCCAACCTGGCACTGGCTTCCAACGCTGTACTGTTCGGCTTCAACGTGCGTGCCGATGCTGGCGCTCGCAAGATCGTCGAGCAGGAAGGCCTGGACATGCGTTACTACAACGTCATCTACGACATCATCGAAGACGTCAAGAAGGCCCTTACCGGCATGCTTGGCAGTGACGTCCGGGAGAACATCCTGGGTATCGCCGAAGTACGTGACGTGTTCCGCTCGCCGAAATTCGGCGCGATCGCCGGCTGCATGGTTGTCGAAGGCACCGTGTACCGTAACCGTCCAATCCGCGTACTGCGTGAAGACATCGTTATCTTCGAAGGCGAGCTGGAATCCCTGCGCCGCTTCAAGGATGACGCTTCTGAAGTACGTGCCGGCATGGAATGCGGTATCGGCGTCAAGAGCTACAACGACGTCAAGGTTGGCGACAAGATCGAAGTCTTCGAGAAGGTTCAGGTTGCTCGCAGCCTCTAACTCGCGCACTTCAGGAGCCACACGGCGTGTGGGCATGCAGATGCCCCACGCAGTGTCCGGACTCTAAACGCAACGCCCGGTCTGGCTTTTGTCAGGCCGGGCGTTTGCCGCTTTCAGACCCCACGGGTTTCACCGTGTGGCAGTAACAGGTAACAAGACATGGCAAAAGAATACAGCCGTACCCAGCGTATCGGCGATCAGATGCAGCGTGAGCTGGCCCAACTGATCCGTCGCGAAGTCAAAGATCCGCGCGTTGGCCTGGTCACCATCACCGCCGTTGAAGTGAGCCGTGACGTTGGTCACGCGAAGATTTTCATCACCGTGATGGGCCAGGACAGCAGCGAAGAAATCGCGCAAAGCATCAAGGTGCTCAACTCGGCTGCAGGTTTCCTGCGCATGCAGTTGGCCCGTGAGATGAAGCTGCGCAGCGTGCCCCAGTTGCATTTCCACTACGACGAAAGCGTCGTGCGTGGTGCGCACCTGTCGGCACTCATCGAGCGCGCCGTGGCTGAAGACAGCCAGCACCCGTCCACACCTGAAGACGCCAAGGAGTAAGCGGTGGCTCAGGTCAAACGTATTCGTCGCAATGTCAGCGGCATCATTCTGCTCGACAAGCCCATTGGCTTTACCTCCAATGCTGCGTTGCAGAAGGTTCGCTGGCTGCTCAATGCCGAGAAGGCCGGGCATACGGGCAGCCTCGATCCCCTGGCCACCGGTGTATTACCGTTGTGCTTTGGCGAGGCCACCAAGTTCTCGCAATACCTGCTCGATTCCGACAAGGGTTATGAAACCCTGATGCAACTGGGCAAGACCACTACCACGGCTGACGCCGAAGGTGATGTTCTGCAGGTTCGCGACGTGACCGTTGGTCGTGCTGATATCGAGGCTGCTTTACCCGCTTTTCGTGGAGAAATCAGTCAGATACCGCCGATGTACTCGGCTCTCAAGCGCGATGGGCAGCCTCTTTACAAGCTGGCACGTGCGGGCGAAGTAGTGGAGCGCGAACCGCGTTCTGTTACTATTGCGCGCTTGGAATTGCTCGCCTGTGAAGGTGACACTGCGCGCCTGGCCGTGGACTGCAGCAAAGGCACCTATATCCGTACCCTGGTGGAAGATATCGGTGAAAAGCTCGGTTGCGGCGCGTACGTTGCAGAGCTGCGACGTACCCAGGCCGGACCTTTCAGCCTGGCCCAGACGGTGACGCTGGAAGAGTTGGAAGCGGTTCACGCCGAAGGCGGCAATGAAGCGGTGGATCGCTTCCTGATGCCATCGGACAGCGGTTTGCTGGATTGGCCATTGCTGCACTTCTCGGAGCACAGCGCGTTCTACTGGCTCAACGGCCAGCCGGTACGTGCCCCGGATGCCCCGAAGTTCGGCATGGTGCGGGTACAGGATCATAACGGTCGCTTTATCGGTATCGGTGAAGTGAGCGAAGACGGGCGCATCGCGCCGCGTCGATTGATTCGGTCAGAATGACCGAAACCAGTTTGTGGTAAAAGCGCAGTAGATTTTACGCAAACTGGTACGAGGGTGGCTGTTAACAGGCACGGTCACTACTCATTTTTAGATACAGGGATTTGTCCCTGGCCTGTTGAGACTGCCCTTTGGGTGGTTTCCTGAAAAAAGGATTGCCTCATGGCTCTCGACGTTCAAGAAAAAGCACAAATCGTAGCTGACTATCAGCAAGCTGTTGGTGACACTGGTTCGCCAGAAGTGCAAGTTGCACTGCTGACCCACAACATCAACAAGCTGCAAGGTCACTTCAAGGCCAACGGTAAAGATCACCACTCCCGTCGTGGTCTGATCCGCATGGTAAACCAGCGCCGTAAGCTGCTGGACTACCTGAAAGGCAAGGATCTGGGTCGTTATCAGGCTCTGATCGGTCGCCTGGGTCTGCGTCGCTAATAAGCGATTGCGCTAGAGGTTGGTTGTCTGTCGTGTGTCAGTGGGATTCCCGCTGGCCCATGGCAGGCTCCCAGCCTCAAGTTTTATCTGGACACACGTTTTACCCTGGACAGCGGTCGGGCCGACTCCCGGCATTGCCCAAGAATTTCGCAAGAAGACAAGTTCCCCAAGAGCCACAAAGAAGGTAGGACACCGTGAACCCGGTTATCAAAAAATTCCAGTTCGGTCAGTCGACCGTTACCCTCGAGACAGGCCGTATCGCCCGTCAAGCCTCCGGCGCAGTGCTGGTCACCGTTGACGATGACGTCACCGTACTGGTGACCGTAGTCGGCGCGAAGACCGCTGACCCGAGCAAGGGCTTCTTCCCTCTGTCCGTTCACTACCAGGAAAAGACTTACGCTGCCGGTAAGATCCCTGGCGGTTTCTTCAAGCGCGAAGGCCGTCCTTCCGAGAAAGAAACCCTGACTTCCCGACTGATCGACCGTCCGATCCGTCCGCTGTTCCCAGAAGGCTTCATGAACGAAGTGCAGGTTGTCTGCACCGTCGTTTCCACCAGCAAGAAAACCGATCCGGACATCGCTGCGATGATCGGTACTTCGGCTGCCCTGGCCATCTCCGGCATTCCTTTCGATGGTCCGATCGGCGCAGCTCGCGTTGCTTTCCACGAGAGCACCGGTTACCTGCTGAACCCGACTTACGAGCAACTGAAAGCATCGAGCCTGGACATGGTCGTTGCCGGTACCTCGGAAGCCGTTCTGATGGTTGAATCGGAAGCCAAAGAGCTGACCGAAGACCAGATGCTGGGCGCCGTGCTGTTCGCCCACGACGAATTCCAGGCTGTCATCAAGGCTGTCACCGAGCTGGCTGCCGAAGCTGCCAAGCCAACCTGGACCTGGGCTGCTGCCCCGGAAGCCACCGAACTGCTGGGTGCTATCCGCTCCGAGTTCGGCGCAGCTATCTCCGACGCCTACACCATCACCGTCAAGGCCGACCGTTACGCTCGCCTGGGCGAGCTGAAGGATCAGGTTGTGGCCAAGCTGTCCGGCGAAGAAGGCCAGCCTTCCGCCAGCGACGTCAAAGCTGCATTCGGTGAAATCGAATACCGCACCGTTCGCGAAAACATCGTAAACGGCAAGCCACGTATCGACGGTCGCGACACTCGCACCGTGCGTCCGCTGAATATCGAAGTCGGCGTTCTGCCGAAGACTCACGGTTCGGCCCTGTTCACCCGTGGTGAAACCCAGGCCCTGGTAGTCGCGACTCTGGGTACTGCCCGTGACGCACAGCTGCTGGACACCCTGGAAGGCGAGAAAAAAGACCCGTTCATGCTGCACTACAACTTCCCTCCGTTCTCGGTGGGCGAGTGTGGTCGCATGGGTGGCGCTGGTCGTCGCGAAATCGGTCACGGCCGTCTGGCCCGTCGTTCGGTCCAGGCCATGCTGCCGGCGGCTGACGTGTTCCCGTACACCATCCGTGTTGTCTCGGAAATCACCGAGTCCAACGGTTCCAGCTCGATGGCTTCCGTGTGCGGTGCTTCCCTGGCACTGATGGACGCTGGTGTGCCGATGAAGGCACCGGTTGCCGGTATCGCCATGGGCCTGGTTAAAGAAGGCGAGAAGTTCGCCATCCTGACCGACATCCTGGGTGACGAAGACCACCTGGGCGACATGGACTTCAAAGTAGCCGGTACCGCTAAAGGTGTGACCGCGCTGCAGATGGACATCAAGATCAAGGGCATCACCGAAGAAATCATGGAAATCGCTCTGGGCCAAGCCCTGGAAGCGCGCCTGAACATCCTCGGCCAGATGAACCAGATCATTGGTCAGTCGCGTACCGAGCTGTCGGAAAATGCTCCGACCATGATCGCGATGAAAATCGACACCGACAAAATCCGTGATGTCATCGGTAAAGGCGGCGCGACCATCCGTGCGATCTGCGAAGAGACCAAGGCTTCGATCGACATCGAAGACGATGGCTCGATCAAGATCTTCGGCGAAACCAAGGAAGCGGCTGAAGCAGCACGTCAGCGCGTTCTGGGCATCACCGCTGAAGCCGAGATCGGCAAGATCTACGTCGGCAAGGTTGAGCGTATCGTCGACTTCGGCGCATTCGTCAACATCCTGCCTGGCAAGGACGGTCTGGTTCACATCTCCATGCTGAGCGATGCTCGCGTCGAGAAAGTGACTGACATCCTGAAAGAAGGCCAGGAAGTGGAAGTGCTGGTACTGGACGTGGACAACCGCGGCCGTATCAAGCTGTCCATCAAGGACGTAGCAGCAGCCAAGGCTTCGGGCGTTTAAATACCCGCAGGCTGTAAGCTGAAAAAGGGACCCTTCGGGGTCCTTTTTTTATGTCCATGAGAAAATGCCGGTAAATCAGGCGCTTAGTAAATCGAAAAAACCGCAACTTGCATGCAGCATCGGTCAGGTTCATGCAAGTTGCACGATTCCGAAAAAAGCGTGTTTTCTTAACGTATTGTTTTATAAGGATTTATTTGGATGTCGAGACTTGGCACACTGTCTGCAATATCCCTGTTAACGCTGCAGCATCAAGGTTCACACACTGCAGACTTTTAATAAAACAGGAGTTACTCGTATGAAGAAGTTCGCTCTCGCTACTGCTACCGCTCTGACCCTGGCCATGGGTGCTAACGTGGCCTTTGCCCAGACTTCCCAAGCTCCAATGACCATGGCGGCGGGTGAAGCCACCAAGGCAAAAGAAAGCGTTTCGGATACTTGGATCACCACCAAAGTTAAGTCTGATCTGCTGACCGAAAAAGGCATTCCTGGTTCGGACATCAAGGTTGAAACCAACAAAGGTGTGGTTTCCCTCTCGTCGACCGTAGCCATTTCGGATTCGCAAAAAGCGACCGCTGTAGCGATCACCAAGAAAATCAAAGGCGTAACTGCAGTTTCTGCTGATGGCCTGTTGGCTGGCGGCGCTACCAAGGCAGACAACGTCGACAAAACCAAAAGCGCAGCTGCAGGTGCCAAAGAGTCCACCTCGGACACTTGGATCACCACCAAAGTGAAAGCTGACCTGGTAACCGAGAAAGGCATTCCTGGTACCGACATCAAAGTCGAAACCAATAAGGGTGTAGTTTCCCTGTCCTCTTCGGTCGCTGTGACTGAAGCGCAGAAAACTACCGCGGTGAACATCACCAAGAAAATCAAAGGCGTTAAAGCTGTATCGGCCGATGGCCTGAAAGCAGAGTAACGCTTACCCATTCGTCTGAACTAGGCGAAGGCGGCAACGAGTGAGCTAGATATCCACTCAATGCACCTCACGAGTTCATGCGACCGGCCACAAGGATGTGGTCATTACAGGCCCCGGCATTCGTGTCGGGGCCTGTTCTATTCTGGGTCGAAATAAAATCTTAGTGCGAAAGCGGTCAGATGTGGGAGCGGGCTTGCCCGCGAATTCGGTGTGTCAGCCCATAGTGACTGACGCACCGCCTTCGCAGGCTACTCGGCATCCAGGTGCATTGGCGTCACCACCCGGCCATCCTTCTCGGCCTGGCCCAGGTTGGCATCGATGAAGTACACCCGGTCATCTTCCAACTGCCCTTTATCCACCAGGTAATCCTTGATGGTACTGGCGCGATCCTGGCCGAGCTGGCGCAGCAGCACATCACTGCTGCTCCAGAACTTGATTACACCGTCTTTCAACTTGGCCGTGCGGTCGTCGCGGCTGATGTCTTTCCACTCGGCTGGCGGCTGCTGCTTCAGGCGCGTGCGGTAGATGCCTTCCAACAGCGGGGCCTTCTCGCTTTCCGGAACCACCAACAGCGATGCCTGGGCCGGGACCTTGTCGCCGCGGCGCTGGAGCATCTTGTAGTAGTTGTATTGGTATTCACGCTCCAGGCGCTGGGAGGCAAGGAACGGGCCGTCGCTGCTGGCCGCGGCCGTGCCTTCGATTTCCAGGCGCAGGGTAGGGCGTTCCTTGAGTGCCTTGGCCAGTGTATTCAGTGCACCTTCGGCGTCCTTGCTCAATTCGCTGGAGCCGGCGGCGAAGGACACATTACCCAGGTCCTCCGAGCCTCCCCCGGTGATCAACCCGCCGATGAATTTGAACGGCGCTGTCGCCGCACGTACCACCAGGTTTCGCAGGGTCTGCCAGACGATCGGCATCACGCTGAATTGCGGGTTGTTCAAGTCGCCGGTGACCGGCAGTTCGATCGAGATCTTGCCGTCGCTGTCCTTGAGCAACGCGATGGCCAGGCGAATCGGCAGGTCCACGGCATCGGCGCTGTCGACTTTCTCACCCAACTGCAGTTGCTCGACCACCACCTTGTTTTCGGCCTTCAGTTGGCCTTTGGTGATCACGTAGTGCAAGTCGAGATTGAGACGGCCCTTGCGGATACGGAAGCCGGCGAACTTGCCCGAGTAAGGCGTCAGGGTGGTCAGCTCGACACGTTTGAAGCTGGTGGCGATATCCAGCGCCGCCATCGGATCAAACGGGTTTACGCTGCCTTTGATGGTGACGGGAGCGTAACGGTCGACCTTGCCCTTGATGTCGACGCTGGCCGGTTTGGCCTGGCGGCTGTCGATGGTGCCGATCTGCCCGTTGAGTTGTTGAATCGCCGTGGCGAAGTTGGGCGTGAGGCTGAAGTCGGCGAAGTTGGCCGAGCCGTCGTTGATCGCGATTTGCCCGACATGAATGCCCAGGGGTTTGTCTTTGCTGGCCGGTTTTGCTGCTGACTTGGCGCCACTGTTGGCCGGCTGTGGAATCAGCAGGTCATCCACGTTGGTGGTGCGGTCATCGTTGATCATGAACCGTGCATACGGTTGCAGCAGGTTGACCTTGTCAATCGACAGGCTCTCACCGTGCTGGTAGTTCACGCCTTCCAGCACCAGGCGCTGCCACTTCACGAAGTCGCGGGTCTTCAGGGTGTCGAGGGTGTGCAACTGGTCGACTTGCGCCCGGCCCGTTACCTGGAGCTTCAGCGGATCGGCGCTCTTGAGGTTGACGTCCAGATTGCTGCCGAGCATGCCGCTACGCAGTTCCAGGCGAATAAACGGGCTGATATAGGACTGCGCCACCCGAAGGTCGATGTCCTGGGTATTCACTTTCAGCTTGGCGCTGATCGGGTTGAGGTTGACCTCGCCGGTTGCCTGGATCTTGCCCTGCTTGCCCAGGCCGGAGTCGACCTTCAAGGTGAAGGGGCTCTGGTTGAGGCTGTCGAAGTTCTGCATGTCGACGTTCAACGGGCCCAGTTCAAGCGCGACGGCGGGTTTGGCCTGGCGGTCGGCCAGGTGCACTTGATAGTTGCGCAACTGCACATCCTTGAGCAGCACTTGCCAGGGTTTGCTCGGCGCGGCGGGTTCGGGTTTTGGCGAGTCGGCGGTGGCCGGTGCTGTGGCAGGTTCCGGCGCCTTGGCCGGTTTGCTCGGTTGGCTGGCGAACAGTTTCTGCCAGTCCAGTTGGCCGTCGGCTTCACGGGCGGCCCAGGTTTCCAGTTTGTTGCTGCGAATCTTGCCGATGACGACCTGCTGCTTGGCCAGGTCAACCGTGGTCTCACTGACGTCCAGGCGCTCCAGGCGCACCAGCGGGCGACCATCCGGCGCGTTGATGGCAAACGGCGCGACGCTCGCTGCGGTGTTGGTCAGGTTCAGCTCGGTCTCTTTGGCCAGGCTGAATCGGTAGTCGGTACTGAAGTTGAGTACGCCGTCTTCGAGCACCAGTGGCAAGGCGTCGCGTACATAAGGCCACCAGGCTTTCATCTTGCCGTCGGTAACCTTCAGGGTCCCTTCGGAAATGATCGGCACCAAGCTGAAATTGCCTTTCCAGTCGATCCGCCCGCCTTCAGGGCCGGCGGCCACCAAGGTCATGTCGGCGTTGTCTTCGGGCAAGGTGCTGAGGTTCTTCAGTTCGAAGTCGAGCGTGTCGTAGAGAAATTCGATAGGTTCGCTGGGGCGCAGGTCCTGAAAGTGCACATAGCCGCCCGCCAGCTTGATGCTGTCGATACGCAATGGAAACGGCTTGGCATTGGGATCGGCCGGGCTAGGCTCGCTGGGCGGCAGCTTGAACAGCTGTGCCAGGTTCAACTGGCCGGACTTGTCGAACAGCAGCTCGGTCTTGGGCTTGTCCAATTGCACATCGGCCAGGTGCAGCGCGCGAGTCCACAGGCTGTCGATCTGCAGGTTGGCGTAGAGACGCTCGAAACCCACTTGCTCCTTGCCCGGCTCGCCGATTTTCAGGCCCCATGCCGTCACTTCCAGGCTGAACGGGTTGAGCTCGATGCGCTCGATCCGGGCCGGCACCGTGGCGTAATGGGCCAGTTGTTGGTTGGCAATGCGAAGGGCGATGCCCGGCAGAATCAGAAAGCCCAGCAAGCTGTACAGGGCAAGGGCGGTCAACAGGGCGCCAGCGGCGCGAATCAATCCTTTGGGCATGGGTGACGCCATCTATGTCGAACAAGAGTGCCTTGGAGTATGGCACGGGATTTCGGTTCCGAAGTACGCGGCTTCTTGGGAAAAGTACTACAGCTGCAGGATCAGGGTCTTCAACGGCGGCTGTTGGTCTTGCGAGGGAAAGTCCGCGCCAGGTGTCATGATCTGCCAGTCGCGTACCGGCCGCCCGGCTTTCTCGGCGCAGCGCAGCACCTGGTCGCGCCAGTCGTCCATGCTGACTTTTGCGAGGTTGTTGCAGCAGATCAGCACGCCGTTGTCGGCGGTGGCGAGCAGCGCCGGCTTGAGCAGGCTCTGGTAGTCGCGCAGCAGGTCGACAGTGCCGAATGCGCTCTTGGCCCAGGCCGGTGGGTCGAGCAATACCAGGTCATATTGACGTGGCTCCAGGCGCGGGTAACTCGGCAGCTTCTGCCCACGACGTTGGGTAATCGGCAAGCCGGCCAACTGGCGAATCGCTGGGAAATAATCTGACTGCACAAACTCCATGGTCGGCAATTGCGGGTTGAGCAGGCCGTTCTCACGGCCGACCGCCAGATTGCCTTCGGCGAAGTCCAGGTTGCACACCTCGCGGGCACCGCCGGCTGCGGCACTCAAACCGACGCCACAGGTGTAGGCAAACAGGTTCAGCACGCTTTTGCCCGCGCTGTGCGCCTTGACCCAGCCACGGGTGTTGCGCAGGTCGAGGAACAGCAACGGGTCCTGCCCGGCATGCCGCCCGCGCACGCGGTAATTGAGACCCCACTCGTGGCCGATCATGTCTTCCAGCGCAGCGGGTTCGGCGCGGTACACCGTGTCTTCGCGGTCGATTCGCGAGTTGCCACGGGAGCGGTCGTTGTACACCAGCAGCAGTTCCAGGCCCAAGTGCTGGTTGATCTGTTGATGCAACGCCAGCAGGTCGCTGGTTTCCAGGCTCTGATGGAAGCTCTGCACCAGCAGTTGCGGGCCGTAGCGGTCGACGGTCAGGCCGCCGGCGCCTTCCTGGCTGCCATGGAAGAGCCGATAGCAATCGGTGCCCTGGGCATGCAGCTCGTTGATCAGGTCTTGGCGTTGATCGAGGGCGGCGCGCAGCGCCTGATTCAAGGAAGACATGGAGCGCGCCTTGCTGGGGAAATGAGGGCGCGGAGTTTAACAGTTATGCGCCACGGCCTACATCAACCCCATCCGCCGATGGGCGCGTTGCACCGAACCATTGCGCATCGCCCAACGCAGCAACGGCGCACTGCGCTTGACCCCGGCGCGGATCATCTGGCGCTGCAGCGGGCTCTGCTGTTGGTCGAGCATGGCGCTTGCCCAGTCCGGCAGCAGATCAATGCCGGCCTGCATCATCAAGGCACCGAAAGGCTTGGCCAGGTGGCTGGGCGCAGGCGCATTGAGCAGCAGGCGCAGCACTTCATGGCTGCGCTCGTCGCACAGCAGTTGAGGACGAATACGCGCCATGTAATCCGCCACTTCCTGCCGCGAGCGAGGCACATGCCGCGCGCCCAGTCGCTCGGCGACCAAGGCAATCTCGCTGTAGTAACGGTCCTGATCCCGGCCCGACAGGTGCGGGTTGCGATAGCGCAGGTGGGCCGCGAGGAAATTGCTTACCTCGGCCACGTGCACCCAGGTCAGCAGCTCCGGATCGCTGGCGGCATAAGGTCGCCCGTCCGGCGCATGGCCGACCACCTGCAGGTGAATGGTGCGGACTTTTTCGATCAGCCATTCGGCATCCTTGCGCGAGCCGAAGGTGGTCCCGGAGATGAACTGCGAAGTCCGCCGCAGCCGCCCGAGCATGTCCTGGCGGAAGTTCGAGTGATCCCACACGCCCGCCAGGGCCAGCGGGTGCAAGGCTTGCAGCATCAAGGCGCTGATGCCGCCGATCAGCATGCTGCTGAAGTCGCCATGCACCTGCCAACTGACCGAGTCCGGCCCGAACAGGCCTGGGTCGCCCTTGGGGTTTTCCAGGTCCAGCTGGCCCAGTGACAAGCCCGTCAGGCTCATCAACTGGGTTTCGATACGGCTGCGCAGAAATTCCATGGTGTCCTATCGGTTCAGGCGTTTGTCGATCAGGCCGTCGACCACACTCGGATCGGCCAGGGTGGAAGTATCACCGAGGCTGTCGAGTTCGTTACAGGCGATCTTGCGCAGGATCCTGCGCATGATCTTGCCCGAGCGAGTCTTCGGCAATGCGGGCGCCCATTGGATCAGTTCCGGCTTGGCAAAGCTGCCAATTTCCTTGCTGACCAGCTCCAGCAGGTGCTTTTTCAATGTGTCATCGGGCTCGACGCCATTCATCGGGGTGACGAACGCATAAATGCCCTGGCCCTTGACGTCATGGGGGTAGCCGACCACGGCCGCTTCGGCCACCTGGTCATGCAGCACCAGGGCGCTCTCCACTTCGGCGGTGCCGATACGGTGGCCGGACACGTTGATCACATCGTCGATGCGCCCGGTGATCCAGTAGTCGCCGTCTTCGTCGCGCCGGGCGCCGTCACCGGTGAAGTAGTAGCCGGGGTAGGGTTTGAAGTAGGTGTCGATCATGCGCTGCGGATCGCCATACACACTGCGGATCTGCCCCGGCCAACTGGCCTTGATCGCCAGCACGCCGCTGCCGGCGCCGCTGATCACCTTGCCGTGCTCATCCAGCAGCACGGGCTGTACGCCAAACATCGGCTGGGTCGCACAACCCGGCTTGATCCGCCGGGCGCTGACCAGCGGGCTGAGCATGATGCCGCCGGTTTCGGTCTGCCACCAGGTATCGACAATCGGGCAGCGCTGTTCGCCGACCGCGTTGAAATACCAGTCCCACGCCTCCGGGTTGATCGGCTCCCCGACACTGCCCAGCAGGCGCAGGCTGGCGCGGGAGGTGCTCTGCAAGGGGCCATGGCCTTCACGCAT
The DNA here is from genome assembly GCF_059418125.1 of Pseudomonas sp. GW821-FHT09C08. Lineage (NCBI taxonomy): Bacteria > Pseudomonadati > Pseudomonadota > Gammaproteobacteria > Pseudomonadales > Pseudomonadaceae > Pseudomonas > Pseudomonas sp. GW821-FHT09C08. The sequence goes on along the minus strand of NZ_JBWKPG010000015.1, from coordinate 31,889 downwards.
CAAGGCGCGCAGGGCGGTGGGCGCCGTGTAGAAGATGTTGACCTGGTGCTTGTCGATCACCTGCCAAAAGCGCGAGCTGTCCGGGTAACTCGGTACGCCCTCGAACATCAGCGAGGTGGCGCCATTGGCCAGCGGGCCATACACGATATAGCTGTGGCCGGTGACCCAGCCGACATCGGCGGTGCACCAAAACACCTCGCCATCGCGGTAATCGAGCACGTACTTGAAGGTCATCGCCGCCTGCAGCAGGTAGCCGCCGGTGGTGTGCAGCACGCCCTTGGGCTTGCCGGTGCTGCCGGAGGTGTAGAGGATGAACAGTGGGTCTTCGGCGTCCATGGGCTCGGGTTGGCAGTCGTCGCTTGCGGCTTCCAGGGATTGCCGATACTTCAGGTCGCGGCCTTCGCTCCAGTTCACAGTCGCGCCGGTGCGCTCGACCACCAGCACCGTACTGACGTCCGGGCAACTGGCCAGGGCCTTGTCGACATTCTGTTTCAGTGCCACCGGCTTGCCGCCGCGCACGCCTTCATCGGCGGTGATCACGGTGCGGCAGTCGGCATCGAGGATGCGGTCGCGCAAGGCATCCGGCGAGAACCCCCCAAACACCACCGAGTGCACTGCACCAATGCGCGTGCAGGCGAGCATGGCGTAGGCCGCCTCCGGGATCATCGGCATGTAGATGCACACCCGGTCACCTTTCTTCACGCCGCGGCTTTTCAGCACGTTGGCGAGCCGGGAGACGTTTTGGTGCAGTTGGCGGTAGGTGATTTTGGACGCGTTTGTCGGATCATCGCCTTCCCAGATGAAGGCCGCCTGATCGGCGCGTTGCGCCAGGTGACGGTCGATACAGTTGTAGCTGACGTTCAGTGTGCCGCCGGCGAACCACTGGGCGGCGCCGGTGTGGATGTCCGACTGCTGGACGGTGTGCCACGGAGTTATCCAGTCGAGAAAGGCCATGGCCTGTTCAGCCCAGAAAGTATCCGGCTGGTCGATGGATTGGCGATAGAGGCGCTGATAGTCCTCTTGGCTGAGTTGCGCAGCCCGGCGGACGGCATCGGCGGTGGGGAATTGGCTGAGGTCGAACATGAGCGGTCCTTATTCTTGTTTTAGGGACAAGAGGGGAGCCGTGCGACCCTCGTAGGCGCTGGCTTGCCGGCGATGGCGTCCTGAAGATCGCCATCGCTGGCAAGCCCGCTCCTAAACAGGGTGTGCTCCCGCAGGTTCAGACCGTAAGTGTAGTGCCGATCCCTTTAACCGCGGTGACGACCGCGGAAGTAGTTGATCAGGCCCTGGGTCGAAGCATCCTCGGCGGAGGTTTCTTCGGCGCCGGTCAGACGGTTGTAGACGCCCTTGCCCAGCTCCTTGCCCAGCTCCACGCCCCATTGGTCGAAGGCGTTGATGCCCCAGATCACGCTCTGCACGAACACCTTGTGCTCATACATCGCCACCAGCGCGCCCAGGCGGCGCGGGCTGATCCGTTCGACCACAAGGGTGTTGCTCGGGCGGTTGCCCGGGATCACCTTGTGTGGCGCCAGTTTCTGCACTTCGGCTTCCGGCAGGCCTTTGTCGCGCAGTTCGGCTTCGGCTTCGCTGCGGGTCTTGCCGAGCATCAGCGCCTGGCTCTGGGACAGGCAGTTGGCGTACAGCCACTGATGGTGATCGGACACCGGGTTGAAGCTGACAATCGGCACGATGAAGTCAGCCGGAATCAGTTGGGTCCCCTGGTGCAGCAACTGGTGGTACGCGTGCTGACCGTTGCAGCCGACGCCGCCCCAGATCACCGGGCCGGTATCGGTGGACACCGGCGTGCCATCCTGGCGCACGCTCTTGCCGTTGGATTCCATGTCCAGCTGTTGCAAATGCTTGGTGATGTTACGCAGGTAGTGGTCGTACGGCAGGATCGCATGGCTCTGCGCGCCCCAGAAGTTGCCGTACCACACGCCCAGCAGGCCCAGCAGCACCGGCATGTTCGACTCGAACGGGGCGTTCTGGAAGTGCTGGTCCATGGTGTAGGCACCGGACAGCAGCTCCTTGAAGTTGGACATGCCGATGGCCAGGGCGATGGGCAGGCCTATGGCCGACCACAGCGAGTAACGACCGCCGACCCAGTCCCACATCGGGAAGATGTTCTCTTCGCGAATACCGAAGGCCACCGCTGCCGCGTTGTTGCTCGATACGGCGATGAAATGGCGATACAGCTCGGCTTCCGAGCCACCCTGGGCCAGGTACCAGGCGCGGGCGGCCTGGGCATTCTTCAGGGTTTCGAGGGTGTTGAAGGACTTCGACGAGACGATAAACAGCGTGGTCTCGGCGCGCAGCTTCATGGTCAGTTCGTGGAACTCACTGCCGTCGATATTCGCCAGGTAGTGGCAGCGCACGCCTTTATGGGCGTAGGACAACAGCGCTTCGGAGACCAGCTCCGGGCCGAGGAACGAGCCACCGATACCGATGTTCACCACGTCGGTGATCGGCTTCTCGGTGTAGCCACGCCATAGGCCGTCGTGGATGCGGCCGACCAGGTCAGTGATCTGGTTCAGCACCTTGTGCACGTCCGGCATGATGTTCACGCCGTTGACCGACAGCTTGTCGCCCACCGGGCGGCGCAGTGCGGTGTGCAGGGCCGGGCGGCCTTCGGAGGAGTTGACTGGCTCGCCGGCGTACAGGGCGTCGATCGCGCCTTTGAGATTCACTTCCTTGGCCAGGCCCACCAGCAGGTCGCGGGTTTCGCTGGTGATCAGGTTTTTCGAGTAATCGAGGAAAAGTCCGCAGCTGCTCAAGGTGAACTGGGAAAAACGCTGGGGATCGGCAGTGAACGCTTCGCGCATGCTGAAATCCTGCATGGCTTGGCGATGTTGATTGAGCGCTTGCCAGGCGGGCAGAGCGGTAACGTCATGAGGAGTGCGGTAGTACGCCATCGCTGCGGGTTTCCTTTTATTACGGGGACTGCCTTTAGGACACTTCAAAGCCCGGAACGTCCAGTCTTTCATCAAGGGCGGGTTCCGGACAGCGCTAACCATAGCGCAGGGCGATTACATTAAACCTAGCGTGTCGATATGTCTTGGCTTTGTCTGCGCTGTGGCCGGTACTTTTTTATACCGGCACAGCGAGGAGGGCAACTGGCGGGGGGATCAGAGGTTCAGGTGCATGTTGTCGATGAGGCGGGTAGCGCCCAGATAGGCGGCGACCAGGATCACCACATCGCGGTCCTCGGGCGTGGCCGGGCGCAGGTTTACGCCCTGGCGCACTTCAAGGTAATCCAGGCGCAGCCCGGCGGCTTCGATCTGCCGGACCTGTTCGGCGCGCAGCGTGGCGAAATCGTGGTCACCGCCTTTGATGGCGGCGGCGATCTGGCCGAGGCTGCGGTACAGCACCGGGGCGATGGCGCGTTGCTCATCGCTGAGGTAACCGTTGCGCGATGAGAGCGCCAGGCCGTCGTCGGCACGCACGGTCGGTTCGCCGATGATCTGGATCGGCATGTTCAGGTCATGGACCATGGCGCGAATCACCGCCAGTTGCTGGTAGTCCTTCTGGCCGAACACGGCCATGTCCGGCTGGACCATGTTGAACAGCTTGCTGACCACCGTCGCCACGCCCTCGAAGTGCCCGGGACGACTGGCGCCGCACAGGCCTTCGGACAACTGCGGGACGCTGACGCGGGTCTGGCCGCTCATACCGCCGGGGTACATTTCCTCGACGGTCGGCGCGAACAACAGGTTGCAGCCGGCTTGCAGGAGCTTTTCCTGGTCCGCGGCCAAGGTCCGCGGGTATTTGTCCAAGTCTTCGCCAGCGCCGAACTGCAGTGGGTTGACGAAGATGCTCGCGACGACGAAGTCAGCCTGTTGCGCGGCTTTGGTCACCAGGGTGGCGTGGCCGCTGTGCAGGTTGCCCATGGTGGGCACGAAGCCGATGCGTTTGCCGGCTTTACGGGCATGGGCGACGGCAGCCCGCAGTTCGCGGACGGTTTTTACGGTGTTCATGCAGAGAATCCGTGTTCGGCGCCGGGGAAGGTCACGCCTTTGACTTCGGCGACATAGGCGCTCAGCGCGGCGTGGATGCTGTCCTGGCCGGTCATGAAGTTTTTCACGAATTTCGGCACGCGGCCGGTGAGCGACAGGCCGAGCATGTCGTGCAGCACCAAGACCTGGCCATCGGTGGCCGAGCCTGCGCCAATACCGATCACCGGCACTTTAACGGCCTGGGTGATTTCCGCTGCCAGTTCGCTGGGCACGCATTCGAGCAGGATCATCGCCGCGCCGGCTTGTTCCAGTGCGATGGCATCGGCACGCATCTGGCGCGCCTGGGCTTCGTTGCGGCCTTGTACCTTGTAGCCGCCGAGGATGTTCACCGACTGTGGCGTAAGGCCCATATGTGCACAGACCGGCACGCCGCGTTCAGCCAGCAGGCGAATCGACTCGGCGAGCCATACGGCGCCTTCCACTTTGACCATGTGCGCACCGGCGCGCATCAGTTTGCCAGCGTTGTGGAACGTCTGCTCGACAGTGGCGTAATCCATGAACGGCAGGTCGGCAATGATAAATGCGCCGTCGTTGCCGCGCTTGACGCTGGCGGTGTGATAGGCGAGTTCATCGGTGGTGACGGGCAGCGTGCTGTCATTCCCTTGAAGAACCATGCCCAGGGAGTCACCTACCAGCAACACTTCAACCCCGGCCTGGCAACTGGCTTGGGCGAAGGTGGCGTCATAGCAGGTGAGCATGGTGATTTTTTCACCTTTGAGCTTGAGGCTCTGCAAGGTGGTCAGGGTAATGTCTGGCATGAAAAGGGTCCTCGTTCAGGCGCTTGGAAACAGCGAGTAACGCGCGTGAGTCTTCGTTTATACAGGCGCACTGTCTTGAGAGCAGTGCTTATAAGGCCTGGATTGCGCCCTTCAGCGCCGGGTTGGCGGCAGCGGGACGCCTATAGTCGTGAGGAGGACACGGGAAGTCAATTGGATGTGTTACCGCATTGTTACGATGGCGGTGTTACCGCTGTTACTGACGCGATTCAGCAAGTGGGAAAGGGATTTTGAGGGCGTAGGTGAACAAAATGTGGGAGCTGGCTTGCCTGCGATGCAGGCGCCTCGGTCTTTCAGTGAAACCGAGGTGATGCTATCGCAGGCAAGCCAGCTCCCACATTGATTGAGTCAGTTTTGGGGCAAGCGTTCCAGGCCGACAAACGGGCAGGCGGTCAGCAAGTCGTTGAGCGTTTGACCGTTGGGCATTTGCAGCGATGCGGGCGCCAACTCAGCCAGCGGGTACAGCACAAACGCGCGCAGGTGCATCTGGTAATGGGGCACCTTGAGGCGCGGCTCGTCGATCAGGCGATCGCCAAACAGCAGGATGTCCAGGTCCAGTGTGCGCGGCCCCCAGCGCTCGAGGCGCTCGCGGCCCTGATCGTTTTCGATGGCTTGCAGCGCATCCAGCAGCTCAAGGGGCGCCAGGCTGCTGTCCAGGGCCGCCACCGCGTTGGTGTAGCGCGGTTGGCCCGGGAGCAGGGAATCGCTTTGGTAAAACGCCGACACACCGGCGACGGTGGTCCCCGGTAGTTGTGCGAGCGCTTCGATGGCGCTGCGCAATTGCTGATCCGGGGCGGCCAGGTTACTGCCCATGCCGATGTAGATACGTTCCACGTTTATTCGCCTGCGGCGCCCGAGGCATCGGCGGCGCTGCGCTTGCGCTTAGTACCGCTGCGACGACGTTTCTTCGGCCCTTCGCCGGCGCTCTCGCCCTTGCTGCCAAGGTCGCGAATCATGTCGCGGCGCTGGCTTTCATTGGCGTCCTGGTAGTCGGTCCACCATTCACCCAGGCCATCGGTCTGCTCGCCGGCGCTTTCGCGCAACAGCAGGAAATCGTAGCCGGCACGGAAGCGCGGGTTGTCCAACAGCAGGTCGGCGCGCTTGCCGCTGCGGCGTGGCAGGCGCTCCTGCATGTCCCAGATCTCGCGGATCGGCAGGGTAAAGCGTTTCGGAATGGCGATGCGCTGGCACTGCTCGGCGATCAACTCATGAGCCGCTTCCTGCATGGCCGGAATCGGCGGCATGCCACGCTCTTGCAGGCGCAGTACGCGTTTGGGCAGGGCCGGCCACAACAGCGCGGCAAACAGGAACGCCGGGGTCACCGGTTTGTTCTGCTTGATGCGCAAGTCGGTATTGATCAGCGCTTCGCTGATCAGCGTGTGGGTGTACGTCGGGTTGTATTCCAACGCCTCGGCACTGGCCGGGAACAGCGGATCGAACAGCTGCAGGTCGACGAGCATTTCGAAGGTGTCGGCAGCGTAGCCCGAGAGGAACAGCTTGAGTACTTCCTCGAACAGGCGCGCCGAAGGAATCTCGCGCAGCATCGGTGCCAGGTCGCGGATCGGCGCGGCCGTGTGCTTTTCGATGCCGAAGTTGAGCTTGGCGGCGAAACGCACGGCCCGCAGCATGCGCACCGGATCTTCCTGGTAGCGCTGCACCGGGTCGCCGATCAGGCGGATCAGGTTGTTGCGGATGTCGTGCACGCCATTGGCGTAATCGAGAATGCGCTCGCTGACCGGGTCGTAATACAGGGCGTTGATGGTGAAGTCGCGGCGCTGCGCATCTTCTTCCAGGGTGCCATAGACGTTGTCGCGCAGGATGCGCCCGCTTTCGTTGCGGGAAGACTGGTTGGTGTCTTCCTCTTCATCGTTTTGCGGGTGGCCGGCGCGGAAGGTCGCCACCTCAATGATTTCGCGGCCGAAGTGGATATGCACCAGCTTGAAGCGGCGGCCGATGATGCGCGCATTGCGAAACTCGGCACGGACCTGTTCAGGCGTGGCGCTGGTGGCGACGTCGAAATCCTTGGGTGTGATATTGAGCAACATGTCGCGTACGCAACCGCCGACCAGATAAGCCTGGTAGCCGGCGTTCTGCAAACGTTCGACGATGTTCACTGCATAACGGCTGAACTGAGCGCGCTGCAGCGAATGCTGGCTGCTATTGAGCACTTCAGGCGTGCTGCGTTTGTGTTGCGTACGACGCAAGGGAGAACGGAATGACTGGAACAACTTCTTCAGCATGGGATGCACTGTTTGAAGGAATGTTCGGCCATAACGAAGAATGACCGCATGATGGGCGGGGATTCTAGCATTTAGTCAGGGGATGGTGTAGGAACAAGCTGCAGGCCTTGCGCCATAAGCCTTAAATCGTCAAATGCTCGAGTTTTCATGCGGAAACTACAAGGGGAGCCGAAGCTCCCCCAGAAGTAGTTGCGTGCTCTATTTTTATTATTGATTTCGGGCTTCTTGTTTTTGTTGATCGCCCTCGCCATGAAGCTTCACCTTCATGACACTCCCAATCGGGAGTCAAGAGCAAACGGATTGCTTTGGTCGCTGAGTTGCTGATCTACGATCCAACCAGTTCAGGCTCTGCCTTAGGGCAGTTTTTGTTGTTCTCGGCCTGGTTGCGGGGCAAGCCCCAAATGCAACGCCTCTCCAAAAGAATCAGTTAGCTGCGCCTCCGCCGTGTTGTTTTTATTGTGCGTGAGTCGATTCGTCTTATTTTTATTGTCTTGTACAAAGCTTGTTATTGTTTTTGTACTAAGCATATAGCAGGGTGCGTGCCAACTTTTGTGCCGCCCAGCAAAAGCAGGGGTTTGAGGCGGTTTTGGGTTTTCGACGGGCGAAAAAAAGCCGGGGCTTCGTTACCGTAAGCCCCGGCTTTTGTTACGTGAAAAATCAGCGGTAACAGTTTTTTCACATCTGAGGGTGTTACCTGTGGGGGCGCACCCTCAACTCTCGCTGGCCACCCCGGTCTTGCGCCGTGGGATGCCCAGGCGCTGGCGCCGTTCCCACAGGCACTTGCGGCTCACGCCCAGCTTGCGTGCCAGTTCGGTTTCGGTCATGTGGTCCTGGTGCTCAAGGACGAAATGCTGGAAGTAGTCTTCCAGTGACAAATCCTCCGTCGGCTCGTGGCTGGTATTACTACCGCCGCCCTGTTGTGGGGCCAGGCCGATGAAGTCGTCATCCTCAAGGTCACTGAGCTCGATATCGATGCCCAGCAGCTCGGCGGAAATCTCCGGGCTCTCCGACAGAATCACCGCACGTTCGACTGCATTCTCCAGTTCACGCACGTTACCCGGCCACGAGTAATGCCGAATGGCCTGCTCGGCATCCGGGGCGAACTTGAGGTCGGTACGGTTGATGCGGGCGCTCTGGCGCAGCAGGAACGCGTTGGCGATCTCGTTGACGTCGGCGCCACGCTCGCGCAGGGCCGGCAGCTTGAGGGCGATCACGTGCAAGCGGTAATACAAGTCTTCACGGAACTGGCCGATCTTGGCCAGGCTCTTCAGGTCACGGTGCGTGGCTGCGATCAGGCGCACATCCACCTTCTGCGATTGCACCGAACCGACGCGGCGAATCTCGCCTTCCTGCAGCACGCGCAGCAGGCGCGCCTGGGCTTCCAGGGGCAGCTCACCGATTTCATCGAGGAACAATGTGCCGCCGTCCGCCGCTTCGACCAAACCTGCACGGCCGGCGCTGGCGCCGGTGAACGCGCCTTTCTCGTGCCCGAACAGCTCGGACTCGATCAGCGATTCGGGGATCGCCGCGCAGTTCACCGAGATCATCGGTGCCTTGGCGCGCTTGGAGAGGTTGTGCAGGGCGCGGGCTACCAGTTCTTTACCGGTACCCGACTCGCCCTGGATCAGTACATTGGAATCAGTCGGCGCGACCTTGCGGATCTTGCTGTACAGGTCCTGCATCGGTGGGCAGGAGCCGATGATGCCGATCTCGCCGTTACTGTTGTCGACGCCCGGCTTGTCGGCGCCGTTGGCCGCTTTACCGGCGGGGCGCTGTTCGGCAGGAGCGCTGCTGGCCGACTGGCGGTCACGCAGGATGCGGGCCACGGCCTGGAGCATTTCATCGTGGTCGAAAGGCTTGGCGATGTAGTCCACCGCGCCCATCTTCATGGAGTCCACCGCCGAGCGCAGGCTGGCGTAGCTGGTCATGATCAGCACCGGGGTGCCCTGGCCAAGCTTGATCAACTCGGTGCCAGGCGCGCCCGGCAGGCGCAGGTCACTGACAATCAGGTCGAACGTGGGAATGCTGAACCGCTCCTGGGCTTCCTGCACCGAGCCGGCTTCGCTGACCTGGTACTGATTACGTTCAAGCAGGCGACGCAAGGCAGAGCGGATAATGGTTTCGTCTTCGACGATCAAAATGTGCGGCATTGATTCAATTCTCTCGACGGTCTCAGTTCACAGCGGACGTCGCTTCGACATGACGCGGCAAGGTCACCCGAATACGGGTGCCGCGTTGGCTTTCGGTGTCAGCCGGGCTGTCGATGGTGATTTGTCCATAATGCTCTTCAACGATGGAATAGACCAGTGCAAGGCCCAGACCGGTACCTTCACCCGGATCCTTGGTGGTGAAGAAGGGTTCGAACAATCGGTCCATGATGTTCTGTGGAATGCCGCTGCCTTCATCCTCCACGATCAGGTCGACCGTGTGCTCGAAAGCCTCGCTCTTGACGCGTACCGCGCTGTGCGGCGGCGACGCGTCACGGGCGTTGGACAGCAGGTTGATCAGCACTTGGGCCAGGCGTTGTGAGTCGCCGTCGACCCAGTGGTCGGGGTCGCACAAGTTGAAGAACTGTACTTCGAAATTACGCCGGTTCAAGGCCAGCAGCCCAATGGCATCCTGCGCCACCTCGGCCAGGCACACGGCCTCGTCCTGATTCTGATGGGCCCCGGCATGGGCAAAGCTCATCAGCGACTGCACGATGCGCGAGACTCGCTTGGTCTGTTCGAGTATTTGCCCGCTGATCTCGGTGATTTCGCCGTCTTCCTCGCGCTCTTCGCGCAGGTTCTGCGCCAGGCAAGCGATACCGGTGATCGGATTGCCGATTTCATGGGCCACGCCTGCGGCCAGGCGACCGATGCTGGCCAGGCGCTCGGAGTGCACCAGCTTGTCTTCGAGCATCTGCGTGTCGGTCAAGTCTTCGACCAGCAGCACCAGGCCGCTGTTGCCGGGGGCCAGCGGCTCGTCGATGGCGGCTTTGTGCAGGTTGAGCCAGCGGGTCTGGCCGTCAAGGGCCAGATGCTGCTTGTGCAAGTGCTCGTCGGGCAGGTTGATAAAGCCTTGCAGCAGTTCTTTCCACGGATCGCCCAGGGTGTTGAGGCGCGAGCCGACCACCCGTTGTGCGGCGATGCCGGTGAGTTCTTCCATGGCCTTGTTCCACATCAGGATCTCTTGATCCTTGGCCAGCGAGCACACGCCCATCGGCAGTTCCTGCAGGGTCTGGCGGTGGTAGCGACGCAGGGCATCAAGTTCGGCGGCCAGTCCGGTGAGGCGTGAGTGGTAATCCTCCAGCCGGCTCTCGATGAAATGGATGTCTTCGGTGACGTAGTTTTCGCCGCCGGCCTTGTAGGGCAAAAAGGTTTCGACGATGTCCTGGGACACGCTGGGGCCCATCAGGCCGGACAGGTTGGCTTCGATACGGTCACGCAGGCGGCGCAGGGCATACGGGCGGCGCTCGTCAAACGGCAGGTAAAGGTCGCGCAGCGCCTGCTCGACCTCCTTTTGCGCGGCCTTGGCGCCCAGCGGCTTGGCCAGTTGCGTGGCGAACTCCTGGGGCGAGGCGGCGTGCAGTTCGCGGCGCTGCGGGCGGCGCACGTTGTCTACTGCGCAGGCTTCGGCGGCGCTGGTTTCTTCGGGGCTGGCGTTGGTGAACAACGAAATCAGGGTGAACATCAGCACGTTGGCCGCCAGCGAGGCAATCGCCGCCATGTGCCAGCTGGTGTCGTCCAGCACGTAGATCATGTTCAGCAGCGGGATGTAGAAGCCCTGCAGATTGCCGACCAGCGGCAGCAGCATGGTCACGAGCCACACCAGGATTCCGGCCAGCAGCCCGGCGATGAAGCCACGTCGATTGGCCGTCGGCCAGTACAGCACCGACAGCACTCCCGGCAGGAACTGCAAGGTCGCGACAAACGCGACGATGCCCAGGTTGGCGAGGTCTTGTCCGGCGCCGAGCAACAGATAGAACCCGTAGCCGGCCATGATGATGGCGACAATCAGCGCGCGGCGCGTCCACTTCAGCCAGCGGTAGATATTGCCTTCGGCCGGTGGCTGGTACAGCGGCAGCACCAGGTGATTGAGCGCCATGCCCGACAGCGCCAGCGTGGTGACAATGATCAGCCCGCTGGCTGCCGACAAGCCGCCGACATACGCCAGCAGCGCCAGGGCCGGGCTGTTGGCAGCGATGCCGATGCCGAGGGTGAAGTATTCCGGATTGGTCGTTGCCCCGAGTTTGAGGCCGGCCCACAGGATCAGCGGCACCGCCAGGCTCATCAGCAGCAGGAACAGCGGCAAGCCCCAACTGGCGCTGACCAGCGAGCGCGGGTTGAGGTTCTCGGTGAAAGTCATGTGATACATGTGCGGCATCACAATGGCCGAGGCGAAGAACACCAGCAGCAGCGTGCGCCATGGACCTTCCTGCAGCGGCGTGTGCAGGGCGGCGAGGGCCGTCTGGTTTTGCAGCAGCCACAGTTCCAGCTGTTGCGGGCCATCGAACACGCCGTAGAGCGCGTAAAGGCCGACACCGCCGATGGCGATCAGCTTGATCACCGACTCGAACGCAATCGCGAACACCAGGCCTTCATGCTTCTCGCGGGTGGCGATATGGCGTGAGCCGAAGAAAATCGTGAACAGCGTGATCAGCGCGCAGAAGGCCAGGGCGACGCGGTGCTGCACGGGCTCGCGGGTGAGGATGCTGATGGAGTCTGCCACCGCTTGAATCTGCAGGGCCAGCAAGGGCAGTACGCCGATCAGCATGAAAACGGTGGTCAGCGCGCCGGCCCAGGTGCTGCGAAAACGGAAGGCGAACAGGTCGGCCAATGACGACAGTTGATAGGTGCGGGTGATCTTCAGGATCGGGTAGAGCAGCACCGGCGCGAGCAAAAATGCGCCGGACACGCCGAGGTAGCTGGACAGGAAGCCGTAGCCATACTGATAGGCCAGGCCCACCGTGCCATAGAACGCCCAGGCGCTGGCGTAGACGCCCAGGGACAAGGTGTAGGTCAGCGGATGGCGAATGATCGCCCGCGGAATCATTCCGCGCTCACTGATCCAGGCGACCCCGAACAGCGCCGCCAGGTAGGCGGCGCTGATCAGCAGCATCTGGGTGAGGCTAAAGCTCATCGGCATCTTTTTGGCTCTGCAGGATAAAGGTCACGACGATCAGGATCAGCCACAGCAGATATGGGCGGTACCAGGCGCCCGTGGCGTCGATCCACCAATCCATGATGGCGGGGGAAAACAGGTAGATCCCGACGACCAGCAGCAGGACCAATCGATAGATGTACATGTTGGCCTCTGATTGAAAAACTGCGGCGATGGTAACGGATGGTGGGCAAGCTGCAAGCGCCTTCAGCTCAATTGCGCTTCGGCCAACGTGAGTGTGCGCGGGATGCGGCTGGCATCCCACTGCGCAATGCCCCAATCCAGCAGCTCCCGTGGGCTGGCGTGGAGCAACTCGCTGCCGGGTTGCTGGCCGAGCGCGCGCAGGGCTCTCAATAGCAAAGGCGTGGCCTGGTCAGGTGTCAACGGCGGGGAACGATAGGATTTTCCCAATTTGTTACCGTCCGGCTGGACGATCAACGGTACGTGAAGATAGCGCGGTTGGCGCAGGCCCAGCAGCTCCTGCAGATACAACTGGCGCGGCGTGGAGTCGAGCAGGTCAGCGCCGCGCACGATGTCGGTCACCCCTTGCCAGGCATCGTCGAGGACCACGGCCAATTGATAGGCGTACAGGCCGTCACGGCGGCGGATGATGAAATCGCCCACATCGCGGCCCAAGTGCTGTCGGAATTCACCCTGAACGCGGTCAGTAAAGTGGTATTCCAGCTCAGGAACGCGCAGGCGAATGGCGGCATTTTGCTGGTCATGCCCGGCATTGCGGCACAGCCCCGGATAAATCCCGTTGTAGCCCTCCAGCTGTTTGCGCGAGCAGGTGCACGCATAGGCCAGGCCGTGGTTGAACATATCGTTCAGCACTTTGGCGTAGGCATCATGCCGCTCGCTTTGTCGGACCAATTCACCGTCCCACTCAAAGCCGTAGCTTTCCAGGGCGTGCAGGATCGCCGTTTGGGCGCCGGGCTCTTCACGTGGCGGGTCGAGGTCTTCCATACGCATCAGCCAGCGGCCGTGGTTGGCGCGGGCGTCGAGGTAGGAGGCGAGGGCGGCGACCAGCGAGCCGAAGTGCAAATGGCCGCTGGGCGTGGGGGCGAAACGCCCGATATAAGTAGAGGCTGTCATGGGCCGGATACTACTGGAAAAGCAGTAAATTCCAGAAACAAAAATGGGGCGTTCGCACGCCCCATTTCTTTCAGCTCGGCGGGATTACTTGCCGACCTGTTTTTCCTTGATTTCAGCCAAGGTCTTGCAGTCTACGCAGAGGTCCGCGGTAGGACGGGCTTCCAGGCGACGAATACCGATCTCGACGCCGCAGGATTCGCACCAGCCGTATTCTTCGTCTTCGATCAGTTGCAACGTCTTGTCGATTTTCTTGATCAGCTTGCGCTCGCGATCACGGGCGCGCAGTTCGAGGGCGAACTCCTCTTCCTGGCTGGCACGGTCGGCCGGGTCCGGGAAGTTGGCGGCTTCGTCCTTCATATGGTCAACCGTGCGGTCGACTTCCTGCATCAAGTCCTGCTTCCACTTCTTCAGGATATTGGAGAAGTGCTTGCGCATGGGCTCGCTCATGTACTCCTCACCCTTCGCCTCAACATAGGGTGTGAAGCCGCTGAGGCCTGAGGATTGTTGTTGCTTTGCTTGGGTGGACATGAATAGACCGCCTCTCACTCTTCTAATCCATTGCGCAGGATTGCAACGTCACCGACACCTGCCGGCCCTGCGGCTGCAAGCGGGCGAACTTACCAGATAGATTCAGGGTGCGCCACTCCCGGTTGTCGAGGGCCATCACGCCAGGGTTGCTGACAGCAGCAGCCCGCTTTGGCTGGGTATGGATCGCCCTGCGTGTTGATTTTAGTCGTTTTACAAGCGCTTGCTGGCCCATCTTGAGCGGCCGAGCAGGCAATAGAACATGTTTTACGCCAGGGGTTCGGTAGAATCCTTATTTTGTCCTCACCGTTAAGGAAGGCTAATGGCTCAGCCCTACAGTGCGCGCAGTCGCGCCATCGAACCTTTTCATGTCATGGCATTGCTGGCGCGAGCCAATGAGCTGCAGGCGGCCGGCCATGATGTGATCCACCTGGAAATCGGCGAACCGGATTTCACCACCGCCGATCCGATCATCCAGGCCGGCCAGGCAGCATTGGCCAACGGCAAAACCCGCTATACGGCGGCCCGTGGCCTGCCGGAGCTGCGCGAGGCCATCAGCGGCTTCTACCAGCAGCGCTACCGCCTGGACATCGATCCCGAGCGCATCTTGATTACCCCGGGCGGTTCCGGCGCCTTGCTGCTGGCCAGCAGCCTGTTGGTGGACCCCGGCAAGCATTGGCTGCTGGCTGACCCGGGTTACCCGTGCAACCGGCACTTCCTGCGACTGGTGGAAGGGGCGGCGCAGTTGGTGCCGGTGGGCCCCGATGTCCGTTATCAACTGACCGCCGACCTGGTTGCCAGGCATTGGGACCAGGACAGTGTGGGGGCTCTGGTGGCCTCGCCGGCCAACCCCACCGGCACAATCCTCACGCGGGATGAATTGGCAGGGCTGTCCAGTGCCATCAAGGCCCGTAACGGCCATTTGGTCGTGGACGAGATTTATCACGGCCTCACCTACGGCACCGACGCCGCCAGCGTGCTGGAGGTCGATGATGAAGCGTTTGTCCTGAATAGTTTTTCGAAGTATTTCGGCATGACCGGCTGGCGCCTGGGGTGGCTGGTGGCACCACCGGCAGCCGTCGGTGAGTTGGAGAAGTTGGCGCAGAACCTGTACATCAGCGCGCCCAGCATGGCCCAGCATGCGGCACTGGCCTGCTTTACCCCGCAAACCTTGAGCATTCTGGAAGAGCGCCGCGCCGAATTCGGCCGTCGCCGTGACTTCCTGCTGCCAGCGTTGCGCGAACTGGGTTTCGGCATCGCCGTCGAGCCGGAAGGGGCGTTCTACCTGTACGCCGACATCAGCGCCTTCGGCGGTGATGCCTTCGCGTTCTGCCGACACTTCCTCGAAACCGAGCATGTCGCGTTTACGCCCGGCCTGGACTTCGGCCGTTATCAAGCCGGTCACCATGTGCGATTTGCCTACACGCAAAACCTTGATCGGCTACAAGAAGCGGTGGAGCGGATCGCCCGTGGCCTGCGGAGTTGGCAAGGCTGATGCGTTTTTATCCTCCCCTCGAAGAAGCGCGCCTGATTCGCCGATACAAGCGTTTTCTCACCGATATCGAGACCGTTACCGGCGAATTGCTGACCATTCACTGCCCCAACACCGGCTCGATGCTCAATTGCATGGTCGAGGGCGGGCAGGTCTGGTTCAGCCGTTCCAATGACCCCAAGCGCAAATTGCCGGGCACCTGGGAAATCGCCGAAACGCCCCAGGGCCGGCTGGCCTGTGTCAACACCGCGCGCGCCAATCAGCTGGTCGAAGAGGCGTTGCTGGCCGGGGTGATTGTCGAGCTCAATGGCTTTACTGCATTGAAGCGCGAAGTGCCTTACGGCCAAGAGAAAAGCCGCATCGACTTTCGCCTGGATTACCCGAATGGCGCGGCCTATGTCGAGGTCAAGAGCGTGACCCTGGGTTTCGATGACACTCCCGTTGCCGCCTTCCCCGATGCAGTCACCCAGCGCGGCGCCAAGCATTTGCGCGAATTGGCGCACCTGGCGCGTGACGGCGTGCGCGCGGTGCAGCTGTATTGCGTCAATCTCTCCGGCATTGACGCAGTGCGCCCGGCGGTGGAGATCGACGCCGCCTATGCCGCGGCCTTGCGTGAGGCAAAGGCGGCGGGCGTCGAGGTGCTGGCGTATGGCGTGAAGGTTACGCCTGAGGAAATCTTCGTTGACCGTCGACTGGAGGTGCTGCTCGACTAGAGTTGCACCCACAGCCCCTGTTCGTCTTCGCGGCCGGGCAGGGCGGTAAGGCTTGCGCCTGCGCAGGGTCCGGCGATGCACTCGCCGCTCTCGATCAGGAACAGCGCACCGTGGGTCGCGCACTGGATCAGGCTGGCACTGGTGTCGAGGAAGCGGTCGGGCTGCCATTCCAAGGGGATACCGCGATGGGGGCAGCGGTTGATATAGAAGTAGGCAACGCCGTCGCGGCGCACTGCCAGCAGCTTGCAGCCGTCCAGATCAAACCCCAGGCTGCAGTTGGGGGCGAGGGCGTCGGAGGGGCAGAGAAACTTCATTTCAATCCTTAAGTGCCTTGACGTGCAAATGCAAACAATTATCAAATGCCGGCTTCGCCCGTCAGCTGACTGGGTGCTTAGTTCGATGTTCGGCAGGGGTTACCTGTCACATCACTGAGTGCTCGAAAGGCCCTGCCCTTGGAAGGAAACCCTGTTATGCGCCTGAGTGCCAGCGCTATTGCGCTTGTTGTCGGACTGCTCGTCAACCACGGGGCGCAAGCCTCTGAACTGCCTCAACGCTGGGTGAGTGCCGGTGGGGCGCTGTCGGAGTGGGTGACGGCCCTGGGCGGTGAGTCGAAGCTGGTGGGGGTGGACACCACCAGCCAGCATCCGGAATCGCTCAAGGCGTTGCCGAGCATTGGCTATCAGCGTCAGTTGTCGGCTGAAGGCATTCTCAGCCTGCGTCCACAGGTGCTGGTAGGGACCGACGAAATGGGGCCGCCGCCGGTGCTGGCGCAAATCCGCAGCGCGGGCGTGCAGGTGGAGATGTTCTCGGCGGAACCGGACCTCCCGGCCCTCAAAGGCAATCTCCAGCACCTCGGCAAGTTGCTGGGCAACCCGGCCAAGGCCGATGAGTTGTTTACTGGATATGAACAAGCCCTCGATCAACAGAAACGCTGGGTTGCCAAGGCCCAGGCCACGCAAAAGGCGCCGGGTGTGTTGGTGCTGATCGGCCACGCCGGCGGTAAATCGCTGATTGCGGGCAAGGACACTGCCGCCGACTGGGTGTTGCAGCAGGCGGGCGGGCACAACCTGGCGACTCATAATGGTTACAAGCCGTTTTCGCTGGAGTCGCTGGCGGGGTTGAGCCCTGATGTGTTGGTGTTCGCTGATCGTGCCCTGACCGGCGACGCGGCACGCGCGGCGTTGTTCAAGGAGAATCCGATCCTTGCCTCGACGCCGGCGGCCAAGAATGGGCGAGTGTTTGAGCTGGACCCGACCTTGCTGGTCGGCGGCCTGGGGCCGCGTCTGCCGCAAAGCCTGGTAGAGCTGTCCGCCGGGTTCTATCCCGCCCAGGCTAAAGCCGCCCCATGATCACTCTGGTTAAACCGCGAACGTTATTTATCGGGCTGACGATACTGTGCGCCCTCGCGACTTGGCTATCCCTGGCGCTGGGGCCTGTGAGCCTGCCCTTGCTGGATACGCTCAAGGCGGCGCTGCGATTGATCGGGGTGCCGATCCAGGCGCAAGGGTTGGAGCAGGCGGAGCTGATCCTGGGGCAGATTCGTCTGCCGCGAACCTTGCTGGGGCTGGCTGTCGGCGGTGTATTGGCATTGTCGGGCGTGGCCATGCAGGGGCTGTTTCGCAACCCGCTGGCGGATCCGGGATTGGTGGGCGTTTCCAGTGGTGCGGCGCTGGGCGCAGCAGTGGCGATTGTCGGGAGGGCGTTTTTCGGCGGCTTGCCGGATGCCTTCGGGCCTTACCTGTTGTCGTTGTGTGCATTCCTCGGTGGCCTGGGGGTGACCGCGCTGGTCTATCGACTGGGTCGGCGTAACGGCCAGACCAATGTCGCCACGATGCTGCTCGCCGGTATCGCGCTGACGGCCCTCGCGACCTCGGTGGTCGGCTTGTTCACTTACCTGGCCGAGGACGCGACCCTGCGCACCCTTACGTTCTGGAACCTGGGCAGCCTCAATGGCGCCAGTTATTCGCGGCTGTGGCCTCTGTTGCTGGTGAGCGCTGGCGTAGCACTGTGGTTGCCGCGCCGCGCGAAGGCGCTGAATGCCTTGCTGCTGGGCGAGTCGGAAGCGAGCCACCTCGGGATCGATGTCGAGCGGCTCAAGCGCGAGTTGGTGTTCTGCACCGCGTTAGGAGTAGGCGCAGCGGTGGCCGCGGCGGGCATGATCGGCTTCGTGGGGTTGGTGGTGCCGCACCTGGTGCGCCTGTTGGCGGGGCCGGATCATCGCGTGCTGTTGCCGGCTTCGGTGTTGGCGGGCGCCAGCCTGCTGCTGTTTGCCGACCTGGTCGCGCGCCTTGCCTTGGCGCCGGCTGAATTGCCGATCGGTATTGTTACTGCATTTATCGGTGCGCCGTTTTTTCTGTACCTGTTGTTGCGGGGGCGTGCCTGATGCTGCGTGTGGAAGACCTGCATATCCGTCGCGGCAGCAAGACGGTGTTGGCGGATATCACTCTCGAACTGTTGCCGGGCCAGGTGCTCGGCGTACTCGGCCCCAACGGTGCGGGCAAGAGTACGTTGCTCGGCGCGTTGTGCGGTGAGCTGCATCCCGACCAGGGCAAGGTGTGGCTGGACCAGCAAGCCCTCAAAGACTGGACCGGCGCACAGCGCGCGCAGCGCTTGGCGGTATTGCCGCAAAGCTCGACCCTGGACTTTGCTTTTCGCGTGGAGGAAGTCGTCGGCATGGGGCGTTTGCCGCATCAGACCGGCCGCACGCGCGATGACGAGATTATCGACGCGGCGCTACAGGCTGCGGATGTCGGCCACTTGAGCGGTCGCAGTTACCTGGCGTTGTCCGGTGGCGAGCGTCAGCGCGTCCACCTGGCGCGGGTGCTGGCGCAGTTATGGCCGGGCGAGACGGGGCAGACGTTGCTGCTTGATGAGCCCACTTCAATGCTGGACCCGTTACATCAACACACCACGTTGCAGGCGATTCGCACCTTTGCTGATCGCGGCGCGGCGGTGCTGGTGATTCTGCATGACTTGAATCTGGCTGCACGTTATTGCGACCGGATTTTGCTGCTGGAGCAGGGCCGACCGCATGCGCTGGACACGCCTGAACAGGTGATGCGTCCGGAGCCGCTGAAAGCCGTGTTCGGCCTGGACGTGTTGGTGCAGCCCCATCCTGAGCGGGGGCATCCCCTGATCATCGCTCGCTGAACGGTATGGCAGGCAGCTTTCTGCAGGCAAAAAAAGACCCGGCAAGAGCCGGGTCAAATAACCGTGATTAGCCTGATGAGGAGATAATCTGAGAGTCCGAACCAATGGTCTTTCAGTTATCGGCTGATCTCGCGACCAGTTGTGATAATCATAACGATTCTCATTTGAGAGTCAATGCCTGTTTTTGGTCGCTTCGAATTTTTCCTCAAACGATCGTTCGAAAGGCCCGTAATTGTTGGGCTTGCTGACTGATCTAATTTCTCTGCCGTGCCGAGAGGGCGTCCAGCTGGCGGTTCAACGCCTCCTTGCGCTCGGTCGGAATGTCGTTCCAGTGCACATCCATCAAGGCCCCTTCGATTGCATACAGCAGCACTTTCGAAGCCCGGAACCCGCGCGTTCTCACTGCTCGATAGGCATCCACAGCCCCCAGGCGGCGCAAGTCGGACGCACTGTGGATGCCCACCGCATGCAGCCACTGTGCAGACGTCTTGCCGAGGTTTTTCAGGTGTTGCAGCTCATCATTCATCAAGCCTCCTTGCGACGGCCGAATGGTGCGGTGGGTATCGTGACCAGGCAAGCCTGAAAAGGAGTGTAGCGCTCAGTAGGAAAAGCGTAGTTCTTTGGTCAGGAACGGCCTAAAAGCTTATAAGAATGACGCGGGGATTTTGACGGCGGGCAGGTGCAAGGTCCTTGGTACGTGGGTGCGTACCAAGGCCTGGGAGGACAATGTCTACTTGGTGCGGTAACGCAGGCGAGTGCCGAAATTGACCGACATGAGGATCTCGTCGGCGGTCAGTTCAGGTGGGAAGTAGGTGCCCGAGATTTGCGCATGGGCCAGGCTGGCGCCTTCCAGTGAGCAGTCACGCAAATCCAGGCCACGCAGGTCGGCAGAGCGGAAGTACGCGTCGGTGAAATCCACGCCGACGGCATTCAGCTCGCGCAGGTCCAAGCCTCGGAAATCGCCGCCACGCATGTCGATCGCCCCTTCTTTTGGGCGTTCCTGATTGAAACCGCGGATATCGTCTTTATGCAGGAGCGAGTAGAGCGGTGTATCGAGAAGCTTGGGCTGACTCATGACGGCGACTCCTGTTGGATTTATGACGCCATTATAGTGCCACTATTGCTTGGTCGTGCGCCCAAGTAGACGACACGACCAAGAAATTTTTCTTACAGGCCCGGCAAGCGCTGACGAATATGCGCGACCAAGGCATCCAGTGTCCCGCTTTCATTGGTCTCGACGCGTTTGCTCAGCAGCAGTTCTTCGGCCGTCAGTGGGTCACGATTGGCCTGCTGTTCTTCGATTACCGCCAGCGTTGCGTCAGACGGATCGTTCTTGTCTGCCTGACGTTGTGCCAGCCAGGCGCTGATAACGGCTTGAGGTGCGTTGCAATCCAGGATCAGGAAAGGCGCGCCAGTGGCCTCGGCCACCTTGGCCGCTGCGTCGCGCTGTTCGCGTTTGAGGAAGGTCGCATCCAGCACTACCGGGTAGCCAGCACGCAATACGATGTCGGCGATTTCATTCAGGCGTGCGTAGGTGGCGGCGCTGGCATCCGCGGCATAAATGCCGGCCTGTGGCGTGTTTTCCACGTGTTGCTCGCCGAACAGGCGCTTGCGCTCCACATCCGAACGCAGGCGCACCGCCCCCAGTGCTTCGACCAGGCGCATGGCGACGTGGCTTTTGCCGACCGCCGAAACACCGTGGGTGATCGCCAGGAAGCGCGATGGAATGGTGCTGTAGCTTTCGGCCAGGTTGGCGTAGTTACGGTACTGGCGCAGGGTAGTGGCGCGCTGCACCGGGCTTGCCTCGCTCGGCATGCTGAACAGCGAGATCTTGGCGCGAACGAGCGCACGGTAGGCTTTGTAGAAGTTCAGGACTTCGAGGCCCTGATAGTCGCCGGTCAATTCCAGGTACTGGCTGATAAAGCGCCGCGACAGCGACTTGAGGCCACGGTCTTCCAGGTCCATCGCCAGGAAGCCGGTGTCGGCGTACACGTCGGTGAAACGGAACGGTTCGTTGAACTCGATGCAGTCGAAAATAACCACGTGGCCATCGATCAAGGTGGCGTTGCCCAGGTGGATATCACCGTGACATTCGCGGGTGAAGCCTTCCAGCTTGCGCTGTGCCAGCAATGGCTTGAGGCGCTCGAAGCTGCTTTCAGCCCAGGCTTGCAGTGCTTCGAGTTGGTCCAGGTCGGCCTTGTCGCTGAGGAACGGGCGGATCTGGTCGAAGTTCTGCCGGACCGGTGCCATCACTTCGTCCGGCGTGCCGGCAGGGTGATCCTGCGGGACTTTCGGCGCGGTAAGGTGAAAGTGCGCGATCTGTTTGGCCATTTCATCGATGTGTGCGCTGGTCAGTTCGCCATTGGCCTGCAGGGTGCTGAGCAGTTGGCTTTGCGGGAACTGACGCATTTTCAATGCGTATTCGATGACCGGGCCGTCGCCGCCCAATTGCGGGGCTTCGGCCGTGCCGGTGATTGGCAATACTTCAAGATACAAATCTTCGGTCAGGCGCTGGTTGAGGCGCAGTTCTTCCTTGCAGAAGTGACCCCGGTCGTCCAGCTGGGTGAAGTCCAGGAAGCCGAAGTTCATCGGCTTCTTCAATTTATACGCATAAGGACCGGTCAGGATGACCCATGAAATATGGGTCTCGATGACGTGGAACGCTTCTACCGGATGGGGGTATAAAGCCGGGTTTTGCAGGGCGGCGATCAGGGACTGGCTCACGGGCGATCCTTCAGAGTCTGGAGAAAAACATGGCGGGCATTATGGCTGCTGCGGCCGGTCGTGCAAACCGCTGTCCGGCTCATGTTGATCAGCAATAAAGTGCGTATAATCCGCCGCCATGACTCGAACCCGATCTCCCCGTTCCCGTAAAAAACCTCCTTCGCGTGGCCTGCGCCCATGGCTGGGCTGGGCGCTCAAGCTCGGCCTGGTGGGCCTTGTGGTGCTTGCCGGCTTCGCCGTTTACCTCGACGCCGTGGTCCAGGAGAAGTTCTCCGGCAAGCGCTGGACCATTCCGGCCAAGGTGTACGCACGCCCGCTGGAATTATTCACCGGCCAGAAGCTGAGCAAGGATGACTTCCTCACCGAACTCGATGCCCTGGGCTACCGCCGCGAACCCGTGAGCAACGGTCCGGGCGCTGCGGCTGTCAGCGGCAATACCGTCGACCTCAATACCCGTGGCTTCCAGTTCTATGAAGGCCTGGAAAAAGCCCAGCCGGTGCGCGTGCGTTTTTCCGGTGACTATGTAGCCGAGCTGTCATCGCTCAATGGCTCGAAGCTGCCGGTGGTGCGCCTCGAACCGCTGATGATCGGCGGGATTTACCCGAAGAATCTTGAAGATCGCATCCTGATCAAGCTGGATCAGGTGCCGCCGTATCTGCTCGAAACCCTGGTTGCTGTCGAGGACCGCGATTTCTACAGCCACTGGGGCGTGTCGCCGAAGTCGATTGCCCGCGCCATCTGGGTCAACACGTCTGGCGGCAAGATGACTCAGGGCGGCAGTACGCTCACCCAGCAGTTGGTGAAGAACTTCTACCTCACCAACGAGCGCAGCCTGACCCGTAAGCTCACGGAAGCCATGATGGCGATGCTGCTTGAATTGCATTACAGCAAGCAGGAAATCCTCGAGGCTTACCTCAATGAGGTCTTCGTAGGCCAGGACGGCCAGCGCGCAGTGCACGGTTTCGGTCTGGCCAGCCAGTTCTTCTTTGGCCAGCCGCTGTCCGAGTTGAAGCTGCATCAGGTCGCGTTGCTGGTGGGCATGGTCAAGGGGCCTTCCTACTACAACCCGCGTCGCAACCCTGAGCGTGCGCTGGAACGCCGCAACCTGGTGCTCGATGTGCTTGAGCAGCAGGGCGTGGCCACCGCGGAACAAGTCGCTGCAGCCAAGAAAATGCCACTGGGTGTGACTACCCGCGGCAAACTGGCCGACAGCTCCTTCCCGGGCTTTATCGACCTGGTCAAGCGCCAGTTGCGTGAAGACTACCGTGACGAAGACTTGACCGAAGAAGGCCTGCGGATCTTCACCAGTTTCGACCCGATCCTGCAGATGAAGGCCGAAGCCTCGGTCAACGACACCTTCAAGCGCCTGACCGGCCGCAAAGGCTCCGACGAAGTCGAGGCCGCCATGGTCGTGACCAACCCGGAAACCGGTGAAGTCCAGGCCATGATCGGCAGCCGCCAGGCCAGTTTTGCCGGTTTCAACCGTGCACTGGATGCGGTACGGCCGATCGGCTCGCTGGTCAAGCCGGCCGTCTACCTGACCGCGCTGGAAAAACCGAGCAAATACTCGCTGACCAGTTGGCTGTCGGACGATCCGCTGTCGGTCAAAGGGGCCGATGGCCAGGTGTGGACGCCGCAGAACTTCGACCGTCGCTCCCACGGTACGGTGTTCCTGTACCAGGGGCTGGCGCATTCCTACAACATCTCCACCTCCCGGCTCGGCCTGGAAGTGGGCGTGCCGAACGTCCTCAAGACGCTGGCGCGCCTGGGCATCACCCGCGAGTTCCCGGCTTTCCCGTCGATCCTGCTGGGCGCTGGCGCAATGACGCCGATGGAAGTGGCGACCATGTACCAGACCCTTGCCAACGGTGGCTTCAATACGCCGATGCGCGGGATCCGCAGTGTGCTGACCGCCGAGGGCGAGCCGCTCAAGCGCTATCCCTTCCAGATCCAGCAGCGGTTCGACGCAGGCTCCATCTACCTGATCCAGAACGCCATGCAGCGCGTGATGCGCGAAGGTACCGGCAGCTCTGTCTATAAAGTGCTGCCGTCCAACCTGACGTTGGCGGGCAAGACGGGTACCAGTAACGACTCGCGCGACAGTTGGTTCGCAGGCTTCGGCCAGGACGTGCTGGCAGTGGTGTGGTTGGGGCGCGACGACAATGGCAAGACGCCGTTTACCGGTGCGACCGGTGCGCTGCAGGTCTGGACCAGTTTCATGCGCAAGGCCGACCCGCTGCCGCTGAACATGCCGCAGCCGGACAATATCGTGCAGGCCTGGATTGATCCGCACACCGGCCAGGGCTCTGACGCCAACTGTCCGGGCGCGGTGCAGATGCCGTATATTCGCGGCAGCGAACCACCACCCGGTGCCGCATGCGGTGGCAGTGCCCCTGCTGACGCGGAATCGGTGATGGATTGGGTCAAGGGCTGGATGAATTAAGCAAAGAGGGTTTCAAGTGAACAAGTGGTGGATTCCAGCTATTACAGCTCTGGCTTTGCTCAATGGTTGCGCCAGCGTGCAGCGCGGCTCCATTCCCGTGGTGGACTCGAGCACCGCTGTCTCCAATAACGACCGGATTTCGGCCAACGGCGGGTTCCGCCAGACCGTGACCACGCGTCCTGCCCAGGCCGCCACCCAGGCTGTACCGCAGGATTCGGGCGTGGTGGTGATGGTGCCGGGCGCCGGGGCGGCTACCTCCGCGCCGATCAGCGCCGAGCCGTGGACCCCGGGGCCGAGCACTTCGGGCCCGATCGACACCGCGCCGGTCCAGGCGGCGCCGATCAATCAGGGCACCTACAACATGCCGTCGACACCCAGCGGCATCCCGTCATCGTCCAGCGCTGGCGGCCTGTCGGCTGACGAGCAACTGGATGGGCCGGTACTGGCCTTGCTGACCACCGCCCAGCAACAACAGGCTGGTGGAGACTTGAACGGTGCATCATCGAGCCTGGAGCGCGCCCAGCGTGTGGCGCCGCGCGAGCCGCAAGTGCTGTATCGCCTGGCTCAGGTACGCATGGCCCAGGGCGACGCACCGCAAGCCGAACAGTTCGCCCGTCGTGGCCTGACCCTGGCCAATGGGCGTCCCGACCTGCAAGCCAGCCTGTGGGCCCTGATCGGCGATGCACGGGCTGCACAGGGCGACGCTGCCGGTGCTGCCCAGGCACGTCAGAAAGCCAAGGTCAGCCTCTGATGGATGCACGTTTTCCAGCGATTGCCGAACAGTTATTGCTGATCGAGCGCGAATTGCGCGTGCAAGGCTGGTGGGATGAAGTGCCCCCCAGCCCCGAGGCGCTCAGCAGCGTCGAGCCGTTCTCGGTGGACACCCTGGACTTTCATCAGTGGCTGCAGTGGATCTTCCTCGTGCGCATGAAGCAGATCCTCGAGCAGGACCTGCCACTGCCCAACGCATCCGGGATCCTGGAGATGGCCGAGATGGTCTATGCCGACCGTCCGTTGCAGAGCCTCGGATTGCGCAATGCGCTGAAAAAGTTCGACCAATTGATCGTCGACGCTCGTTAATTGCCTGACTGTCGGGTTTTCCGGCAGTCTTGCGCACATTTCTACCGCTTGACGACATTCAGGCGAGTTTTATCCCTCCTCAAAGCCCTTTCTTCTACGTTCTCATGCGCTTAGTTGGAAAAAAGCGCAATTATTGCTTGACTTGAAGGGGCTGAAACAGAAGAATCCAAAGTCCGCTGTATCGGGACTGCCAGAAGCAGACCCGCTCAGCAGATCATGAGGCGCACATCCGCGCCGACCTGTTACACCCGCAACGCGTTACCTCGCGCTGGGTGGGAAAAGCCCGCAACACTTGGGACGATCCCAATACTTGCTCAGTCAGTGCTGACGTAGTCGGCGACCACCGTCGCTCATGCTCTGTTGAGAAGTAAACCTATTAAGACCCGTCGGTTTTCAACGGACGGTATTCTGGCGTTTTAGAGGTGAACAACGTGGAGCTTTTATCTGGCGGTGAGATGCTCGTCCGCTTTTTGCGTGACGAAGGCGTCGACTATATCTACGGGTACCCAGGTGGTGCTCTGCTGCATGTCTACGACGCACTGTTCAAGGAACCGGCTGTTACCCACATCCTGGTTCGCCACGAACAAGCTGCTACCCATATGGCTGACGGTTATGCCCGTGCCACCGGTAAAGCCGGTGTGGTACTGGTAACGTCCGGCCCAGGCGCGACCAATGCCATTACCGGCATCGCGACTGCTTATATGGACTCCATCCCGATGGTGATCATTTCCGGCCAGGTCGCCAGCACCATGGTGGGTACCGATGCATTCCAGGAAACCGACATGATCGGTATCTCCCGGCCGATCGTGAAACACAGCTTCATGATCAAGCATGCGTCGGAAATCCCGGAAGTCATGAAGAAGGCCTTCTACCTCGCTCAGTCCGGTCGCCCGGGTCCTGTGGTGGTCGATATCCCGAAGGACATGACCAACCCTGCGGAAAAATTCGAATACGTGTTCCCGAAGAAAGCCAAGCTGCGCTCCTACAGCCCGGCTGTTCGTGGGCACTCGGGCCAAATCCGCAAGGCGGCAGAAATGCTCCTGGCGGCCAAGCGCCCGGTGCTGTACTCGGGCGGTGGCGTGATTCTGGGCGGTGGTTCTGCACCACTGACCGAACTCGCCAAGCTGCTTAACCTGCCGGTGACCAACACCTTGATGGGCCTCGGCGCGTTCCCGGGCACGGACCGTCAGTTTGTCGGCATGCTTGGCATGCACGGCAGCTACACCGCCAACCTGGCCATGCACCACGCCGACGTGATCCTGGCAGTCGGCGCACGGTTCGATGATCGGGTGATCAACGGCGCGAGCAAATTCTGCCCGAATGCCAAGATCATCCATATCGACATCGACCCGGCGTCCATCTCCAAGACCATCAAGGCCGACGTGCCGATCGTGGGTCCTGTTGAAAGCGTGCTGACCGAAATGGTTGCTGCGCTCAAGGACATCGGCGAGACGCCGAACAAGGAATCCGTTGCCAGTTGGTGGAAGCAGATCGACGAATGGCGCGGTGATCGCGGCCTGTTCCCTTACGACAAGGGCGACGGCAGCATCATCAAGCCACAAACCGTGATCGAGACCCTGTGCGAAGTGACCAAGGGCGACGCCTTTGTGACCTCCGACGTGGGCCAGCACCAGATGTTCGCGGCGCAGTACTACAAGTTCGACAAGCCTAACCGCTGGATCAACTCCGGTGGCCTGGGCACGATGGGCTTTGGTTTCCCTGCGGCGATGGGTGTGAAGCTGAGCTTCCCGGACACTGACGTTGCGTGCGTCACTGGTGAAGGCAGTATCCAGATGAACATCCAAGAGCTGTCGACGTGCCTGCAATACGGCCTTCCGGTGAAGATCGTCTGCCTGAACAACGGCGTGCTGGGCATGGTTCGTCAATGGCAGGACATGAGCTACAACAGCCGTCACTCCCATTCCTACATGGAATCGTTGCCGGATTTCGTCAAATTGGTTGAAGCCTATGGCCACGTCGGCATTCGCATCACCGATCTGAAAGATCTGAAGCCGAAGATGGAAGAGGCGTTCGCCATGAAGGATCGCCTGGTGTTCATCGATATTCAGGTGGATACCAGCGAGCACGTCTACCCGATGCAGATCAAAGACGGCTCTATGCGCGACATGTGGCTGAACAAGACGGAGCGTACTTAATCATGCGGCACATTATCTCCCTGCTTCTGGAGAACGAACCCGGCGCTCTGTCTCGTGTTGTCGGCCTGTTTTCGCAACGCAACTACAACATCGAAAGCCTGACCGTGGCCCCGACCGAAGACCCGACCCTGTCGCGCCTGACGTTGACTACTGTTGGCCACGATGAGGTGATCGAGCAGATCACCAAAAACCTCAACAAGCTGATCGAAGTGGTCAAGCTGGTCGACTTGTCGGAAAGTGCCCACATCGAGCGCGAGCTGATGCTGGTTAAGGTCAAGGCCACGGGCGCCCAACGTGCCGAGATCAAGCGTACTACCGACATCTATCGCGGGCAGATCGTCGATGTGAGCGCCAGCGTTTATACCGTTCAATTGACCGGTACGAGCGACAAACTGGACAGCTTCATCCAGTCGATCGGGACGGCCTCGATTCTGGAAACTGTACGCAGTGGTGTCACCGGGATTGCCCGTGGCGACAAAGTACTGAGCATCTAACCCAATTAGTGAATGGCCTCACGGCCTGGATATATAGAGGAACCTCATGAAAGTTTATTACGATAAAGATTGTGACCTGTCGATCATCCAGGGCAAGAAAGTCGCCATCATCGGCTACGGCTCCCAGGGTCACGCGCAAGCTTGCAACCTGAAAGATTCCGGCGTTGACGTGACTGTTGGCCTGCGTAAAGGCTCGGCCACCGTTGCCAAGGCTGAGGCCCATGGCCTGAAAGTGACTGACGTTGCTTCCGCCGTTGCTGCTGCCGACCTGGTCATGATCCTGACCCCGGACGAGTTCCAGTCCGCGCTGTACAAGAACGAAATCGAGCCGAACATCAAGAAGGGCGCCACCCTGGCCTTCTCCCACGGCTTCGCGATCCACTACAACCAGGTAGTGCCACGCGCTGACCTCGACGTGATCATGATCGCGCCGAAAGCACCGGGTCACACCGTGCGTTCCGAGTTCGTCAAGGGCGGCGGTATCCCTGACCTGATCGCGATCTACCAGGACGCTTCGGGCAACGCCAAGAACGTTGCACTGTCCTACGCTGCTGGCGTGGGTGGCGGTCGTACCGGCATCATCGAAACCACCTTCAAGGACGAGACTGAAACCGACCTGTTCGGTGAACAAGCCGTTCTGTGCGGCGGTACTGTCGAGCTGGTCAAGGCCGGTTTCGAAACCCTGGTTGAAGCTGGCTACGCGCCGGAAATGGCCTACTTCGAGTGCCTGCACGAACTGAAACTGATCGTTGACCTCATGTACGAAGGCGGTATCGCCAACATGAACTACTCGATCTCCAACAACGCTGAATACGGCGAGTACGTGACGGGTCCGGAAGTGATCAACGCCGAATCCCGCCAGGCTATGCGCAACGCCCTGAAACGTATTCAGGACGGCGAATACGCCAAAATGTTCATCAGCGAAGGCGCTACCGGCTACCCTTCGATGACCGCCAAGCGTCGTAACAACGCCGCTCACGGTATCGAAGTCATCGGCGAGCAACTGCGCTCCATGATGCCGTGGATCGGTGCCAACAAGATCGTCGACAAAGCCAAGAACTAAGTCGCACGCATCAAGAGAAAACGCGGCTTAGGCCGCGTTTTTTCGTTTGGGGGGCGGGTTCTGGTATAAAGCTGCATCGTTTGCGGGCGAACACTCGCCGCACGTATTTGTCGAATTTTTTCAAACCGTTGCAAGGTAAAGTCCATGAGCGAACGTCCCGAAGAGCCAAGCCAGGCTTCTGACGCCGAAAGCCTGCTACCGATCGATGAACATGTCGAGGAAGGGCATGACGCTGAAGGCCGCAAGGTCCGGCATCGTGGCATCTATCTGCTGCCCAATCTGTTCACCACGGCGAACCTGTTCGCCGGGTTCTATTCCATCATCAACTCCATGAGTGCCCAGAGTGCGCTGGCGGCAGGTGATGCGGCGAGTGCCAGCAAGTATTTCGGCTTTGCCGCGATTGCGATCTTCGTGGCCATGGTGCTCGACGGCCTTGATGGTCGGGTGGCGCGCATGACCAATACCCAAAGCGCCTTCGGTGCCGAGTATGACTCGCTGTCCGACATGGTCGCCTTCGGTGTCGCGCCGGCGTTGCTGGCGTTTGCCTGGGCGCTGGGTGATATGGGCAAGGTCGGCTGGATGGTTGCCTTCATCTATGTGGCGGGCGCCGCTTTGCGTCTGGCGCGCTTCAATACCCAGGTGGGGACTGCCGACAAGCGCTACTTCATTGGTCTGGCCAGCCCTGCGGCTGCCGGGGTGGTGGCGGGTATTGTCTGGGCGTTCAGTGACTACGGCATCCAGGGGTCCAAGATGTCGTTCCTGGTGGCATTGATGGTGGCTGCTGCCGGCATGCTGATGGTCAGCAACATCAAGTACAACAGCTTCAAGGAGCTGGACTTGAAGGGGCGCGTGCCTTTCGTGGCAATTCTGGCGGTGGTGCTGGTGTTCGCCGTGGTGTTCAGTGATCCGCCGCGCATTCTGTTGCTGGCGTTCCTGGTCTACGCCGCTTCGGGGCCGGTTCAGTACTTGTTGCATATGCGCCGGGACAAAACATTGCCTTAATGTAATTTCCCCCATACTCCGCAGTCTATTGGTGCATCAGTTCTCCAATGCTGCGGAGTTGCCATGTTAATCAAATTCCCCAAAGCGTCCGATTGCAATGAATCGGATGTCACACCTGAATCCCTCTATTTTTCTCGCCGTACGTTGCTCGGCGGTGCGCTTGCCGGTATGGCTGCCAGCAGTCTACCGCGTTGGGCCAGTGCGGATGATGCTGCGCGTTACGCCGACGTCGAGCCAGGTAAGGCCCCGGGATGGTTTGCTGAAAAGCTGCCAGGCACCCAATGGCAGGCGGTGACGGTAAAAAACGAAGCCATCACCCCCTTCAAGGATGCTACTCACTACAACAATTTCTATGAGTTCGGTACCGGCAAGGGCGATCCAGCGGTGAATGCGGGCTCACTCAAGACCGAGCCGTGGAGCGTGGTGATTGATGGTGAAGTCGCCAAGCCTGGGCGTTACGCCCTGGAAGACTTCATGAAGCCGTATCAGTTGGAAGAGCGTATCTACCGTTTGCGCTGTGTCGAGGCGTGGTCGATGGTCATTCCCTGGATAGGCTTCCCTATAGCAGCCTTGCTTAAACAGGTCGAACCCACCTCCAAGGCCAAGTACATCCGCTTTGAAACCCTTCAGGACCCCAAGAGCATGCCGGGGCAGCGCTCGAGCTTCGGTTTGATCGACTGGCCTTATGTTGAAGGCCTGCGTCTGGATGAGGCGATGAACCCTTTGGCAATCCTTGCCGTGGGTATGTATGGGCGCGAGTTGCCGAACCAGAATGGGGCGCCGCTGCGTTTGGTCGTGCCGTGGAAGTATGGCTTCAAAAGCGTGAAGTCAATCGTGCGGATCAGCCTGGTGAGTGAGCAGCCGAAAACCACCTGGCAGAGTATCGCGGCGGATGAGTATGGGTTCTATGCGAACGTGAACCCTACGGTTGATCACCCGCGCTGGACCCAGGCCCGCGAGCGCCGTTTACCGAGTGGTTTGTTCAGCCCCAATGTGCGCGAGACGCAGATGTTCAATGGTTACTCGGACGAGGTTGCCTCTCTTTATACCGACCTCGATTTACGGAAGAACTATTGATGCGCTATCCGATCTGGCGTGCCAGCGTCTTTATCGCGGCGGGAGTCTGGCCGTTGTACTGGTTGTATGAGGCCTGGAGCTCCGCCCTGGGCCCAGATCCCGGAAAGGTGCTGGTTGACCGTTTGGGGTTGGGGACCCTGATCTTGTTGCTGGTCACCCTTGGGATGACACCGTTGCAGAAGCTGAGCGGGTGGGCAGGGTGGATAGCTGTACGTCGGCAGTTGGGGTTGTGGTGTTTTGCTTACGTGGTGCTGCACCTGGCGGCGTATTGTGTTTTTGTCCTGGGGTTGGATTGGTCGCAGTTGGGGGTTGAGCTGCGCAAGAGGCCGTACATTATTGTGGGGACGCTGGGTTTCTTGTGCTTGCTGATATTGGCGGTGACGTCCAATCGCTACAGTCAGCGTCGGCTGGGTGTCCGTTGGAAGAAACTGCATCGCCTGGTATATGTGATTCTCGGCCTTGGGTTACTGCATATGTTGTGGATTGTGCGGGCGGACCTGAAGGAGTGGGCTATCTATGCTTCTATAGGGGCGCTGCTGTTAGTCCTTCGAATCCCTCCTGTAATGCGCAGGATTCCCCGCCTTATCGCGAAAAAATCACTTTCTGCAACAAAAGCGTAATTAGTGCTTGACGGCAGATTCTGGAAGTCTATAATTCGCCCCACTTCCGGCGCAGTCGAAACGGAAAACTCCTTGGTAAACAAA
>NZ_JBWKPG010000014.1:0-87664 GCF_059418125.1 Pseudomonas sp. GW821-FHT09C08 | reverse complement strand
GTTGCTGCCGGGTTGATCGCCGACGCCGGGCGTGACGGCTGGCTGGTGGCGTTTCCGATTGCTTCGTTCGTGGCGCTTCAAATAGCAGCGCGCACATGTTGAACAATGCGGACTCAACTGCCCCGTTCAACCTGCGCAAACACCTCGCGAAACCGCGCCATCTCCCGCTTGTTCCCCACCGTCACCCGCACCCACTGCGGCCAATTCTTCCACACCCTTCCGATCATCACGCCGTGCGCGGCCAGCGTCTCGACGACCTGCTCCGCCGGTTGCTTCACGTCGATCATGAAGCAGTTGCTCTGCGACGCCGTGCAGGTAAAGCCACGGGCCTTGAGCCAGTTGACGGTCTCGTCGCGCAGTTGCGTGTTGAGCGCCTTGCGCTGGGGCAGCAGCTTGATGTCTTCGAGGCTCGCCAGCCCGCCGAGCAAGGTGGTGCCCGCCGGTACGTTGTCGCCGCCAAACACCGCCAACCGTTCCAGCAGCGCCGGATGGCCGATCGCCAGGCCCAGGCGGGCGCCGGCCAGGCCGTAGATTTTCGAGAAGGTGCGCAGCACCAGCAGGTCGTCGTGGTCCTTGACCCAACTGACAACGCTGGGCACGTCGGCAAAGTCGATGTAGGCCTCGTCCACCACCAGCACGCTGCCGGAGGGTTTGTTCGCCAGCGCCAGGCGGATGGCATCAAGCGGGGTGATGGTGCCGGTAGGGTTGTTGGGGTTGCACAGGTAGAGCATGCCGGCCTGGGGATCGGCGGCGAGCATGGCGGGGATATCGTGGGCGTGGTCGGCGCCAAGGTTCACTTCATGCACCGGCGCCTTGTTCGACTCGGCGGCCTGGCGCGGCACTTCGTAGGACGGCGTAGCCATCACCAGGCCACGAGAGGCGCTGGTGAACGCCAACACGGCGTAGCGCAGGGCGGCCATGGAGCCCGAGAACACCGCCACCTGCTCTGCGGCGAGGCCCTGCTGCTGGGCAAACAATGCGGCGAGCGCGTACATGTGCGGGTAGGGATAGCGCCCGGAGGTGGCGATGCCGCGCGCCATGGCTTCGCGCGCCGCCTGTGAGGGGCCGTAGGGGCTTTCGTTGTAGTTGAGCAGCACCGCGTCAGTCGGTTTCGGCGGGGCCGCCACCGCCCACTCCAGGCGCCCCAGCCAGGGTAACGCAGCGCCAAAGGCAAGAAGGGACCGACGACTAACGCTGACCATGGTAACTACTCCTTGTAGACCGGTGATGGATTCGCACAGCTCGTACAGGGAGGTATGACGAGATAATCCTGGACGAATTTAAACCGGCGCCCAAGAAAAAGCCCCGCGCTTCTCTCGAAGGCGGGGCTTTTTCAACGCTGCGACACTCAGTGAGCGTAGGTCAGCAACAGCTCTTTCGGCACTTGGAAATCCAGGGACATCATCACGCTGAGCGCGGTGATGGTGAAGATCGAGAACACGAACAGCTTGCGCGCCCAGACGGTGTCATCCACCGCCTTGTAGCCGGTCCAGGCCATGTACAACCAGTACATGCCCATGGCGGCAGCGACGGCGAGGTAGCTCATGCCGGCGTAGCCACTGAAGGTCAACATCAAGGTCGCCACGAGGAAGGCCAGGATGTACAGCAGGATGTGTTTCTTGGCCACCTGGATGCCACGCTTGACCGGCAGGACCGGAATCGACGCAGCCAGGTAGTCATTGAAGCGAAAGATCGCGATGGCGTAGGAATGCGGCATCTGCCACAGGCTGAACATCACCAGTAGCGTCAGCGCGGCCATGTCGAAGCTATTGGTCACAGCTACATAACCAATCACCGGCGGCATCGCCCCCGACAGACTGCCCACCAGCGTGCCGTGAACCGACTTGCGCTTGAGGTACAGGCTGTAGAGGCCGACGTAGATGACAAAGCCGATCACGGCAAACAGCGCCGCCAACGGGTTGGCCACCTTGTACAACAGTGCCACACCGGCAACACCCAGGACGGTCGCGTAGATCAGTGCCAGCTTCAGGGAGATAAGGCCCTGGACCAGCACGCGATTCTTGGTGCGCTCCATCTTGATATCGATGTCACGGTCGATGCAGTTGTTGAAGACACAACCGGAAGCTACCACCAGGGACGTACCGATCATTGCAGCCAGGAAGATGGCCAGATCGACATGTCCCTTGGAGGCCAGGAAGAAGCCGCCCGCCACAGAAAGCACGTTACCGAAAATGATCCCCGGTTTGGTGATTTGGATAAAGTGCTTAAGCGACATCGGGTCTTACCTCACTTCGCCATCATGAACGTATGGATGCTGAACATGATCCATATCGACAGACCAACCAGCAGCAGGATTACCAGGCCTGCGAACACGAACGCGATCACGTTATCGCGCTGCTCTTTGGAACGATCCAGGTGCAGGAAGTACACCAGGTGAACCAGAACCTGAATCACCGCGAACGCCAATACGATCATCAAGGTGATCGACTTCGGCAGAGTCGGGTACATCACCAGACCAAACGGGATGAGCGTCAGGATTACCGACAGGATGAAGCCGATAGCGTAAGACTTTACGCTGCCGTGGCTCGCATCATGGCTGTCATGGTCATGGGAGTGTGCATTAGCCATTACAGAGTCCCCATCAGGTAAACAACGGTGAAGACGCAGATCCAGACCACGTCCAGGAAGTGCCAGAACAGGCTCAGGCAGCTCAGGCGAGTCTTGTTGGTGTTGGTCAGGCCGTGTTTATTGACCTGATACATCATCACCGCCATCCACAGCAGGCCGGCAGTTACGTGCAGACCGTGGGTGCCGACCAGCGTGAAGAACGCCGACAGGAAACCGGAACGGTGCGGACCGTAGCCTTCGGAGATCAGCAGGTGGAACTCGTTGATCTCCATGCCGATGAAGCCCAGGCCGAACAGGAAGGTCAGTGCCAACCAGCTCAGTACGCCCTTCTTGTTGCCCTTGTAGAAGGCCAACATGGCGAAGCCGTAGGTGATCGAACTGAACAACAGCAAGGCGGTTTCGCCGAGCACGTAAGGCAGTTCGAAGATGTCGTGGCCCGACGGGCCACCCGCTACGTTGTTTACCAGTACCGCGTACACCGCGAAGATCGACGCAAACAAGATGCAGTCGGTCATCAGGTAGAGCCAGAAACCGAAAACGGTCATCGGCCCCGAGTCGTGGTGATGGTCATCGTGCCCATGGTCATCGACATGGGCGTGTCCAGCATTGGTCACTAAGTTCGACATGATTTAAGCCTGTTCCAACGAAGTTTCTACACGGTTGGCCGGGATTTTCTTCTCGGCTACCAGGCGAGCGTGCTGCTCGGCTTCGATGCGTTCGATCGTTTCGACCGGCACCATGTAGCCTTGATCATCACGGGCAGCGTGGATGATGAAGTAACCGATAGTGCCTACCAGGCTCACGATTGCCAGCCACCAGATGTGCCAGATCATCGCGAAACCGAACACGGTCAGCAGGCCGCCCATCACCACGCCAGTGGCGGTGTTGTTTGGCATGTGGATCGGCTCGTAGTGCTTCGGTTGCTGGTACGCAGTACCGTCTTCCTTGGCTTCGGTGAACGCATCAATGGTGTTCGCAGTAGGGATCACGGCGAAGTTGTAGAACGGTGGTGGCGACGAAGTCGACCATTCCAGGGTGTGGCCATTCCATGGGTCGCCGGATTCGCAAGCGTTCTGCTTACGGTCACGGATACTCACGTACAGCTGGATCAGCTGGCAGGCGATACCGACAGCAATCATCACCGCACCGAACATGGCGACGTACAGGTACGGCACCCACTCAGGGTTGGTAGTGGCGTTCAGACGACGGGTCATGCCCATGAAGCCCAGTGCATAGAGCGGCATGAACGCGACGAAGAAGCCCGAGATCCAGAACCAGAATGCAGCCTTGCCCCAACCTTCGTGCAGCTTGAAGCCGAACGCTTTCGGGAAGTAGAAGCTGAAACCAGCGATGTAGCCGAATACCGCACCACCGATGATCACGTTGTGGAAGTGAGCGATCACGAACAGGCTGTTGTGCAGCACGAAGTCAGCACCCGGGATGGCCAGCAGTACGCCGGTCATGCCGCCGATGGCGAAGGTCACCATGAAGCCCAGGGTCCACAGAACCTGGCTGGTGATACGCAGACGGCCGTGATAGATGGTGAACAGCCAGTTGAATAGCTTCACCCCCGTCGGGATCGAAATCAGCATCGTCGCCAGGCCGAAGAAGGCGTTGACGCTGGCCCCCGAACCCATGGTGAAGAAGTGGTGCAGCCAAACCATGAAGCCCAGTACCGAGATCGCGCCGGAGGCGTAGACCATCGAGTGGTGACCGAACAGGCGCTTGCCGGTAAAGGTCGAGATCACTTCAGAGAAGATACCGAACGCTGGCAGGATCAGGATGTACACCTCAGGGTGACCCCATGCCCAGAACAGGTTCACGTACATCATTGGATTGCCACCAAGTTCGTTGGTGAAAATGTGGAAATCCAGGTAACGGTCAAGCGACAGCAGCGCCATGGTAGCGGCCAGGATCGGGAACGAAGCCACGATCAGGACGTTGGCCCAGGTGCAGGTCCAGGTGAAGATCGGCATGTCCATCAGTTTCATGCCAGGAGCGCGCATCTTCAGGACGGTGGCCAGGAAGTTGACCCCCGTCAATGTCGTCCCGAGCCCTGATAACTGTAGCGCCCAGATGTAGTAGTCCACACCCACGCCAGGGCTGTACTGGATGCCCGACAATGGCGGATACGCAACCCAACCGGTCTTGGCGAATTCGCCGACGCCCAGGGACACGTTGATCAGCACCACGCCAGAAACCAGCAGCCAGAAGCTCAGGGAGTTCAGGAACGGGTAGGCAACGTCACGGGCACCAATCTGCAGCGGCAAGGCAAGGTTCATCAGGCCGGTGAAGAATGGCATCGCCATGAAGATGATCATGATCACACCGTGGGCGGTGAAGATCTGGTCATAGTGTTCAGGTGGCAGGTAGCCAGGCGAACCCTCGGTGGCCATGGCCAACTGGGTACGCATCATGATGGCGTCGGCAAAACCACGCAGCAGCATGACCATGGCAACGATGACGTACATGACGCCGATTTTCTTGTGGTCGACCGAAGTCAGCCACTCGGTCCACAGGTAGGTCCACTTCTTGAAATAAGTGATTGCTGCAAACAGTGCCAGACCACCCAGCGCGATCATGGCGATAGTCACCATTACGATCGGCTCGTGGAACGGGACCGCATCCCAACTTAATTTACCAAACATCGTTTACTCCTCTGCCCCAGCAGTTGAATGCGAGCCCGTGTCAGAACCTTCAACCGCGGCCACTTCTTTCTTCTCGTGCTTGACCGGCTTGCCTGGCTTCATACCTTCGTACTTGTCGACGATTTTCTGAAACAGGTTCGGCTCATACGTGGAGTACAGGGCGACTGGGTTGTTCTGGCTCGGTTTGGTCAGGGCATCGTATTCAGCTTGATCAAGCTGTTTAGGTGCGGCCTTGACTTCGGCTACCCAGGCGTTGAAATCTTCCTGGCTCGTCGAGATCGCTTTGAATTTCATGCCGGTGAAGCCAGCGCCGCTGTAGTTCGCGGAGATGCCTTCCATTTCAGCTTTTTCGTTGGCGATCAGGTGCAGTCGGGTCTGCATGCCTGCCATCGCGTAGATCTGACCGCCCAGGGCAGGGATGAAGAACGAGTTCATCACGGCGTCGGAGGTGATCCGGAAGTTAAGCGGGGTGTTCTCCGGGAAACGGATCTGGTTAACCGTGGCGATACCCAGGTCCGGGTAGATGAACAGCCACTTCCAGTCCAGCGCGACCACTTCGATGTTGATCGGCTTGACGTCGGACTCCAGCGGACGGTACGGGTCCAGCTCGTGGGTCGACTTATAGGTGATGTAACCCAGGGCGATGATGATGAGGATCGGAACCAGCCACACCGCGATTTCAATCTTGGTGGAGTGCGACCACTTCGGCGCGTAGGTCGCGCTGGTGTTCGACGCGCGGTATTTCCAGGCGAAGGCGAACGTCATGATGATCACAGGCACCACGACCAACAGCATCAGCAGGGTCGCGGTGATGATCAGGTTGCGTTGATCCAGACCGATCTGTCCTTTTGGGTCCATCAAGGTCCACTTGCAGCCTCCCAGCATTAACATCATGCCAAGCAGCGGCAAAAAGCCTAGTAATCGGGGGTACCTGTTTTTACTCATCTCACGACCTCTAAAGCAGCTTGCGCAATGCAGTTGGGTTTTGATCGCCAACACTTCACCCTGCCAAGGGTTGGCATTTCTCTTCGATTGAATAAGAGCCTGCCCATCACGTCATAACTCTACGTTTCACGGACCTGCGGTGAGTTCTTATTCGATTTCGTGGTTAAAGGCCTTGTTACAGACCAATTCCATTTGGTGCGGATAGTTGAAAGGCTGCCGGAACCTGGGGTCGCACAGAGCCATCCATCTGCCCCTCGACCGCTCCAATGCTCAAATATTGAACAGCACCGGACATTCAGTGCGGGCGATTGTAGTTAGCTAGCGATGTATAAACCATGTCTTATAAAGAAATAATTTTTATCGATTACAGCAATAATCCTTCACCATTATTGCAACGGTTCGCGATCTTATCGCGTTCGATTCTCAACAAAAACCACAAAAATTGCCGTGTTATTCGTCAGTGAGTCGCATCCCCTACAGGTCGTAAGGGCAAGGCAAACCGATGCAAGCCCCCATAAAACAAGGCATTCAGACATCACCGCGAGCCTCGAACAACCGAAGCTTGCGAGGCCGCTGCAAACGACGAACTGACAGCACAAATTGACCGCTCGGTGCAAATTTAAGCGGCCGATCGGCGGGTCAGAAACGTCCTGCGACAGCGTCCGTGTGACAACATGTCGCACACTGCGCGCACCTAAACTTGCCCCTCGTCACAGCCCTTTCACAAATCCCTACATACGAAAACGCCCCGGCCTTCCTTCAAGAAGGACCGGGGCGTTTGTGTAACGGTTCAGCCCTGGCGCTGACGATTCCGATAGATGCCCAGGGGCACCAGGATCACGGTCAGCACGAACGCCACCAGCGCCCATTGCGCCAGGGACAGGCCGAGGATCGGCGGGTACGGGGTGCTGCAGAAACCGTCCACCTGGAAGCCCAGGGGGAACACCTTGGCCAGCGGCAGATCGTCGACGATCGGTTGCAGCACGTCGATGCCGCAGCTGACCTGTGGAAAGAACTGGGTGTACACGTGATGGCCCGCAGCCGCCACGCCGCCGAGGGCGCTGAGGATCACCAGGCCTTCAAACAACGTGATCGCCCCCTTGGTGCGCATGGCCGCGCCGATGAACGCGAAGATCGCGATCAACAGCAGCGCATAGCGTTGCAGGATGCACAGCGGGCACGGCGCCTCGCCCAGCACCACCTGCATGTACAGCGCACCGCCGATCAGCGCCAGGCAGATGATGCCCAGCAACACCAGAAAGCGCCGCTCCCTGCCTAAACGCAATTCGTCACTCATCCCCGTTTCCCTTTGTTTGGTTGTGCCAATGGCCGCAAGTTTACACACAGAGAGTGGTTTAAACAGAGGGGGGTTAACGGGGGATTAATCAGGAGCAATAGAGAACTGAATGTGGGAGCGGGCTTGCTCGCGAAGGCAGTGTGTCAGCCGCCGGATAAGCTTCTGATACACCGCCTTCGCGAGCAAGCCCGCTCCCACATTTCTTACCGCGTTATTCCAGCGCCGCCGCCGGCCCGAAGAACTCATAGCGCGCCTGCTTCTCAGGCACACCCAGGGCCTTCAAGTGGCGCTTGATGGCCGCCATGAAGCCCTTGGGGCCGAGGAAGTAGGCGTCGAGGTCGCGCTGCTCGGGCAACCACGCAGCCAATTGTTCCTGGCTCAGCAGGCCGACTTTATCCGCCGCCGGGCTGACGCCGTCGTCCTCGGCGTAGCAGTAAAAGCGCTGGAGCTGCGGGTGCTGGGCAGCCAGGCCGTCGACCCAGTCGCGGAACGCATGCACCGAGCCATTGCGCGCGCAGTGGATAAAATGCACCGGGCGCTGGGTGGCCAGGGCGGCTTCGAGCATCGGCAAGGTCGGCGTGATACCGACACCGCCGCTGATCAGCACCAGCGGTTTGTCGCCGGCGGCCAGGGTGAACTCACCCGACGGCGGGAACAGGTCGAGGGTCGCACCGACCTGCAGTTGATCGTGCAGGTAGTTGGAGACCCGGCCACCGGCCTCGCGCTTGACGCTGATGCGGTACTGGCCGGCATCGCTCAGGGCCGACAAGGAGTAGTTGCGGCGCACCTCCTCACCGTCCAGCAGCAGCTTCATGCCGATGTACTGGCCTGGCGCAGCCTTGAGGATCGGACCGTTATCCACAGGGGCAAAATAGAACGAGATGATCTCGGCGCTCTCCTCCACGCGCTTGACCAGCGTGAACCGCCGCGCACCGCGCCAGCCACCCGGGGCCTGGGCTTTTTCCTCGTAGATCGCCGCCTCGGCGCCGATCAGGATGTCCGCCAGCTGGCCGTAGGCCGCGCCCCAGGCACTCATCACCTCGGGGGTGGCGATCTCGCTGCCGAGCACCTCGCTGATCGCCCGCAGCAAGCAAGCGCCGACAATCGGGTAATGTTCCGGCAGGATCTGCAACGCCACGTGCTTGTTGATGATCTTCGCTACCAGGTCGCCCAACTGGTCCAACTGGTCGATATGCCGCGCGTACATCAACACGCCGTTGGCCAGCGCCCGAGGCTGGTCGCCGCTGGCCTGGTGGGCCTGGTTGAACAGCGGACGGACCTCGGGGTACTCGGACAGCATCATGCGGTAGAAATGGGTGATGAGCGCTTCACCGCCGCTTTCCAGCAGGGGCACGGTGGATTTGACGATGGCACGGTCTTGGGCACTAAGCATGGGAGCCTCCTGGGCTTCTTTACTGATTACCCTTTGCTACTCAGTATTCATGCCAACTTATTAATCGTTATTTTTCAATCACTTAAATAATATGTAGTCAGTTTGACCTCCTACGCCTTATAGTCATATGGACTACAAGGAGTCATTATGACTGCGCAATCACTGCTCACTACCCTGCTCCCTCTGGTCGCCGACCTGTCTCGCGAGCTGCCCGAAGGCGAGCGTTACCGCCGTCTGTTGCAAGCCATGCGCGCACTGCTGCCCTGCGATGCCGCTGCGTTGCTGCGCCTGGATGGCGATTGGCTGGTGCCGCTGGCGGTCGACGGCTTGAGCGCCGACACCCTCGGCCGGCGCTTCAAGGTCAGCGAGCATCCGCGCTTCGCCGTGCTGCTGGGCAGCCCCGGTCCGACGCGGTTTGACAGTGACAGCGAGCTGCCCGACCCCTATGACGGCCTGGTCGATGGCCTGCACGGGCACCTGCAAGTGCATGACTGCATGGGCTGCCCGCTGTTTGTCGACGACCAGCCGTGGGGCCTGCTGACCCTGGATGCGCTCGACACCGAACGCTTCGAACGCGTGGAGCTGGACGCCCTGCAGGCCTTTGCCAGCCTCGCCGCCGCCACCGTCAACGTGGCCGAACGCATCGAACGCCTGGCCTTGCGCGCCGAAGACGCACACCAGCGCGCCGAGATCTATCGCCAGGCCAGCGGCCAGCAGCACAAGGAGATGATCGGCCAGAGCAAGACCCACAAGCGCCTCGTCGAGGAAATCAAGCTGGTCGGCGGCAGCGACCTGACCGTGCTGATCACCGGCGAAACCGGGGTGGGCAAGGAATTGGTGGCCCAGGCGATCCACGCCGCTTCATCGCGTGCAGACAAACCGCTGATCAGCCTCAACTGCGCGGCCCTGCCGGAAACCCTGGTCGAAAGCGAACTGTTCGGGCATGTGCGCGGGGCCTTTACCGGCGCACTGAACGAGCGGCGCGGCAAGTTTGAACTGGCGAACGGCGGCACGTTGTTCCTCGATGAAGTCGGCGAGCTGTCGCTGACGGTACAAGCCAAGCTGCTGCGCGTGCTGCAAAGCGGGCAGTTGCAGCGCCTGGGCTCGGACAAGGAGCATCAGGTGGATGTGCGCCTGATCGCCGCCACCAACCGCGACCTGGCTGACGAAGTGCGCAACGGCCGCTACCGCGCCGATTTCTATCACCGCCTGAGTGTGTACCCGCTGCAAGTGCCGGCACTGCGCGAACGCGGACGCGATGTACTGTTGTTGGCCGGTTTTTTCCTCGAACAGAACCGTTCACGCATGGGCCTGGGCAGCCTGCGCCTGACCAGCGATGCCCAGGCGGCGCTGCTGGCCTATAACTGGCCGGGCAATGTGCGCGAGCTGGAACATTTGATCGGACGCAGCGCACTCAAAGCCCTGGGTAACTGTCGCGAGCGCCCGAAGATTCTCAGCCTCAGCGCCCACGACCTCGATTTGCCGGACGTCAGTGCGCCGGTGATCGAAGCACCGGCGCCGGTGCCTGCCGCCCTCACCAGCGACCTGCGCCAGGCGACCGAGCACTATCAGCGTGAACTGATCACTGCCTGCCTGGAGCGCCACCAGCACAATTGGGCCAGCGCCGCCCGCGAACTCGGCCTCGACCGCGCCAACCTCGGCCGCCTGGCCAAGCGCCTCAACCTCAAATAACACCGCACTCCCACGGTAGGCGCTGGCTTGCCGGCGCCTACACCTGCGCCGGCTTCAGAACCGGGCTCACAGGCTTGGGCTTACGAAACACCAACACATTCCCCAACATCACCAGCACCAACCCCGCCAGTGCCGGCGCCGTCCATTGGTAGCCCTCGGCAAACGCCGACACATTCAACGCCACCACGGGAAACAGCACCGTGCAATACGCCGCACGCTCCGGTCCCATGCGTCCTACGAGTGTCAGGTAGGCGGTAAAGCCAATCACCGACCCCGGAATCACCAGGTACCACAGCGCGCCGATGTACCGCGCGCTCCAGTCCATGTCGAAGGGAATCCCGCGCACCGCACAGTAAGTCGCCAGCATCGTCGCCCCGTACGCCATGCCCCAGGCATTGGTGGTCAGCGGCTTGAGCCCGGCTTTCTGCTGCAGGCTCGACAACATATTGCCGGCCGAGAAACACAGGGTCCCCAGCAACGCCAGGCCCAACCCCAGCAAGGTCTGCGGGCTGGCGGTGTGGCCCACCAGCTCCGGCCAGAACAACAGACCCAAGCCCAGCAAGCCGAGGCCGCCGCCCATCAATACATTGCGCGCCACCCGCTGACCGAAAAACACTCGGGCATTCAGCGCGTTCCACAATGTCGCCGTGGAAAACACCACCGCCACCAGCCCGCTGGGGATCCA
Source organism: Pseudomonas sp. GW821-FHT09C08 (assembly GCF_059418125.1). Taxonomy (NCBI): domain Bacteria; kingdom Pseudomonadati; phylum Pseudomonadota; class Gammaproteobacteria; order Pseudomonadales; family Pseudomonadaceae; genus Pseudomonas; species Pseudomonas sp. GW821-FHT09C08. The sequence continues at coordinate 76,415 of NZ_JBWKPG010000014.1, read as the reverse complement.
CTGGCTGGCCGTGAGAAAGCACATGAAGTTGACGCAAAACAGGCACAGTCCCTGGGCCAGGCAGATCAGATGCCCGCGCCGGTTCATCACCTGCAACTTGCGGCTGAGCAGCAACAATGCAAACAACAACAGCGCGGCCAAACCGAAGCGGTAGACGATCGACACGGGAATCGCCACCACGCCCAACTGCCACTTGAGGGCGATCCAGGTGGTGCCCCAGATCAGCACGGTGAGTAAATACAGGAAAAGGTTCATAGCGGGCTCCATCGGTTGAGCCACAGTGTCGCCTTCAACCGGTGTCGCGCTCTTGCAGATTCTTGCGCTTTTGTCGGGCGGTGGGATCACAGCGCCAGCCTCCCGGAGTAGGATGCAAGGCATCCAAGAGTACTCACCATGCCTGACCTGGAATCCCTGCAAGTCTTTCAAGCCCTTAACCGCTCGCCCAACGCACGCCTGGAAGCCTGCGCCGAGCTCGGTGACGGCTTGTCCGCGGCCTTGTGGAGCAACCACCACGACGCCCAGGATTACCAGGCGCCCAGCCATCACACCTTGTCGTGCTACATCGGCGGCGGTACCGGTACATTCCGGCGCGATCAACCGGGCACCAAGGGCGGGCCCGACAAGCTCTGCATCCTGCCCGCCGAACACCAGTCCGCATGGGTGATCAACGGCGAAATCCGCCTGGCCCATGTGTATTTCAGCCCGGAGCAGTTTGCCTTGGGCTGCGTCACCCTGCTCGACCGCGAGCCGCGCACCTTGCAACTGCGCGAAAGCACCTTCCTGGAAGACGCCAGCCAGGCCCGGCGCTTTCACCAGTTGATCGCGCTCAACTGGCACGAGCCCGCCGAGCGCCTGCTGACCAGCAGCCTGGCGCATGAAATGCTCAGCCACACGCTGCTCAGCCAGGTCGGCGCGCGCGACGGATTGCGTTTGAAAGGCGGCTTGGCGGCGTATCAGCGGCGGCTGTTGGTGGAGTACATCGACCAGCACCTCGAAGACCCGATCAGCCTGGGACAACTGGCTGGAATGTGCGCGCTGTCCGAATACCACTTCGCGCGGATGTTCCGCCAGAGCTTCGGCCTGCCGCCGCATCAATACCTGCTGGCGCGGCGCCTGACCCGTGCACAGGCCTTGCTGCGCAGCGGCACCCTGCCCTTGGGCGAGATTGCCTTGATGTGCGGTTTTTCCAGCGCCAGCCACTTCACCCATCGCTTTCGCCAGGCCATGGGCGCCACGCCGGGTGAATACCGCCTGGCGTTCTGCGCCTAAACCATCAAGCCCAACGTTTTTGCCTTGGCCACTGCCTGAGTGCGCCGCTCCACGCCGAGCTTGCTGTGGATACGCCGCGCGTGGGTCTTGACCGTGTGCAGCGAGATAAACAGCCGGTCGGCAATCTCCAGGTTGGAGTTGCCCAGGGCAATTAACTGCAGCACTTCCAGCTCCCGTTGGCTCAACGGATTTTCCAGCGCTCCCGGCGTGGACGCCTGCGGCTCCATCCCCAGCTCGCTGAGCAGCCCCGGCGAGCGCAGACGCAGCTCGCGAATCGCCTGCTGCACCTGGCAACGCGCGGCCAGTTCCAACCCGGTCTGCAGTGAGCGGCGCGCCAGGACCGGATCACCGACCTGCCACGCGACCTCGCCCAGCACCAGGTGCAATTCGGTTTCCAGGCAAAGCATGCCGCGCCGGTGCGTGGTGTCCAGCAGGGCCGTCAGCCGCGCCACCGGCTGGTCGCAGCACCCCAGTTTCACCTCCGCCAGCACCAGCAGGTATTCAAGACGCGGGATCAGTTCGAGGGTGGCCGGCGGCGCCTGTTTGGCCTGCGGCCCTCGGAAATGACGGAGCACGCGGCGCACCGCTTCCACGGTCAATTCCGCACGGCCCTGCTGCAACCAGAAATGCCCGCTGACCAACAACAGCACCGCGCGGTACACCGTGTCCGGCACCTGGCGCCGCTGCATCAGCCGCTCGGCCTCGCGCAGCTGGAAAAATGCCTGGGCGTAATCACCACGGTTGGCGGCCAACAGCGCCAGGCCGAGAAAACCGTAGAGCACGCGTTTGTCGTGACTGTGCAGGCACATTGTCAGGCCGGTTTCAAAGCACTCGGCGGCCAGCGTGTCTTGCCCTTGGCGCAGCGCCAGGTGCCCGCGTCGCAGGGCGATACGCCCCACCAGCGGCCCGGCCGTGAGCCGCTGCTGGAGTAACATCGCCTGCACATTCTCCAGCAGGCTTTGCGCGCGATAGGGCGCGCCGCGCTGTTCGAGCAATTGCGCGTGATCCAGTTCGAGCAGCGCCTCCAGCAATAACGAACCGTGGGCGCGTGCCAGGCACAAGGCTTCGCGGCTCAGCGCCTGGGCCACGTCCAACTCACCGCGCAGCAGCGCTTGCTGGGTCAGGCCCGACAGGCACATCAGCCGCGAGGTCCACGCGCTGTCGGGCAAAGCTTGCAGGGCTTCGAGAAAATGCACGCGCGAGAGTTCGGCATCGCCGCCCAAATGCAGCAGCCAGCCCCACTGCGCCTGCCAGCGCGCGAGCAGATAGCGCTGCTGCGCCGCCGTCGGTTGCGGGGCGAAGCGGGCCAATTGGTCGATGCACTGCGCAGCCTGGTCGAAGCGCCCGGCGAACAGCAACGCCGCCGTGACCAGGCCCACCAGCTGCGCCGAGCCCAGCATCAATTCTTCGCCATGCTGTTCATGCAGGCGCAGCAACAACGCAGCGTTCTGCTGGCGGAACAGGTCCTCGAAGCTGAAGTGCTGCAACAGGCTGACGGCGACTTCATATTCTTCGGCAAGCAGCGCCTGTTCGAAGGCGGCCTGCCAGTCCTGCTCGGCGGTGAACCACTGGCAGGCGCGCCGATGCCAGGAGCGCTTCGCCGCCCAGGGTTCGGCGCGCAGCAGTTGCGCCAGCGGCGGGAAAACCTGCAGCCAATCGGTGTCTTCCCACGGCTGGATGAAGGCGCCGAGGGCCTGCAGATCCCGCAGGTACTGAACCCCATCGCCAAAGCCGAACAGGTGTTCGCACAGCCCCGCATTGAAGCGCGGCAAATGGGCCAGCACCCGCCAGGCTTCGGCGAGTTCCGGCGGCAGGGTGCTGAAGAGTTCGTGTTGCAGGTAGTCGAGCAAGGTCTTGTCGGGGTGGCCATCGCCAAGCAAGGCGATACGCACCCCGGCGCACCAACCGGCGCTGAACTGCAGCACGCTGTCGACCGACTGCCCGGACGCCTGGCAGAGCAGTTGCTGGATTTCCGCCGCACTGAACGCCAGCTCACCGCCACACTCCAGCAACTCATCGTCGAGCAGCAGGCGCGGCCAGTTGCACACCGGGCGACGTCGCGCGCCCAGCCACCAGGTCAGCGCCGGGCTGCTGGCCGTGAGCAGGCGGTCGAGCAAGGCGTCGGTGTCGGGTGTGGGCAGGCGGCAAAAATCATCGAGGAACAACCACGCAGGGGATTGCCAGCGGCTGAGGTCCAGCAGCAACGTGGCTTCATCGCTGAACGCCAGGCCGAGGTTTTGTGCCAGGCGCTGGCACAACTCGAATGGGCTGAGGGCCGTGCCATTGAGCGGCAGCCAATACACCTGGCACCCCGGTGGTGCCTGCAATGCGCACTCGCCGAGCAGCGCGCTCTTGCCGCTGCCACCCGGCGCGCAAAGCAATCTGACCCGGGCCTGCGCCGCCAGCAAAGGCTCGGCCAGGCGGGGGCGCAGCAGATGGTGGGCGGACAGCCGAGGCATGAATCCAGGACGGTCCAGGCAGCGTGTCATGGCGGTCATAGCTGCATCCTGCGTTTTTATTGTTGTGCAACCTGGCGCCTACCCTAGTCCTGTGGCCGGCGGTTGTTGAAGAAGTATTCAGCAGGGTGATTGGCAAGCATAAAAAAGCGCCGAAAACCGCAGGAGCCGGCATGCCGGCGATTGCGGTAGACCAGCCACTCCATCGGCAGCTGACAGACCGCTATCGCCGGCAAGCCGGCTCCTGCAGGGGGAGGTGTCGGTCAGCGCACGCCTGAGGCGCGCAACGCCGCTGGCGTGTAATCCGCCGCCTTGGCATCGAAGCCGAACACGAAGCTGCTCTTCTCCTCGTTCTTCATGCCCAGGGCGATGTAGCGCCCGGCAATGATGTCGTAGAGGGTTTCCACGGTGTAGGCCGGGGTCTGGTGGTTGTAGTAGAACTGCGCATGGCCTTCGGCGACACGCCACAGCTGGCCGCGACCGTCGTAGTGATCGACCAGCGCCACCTGCCAGCTGTCTTCATCGATGTACATGTGGCGCTTGGCGTAGATGTGTCGCTCGCTCGGCTTGACGGTGCCGACCACTTCCCACACGCGGTGCAGCTCATAGCGGGTCAGGTCCTGGTTGATGTGCCCGGCCTTGATGATGTCGTCGTACTTGAGTGACGGCGAATCGAGCTTGTAGCTGTTGTAGGGGATGTACATCTCCTTCTTGCCCACCAGTTTCCAGTCGTAGCGGTCGGGCGCGCCAGAGAACATGTCGAAGTTGTCGGAGGTGCGCAAACCGTCGGCGGCGGTGCCCGGCCCGTCGTAGGCCACTTGCGGCGCGCGGCGCACTCGGCGCTGGCCGGCGTTGTAGATCCAGGCCAGGCGCGGCTCCTTCACCTGGTCGAGGGTTTCATGCACCAGCAGCACATTACCCGCCAGGCGCGCCGGCGCCGTGACCGACTGCTTGAAGAAGGTCAGCACGTTGGCGCCCTTGGCCGGGTCCATGTCCGGGATCAGTTGCGGCACCGCCACTTCTTCCTCGAAGCGGATCGGCGTGTAGCTGCCGTTGGTCTGCGGGGTAGCCTGGGTGATGATGCGGCGCAGGTTGCCGCCGTGGTAGCGAGTGATGTGGTTCCACAGCACCTCCACGCCATTCTTGGGAATCGGGAACGCGTAGTAGCGGTTGCCGGTAAAACCTTCCAGGCCGTTGCCGTCGTTGATCGCATGCACGTTCAACGCGCTGCGCTTGATCGACTCGTAGATCTCCGGCGGCAGGTTGACCGTGCGGTGGCTCGGGTACACCGGGATCTTGTAGGTGTCGGGGTAGCGCTTGAACATCGCGACCTGGCCGTCGGAGAGCTTGTCCTTGTACTTGTCGACGGTGGCGGCGGTGATCACGAACAGGGGTTTTTCACTGGCAAACGGGTCGGCGAGGAAGCCCTTGCTGTCCACCGCGCTGGCGTTTTTCGGGATGCCGCCGGTCCAGGCCGGGATCGAGCCATCGGCATTCCCGGCCTTTTCGGCACCGACCGGGGTCAGGGTGGTACCGAGCTTCGCCGCTTCTTCCGGCGACACCGCCGCCATCACGTTGGCGGCCAGCAGGCTGAGGGCCAACACGCCGCATTGCAGAATCATCTTGCGCATAAAAGCATCCTTTTCAAGCCGTGATCAGAAGTTCGCGCCGACGCTGAAGGCGAGGAAGTCGCGGTCGGTCAGGGTGTTGTAATGGCCGCCGAAAAAGTCGGTGTAGCTGAGGCTGGCGGTGTAGGTGTTGCGGTAGTCGGCATCGACGCCGATGCTCACCGCCTTGGCGCCTTCGTTGAACAGGCCATTGGGGCCGTAGCCCTTCACGTCATGGGACCAGGACAGGTTGGGCTTGAGGTTGACCCCGGCGAACACGTTGCTGTAGTCGAGGATCGCCCGGGCGCGGTAGCCCCACGAGGTCGCTGTCACAAACCCATCGGTATCGCCCTGGTAGCCGTAGACGCCATAGACCGAATCACGCCCGTAGCGCAGTTTGCTCTTGGACTCCAGGCCCGCCACGTAGGTGACGCCCGCCTCGCCCACCAGGGTCAGGCGGTCGGCGCCCATGACCTGGTCGAAAAACTGCGTGAAGGTGGTCTGCGCCTGGGTGACTTGCTTGCGGCGATAACCTTTGTTGTCGGCGCCGGCCGAAGAGCTGATCACCGAGGTACCCGGCACGGCCGGGTTGACCAGCGCCAGGGTCAGGTCGGTGGTGTTCAACTGCACCGGCGCATTGGGCCGGTAGCTGATCTCGCCGCTCCAGGCCGTGCCGGTGGGCAGGGTGGTGGAGAAGCTGGCGCCGTACAGGCGAATGTCTTCCGGGTAATCGAGGTAGTACTGGCCGCGGCCGAGCATCAGCGCGGAAACCAGTGACGGACGCAGGGCTGCCGGCGTGCCGGGCAGCAAGGCGCCCAAGCCATTGAGCGTGGCCTGCCCGGCGCTGGTGGTGCCCACGGTGGGCGTACGGCTGTGGTAGTTCATGAAGTACAACGCGTACTCGGTGTCGTCCCCCAGCCAGCGCAACGCTGCACCAAACTGGCCGCCGTCGCGGGCTTCACGGTCCTTGCCGCGCTGCACCACGATCCCTTCCCGGGTGACTTCAAAACCCTGCCCGACCAGATTGGCCGCCGGCTGAAAGCCCGCCGCCGCCGCGCTGCCCACGGTGTAGTTATTGTTGCACCCGTGCGCGACCACATCGTTACCAAAGAACGTGCCGCAGTTATCCACCACGGTGTTTTCCCAGTTCAACTGGTAGAACCCTTCCACCGTCAGCTGGTTGGTCAGGCTCTGCGAGGCGAAGAGCATGTTCACCGGGATCAGGCCTTCCTTGATCTCCGCGCCGGGGCGGCGGAAGGCGGAAACGTCGATCGGGTTGATGCTGTTGATGGAGTTGCCGATAAAGGTGCTCTCGCCCCAGCTGACCACCTGCTTACCCACCCGCACGTTGCCCGGCAGATCGGCGATGGAATAGTTGTGATAGACGAAGGCATCGAGCAATTCGTAGCCGGAAGAGCGCGCGCCCTCGTCGCGATGGTGATTGCTGATCTGCTTGAATTCGCGGTCTTCGTCCTGCAGTTCGAAGTCGTACCAGTACTTGCCACGCACGAACACGCCGCTGTCACCGTATTTGAGTTCGAGGTCGTGGATGCCCTTGAAGATTTTCGAGAAGGTCTCGCCCTTCTTGAAGTTCAGCCGCCCGTCATCCCCGGTCGACGCCTGGCCCGTACCGCCGTTGGCCACGCCTACCAGCTTCTTGTCGGCATCGCGCATGCCCCAGCTCGCGCCGACCGACAGCGAGGAATCGAATTGCCCTTCGATCTCGCCAATGTTGAAAGAAACAGCCTGTGCCTGGGCACAGCACCCCAACGCAACCGCAGCGGCCAGCGCCTGTGGCCTGAAGATGGCGCGCATTGTTGTTCTTGTCATGCGTCTTCCCCGGTGAGTGACAGAAGGCCCCACCCTACTGCCGCCTGTCAGGAGCGATAAGCGCACCAAGGAGGGATTCGTGTTGTCGCTCGAAAGGATGACGAGGCGCTCTGGCCGGGGTCCTGGCCGGGCCATGATCGCGGTGGATGGCGGCTTATCAGGCGCATGGATGGCACGGACACTGATTATTGCCGCTTCGGTAACAGTCCTTGTCATGAACCGGCATTACTCATTTTGTAACAAGCGACTATTCTTACCGGGCTTTCAGGGCAAACGGCCCGCTTCCTCGACAGGAAGAACAGCCAGCTTTAAATGGATTGATGCCTGTTTTCAATCCGTTACCAGTGTTCACTGACGTTGATTTGTCGCTCCTTGATCCAACGTCTGACTTCAGCCGCTGCGTTTGCAGCGGCTTTTTTTTGCCCGAAATAAAACGGGGCGCCATCAGCGCCCCGTGGGATTCAATCTTTTTCAGGCAACGATCAGAGGCTGTACTTCTGCAAATTGGCCATCATCTCCTTCAAGGCCTCGATATTGTCCTTGGGGTGGGCCGCACCTTCGAAGTCGCAGATCTGCGCCCAATGCGCCGCCACATCGTCCGGCGAAAAACCGGCTTCTGGATCAAAGCCCACACCCAGGCTGCGCTCCCAGCGGGTCTTGCCGATCCAGCCGCCGCCCACTTCAAACAGCCCTGAGGTTTCCTGGCACGCCTCGCTGCCCAGGTACACCACCAGCGGGCTGACCAATTCGGGCTTGAGGCGCTCGAACACCTGCGGCGGGATCAGGCCTTCAGTCATGCGCGTGCCACCGGTGGGTGCGATGGCATTGACCAGGATATTGTTCTTGCGCCCTTCCAGGGCCAGGGTACGGGTGAGGCCATACAGCCCGAGCTTGGCCATGCCGTAGTTGGACTGGCCGAAGTTGCCGTAGATGCCCGAGGTGGACGCAGTGAAGATCACCCGGCCATAGCCTTGCTCACGCAGGTGCGGCCAGGCGGCGCGGGTGACTTTGTAGGCGCCTTCGACATGCACCCGGTAAACCAGGTCCCAGTCGCTGTCGTCCATTTTATGGAAGGTTTTGTCACGCAGGATGCCGGCGTTGTTGACCACCACATCGATGCGGCCAAAGGCGTCGAGGGCGTTCTGTACGATCTTGTCACCTTCGGTGACAGAGTCATGGTTGGCCTCGGCGACACCGCCGGCGGCGCGGATTTCGGCGACCACGCGATCGGCAGCGGAGGCATTGGCGCCCTCGCCCTGGGTCGAACCGCCCAGGTCGTTGACCAGCACCTTGGCGCCGTGCCGGGCGAACAGCAGCGCATGGGCGCGGCCCAATCCGCCGCCGGCGCCGGTGACGATCACGACCTTATCCTGGAACTGCACTGACTCACTCATACCGAACTCCAAAGGCGACAATGGGAATGGGTCGAGTGTCCGGCAAGGCGCGCCTGGTCACAATAAATACGGCCAGGGCTGAATGGTGCTCGATAAGGCAGCGGGATGATTGCGGGTTCTGGGCGAATGCCGCTAGCGCAGGCAAGCCAGTTCCAACACCGGATGCCCAACCTGGTCCCGAAACGCCTGGTAATGCTTGAGCACCTGCACGGGCGCCTCGATCTGCGGGTAGTGGCCGATATTGGCCAGCAGCACGGTGTCGGCGTGGGGCACCAATTGGTGGTAGCGCTCGACCATGTGCGCGCCGGAGATCGGGTCTACCTCGCCATCGATCACACGCAGCGGCACTTCGCCGCGCTGCATGGCATCCACCCAACGCTCACGCAGGCGTCGGCGCTGGGGGATGTAGGCAATCAGTTTGTGCAGGATGCGCGTGCCGTCGTTGCAGTTGATCAGGCTCCAGAAATCATCCAGGGCGCTTTCACTGGGGCGCGTGTCGGGGCCGAAGATCTGGCTGAAGCTGTCGGACAAGGCGTTGCGCCCGAAGGCGCGGCCGATCATCCAGCCCAGGGGGCTGAGCAAGAGCTTTTGCACCAGCGCCGGGCGATGGGTTTCGGGGAACAGCCCACCGTTGAGGAACACGCAGCTGGCCATGTGAAACCGACCTTCATAGTGCCGCGCCAGGAGTTCCTGGGCCACGCTGTCCCCGTAGTCGTGGGCCAGCACGTGAACCGGCTGCTCCACCCGCAGGTGTTCGAGCAAGGCCTGTTGCACGTCAGCCTGCTCGAGCAGGCAATAGGTATGGTTCAAAGGCTTGGCCGAGTCGCCGAAGCCGAGCATGTCGCAGGCGATCACCAGGTTGCGCTGGGCCAGCGGTTGCCACAGGTAATGCCAGTCCCAACTGGCGGTGGGGAAGCCATGGATCAGCAGCAGCGGCTCGCCCTGCCCCGCCACCCAGTAACGGATGGTGCGGCCACGAAAGACGAATTCCTGCCCGCGCTTGCGCCAGGCTCTCAGCGGGATCTCGGCGAGTGGCATCAGCTTTTATATCCAGGGTCTTGAGCATCCAACTTACGCAGCAGCGCCGGCCAGGCCAGCGCGCCCCCCATACCTTGTGCACTCTTGGTGACAGCAGCCACCATCGCCTTGGCACCGGCGAGAATCTGCGGCCCGATAGGGATCAACTCGGCGCCACCGTTTTGCGCCAGCACCTGGATATCGCAGGCGCGCTGGAAGGTGAACATCATCAGGAAAGTGTCGGCGATGGTACTGCCACAGGTCAGCAGGCCGTGGTTGTGCAGCATCAGGAAATTGTTGTCGCCAAGGTCGGCCTGCAGGCGGGCCTTCTCTTCGTGGTTCAGCGCCACGCCTTCGTAAGCGTGATAGGCCAGGCTCGACAGCACGAAGATCGATTGCTGGCTGATTGGCAGCACGCCCTGTTTCTGCGCGGCCACCGCTACACCGGCGGCGGTATGGGTGTGCAGCACGCAGGTGACATCGTGGCGAACTTCATGGATGGCACTGTGGATCGTGTAGCCCGCCGGGTTGATCTCATAGGGGCTGTCCATGAGCTTGTTGCCGGCCTGGTCGACCTTGACCAGGCTCGACGCCGTGATCTCATGGAACATCAGCCCGTACGGGTTGATCAGGAAATCATCGGTGCCCGGCACCTTGGCCGAGATATGAGTGAAGATCAGGTCATCCCAGCCATGCAGCGCCACCAGGCGATAGCAGGCGGCCAGGTCGACACGCGCTTGCCATTCGGCAGCACTGACCAGGTCTTTGACATTCTGTGGCGATAGAACGGGGGCTAGGCTCACGGCAATGACCTCCTTGGCGCGCTTTCTTATTGTTTTTTTGGGTGAAGGGCCAGTCTAGTCAGACCTCATGGCAGGCGTAGTTGCCTTCGCAGCCAGCTTGATGACCGAGCGAGTCACTACGCAGAATAGTTGAAAGTAGCCCGTGTCGCGTCAGAGAAGTGCCGCCAACAAAGGCACGGCGAACAGGTTGAGCAAGCCCGTCAACACCATCACCAGGCCCGCCACCGAGCCTTCTTCACCGCCCACTTCATGGGCGCGGCTCACGCCGGCGCCGTGGGCGCCCACACCAAACAACGCACCACGCGCCAGTGGCGTGCGCAGCGGCAGCCACTTGAGCAGCACGCCGCCGAGCATTGCGCCGAAGACACCAGTGAACATCACAAACACGGCGGTAAGCTCCGGTACGCCGCCCAGGTCGGAAGACACCGGCATGGCAAACGGCGTCGTGATCGAGCGCGGCACCAGCGACATCGTCACCGAGCTGTCCAGCGCCAGCGCCTTGGCCAACCCGAACGAGGTGCCGATGGAGGCCGCGCTGCCCGCCACCATGCCCAGCAGCAACGCCGACCAGTGCCGCGCCAGCAAGCGCCGCTGTTGCCAGATCGGCACGGCGAACGCCACGGTCACCGGGCCCAGCACCAGCATCAGCCAGTGGGTGTCGGTGGCGTATTCGGCGTAGGCGGTCTTCATGGGCACGGCCACCGCCAGCAACAGCACCGGGACCAGGATCAGCGGCGACAACAGGTAGCGACCGGTACGCCGATAGATCCAGCGGCTGAACACATACGCGCCCAGGGTCAGCGCGAGCCAGAACACCGGCATCAGCTCAAGCTTCATGGCGCAGCCTCCAGCGGCACACGGCTTCCACCGTAAAGGCCGTCACCAGCATCACCGCCAGCGTGCTGAAGCCGATCACCAGCAGGATGCGCCAGCCGTCGTTGCGCAGCAAACCGCCGTAATCGAGCAGGCTCATCAGCGCCGGAATGAAGAACAGCAGCATTTCCGCCATCAACACCCCGGCGCCCAGTTGCAGGGCTGCCGGCTTGACCAGGCCACTGGCGAAGGTCGCCAGCAACAGCCCGAGCCCCACCACGCCACCGGGGATCGGCCAGGTCAGCCACACCGCCAGTTGAGTGCCGAGCAGGTAGATAGCCAACAACACAACCAGTTCGGTCAACAAACGGCCAAGGTGTTTGAAGGTGAAACGTTTCATGGGCTTTGGATCCTCGCAGTACGCCCATTTTAGAGAGCCGCCTTCCATCCCCACAGCGAATTGTTAGACTGCCAGCTATTCCACCCTGGAATAGCGAGCGGGATGCACACCTATGGAATTCAAACAGCTGCGCAGCTTCGTCGAAGTGATCCACCGTGGCGGGTTTACCCAGGCCGGGAAAACCCTGCACATCAGTCAGTCCGCCGTCAGCAAGCAAGTGGCGCAGCTGGAGCAAAGCCTCGGTACGCCGCTGCTCGACCGCATCGGCTCGCAGGTGCGCCTGACCGCCGCCGGCCAGGTGGTGCTGCAACGCGCCGAGGCCATGCTGCGCCTGCAGACCGAACTGCTGAGCGAGCTGGACGATATGCACCAGCTCACCCGCGGCGAGTTGCGCCTGGGCCTGCCACTGCTGGCGGGGGATACGTTGTTTGCCGGGCTGTTTGCCGAGTATCGGCGGCGCTACCCGAACGTCACCATCCAGTTGCTGGAGGGCGGCAGCCGCAATATCGAGCAGGCGATTCTCAGCGGTGAACTGGAAGTCGGCGGCAGCTTGAAGCCCAGCGATCCGGCGTTCGCTTGGCAAGCCTTCTGCGATGAGCCGCTGGATGCACTGCTGCCGATTGATCACCCGCTGGCAGACAACGCCCAGGTGCGCCTGGAGGAATTGGCCGACACGCCGTTCCTGATGTACCAACGCAGCTTCGTTCTCAACGACCGGCTGATGCAGGCGTGTCACCAACTGGGCTTTACCCCGAAGGAAATCGGGCGCAGCGGCCAGGCCGACTTTCTTGCGGCGCTGGTCGCGGCAGGCCAGGGCGTGGTGCTGTTACCCAGCGTGGTCGCCCGTGGGCTGGTGCGACCCGGCGTCGTGCGCCTGACACTGAAGGCGCCCGACTTCCTGCGCTGGGACATTGCCTTTATCTGGCGTGAAGGCGCCTATCTGTCGAGAGCCGCACAAGCCTGGCTGGCGTTGCTGCGTGAGTTTCCGGTCAAGCGCGCAGTGCTGTGACCAGCTCGGCCAGCCACGGCTCGGCGTCGGCTTCGGGGGTCACGCTTTCACTGGCGTCCAGGCGCAGCATCGGCAGCACTTCGCGCACGCCCAGCTCAGCGAACAGCTCGCGCATTTGCTCACCGCCGCCACAGAAGGTGTCGCCGTAGCTGGCGTCGCCCAGGCCGATCACCGCACCGGGCAGGCCGCGCCAGGCAGCAGGCAATTGGTCGCGAATGGTCGAATACAACGGTTGCAGGTTGTCCGGCAACTCACCCATGCCGGTGGTCGAGGTCACCGCCAGGAACGCCTCGGGGGCAAACGCCTGCACGTCCGCCAGGCTCGCGCGTGGATTGTGCCAGGCGTCAAAACCGGCCGCGTTGAGGATGCCTGCGGCGTGGCGGGCGACTTCTTCAGCCGTGCCGTACACCGAGCCGGAAAGGATGGCGACTTTCATCAATCTGATCCTGTGGTTGAGCGAAAGCGTGGGATATTAGCAGCTGTGGCAAATATTTCGGTGCACACCGTGCAACATTCGGCGCCTGTCATAAACTGCCAGCACCCCCACACGCCATGGACCGCTCAATGATCAACGCCCACCTGATGCAAATGGTGATCAACGCTTCCAACGACGGCATCGTCGTCGCCGAACGCGAAGGCAAGGACAAGCCGCTGATCTACGTCAATCCGGCATTTGAACGGATGACCGGCTACACCCTCGATGAAATCCTCTACCAGGATTGCCGCTTCCTGCAATCGGGCGACCGTGACCAGCCGGCACTGATGGCCATCCGCGAGGCCTTGGAGAGCGGCGGTTCGTGCCGTGAAACCCTGCGCAATTACCGCAAGGATGGCAGCCACTTCTGGAACGAGCTGTCGTTGTCCACAGTGCGCAACCAGGCGGACAAGCAGACCTATTTTGTCGGCGTTCAAAAGGACGTCACCGTGCAGGTCAAGGCGCAGCAGCGGGTTTCCCAGTTGGAAGCCGAGCTGGCCCAGGTCAAGGCCGAGCTGGCGGCGCTCAAAGCGACGAGCGGATCGAACAAAACTTAGAAAAACCGGCCATTAAGAGGATAATGGCGTTTTAATACCTCCCCGTGAGCAAGCCTCATGCACCGCGACACACTTCTGACGCAGGACGAGCTGGATTTTATTCAGATGATGCAACATAACCCGCAGCTCAACCTGCGGGACGCGTCGTCGAGCCTGACCGTCAACGGCGGCGCGCAGATTCGCGACTTGCTCACGCGCCTGGCCGCCCATGATCAACTGACCATTCAAGCGCAGTTCGACAACCAGCAACTCACCTTCCCCCTGCACCTGGTGGAAGACGAGTTTCATGCGCTGCATCTGCGCCTGGGCGTGCCGACGATTTTCGAGGACGGGCCGATGATCCGGCCTTGGCGCCTGGCCCTGGAAACTCCGGTGGCGCTGGAGAACATCAGGGGCAACCTGAGCGCCTTGTGGGTGCATGAAGTGTCATTCAAAGGCGTGCTGGTGGAGATCCGCGGGCGGATCAAGCCGCCGAAAACCTTTTCCCTGTGGTTCAGCCCTTCGGGTTATGAGCGAATCGCACTGCGCGGCACGCTGGAACGCGAAACCGCGCGTGGCCTGTTTGCCTACCGCCTGGATCAGAGCGACGTGAGTGAAACCGAGCGCCTGCGCCAGTTCATCCTGCACCAGCATCGCTTGATCCACCCCGAAGTCCACGCCTGAGATCAGGTGTCCAGGCTGCCACGCAGAAATTGCTGCAGGCGGTGCTGCATCGAGCGCCCTTCATTGCCCAGGCAGCCGATGGAAGAGCCCGCCAGGCTGGCTTCGGCCAGGTCCGAGGCGTCACCGGCAAGCAGCAGCGGGCAATCGAGGGTCAGCGCCAGGCGCTGCAGCCGCAGCGGCAAATCGGCGCCGGGCGCGCGATTGGAAAACAGCACCAACGCCTGCGGCCGGGTCTTCTCGCAAACCAGGGTCAACTCGTCGAACGGCTGGCCAACGGCAAACACCTTTACCGCCAGGTCATCGGAGCCGATCAATGCTCCGGCCACCAACAGCTCCAGCTCCCGACATTCACCGACAATCGCCGACAGCAGGATCCGCGGCGTTGCCGAGGCGCTGGCCAGATGCAGGCGTTGCGCGACACGGGCGCGCAGGAAGGCGTCGAAGAACAGCCACTCACTGGCTTGGCCGAAGTGCCCCTGATGCCGCAGCAATTGCTGCCACAGCGGCATGATGATGCTCTGGAACACCACCGCGACCGGGTAGGCAGCGAAAATCTGGCCGTACAGGCGGTCGAGCTGGCGGTCGTCAAAAGCGCTGATTGCCAGGCGCAGCTGCACCTGCCATTGGCTCCATTCGCGTTCGGTATCGACGCGCGAAGGCGTGGCGTGTTCGCTGCACAAGGTGTCACGGGCGAGGATCTTGCCCACTTTGCTCACGGCGACGCCGCGCTCGATCCAGTCGAGAATGCGGTGCACCGTGTCGATATCGGTGCTTGAGTACAGCCGATGCCCGCTTTCAGTGCGGGTTGGCTGGATAAGACCGTAGCGACGTTCCCAGGCACGCAGGGTGACCGGGTTGACGCCGGTCAGCCGGGCGACTTCGCGAATCGGAAAAAGATCAGCGGGATCGATGACGCTGGCGTGCGCCATTTCGGCGTGAGGAGCAGTAATTTCGGGCATCAGCGTTGAAAAACATCCGTGTCGATGTGGACCTCATTTAACGCTGATTCAAGCCTCTGATTCAAGCTGTGCCGCGAGCCGACCAAAGTATCTGGCGTATTTCGCGGAAACAGGAATAATCCTTGCCTGTTTTTACGTAGCCGCCCTACCCGGGCGCTACGTTTGTGCGCCGCCTACCCGGCCCAGCGCACCTGATTACTTGGAGATACACAATGTCTACCTCACCCGTCACCCTGATGGTTGCGCGCCGCGTGGCCAAAGGTCGCTATGAAGAATTGATGGCCTGGCTGCGCGAAGGCGAGCAATTGGCGACCGACTTCCCCGGTTACCTGGGTTCCGGCGTGCTCGCACCGCCGCCCAATGACGACGAATTCCAGATTATTTTCCGCTTCGCCGACGAGAAAACCCTGCATGCCTGGGAGTTTTCGGCCTCGCGCAGTGCCTGGCTGAGCCGTGGCAGCGAACTGTTTGCCGACCCGTCCGAACATCGCGTCAGCGGTATCGATGGCTGGTTCGGTGCGGTCGGCGCACGACCGCCGCGCTGGAAACAGGCGGTGGCGATCTGGCTGGCGTTTTTTCCGGTGTCGCTGCTGTTCAACTTCGTGCTCGGGCCGTTGCTCAGCGAACTGGAGCTGGCGCCGCGCGTACTGGTGAGCACTATGGCGCTGACGCCACTGATGGTTTACTGGTTCATCCCGTTGTCCACGCATCTGCTGGCCAACTGGCTGCATCCTGCGCCCACTCCGCGCAAGGCGACTGAAGCCGCCGCGTGAGTACAGGGGCGGCCGGTCGCTGGTATAGTTTCACTCTGCCAGCGACTCGAGCCTCCCATGACATCCACCCCCGCCCCGATCCTGATCACCGGCGCCGGCCAGCGTGTCGGCCTGCATTGTGCCCAGCGCCTGCTGGACGAAGGCCATGCGGTGATTTTCAGCTACCGCAGCGAACGTCCCGGCGTGCAGGCCTTGCGCGAACGCGGTGCGATCGGCGTGTTTGCCGACTTCTCCAGCGAAGCGGGGATCCTGGCGTTCATCGATGAATTGAACACGCATACCCAGCGCCTGCGTGCGATCGTGCATAACGCCTCGGCCTGGGTCGCGGAAACACCCGGCGACGAAAGCCGCGCCTTTACCGACATGTTCAGCGTGCACATGCTTGCGCCGTACCTGATCAACCTGCATTGTTCACCTTTGCTGCAACGCTCTTCGCCCGCCGACATCGTGCACATCAGCGACGATGTGGTACGCAAGGGCAGCCGCCAGCACATCGCCTATTGCGCCACCAAGGCCGGGCTCGACAGCCTTACGCTGTCGTTTGCCGCGCAGTTCGCGCCGCTGATCAAGGTCAACGGCATCGCCCCGGCGATGGTGATGTTCAACGAGCACGACGACGCGGCCTACCGCGCCAAGGTCCTGGCCAAGTCGGCACTGGGCATCGAGCCCGGGCCCGAAGTGATTTACCAGAGCCTGCGTTACCTGCTGGACAACCCCTATGTCACCGGTACCACCCTGACCGTCAACGGCGGGCGGCATATCAAGTAAGCCGTTTGTGAGGATGTTGTATGACCTTATCCCTGCCCCACCACTACCGCGAGATCCTCAAGGGCCTGGGCGAAGACCCGGAACGCGAAGGCTTGCTCGACACCCCCAAGCGCGCCGCCAAAGCCATGCAGTACCTGTGTCATGGCTACGAGCAGAACCTGGAAGAAATCGTCAACGGCGCCCTGTTCGCCTCCGACAACGACGAGATGGTGATCCTCAAGGACATCGAGTTGTACTCGCTGTGCGAGCATCACTTGCTGCCCTTTATCGGCAAGGCCCACGTGGCCTACATTCCGACCGGCAAGGTGCTCGGCCTGTCGAAGCTGGCGCGCATCGTCGACATGTTCGCCCGGCGCCTGCAGATCCAGGAAAACCTCACGCGGCAGATCGCCGACGCCATCCAGGACGTGACCCAGGCCGCCGGCGTGGCCGTGGTCATCGAGGCCAAGCACATGTGCATGATGATGCGCGGTGTGGAAAAACAGAATTCAACCATGAACACCTCGGTGATGCTCGGCGCGTTCCGCGAGTCGAACACCACGCGCATGGAGTTCCTGCAACTGATTGGACGGAGCAAGTAGCAATGCCACAACTTCAACCAGGCATGGCGCGCATCCGGGTCAAGGACCTGTGCCTGCGCACTTTCATCGGTATCAACGAGGACGAAATCCTCAACAAGCAGGACGTGCTGATCAACCTCACCATCCTGTATGCCGCCCAGGAAGCCGTGCGCGACAACGACATCGACCATGCCCTGAATTACCGCACCATCACCAAGGCGATCATCGCCCACGTCGAAGGCAATCGTTTTGCCCTGCTGGAGCGCCTGACCCAGGAGCTGCTGGACCTGGTGATGAGCAACGAATCGGTGTTGTACGCCGAAGTCGAAGTCGACAAGCCGCATGCGCTGCGTTTTGCCGAGTCGGTTTCGATAACGCTCGCGGCGAGCCGCCCAGCCTCGTGCGATAAGCTTCAAGCCACACGTTAAAGCCAACCTCATTCCCACTTGCAGCTTGAAGCTTACCCGCTTGAAGCTGTCTCGAAGAGACCGTCATGAACGACCAACAACGCCTCGAACTCGAAGCCGCCGCCTTCCGCCGGCTGGTGGCGCACCTGGACAGCCGCAAGGATGTGCAGAACATCGACCTGATGAACCTCTCCGGTTTCTGCCGCAACTGCTTGTCCAAGTGGTACAAGGCCGAGGCCGATGAGCGCCACATCGAGCTGAGCCTCGATGACGCGCGTGAAGTGGTGTACGGCATGCCGTACGCCGAGTGGAAAGCCCAATACCAGAAAGAAGCCAGCGCCGACCAACAGGCGGCGTTCGCCAAAGGAAAAACCCATGACTGACCTGAACACCCTGCGCGCCAGCCTCAACAGTGGCGAACACGTCTTCGCCGATACCCTGGCATTTGTGGCCGCTGGCTACGACTACCAACCGCAGGCCTTCACCAACGGCTCGGTGGAAAACGCCGCCGGCCAGAACGAAGGCTCGTGCAAGACCCTGGGCCTGGCCCTGCTGGAAGGCTTGAGCGATCAGGAAGCGTTACTCGCGTTTGGTGAGCACTACCGTTCGGTACTGGCCACGCCAGAGGGCAGTGACCACGGCAACATTCGTGCACTGATCAAGCATGGATTGGCCGGTGTGAAGTTCACTCAGCAGCCATTGACGCGCCGCTGATTCAATTTGCCAACCCGATTTAATCTGGGAGCGGGCTTGCCTGCGATGACGTCGGTGACTGACACACCGCTATCGCCGGCAAGCCAGCTCCCACAGTGATTGGATTACCACGTTGAAATAGCGCTGGATCATCAAATCCCGCGCATAAAAAAACCGGCCTCGCAGCCGGTTTTTTCATTTCAACGGGTTCAGAACGAAGCGTTCTGCAGGCCGTCGAGGTAACGCTCGGCGTCCAGGGCGGCCATGCAACCGGCGCCAGCCGAGGTGATGGCCTGGCGGTACACGTGGTCAGCCACGTCACCGGCGGCGAAGATGCCTTCGATGTTGGTCGCCGTGGCGTTGCCTTCACGGCCGCCCTGCACGACCAGGTAACCGTCCTTGGCCTCCAGCACGCCTTCGAACAGCGAGGTGTTCGGGGTGTGGCCGATGGCGATGAACACGCCGTCGACTTTCAGCTCGTCGAAGCTGCCGTCGTTGTTTTTCAGGCGGGCACCGGTCACGCCCATGTTGTCACCGAGGACTTCGTCCAGGGTGGCATTGAGCTTGAGGATGATCTTGCCTTCAGCGACACGGGCGTGCAGCTTGTCGATCAGGATCTTCTCGGCGCGGAAGGTCTCGCGACGGTGAACCAGGGTCACGGTGCTGGCGATGTTGGCCAGGTACAGCGCCTCTTCGACGGCGGTGTTGCCACCACCGACCACGGCGACCGGCTTGTTGCGATAGAAGAAACCGTCGCAGGTCGCACAGGCGGAAACGCCCTTGCCCATGAATGCTTCTTCCGACGGCAGGCCCAGGTAACGGGCGCTGGCACCGGTGGCGATGATCAGTGCGTCACAGGTGTACACGCCGCTGTCGCCGGTCAGGCTGTAAGGCTTTTTCGAGAAGTCGACCTGGTTGATGTGATCGAAGACGATCTCGGTCTCAAAACGCTCGGCGTGCTCTTTCATCCGCTCCATCAGCACCGGGCCGGTCAGGCCGTGGACATCGCCCGGCCAGTTGTCGACTTCGGTGGTGGTGGTCAACTGACCGCCCGCCTGCATGCCGGTGATCAGCAGCGGCTTGAGGTTGGCGCGGGCAGCGTAGACGGCAGCGCTGTAACCGGCAGGGCCGGAACCGAGAATAATCACTCGCGAATGACGGGTATCAGACATGACTCACTCCTGTCGACCGCCCGGACAACAAGGCGGCTGGAATAAAAAAGGGACCACGAAGCACTTGGGGAAGGCTTGAACTCGCAGGCCCTGAAAAATAATGGGTGCAGCGTATCGAGGGGGGCAAGATTAAGGAAATACGCAATAACAATCCAGCTCATAGCGGGTCTCTATGCAGTCAGATCGATTAATCGACGCCTTTGTTACCGTTGATGTCGTCACACCGGCCACGCTTTCGCCGTCGATGCAAAGCCGGTAAGGTCGGCGCGTTCGTCATCCTGCTCGGAGTTCTCCATGCCCGCCCCCGCTCTTTCCGGCCCGCAATACCTGCGTGAAGGCCTCAAACTGGTCCTGAGCCCCGGCCTGCGCCTGTTTGTGCTGCTGCCCTTGGCGATCAACCTGGTGCTGTTCGTCGGCCTGATCTATTTTGCCGGCCATCAGTTCAGCCTGTGGGTCGACACGCTGATGCCGACGCTGCCCGGCTGGCTGAGCTTCCTCAGCTATATCCTGTGGCCGCTGTTCGTGGTGCTGGTGGTGCTGATGGTGTTCTTCACCTTCACCATGCTCGCTAATATCATCGCCGCGCCGTTCAACGGCTTTCTGGCCGAGAAGGTCGAAGTGGTGGTGCGCGGTACCGATGACTTCCCCCCGTTCAGTTGGGGCGAACTGGTGGCGATGGTCCCACGTACCCTGGCCCGGGAAATGCGCAAGTTGGGCTATTTCCTGCCACGGGCCATCGGCCTGTTTATCCTGTCGTTCATCCCGGTGGTCAACCTGATCGCGGCGCCGCTGTGGCTGCTGTTCGGCGTGTGGATGATGGCGATCCAGTACATCGACTACCCGGCCGACAACCACAAGCTGGGTTGGAACGAAATGCTCGCCTGGCTGCGCCAGAAACGCTGGCAGAGCATGAGCTTCGGCGGCATCGTCTACCTGGTGCTGCTGGTGCCGGTGGTCAACCTGCTGATGATGCCGGCGGCGGTGGCCGGCGCCACGTTGTTCTGGGTGCGTGAGCAAGGCGCCGAGGCAATGGCGGCGCAGCAGATCGCCAAGTCATAAATCCATCATCTGGATGACACAATGACGACATGGCCCACGGCGACACTGTGGGTCATGACGACAGCCTCGCTCCACATCACCCTGATCACCGAAACCTTCCCGCCAGAGATCAACGGGGTGGCCAATACCCTTGGCCGCCTGTGCGACGGTTTGCGCGCGCGCGGCCATCAGGTCGAACTGGTGCGCCCGCGCCAGGGCGCGGACCAGAGCCGTCCCAGCGACGATGGCCTGCTGCTGTGCCGCGGCTGGCCGTTGCCGGGGTATCCAGGGCTGCAATGGGGCCAGTCGTCGATGCACAAATTGCTGCGCCGCTGGACGCGCCAGCGCCCGGACGTGCTGTACATCGCCACCGAAGGCCCACTGGGACTCTCGGCATTGCGTGCCGCGCGGCGCCTGGGGATCAGCGTGGTCAGCGGCTTTCACACCAATTTCCAGCAGTACTCGAACCAGTACGGCTTGAGCCTGCTGAGCCGCATGGTCACTCACTACCTGCGCTGGTTTCACAACCGTTCGACCCTGACCCTGGTCCCCAGCGCCAGCCAGCGCCTGGAACTGGAGCGCCGGCATTTCGAGCGGCTGGGGATGTTGTCGCGCGGCGTCGACAGCCAGCTGTTCCATCCGGCCAGGCGCGACAGTGCCCTGCGCGAAAGCTGGGGCCTGGAAAACGACGATATCGCAGTGCTGCACGTCGGGCGCCTGGCCCAGGAGAAAAACCTCGGCCTGCTCAAGCGCTGCTTTGATGCAGTGCAGGCGACCTACCCGTGGCGCCGCCTGAAGCTGGTCATCGTCGGTGACGGTCCGCAACGCGCGCTGCTCGAGCGGGAGCTCCCTGACGCCGTGTTCTGCGGCACCCAGCGTGGAGAAGAGTTGGCCCGGCATTACGCCTCAGGGGATCTGTTCCTGTTCCCCAGCCTGACCGAAACCTTCGGCAACGTGGTGCTGGAAGCCATGGCCTCCGGGCTCGGCGTGGTCGCCTACGACCAGGCGGCCGCCACCCAGCATATCCGCCATGGCTACAACGGCGTGCTGGCGATGCCTGGGGATGAGGATGCATTTTGCGATGCCGCGATCTGGCTGCTGGAAGAACGCGAGACCTTGCGCAGGGCCCGACTGAATGCGCGCCAACATGCGAGCCGCCAGGGCTGGCCGGCGATTATCGAGCAGTTTGAAGGACAACTGCGCAGCGCCTGTGGCGAGGACGTGTCGATAGCGGCGACTTCACGCCTGATCTGACGCAGAACCTGGTCGCCGTGACATCGTCCTAGCCCGCCACAACGCCTTGCCTGCCTCCTCCCGTCCAAAAAGACCACGCGGGCCTGGAACCCTATCCCACCTGCATCCCACATAAAGAGGTCTTGGAACCGAGAGATGGTTTCGAGCCCCCCTATCAAATCAATAACACATGGAGATACCAATGGGCGTAGGCGCAATTGGCAATACACAGGCTGCAGCCTGGAACTATCCTCAAAACGATCAAGCTGCACCCTCTGACGAGCCAGCCCAACAGTCAGCAGCGTCCAGCATTGAGTACGGATCGCAAGGACAAGGCTCTCAGAGCATCAATTATGAGGACATCAGCCAGAAGCAAAATCAGAACTTCCAGCACGCTACAAAAGATTGGCCGGACGATTTAGACGCCGTGAGTTGAAACACGACCGGCGGATCTATCCGCCGGTCACCCTTGCCCCTGATGGCTTACACCAGCGTCGTTAGCGCCTCACGACTGAACGGCAGGATGTCGCCTTCACGACCTTCGCGCACTTTCAGCGCCCAATCCGGATCGACCAGCAATGCACGGCCGACGGCCACCAGGTCGAACTCGTCGTTGTTCAGGCGTTCCAGCAGCTTTTCCAGGCTCGCCGGTTGCGCGACCTTGTCGGTATTGACCATGAACTGCAGGAACTCGCCATCCAGGCCGACGCTGCCGACGGTGATGGTTGGCTTACCGGTAAGCTTGCGCGTCCAGCCGGCCAGGTTGAGGTCGGAACCTTCGAACTCCGGCTCCCAGAAACGGCGGGTAGAGCAGTGGAAAATATCCACGCCGGCGTCAGACAAAGGCTTGAGGAACGCCCCCAATGCTTCGGGGGTTTGCACCAGGCGCGCGGTGTAGTCCTGCTGCTTCCACTGCGAGAAACGGAAGATGATCGGGAAATCCGGGCCCACGGCGGCGCGGGTGGCCTGGATCAGCTCGATGGCAAAGCGCGAACGGTTGGCCAGGCTGCCACCGTATTCGTCAGTGCGCTGATTGCTGCCTTCCCAGAAGAACTGGTCGACCAGGTAACCGTGGGCGCCGTGGATTTCCACGCCGTCCATGCCGATGCCCTGGGCATCCTTGGCGGCCTGGGCGAAGGCGGCAATGACATCCTGGATGTCCTGGGTGGTCATGCCATGCACGACCACGTTGCCGTCCTTGAGTTTTTCCATCGGGCCGTAAGCCGGCACGCTGGCGTCAGGCTCGGTGCCGATGCGACGTACGCTGCCCACGTGCCACAGCTGCGGGACGATCTTGCCGCCCTCGGCGTGCACGGCATCGACCACTTTCTTCCAGCCGGCGAGTGCCGCTTCTCCATAGAAATGCGGGACATTGGGATAGCCATTGGAAGCCTTGTGGCCGACCACAGTACCCTCGGTGATGATCAGGCCGACGCCGGCAGCGGCACGGCGACGGTAGTACTCGATCACTTTGGAATTGGGCACGCCACCCGGGGAAAACGAGCGGGTCATCGGCGCCATGACCACGCGGGTCGACAGCTGCAGTGCGCCGAGCTGGAACGGTTTGAACAAGGCTTGGACAGGCATGGGGGCACTCCACGAAAGACGGGTTTATGATGCAGATAATATGAGCAGTGCACCGCGCTGGGTAGCACTATTGATGGGGGTGATTAAGGGGTAAAAGCAGGGGAGCGTGGTAGCTGTTGGGCAGGGATGAGCGCGCTTATTGCGCAGGCACCTTGTGGCGAGCGGGCTTGCACCCGCGTTGGGCTGCGCAGCAGCCCCAATCAGGTCACCGTAGTTTTTCAGAGACTCCGAGGTGGAGGGTTTTGGGGCTGCTTCGCAGCCCAACGCGGGGCAAGCCCGCTCACCACATGAAGCCTGCTAGCCACAACAAGCCTGCTCAACCCATCAAGCCTGCTAGTCACAACAAGCCTGCTCACCACAAAATTGATGGGGGTGACTAAGAAGTAAAAGCAGGGGAGCGTAGTAGCTGTTGGGCTGGGGTGAGCGCGCTTATTGCGCAGGCACCTTGTGGCGAGCGGGCTTGCCCCGCGTTGGGCTGCGCAGCAGTCCCAATCAAGTCAGCGCAGTTTTCAGAGACTCCGAGGTGAAGGGTTTTGGGGCTGCTTCGCAGCCCAACGCGGGGCAAGCCCGCTCACCACATGAAGCATGCTAGTCACAACAAGCCTGCTCAGCCCATCAAGCCTGCTAGCCACAACAAGCCGGCTCACCACAAAATTGATGGGGGTGACTAAGAAGTAAAAGCAGGGGAGCGTAGTAGCTGTTGGGCTGGGATGAGCGCGCTTATTGCGCAGGCACCTTGTGGCGAGCGGGCTTGCCCCGCGTTGGGCTGCGCAGCAGCCCCAATCAGGTCACCGTAGTTTTTCAGAGATTCCGAGGTGGAGGGTTTTGGGGCTGCTTCGCAGCCCAACGCGGGACAAGCCCGCTCGCCACATGAAGCATGCTAGCCACAACAAGCCTGCTCACCCCATCAAGCCTGCTGGCCACAACAAGCCGGCTCAGCCCATCAAGCCTGCCAGGCACAACAAGCCGGCTCACCACAAAAAAGCCGCTCGTCGAAGCCAGCCCGGTGTTCAAGCCAGGGCTTTTTCGATGGCCTGGATGATCGACGGGTCTTCCGGGGGGGTACGTGGCGAGAAACGCGCCAGGACCCGGCCGTCTTTACCAAGCAGGAATTTCTCGAAATTCCAGGTGATATCCCCAGGAAACTCGGCGCCCTCGCCCGCCAGCAGGCGGTACAGCTGGTGACGCTCAGGGCCGTTCACATCGAGCTTGCTGCCCAGCGGGAACGTCACGCCATAGTTGAGGCTGCAGAACTCGCGGATTTCATCCTCGGTGCCCGGTTCCTGTCCCGCAAACTGGTTGCAAGGCAAGCCCAGCACGGTGAACCCCTGGTCCTTGTACTGCTGGTAGAGGTTCTCCAACGCCGCGTATTGCGGGGTCAAGCCACATTTGGAGGCGACGTTGACCACCAGCACGACTTGCCCCTTGAAGGGCGCCAGCGGCAGCTCTTGTCCGTCCAACGCTTTGAGTTTCAGGTCGTGGAAAGCACTCATGACGAACTCCAGATATCCCATGTTCTTCGCATTGCGACGTATCGAGATTACAACCCGCAAGCCTGCAATCATAGACGCCGATTACAAAACTCGCCTGCGGATTACTGAGCGGTCGGCCACGGCAAAATTGGAATCGCCGTGACCGCGTTCTGCGGGCTGCCTTCGATCAGGCGGTCGCTGTAGACCAGGTACACCAGGGTGTTGCGCTTCTTGTCGAGAAAGCGCACGACCTGCATGGTCTTGAACACCAACGAGGTGCGTTCCTTGAAGACCTCGTCGCCGTCCTTGAGTTCGCCCTTGAAGTGGATCGGGCCGACCTGGCGGCAGGCAATCGAAGCTTCGGCGCGGTCTTCGGCCAGGCCCAGGCCGCCCTTGACGCCGCCGGTCTTGGCACGCGACAGGTAGCAGGTCACGCCGTCGACCTTGGGGTCATCAAACGCTTCGACCACGATCCGATCGTTGGGGCCGACAAACTTGAACACCGTCGACACCTGGCCGATCTCTTCAGCCGAAGCCAGCAACGGCATGGCCAGCAGCAGGCCGAGCAATCCCTTCATTAAACGCATCGTGTATTCCTTTGGTTAAACCAGGATCAGGTTATCGCGGTGCACCAGTTCCGGTTCCGCCATGTAACCCAGGAGTCCGACAATCGCATCAGACGATTGTCCGATAATTTTCTGCGCTTCCAGGGCGCTGTAGTTGGCCAGGCCACGGGCAATCTCACGACCATCCGGCGCCACGCACACCACCATTTCGCCACGGCGGAAGCTGCCCTGGACCAACTTGACGCCGACTGGCAGCAGGCTCTTGTTGCCTTGGGACAACGCCGATACCGCGCCTTCATCCAGCACCAGGGTGCCACGGGTTTGCAGATGACCGGCCAGCCACTGTTTGCGCGCCGCCAGCATGCCGCGTTCCGGCGACAGCAGCGTACCGATGCGCTCACCGGCCTTGAGGCGATCCAGCACGCGCTCCAGGCGCCCGCCGACGATAATCGTGTGGGCGCCGGAGCGTGCGGCCAAACGGGCTGCGCGCAGCTTGGTCTGCATGCCGCCACGGCCCAATGCACCGCCGACGCTGCCGGCCACGGCGTCCAGCGCCGGGTCATCGGCACGCGCTTCATAAATAAGCTGGGCATCGGGGTTGTTGCGTGGGTCGGCGTCGAACATGCCGTCGCGGTCGGTGAGGATCACCAGCAGGTCGGCTTCCACCAGGTTGGCCACCAAGGCGGCCAGGGTGTCGTTGTCGCCGAAGCGGATTTCGTCGGTGACCACGGTGTCGTTTTCGTTGATCACCGGGATGACCTTGAGCTCCACCAGCGCGCGCAGGGTGCTGCGGGCATTGAGATAGCGCTTGCGGTCGGACAGGTCGTCGTGGGTCAGCAGGATCTGCGCCGTGTGGCGGCCGTGCTCGGCAAAGCTGGATTCCCAGGCTTGCACCAGGCCCATCTGGCCGATGGCGGCGGCGGCTTGCAGTTCGTGCATCGCGCTGGGTCGCGCGGTCCAGCCGAGGCGGCTCATCCCGGCGGCAACCGCCCCGGACGACACCAGCACCAACTCCACGCCCGCCTCATGCAAGGCCACCATCTGCTCGACCCAGACGCTCATGGCTGCGCGATCCAGCCCCTTGCCGTCTGCCGTCAGCAGCGCACTTCCGATCTTTACGACCCAGCGCTGCGCACCTGTCACTTTGCTCCGCATCTTCTTCAACCTTAGAGTGAGGGCTGCACGCGACCCAGCGCCGCCCATAACGTTATACCCGGATACCAAAACGCCGCTCCAGGGAGCGGCGTTCAAGTTTATCGCAACGGATCAGTCACGCACGTAAATGATTTCCGGACCGTCTTCATCATCCACGTCTTCTTCGTCCCAATCATCGTCGCCGATGTCATGGACCGACTTCACGCCACTGCGGCGCAGGGCACGCTGGTCATCCAGGGCCTGCAGCTGGGCGCGGGCTTCGTCTTCGATGCGCTGGTCGAGTTCAGCCAGTTCGGCCTTGAACACCGGATCGGCCGCCAGGCGGTCGGCACGGTCTTCGAGGTAGCGCATGATGTCGCGGGTCAGGCGCTCGGTGCCTTCTTTGGCGATGGCCGAGATCACGTAGACCGGACCTTCCCACTCCAGGCGATCGACGATTTCCTTGACGCGCTCCTCGTGTTCTTCTTCGAGGATCTGGTCACACTTGTTCAGCACCAGCCAGCGATCACGCTCAGCCAGGGACGGGCTGAACTTGGTCAGCTCGCTGACGATCACTTCGGCGGCATCCGGTGCGCTGGTGTCATCCAGCGGCGCCATGTCGACGAGGTGCAGCAGCAAACGGGTACGCGACAAGTGCTTGAGGAAGCGAATCCCCAGGCCAGCACCATCGGAAGCGCCTTCGATCAGGCCGGGAATGTCGGCGATCACGAAGCTTTTCCAGCGGTCGACGCTGACCACACCCAGGTTTGGCACCAGGGTGGTGAACGGGTAGTCGGCGACTTTCGGCTTGGCGGCCGAGACCGAGCGGATGAAGGTACTCTTGCCGGCATTCGGCAGGCCCAGCAGGCCCACGTCGGCGAGTACTTTCATTTCCAGCTTGAGGTCACGCTGCTCGCCCGGCTTGCCCGGCGTGGTCTGGCGCGGTGCACGGTTGGTACTGGACTTGAATCGGGTGTTACCCAGACCGTGCCAGCCGCCCTGCACTACCATCAACTTCTGGCCGGCCTTGGTCAGGTCGCCAATCACTTCCTGGGTCGCGGAGTCGATAATGGTGGTGCCGACCGGCACGCGCAGTACCAGGTCTTCGCCTTTCTTGCCGGTGCAGTCGGTGCTGCCGCCGTTGGAGCCACGCTCGGCATCGAAGTGCCGGGTGTAACGGTAGTCGACCAGGGTGTTGAGGTTTTCGTCGGCCATCATGTAGATGGAACCGCCGTCACCGCCGTCACCGCCGTTTGGACCACCGTTTTCGATGAATTTTTCGCGACGGAAACTCATGCAACCGTTACCGCCGTCGCCTGCTTTTACTCGGATGGAAACTTCATCAACGAACTTCATAACAAAACGCCTCTCGCCGCACGGACGAGCTTAAAAAACCAAGACATAAGACTCTTGCAAAAATGAGCGCAGCGACCTCAAGCAACGACCACACATCCAGCTGCTCTCGCCCATTACAAACAGCTTTGCAAGAGACTCACCCCACAAACGAAAAAGCCCCGTCGCAAGACAGGGCTTTTCCAGCGGTCTCGCAATTAAGCTGCGATAACGCTTACGTAACGACGACCGAAGGCGCCTTTTACTTCGAACTTGATCACGCCTTCGACTTTAGCGAAGAGGGTGTGATCTTTACCCATACCAACGCCGTAGCCAGCGTGGAATTGGGTGCCGCGCTGACGCACGATGATGTTGCCCGCTTTGATAGCCTGGCCGCCATACATCTTCACGCCAAGGCGTTTGGCTTCTGAGTCGCGACCGTTACGGGTACTACCACCAGCTTTTTTGTGTGCCATGAGTCAATTCTCCTAGTGAGGAATTAGGCTGAAATTAAGCCTGAATACCGGTGATTTTGATCTCGGTGTACCACTGGCGGTGGCCCATACGCTTCATGTGGTGCTTACGACGACGGAACTTGATGATGCGGACTTTATCGTGACGACCTTGGGAGATCACTTCAGCCACAACGGTAGCGCCAGCAACAACTGGAGCGCCGATGTTCACGTCATCGCCATTGGCGACCAACAGAACGCGATCAAAAGTAACGGATTCGCCGGTAGCGACTTCCAGTTTTTCGATCTTCAGGTATTCACCTGGGGCGACCTTGTATTGCTTGCCACCAGTAACAATTACTGCGTACGACATGGTATTTCTCCGATAATCCTGCTCACCCAGCGCTTTATAAGAAGAGGTATTGGCTGGCATGGCTGCATGGGATGGACGTCCCGAATGCAATTGCGTAAGGCAGGTGCTGCCCAGGAAGTTCAGGGTGCGCGATTGTACGCAAGGCTTTGATACGTTGCAAGTGGCCGCCTATCGCGCCTTGACACCCGGGGGTCAGGGTCCTAGCATGCCGCGCAACCCTTCTGGAGCGACTGTCGCTGATGCAACCCCAAGCTTTCTACCGCGCGGTCGCGGACGATTTTAGCGCCGTCGACGGCATCATCAAGCAGCAGCTGACGTCTAAAGTGCCGCTGGTCTCCAAAATTGGCGACTATATTACGTCGGCGGGCGGTAAGCGCCTGCGTCCTTTATTAGTGTTGCTGTGCGGCAAGGCCCTGGGTCGCGAAGGCGATGACGTGCGCCTGCTGGCCGCCACTATCGAGTTCCTGCACACCGCCACCCTGCTGCATGACGACGTGGTCGACATGTCCGGCATGCGCCGTGGCCGTGAGACCGCCAATGCGATGTGGGGCAACGCCCCGAGCGTGCTGGTGGGCGACTTCCTGTACTCGCGCTCGTTCGAAATGATGGTCGAGCTGGGCTCGATGCCGGTGATGAAGATTCTTTCACAGGCCACGCGCATCATCGCCGAAGGCGAAGTGTTGCAGCTGTCCAAGGTCCGCGACGCCAGCACCACCGAAGAAACCTATATGGAAGTGATTCGCGGCAAGACCGCGATGCTCTTCGAAGCCTCGACCCACAGCGCCGCCGCCCTGTGTGGCGCGACGGCCGAACAGGCCGAAGCCCTGCGCACCTTCGGGGATCACCTGGGCGTGGCGTTCCAGCTGGTCGACGACCTGCTCGACTACAAGGGCGATGCCGAGACCCTGGGCAAGAACGTCGGTGACGACCTGGCCGAGGGCAAGCCGACCTTGCCGCTGATCTACACCATG
This sequence comes from Pseudomonas sp. GW821-FHT09C08, assembly GCF_059418125.1. Lineage (NCBI taxonomy): Bacteria > Pseudomonadati > Pseudomonadota > Gammaproteobacteria > Pseudomonadales > Pseudomonadaceae > Pseudomonas > Pseudomonas sp. GW821-FHT09C08. Next base: position 46,632 of record NZ_JBWKPG010000014.1, on the reverse strand, counting down.
CGCGAAGGCACCCCGGAACAGGCCGCCCTGGTGCGCAAGGCGATCCAGAAAGGCGGGATCGAGGACCTGGAGGCCATCCGCGTCGCCGTGGAAGCCTCCGGTTCCCTCGAGTACACCGCGCAATTGGCGCGTGACTACGTGGCCCGTGCGATCAAATGCCTGGAAGCCCTTCCGGCCAGCGAATACCGGGATGCCCTGGTTGAGCTGAGTGAGTTCGCGGTCGCGCGGACGCACTGATTGCGCCGCACTTGATGTAGGAGCGGGCTTGCCTGCGATAGCGGTAGTGAATTCACTGCAGTCATCGCAGGCAAGCCCGCTCCTACATTAAGACCACATCGCCCCCTCCCCCTACAAATCCCTATATAATGTGCGACTTTTAGCCATCCCTGACTTTCAAGGAGCTTTAGTGAGCACGTTGCCACCCTGCCCGAAATGCAATTCCGAATACACCTACGAAGACGGCGCCCAGCTGGTCTGCCCGGAATGCGCCCATGAATGGTCCGCCAGTGGCGAGGCCGAAGTGGCGGGCGATGAAACCGTGAAGAAAGACTCTGTGGGCAACGTCCTGCAGGACGGCGACACCATCACCGTGATCAAGGACCTCAAGGTCAAGGGCACGTCCCTGGTGGTCAAGGTCGGCACCAAGGTCAAGAACATCCGCCTGTGCGACGGCGACCACGATATCGATTGCAAGATCGACGGCATTGGCCCGATGAAACTCAAGTCCGAGTTCGTGCGCAAAGTCTGAATCTGCTGCACCCATCCCGCGCCCGCCGCGGGATGGCGTTTCGCCCTCTGCGTTGATCGAACGCAATATCCACACAGAAAAACCCGGAAACCGCCAATAGGCACTTGCTATTCTACGAATAAGAATTATTCTCATTGAAACTCATCAAGGAGAACGACCATGACTTATTTGATAGATGCCTGGCTGGATCGTCCACACCCTTACCTGCGGATCCTGCATCGGGAAACCGGCGAAGTCTGTGCGGTGCTGGAAGAAGAGGCACTCAATGAACTGCAGGACCAGGGCGACCTGGACGTGAATGGCCTGAGTTCGAGTGAACCCGGTGTACTCAAGGAAGTGGTGCGCAATCTGTTTCTGTTCTGCTATGCCCGAGCTTTGCGCCCGGCCACGGAACTCAATGGCAAGTTCCATCCATGAACCAGCCAACACACAGGCCCTGTGTGGCAGCTGGCTTGCCTGCGATGTCTTCCACTCGATAACAGCTCGGATCGAGTCGTCTGCATCGCGGGCAAGCCCGGCTCCCACATAAAGCAGGTCTTACAGAACGTCGAGCAGCTCGACGTCGAACACCAGAACGCTGTGCGGCGGGATGCTGCCAACGCCTTGAGCGCCGTAAGCCAGTTCGCTCGGCACGTACAGGCGCCATTTGCTGCCGGCATTCATCAGTTGCAGGGCTTCGGTCCAGCCGGCGATCACGCCACCCACCGGGAATTCTGCAGGCTGGCCGCGCTCGTAGGAGCTGTCGAACACCGTGCCGTCGATCAACGTGCCGTGGTAGTGAGTACGCACTTGGTCTTCACGGGTCGGCTTGGCGCCGTCACCTTGGGTCAACACTTCAAATTGCAGGCCGGAAGCCAGGGTGGTGATGCCGTCACGCTTGGCGTTTTCCGCCAGGAATGCCAGGCCGGCACCTGCAGCGGCTTCAGCCTTGGCAGCGGCTTCGGCTTGCATGATTTCGCGGATGACTTTGAAGCTCGCAGCCATTTGCTCCTGGTCAACGCGGCTTGGCTTGCCGGCGAACGCGTCGGTCAGGCCAGCCAGGATTGCGTCCAGGCTGACACCCGGTGGCGGGTTGTCGCGCAGTTGGTCGCCCAACTGACGGCCGATACCGTAGCTGACGCGGGTTTCGTCGGTGGACAGATTAACTTCGGACATGAAGAGGCTCCGCTGTAGGGCAGGGCTGAAAACACTGTTTTCCTGCACTGCCCGAAACTAAAAGGGCCAGCAGACTAGCACAGAATGTCAGTCCGGGATCAGCCGCGCGCAGCCCGCCGACCGAGCGCCGCTGGTCGGTTATGCGGCGGCGATGCCTATCGGCTTACGAATAAAGGTTCAGATTCCTTGCCCCCCGCCGATACAGCCCTACACAACTTGGCTGGCTCAAAGAACAACACCGTCCAGCAGACAGACATCAATTTTTGCGGAGCATTCGATGAACAGCTGGTTCGGCAACATTAGCGTCAATCTCAAACTCGGCCTGGGCTTCGGCCTGGTGCTGGTCCTCACGTCAATCCTGGCCCTGACCGGCTGGACCAGCCTGGGCGGCCTGATCGACCGCAGCAACTGGATGAGCGACATCACCCAGCTCAATGCGTCGCTGACCAAACTGCGGATCGTGCGCCTGCAGTACATGCTCGCCAACGGCGACGAAGCCGTGGCCCAGAACGTACAGACCAACCTGGACGCGTTCACGGCTCAGCAGCAGAAACTGCTGGACAGCTTCAAGAGCCCGGAAAACCGCAAGCTGCTCACCGAGCAGAAAAACATCATCACCGCCTACCAGCAGTCGTTGAACAAAATGCGCGAGGCCTACCGTAACGGCAATGCCTCTCGCCAGCTGATGGGCGAAAAGGCCGACATCGCCAATGCACAAATCAACGCGCTGGAAACCAGCGTGAAGCAAGCCCCGGACAGCTCCGAGCACCTGGCCCAGTTCCAGGCCGTCGCCGATGCCAAGATGCAATTCCAGTTGGCCCGCTACGAAGTGCGCGGCTACACCGGCAACGTCAACGCGGAAACCGAAGCCCGCGCCGCCGCACAAATCGAAAAAGCCATCAACGGCCTGAAGGGCCTCAGCGCCGTTTTCGGTGCCGGCCAGCAAAGCGCGTTGAGCGCGCTGGAAACCGCCCTGGGCGACTACCGCAGCGCCGTGCAGAACTACAAGGCTGCCAACGCCAACATCGTCGCCGCCCGCGCCGAAATGACCACCCAAGGCGCCGACATTGTCACCATCAGCGACAAGCTGTACGACATCCAGCTGGATCGCCGTGACGCCGAAAGCGCCCAGGCCCGCAGCCTGCAATTGATCAGCACGTTGCTGGCGCTGCTGGTCGGTGTCATTGCCGCCCTGGTGATCACCCGCCAGATCACCCGACCCTTGCAGGAAACCCTGGCCGTGGTGGAGCGCATCGCTTCCGGCGACCTGAGCCACAACATCCAGGTGACCCGCCGCGATGAACTCGGCGTGTTGCAACAAGGCATCCAGCGCATGGGCACGACCCTGCGCGAGCTGATCAGCGGCATTCGTGATGGCGTCACCCAGATCGCCAGCGCCGCCGAAGAGCTGTCGGCCGTGACCGAGCAGACCAGCGCCGGCGTAAACAGCCAGAAGATCGAGACCGACCAGGTCGCCACCGCGATGCATGAAATGACCGCCACCGTGCAGGAAGTGGCGCGCAATGCCGAGCAAGCCTCCCAGGCGGCTTCCGAAGCCGACGGCCAGGCCCGCGAAGGCGACAAGGTCGTGGCGGAAGCCATCGCCCAGATCGAGCGCCTGGCCACCGAAGTAGCGCGCTCCACCGACGCGATGACGCACCTGCAGCAAGAGAGCAACAAGATTGGCAGCGTAATGGACGTGATCAAGGCCGTAGCCGAACAGACCAACCTGCTCGCCCTCAACGCCGCGATTGAAGCGGCGCGTGCCGGTGAAGCCGGTCGCGGCTTTGCCGTGGTGGCCGATGAAGTGCGTGGCCTGGCCCAGCGCACACAGAAATCCACCGAGGAAATCGAAGGCCTGGTGGCCGGTTTGCAGAACGGCACCCAGCAAGTCGCCAATGTGATGAACAACAGCCGCAGCCTCACCGACAGCAGCGTCGAGCTGACGCGCAAGGCCGGCGTGTCGCTGGAGAACATCACCCGCACGGTGTCGAATATCCAGTCGATGAACCAGCAGATCGCCGCCGCCGCCGAACAGCAGAGCGCCGTTGCGGAAGAGATCAGCCGCAGCATTGTCAACGTGCGTGATGTGTCGGAGCAGACTGCAACGGCGAGCGACGAGACGGCCAAGTCCAGCGTTGAGCTGGCGCGTTTGGGCAGCCAATTGCAGCAGATGGTCAGTCACTTCCGGGTTTAAGCAACAAAAAGCCGCCTCGGTTTAAGCCGAGGCGGCTCCACTTCTCAGACCTTAGAGGTCATCGAAGCTGTCCCGCAGGAATGTCCACACGTGATTAGTGGCGTGATTACATAACCGGCCTAGTATCCGTCTGCGGGTCGATTGCGTCTTTTTAGATAGCACCCCCGGCCACTCACTGGGAGTGCAAAAAAAACCGCCTACCCAGGCGGTTTTTTATTGCCTGCGATTGACCGATCAGCCCTCGCCTTCCTCGACAAACACCAGCCGATTGCCAAATGGGTCGCCGATGCTCATCTCCCGCGAGCCCCAAGGCGTTGCTTCAACCCCAGGCTTGGCATACCGATAATCCTTGGCCAGCAATTGCTGCTGGTACGCGTCCACGCCCTGCGCCTGAATCCGCACCGCCGAGCCGGGCGAAGCATCGCCGTGGTGCTCGGACAAATGCAGCACGCAGTCGCCCAACGACACCTGCAAATACAGCGGGAAATTCGCTTCGAAGCGATGCTGCCAATCCACCTTGAACCCGAGGAAATCGACGTAAAACTCCAACGCCTTGGCCTCGTCGAAGATCCGCAGGATGGGGGTGACTTTTCCTAAGTGCATTGCGCTCGCTCCGTGTATGAGATCGCCCACTATAGAGACGAAAACCCGCCGCGCAAATCCCCGCTGCGCGCCAAAAACCGTCCCGGCCGCTGACCATTGGCCTGCCCGTCGCTGTAGCTCAGCACGCCATTGACCCACACACCGTCAATGCCCTCGGCGGCACGTTGCGGGGCTTTGAAGTCCGCCACATCGCGCACCCGCAGGGGATCGAACAACACCAGGTCAGCCCAATACCCTTCACGGATTTCACCGCGCTCAGCCAGGCCAAAACGCGCCGCCGACAACCCGGTCATTTTGTGCACCGCCGTGTGCAGTGGAAACAACCCCACGTCACGGCTGAAATGCCCCAGCACCCGTGGAAACGCGCCCCATAAACGCGGGTGCGGAAACGGGTCTTCGGGCAAGCCGTCCGACCCCACCATCGACAGCGGATGCGCAAGGATGCGTCGTACATCCGCTTCATCCATCCCGTAGTACACCGCCCCTGCCGGTTGCAGGCGACGCGCCGCGTCCATCAGCGAAACGTCCCACTCGGCAGCGATGTCCTGCAAGTCACGCCCGCCCATCTCCGGATGCGGCGTGGACCAGGTGATGGTGATGCGAAACGCATCGGTGACTTGCTTGAGGTCCAGGGTCGAAGAACTCGCCGCATAGGGATAACAATCACAGCCCACCGGGTGGGTTTTCGCCGCCATCTCCAGCGCCGCCAACAGCTGTGGACTACGCCCCCAGTTACCGGCACCGGCGCATTTGAGGTGGGAAATGATCACCGGCGCCTTGGCATGCCGGCCGATCAGGAAAGCCTCGTCCATCGCCTCCAGCACCGGCTCGAATTCGCTGCGCAGATGGGTGGTGTACACCGCACCGAAGGCCGTCAGTTCTTCACTCAGTTGCAGCACTTCATCGGTCTCGGCATTGAACGCACTGGCGTAGGCCAGGCCTGTGGATAAGCCCAGCGCGCCGGCTTCGAGACTTTCCTGCAACTGCGCCCGCATGTGCGCGATTTCACCGGGCGTGGCGGTGCGGTGCAGATCGTCCATATGGTTGCTGCGCAACGCCGTGTGGCCGATCAACGCGGCGACGTTGACGGCCGGGTGAGCGTTTTCCACCGCCAGGCGGTAATCGATAAAACGCGGATAGGCGAAGGCTTCACGCGTGCCCAACAGGTTCATCGGGTCCGGCGGGGCGCCGCGCAGGCTCACCGGCGACGCACTGATGCCACAGTTGCCGACGATCACCGTGGTCACACCCTGGCTGAGCTTGGGCAGCATCTGCGGATGGCGGATCACCACCGTGTCATCGTGGGTGTGCACGTCGATGAAACCCGGTGCCAGCACCCGGCCCGCGGCCTCGATTTCATGCTCGGCGCGTGCTGCCGACAAATCGCCGATCGTTTCGATGCGCCCGTCGCGCAGCCCCACATCGGCAACATAGCCTTCGGTGTTGCTGCCATCGATGATCAGCGCCTGGCGAATCAGCGTGTCGTACTTCATATCAGTCTCCAAGCGGCAGGCTGTCAGGGCCGCCGCGATAATCGTCCAGAGCCAGCTTGATCCGGCGCAGGCGTTCCTGGTTGTCGTCCGGCATGGCCAGCGCCAGCTCGGTGGCGAGCAGGTCGATGGCCAGCAGCATTCCGTAGCGCGCCGCCGTGGGTTTGTAGATAAAACTGGTTTCGGCCGGTTGCAGCGGCAGCAGGACATCCGCCAACTCGGCCAGCGGAGAATCGGCCAGGGTGATAGCGACGATGCGAGCGTCATAGTTGCGCGCCAGCTTCACCACCTCCAGCAACTCGGGCGTGAGGCCGGTCAGCGAGCAGACGATCAGTGCCTGTTCGGGCCCCAGCGTCGCGGCCGTGACCCGCATCATCACCGGGTCGTGGCTGGCAGCAATCGGGTACCCCAGGCGCACCAGTCGCACCTGCAACTCGTCGCTGCACAGGCTCGACGGGCCGCCCATGCCGAAGGCGTGAATCATCCGCGCCTTGCCGAGCAGGTTGACCGCATCGACAAAACTCGCCTGGTTGAACCCCGACAAATGCTGACGCAACGTCGTTTCGATATCGCCGAGTATCTGCCGATGAAACGCCGACTGCTCGGGCAGCCCCGCCGGGTCCAGGAAGCGACTGCCGACACCACTGGCCTGGGCCAGCTGCAGGCGCAGATCGCGCAAGTCGCGACAGCCGACACTGCGCGCAAACCGCGACAAGGTTGCGGTGCTGACTTCGGCCCGCTGGGACAACTCTTCCAGGCTGGCCGACGCGGCAAATGCCACATCCTCAAGCATCAGCCTGGCGATACGCCCTTCGCCGGCGCTGAAGGAATCCTGGCGGGCGCGGATCTGGTAGAGGATGTCCATGGGGTCTCCGGGTTACAAAATGCAGGACAGACCATACGTGAGACCAAAGGCGACCACCGAAATCAGGGTCTCCAATACGGTCCAGGTCTTGAAGGTCTGGATCACCGTCATATTGAAGTATTCCTTGATCAGCCAGAAGCCGCCGTCGTTGACGTGGGAAAAGATTACCGAACCCGCACCGGTGGCCAGCACCAGCAATTCAGGGTGTGGATAACCCATTCCCAGGGCAACCGGCGCTACCACGCCGGATGCGGTGGTCATGGCCACCGTGGCCGAACCCGTGGCAATGCGCATCAGGGCTGCAAACAGCCACCCCATTACCAGCGGCGACAACTGGAACGCATGGGCCAGGCCCAGGATTTCATTGGTGACGCCTGCATCCACGAGGATCCGGTTCAGGCCACCGCCCGCCCCCACCAGCAAGGTGATGCTCGCGGTCGGCGCCAGGCATTCATTGGTGAACTTGAGGATCGACTCGCGGTTGAAGCCTTGCGCCAGGCCCAGGGTCCAGAAGCTCACCAGGGTCGCCACCAGCAGGGCGATCACCGAGTTGCCGATAAACAACAGGAATTGGTTGAACCCGGTGCCCGGGGTGGAAATGACGTTGGCCCAACCGCCGATCATCATCAGCACCACCGGCAACAGGATGGTACCCATGGTCAGCGCAAAGCTCGGCAAGCGCTCGCGAGGTTCGCGCTCGATGAACTGGCGCTCCAGCGGATTTTCCGCCGGCAGGTGAATACGCGGCACGATGAATTTGGCATACACGGGACCGGCGATGATCGCCGTCGGGATGCCGATGAGGATCGCGTAGAGCACGGTCTGCCCCACCGATGCGTTATAGGCCAGCACCGCCATCATCGCCGCCGGGTGCGGCGGCACCAGCGCATGCACCACGGACAAGCCGGCGACCATCGGCAGCCCGACCATCAGGATCGACACGCCCACGCGCCGCGCCACGGTAAAGGCGATCGGCACCAGCAACACAAAACCGACCTCGAAAAACAGCGGCAGCCCCACCAGGAAGGCGATGCACACCATGGCCCAGTGGGCATTGCGCTCGCCGAAGCGGTTGATCAGCGTGCGCGCCACCTGCTCGGCGCCGCCGGATTCGGCCATCATCTTGCCGAGCATGGTGCCCAGCGCCACCACCAGGGCGATGTGCCCCAGCGTCTTGCCGACACCCGCCTCATAAGACCCCATGATGGTGTCCGCCGGCATCCCGGCCATCAGCGCGAGGCCAATGGACACCAGGGTGATGACGATAAACGGGTTGAGTCGGTAACGTGCAATCAGCACGATCAATGCAATGATGGCAATGGCAGCGTATGCCAATAGCCCGAAGCCCGGTAATGCGGCCATGCGGTACTCCTAGGAAAGGGTCACGTCGAATTGGTTGTGAAACTCATAAATCATTACCGAGGAGTATTTTCAAATTTTATGAAAGTAATTTTCGCCCACAGACACGTGCTGTCGCGTTGGGATATGCCCGACACGCACGCATGAAAATTCAAGGTGTGTTCTTACATGAAGATCAGCAACTGCCGGAAACTCAGGGGCGGGCGTTGAGTCATAGAATGCGCATCCACTCATGCCCAGGAAAATCGACCATGATTCGCACCTCCCTCGCCGCCGGCGCGCTGTTTCTGACCTTGTGCGGCGTTGCCTCGGCCGCCGATAACGCGGCGCTGAAAAAATGCATGGACGGCGCCAACACGACCGCCGACATGGTCGGTTGCAACGCCAAGGAAGCCAAGGTGCAGGACGATCGCCTGAACCGCGCCTACAAGACCGCCCTCGCGGCCCAGGAAGGCGCGCGCAAACAGCAGCTGCAGGACGTGCAGCGCCTGTGGATAAAATACCGCGACGCCAATTGTGCCTTCGCCGGCAGTGCCACCGGCGGCACGATCGACCAGGTCAATGGCTCCGGCTGCGTGCTGGACATGACCCAGACCCGCGCCCAGGAACTCGAAGACCTGGTCGGGCCATAACTCCCCTTGTAGAAGCCGGCAGGTTAATCGTGATGGACCTTGGCGCGCTTGAGCAGCTTCTTGCAGCGCTCGGACAAATGCAGCACCCGCAGGTGCTTGCCGGCCTTGGTGTAGCGCTCGCGCAGGGTCATCAGCGCGGCAATCGCTGAATAGTCGACAAAACTCAGGTGACGGCAGTCCAGCGTCACCTGGGCCGGGTCGTTGGCTGGATCGAATTGGTTCAGGAATGGCGTAGTCGAGGCGAAGAACAAGGTGCCGTGCAGGCGATAGAGCTTGCTGCCGTCGGCCTCCAGGTGCTCATCGGCATACAACTCCCGCGCCTGTTGCCAGGCAAAATTCAGCGCGGCAATCACGATGCCGCACAGCACGGCGGTGGCCAGGTCGGTGAACACGGTGATCACCGTCACCGCGAGAATCACCAGCACGTCATTGAACGGCACTTTGTTGATGACCCGCAGCGACGCCCAGGCGAAGGTCTGCTGGGACACCACAAACATCACCCCCACCAGCGCCGCCAGCGGGATCCGCTCGATCAGCGGTGACAGAAACAGAATGAACAACAGGATCATCACCCCGGCAAACACCCCGGAAAAACGCCCGCGCCCGCCAGAACTGAGGTTGATCACGGTTTGCCCGATCATCGCGCAACCGCCCATGCCACCGAACAGGCCCGAGACCATATTCGCCGCCCCCAGGGCCACGCTTTCGCGGTCGGGGTAGCCCCGGCTTTCGGTGATTTCGTCGGTGAGGTTCAAGGTCAGCAGGGTTTCCAGCAGGCCGACCATGGCCATCAGGAACGCGTAGGGCGCGATGATGCCGAGGGTTTCCAGGGTCCAGGGGATCTGCGGCAGGGCAAAGGTCGGCAGGCCGCCGGCGATGTGGGCCATGTCGCCGAGGGTGCGGGTCGGCAGGCCGAGCAGGTACACCGCCAGGCCCACGCCGAGAATCGCCACCAGGGCCGGCGGCACGGCGCGCGTTATGCGCGGCAGCAGGTAGACGATGGCCATGGTCACCAGCACCAGGCCGGTCATCACATACAACGGCGTACCGCTGAGCCAGGTGTCACCGCTTTTGAAGTGTTCCAGTTGCGCCAGCGCAATAATGATCGCCAGGCCGTTGACGAACCCCAGCATCACCGGGTGCGGCACCATGCGCACCAGCTTGCCCAGGCGCAACAGGCCGAACGCGACCATGATCAGCCCGCCCAGCAGCACCGTCGCCAGCAGGTACTCCACGCCGTGCTGCACCACGAGCGCGACGATCACCACCGCCATCGAGCCCGCCGCCCCCGACACCATGCCGGGCCGGCCGCCAAACAGCGCCGTGAGAGTGCAGATGATAAAGGCGCCGTAGAGGCCCATCAGCGGGTTGAGGTGGGCGACCAGGGCAAAGGCGATGCATTCGGGCAGCAACGCAAAAGACGTGGTGAGGCCGGCCAGGGCATCGGCGCGCAGACGGGTGAGGTTCATGAGGTACCAGGGCATTGCGGGGATAAGGCAGGGAATGGTACGGAATTGAGCGCGGCAGAACCAGATTTTTCAGGCAGGCACTCCCCGGTGGGGAACGGGCCGGTTGTGACAAGCGGAGTCGTTCTGACAAGCACGCTTGTGTGGCGGACGGGCTTGGTGTGATAGGCACGTTTGTGTGGCAGACGGGCTTGGTGTGATAGGCAATTGTGTGTGGCGGACGCGTTCCATGTGGCGAGCGGGCTTGCCCCGCGTTGGGCTGCGAAGCAGCCCCCCAAACCATTCAGCGCATATCTGTCGGAATATAGGCTATGGCTGGGATGGGGCCGCTTCGCAGCCCAACGCGGGGCAAGCCCGCTCGCCACAAAAAGCCCGCCCGCCCGACCGCCCAACTACAGCTACAGCCACAAGTTGAGCGGCAGAAAAATCAGACCATCTCGTGGCGAATCCACTCCACCACCGACGTACGCTTCGGCGCCCAGCCCAGCAGTTCACGCGCGTGTTTGCCGCGCACGCGGCTGTTGGAGCCCAGGCCATAGTTGGCCATTTCATAGCCCCACTCGGCTTCAGCCTCGGCCAATGGCCAATCCTGCGGCTGGCCCAGGTTCAGGGCGGCGGCAATCGCGGTGGTCATGTCGATAAACGCCGCCTCGCCGCTTTCCACAAAGTAGAAGGTGCCCGGCACGTTCCTGGTCAGCGCCAGCAGATACAGGGCCACCACGTCGTCAATGTGCACGTTGGACCAGATGTTCTGCCCGGTCCCCACGTGGCGCACCACGCCGCTCTTGCGGGCCTGCTTGAGCAAGCGCGGCAATTGCACGCTGTCACGCTTCACACCCAGGCTGTGCCCGTAGATCAAGGTGTTGCAGATCACCGCCGAGTTCACGCCGTCGTTGGCAGCCGCCAGGATCAGGTTGTCGATGGCTACGCGCGCGGCCTTGTCGACCGTCGGCGCCGGCAGGTTGTCTTCAAAGTAGATGACATCACTGGCCTTGCCGCCGGATGCATCACCAACAATGCTCGAACCGCTGGTGTGCAGGAATGGCTTGTTCGAACCTTTCAACGCGGCCAGCAAGGTTTCCACGGCAGCACGATGGTCGCTGCTCGCGGCGTTGATCACCGCATCGGCGCGCTTGGCCTGCTCGGTCAATACGCCGGCGTCATCCAGGGTGCCGATGACTGGGGTAATGCCCAGGGCGCTCATTTCAGCCGCTTGCTCGGCGCTGCGCACCAGGCCGGTAACGTGATGGCCGGCCTTGACCAGGCCCGTGGCGATGGAGCCGCCGATAAAACCTGCAGCGCCGGTGATGAATACGTTCATGGAGTGTGCTCCTGACTGGGTAAGTGATGGGCCCATTGTTACGGACCCCTCCCTGGCGAATAAGCCCCTGGTGCCCAATTCACTCTTGCGCGCAGGTCACGAATCAACGGGCATAGCGCGCCAATTTGGCCTGGATGAAGTCCAGGAAGCACTGGATGCGCAGCGCCAGTTGCGAGTTGCGGTAGAACACCGCGTGGATCGGCTGGCGATAACCGGTATTGAACGCTTCCAGCACCGGCACCAGGCGCCCGGCGCTGATGTCTTCCAGGGTCATAAAATTCGACAGGCAGCAAATCCCCTGCCCTGCCAACGCCAGGTGACGCAGGGTTTCACCACTCGACGCAGCAATCCCCGGCTGGATCAGCCAGCGGTCGCCCTCCACATGGCGCAATGGCCAGTGGTTGAGGGTTTCGGTCTGGGTGAACCCCAGCAACGTGTGCTCGGCCAGCTCGGCCACCGTTGCCGGGGCGCCGTGCTGCTTGAGGTATTCAGGGCTGGCGAGGATATGCAGCGGCGACCAGCCGAGGGCGCGCGCATGCAGGGTCGAATCGGCCAGCACGCCGATGCGAATGGCAATGTCGGTGCTCTGTTCCAGCAGGTCGATGATCAAGTCATCGCTGTTCAGCTCCAGCTGGATATCCGGGTACAACCGGCGAAACTCGTCGATGTACGGCACGATCCCATGCAGCATGAACGGTACTGCAGCATTGATGCGCAGGCGCCCGGCCGGGTTTTTCTGACGCGACGACAAGCGTTCTTCCAGCTCCTCCATCTGCGCCAGGATCACCTTGGCCTGCTCGAAGAAGTATTTACCCTCCTCAGTCAGGTCCATGCGCCGCGTGGTGCGGTTGATCAACGTGGTGTCGAGCTTGGCTTCCAGGCGCGACAGGGTGCGGCTGACCGCCGAGGGCGTCTGCCCGACCTGCTCCGCTGCGGCGGAAATCGAACCGCATTCAATCACGCTGACGAAGATCTGGAGCTCATCGGATCGGGCTTTCACAGGCTGTCCTCTTTATCGATTCCTGCCAGCTTACACCGAGAGGTTGAACACCTGCGCCAGGTGCTGCTCGTAGCGCGCCACGTCGGCCTCGATGGCCGGGCGTTTCATCACGTCCACGCACAAGAAGGTCGGCAGGCCGGTCATGCCGAGGAACTCGTTGGCCTTGTGGAACGCAAAGTACACCGCGTCGACACCCTTGGCCTCAAAGAAATCGCTCGGGTCGTCGAAGGCTTGCTGCGGCGCGTTCCAGGTCAGCGAGAGCATGTACTGCTTGCCCTGGATCAGGCCGCCGCTGCCGTATTTCTGCGACGAATCGGAACGGGTGCGGCCGTCGCTGGCGTACAGGCTGCCGTGGCCTTCGGTGAAGACCTCGTCGATGTACTTTTTGACGATCCACGGTGCGCCCATCCACCAGCCGGGCATCTGGTAGATGATCACGTCGGCCCAGAGGAATTTGGCCACTTCTTCGGCGACATCGTAGCCCTCGTCGATGTGGGTGACTTTGACGTCGATACCGCCACGGTCCAGCACGGCCACGGCGGCGTCGTGCAGGGTGGCGTTGTAGCGACCATCGGAGTGGGCGAATTTTTTACCGCCGTTGAGCAGGAGGACTTTTTTCATCGCAGGGATCCAAGGGGTTAGAAATGTCTGGCGGCAGACTAGCGACTCGTAACCCTGGGAATAAGCGGTGGTGCAGCAAAATACATTTGACCCATACGCACGAATAACTGCGCACTTGTGAATTATCCGCTAATCAGCAGGTGGCCCCCCAACAGCGCCATACCGATGAAAAATACGCGTTTGAATACCACCGCGCTGATGCGCTGGCGCAGCGTCTGGCCTAGCCACATCCCCAGCAGCGCCGGGAACAACGCCAACATCGAGGCGTTGATTTCGCCACCGCCGAGGTTGCCGCGCCAGGCCAAACCGGCGGCCAGCGCCAGCGTCGAAACCGTGAACGACAGGCCCAGCGCCTGCACCAACTCATCGCGGTTCAAACCCAATGCCTGCAGGTACGGCACAGCCGGAATCACAAACACACCGGTGGCCGAGGTGATCACCCCCGTGATCAGCCCACACAGCGGGCCGAGCCAGCGTTCGGTCTCGGGCTTGACCTTGAGCGTGGGCAAAAACAGCCCGCTCAATGCGTACACCAGCAAGGCTCCGCCGAGCGCACGCACCACCCAATGGCCGCCGTCCATGCCCAGCCACACGCTGCCGAGCCCGGTGCCGAGAAAAATCAGCAACAGCAGCGGCCACAGGCGCTTGAGCAACGCGCGCAGGTGCCCGCCGAAGGCCAGTTGCCAGAGGTTGGTAACTGTCGACGGAATGATCAGTAACGCCGCAGCCTGCGTCGGCAGCATAGCCAGGCCGAGCAGGCCCATGGCGACGGTGGGCAGGCCGAGGCCGATCACCCCCTTGACGGTGCCGGCCAGCAGAAAGGTGCCGATCACCAGCAGCGTCAGGGCTGGGCCGAGGTTTTGGTAGAAGGTCAGGAAGGTATTCATGGGGCGATTGTGAGGGGTTTCGATGCGGCGGGAAATTCGCCATATACTGAGGCAGCCTCTTGTTTTGCGTGAGGCTGAGGACGCCATCGCTGGCAAGCCAGTCACCCGAGAACAGCCGCCATGCACTTTGATTTGATCGACCTGCGCCTCTACCTGCACATCCTCGACACCGGCAACATCACCGCCGGCGCCGCGCGCAGTCATCTGTCCCTGGCGGCGGCCAGTGCGCGCATCCGGGCGATGGAGGCCTCGCTGGGCATCGCCTTTCTCGAGCGCGGCCGTCGTGGCGTCACCCCAACGCCGGCCGGCAAAGCCCTGGCCCGCCACGCGCGCCTGCTGTTGCAACAGGCCGACCACCTGCAACAGGACCTCGCGGAATACGCCAATGGCGTCAAAGGCCAGGTGCGCCTGTTGTGCAACACCACCGCGCTCAGCGAATACCTGCCGGAACTGCTGGCGGATTTCCTGCGCGAACACGCCAACCTGGATATCGACCTGCAGGAGCTGCCGAGCCTGCGCATCACCCAGGCCTTGCGCCAAGGCACGGCCGACCTGGGAATCATCTCTGATGCGGTCGACACCCACGGTTTGCAGACGCTGGCGTTTCGCGACGACCCGCTGGTGCTGATCATGCCCCTCGATCATCCGTTGACCACGGCGAGTTTCATCGACAGCCTGCAATACGACTACGTAGGCCTGGCCGCCAACAGCGCACTCGCGGTGTACCTGGAGGAGCAGGCGCTGCACGCGGGCTTTCGCTTGCAGACGCGCATTCGCGCCGATGGCTTTGATGGGCTGATTCGCATGGTCGCCGGCGGCGCCGGGCTGGGCATCGTGCCCCAGGCCGCACTGGAACGCTGGCCGCTGGAGCGCCGCTTCAAGGCCCTGCCGCTCAAGGAGGACTGGGCCTGTCGCCGATTGCTGTTATGCGCACGCTCGTTCGAACAACTGCCGGGTTACGCCAGGGCCTTGTTCGATGCCTTGGCCCTGCCCTTGCGGAAAAACCCGTAATACACCGCCGACAGGATCAGCAGGAACGGCACGCCAAACACCAGGGTCATCTTGAATGCGTCGGTGAAGTACGTGGTGATCATCACCGCGCCCATCAGCACCAGGCCGAGCAAGGTGCTGTAGGGAAACAAGCGCAGTTCGAACGACAGCTTCGCGCCGCCATGGCGCTGGCGATAGCGCCGGAAGAACAGGTGCGTGAGGAAGATCATGAACCAGGTGAAGATCGCGCCAAACATCGAGATCGCCATCATCAGGGTGAACGAGCTTTCCGGGTACACCACGTTAAGCAAGGTTGCCAGCGCGATGCCCGAGCTGGACAGCAACAGCGCATTCAACGGGATGCCGCTCTTGCTCAGGGCGCCCATGGACTTGGGCGCAAAACCTGCGCGAGACAGGCTGAACATCATCCGCGTGGTGATGTAGAGCTGGCTGTTCATCGCCGACAGCGCCGCGATCAGGATCACGAAATTCATCACCCCGGTCGCCCCGGGAATGCCGATGGTCTGCATCACCGTGACGAACGGGCTCTGGGTCTGGCCCGCCTGGTTCCACGGCACGATGGCGAGCATCAGCGCCAAGGTCAGCAGGTAGAACACCACCAGTCGCACGATGGTCGCGCGAAAGGCCTTTTTCACCGCTTGTTCCGGGTCAGCCGCTTCACCGGCGGCGACGGCGATCATCTCCACGCTGAGGTAGCTGAAGATCGACACGATCACCGCGATCCACATGCCGCTCAGGCCATGCGGGAAAAAGCCGTCGTGGGCCGTGTAGTTCTGTACGCCGTATTCCGGGTTACCGGAGCCGAACACGACGTAGACGGCGAGGAGGATGAAGGCGACGATGGCGCTGATCTTGATGGTCGAGAACCAGTATTCGAAGGTGCCGAAGGTCTTCACGCTGATCGCATTGAGCAGGATCAGCACGCTGGAAAACGACACGATCCATACCCATTCCGGTACGTTGGCGAACCAGTACTTCATGTACATCGCCACCGCCGTGACCTCGGCGCCCACCGCCAGCACGATCGCCGCCCAATAGGCATAACGCACCAGGAATCCGGCCAGCGGGCTGATGTAGAACTCGGCGTAGGCGCCAAACGAGCCGGAGGTGGAATGGGCCACCGTCATCTCGGCCAGGCAGCCCATCAGCAGCAAGGTGATCAGCGCGCCGATGGCGTAGCTGATCAGCACACTCGGCCCGGCATAGCCGATGGCATAGGCGCTGCCCATGAACAGCCCGGTGCCGATCGCGCCACCGATGGCGATCATGCTCATCTGGCCGGAAGTGAGCTGGCGCCTGAGGCCCAGTTCGCGGTGGGTAATCTCTGCAAAGCCGTTGTCTGGCGTGGTCACGTGGGGTGCCCCTTTATTATTGTGATGGTTACTGCCGGTGTTGAACCCTGGAGGAGCTGGCTGGCCTGCGATGATTTCGGTGAATTCACCATCGCCATCACAGGCAAGCCCGTTCCCACATGTGAACGGTGTTGCCGTTAAGTAACGCTGTTGCGGACTTTGAATTGCGGCTGGTCCCATGTGGCGTTGTCGAGGATTTCACCGAGAATCTCCACAGCGTCCCACACCTCGGTAAAGCTGGTGTACAGCGGGGTAAAGCCAAAGCGCATGATGCGCGGCTCGCGGTAATCGCCGATCACGCCACGGGCGATCAACGCCTGGATCACCGCGTAGCCTTCAGGGTGTTCGAAGCTCACATGGCTGCCTCGCCGGGCGTGGTCACGCGGGGTGATCAGCACCAGGTCGTGGGCGGCGCAACGGGCTTCGACCAGGTCGATAAACAGGTCGGTCAGGGCCAGCGACTTGGCGCGCAAGCTGGCCATGTCGGTCTGGGCAAAAATCTCCAGGCCGCATTCGACCATGGCCAAGGAAGTGATCGGCTGCGTGCCGCACAGGTAGCGTGCAATGCCGCTGCTGGGCGCGTAGGTCGACTCCATGGCGAACTGCCGAGTGTGCCCGAACCAGCCCGACAATGGCTGGCGCACCACATCCACCAACTCCGGATTCACCCACACAAACGCCTGGGAGCCTGGCCCGCCGTTCAGGTATTTGTAGGTGCAGCCAATCGCGTAATCAGCCCCCGCGGCGTGCAGGTCGATGGGCACCGCGCCCGCCGAATGCGCCAGGTCCCAGATACTCAACGCGCCGCACTCATGGCTCAAGGCGGTGAGTGCCTGCATGTCGTACATGTAGCCGGTCTTGTAGTTGACGTGGGTGAGCATCACCACTGCCACGTCCTGGTCGATGGCTTCGGGCAGCTCGTCGGGGCTGTTGACCAGCCGCAGCGAATAGCCTTGTTGCAGCAGTTCTGCAAGGCCTTCGGCGATATACAGGTCGGTGGGAAAGTTGCTCGCTTCGCTGACAATCACCTTGCGTGCCGGCGTGCGCTGGCGCTGCACGCTCAGCGCCGCGCTGAGCACTTTGAACAGGTTGATCGAGGTGGTATCGGTGATCACCACTTCGCCGTCGCGCGCACCGATCAGCGGTGCCAGGCGATTGCCCAGGCGCTGCGACAGATCCGCCCAGCCCGCGCTGTTCCAACTGCGAATCAAGCCGTTGCCCCACTCTTCGGCGATCACCGCCTGCGCCCGCGCCAACGCGGCCACCGGGCGTGCACCGAGGGAGTTGCCGTCGAGGTAGATCACGCCCGCCGGCAAGGCGAACTGTTGACGCAGCGGCGCCAGGGGGTCCTGGGCGTCTAGGGCTTGGCAATGGCTTCGAAGGGTCATGGGCTGTCCTGGTTTTTATAAGGAATATGGACCAAATAATGAACGAAGCTTTAGAGAATTTTCGTGCAAAGTGGTAGGTAACAGGCTAATTAAGCTGTAGGAAATTCGAATTTAACCTCCAAATACGCGGATTTATTCTAACCATGATTCTCGACGCCACCGACCTTCGCCTCCTGCATTTCCTGCAACAGGATGGGCGTATCAGCAACCAGGAACTGGCGGAAAAGGTCGCCCTGTCGCCCTCCGCCTGCCTGCGCCGGTTGCGCCTGCTGGAGAGCGAGGGAATCATCAGCGGCTACCGCGCGGTCCTGAATGCCGAGCAGTTGGGGATTGAACTGGAGGCCATCGTCCACCTGTCATTGCGCCAGGATGTGGAGGATTGGCACGAGACGTTCATCAAGAAGGTGCAAGGCTGGCCGGAGGTCGCCAGTGCCTATGTGATCACCGGCGCCAGCAACTATGTGCTGCGGGTGCAGGCACGCAACCTCAAGCATTTTTCGGACTTCATCGTGAACCACCTGAACCGCACGGCGGGGGTGATGGATATTCGCTCGGAGATCGTGTTGCAGAAGATCAAGGACCGGGATGAGGTGCTGGATTTGGTAGTGCGCAAATAGCACGAACACCCCACATCAACTGTGGGAGCTGGCTTGCCTGCGATGGCGGTGTGTCATTCACCACCGCTATCGCAGGCAAGCCAGCTCCCACATTTTTTACCGCGTTCAGTCTTCGAGGGCGCGCACGCGCTGCATGCGTTTCTGCTCTACCGGTGCATCAGCCACCTGCAGTTCGAAGTCAAAATCAATCTGCGCAAACCGCCCTTCCACGCCAAATTCCCGGGCCAGTTGCGGATCGTCGCTGAAGCGAATTTCGGCGATTAATTCATCCCGCGTGGCGTAGGCAAAATCATCATGCAGGTACGGATCATCCGACAGGTTGATCTGGGTGGTCAGGTGCCGATGGCCCGGGGCCGAGATAAAGAAGTGGATGTGCGCCGGCCGCTGCCCGTGACGCCCCAGTTGATCAAGCAACTGCTGGGTCGGCCCGGTCGGCGGGCAGCCGTAGCCGGACGGCACGATGCTGCGAAACCGGTAGTTGCCCTGGGCGTCGGTCTCGATGCGCCGACGCAGGTTGAACGCCGATTGCGTCGGGTCAAACCACGAATAGGTGCCGCCGGTATTGGCCTGCCACACATCCACGATCGCCCCCGCCAACGGTTTGCCATCGGTGTCACGCACTTGCCCGCGCATGAACAGCGGCACCGCGGCGTCCGTGCCATCGTCCAGCCGCGCCTCGTACTTGGACAGCGGCGCACCCGCCACATACAGCGGGCCCTCGATGGTGCGCGGAGTGCCGCCGGATTTACCGGCTTGCTCGTCAGCGGCGTCCATCAGCAAGTCCAGGTAATGCTCCAGGCCGAGCCCGGCGGCGAGCAGTCCCGCCTCCTGGTTCTTGCCCAGCTCATTCAGGTAGTTGACCGCCTTCCAGAACTCTTCCGGGGTCACTTCGAGGTCTTCGATGATGTTTACCGTATCGCGCAGGATCCGGTAGATCAGCGCCTTGGTGCGCGGGCTGCCGCCGTCATTGAGGTTGCCGCTGGCTTCCTCGAGGAACTGTTGGGCGTGGGCAGTCTGGGACAGTCGGATGGACATGGTGCAATCCTCATCTTGTAATTATTGGGTGCAGAACAGGCTCAGCGGTCGTCCTCATGGATCGACGAAGGGTGCCGGCACAGGGCATTCACTTCGATGGCCATGTAGGGGTAGAGCGGTAGTTGCATCAGCAGGTCGTGCAGCTCTTGCACGCTGTCGACATCAAACACGCTGTAGTTGGCGTAGTGCCCGGCGATGCGCCAAAGGTGGCGCCATTTGCCCTGTTGTTGCAGGCGCTGCGCCAGGGCTTTTTCGTCGGCCTTGAGGCTGGCGGCCTGCTCGGGATTCATGTCGACGGGCAGGTTCACGGTCATTTTTACGTGGAACAGCATGGCAGGCGCCTCTTAGTGTTTGTCACGACGGAAGAACGCCAGGCGCTCTTCATCGATGGCCAGGCCCAGGCCCGGAGCGGTGGAGACATGCAACTGGAAATCGCGGTACACCGGCGGCTCGACCAGGATGTCTTCGGTGAGCAACAAGGGGCCGAACAGTTCGGTGTCCCACGCCAGCGTGTTCAAGGTCAGGAAGGCATGCGCCGAGGCCAGGGTGCCGATGCCGCCTTCGAGCATGGTGCCGCCGTAGAGGCCGATCCCCGCGGCCTCGGCAATCGCCGCCGTGCGCAACACCGCGCGGGGGCCGCCGTTCTTGGCGATCTTCAGCGCGAACACCGACGCCGCGCCTTCGCGGGCCAGGTTGAAGGCATCCTCCACGCATTCGATGGATTCATCCGCCATGATCGGCGTCGGGCTGGACAGGTTGAGCCGGGCCATGCCGCTACGGTTGTTGCGCGAGATCGGCTGTTCGATCAGGTCGATACCGTGGTCGCCGAGCACCTTGCACGCGCGCAGGGCCACGGCTTCGTCCCACGCCTGGTTGACGTCGACGCGCACACTGGCGCGCTCGCCCAACGCTTTCTTGATCGCGATGACATGGGCCAGGTCGCGCCCGACTTCACCGGCACCGATCTTCAACTTGAAGATGCGGTGGCGACGCAGGTCGAGCATCTTTTCGGCCTCGGCAATGTCCTGTTCGGTGTTGCCGCTGGCCAGGGTCCAGGCTACCGGCAAGGCATCACGCACGCGGCCCCCGAGCAGCTCGCTCACCGGCAGGTCCAGGCGCTTGCCCAGGGCGTCGAGCAAGGCGCTTTCGATACCTGACTTGGCAAAGGTGTTGCCGCGAATACTGCGCTCCAGGCGCAGCATCGCCGCGTTGATATTGCTCGCGTCCTGGCCGATCAGCAGCGGTGCGAAATGGCGGTCGATGTTGACCTTGATGCTGTCGGGGCTCTCGTTGCCGTAGCTCAGGCCGCCAATGGTGGTGGCTTCACCGATGCCCTCGATGCCGTCGGCGCAGCGCACGCGGATGATCACCAGGGTCTGGTTTTGCATGGTGTGCATCGCCAGCTTGTGCGGGCGGATGGTAGGAAGGTCGACGATGACGGTGTCGATCGACTCGATGGCGCAAATCGGCATGGCAATACCCGTTGGGTTCTTTATTGGTTTTGGCCGATTCTGTACCCTATTTTTCGAGGCTTCCAATATAGAATGGGTCTCGCACAATACCCTCAAGGTATGAAAGGAGCCGTCATGGAACTGCGTCACCTGCGCTATTTCCAGGTGTTGGGGGAAACCCTCAACTTCACCCGCGCCGCCGAACGCCTGCACATCGCCCAGCCGCCGTTGAGCCGGCAGATCCAGCAACTGGAGGATGAGTTGGGCGTGGTCTTGCTTGAACGCGGCCGGCCCCTGCGGCTGACCGAAGCCGGGCGGTTTTTCTATGAGCACGCCAATGTGTTGCTCGAACAATTGGGCAAGGTCTGCGACAACACCCGGCGCATTGGCCAGGGTGAGAAGACCTGGCTGGGCATCGGCTTTGCCCCGTCGACGCTGTATGGCGTGCTGCCCGAACTGATCCGGCGCCTGCGCAACCATGACGCGCTGGAGCTGGAGTTGGGCTTGTCGGAGATGACCACCCTGCAGCAGGTCGAAGCGCTCAAGGCCGGGCGCATTGATGTGGGTTTCGGGCGTATCCGCATCGACGACCCGGCCATCGTCCAGCGCGTGCTGGTGGAGGACCGCCTGGTGGCCGTACTGCCCGCCGGCCATCCTCTGCTCGAGGCGCCCGCCACCCTTGCCCAACTGGCCGCCGAGCCAATCGTGCTGTACCCCGGCAACCCGCGCCCTAGCTATGCCGACCATGTGATTGCGTTGTTCGATGCGCACGGCTTGAGCCTCAAGGTGGCGCAGTGGACCAACGAATTGCAGACCGCCATCGGCCTGGTCGGCGCGGGCATGGGCGTGACGCTGGTACCGGCCTCGGTGCAGGTGCTGCACCGCGCGGACATCGGCTACACGCCGATTGTGGAAGCCACCGCGACGTCGCCGATCATCCTCAGCCGGCGGGTGAATGATCAGTCGCCGGGGCTGAGTCATTGCCTGCAACTGGTGGAAGAGTTGATCTAAAAGAACACCACACATCCAATGTGGGAGCGGGCTTGCTCGCGAATGCGCAGTGTCAGTCACCGAATGAGTTGGCTGATGCACCGCATTCGCGAGCAAGCCCGCTCCCACAGTTGATCTCCGTTGTTTTTGAGTAAGGTATTCATCCACGCATGCGCCGGGCGTCGTTGCGTTGCAACGTCTGGCTGGGGGATTCATCGAACAGCTTGCGGTACTCGGCCGAGAATCGGCCCAGGTGGGTAAACCCCCAGCCCAGGGCGATTTCGGAGATGGTGTGGGTTGAGCCGTGTTCGAGGATTTGCTGGCGCACGGCGCCCAGGCGGTATTTCTTCAGGTAGGCCATGGGCGACAGGGCGAAGTATTTGCGAAAGGCGTCGAACAGCTTGAAACGCGACACCCCGGCCGCCGCTTCCAGATCCTCCAGGTGCACCGCTTCGCGGGCGTTGTCGTGGATGTACTGCCGGGCGCGGATCAAATAGTGCGGCAGCTTCACGCCCAGCATGTCCCGCAGCTCTTCGGAGTAGTTGTTCGGCTGGGCCAGGATCAAGCCCTTGATCAGCGAACTTTCCAGGTCCCGGGTAAACGCCGCCTGGTCATACAGCTCACTGCTGCGCTCCAGCTCGGCGATGAAATATCGCGCCATGCGCCACCACGACGCAGAAGCGCCGTCGACTGCATCCATCACCGCTTCGAAGCGCAGCGGCGCCTCAATCGGCCGTTGCAGCAAGCCTTCCAGCGACTCGCTCATGGCCGCGCGGGTGATCACCACCTGCAGCTTGCGGCAGTCGCCCGAGATTTCCAGCACCTGATGTTCGTTGGGCGAGATGATCACGCCCTGGTCACGGTTGGACATGAGCCGTTTGCCGTTCTTGCTCAGCTCCTGCTCGCCCACCAGCGGCAGGGTCAGGCTGTAGCTGCTGAAGTGCTCGGCGTCCTCGATATCAATGGTGACATCGGTGCCGTATTCGATAATCCCCAACGTCGTGGCGCGGGACTTGAACACATTGGCACTGTGGTGAAAGCGGATGCGCTCCGGCGTCGCGGTTTGCAGCCGGTGCGGCCCGCAGATGCCGGACATCCAGCTGCAGGCGCCTTCAAGGTCGAAACGCTCGATACGTATATCGCGTGTATTGCTACTCATCACGGGGCACCCACGGCAATTGTGGCCGGCGCGCTCTGACGGCGCGTCCTGATTGATCGACAGCAAGTTTTACGCCACGCCAGCCGTATTGCCACTGGGTGGATAGCAAGCGTCGACTAAGTGGATAAGCCGCCGGCTTTTTCGACCCTCACCTTGCAAGACAGTAGCGCATCACGTCACCGCCCTGCACCGCCGTGGGTATTTGCTGCCCAACTTTGCGGCCTGCCTTTGCCCATTAACCGGATAGCCCCTCGCCGCGTCGCAGCCTCTTAATGGCCCACCTGTTTAGCCATTATCAAAAGGTGCCTCCCATGAGTGGTGCAAGAAGCGTCGAGCAATGGAAAAGCTTTATCGAAAGCTGCCTGGATTTTCGCCCGGCCGATGCCGTGTTCCGTATCGCCCGCGACATGTTCACCGAGCCGGAGCTGTTCGACCTGGAGATGGAACTGATCTTCGAGAAGAACTGGATCTACGCCTGCCACGAAAGCGAACTGGCGAATAACCACGACTTTGTGACGATGCGCGCCGGGCGCCAGCCGATGATCATCACCCGCGACGGCGAAGGCCAACTGAATGCGCTGATCAACGCCTGCCAGCATCGCGGCACCACCCTGACCCGGGTTGGCAAGGGCAACCAGTCCACCTTCACCTGCCCGTTCCACGCCTGGTGCTACAAGAGTGACGGCCGGCTGGTGAAGGTCAAGGCACCCGGGGAATACCCGGAAGGTTTCGACAAGGCCACGCGCGGTTTGAAAAAGGCACGCATCGACAGCTACAAGGGCTTCGTATTCATCAGCCTGGACGTGCACGGCACGGACAGCCTGGAAGCGTTCCTGGGCGATGCCAAAGTGTTCTTCGACATGATGGTCGCGCAGTCCGCCACCGGTGAGTTGGAAGTGCTGCCGGGCAAGTCCGCCTACACCTACGACGGCAACTGGAAGCTGCAAAACGAAAACGGCCTGGACGGCTACCACGTCAGCACCGTGCACTATAACTACGTGGCCACGGTGCAGCATCGCCAGCAGGTCAATACCGAGAACGGCAGCGGGTCCGCCAGCACCCTGGACTACAGCAAGCTCGGCGCCGGCGACGCGAATACCGATGACGGCTGGTTCGCTTTCAACAACGGGCACAGCGTGCTGTTCAGCGACATGCCCAACCCCAGCGTGCGCTCCGGCTACGCCACGATCATGCCGCGCCTGGTCGAAGAGCACGGCCAGCAAAAAGCCGAGTGGATGATGCACCGCCTGCGCAACCTGAACATCTACCCGAGCCTGTTCTTCCTCGACCAGATCAGCTCACAGCTGCGCATCATCCGCCCGGTAGCGTGGAACAAGACCGAGATCATCAGCCAGTGCCTGGGGGTGAAGGGCGAGTCCGACGCCGACCGCGAGAACCGCATCCGCCAGTTCGAGGATTTCTTCAACGTGTCCGGCATGGGCACACCGGACGACCTCGTGGAGTTCCGCGAAGCCCAACGTGGCTTCCAGGGCCGCCTGGAGCGCTGGAGCGACATCTCGCGTGGCAGCCACCGCTGGGAGACCGGCCCGACGCCGAACAGCGAGGCTATCGGCATCCAGCCGGCCATGACCGGCACCGAATTCACCCACGAAGGCTTGTACGTCAACCAGCACCGCAACTGGCAGCAGTTCCTGCTCGACGGCCTTGATCGACACGCGTTGAAACTGCGGGAGGTGAAATGATGAGCGCGCCATTGCAGTACCAGATCGAGCAGTTTTTCTACCGTAAATCCGAGCTCTGCGATGCCCAGGACTGGGACGCCTATGTAGAGCTGTTCGACCCCCAGAGTGAATTCCATCTGCCGCAATGGGACTCCGAACACGTCTACACCCGCGACCCCAAGCGCGAGATGTCGCTGATCTACTACGCCAACCGTTCGGGCCTGGAGGACCGCGTCTTCCGCCTGCGTACCGGCAAGGCGGCATCCGCCACGCCGATGCCGCGCACCTTGCACCTGATCAATAACGTGCGCATCAACGAGCAGGCGGACGGCACGCTGGAAGTGCGCCTGAACTGGCACACGCTGTTCTATCGCCTGGCCACCTCGGAGCAGTTCTACGGGCACGCCACCTACCGCCTCAAACCCCATGGCGAAAGTTGGCTGATCACCCGCAAGCACGCGTTGCTGCTCAACGACACCATCAACTCGGTGCTGGATTTCTATCACCTCTAAACGCGCCTTCATGGCGAGCGCGCTTGCTGTGGCGAGCAGGATTGTTGTGCTGAACGGGCCTGTTGTGGCGAGCGGGCTTGCCCCGCGTTGGGCCGCGCAGCGGCCCCAATACAGTCACCGCATCTCTTCAGTCAAACAACGGTGCCTGGACCAGGGCCCGCTCGCAGGACAAGCCCGCTCGCCACGACAGGCGCACTCAACACGCTCATGACTCTGCGGAGACCAACACATGAATCACAAAGTGGCCTTCAGCTTCGCCGATGGCAAGACCCTGTTTTTCCCGGTGGGCGCCCACGAGATCCTGTTGGATGCGGCGCTGCGCAACGGCATCAAGATCCCCCTGGATTGCCGCGAAGGCGTATGCGGCACGTGCCAGGGCCGTTGCGAGTCCGGCGAGTACACCCAGGATTATGTGGACGAGGAAGCCCTCTCCAGCCTCGACCTGCAGCAACGCAAGATGCTCAGTTGCCAGACCCGGGTGCAATCCGACGCGACGTTCTACTTCGACTTTGATTCGAGCCTGTGCAATGCGCCCGGCCCGGTACAGCTGCAAGGCACAGTGAGCGCGGTGCAGTTGGTGTCCGCCAGCACGGCGATCCTGCAGGTTCAGCTGGACGCGTCGCTGAATTTTCTGCCCGGCCAGTACGCGCGCCTGTCCGTTCCCGGCACCGACAGCTGGCGCTCGTATTCCTTCGCCAACCGGCCCGGCAATCAGCTGCAGTTCCTGGTCCGCCTGTTGCCCGACGGCGTGATGAGCAATTACCTGCGTGAGCGCTGCCAGGTAGGCGACCGCCTCTTGATGGAAGCGCCGCTGGGCGCTTTTTACCTGCGCCACGTGACCAAGCCGCTGGTGCTGGTCGCCGGCGGCACCGGGTTGTCGGCCTTGCTGGGCATGCTCGATGAACTGGTTGCCAGCGGCTGTGACCAACCGGTACACCTGTATTACGGCGTACGCGGTGCCGAGGACCTGTGCGAGGCCGAACGCATCGACCAATACGCCTCCACCCTCGATTTTCGCTACACCGAAGTGCTGAGCAACCCATCGCCGGCGTGGCCCGGCAAGCGCGGTTACCTCACCGAACATTTCGACCTGGCCGAATTGCGGGACAGATCGGCAGATATGTACGTGTGCGGCCCCCCTCCAATGGTCGAATCCATCCAGCAATGGCTGGCAGATCAGGCACTTGATGGCGTTCAGCTGTATTACGAAAAGTTCACGCAGAGTAATATCTGACCCTCAGCACTTCTGAGGGGCTGGTGCGGCGTGCAATCAACCCTGAGAAAAACAAGTAGAAGGGAATGTTAATGGCGGATGACATGGTTAACCCGGTAGGCCTCAAGCGGGGCTTGAAGAACCGGCATATTCAGCTGATCGCCTTGGGAGGGGCGATTGGCACGGGGCTGTTCCTCGGCTCGGCGGGCGTGCTCAAGTCGGCGGGGCCGTCGATGATCCTCGGCTATGCGATTGCCGGTTTCATCGCGTTCCTGATCATGCGCCAGCTCGGCGAAATGATCGTCGAAGAGCCGGTGGCCGGTTCCTTCAGCCACTTCGCGCACAAATACTGGGGCGGTTACGCAGGCTTCCTGGCGGGCTGGAACTACTGGGTGCTCTACGTCCTGGTGGGCATGGCCGAACTCACGGCCGTGGGCAAGTACATCCAGTTCTGGTGGCCGGAGATTCCGACCTGGGTCAGCGCGCTGGTGTTCTTTGTCGCGGTGAACCTGATCAACACCCTCAACGTGAAGTTCTTCGGTGAAGCCGAGTTCTGGTTCGCGATCATCAAGGTGGTAGCGATCGTCGGCATGATCGTGCTCGGCTGCTACCTGCTGTTCAGCGGCACCGGCGGCCCGCAAGCCTCGATCACTAACCTGTGGAGCCACGGCGGGTTCTTCCCGAATGGCGGCATGGGGCTGTTGATGTCCATGGCGTTCATCATGTTCTCGTTCGGTGGCCTGGAGTTGGTGGGCATCACCGCCGCCGAGGCCAGCGAGCCGCGCAAGGTGATCCCCAAGGCGATCAACCAGGTGGTGTACCGGATCCTGATTTTCTACGTCGGCGCACTGACTGTGCTGTTGTCGCTGTACCCTTGGGACCAATTGCTGCAAACCCTCGGCGCGTCGGGCGATGCCTACAGCGGCAGCCCGTTTGTGCAGATCTTCTCGCTGATCGGCAACGACACCGCGGCGCACATCCTCAACTTCGTGGTCCTGACCGCGGCGCTGTCGGTGTACAACAGCGGCGTGTACTGCAACAGCCGCATGCTGTTCGGCCTGGCCGAGCAGGGGGATGCACCCAAGGCGCTGATGAAGCTCAACAAACAAGGCGTGCCGTTGCGTGCGCTGGCGATTTCGGCGTTGGTGACGATGCTGTGCGTGGTGGTCAACTACGTGGCGCCCCAGAGTGCGCTGGAGTTGCTGTTTGCGCTGGTGGTTGCCTCGCTGATGATCAACTGGGCGCTGATCAGCATCACCCATATCAAGTTCCGCAAGGCCATGGGCGAGCAAGGCGTGGTGCCGTCGTTCAAGACCTTCTGGTTCCCGTTCAGCAACTACCTGTGCCTGGCGTTCATGCTGATGATCGTCAGCGTGATGCTGGCGATCCCGGGCATTCGTGAGTCGGTGTATGCGATGCCGGTGTGGGTGGGGATTATCTACATCGCGTATCGGATGCGGGTCCGCAGAAGTAACGCGCCAGTCAACGCACAGTGATAGCTGTGGGAGCCGGGCTTGCCCGCGATGGCGGTGGGTCAGCCGATGGCTGTGGTGGCTGACACACCGCCATCGCAGGCAAGCCAGCTCCCATCGTTGATTGCATTCCAAATGAAAAAGCCCCGGTTATCCGGGGCTTTTTTCATAGCGTGGAACGCACTCGCCACAGCTCGGGGAACAGCACGGTGTCAAGCATCTTGCGCAGATACCCCACGCCCTCAGTACCACCGGTACCGGGCTGGAAGCCGATAATCCGCTCCACCGTCGTCACATGCCTGAAGCGCCACTGGCGGAACGAATCCTCCAGGTCGATGAACTTCTCGGCCAACTGATACAAATCCCAATACCGGTTCGGATCGCGGTACACCTCACGCCACGCGGCTTCCACCGATTCATCGTGAACCGTGGCCGCCGTCGGGTCGCGTTCGGCGCGTTTGGGGTCAATCGCCAGGCCCGCCTTGGCCATCAGGTTGACTGCCTCGTCATACAGCGACGGCGTGGCAATCGCCACTTTCAACTCGTTCAACAACTCTGGCCGATGCGCGTGAGGACGCAACAGCGCCGCGCTCTTATTGCCGAGGATAAATTCGATCTCGCGGTACTGGAACGACTGGAACCCCGACGACTGCCCCAGGAACGGACGGATCGCCTTGTACTCCGACGGCGTCATCGTCGCCAGCACCGCCCAGGCGTGCACCAGTTGATCGAAAATCCGCGACACCCGCGCCAGCATCTTGAACGCCGGCGGCAACTCGCCAAGGCGCACATGTTCGCGGGCGGCCTTGAGTTCGTGGAGCATCAGTTTCATCCACAGCTCAGACGTCTGGTGCTGGATGATGAACAGCATTTCGTTGTGGTCCGGCGACAGCGGGTGCTGGGCGCTGAGGACTTTACCCAGGTCCAGGTAGTCGCCATAGCTCATGGACTCGGAAAAATTCAGCTCGGCGTTATGCCATTCTTCCGGCGGTTGGTAATCAGCAGAGAAGGGACATTGGCTCATCGCGTGGGCTCCTTGAGCGGGCGGAGAATGGCGCGGACCGGGCTCGCGTCGAGGTTGGCAAAGCGCAACGGCAGCGCGATCAATTCATAGTCGCCCTCCGGTACGTCATCAAGCACGATGCCTTCAAGAATCGCCATGCCATGACGGGCCACGGCGTTGTGCGAATCCATGGTCTTGGATTGCTGCGGATCGAGGGACGGCGTGTCGATCCCGACCAGCCGCACGCCGAGGCTCGCCAGCAACTCGATGGTTTGCGGGGCGATGGCGGTGAAATTCGAATCCCATTCGGTCAGCGGCGCGTGTGGATAAGTACGCAAGAGCACGCGCTCTGGCAGGTTATCCACGCGCCCTTCCAACTGATGCGGCTGCACCAGCGCGCCGCTGTCCAGGCAATGCAGGACCCGGCACGGCCCCATGTAGACATCCAGCGACACCTCGCCAATCGGCGCGCCGTCCGCGCTGTAATGCAGCGGCGCATCGACGTGCGCACCGGTGTGCGGCGACAAGGTAATGCGCCCGACATTCACCGGGCATTCCGGACCGAACTGCCAGACGCGCTCTTCCTGGAACGGCGTATCGCCCGGCCAGGTCGGGGTCGCCGTACTCAAGGGCGGGCTGATGTCCCACCACGTTTTTATTGGATTCATTTCAAGGCTCTCGGCGGTTACTGGGGTGAATGATACGAGGGCCAGCTGTGAATTTTCTTGCGAATTCCAGCGCCAGGCGGGATTTCTTTCGTACTTACTGCGAGGAATTGCCGTATTTGTGATTGGATATTTCAAATGTAGGCGTCGGCTTGCCGGCGATGGCGTTCCTACGGAGCCCATCGCCGGCAAGCCGGCGCCCACAGGGTTTTGTATTGCACGGGACTTGCGCTTCTGGGCATCCCGATGTCGAGTTCAGACCACTGGCACGACGCCCGAGGCCTTAGGGTGCATCTTTGCATTCACTGCCTCGGAGTCATCATGTCCAAGCCCATCACCGTACTGCGCGATACTCACCCCCTGCCGGTCCTGGATGCCTGCAAATGGGAAAAACTCGAAGGCGACCCGCACACCGTCAACCTCAACGCCTACACCAGCGAAGACGGCAGCAAGATCATGGGCACCTGGATCTGCACACCAGGCAAGTGGTACGTGGAATACGTGAAGTGGGAATACTGCCATTTCCAGGAAGGCTACTGCGTGATCACCCCAGAAGGCCTGGAACCGATCCATTTGCGGGCTGGGGATATCTTTGTGGTGGAACCGGGGATGAAGGGGACGTGGGAAGTGGTCGAGACGGTGCGTAAGTATTTTGTGTTTGCTTAAATCGCTTCCAAAGCGGGCAACTTTGACATTGTTGTGGCGAGCGGGCTTGCCCCGCGTTGGGCTGCGCAGCAGCCCTGATCCAGACGCCGCGATCTTCCAGGAAGATCGCGGCGTTTTCCTTTAGGGCTGCTGCGCAGCCCAACGCGGGGCAAGCCCGCTCGCCACAGGAGGTCCCCTTACAAGGTTATTTGGGTTTGCGGTAGCTGTTGATGATCGCCGAGAAGTCCTTGCCGCCTTCCCCGCGCTGGCTCATCGATTGATACAACTGCTGGGCCACGGCGCCCAGGATGACGGGCTGCTTGGCTTGGCGCGCAGCCTCGGTGGCCAGGCCGAGGTCCTTGAGCATCAGGTCGGCGCCAAACCCACCGGTGTAGCCGCGCGATGACGGCGCGGTTTCAATCACGCCCGGCCATGGGTTGTAGGTGTCGGAACTCCAGCAACGTCCGGTGGAGCTGTTGATGATGCCGGCCAGCACTTGGGTGTCGATCCCCAGCGCATCGCCCAGCGCCATGGCTTCGCTGACGCCGACCATGCTGATACCGAGCAGCAGGTTGTTGCAGATCTTGGCGATTTGCCCGGTGCCGACCTCACCGCAATGCACGATGTTACGCCCCATCTGCGCCAGCACCGGTTGCAGGGTGGCGAACAGTTCAGGGGTGCCGCCAACCATGAAGGTCAGGGTGCCGGCACTGGCGCCGCCGGTGCCACCGGAGACTGGGGCGTCAGCCACGACCACACCTTGCTTGGCCGCCGCAGCCGCTACGTCGCGGATCGTCTGCGGGTCGATGGTGCTGCAATCCACCGCCGGCACGCCTTGGCCGATACCGGCGAGTACGCCGTCTTCATTCAGCCACACGCTACGCACATGTGCGGCCGCCGGCAGCATGGTGATCACAAGCTCGGCGTCTTTCGCCGCATCGCGGGGTGAATCGCTGATAGTGCCGCCCAGCTCGGCCAATTCCTTGAGCACGGCCTGGTTCAGGTCAAACAGGTTCAGCGCGTGGCCGGCCTTGATCAGGTTGCGGGCCATGGGCGCGCCCATGTTGCCCAAGCCGATAAATGCAATCTTCATGGTCGTCTCCCGGAATCAGCGCAGGTTGATGGTGGTGTTGACGCCATCGTTGACCGTGTCGTCGTCAAACCAGCGGCTGGTGACGGTTTTGGTCTGGGTGTAGAACTGCACCACTTGCTTGCCGTACGGGCCGAGGTCGCCGAGCTTGGAGCCACGCGAACCGGTGAAGCTGAAAAACGGCACCGGCACCGGGATCGGGATGTTGATGCCGACCTGGCCCACGTCGATTTCGCTCTGGAATTTACGCGCCGCCGCACCACTCTGGGTAAACAGGCCGGTGCCGTTGCCGAACGGGTTGGCGTTGACGAGCGCGATGGCCTCGTCGAGGGTCGCGACTTCGAGCACCACCAGCACCGGGCCGAAGATTTCCTGGGTGTAGATCTGCATGTCCGTGGTCACGCCCGAGAACAGGGTCGGGCCGACAAAGTTGCCTTGCTCAAAGCCCGGCACCTTGATGTCGCGGCCGTCCAGCTCGAGCTTGGCGCCTTCTTTCACACCGCTTTCGATCAGCTCGAGGATGCGCGCCTTGGCGCGTTTGGAAATCACCGGGCCGACATCGGTACCGGCCTCGCTGCCGGCATTGACCTTGAGTTTTTGCGCCAACGCCTTGAGGTCCGGCAGCCATTGTTTGGAGGCACCGACCAACACCACCACAGAGGTGGCCATGCAACGCTGGCCCGCTGCGCCGAAACCGGCACCGACCAGCGCATTGAGGGTGTGTTCGCGGTTGGCATCGGGCAGCACCACGGCGTGGTTCTTGGCGCCCATCATCGACTGCACGCGCTTGCCGTGTTTGCCGGCCAGGTCATAAACATGGGTGCCGACGGCGGTCGAACCGACGAAGGACACGGCCTTGATGTCTTTATGGGTGCACAGCGCATCCACCACGTCCTTGCCGCCGTGCACCACGTTGAGCACGCCGGCCGGTACGCCGGCTTCCAGCGCCAGCTCCACCAGCAGCACGGTCGACAGCGGGTCCTGCTCGGACGGCTTGAGGACGAAGGTGTTACCGCAGGCGATCGCCATCGGGAACATCCACAGTGGAATCATCGCCGGGAAGTTGAATGGGGTAATGCCGGCACACACGCCGATGGGTTGGCGCAGGGTGTAGGTGTCGACGCCACCGGCGACGTTTTCAGCGAATTCGCCCATTTGCAGGGTGCCGATGGAGCACGCGTGCTCCACCACTTCCAGGCCACGGAAAATATCACCCTCGGCATCGGCAATGGTCTTGCCCTGCTCGGCGCTGAGGACTGCGGCGATGCGTTTGGAATGTTCGCGGATCAAGGCTTGCAGCTTGAGCATGATGCGCATGCGCGCGCCGATCGGGGTCAACTTCCAGGTCTGGAAGGCGCGATGGGCAGCGTCGATGGCGGCATTCACTTCATCGGCAGTGGCAAACGGCACTTTGGCCAGCACTTGCTGGGTGGCCGGGTTGACGATGTCATGCCACTCGGTGGTCTTGGACTCGACCCATTCACCGTTGATCAGCAGCTTGACCTGTTGCACGGAAATATCGGCAGATGCGTTCATGTGGTCTCCAATCTTGTAGTTATGCAGAGACAAGGCGCGTGAATCGCCTTGGGAATGAGGCGTTTTTGGAGTATAGATGTGCAAATCTCTAATAAGAACGCACATAAAAGCCGGTCCAATATGCAAAAAAACATCACATCATTGGGCTCCCTGAACTGGGACGACCTGAAGTTTTTCCTCGAAGTGGCCCGCACCCGCAAGGCCAGCGTCGCGGCCAAGCGCCTGGCGGTGGACTACACCACGGTGTCGCGGCGCATCAGCTCGTTGGAAGTGTCGCTGGGTACTTTGCTCTTCGAGAAATCTCGGACCAACGGCTTCGTCCTCACCACCGAGGGCCAACGTTTGCTGGGGTACGCCGAGTCCATCGAGAGCACCCTGCACATGGCTTGCGAGCAGGTGTCCGGCTCCGGCGTGGCACTGTCCGGGCATGTGCGCATGGGCTGTACCGAAGGCTTCGGCAGTTTTTTTGTCACCCCGCAGCTCAGCCATTTCGTCGACACTTACCCGGCGATCTCGGTGGACATCCTGCCCCTGCCCCACTTCATCAGCCTGTCCAAGCGCGAAGCCGACATTGTCATCGCCCTGGAACGCCCGGAACACGGGCCCTACGTGTGCTGCAAACTGTGTGACTACAAACTGCAGCTGTATGCGACCCAGGAATACCTCGACCAGCACCCCCCGATCCGCAAACCCACGGATTTGGCCGAGCACCCGTTTATCAGCTATGTGGATGACCTGGCGTTCAGCTCCGAGTTGCTCTACCTGGCGAACGTGGTGCCCGGCGCCAGCGCCAGCCTGCGCAGCACCAGCGTGATTGCCCAGTACGTGGCGGCGCAGCAAGGCCGGTCGATGGCGATATTGCCGTGCTTCCTGGCGGCGCAGGACCCTCGGTTGCTGCCGGTGCTGGGGGAGCAGATCACACTGACTCGGCAGTTCTGGATGTACTGCCGGGAAGACTTGCGCAAGTTGAAACGCATCACCTTGCTGTGGGATTACATCCGCGAGGTGACGGAACAGAACCAGGGCTTATTGATGGGGGAGACGCGGGAGATCAAGTTTGCAGATTAAGGGGGGCGCGCGGTGTTGCAGCGAGCGCACTGCAAAATAATAGGGGGCTGGATTGCCTGCGATAGCGGTGTATCAGCCAGCTTAGCCTTGACTGATACACCGCCTTCGCAGGCAAGCCAGCTCCCACATTTGAACTGCGGCGGATGCAAGATTTTGGTTAGACACAAATAGTGTGGGAGCTGCGGCGGGTGCAAGGTTTTGGTTAGACACAAATAGTGTGGGAGCTGCGGCGGGTGCAAGGTTTTGGTCAGACACAAATAGTGTGGGAGCTGCGGCGAGTGCAAGATTTTGGTCAGACGCAAATAAGTGTGGGAGCTGCGGCGGGTGCAAGATTTTGGTCAGACGCAAATAAGTGTGGGAGCTGGCTTGCCTGCGAAGGCGGTGGGTCAGCCAGCTTAACCTTGACTGATACACCGCCATCGCAGGCAAGCCCGGCTCCCACATTTTGAATGCAGTGCAGGTGGAAAACCCGCTTAGTCCGCACTCACCACAATCGACACCCGCCGATTCTCCGTACGTCCCGCCGCCGTCGCGTTCGAC
Organism: Pseudomonas sp. GW821-FHT09C08; assembly: GCF_059418125.1. Taxonomy (NCBI): domain Bacteria; kingdom Pseudomonadati; phylum Pseudomonadota; class Gammaproteobacteria; order Pseudomonadales; family Pseudomonadaceae; genus Pseudomonas; species Pseudomonas sp. GW821-FHT09C08. The sequence continues at coordinate 11,859 of NZ_JBWKPG010000014.1, read as the reverse complement.
GCCACCGGTTCGCTGCTGCCCAAACCGCGCAGCTGGATGTTTTCCTCCTTCATGCCCACACCGATCAGCACCGTGACCACGCTCTTGGCGCGGCGCAAGGACAGTTGCTGGTTGTAGGTTTCCTTGCCCGAAGCGTCGGTATGGCCGTCGACGCGCACGCGCTCGATGCCCACGCCGAGCAGGGCCTTGCCGATACGCTGGACGATCTCGGTACTGGGCTGGTTGAGGGTTTCGACGTCGCTGCCAAACAACACTTTGCCGGACAGGCCGAACGCCCAACCCTCGTCGGTCAGCTCAAAGCCTTGTTGCTTGAGCACGGCGACCTGGGCCGGGGTCAAGCCTTTGGGTGGGGCGGTCTGGCAACCGCTGAGAGCCAGCAGTGACACCAGCACGGTGAGGAAGATAAAACGCGCGGTCGAAAACAAGGGATCAACTCCTGTGTTGAACATTGACGGCAGGGCTCTCCGACTCCGCCGTTTGCTGGCCGCCCTGGGCCTGCCGTTTGGCCTGGTACATCGCTGCGTCGGCGGCATTGAGCAAGGTGCCGGGCGTGGCGCCATGATCGGGGTAGATGGCGATGCCGATACTGAGGGAGGTCAACACCTGGGTATTCCCGGGCACGGCAATCGGCACGTCCATGCTGGCGATAATCTTGTCGGCGATGCGCTGGGCGTCTTCCACTTTATGCAACGGCGCCAGCAGGATGGCGAACTCATCGCCGCCCAGGCGCGCGACCAGGTCATCTTCGCGCAGTTGTGCCCGCACGCGTTCAGCGACGGCCACGAGGACGGCATCGCCTGCGGCATGGCCAAAGCTGTCATTGATTTCCTTGAAGCGGTCGCTGTCGAGGTAAAGCACCGCCACCTGCTCCTTGACCTTCGCCGCGCTGCGCAAGGCACGAATCAGCCGACCTTCGAAAAACGCCCGGTTGGGCAAGCCAGTGAGACTGTCGTGGTTGGCCTGGTGGGCAAGGGTTTCGTTCTCGCTTTGCAGGTGGCTTTGCCAGGCTTCCATTTCACCGAGCAACGCATTGAAGTCGCTGCCCAGGCTGTCGAGTTCGGCGATCCGCGCGGGCGGCACCCGGCGGTCGAAGTCGCGCTCGCTGCGGGCGGCATGGGCCACGGCGGCGAGGCGTTGCAGCGGCTCGGTAATGCCGCGCAACAGACGCCGCGCCAGGTGCAAGGCCACCCACGCACTGAGGGCGGTACAGATCAGGATCCCCGCCAGCCCACTCAGCAGGAAGCGCAACAGGCTGCCGCCATGGCCAGTGACATGAATGCTGCCGATGGTGCGCCCCTGGTGCAGGATCGGCTGGCTGATGGGCTGTTCGAGCAGGGTGTGCGCCAGCTCCAGTTCAAGCCGTGAGAGCATGCCGGTTTCCGGACGTGTCCACTGCGCCAACAGCTTGCCGTTGACATCAAGCACTTCGGCCTGGGCCACCTCTTCGGTGGAGGCGATCAGGCTGAGGGCCTCGGTGGCCGCCGCGCTGTCGTTGAACACCACCGCCGCTTCTACGGTGTAGTTGATCGAGCGTGCGATCAAATGCAGGTTGTGCTCGGCGTACACGCGCAGCGCCAGCACGCCGAGCAGGGTCAGCGACACACTGGCCAGGCTCACCGCCACCAGCGCGAGGATCAGGTGCCCCCGGCCGATGACCGAGCGCAGCGTCGGTCGCACCTTATCGACCTTCATGGCGCAAGCGCTCGACGGCGGGACAATTGCAGCACGCTGGGGTGAATGCGCACGCCGCTGCGCGCCACGGAGTCGAGATTGACCTCGAACGACACCTGATCATCGCCGACCCGCAGGCAGAACAAGCTGCCGACCGTGCACTGGTCGCCGCCTTCGCTGATGCTCAGCACCGGGTGCCCGATCAACGAAGCGAACAGACGGCTGCGCTCATCGCCGCTGAGCTTGCCGATGTAAACGGCGTCACAACTATTGACGATATCAGGGTGGTCGGCGAGCAGGCGCTGCACCACCACCGGGCGGCCGGTGGCTTGGGTGGTGCCCTTGACCAGGTCGTCGGTGTATTGGGTCGGCCCGACAATGCACAGGCGCAATTGGGCAGGCTCCACCGGCCAACGCGCGTAACTGAGGATACCCAGCACTACTTGCGTCACCGCCTGGGCGCGGGAGTCGGCGGGGCTGGACGCCTGGGCAAAGGCGCCGGGCGCGAGCAGGCACAGAACCGCCACCAGCAACAGGCGTCCCCAGCTCATACGGCGCTCTGTGGGCGAGACAGCCACGTTCATGCAGCGATTTCTCTCAGGTGCGTACAAAGTGATGCCGCAACGATAGCACAGCAACGGAAAACCCCGCGAAGCGAGGCTTTCGCGGGGGCCGCTATTTTTTCAGAAAAATCAGGCGACTGAATCAGAAATATCGCATGACCTGTCAGTCAGTTTTTTCCGTCTCCTGACCCAGTTCCAGCATCAACCCGCTCAAGCGCTTGACCTTGCGTCGTACCGCTTCTTCAAACACGCCGCCACGGGGTTCGATCAGGCTGAACCAGCGCTTGGCGCGGGTGATCCCGGTATAGATCAGCTCTTTAGTGAGCACCGGGTTCAATGCGTCCGGCAGGATCAGCGCCGTGTGGGTGAATTCCGAGCCTTGGGACTTGTGCACGGTCATGGCGTACACGGTTTCGACATCATTCAGGCGGCTGGGCAGTACAAAACGCACACCGCCTTGACCATCATTACGCGGGAAGGCCACGCGCAATACCTGCGGCCCCCCGTCGCTTTCGGGCAGTTTGAGGGCGATGCCGATATCGCCGTTCATCAAGCCCAGGCCGTAATCGTTGCGAGTCATCAGCACCGGGCGGCCTTCGTACCATTGCTCGTCACCTTCGATCAGCCGCACCTTGCGCAAGGCGGCGGTGATGCGCAGGTTGAGGCCTTCCACCCCCCACGGTCCCTTGCGCACGGCACAAAGCAACTGGAAGGCGTCGAAGGCTTGCAACAGTTGTTGCGCCCAGTGGGTCCAGGCGGCGTCCTCGCGTGGAGTCTCCAGGGACGGGCGCGCGCTGTGCAGCAGGTTGAGGTAATAGCGATAACCTTCGGCGCCATCGCCCTGTCCGTCCAGTACCAGCCGCTCCAGGGCGTGGTCGTGTTCGCCCTTGAGGCTGACGCAGAACAGGTCGCGATGGCTGCGCGCGGCCAGCAACTTGCGCGCTTCTTCAGCATTCTGCTGGTTGACCCAGCGCGCCAATTGGCCGATGCCACTGCCCTCGCCGAAACGCCGCGAGTAACGCAACATCACCACTTGCTGGGCCAGCGGGTGGCTGCCATCGAGGTCTTCCTGCAGGCCGCTGGCGTCAAGGTCTTCGCCGCTGACCGCCTGCAGCCACTGACGCGTCTCGGGGCTGTACCAACCGGCCTCGGCGTCGCGGCACAAATCGCCGAGTACGGCGCCCGCCTCCACCGACGCCAGCTGGTCCTTGTCCCCCAGCAGCACCAGCCGCGCGTGGGGCGGCAAGGCGTCGAGCAGGTTGGCCATCATCTCCAGGTCGATCATCGACGCCTCGTCCACCACCAGCACATCCAGCGGCAGTGGGTTGCCCAGGTGATGACGGAAATGCCGAGTACCCGGGCGGCTGCCCAGCAGGCGGTGAACCGTGGTCACCTGGGTCGGGATTTTTTCCCGCACGCTTTCGGGCACTTTCAGCGACAGTACTTGCTGGCTGATGGACTCGGTAAGCCGTGCGGCGGCTTTACCGGTGGGTGCGGCCAGGCGGATGCGCAACGGTGTGCCGACTTCCACCGCAGGCGCCTGCAACAACGCGAGCAGGCGCACCACGGTGGTGGTCTTGCCGGTACCGGGGCCACCGGTGACGATGCTGAATGCCCCGCGAGTCGCCAGGGCGCAGGCGAGTTTTTGCCAGTCGATCACACCCTCGGGTGCGGGTTGGTCGAACAAGCCATTCAAACGCTGGGGCAAATCGGCAGCGACGCTTTCCTGGGTGGCGAGGCGCTGGCGCAGTGCCGTGTCGATACGTCGTTCATAGGTCCAGTAGCGGCGCAAATACAGGCGTTTGCCGGACAGTACTAACGGACGGCTTTGGGCTGATTCACTGCCATCGACGGCCAACGCGACCAGGCCGCTCGCAGCCAGGGCATGGCACCAATGGGCGCCGTCCAGACCGTCGAGCAACTGCGACGGCAGCAGCATGGCAGTGGTCTGCAGATCGCCTTCGGGCGGCAAGGACAAGGCGAAGTCCGGCGCTTTCAGGGTCTCGAACAGGTCCAGGCAGACATGGCCGTGGCCCAATTGGTGGCTAGTCAGCGCGGCCGCCAGCAGCACCAGGGGGTCGGCCTGCGGGTCGAGTTCATGCAGGAAGCCGACGAAGGCTTTGTCGAGGGCGCGCAACCAGCCACGCGCCACCCAACGTTCCAAGAGTTGCAGCAGGTCGGCGGCGCGGCTGAGGGGCGCCAGTTCCTCCAACGGCAATGGCGACAGGCTCATAACAACACTCCTTGTTCCCAGGCGGGCTCAACCTTGGGCGGGATGGGCTTGCCCTGGAACAACAGATCCAGGCCTTCGATCAATTCACGCGGTGGCCGAGTGAAATACGCGCCCTGGCTGGCGGCCTGCGTACCGCGCAGGAACAGGTAGAGGGCGCCGCCGACATGGCGGTCGTAGTCGTAGTCCGGCAGGCGCGCCTTGAGCTGGCGATGCAGGGCCAGCAGGTAAAGGACATATTGCAGGTCGTACCGATGCTCGAGGATCGACTGTTCCATGGCGGCTTGGGTGTAGGCCGAATCGTCAGGACCGAGCCAGTTGGACTTGTAGTCAGCCACGTAATAGCGGCCATCGTGTTCGAAAGTCAGGTCGATAAACCCCTTGAACATACCGTTGAGCAACACCGGTTCGGCGGCGACGCGAGACACGCCGTTGTGGGTGTACTGGCACACCAGCTTGTCGAGGGCGAGTACATCGACCTTGTGGCTGGCGAACCAGAACTCCATTTCGATCTGGTAGTGCTGCAAGCCACTGAGGCTGACCTGGCCGTTATCCACGGGCAACGGGGTTTGCAGCAAGTGACCGAGCCAGTCGCTGAGGGTGACGATCCAGCCCTCCCAGTTGCGCCGATTGCAACGCGCGCCCACGGCTTTTTCGATCGCCTCGGGCGTTACGTTGAAACCATCTTCGCCGGCCCACTCCAACAGGCCATGGAGGAAGGTGCCTGGGTTCGGGCCACGTGGGAAACGGTGAATATCACCGCCAGATGCCGCCACTTCGCGCGGTGCGTCGGGGTCGAGGCGCTCGTCATCAAACAGCTTCTGGGCTTGTGGGCTTTCCGGCGCTTCGAGGCTGGCGGCGCTCATGCTGTCGCCAATACGCAAGGCGCTGTAGGAAGCGATCCACCAGTTTTCCGCGGCCTTGCGTTTGGGCAGCAACGGCGCAAGCAGCGTGGCTTCGTTACGCGGCGGGTGGAACAGGATGGCTTGAGCTTCGGGCACGTGGGCGTAGTGAATCGCGGGACAGCCGTCCTGCAGGTCCAGCAACCAGCGCGCCAGGCCGGCAGATTCGCCCAGCAACGAACCCGCACCGAGCAAATAGCCCAGCGCCGACAAGTGCAACACCGAACTGCTGCTGTTGCCACGCTTGAGGTCGGCGACACCCAGCCAGCAGGCGTGTTTGGCGCGGGTCAAGGCGACGTAGAACAAACGCAGGTCTTCGGCCAGGCGCTCGTCGTCAGCCAGGGCAATCAACTCGGCGGTCGGCCGCAGGCTCACGTGGGATTTACCCTGCTCGTCGTGGTAGTGAAGCGGCAACCGGCTGCCGTCCACAGGCTTGGCCGAGCAGATGAAGGGCAGGAAAACCAGGTCGTACTCCAGCCCCTTGGACTTGTGGATGGTCACGACCTTGACCAGTTGTTCATCACTTTCCAGGCGCAGGATCTGTTCTTCGCCGGCCTGTCCAGACAAGGCGAGGTGTTCGGCCAGATGGCGAATCAGCGCCTGTTCGCCATCCAGTTCCGCAGCAGCTTGTTGCAACAATTCGCTGAGGTGCAGCAGGTTGGTCAGCACCCGCTCGCCGTCGCTGCGGGCGATCAGGGTTTGCGGCAGTTTGAAATCGTGCAGCAGGCGACGCAGCATCGGCAGCACACCCTGGGTGCGCCAGATGGCGCGGTAGCCACGGAACTGCATGACACGGGATTCCCACGCCAGCTCGTCCTGATTCAGACGCTCAAGTTCCGGCAGCGACAGGTTCAAGGTGACACATGCCAAGGCGGCTCGCAGCGGGCGCTCGACGTCCGGCTCGGCACAGGCCTTGAGCCAGGCCAGCAGGTCATGGGCTTCCTGGGCGGCGAACACTGAGTCCTTGTCCGAGAGGTACACACTGCGCACGCCCCGGGCGGCCAGCTCGGCGCGCACGGCTTGGGCTTCCTTGCCATCGCGCACCAGGATGGCGATGTCTGACGGCAGCACGCCTTTAAAACCCGCCTCCGGATGTAGGAAACCGGCTGTGCCTTGCTGACCGCCATTGAGCAGTTCAACAATCTGCGTGGCGCAGGCCGCGGCCAGTTGCTGGCGGTACACCGCGTTGGAAACCGGCTGATCGGTGGGCAGGTGCCAGAGGTTCATCGCTGGCACTGCTTGGCCGTCGACCTGCAATTGCTCCTTGCGGCCTTGGGACAGCACCGAGTGGAACGGTACCGGGTTCTGGCCGTCCGGCTCGCGGAACAGGAACGCGCCACGGCCAGTTTCCGCACGCTGAAACACGTGGTTCACCGCCTCGACCATCGCGTGGCTGGAGCGGAAGTTGGTGCCCAGGGTGTGATGGCGGCCGGTGGTGGATTGGCGCGCACGCAGGTAGGTGTAGATGTCGGCACCACGAAAGGCATAGATCGCCTGCTTGGGGTCGCCGATCAGGAACAAGCCACTGTCGAGGTGGTTTTCTTCGATGCGGTAGATGCTGTCGAAGATGCTGTATTGCACCGGATCGGTGTCCTGGAATTCGTCGATCAGCGCCACCGGGAACTGCTCGCGGATCACGCTGGCCAGGCGCTCGCCACCGTCGGCCTGCAGGGCGGCGTTGAGACGGATCAACATGTCGTCAAAGCCCATTTCGGCGCGACGGCGTTTTTCTTCTTCGAAGCGTTTACCCACCCAACCGGCAGCATGCTGCAACACCGCCGCGTCAGGCGTTGGCAGTGCGTCGAGCGCAGCTTTGAGGCCAGCCATGGCGTCGATACCGGGGTGCTGCGGCGGGTCGCCCTTCCAGGCTTCGGCCATACCGTCGGGCGTCAGGCGGGTGAAGCCAGTGCCGATGTCCAGTTGCTCAAGGGTTTCGTCAGCGGCCCAGGCGCTGATCTTTTCGAACCAGGGTTCGAAGTAACGCGCCTGCATCTTGCGGCCGTCGACGGCTTTGGCGGCCACGGCCTGCAGGCAGATGTCACGCAGCTCGGCGGCCCATTGCTGCCAGGGCGCCTTGAGCTGTATCAGCGCTGCTCGACGCTCTTGCAGGCAGGCGTTGATCAGCTCGGCAGGTTCACGGGCTTCATCCGTGGGTCGTTCACTGCCGAACAAGGCGCGTACCCGTGGCATCAAGGCAGCAGGGCCGCCCCAGTTGTTGCGCACCCAATTGAGCGCGTCGTCATGCATCGGGTAACAGAACAACCGCCAGTAATCGCGCAAGACTTCGCCGAGCAGATCACTGTGGTCAGTTTCCAGGGTTTGAGTGAACAGGCTGCCGCTGTCGAACGCGTGCTCGCGCAGCATGCGCTGGCACCAACTGTGGATGGTCGAAACAGCAGCTTCGTCCATCCACTGGGCGGCGATGTCCAGGCGATTGGCGCAGGCGGGCCATTGCTCAGGCGGGTATTGATCTCGCAGCTCGGCAATCAGGGCATCGGGTTGCGGTATTTCATCGCGAAAGAAACGTGCCGCCTCTGCCAGGCGGATGCGAATGCGTTCGCGCAACTCCTTGGTGGCAGCGTCGGTGAAGGTCACTACCAGAATTTGTGGGGGCAGCAGTTCGCGGCCAAAACCGGATTCATCACCACCGTGGCCGAGGACCAGGCGCAAGTACAGCGCGGAAATAGTGAACGTCTTGCCGGTACCGGCGCTGGCTTCGATCAGTTGGCTGCCTTGCAGCGGGAAGGCCAGGGCCAAGGGTTTGCTGCTCATGCGCCGGCCTCCTCGCGGGTGAGAGATCGCCATGCGGCGTTGATCAGTGGGCGGTACAAGGTTTCGCACCAACCTTCAAACTCTTCACTGGCGACCAACGCGGCGTAGTCGGGGAATTGTCGCGTGAGTGCCGGGGTTTCACGGCGTTCGCCATCAGTGGTCATGCCATCACCTTCATAGGCCTTGCTGGCAGCGGCCTGGGCCTTGGCCGGATCGGTCTGGCCAAGCCAGGCGAACGCGGTTTTAACCGCCACGGGCAAAGGCTTGCTCATGCCGTGGTGCCAGGCCAAAAGCAGGTTGGCGAGGATCTCCCGGGCAGTGGTCGGATCCAATGGGGCCAGCAACAAGGTGTCGTCGCTGGCCACCAACCCTGTACTCAACGGCAGGCCGCAGGCGCAGGCAACCACGTGATTGACCCAGGGCCGAATCAGGCGGTGCCATTTGCGCGTCTTGATCGAGCCGATGCTGTTGGGGATGGTGGTCACGCTCAGCAGGCCGCCATCACTGCGTCGATGCAGGCCGCTGATCCAGCCTTCCAGCTGGATACCTTGATGCTCAAAACTGATCGGTTCAGCGGTAGTGTGGGGCTGCGGCCAGAGCGCCAGAAGCTGCTGATAGCGCTGCAGCAGGTCGGGCAATGGCTCAATCAGCTCGTTGCGCAGGCACTCGCCGAAACCGACCATAGGCAGCAGGCCACTGCCTTGCAAGCGCAGGGCTTGGGCATTCAGGGCCTGGTCGAGGTGATCGGGATGGCTCAGCGCCGCACTCAAGAGACTGTCGCTCAGGCTGTAGCGTTGTAATGCGTCGAGGACGAAGGGCTCTTCATCGGCCAACGGCACCTCAGCGGCTTCAAAGAACACCTTCAGACGTTGACTGAAGAAATGTTTGACCGGGTTGCGCAGGAAGTCCTGCAACTGGCCGAGACTCAAGGGTTCTTCTTGCTGGTGTGGCGCCAGTTCGTCCTCTACGGCAATGGCCTCGACTGCGGCGTGCAGCAACTGCCATTCACGGGCATAGCTGAACAATGCATCGCCTTCATGGAAGTAGCGGGCGCTGAAAGGTTGGAGCGGATGCTGCTGGGTCATCGCTTCGAGCAACGGCTCTTGTGTGTGTGCGTTATGCCAGCCGCTGGCGAGATGATCGCGCAATTGGCCGATCAACACCGACGCCGGGCGATCACTGTTGTCGCGGATGCTGCGGCCGACCCAACTGATGTAGAGCTGGTCCCGGGCCGACAGCAGCGCCTCCAGCAGCAGGTAACGGTCATCTTCACGGCGTGAACGGTCGCCGGGGCGGTAGTCGCTGCCCATCAGGTCGAAATCCAGTGGCGGTTGCGCACGCGGGTAATCGCCGTCGTTCATGCCAAGCAGGCAGACCAACTTGAACGGGATCGCGCGCATGGGCATCAGGGTGCAAAAATTGACAGCTCCGGCGAGGAAGCGTTGGGACAAACGGCCTTCATCCAGACCGGCCAACCAGGCCTCACGCACTACGGTCAGGGGTAACTCGTCATACAGGCCGACCGACTCGCAGGTTTCCAGCCAGGTTTCTCGCAGTTGTTCGAGTTGGCCCAGCAGGAAGTCATCGTGTTCGCTGCTGGGCAGGAAGAACAACTGCATCAAGCGTTGCAGGCGTTCGCCCCATTCGTGTGGGGCGGCCGGTTGCGACAGTGCTTGATGCGCGTCATTAAGCGCATCGAGCAGAGCGACCAAGGGACCGATCAGCGCGGCGTCGAGGCCACCAATCTCATCGTAAGGCTCAATACCGTCGCAGGCGAGACCCGTGCCGACGGCATAGCCCAGCAACATGCGGCGCAGGCCGAATCGCCAACTGTTTTGCTCCAGCTCATTGGGCAGGCCGAGGCCAGCACGTTGCTCGGCATTGAGACCCCAGCGGATCCCGGCACCCTCGATCCAGCGATGCAATGTGGGCAGGTCGCGCTCCTTGATGGCGAAGCGTTCGCGCAGCGCTGGAACGTCCAGCAGGTCAAGGATTTCGCTGACCGGAAAGCGGCTGTCGGGTAGCTTCAGCAGGTGCTCGACGGCGATCAGCAGCGGATCGCGGCCACGTTGGCCCTGGTCAGTGAGGGTAAAGGGAATGAAGCGTGGATCAGTTCGCTCCAACTGGCCGAATACGGCACGGATGTGCGGCGCGTAGCTGTCGACGTCGGGAACCATGACGATGATGTCACGCGGGCGCAGCGCAGGGTCCGCGCTGAAGCGTTGGAGCAGTTGGTCGTGGAGGATTTCGACCTCACGCTGGGCACTGTGGGCGACATGAAAGCGTATTGAAGTATCACGCTGCAGGTCGACAGCGGGCCATAGCTCACGGGTTTCGTTGAGCGGGCGCAGTTCGAGGATGTCGTCCTGGAGCTGGTTGAGCAAGGTACTGGGTTCGCTCTCGCTGAACAGGTCGATGCGGCCGTCACGGAAGGCCGCGCGGTAGCTATTGGGGTCGTCGTAACTGTCCAGCAGGCTGATGTAGTCACGCCCTTGTTTGCCCCAGGCTGCCAGCAGCGGATGGGCGTGCTGGTGAAGGGTCTGCGGATCGATGGTGACGGGCATGCCGGCTTTACGCGCCTGGCGCTTGTATTCGTTACGTAGCAGGTCTTTGTCGGCAACGATGTCGGACCAATGGTGGCGACATGGATTGTGCACGCACAACAACACTTGGCTGAACCGCGCTAGGCCGGCGAGGGCTTCAAGAGCCTGGGCGGGCAACGAGGAAATACCGAAGACAATCACTCGGGAGGGCAAGCCTGGTGGGGCTTTCTCAAGGGTATTGATGCGTTCGATAAAGCGCTGGTGTACACCGGCACGGCTTTGGGCCATGCCCTCCTCGCCTACATCCAGCAACAGCGCGCGCCATAACTCAGCTTGCCAGCAGTTGGCTGGGTCCAGGGGCTTGGTTTCACCGCGGCCGTTACGCAACTGATGGCGGCCGGCAGCCCAATCTTCCAGCCAGTCGGCACGATAGACCTGGTATTGGTCGAAGAGATCGGCCAGGCGCTCAGCGAGTTGGTAGCGTTTGCGCAGATCGGCGTCGTGAGTGAGGAAACGCTGCAGAGGTTCGAAGTACGGTTGATCGATCAACTCCGGGAGCAGGCGCATCAGGCGCCATGTCAGCGGGGCTTTATCGAGCAGGGATTTTGGCGGGATTTCGTCACGGCCCAGGACCATGCGGTAGAGCTGCCACATGAAACTGCCGGGGAGTTGCACATCAATGGCAGCCGCGATTCCACAGCCGCCCATATCGTCCTCTTCCGGGTCTTCGGCCAGGGCCAATTTGAGCCACTGGGCAATGCCGTTGCTTTGGACCAGGGCGATTTCGTTTTCCAGGGGCGCAAGCGGATATCGACGCATCCAGCTGACAACCAGGCTGCGCAGTTCATCCAGGCGGTTGCCGTGAACCACCATGAATCCAGCGCTGAGGGACGTCGCATCCGGCATAACGGCTTCCTTGGGAAAAGCAAAATCGAGGGAGCGACTTTAGCATTGAAGGCGGTATTGGCGGTCTTGGGATGCAGGATATGGGGAGATTTTGGCTGTCGCGACAGTATCAGGCTCGGGACGCTACGGTTAACGCGCATCGCGTGTATCAAATAGAACAGCGGAGGATTAGCACTACGCGACGGCATCTGCGCATTTTCGACCGCCCAAAACAAAACCCCTGTCTGCGTTAGCAAACAGGGGTTCTGGAATTTAATCTTGACGATGACCTA
>NZ_JBWKPG010000013.1:0-92845 GCF_059418125.1 Pseudomonas sp. GW821-FHT09C08 | reverse complement strand
CAGCTCCCACATTTTGCAATGTATTCCAAGGTTGGAACCGGGTTGATCAGACCGCTCAAATGCCGGTGCGGCGCCCCCGAATCACAAGCCCGAACAACGATCAAAACTGTGGGAGCGGGCTTGCCCGCGAAAGCGGTGTGCCAGTCACCGAAGGTAGTGGCTGACCCACCGCTATCGCAGGCAAGCCAGCTCCCACATTTTTGATCTGCGCCTGGCTTCAGAGGCCAGTGAGCAGATGCACGACGCCGCCGGTCAATACCATCACTGCCGGCACACCCGCCGCCTTCAACGCCGACTCATCCAACCGTCCCGTGTCCTGCAGTTGCACGCGCACCCGCGTCAGTGCCACACGCTGCTGCGACTTGAGGTTATCCGCGCCGCCCAGTGCACTCAGCACCTCGGCCGACAACCCACTTGGTACTGGCGCCACCACGGTTTCGGCGATCAGATCCGGGGTCAGGGCTTTCCAGAACGCCCGCTGCAATTTCTCGAACATGCTCAGTGCTCCACGACAGGTGAGGTTTCAACAGTGGCCGCGCGATACCGGCGCACAGCCTCGCGCACCTGGCTGGCTTCCTCCAGGCCCAGCACGTGGCGAGCGAGGGTCTGGCAGCCGTCCAGGTCCAGCTCACGCACACCGGCCTTGATGGTCGGGATCAGCGGCACGCTGACCGACAACTCATCCACGCCAAGCCCGATCAACACTGGCACCGCCAGTGCTTCAGACGCCAGCGCGCCACACACCCCGACCCACTTGCCATGGGCATGCGCCGCCGTGACGGTGGTCGCGATCAGGCGCAGCACCGCCGGGTGAAAGCTGTCGGCCTGGCTGGCCAGGCGTGGGTGATCGCGGTCCATGGCCAGGGTGTACTGGGTCAGGTCATTGGTGCCGATCGAGAAAAAATCCACGTGCGGCGCAAACACGTCCGCCATCAGCGCCGCCGACGGTACTTCGATCATGATGCCCAGCTTCGGCAACTCGCTGAGCCCCAGCGCCAGCGCTTCTTCTTCAAGAATGCGGCGTGCCGCCTGCAGCTCCGACAGCAGGCTGACCATCGGCAACATGATATGCAGGCGTGTCAGCCCGGCACTCGCGAGGATCGCGCGAAACTGCTCGCGCAACAGCTCCGGGCGCTCCAGGCACAGGCGAATCCCGCGCAGGCCGAGGAACGGGTTGGTCTCGCTGTCCATCGGCACGTACGCCAGCGGTTTGTCGCCGCCGACATCCAGGGTGCGCACCACCAGATTGCGCTGCGGGCCCAAGGCGCGGGCGATGGCGCTGTAGATCGCCGCCTGCTCATCCGGGCTGGGCGCGCGATTGCGATCCAGGTAGAGGAATTCCGAACGCAGCAGGCCGACGCCTTCGCCCCCCAGGGTCAGGGACTGCTCCACTTCCTGCAGAGAGGCGACGTTGGCAGTGACTTCAACATGATGGCCGTCGCGGGTGATCGCCGGCAACGAGGCCTGCGCCACTTCACGCTGGCGTCGCAGGACGTGCTGCTTGCGCGCCGTTTCCAGCTGTTCGATCTCGGCCAGGTTGGGGTCCAGGTGCAACTCGCCTTTGTCGGCATCCAGCAGGACCTGCTTGCCATTGGCCAGCGCCAGTACCTGCGCGGGCACCCCACAGATCGCCGGCAAGCCAAGGGCGCGGGCGAGGATTGCCACGTGGCTCGTCGCACCGCCACCGACGGTGACAAACCCCAGCACCTTGTGGGTATCGAGACTGGCGGTTTGCGACGGCGTCAGTTGCTCGGCGATCAGGATCGCGCGCTCAGGCAAGTCCCAGGCACTGTCCTGGATCCCGAGGATCAGTTTCAGCACACGCTGGCCCACATCCGCCAGGTCTGCCGCACGTTCGGCGAGCAACGCATTGCCCAGGCCCTGGAACAATTTGGCAGTGGCCACCGTGGCGCTGTTCCAGGCGAACGCAGCGCTCTTGCCCTCGTCCAGCAGGCGGTGGGCCTGCTCCAGCAAGGTCGGGTCTTCAAGCAGTTCCTGATGGGCAGCGAAGATCTGCGCCTGGGCGCTGCCGGCCGCCTTGGCTTGCAGGGTTTGCAAGGCGTCGGTTGCCGCCTGCAGGCCACGCGCCAACGCGGCGCGCTCGGCAGCTAGCGTACTGCCCTGCTCAGTGATGCTCAGTTCGGGCTCAGCCACTTGAACCACCTGGCCGAACGCCGAACCCGGTGACGCACACACGCCGCGCAAGACACTCGCCGACGACACTGGCGCAACCACCTCGGCCTCCTCAGCCGGCGCCGTCACGCACTCGCCACAGCCTTGGGCCAACAACTCGACCAAGGCCGTGATCGCCGCCTCGGCGTCCGCCCCCGCGGCACTGACCTGCAAGGTATCGCCCTGCACAGTCTGCAGCGCCATGATCGCGACCAGCGACTTGGCGTTGGCACTCTGGGTCTGCTTGTGCAGGTAAATGCTCGCGCTAAAACCTTTCGCCGCCTGGGCAAACACGGCTGCCGGGCGCGCATGCAAGCCGTTGGCATTGGGCAAGGTCAGCGGCTTGGAGAACAGCGCGTCGCCCTCTTCTTCCTCCGCACCTTCAGCCGCCTCGCCTGGGGACACCTGCAACAGCGGCTGCCCCACCGCCACCACGCCGTTGTCCGCCGCCAGCAGCGTAAACGGCTCGCCGCTGACCACCAGCATCAAGGTCAGCAGACTGCGGGCATTGAGCGCCACATAGTCGGCATCGAACTCGATCAGCACTTGCCCGGCCTCCACCCGCTGGCCTTCCACGACCCGCCGCGTGAAGCCCTGGCCCGCCAGGTTCACGGTGTCCAGGCCGATGTGCATGAGCACCTGGACGCCATTGTCGTCGGTGATGCTGACGGCATGACCACTGTCCTGGATATTGCTGATCACGCCCGCCAACGGTGCGCAGAGCGTCTGCGAGGTCGGGTCGATGCACAGGCCGTCGCCGATCAGACGGCTGGAGAACACCGGGTCGGGTACCCGGTCCAGGGCCAGCAGCACCCCGGACAGGGGCGCCAGCAGTTCCAAGGGTTGCGTTGTGGTCATGACTTCACCTGCTATTTTGTTCTGTAAAAATCATAGGGCGAACGACGGTCCAATGTGGGAGCTGGCTTACCTGCGATGCCGGCGACTCGGTTTCTCAGTAAGACCGAGGTGTTGCTATCGCAGGCAAGCCAGTTCCCACATAAAGCTCGCTCACTTGAATCCGAGCTATTTCCACCAATATTCGACTTGCACACCCACATTCGACCCATGCCGCGCCGTGCCATAGGCGCCGGTATCGGACAACGCCGAGCCCGCCGCCAGTTCATTCGCCGCACGCTTGGCCGCTTCGTTCCAGCTCGCATAGGTGTAATACAACCGCACTTCCGGCCGCGCCCAGAAATCCGGGCCGTTGGGCGACCAGGTCGGGGCGAAGGTAAATTTGCTCAGCTTGCGCGTGCCGCCGCTGGCCTCGACCTGATCATGGCCGAGTTCGGTGACCAGCTTGAACTGCTCGCTGATGGCATACGCCGGGCGCACGCCGACCGACATCCAGGTCTGGTCCTGGCTGCCTGGGCGAATGTCCTTCTGGTACACCGCCTCGATCTGCCCGCCAAAACGCGGGGTCACTTGCCAGTCGAAAAACTCGACGGCGCGATAACTTTTGCTGCTGTTATCCAGGAAGGTATTACCGGTGTAGCCCAGGCCGGTGCCGGGGCCTTCGCCGTACTGCAGGGCGAACTTGTTCTTGCCGCCGAGGAAAGGCTTCTGCACGTGTTGCGCGGTGATTGCCCAGCCGCTGTTGGTGTCGCGCCCACCGGCCTTTTCGATGTAGCTCAAGCCCAGCTCCAGCTCGCCGCCGGGGTTGGTCTTGAAACCCGCGACGTTGAAGTCGTGACGGGTGGCGTATTCCTTCTGGTACAGGTTGTCCTTGCGCGAAATGGCGTAGCTGTACTTCAGGTCGCCGATCAGCACGTCCTCGATGCCACCGCCCGTGGCGCTCTGGTTCCAGTAGTAGAAGTCGGAGATATGGATGTCATTACGTTTGTAGTAACGCCGACCGGCCCACACCGAACCGCCGTTGAGCGCGGGCAGGTTCGACCATTGCGCATACATCTGCGGCATGCGCGCCGAGCCGTTGTCCTCGCCCTGGAATTTAAGCGCGCGGTCGTACTTGTTGTACAGCGAGGCCATGGCGTCGACGCTGAGTACAGAGCCGTCGTCGAGGGTCAGCAGGTCCTGGCGCAATTCCAGCTCCGCATATTGCTCACATTCGTTGCCCAGGCGGTACTTGGATTGCGCCCCCGGCAACTGGAAACATTGCTGTTTGCCACTGCCCGTAGAAGTCCCCGCGCCGCTACGCAAGTAACCGGCAAATTCCAGCGCCTGAGCGCCCAGTGGAAGGGTCAGGCAGGATGCGACGAGGCCCAGTTTTATTGTTGTTTTCATGCAGCGCTCCTTTTATTTTTATTGTTTTCTTACTTTTTTTACCCGACACGATCCCTTGCAGGAGCCAGCTTGCTGGCGATAGCGGTCCGCCAAGCGATAGCGGTCTGGAGGGCGCTATCGCCGGCAAGCCGGCGCCTACAGGGAATGGTGGTGTTTCAGTCTTTCAGGTGCAGGACGAACGATTCATAGGGGCGCAGTGCGACCGTGCCGGTGCGCTGCGGACAATCGGGGTAGTTGCTGATCAGCAGGCGCTGTTCGCTGGCGGGGTTGATCACGTCGTCCGGCAGCTGGATTTCGCATGGCGTGCCATAGAAGTTGTTCAGCACCAGCAAACGCTCGCCCTGTCCCTCGCGCAGGTACGCCCAGACCTGCAAATGGTCCTGCAGCAGTTGGCGGTAAACGCCGGTCTGGATCAGCGGTTCGTGGCGACGCAAGTCGATCAGCGCGCGGTAGTGATGCAGCACCGAATCCGGGTCATCCAGTTGGCTCTGCGCATTGATCTGCGCTGCATTGGCCGGGATCCCGATCCACGGTTCGCCGCGACTGAAACCGGCATTCGCCTGGGTGTCCCACTGCATCGGCGTGCGGCTGTTGTCGCGGGACTTCTGCATGATCGCCGCCATGCTCGACGCCTCGGACTCACCGGCATCGCGCTTGAGACGGAAGATGTTCAGGGTCTCGACATCGCGGTATTGCTCGATCCGGTCGAACCCCGGATTGGTCATGCCCAGCTCTTCGCCCTGATACACGAACGGCGTGCCCTGCAGGAAGTGCAACGCGGTGCCGAGCATCTTCGCCGAGACCACGCGGTGCTCACCGTCGTCACCGAAACGCGAGACCACCCGCGGCTGGTCGTGGTTACACCAGAACAGCGCGTTCCAGCCGCCACCGGCCTGCATGCCGAGCTGCCAGTCGGACAGAATCTGCTTGAGTTGCAGGAAGTCGAAGTCCGCCCTCACCCACTTCTGCAGGTTCGGGTAATCGACTTTCAGATGATGAAAGTTAAACGTCATCGACAATTCTTTCGACGCCGGATTCGAGTAGCGGATGCAGTGTTCCAGGCTGGTGGATGACATCTCGCCGACGTTGATCAGGTCATGGCCTTCGAAGACTTCGCGGTGCATTTCCTGCAGGTATTCATGCACGTTCGGGCCGTCGGTGTAGAAACGGCGGCCGTCGCTGTGGTCTTCGGGAAAGTCCGCTGGCTTGGAGATCAGGTTGATCACGTCCAGGCGGAAGCCGCCCACGCCCTTGTCGCGCCAGAAGCGCATCAACTTGAACACCTCGGCGCGCACCTGGGGGTTGTCCCAGTTGAGGTCGGCCTGGGTGTGATCGAACAGGTGCAGGAAATACTGGCCGGTTTGCGCCTCGTATTCCCAGGCCGAGCCACCGAACTTGGATTCCCAGTTGTTCGGCTGGTCGCGCCAGATGTAGAAGTCGCGGTACGGGTTGTCGAGGCTGCTGCGCGCCTGCTGGAACCACGCATGCTCGATGGAGGTGTGATTGACCACAATGTCGAGCATCAGCTTGATGCCGCGCTTGGCCGCTTCGCTGATCAGCAATTCGCAATCGGCCATGGTCCCGTAGCTGGGGTCGATGGCGTAGTAGTCGCTGATGTCGTAGCCGTTGTCACGTTGCGGCGAGCGCAGGAACGGGGTGACCCACAGGTAATCCACGCCCAGCCATTTGAGGTAATCGAGCTTGTCCACGATGCCGAGCAGGTCACCGGTGGCGTTACCCGCGTGGCTGTGGAAGCTTTTGGGGTAGATCTGGTAGATCACCGAGTGTTGCCAGTCTTGCATGGTGGACTCCTTTGAAATGTGTGCGGGCCTTGCCGGCGATAGCGGTCGGTCAGGCGACGCGATAACCAGGCCGAACGATCTTCATGCTCAATGCACAGGTCAGAACAAACGGCACGACCATCGCCACCACCATCCCGATCACGAAGCTTGGGATGTACTGCGGAATGATCGAGATGAATCCGGGCAAGCCGCCGACACCGATGGCCGAGGCCTGCACCTTGTTCAGCGAGAGGAAAATACTGCCCAGTGCCGAGCCGAGCAGCGCGGCATAGAACGGAAATTTGAAGCGCAGGTTCACGCCGAACATCGCCGGCTCAGTGATGCCGAAGTACGCGGAAATCGCCGAGGTCGAGGCCATGCTTTTATCCCGCGCATTGCGGGTGGTGTAGAACACCGCGAGTGCGGCGCTGCCCTGGGCCAGGTTGGACATCACAATCATCGGCCAGATAAACGTGCCGCCCTGGGTGGAGATCAGCTGCAGGTCCACGGCGAGGAACATGTGGTGCATGCCGGTGATCACCAGCGGCGCATACAACAGGCCGAAAATCGCCCCGCCGACCATCGGCGCCAGGTCAAACAGGGTGACCACGCCTTCGGTGATCAGGATCCCGAGGTGACGCGTGACCGGGCCGATGATCGCCAGCGCCAGCAGACCGGTGACGACGATGGTGGTGATCGGCACGACCAGCAGTTGAATCGCGTTGGGCACGCGAGCGCGCAGCCACTTCTCGATCACGCTCATCACGTAGGCCGCCATCAGGATCGGCAGGATCTGCCCCTGGTAGCCGACTTTTTCGATCTTGAACCAGCCGAAAATATCGAAGTACGGCAGGCTCTGGCCGTCGAGCCCGGCGACCGCCTTGCCGTAGTTCCAGGCGTTGAGCAGGTCCGGGTGCACCAGCATCAGGCCAAGCACGATGCCGAGGATTTCGCTGCCACCAAAACGCTTGGCCGCCGACCAGCCGACCAGCGCCGGCAGGAACACGAACGAGGTGTTGGCCATCAGGTTGATCAGGCTCCACAGCCCATCCAGGTTCGGGTAGGCCTCGAGCAGCGTCTTGCCGTCGATGAACATGCCCTTGGCGCCCATCAGGTTATTCACCCCCATCAGCAGGCCGGCGATGATCAGCGCGGGCAGGATCGGCATGAACACATCGGAAAAGACCCGCACCAGACGCTGCATGGCGTTGGTCTTGTCGGCGCCCTTCTTCTTCACGTCGGCGATGGTGGCAGCGGCGAGGCCGGTCTGTTCGCGCAGGGCGGCGTAGACCTTTTCCACTTCACCGGGGCCGATCACGACCTGGAACAGGCCGCCGGTGAAGAACGAGCCCTTGACCAGGTCGACCTGGTTCAGCGCGCTGCTGTTGACCAGGCTCGGGTCCTTGAGCGCCAGGCGCAGGCGGGTCACGCAATGGGCAGCTTGTTCAAGGTTATCGCTGCCACCGAGGTTCTCGAGAATCTCGCGGGCAATCGTCGAATAGTCGTGGCTCATGCTTGGTTTCCACTTTGATTTTTTTATTTGGGGGCAGTCATTGGCAGCACGCCGAGGGCAAAAGTACTCGTCTGTACGAGTTAAAGCAACAACTCGTCTGTACGAGTTACAAAATGTTTATATCTTGTAGGCTGTCATATCGCTGGAGGCCGCAGATATCCAAGGGTCTGATGGACAAACCCCACCTCTGCCACTAAGGTTCCTGCCGTGAACGCACCGTTCACTTTCATCAAGTCGGGCACAGAGCCATCCCCATGAGCAAATACAACCAGATCTATACGGATCTGCTTGCCAGCATCACCACTGAACGTTTGCAACGCGGCACGCGCCTTCCCTCCGAAACCGAATTGATGGACGCCTACCAGGCCAGCCGTGGCACCGTGCGTCGGGCTATCGAGCAGTTGCAGGAGCGCGGGTTCGCGCAAAAAATCCACGGCAAGGGCACGTTTGTGCTGTCGCCCAACCCGATTGAATTCCAACTGGGCGGCATCGTCAGCTTCCACGAAACCCACGCCGACCTGGGCGACGACGTCCGCACCGAAGTCGTCGAATTCACCCAACTGCCCCTCGACGGCCCACTGTTGCAACACATCGAGGCCGAGCCGGGCACGCTGATCACGCGTATCAAGCGCGTGCGGCGCATCGGCGGCAAACGGGTGATCCTCGACATCAACCACTTCGTCGCCGACCTGATCCCAGGCCTCGACCGCTCGATTGCCGAGCAGTCGATCTACGCCTTCATCGAGCAGACCCTGCAACTGCAAATCAGCTACGCCCAACGCACCATCGAAGCCCTGCCGCGCGGCAAGGACGATCAGACGCACCTGGACCTCGAAGGCCAGAGCCATGTGATCGTGGTGAGCAACCAGACGTTTTTGCAGGATGGGCGGCAGTTCGAATACACCGAGTCGCGGCATACGTTGGATAAGTTTTATTTTTCGGATATTGCGCGACGTTAATTATCTACCTGCTGCCCTTCTGAAGGGCTGGGCATGCTCCGCTCTCCCCCTTCAAGGAGAGCACCATGCCACTTGCCGACACCTCCCCCGCCGCCCAGCACCAACTCCGGGCCCTGGCCCCCGTGGTGCTGGATGCCTGCCCGAACATGCAGACGATGGCCCGCGAGGCCGCGTGTGAAATTCTCGCCAGGCATGACCTGGCAACCCTGGATCCCGATCACCTGTACTGGCACCGCTTCAAGGGGGGCTACAGCGACCCGGCCACCTTCACCGGCTGGGGCCATAACGAGAAACCGCAAGAGTCGATGACCCTCACGCAGTTGGTCATTCACCGTTTCAATGTGCACGACCAGGACAACGCCGACCTGCTCGATGGCGACGGCGGTTTTTATCGCGAGGGTGCCGAGGCGCGGCTGTTCGACCACCACAACGAAGTGCGACTGTCGGCTCGCGCAGTGCTCAATGACTTCTGGGCAATCAACTTCTGCGACCGCTACACCACGCGCATGGAGACCTTCTGGCGCACACACTTCGAGCACTTCCGCACCCTGGCCAAGGTCAACTGCCTGGCCGAAGCCCTACAAGCCCGGCAGGCCGGACAGCTCAGCGCGTCACAGTTGCAGACCGTCATCAGCGCGTGCGCTGGCAACCTGTGCTGGCCGCCGACGCTGCCCAACCTGCAAACCGAAGCACCTTCGGCACACGGGCTGCGCGTGGCGGCGCTGGATATCGGTGGGCATATCGCCACGGACCTGCTGCGCATCATCGATGCCGACGGCCGGCAAATCCTTTATATCCCCGGCGAGACGCAGACCTTCCACTGTTTCGAGACACCGGCCGACCTGCATTTCTGGCTGCTGAACCAGACCAATCACCCGGATAAACGCGCACGCTTCATGGCCCATTTCCCCCTGTCGGCCCAGGTCCAGCAGGACGACACCGACGCCGTCACCTGGAAGCAAATGCTGCTCACGCCGGTGCTGATCTATCGCACCGGCCAGGCCCTGGCGGGCACCCTGCCGCCAGACTGGGTGGACAAGGGCCTGTACCACCAACTCGACCAGCTGTTTATCGACTGGGGCACCTGGGATCACCACCTGATCAATCAGATCGACCAGACGATTACGGGTGATGCATTCACGTGGCTGGCACACTCCAGCCAAGCGCGCATGCGCAACGATGCCGATTTCTCCCTGCGCAGTAATGGCGACCTGCGCAAGAAACTGTGGATCGGTTACCTGAATGCATTCGGCAAAACCTTCGGCCCGATGGCCGTGGCGGGCTGGCCAGTGGCGCTGGTGGTCGTGGGCGCCAGCATGGCCAATCTTGGCTTGAATCTCGACCAGGCAATCAACGGCAAAACCCCGGCCGAACGCCGCGCCGGAGAACTGGGCGCGATACTCAGCGCCATCGACACCTTATTCAACCTGAGCCTGCTGAAAGCCGACGGGGTCATGCCGGATATCATCGAAGTGGCCGACACTCGGGCAGTTGAACCGATTGCAGCGACCGAACCCGCAAAGCCTGCCCTCATACCTGGCGCCTATGAATCCGCGGTGCCCGCCACCTACCAGACCAATCTCATACTGGAAGGCGAAACCCTCAACACTGCCCCGGGAAAGTACCATCAGGTCTACACCCTCAGGTCCTCCAACGACATGGCACAGCACGCGATCCTGTTGAACGATGAGGCCTATTACGTGCGCTACCAGGCTGACCCCAATGGTCGTGGTTATTGGGCCGTCGTCGACCCGGACAACCCCCACGGTTTTTCCGGCTCGCTGCCAGTGCGGCTCAATCAACTTGATAAATGGGAACGGGTGCCCGTCAACGGCTTGAAAGGCGGCGGCGTCAATTCCAGCAAAGCCGCTCGGGTGCCGGCCCCCACGCCCATCACAGCGCCCCCGGAGCCGACGATTGCGCCCGCCAACCCACTGCGCAGGGTGACCACGCCATTCGACACCCCACCCTCCACCCGTGCCGAGGTCAAACGCTGGGCACTGGGCCTGCCTGAAACCCATATTCACAGCCGCTTCAGCCACATTGATCGCTTCACCCACTACTTCAGCACAACACACAACAAACTGCTGCAATCGGCGAAAGACTTCTACAACGAGCTGTCCTGGACCCCATTACCACCTCGTCCGGCTATGGCGGCTTTCGAACCCGCCGCCACCCTCGATGAAGTGCTTGAACGCCTGCCTGACGCCATACCGGGCTACGCCATCGGTGAAACCCTCGACCGTATTACCAGCACCCGCCTGGTGATCGAAAAGCTCGCGTTTTTTGCACGCAAAGGCGTGAAAACCCTGTACATGCGCCGCCTGCTCAACGACTTCGTCCAGGATGACTTGAACCAATATTGGCACACAGGGGAAATGTCCGAAGACCTCGACAACTACCTGAGCCAACTGGGCACCGACCCGGCCGGGCAATTCAATGAACGGGAACTGGTCAAGGCAGCCAGGGCCCACGGCATACGCGTGCAGGCCTTCGACTGCGCAGCGCACTACAAATACCCCAACCCTATCGCCGACCTTTCAGAACAAGCGATGAGCAACTACCTCGCCCACACCGTCATGCAAACCGACAGAGCCCTGAACGGCGGCGGTAAATGGCTGGTCCTCACCGACGCGAAAAACATCAACACCTTCAACGGCTTCGCCGGTATCAGCGAGCTGGAAGGGGGGATCGGGCTGCGTATAGAAGAGGTGATGCCGGGGCAGGGTCACGACGTGCGTATCGACCCCGGCATCGCCATTGATCGCGACAGCGCCCCCAGCCATGAAAGCGTCGGCGACAGCTTCGACACCCTGCATGCCGACCTGCGCGTACAAGTGGAAGCCCCGCGGGTGCACCGGACGCTGGAGCAAAACCAGCGACTGCTGTTTCGCAAGGGCATGTACGTGATCGACGAAAACCAGGGCAACTACACCTTGCTGCACCACAGCCGCGACAGGGGGATCGTCTCCACGCCCATCAATCGGCTGGTCGACGGCAGCTTCTACATCGAACGTCCCGCCTGGGTAGGCGTGCATGAGGTGCACTTCCCCACCCTGGAAAAACTCTCCAGCGCCCTTACCAATATGGGCATGAGCCTGCAAAGTCGGGTTCCTGCCTGATAGGCAATAAAAAACCTGGCCGAGGCCAGGTTTTTTACTCACTCAACGCAGGCCATTCAGGCCCGCCTTGCTTATTCCCACTCAATGGTCGCCGGCGGCTTGCTCGACACGTCGTAAGTCACGCGCGAAATACCTTCGATTTCATTGATGATACGGCCGCTGACGGTTTCCAGCAGTTCGTACGGCAGGTGTGCCCAACGGGCGGTCATGAAGTCGATGGTTTCCACCGCACGCAGGGCCACGACCCATGCGTAGCGACGGCCATCGCCGACAACGCCAACCGATTTGACCGGCTGGAACACCACGAAGGCCTGGCTGACCTTGTGGTACCAGTCAGCCTTGCGCAGTTCTTCGATGAAGATGTGGTCGGCGCGACGCAGCAGGTCGGCGTATTCCTTCTTCACTTCACCGAGGATCCGCACGCCCAGGCCCGGGCCCGGGAATGGGTGGCGGTAGACCATGTCGTACGGCAGGCCGAGTTCCAGGCCGAGACGGCGGACTTCGTCCTTGAACAGCTCGCGCAGCGGTTCTACCAGCTTGAGGTTCATTTCCTCAGGCAGGCCACCCACGTTGTGGTGGGACTTGATCACGTGGGCCTTGCCGCTCTTGGCGCCGGCCGACTCGATCACGTCAGGGTAGATGGTGCCCTGGGCGAGGAACTTGATGTTGTCCAGCTTGTTGGACTGGGCATCGAAGACGTCGATGAAGGTGCGACCGATGATCTTGCGCTTCTTCTCAGGGTCGGACTCGCCGGCCAGGTTGTCGAGGAACTGGTCCTCAGCGTTGGCGCGGATCACCTTGACGCCCATGTTCTCGGCGAACATGGCCATCACTTGCTCACCTTCGTGCAGGCGCAGCAGGCCGTTGTCGACGAACACGCACGTCAGTTGGTCGCCGATGGCTTTGTGCAGCAGCGCAGCAACCACGGAGGAGTCAACGCCGCCGGACAGGCCGAGCAACACGTTGTCGGTGCCGACCTGGGCGCGCACCTGGGCAATGGCGTCTTCAGCGATTTTCGACGGAGTCCACAGGGCTTCACACTCGCAGATGTCGAGGATGAAACGCGACAGGATGCGCCCGCCTTGCTTGGTGTGGGTCACTTCCGGGTGGAACTGCACGCCGTAGTAACGACGCTCGTCGCTGAACATGCCGGCGATCGGGCAGCTCGGGGTGCTGGCCAGGATGTGGAAGTCTTCCGGCATCTTGGTGACCTTGTCACCGTGGCTCATCCATACGTCGAGGCCGAACAGGCCGTCGGCGTCGATGTGGTCTTCGATGCCGTCCAGCAGGCGGCTCTTGCCGACCACGTCGACACGCGCGTAACCGAACTCACGCAGCTCGGAACCTTCGACCTTGCCGCCCAGTTGCTCGGCCATGGTCTGCATGCCGTAGCAGATACCGAAGACCGGCACGCCCAGGTCGAACACTGCCTGTGGGCAACGCGGGCTGTTGGCTTCGTGCACGGACTCGGGGCCGCCGGCGAGAATGACGCCTTTTGGAGCGAATTCGCGAATCGCTTCGTCATCCATGTCGAACGGATGCAGTTCGCAGTACACGCCGATTTCGCGCACGCGGCGGGCGATCAGCTGGGTGTACTGGGAACCGAAGTCGAGGATCAGGATGCGGTGGGCGTGAATGTCGAGGGCCATGAGATCAGTCTCGTCTAATGAATCAGAAACAACTCGGGGCTGAATAAGACAGCCCCGGTTACTTAACTATTTGCTGGAAGCCTCAACCTACGCGGTAGTTTGGCGCTTCCTTGGTGATCTGTACGTCGTGGACGTGGGACTCGGCCATGCCAGCACCGGTGATCCGCACGAACTCAGGCTTGGTGCGCATTTCTTCGATGTCGGCGCTGCCGGTGTAGCCCATCGAGGAACGCAGGCCGCCCATCAGTTGATGGATGATCGCGCTCAGGGTGCCCTTGTACGGAACACGGCCTTCGATGCCTTCCGGTACGAGCTTCTCGGCGCCTGCCGAAGAGTCCTGGAAGTAGCGGTCGGAGGAACCTTGCGCCTGGGACATGGCGCCCAGCGAACCCATGCCACGGTAAGCCTTGTACGAACGGCCCTGGAACAGTTCGATCTCGCCTGGCGCTTCTTCGGTACCGGCGAACATCGAGCCCATCATCACGCAGGAAGCACCGGCAACGATGGCCTTGGACAGGTCACCGGAGAAACGGATGCCGCCGTCGGCGATCAACGGTACGCCGGTGCCTTCAAGGGCCGCGGCGACGTTGGCGATGGCGCTGATTTGCGGCACGCCCACACCGGCGACGATACGCGTGGTGCAGATCGAGCCAGGGCCGATACCGACCTTGACGGCGTCGGCGCCGGCTTCGGCCAGGGCCTTGGCAGCAGCGCCGGTGGCGATGTTGCCGCCGATCACCTGTACTTCAGGGAAATTCTGCTTGACCCAGCGAACGCGGTCGATCACACCTTTGGAGTGACCGTGAGCCGTGTCGACCACCACCACGTCAACACCGGCAGCCACCAGGGCCGAAACACGGTCGCCGGTGTCTTTACCGGTACCGACTGCAGCACCCACGCGCAGACGACCTTGGTCATCCTTGCTGGCCAGCGGGTAGGCCTTGGCTTTTTCGATGTCGTTGACGGTCATCATGCCCTTGAGGGCGAATTTGTCGTCGACGATCAGCACGCGCTCGATGCGGTGCTTGTGCAGCAGTTCGCGCACATCGTTCTTGTCGGCGCCTTCCTTGACCGTGACCAGACGCTCTTTGGGCGTCATCACTTCGCGGACGGTAACTTCAAGACGGTTTTCGAAACGCACGTCACGGGAAGTGACGATGCCGACCAGGTCGCCATCGTGCAGCACCGGAACGCCGGAGATGTTGTGCAGGCGGGTCAGGTCGAACAGGTCACGCACGGTGGCGTCGGCTTCGATAGTGATGGGATCTTTCACCACACCGGCTTCGTAACGCTTGACCTTGCGCACTTCGGCAGCTTGCTGCTCGATAGTCATGTTCTTGTGGATGATGCCGATGCCGCCTTCCTGAGCCATGGCGATGGCCAGACGGGCTTCGGTGACGGTGTCCATGGCAGCGGAAACCAGGGGAATATTCAGCTCGATGCCACGGGTTAGGCGGGTCTTGAGACTGACTTCGTTAGGAAGCACCTCGGAATAACCGGGCACTAGGAGAATGTCGTCGAATGTCAGAGCTTCTTGGCTGATACGCAGCATCGCGGGGGCTCCCGAGCGGGAAAATGGAAGCGCGCCATTATATACATGCACCCTGTCAGGCTCAATGTAAAACTCTGACAAACTTGGTAATACTGATAGATGGAGAAAAACAGCCACTGCAGGAGCCGGCTTGCCGGCGATGAAGTCCCTGAGCCTTGCGCTCGACCCTCGGGCGCCATCGCCGGCAAGCCGGGCTCCTACAGCGTTGAACGGCGGTGGTTTAGAGCTCGACCTTGACCCAACTCATCTTCTGATCGAGCCAATCGGCAAATTCGTCGATAAAGCTCTGCTTGAACCCCGCCTCGGCCCAGTTGTTGAAGATGAATCCCAGGTTGGAAAACCCGCATTCCTGCAGGAAAAGAAACCCGTTGATGTCGTCCTCATGCCCACACAGCGGGCAGGTGAAGTTGTCGGTGTGGCCGGGCATCCAGTCTTCGAGGCTTTCGAACAGCGCCTCGCCGACTTCCTTGAGGCACTCCGGGCAGCCGGCTTCTTCGAGGAAACCCTTGGCCGGCGTGTAGATGCAGCGCTTGTAGATGATCTCCAGGCCGTTGATCGGCTCGTTGAATGGCAATGCCTCGGGGTGCAGCACCACGGCACGCGCGCCATCGGCCAGGGCGTAGCCCATGCGATTGCCGGTGCGCCCGCAGGTGGTCAGCTCTTCCTTGATGATGTTCTTGCGCACCAGCCAACGCACGATCGCCCGGGCGCGGGGTTCGTGGACGGGCAAGGTGGAGATTTTCGGGACAAGGATGCTTTGCGAGTTCATGAGAGTCCTGCGGTGTGGCTTCTGGCCTCATCGCGGGCAAGCCCGGCTCCCACAGTGATCGCTTACCTATGTGGGAGCCGGGCTTGCCCGCGATGGGGCCCTAGAGGCTGGCAGCTTAATCCCTGAAGAAATCAGGTCAAGTACTCAAATACCGCCCGATCAACGCAATCCCACTCGCCAGCACCAGCCATGTCACCAACCGCACGAACGCCTCGCGAGACATGCGCATCGTCAGCCTGCGCCCGCACCACAATCCCAGGGCCATCGCCGGCAACAGGCACAGCGCCAACATCAGCAACG
Source organism: Pseudomonas sp. GW821-FHT09C08 (assembly GCF_059418125.1). Taxonomy (NCBI): domain Bacteria; kingdom Pseudomonadati; phylum Pseudomonadota; class Gammaproteobacteria; order Pseudomonadales; family Pseudomonadaceae; genus Pseudomonas; species Pseudomonas sp. GW821-FHT09C08. The sequence goes on along the minus strand of NZ_JBWKPG010000013.1, from coordinate 76,784 downwards.
GCAGATCCGCATAGACCCCGGCAATCAGGAACAGAGTCAAGCGCACCACCGTGCTGCAACTGATCAGCGCGCTTTGCGTGGCACGCGCCGCGTCCTTGGGCAAGCGGCTGTTGAGGTAGATGGCATATAAGAAGCCACCACTGCCGAACAACGCACCAAACAGCCCGCCGACCGTACCCATCGGGATCGACCAGCCCGCCGCCAGTTGGGTCGGCCGCGCCTTTACCGCCAGGCTGTAAATCGCGTAGGCGCTGATAAACAGCCCCATCAACAGCAGCAACAGATCCGAATGCAGGTTGAGCAAGAACACCACGCCCAGGGTGCAGCCAATCGCCATGCAGGGCAGCAATCGCAGCAACTCCGGCTTGTTCACATCCCGGCGCGACTGCAGCAGGTTGCCAAACGCCGCGACAAAATCCAGCAGCACCAGCAACGGGATGATCTTCGACAGCGGCATGAACACGATCAGGATCGGCCCCGCCACCAGCGCCGTGCCGAAGCCGGCGATGCCAAACACGATGTAGGCCACGACAATGCCCAGGCCGATCACCAGCCAATCCACACCGCCAAACGACCACTGACTCATCAGTTCAACCGGGCCCATGATGATTCCTTGTAAGAGATGGTCATCACTTTAGCCATTCGCGAGGGTTGCGACTAATATCTTCAAAGCCCTCCACCCATCTCGAAAAGGCATGACGCGTGATCTCTACCCGCCAACTGCGCTACTTCGTCGAAATCGCCGACAGTGGCAGTTTCAGCGCTGCCGCCGAGCGCCTGTTTGTCGCGCAATCGGCACTGAGCCGGCAGATCAAGGAGCTGGAGATCCAGCTGCAAACCCCGCTGTTCGAACGCACGGCGCGCCAGCCGCGCTTGACGGCCGCCGGTGAGGCCTTCTATCCGCGTGCACGCAACCTGCTGAGCGAGTTGCTCAAAGCCAGCGAAATGGCGACGCAGGTGGGCAACGGCCAACTCGGCACACTACGCCTGAGCCATTCGAGCACCGTGCCGATGAGCGGGCCTTTGCTTGAGGGCATCAGTACTTGGCTCGCGCGCTGCCCCGGCGTGTCGATGGACATCGTCAAACTGTCCTCCGAAGCGCAGCTGGAAGAAATCGCCGACGGTCGCCTGGAAGTGGGCCTGTTGCGCCTGCCCGTGCTGCGCCAGCGCGAAGGCGTGCGAGTAGTGCCTTTATACAGTGAACAACTGCTGCTGGCGGTACCGCCGAACCATCCCCTGGCGCGCAGTCAGGCGCCGGTCGAATTGGCCCAACTCAAGGATCAGGCGTTTATCTCGATCCCGCATCCGCAGCGCGGCGGATTGAGTTATCTGTCAGCCGAGCTGTGCATGCGCGCAGGATTTTTCCCCAAGGCCGCTCGGGTGATGTCGCGCAAGACCACCCAGCTGCACCTGATCCAGGCCGGTTTCGGTATTGCCTTGTTACCAAAATCCATGCAGGACATCGCGCCCGCCAACGTGCACTTTTTGCCCCTGGCCGACCCGGACTGCCTGAGCACCGTGGCCCTGGCCTGCCCGCAATCGCCGAGTGCGCTGGTGGAGCAGTTCTGTCAAACCCTGCACGAATGCCTATAAACTGCCGCCCATGATTAAAGATCCCTTTGCCCGTCTGGGCCTGGACCGCGAAGTCCTGACTGTCAGCCAGCTCAACGGCCGCGCGCGGGTGTTGCTGGAAGACGTGTTCACCAATATCTGGGTCGAGGGCGAGATCTCCAACCTCGCGCGCCCGGCCTCCGGCCATGTGTATTTCACCCTCAAGGACAGCGGCGCCCAAGTGCGTTGCGCGTTGTTTCGCAACAACGCTTCGCGGGTGCGCCAGGCGTTGAAGGACGGCCTGGCGGTCAAGGTGCGTGGCAAGGTCTCGCTGTTCGAGGGCCGCGGCGACTACCAGTTGATCCTCGACACCGTGGAGCCGGCCGGTGATGGCGCGCTGCGCCTGGCCTTTGATGCCTTGAAGGAAAAACTCAGCGCCGAAGGCCTGTTCAGTGCCGAACGCAAGGTGCCGCTGCCGGCGCACCCTCGACGCATTGGCATTATCAGTTCGCCGACGGGCGCGGTGATCCGCGACATCATCAGCGTGTTCCGCCGCCGCGCCCCGAACGTCGAACTGACATTGATCCCCACCGCCGTGCAGGGCCGCGAAGCTATACCTCAGATTGTGCGAGCGCTGAAACTTGCAGATGAGCGTGGCTTCGATGCGTTGATCCTGGCGCGTGGCGGCGGCTCGCTGGAAGACCTCTGGTGCTTCAACGAAGAGGCCGTGGCTCGCGCGGTGGATGCGTGCGTCACGCCGATCGTGAGTGCCGTCGGCCATGAAACGGATGTATCGATCAGTGACTTCGTCGCCGACGTGCGCGCGCCCACGCCCTCCGCCGCCGCCGAACTGCTCGCGCCCGACGCCAGCCACCTGGTGCGCCAGGTCGAAAACCTGCACCGCCGCCTGGTGATGCTGATGCGCAACCGCCTGCGCCACGACCGACTGCGCCTGGAAGGCATGGCCCGGCGCCTGCGCCATCCCGGTGAGCGCCTGCGCCAGCAGGCCCAGCGCCTGGATGACCTGGACATGCGCCTGCGCCGCGCCTTCGAACGCAGCCTCAACACCCGGCGCGAACGCCTGATCCGCCTGGAAACCCGCCTTGCCGGTCAGCATCCGGGCCGTCAACTGGCGCTGTTGCGCCAACGCCTGGACAGCCTCGCCGAACGCCTGCCCCGCGCCATGCGCGAGGGCCTCAAGGCGCGCCGCCTGCAACTGCAAAGCCAGGTGCAGACGCTGCAAGTGGTCAGCCCGCTGGCGACCCTGGGCCGTGGCTACAGCATTCTGCTCGACGAGCGTGGCCAGGCCATTCGCAATGCCGCACAGACCCACACCGGCCAGCGCCTCACCGCGCGTCTCGGTGAAGGCCAACTGCAAGTGCGGGTGGAAGACAACCACCTGACACCCGTCACCCTTTCGTTATTGGATTGATTGATGCCACGTTTTTTAAGTGTATTGATGCTGCTGTGCCTCGCCTTCAATGCCCACGCCGACAGCTACATCACCCGCACCCTGAACAAACCCGTGCCGGGCGGCGTGGCCGTGGTCGAACTGGGCCCTTCGGCCGCCGCGCCGAAAGCGACGTATCAAGGTAAACCGGTGCTGGTGGTAAAGGAGGCGGACAACTGGCTGGCGATTGTCGGCATTCCGCTGACCGTCAAGCCCGGCAATGAGCGCATCAGCAGCGGTGGGCGCAACCTGCCGTTTATCGTCGGCTACAAAAAGTACCCGGAACAGCGCATCACCCTGAAAAACAAAAGCCAGGTCAACCCCGATCCCGCGCAGCTCAAGCGCATCGAGGCGGAGCTGGCGGTGCAGATCAAGGCGTACCGCAGTTTCAGCCCGAACCTGCCGAGCAACCTGGTGCTGGATAAACCGGTGAACGGGCCACTGTCGAGCAAGTTCGGCGTACGCCGTTTCTTCAACGGTGAAGAGCGCAACCCTCATTCGGGCCTGGACTTCGCCGTGCCGGCCGGCACGCCGATCAAGACGCCGGCGAACGGCAAGGTGATTCTGGTCGGCAACTACTTCTTCAATGGCAACACCGTGTTCGTCGACCATGGCCAGGGCTTCATCAGCATGTTCTGCCATATGTCGAAGATCGACGTGAAAGTCGGCCAGCAACTGGCGCGCGGGGCGGTGGTCGGCAAGGTCGGTTCGACGGGCCGCGCAACGGGGCCGCACATGCATTGGAATGTCAGCCTGAACGATGCACGGGTCGACCCGGCGATCTTCATCGGCGCGTTCCAGCCCTGAAACGTGGAATTGCGCACCCGATAATGGGTGCGCAATTAAAAATAGCCGCTGACTAATTCTCAGGCATAAACTCTCGTTTCCTACGCCAATAGCAGAACTTATCTCAATTTTTCTCGACTGCTTGCCATCTTTCACCCCGGCGGTTAGGGTTGAGCTTATGAAAACCTCTCACACCCTCATTCAGCTCCGCCAGCACCGCAGCCTGTGCCTTGTCAGCGCACGACTGCCAGGCTGAATCGATCTGCCTCGTCTTTACGTTTTATCCCTAAAAACAGTTCTACGGCAGGCCGCCTTTTCTCGGCCCCTACAACAAAGGATTTCCCGATGAGCATGCTCAAAGACCCGTCTTCGAAATACCGCGCGTTCCCGACCATCGATATCCCGGATCGCACCTGGCCGTCGAAAACCATCACCGAAGCGCCGATCTGGTGCAGCTCCGACCTGCGTGATGGCAACCAGTCGCTGATCGAGCCGATGGACGCGGTGAAGAAGCTGCGTTTCTGGAAGACCCTGGTCGCGGTGGGTGTGAAAGAAATCGAAGCGTCGTTCCCGGCCGCCTCGCAGACCGACTTCGACTTCGTGCGCACCCTGATCGAAGACAACCACATCCCCGAGGACACCACCATCCAGGTGCTGACCCAGGGCCGTGAAGACTTGATCGCACGCACCTTCGAATCGCTGCGCGGCGCCAAGAAGGCCATCGTGCACCTGTACAACGCCACGTCGCCGTCGTTCCGCCGCATCGTGTTCAACCAGGACAAGGAAGGCATCAAGGCCATCGCGGTCAACGCAGCCAAGCTGTTTGTCAAATACGCGGCCCAACAGCCAGACACCCAGTGGACCTTCGAATACTCCCCGGAAACCTTCAGCGCCACCGAACTGGAATTCGCCAAGGAAGTATGTGACGCAGTGATCGAGGTGTGGAACCCGACGCCTAAGCACAAGGTGATTCTCAACCTGCCCGCCACCGTCGAGTGCGCCACGCCGAACATCTATGCCGACCAGATCGAATGGTTCGGTCGCCATATCAACCGTCGTGACAGCGTGATCATCAGCCTGCACACCCACAACGACCGTGGCACCGGCGTCGCCGCCACCGAGCTGGGCCTGATGGCCGGCGCCGACCGTGTCGAAGGCTGCCTGTTCGGCAACGGCGAGCGTACCGGCAACGTCGACCTGGTCACCGTGGCCTTGAACATGTACACCCAGGGCCTCGACCCGCAGCTGGACTTCTCCGACATCGACGGCGTGCGCAAAGTCGTTGAGGAGTGCAACCAGATCCAGGTGCACCCACGTCACCCCTATGTCGGCGACCTGGTGCACACCGCGTTCTCCGGCTCCCACCAGGATGCGATCCGCAAGGGCTTTGCCCAGCAGAAAGACGACGCCCTGTGGGAAGTGCCGTACTTGCCGATCGACCCGGCGGACATCGGCCGCAGCTACGAAGCGGTGATCCGCGTGAACAGCCAGTCGGGCAAAGGCGGTATCGCCTACCTGCTGGAGCAGGAATACGACATCAGCTTGCCACGCCGCATGCAGATCGAGTTCAGCCAGGTGGTCCAGGCTGAAACCGACCGCGTGGGCCTGGAGATGACCGCCCCGCAGATCTACGCGTTGCTGCAGCGTGAATACTTGCAGGCCAACACCCCGTACGCGCTGGTCAGCCATCGCCTGCAGGAAGAGAATGGCAACAGCTTTGTCGAGGTGGAAGTGTCGGGCAAAGGCCAGGGCGAAACCAACCTGCACTGGAAAGGCAAAGGCAACGGTGCACTGGAAGCCCTGGTAGCCGGCCTGCCGGTAGCGGTCGAGATCATGGACTACAACGAACACGCAATCGGCGCGGGCACCAACGCCAAGGCCGCGGCCTACATCGAACTGCGCGTGAACGGCGAGCGTCCGGTGCACGGCGTGGGCATTGATGAAAACATCACTACGGCGAGCTTCAAGGCACTGTTCAGTGCGCTGAACCGCTCGTTGAGCCAGTTGGAAGCGAAAGCGGCGTAAACCTGATCGCGGCAATGCAAAAAGCCCCTGAGTTAAAACTCAGGGGCTTTTTTATTAAGTATCCAAAATCATACCAAATACTTTTCGAGAGACTTAACGCCTCCCTGCCTACCTGCTCCAGACATAGACCTTACGGCATGGATGGAACTTTAAACTTAAATGCAACCACCCAATAAGCGCCTGCAAGGTGAGGAGCGCCCTGCATTAATCTCTAAGGGAATGCATTTGAGGTAAGTATTGAGGAATCACATGAAACAGCATTATCACTGCAAAAATCTCTCTGATGAAATCTTCCGTATTGATCCGCAAGAAAATAATCACAGTGAGAGTACTCGCTCATGATTACGACCGCTCCTTCTCATCCAGCCAGCAACCCCTTTATCGCGCACACGCCTGCACAACAAGCAAGCCCCCAACAGCAAAGGCCAAACGAATGGTCAACGGACAATAAAGAAACCCTCGGGCCTACAAACAATAGTGACCCTGAACGTTTGGGTATAAAAAAAGGGCATACCAAGCTGGGAACGTTCATCTACGAAAAGATGTACACCTCGAAATCGGAAAACGATGATTTTTCCAAAAAAATAGCTAAAGATTATGGCGGCAAGTTAATTACCGCCCCGATGAAAACAATTGATCGAGCATTGACCAAAATAAATAATGACTACGGCGGCGACATGGGCAAAATCAAAGACCTCACCCGCACGACCGTCATTATCAATAGCGAAAAAGTAGACAACGTGGTTTCCGATCTGGAAAAAAAAGGCGGCATCAATATAAAAAGAATTGATGGAGATGTAGACCCACTCGGTTACAGCGGCATCAATGCCACCTATAAATCCGAGGCCGGCGGCAATTGTGAAATGCAAGTCATCACACCTGCAATGATCTTTGGAAAGATGAATCCAAGTACCGCCAAATCCATGTTGGGAGAGGATTATTGCAAGCAGCTGGAAGAAACGTCCGGACAAAAAGGAGGTTTGGGACACAAGTTTTATGAGCAATATCGAACACTGGATCCCAACAGCACAGAAGCCAAAGACATCGCCCAGCAAAGCAAGAACTACTACGCGGCCATTCGAAGCAGCGAATTTGCCCTCTAAAAGCTAATCCCCTTGTACCTCGACTGGAAGGTCGAGGTACCCGTACTCAACATCGCCCCATCAGCCCAAGTGAAACGTGTCGGCGTCCAAATTGGCAGGAAACCGAGTGCGATAATCCGCCAGTTCCCCGGCCTCAAGACGAACTTGAAAAACCCCATCCGCCTCCCCCGCACTCAGCACGGTCTCGCCTTGGAAATCCAGCACCTGGCTGTCACCTGTGTAGGCAAAACCCTTACCGTCGGTACCAACCCGATTCACCGCCGCCACATAACACAGGTTTTCGATAGCCCGCGCCGGCAACAGACGGTTCCAATGATGACGCCGCGCCCCCGGCCAATTGGCGGTGTACAGCAGCAAGTCGGTGTCCTGGGCGTCACGGCTCCACACCGGGAAACGCAGGTCGTAGCAAATCAGCGGGCGAATGCGCCAGCCTTTCAATTCGAACTGCACCTGGCGCTCGCCGGGGGTGTAGTGATTGTGTTCACCGGCCATACGAAACAGATGACGCTTGTCGTAGTGCAGCACCTCACCGTCCGGCCGTGCCCACAGCAGGCGATTGCGATGGCTGCCGTCGGCGGCCTGGATGATCACGCTGCCGGTAATTACCGCGTTGTACTTCTTCGCCTGGGCCTGGAGCCAATGATGGGTAGGGCCGTTTTCCGGTTCGGCGAGGGTGGCCGACTCCATGGAGAAGCCGGTAGTGAACATCTCCGGCAACACGATCAGGTCGGCGCCGCGCGCCTGCTCCAGCAACAGCTCGAAATGCTCGAGGTTGGCCTGACGGTCATGCCACACCAGGCTGGTCTGGACCAAGGCAATATTCAGGTCGGGCAGTGCACTCAGATCGCGCATAGTTTTTCCGCTGCCTGCTGCAGCGTCTCCTCGCGTTTGGCAAAGCACAGGCGCACCAGGCGCTGGCCTTGGGGTGGATCCTGATAGAACACCGAGACCGGAATGGTCGCCACACCGTGTTCGCGGGTCATCCACAGCGACATGGCGACGTCATCCAGGTCCGGGCGAATCTGTGAGTAATCCACCAATTGGAAGTAGGTGCCGGTCACCCGGGTAAAGCTCAAACGCGACGGCGCCAGCAGATCACAGAACAGATCGCGCTTGGCCTGATAAAAGGCCGGCAGTTCCTCGACGTGCTCCGGGTGTTCGGCCATGAAGTCCGCCAGAGCGTACTGCAAAGGCGTTACGCCGCAAAAGTTGACATATTGATGCACCTTGCGCAGTTCGGCGCTAAGGGCCGGTGGCGCGACCACGTAGCCGGTTTTCCAGCCGGTGACGTGGTAGGTCTTGCCGAAGGAGCTGACCACGAAGGCGCGCCGGTACAGCTCTTCATGGGCCAGCACGCTGACGTGGGGCACACCATCGAATACCAGGTGCTCGTAGACTTCATCGCTGACCAGATAGATATCGCGGTCGCGGATCAATTCGGCCAACTGGTCCAGCTCGGCGCGGCTGATCAGCGCGCCGGTGGGGTTGTGCGGGGTGTTGAGGATGATCATGCGCGTGCGCGATGAAAGCGCGGCCTTGATCTTTTCGAAGTCGAGCGCAAAGCCTTGCAGGCTCAGTTGCACATGCACGCAACGGCCACCAGCCAGTTCGACCGAGGGCTCGTAGCTGTCGTAGCAGGGATCGAAGACGATGACTTCGTCACCACTGCGAATCACCGCCTGGATCGCGCAGAAGATCGCCTCGGTGGCGCCTGGGGTGATGGTCACTTCAGTGTCCGCATTCACCGTGGCGCCGTAGCTGCGGGCGATCTTGGCGGCTACTTGCTGACGCAACACGGGCAGCCCGGTCATCGGCGCATATTGGTTATGGCCAAGGGCGATATGCTTGCCTACCGCGTCGAGCAAACCCTGCGGGCCATTGAAATCGGGAAAGCCCTGGGACAGGTTGAGCGCGCCGGTTTCGGCAGCGAGTTGCGACATGGTGGTGAAAATGGTCGTGCCGACATTTGGCAGCTTACTGGTGATCATCGGAGGCCCCTGCAGGTGAGCCCCAAGTTTTAAGCTGCAAGCTGCAAGCAGGTCAAGCGACAAACTGCCAGGCACAAAAAAGGGCTCCAAAGGAGCCCTCTCTTGCAGCCTGTAGCTGACGACTTGAAGCTGCTGCTATCGCTTGTCGCGGCGCTTCTTGTCGGCCTTCTTGTGGTGAGTCATCAAACGACGCTTCTTGTTCACCTGACGGTCAGTCAGTGTGTTCTTGTTGCCTTCGTATGGGTTCTCGCCGCCCTTGAACTCGATGCGGATCGGCGTACCGACCAGCTTCAGGACACGGCGGTAGGTGTTCTCCAGGTAACGCACATAGGACTTTGGCACCTTCTCGATCTGGTTACCGTGGATCACGATAATCGGCGGGTTGGCACCACCCAAGTGGGCGTAACGCAGTTTGATCCGGCGATTGTTGACCATCGGTGGCGCGTGTTCGCCCACCGCGTCTTCGAGGATCTGGGTCAGGCGGTTGGTCGGCCAGCGGGTGACCGCAGACTTGAACGAGTTCTGTACGGATGCGTAGAGGTTGCCCACGCCGGTACCGTGCAGTGCCGAGATGAAGTGGATGTCGGCGAACTCGACGAAGAACAGCCGGCGCTGCAGCTCGATCTTGACGAAATCGCGCTCGCTCGGCGTCATGCCGTCCCACTTGTTGATCGCGATTACCAAAGCGCGACCGGCTTCCAGGGCAAAGCCCAGCAAGTTGAGGTCGTGGTCCACCACACCTTCGCGGGCGTCCATCACGAAGATCACCACGTTGGCGTCTTTGATCGCCTGCAGGGTTTTCACCACGGAGAACTTTTCAACTTCCTCGTGGATCTTGCCGCGCTTGCGCACACCGGCGGTGTCGATCAGCGTGTACTTCTCGTCGTTACGCTCGAACGGGATGTAGATACTGTCGCGCGTGGTGCCGGGTTGGTCATACACGATAACCCGGTCTTCACCGAGCATGCGGTTGACCAGGGTCGACTTGCCCACGTTCGGACGGCCGATGATGGCGATCTTGATACCGTCTTTTTCGCTCGGGCCAGGAATGCGCTTGGCTTCCTCACCTTCGGCGACGATCTCTTCCTCGCCCTCTTCTTCCTCGGCGTCATCCTTGGGGAAGCTGCTCAGGGCAATTTCCAGCATCTGGGTGATGCCGCGACCGTGCGCACCGGCGATCGGGATCGCGTCGCCCAGGCCCATCGGGCTGAATTCGGCACGGGCCAGTTCAGGATCGATATTGTCGATCTTGTTGGCGACCACGTAGGAACGCTTGTTGCGCTTGCGCAGGTGCTCGCCAATCATCTGGTCGGCAGCGGTGTAGCCCGCACGGGCGTCCACCAGGAACAACACGACATCGGCTTCTTCAATGGCCAGCAGCGACTGCTCGGCCATTTTTTCGTCCATGCCATGCTCGTCACCGGAGATACCACCGGTGTCGACAATAATGTAGGAGCGCCCTTGCCACTTTGCCTCACCGTATTGGCGATCACGGGTCAGACCGGACAAGTCGCCGACGATGGCGTCGCGAGTCCTGGTCAGGCGGTTGAACAAGGTGGACTTGCCGACGTTAGGTCGGCCCACCAGGGCGATTACGGGAACCATGCGGCTCTCCACTTCGTTATTTCAGAAAATACAAAAGCCGCTGCAAGGCAGCGGCTGGTGCTCGGGGCAGCATATTCAAATGCCGCATGCCCCGCCGAAACGGGGCCGCCTGGGGGTTACCCCAAGCATAGTTCTTACTTGATGGTCAGGGCTTCCAGCTTGCCGCTGTTGCCAAACACATAAAGCATGTTACCCACGACCAGCGGACGGGCACGCAGGCCGTCGCTGTCGATACGCTCACGACCTACAAAGCGACCGTCCACCTGGCTCAGCAGGTGCAGGTAGCCTTCGAAGTCGCCAACAGCCACGTAGCTGGAGAACACCTCCGGTGCCGACAGTTGACGGCGGGCCAGCGAGTCGTTGCTCCACAGCGCAGTGGTGGTGCGCTCATCCACACTTTCAACGGTGCCGGATGCCAGGCTGACGTAGACGCTGCCAAACCCTTGGGCGACACCCGCGTAGCTGGAAGCATCACGCTGCCAGTTGACGCGACCGCTCTGCAGGTCCAGCGCCGCTACACGGCCCTGGTAAGTGGCGACGTAGATCGTTTCACCCGACAGCAGCAAGCCACCATCGATGTCGACCACGCGATCGAGTTCCGAACGACCTTGCGGGATGGCCACACGGGTTTCCCAGGCCGGCACGCCGTTCTGGGTATCGAGGGCGACCACTTTACCGGTCGACAGGCCTGCAACGGCCAGATTGTTGGTCACAATCGGACCACTGGTACCGCGCAACGTCAGTACCGCCGGGGTGCTGTCGTACAACCAGCGCTGTTCACCGGTGCTGGCGTCGAGGCCGATCACACGGTCGTCCTGAGTCTGCACCACGACGATATCGCCGTTGGTGGCAGGCGGTGCGAGAACCTCACTGGTCACGCGAGCGCGCCATTTCTCTTCACCGGTGCTGGAATCCAGCGCCACGACTTCGCCCTTGAGCGTGCCGAGCATTACCAGGCCATAACCCACGCCAACGGCGCCGGACACAGGCAATTCGAGGTCTTTCTTCCACTTCACGTCGCCGTTCATGCGATCCATGGAGATCACGACGCCGGTCACGTCAGCGGCCACAATGTTGTCACCGTCGATTGCCGGTACCAACATGTTGTAGGTGTCGCCCTGACCGTCACCGATGGAGCGGCTCCACTGCTTTTGCAGGACCACTTCTTCCTTGAAGCTGGTCAGCTCGGCCGGAGGCAGTTCTTTTTTACTGTTGCTGCTGCAACCCGCGGCCAGAACGGCCAGAGCCAGCAATGCTGCATGTTTCCAACGGATCACGTCACGCATCCCCTTTGGCCAAGTCGTCCAGCTTGATTTGTAAGCCACCGACCGCTGCTTCATCAGACAGCGCCGCCTTGGCTTTTTGGTACGCAGCATTGGCTTCGTCGGTACGACCCAATTGGACCAACAGGTCGCCCTTGAGCTCTTCGCGAGTGGCTACAAATGCCTTGTCAGCATCGCCGTCGAGCAGTTTGAGTGCTTCGTCAGCCTTGTTCTGTGCCGCCAATACCTGAGCCAGGCGCTGACGTGCGATTTCACCCAGGGTCGGGTTGGTCGGTTTGTCGGCGATGGCCTTCAGCTCGGTGGCTGCGTCATCCAGCTTGCCGGTGTCGACCGCGACTTTCGCGACGAACAGGCTGCCGTATTGGGCGTAGGTGGTACCGCCAAATTCGTTCTTCAGCTTGCCGGCCAGATCCGCTACTTGCGCAGGGTCGGGCTTGCCGTCAGGCGTCAACGTGGTTTCCAGCAATTGCTGATAGAGGATCGAGGCGCCCTGGGATTGGTTGGCCTGATACTTGGTCCAGGCTTGCCAGCCGAACACCACCACTAAAGCCAGCAGGCCGCCAGTAACCAGGGGCTTGCCGTTACGCTGCCACCAGTCCTTGAACTCGGCCAGTTGCTCATCATCAGTACTCGACACCCCAATACTCCTTAATCGCTAAATTCGGCTGTTCGACAGCTTCAACCCTGCACGACGCAGGTGGCCAAGTGCGCGGCGAGCGCATCAAAGGCAATGTTCTGTTGCTCGCCCTGGCCACGCAGGGGTTTGAAACCTATCACTTGCTGGGCCAACTCGTCATCGCCGAGGATCAGTGCATACAGCGCACCGCTCTTGTCGGCCTTCTTGAACTGGCTCTTGAAGCTGCCGGCGCCGGCATTGATCTGCAGGCGCAGGTTCGGCAGTTGGTCGCGAACCTTTTCGCTCAGGGCCAGGGCTGCCAGTTCGGCCGCCTCGCCGAATGCGCACAGGTACACATCCACCTGACGGGAGATTTCTTCCGGGACCTGCTCCAGGGTTTCCAGCAGCAGGATCAGCCGCTCGATACCCATGGCAAAACCTACACCCGCGGTCGGCTTGCCGCCCATCTGTTCAACCAGGCCGTCGTAACGCCCACCGGCACACACGGTGCCCTGGGCGCCGAGCTTGTCGGTGACCCACTCGAACACGGTCTTGCTGTAGTAATCGAGGCCGCGTACCAGCTTCGGGTTGATCACGTACGGAATCCCGGCCGCCTCCAGGCGAGCCTTGAGGCCCTCGAAGTGGAGTCGGGATTCGTCGTCCAGGTAGTCGGCCATTTTCGGTGCATCAACCAGCACGGCCTGGGTGTCGGCGTTCTTGGTATCAAGGACGCGCAACGGGTTGGTTTTCAGACGGCGCTGGCTGTCTTCATCCAGTTTGTCCAGGTGGGCGGACAGGTACTCGACCAGGGCCTCGCGATAGCGACCGCGCGACTCGCTGGTGCCCAGGCTGTTGAGCTCAAGCTTGACCGCGTCGCGGATGCCCAGCAGGCCCCACAGGCGCCAGGTCAGCACGATCAGCTCGGCGTCGATGTCCGGACCGTCGAGGTTGAACACCTCCAGGCCGATCTGGTGGAACTGGCGATAACGGCCTTTCTGCGGGCGCTCGTGGCGGAACATCGGGCCGATGTACCAGAGTTTCTGTGGCTGGCCGCCACCGGTGAGGCCATGCTCGAGCACGGCGCGCACGCACGCGGCTGTGCCTTCCGGACGCAGGGTCAGGGAGTCGCCGTTGCGGTCCTCAAAGGTGTACATCTCTTTTTCGACGATGTCGGTCACTTCACCGATCGAGCGCTTGAACAGCTCGGTGAACTCGACGATCGGCATGCGGATCTGCTTGTAACCGTAGTTATCCAGCAGGCGCGCGACAGTGCTCTCGAAGTAACGCCACAGGGGCGTCTGCTCAGGCAGGATGTCGTTCATGCCACGAATGGCTTGCAGAGACTTGCTCACATCAAATCCTTAAATTCGTTCAATCAGCCGCGCGCGATCAGCGCTGCGTCAGCCGCGACCTTTTCGGCCGCTTTCTCGCGGATCAGTCTTTCGAGCTCATCCACCAGATTGTCATTCGTCAACTTCTGCGACGGCTTGCCGTCGATGTAGATCAGGTTCGGTGTGCCGCCGGTCAAGCCGATGTGCGCCTCTTTGGCTTCACCCGGGCCGTTGACCACACAACCGATTACCGCGACATCCAGCGGCACCAGCAGGTCTTCGAGGCGCCCTTCCAGTTCGTTCATGGTTTTCACCACGTCGAAGTTCTGCCGCGAGCAGCTCGGGCAGGCAATGAAGTTGATGCCACGGGAACGCAAATGCAGGGATTTGAGAATGTCGTAACCGACCTTCACTTCCTCTACCGGGTCTGCCGCGAGGGAGATGCGGATAGTATCGCCAATCCCTTCGGCGAGCAGCATACCGAGACCCACCGCAGATTTCACTGTGCCTGAACGTAAACCACCGGCTTCGGTGATACCCAGGTGCAGCGGCTGCACGATTTCCTTGGCCAGCAGGCGGTAGGCTTCTACGGCCATGAACACGTCGGAGGCCTTTACGCTGACCTTGAAGTCCTGGAAATTCAGGCGTTCAAGGTGTTCAACATGGCGCAGCGCCGATTCAACCAGCGCCGCCGGGGTCGGCTCGCCGTATTTCTTTTGCAGGTCTTTTTCCAGGGAGCCGGCGTTGACGCCGATGCGGATCGGAATGCCGCGATCACGCGCCGCATCCACCACGGCACGCACACGGTCTTCGCGACCGATGTTGCCCGGGTTGATACGCAGGCAGTCCACACCCAGTTCGGCTACGCGCAGTGCGATCTTGTAGTCGAAGTGAATGTCGGCCACCAACGGCACCTTGACCAGTTGCTTGATGCGACCGAAGGCTTCGGCAGCGTCCATGTCCGGCACGGATACCCGTACGATGTCCACGCCGGCCGCTTCCAGACGGTTGATCTGGGCAACGGTGGCGGCCACGTCATTGGTGTCGCTGTTGGTCATGCTTTGTACCGCAATGGGGGCATCGCCGCCCACCGGCACCGAGCCGACCCAGATCTTGCGCGATACGCGACGTTTGATTGGAGATTCGCCGTGCATGACTATTGTCCCAACTTGAGGCGAGCGGTCTCGCCACTGGTGAACGGCGCCACGTCCACAGGCTGGCCGTTGTAGGCCACTTGCGCGCCACGGGCAAAGCCCAGACGCAGCGTCAAAGGAGGCTTGCCGCCTTGGTCAAGAGTATCTCCCTTACGCTTCAGACCGCTAAACAGCACTTTGCCATTGCCATCGGTGACCTGCGTCCAGCAGTCAGCGATGAAGGTGATCTGTACGCGCCCATCACCCGCGATCAATGCCGGGGCGGTAGGCGGTGAAATCGCAGGCGCTGCCGGAGCGGCCGGCGTTGGGGCCGCTGGCGCTTGCGCCGGAGTCGCTGGAGTGTGCGCCTGGGCGGCCGGAGCTGCCGGTGTGTGAGCCGGTGCAGACGGCGTCGCAGGTGCTGGTACGGCAGCGGTTGCGGCAGGTGCGGTTTCTGCTGCTGGCGGCTCAGTGGCAACCGGCGCTTCAGGCGCGGCCTGGCTCTCAGCCACAGCCTGGTCCTCTGGCTCATCGAGCGGGTGAATCTGGGTGGTGCCGTCGGCGCTTTCGACTTCGACGTGCTCCATGGCGTTGCTGGTCAGGTCCTTGGAGCGCTGGGAGGTCTGGTCTTGCCACCAGACAAACCCGCCGCCAATGACAGCGATCAGCAGCAACAGGCTGACAATGCGTAAAATCGTGTGGGAAACCCGCACCGGCTCTTCGATGCGGCCCAGGCCGTGGACATTGCTGCCCTGAGAGTCGGTGCCGGTGAACTGGTCGAATTCCTGGACCAATACGGCCTGGTCGATCCCCAGCAGCTTGGCGTAGGCGCGGATGTAGCCGCGGGCGAAGGTATGCCCAGGCAGCTTGTCGAACGCGCCGGCTTCCAGGTTGCCCAGGGAGGTGGTGGTCAAATTGAGCTTGAGGGCCACTTCCGCCAACGACCAACCATTGCTTTCGCGGGCCTGACGCAAGGTGTCGCCTGGGTTTACGCGATTAGCTGCTACAACTTCCGGGTGCGCCGCTTTCATCATTGCTCCGACAGGTATTGCTGATATTCCGGCGTACCGGGATAGAGTCGTTCGAGTTGCTGGCCAAAACGTGCGGCCGTGTCGCGTTCTTCATGAACCGTCGCCAGGCGCACACCAAGCAATAGACTACGTGCATTTTGCCCGCTGAGCAGGCTAAAACGCTCGTAATAGTCACGTGCCGGCACATAATGCCTGTCTTCGTAGGACAACTCAGCCATTTCGAGCAACGCGCGTGGCTGACGACCGTTCAAGTGCAGGGCTTTTTCCAGTTGCTGGCGTGCGCTGTCGCGCTGGCCGAGGCGCATCGAGGTCACCCCAAGGTTCTCGAACACCCGCGAGCGTTCAGGATAGAGGGTATCGGCGCTGGCTTGCTGGAAATTAACGGCTGCCTGGTCATAACGTTGCTGCGCGAACAGGAAGCTGCCGTAATTGTTCAGCAACCGCGGATCGGCAGGCCGGACGGCCAGGGCTTTGTTGAAATACTGATCGGCCAGTTCAGGCTCGGCCTGGGCCTGGAATACCAGGGCCAATGCGGCGTTGACGTCGGCATCGTCGCTGTCCAGCGCCAGGGCCTTTTTCAATGGCACCTTGGCCTGTTCGCTCATGCCTTGCTGCAGGTACCCCAACCCCAGTTGCACATAGGCAACTCGCGCCGCGTCACGGCCTTTACCGGTTTGCAACGGGCTTTCATGTCCCGATGAAACACATCCGGCCGCAAGGCCGGTCACCAGTAAAAGCAGCGCAAGGCGCAAGGGCATAGAGATCCTCTCTCAGTTTCGATTCGCAGCGCTTTGTGGCATATCGTCGGCGGCGCTCAGTTCGCGCACCGCGATATAACGTTCGCTGCGACGGGTGCGATCCAGCACCTGTCCTACCAATTGGCCACAGGCGGCGTCGATGTCTTCACCACGGGTGGTGCGTACGGTGACGTTGTAGCCGGCCTGGTGCAGTTGATCCTGGAAACGGCGGATGGCGTTGTTGCTCGGCCGCTCGTAGCCAGAATGTGGAAACGGGTTGAACGGAATCAGGTTGATCTTGCACGGGATGTTCTTGAGCAACTCGATCATCTCGACCGCGTGTTCGACCTTGTCGTTGATGTCCTTGAGCAGGGTGTACTCAATGGTCAGCACGCGCTTTTCGCCCAGGGACGACATGTAGCGCTGGCAAGACTCGAGCAGCATCTTAAGCGGATACTTCTTGTTGATCGGCACCAATTGGTTACGCAATGCGTCATTGGGTGCGTGCAGCGACAACGCCAGGGAGACGTCGATGTGCTTGGACAACTCATCGATCATCGGCACCACGCCGGAGGTCGACAGGGTCACACGGCGCTTGGAGATGCCGTAGCCCAGGTCGTCCATCATCAGATGCATGGCCGAAACGACGTTGTCGAAGTTCAGCAGCGGCTCACCCATGCCCATCATCACCACGTTGGTGATGGCACGGTCGACGGTTGCCGGGACGCTGCCAAAGGATTTGTTGGCAATCCACACCTGGCCGATGACTTCGGCGGCGGTGAGGTTGCTATTGAAGCCTTGCTTGCCGGTGGAGCAGAAACTGCAGTCCAGGGCACAGCCTGCCTGGGACGAAACGCACAAGGTGCCGCGTTTGCCCTGGGGAATGTACACGGTCTCGACACAGCTGCCGGACGCCACGCGCACCACCCATTTACGGGTGCCGTCGCTGGAGATGTCCTCGCTGACCACTTCCGGACCACGCACTTCAGCAATAGCCTTGAGCTTGTCGCGCAAAGCCTTGCTGACGTTCGTCATGGCGTCGAAATCGTCGACGCCAAAGTGGTGAATCCACTTCATTACCTGACCGGCACGGAAACGCTTCTCCCCGATTGAGTCGAAGAATTTTTCCATTTCCTGTTGAGTCAGACCCAGCAGGTTGGTTTTAACAGTCGATGTAGTCATGGATTCACCCTCACTCTTTAAGCCGATGCTTAGCGAGCGGTTACTTCAGTAGCAGCGAAAAAGTAAGCGATTTCGCGAGCAGCAGCGGCTTCGGAGTCCGAACCGTGTACAGCGTTGGCGTCGATGGACTCAGCGAAATCAGCACGGATGGTGCCGGCAGCTGCTTCTTTAGGGTTGGTAGCGCCCATCAGCTCACGGTTCAGAGCGATAGCGTTTTCGCCTTCCAGAACCTGAACAACAACAGGACCGGAGATCATGAAGGCAACCAGGTCACCGAAGAAGCCACGAGCGCTGTGCTCAGCGTAGAAGCCTTCAGCTTCAGCCTTGGACAGTTGCTTGAGTTTCGAAGCTACAACCTTCAGGCCGGCTTTTTCGAAACGAGTGGTGATCTCGCCGATGACGTTTTTTGCAACAGCGTCAGGCTTGATGATGGAGAAAGTACGTTGAACAGCCATGGTGTAACTCCAGAAACGGTAATTTACGAAAAATTAAACCCGCGAATTATACGCGGGTTATTGGGTATTGCCTAACTGCGTAAAAAGGCGGTTCAGTCTGCTTCTTCGATCCACAGGCCTTGAATCGCCTCCAGAACCTTTTCGCCACCCCGGTCGGGGATGTCGTCGAAGTCCGGCAGCTCCATCACCAGATTGCGCAGCTTGACGAAGTTGACCGTCAGAGGATTGACCTCCGGGTGAGCTTGCGCAAGTTGTATAGCGATCTCTTGTACATCAACCCATTTCAGGCTCATGACATTTCCTTGAATCAATGCGGCGCTTCGGCTGCATGGTTGAGGGAATATTTCGGGATTTCGACGGTGATGTCTTCAGTTCCGACCTTTGCCTGACAGCTTAGGCGAGAAGTCGCCTCCAGGCCCCAGGCGCGGTCCAGAAAGTCCTCTTCGAGCTCATCCGCTTCTTCCAGGGAGTTGAAACCCTCGCGAATCACGCAGTGGCAGGTGGTGCAGGCGCACACTCCGCCACAGGCGCTTTCGATCTCGATGTGGTTGTCATGGGCAACTTCGAGGATGGACTTGCCGGTCTCAGCCTCCACGACCATACCGTCCGGGCAATGCTCGGCGTGTGGCAGAAAAATGACCTGCGGCATTAATTATTCCTCGATTTCATTCAGGTTGCGCCCGGCCAGTGCGGCTTTCACCGTCTGATCCATGCGCCGGGCGGCAAACGCATCCGTGACCTGCGACAAGCGCTTGGTCTGCTGCTCGATGGCGTAACCATCGTTGCCTTTCATCAGTTCAGCCAGCTCCTGCATTTGCAGGTCGATGACCATGCGCTCTTCGGCATCCAACAGGCGCTCGCCATCCGCCTCAAGGGCGCCCTGCACCGCTTCGAGCAGGCGCTGGGCATCCACTTGCTGCTCACGCAATACGCGGGCGACCTTGTCGTCACCGGCATATTGGAACGAGTCCTTGAGCATCTTGGCGATTTCGCCGTCGGTCAGGCCGTAGGACGGCTTGACCTGGATGCTGGCTTCGACGCCGGACGCCAGTTCGCGCGCAGCGACACTGAGCAGGCCATCGGCGTCGACCTGGAAGGTCACGCGAATCTTCGCCGCACCGGCGACCATCGCCGGAATGCCGCGCAATTCAAAGCGCGCGAGGGAGCGGCAATCGCTGATCAACTCGCGCTCGCCTTGCAGCACATGAATCATCATGGCCGTCTGGCCATCTTTGTAAGTAGTGAAGTCCTGGGCGCGGGCAACGGGGATGGTGGTATTACGTGGAATCACCTTCTCCATCAGGCCACCCATGGTTTCGAGGCCCAGGGACAGCGGAATCACGTCGAGCAGCAGCAATTCGCCACCATCGCGCTTGTTCCCAGCCAGGGTATCGGCCTGGATAGCAGCACCAATGGCGACTACCTGATCCGGGTCGATTTCAGTCAGCGGCTGGCGACCAAAGGCTTCAGCCACGGCCTCGCGAACGCGCGGTACACGGGTGGAACCACCCACCATGACCACGGCACCGACGTCTTCCAGCTCAATGCCGGAATCACGCACGGCGCGACGGCAAGCCTTGAGGCTGCGGGCAACCATCGGTTCGATCAACGCATCGAAGGCTTCGCGGGTCAGTGGAGCCGACCAAGTGCCGTAGGACACTTCAACCGAGGCAGCATCAGTCAACGCTTCCTTGGCCGCACAGGCGGTTTGCAACAGGTTGCGTTGCGCGCCCGGATCCAGGTCAGCCGACAAGCCGGCGCTGGTGATGATCCAGCCCGCAATGGCGTGGTCGAAGTCATCGCCGCCCAGGGCGCTGTCGCCGCCGGTGGCCAGCACTTCGAAGACACCGCCGGTCAGGCGCAGGATCGAAATATCAAAGGTGCCGCCGCCCAGGTCATAAATAGCGACCAGGCCTTCTGCGTGCTGATCCAGGCCATAGGCCACGGCAGCCGCAGTCGGCTCGTTGAGCAGGCGCAGCACGTTGAGGCCGGCGAGTTTCGCCGCGTCCTTGGTGGCTTGACGCTGAGCATCATCGAAATACGCCGGAACGGTGATCACCGCGCCCACCAGTTCGCCGCCCAAGGTGGATTCCGCACGCTGGCGCAGCACCTTGAGAATATCGGCCGACACTTCCACCGGGCTCTTCGGCCCCTGGACAGTATCGATGAACGGCATATGGGATTCGCCACCGACAAAGCGGTACGGCAACTGGTCGCCCAATTGCTTGACGTCGGACAGACCACGACCCATCAAGCGCTTGACCGACAGCACGGTGTTCAAGGGATCGGTAGACGCGGCCAGCTTGGCCGACTCGCCCACTTCGGTGCGATCAGCGTGATAGCGCACGGCGGACGGCAGGATCACCTGGCCATTGGCGTCGGGCAGCGGCTCGGACAGGCCGCTGCGCAAGGCAGCAACCAGGGAATTGGTGGTGCCCAGGTCAATCCCCACCGCCAGGCGACGCTGGTGCGGTTGAGGGCTTTGGCCGGGTTCGGCGATTTGCAGTAGAGCCATGGTAATCAGGTCTTATCTGTCTATCAGGCGTGCATCACGGGCAGCACTGGGTTAATCGTCGAGGCGCTCTTCTAACTGGCGCACTTCGTAGGTGAGCTTGTCGAGGAACTGCATGCGCCGCATCAGGCGTTCGGCCTGTTCGCGTTGCGCAGCATCGTTCCAACAGGCTGCGAAGCTTTCGTTGAGCTCATCCTGGGCCGTTTTCAGACGACGCTTGAAGACCGCGACACCCGCCAGATCGGCTTCGTCCTGCAAGTCTTCGAGCTCTTCGCGCCACTGCATCTGCTGCATCAGGAAGTCCGGGTCGTGCACCGTGACTTCCAGCGGCAACTCGCCACCGTTCATCGCGAGCAGGTAACGCGCGCGTTTCGGAGGGCTTTTGAGCGTCTGATAGGCTTCGTTGAGGCTGGCCGATTGCTCCAGGGCCTGGCGTTGCTCACGCTCGGAAGCGTCAGCGAAGCGGTCCGGGTGCACGCCACGCGCCAATTCACGGTAGCGCGTGGCCAGCTGTTCGAGGTCCAGCCGGAAACTCGGCTGCAGCTCGAATAAAGCGAAATGACAAGGAGTACCCACGAATAGCCTCAGATGTTGAAGCTTTCGCCGCAGCCACATTCACCGCGCACGTTGGGGTTGTTGAACTTGAAGCCTTCGTTCAACCCTTCCTTGACGAAATCGAGTTCGGTGCCGTCCAGGTAGGTCAGGCTCTTGGGGTCGATAATCACTTTCTCGCCGTGACTTTCGAACACCTGGTCTTCCGCAACCACCTCGTCGACAAACTCCAGCACGTAGGCAAGGCCGGAACAGCCCGTGGTGCGAACACCCAGACGAATCCCCTCACCTTTACCGCGCCCATTCAGGGAGCGGCGAATGTGCTGCGCAGCCGCTTCTGTCATGCTGATAGCCATCGTTGACTCCTTACTCGTCGCCAAATGCTTAGATCAAGCCTTTCTTCTGCTTGTAGTCGCGAACGGCCGCCTTGATGGCGTCTTCAGCGAGTACCGAGCAGTGAATTTTCACCGGCGGCAGGGCCAGTTCTTCGGCCAGCTGGGTGTTGCTGATGGTGACAGCCTCATCCAGGGTCTTGCCTTTCATCCACTCGGTAGCGAGGGAGCTGGAGGCAATGGCGGAACCGCAGCCATATGTCTTGAATTTGGCGTCTTCGATAACGCCAGCTTCGTTAACCTTGATCTGCAGGCGCATCACATCGCCGCACGCCGGAGCGCCGACCATGCCGGTGCCGACATCAGGGTCTTCCGCGTTCATCTTGCCGACGTTGCGCGGGTTTTCGTAGTGGTCGATGACCTTTTCGCTGTAAGCCATGGTACTGAATCCTCACTCATCAGGGCCGCTCTGGAACCCTGTAAAAACGCCTGCGTTTTCCGCCACGTTCCTACAGAGCTTGGGTGGCGGCTTCTATATTTAGTGTGCCGCCCACTCGATCTTGGAAATATCGACACCGTCTTTGTACATGTCCCACAGCGGCGACAAAACGCGCAGCTTGTTGACGGCCTCGCAGACTTTCTGCGCGGCGTAGTCGACTTGTTCTTCGGTGGTGAAGCGGCCGAACGTAAAGCGGATCGAGCTATGTGCCAGTTCGTCGTTGCGGCCCAGGGCGCGCAGGACATACGAAGGCTCAAGCGAGGCCGAGGTGCAGGCCGAACCGGACGAAACCGCCAGGTCCTTGAGCGCCATGATCAGCGACTCGCCTTCGACGTAGTTGAAGCTCAAATTCAGGTTGTGCGGTACACGGGCGGTCATGCTGCCGTTGATGTACAGCTCTTCAAGGTTCTCGACCTGCTTGTAGAAGCGATCGCTGAGGGCCTTGATGCGCACGTTTTCGGCAGCCATGTCTTCCTTGGCTACGCGGAAAGCTTCGCCCATGCCGACGATCTGGTGGGTCGCCAGGGTGCCCGAACGCATGCCGCGCTCGTGACCGCCGCCGTGCATGGTGGCTTCGATACGCACGCGAGGCTTGCGGCTCACGTAGAGCGCGCCGATGCCTTTAGGGCCGTAGGTCTTGTGGGCAGAGAACGACATCAGGTCGACTTTCAGTTTCGACAGGTCGATGTCGACCTTGCCGGTGGACTGGGCAGCGTCGACGTGCAGCAGGATGCCCTTGGAACGGGTCAGCTCGCCAATGGCCGCGATGTCGTTGATGGTGCCGATTTCGTTGTTCACGTGGATCACGGAAACCAGGATGGTGTCTTCACGCAGCGCGGCCTCAATCATGGCCGGGGTGACGATACCGTCGGTGGTTGGCTCGAGGTAGGTCACCTCGAAACCTTCACGCTCCAGTTGGCGCATGGTGTCGAGGACAGCCTTGTGCTCAATCTTGGTGGTGATCAGGTGCTTGCCCTTGGTCGCATAGAAATGCGCCGCGCCCTTGATTGCCAGGTTGTCGGACTCGGTGGCACCGGAGGTCCAGACGATTTCACGCGGGTCTGCACCCACCAGGTCAGCAACCTGGCGACGAGCGTTCTCGACCGCTTCCTCGGCTTTCCAGCCGAATACGTGGGAACGGGAGGCCGGGTTGCCGAAGTTTCCGTCAACCAGCAGGCATTCACTCATCTTTTGCGCGACACGCGGATCAACCGGGGTGGTCGCTGAGTAATCAAGGTAAATCGGCAATTTCATGGACTTTCTCCTAAATCAGGCTGGCTGGCGTGCCGTTAGCTCTTCGGCTGTCACTCGACGGCGGACGCTTCAATCTTGTCCAGACGCGGCGCCTTGGTGTTGCAACGGCGCTGGTCCTGACGCTGGGCTACTTCTTGCACCTCACGGCGAGTCACAAGATCAGCCAAGCTGATACCACTCAAAAACTCATGGATCTGCAGGCTCAAGTCGCACCACAGGTGGTGCGTCAGGCAGGTGTCGCCGGCGTGGCAGTCACCCAGACCCTGGCATTTGGTTGCATCGACGGATTCGTTCACCGCGTCGATGACCTGGGCTACCTGGATGCCCTGCATGTCGCGGGACAGTTGATAGCCGCCGCCCGGCCCACGCACGCTGGAAACCAGGTTGCTGCGGCGCAACTTGGCGAACAGTTGCTCGAGGTAGGACAGGGAAATGCCTTGGCGCTCGGAGATATCGGCCAGGGACACCGGCCCAGTTTGCGCGTGCAAGGCCAGGTCAAGCATGGCGGTCACCGCGTATCGGCCTTTTGTAGTCAGTCTCATGGACAAGTACCAAGGTGTTTCAGAATGGGAGCAAGTATGCGATTCCCGAGTATTTAAGTCAACTATAAGACCTAGTACTTTAGTCAGGATTACCCGTAAAAAGGGCGCGCGAATCATAGCAGGATGGGGTGGGGACGACCAGCAGGAACAAGGTCAACGCCCGATCTCATGACCAATGGAGATCAAATGTGGAAGCTGGCTTGCCTGCGATTGGCGGTGGATCAGCAGCTCAAGGGGTAGCTGGCAGACCGCGATCACCGGCAAGCCAGCTCCCACAGGAGATTTCTATCAACCGTAATATCTAGCCTGCCTTGGTGGCTGATGCTTCGTCCTTGATCTCGGCGAAGTCTTCTTCGCGCAACTCAGGCAGATCTTTCGCACAGTAAGGGCTGCCCAGATCCTTCAGCGCACCGCACATGCCCTCCAGCTTGCCATCTACTGCCTGCAGATGATCGAGCAGTTGGCCGATGGCGCGCGCCACCGGGTCCGGCATGTCTTCGCTGACGCCGTAGGCATCGAAGCCGATCTTCTCGGCCATGGCCTTGCGCTTGGCTTCCTGCTCATCGCCGACTTCCGGCTTGACGATGATCCGCCCTGGAATGCCGACCACGGTCGCACCGGCCGGTACCGCCTTGGTCACCACCGCATTGGAGCCGACCTTGGCGCCCGCGCCGACCGTGAACGGGCCCAGCACCTTGGCACCCGCCCCGACCACCACGCCGTCTTCGAGGGTTGGGTGGCGCTTGCCTTTGTTCCAGCTGGTACCGCCGAGGGTCACGCCCTGGTAGAGGGTTACGTCATCCCCAATTTCAGCCGTCTCGCCGATCACAATGCCCATGCCATGGTCGATAAAGAAGCGACGCCCGACCTTGGCCCCCGGGTGGATTTCGATCCCGGTCAGCCAGCGACCGAAGTTCGACACCAGCCGCGCCAGCCATTTCCAGCCCATGCCCCACAGGGCGCCGGACAGGCGATGGATCCAGATTGCATGCATGCCCGGGTAGCACGTCAGCACTTCAAAGGCGTTGCGCGCCGCCGGGTCACGGTGGAAAACACTCTGGATATCTTCTCGCAAACGCTCGAACATTTTTAATCCTTCCGCTTAAGAAGCTCGCCACGGGCCGCTTTCTGGGTTTCCGTGAGGATGCCACGCAATATATTCATTTCCGCCCGGCTGACCGAGCTGCGTCCGTACAACCGACGCAGGCGCGCCATCAAGTGCCGTGGTTTTTCCGGATCGAGGAACTCAATGGCCACCAGGGTTTGCTCCAGGTGTTCATAGAATCGCTCCAGCTCGTCCATGGTGGCCAACTCGCCACTCTTGGTCGACGCCACTTCGTCCTTCTCGACCTTGCTCGGCTGCCCTTCTGCGGCCAGCCAGGCCATGCGCACTTCATAACTCAACACCTGCACCGCTGCCCCGAGGTTCAGCGAGCTGAACTCAGGGTCTGATGGAATGTGCACGTGGTAATGACATCGCTGCAGCTCTTCATTGGTGAGGCCGGAGTCTTCACGGCCAAACACCAGCGCGATCTCAGCGCCGCCAGCCGCCTCTTCCACGACCTTGGTCCCGCACTCGCGCGGATCCAGCAGCGGCCAGGGAATGCGGCGATCGCGAGCACTGGTGCCGAGCACCAGGTTGCAACCGACCAGGGCGTCTTCCAAGGTGGCGACGACCTGGGCCTTTTCGAGGATGTCATTGGCGCCGGACGCACGGGCATCAGCCTCGTGATGGGGGAACACGCGCGGTTCGACCAGCACCAGGCGCGTCAGCCCCATGTTTTTCATGGCTCGCGCCACCCCGCCGATGTTGCCGGGATGACTGGTATTGACCAAGACGACACGAATGTTTTGCAGCAAGGGAGGCGCTCTCGGACACGGGAAAGGGGAGCAAATCTTACAGAACAGCCTAAGGTTATGCCATGAAAGCTAACGTCGTCCTTCACCTGAAGAAAGTTTCTGCTAGAATGCCCGGCTTTCTTTAACAACCTTAGGTGACACATCCATGCAGCCCATGCTGAATATCGCGCTGCGCGCCGCCCGCAGCGCCAGTGAATTGATCTTCCGCTCCATCGAGCGCCTGGATACCATCAAGGTCGACGAAAAAGACGCCAAGGATTATGTATCCGAGGTGGATCGTGCCGCCGAACAGAAAATCATCGACGCCCTGCGCAAGGCCTACCCTACCCACGGCATCCTCGGTGAAGAAACCGGCCTGCACAAAGGTAGCGGCGAAGGCGAAGACTACCTGTGGATCATCGACCCACTGGATGGCACCACCAACTTCCTGCGCGGCATCCCACACTTTGCGGTGAGCATTGCCTGCAAATACCGTGGCCGCCTGGAACACGCCGTCGTACTCGATCCGGTTCGCCAGGAAGAATTCACCGCCAGCCGTGGCCGTGGCGCCCAGCTGAATGGTCGTCGCCTGCGTGTCAGCGGCCGTACCAGCCTGGACGGCGCCCTGCTCGGCACCGGCTTCCCGTTCCGTGACGACCAGATGGACAACCTGGAAAACTACCTGGGCATGTTCCGCGCCCTGGTTGGCCAGACCGCTGGCATCCGCCGCGCCGGTGCCGCCAGCCTGGACCTGGCCTATGTGGCCGCAGGTCGTTTTGATGCGTTCTGGGAATCGGGCCTGTCCGAGTGGGACATGGCTGCAGGCGCCCTGCTGATCCAGGAAGCAGGCGGCCTGGTGAGCGACTTTACCGGCGGTCACGACTTCCTTGAGAAAGGCCACGTGGTTGCCGGCAACACCAAATGCTTCAAGGCAGTACTGACGGCGATCCAGCCGCACCTGCCGGCTTCGCTGAAACGCTAAGCGAGCGAGCACAAAAAAAGCACCCCGAGGGGTGCTTTTTTTATGCCTGGGATTTGGGGGCAAACCCAGTACCACTGACTCAACCACAATCCAATGTAGGCGCTGGCTTGCCTGCGATTGCGGTCAGCCAGCTAATCAGCTGCCGACCCAGCGCAATCGCAGGCAAGCCAGCGCCTACATCTGGACCAGTGCCAGGCTTATCAATTACTGCTGGTTCTGACCCAGGATCAGCCGACCTTCTTTATCGACTGGAATCTGGCCACCCGGATCACGGTCCATGCGCACAGATCCTTCCTTGCCATCCAGGTTGTAACGCACGTCATAACCGACCACCTTGTCGCTGATGTCATTGACGGTGTTACAACGGGTTTGGGTGGTGGTGTAGGTATCGCGGTTCTGCATGCCTTCCTGAACCTTGTTACCGGCGTAACCGCCACCGACCGCGCCGGCTACAGTAGCCAGCTTCTTGCCATTACCACCACCGACCTGGTTGCCCAACAGGCCACCAGCCAGTGCGCCGACTACTGTGCCGACGATCTGATGTTGATCCTGAACCGGCTTTTGCCGGGTCACTGCGACGTCCTTGCAGACCTCGCGCGGGGTTTTGATCTGGGTTTTTACCGGCTGCACCGCCAGCACTTGCGCATACTCAGGGCCGCTTTTCACCAGGCTGTAGGTGGCAACAGCACCCCCGGCAGTCACACCGACAGCACCCAATACCGCACCAACCAGCAACGACTTGTTCACGTGAACCTCCTGACCATCACAAACGGACCGAAAGATCCGCGCTATACCCAGCCTTGGAGCAAAAAAAAAGGCACGAGTTCAATACTCGTGCCTTCTTTGTAACAGCAGATCAACAAGCGCCCATCAAGGGCGGTCGTCGACCTCCTTGCCAGTCGCAGCAGGAGGGATCAGGTCTTCGCTGTTGAGGTTCAGCCAGATCAGCACCACGTTGGCGATGTAGATCGACGAGTAGGTACCCGCCAGAACGCCGATGAACAGCGCCAGGGAGAAGCCCCACAGGTTGTCGCCGCCGAAGATCATCAGTGCCGCGATCGCCAGCAAGGTGGAGATCGACGTCGCCATGGTCCGCAACAGGGTCTGGGTGGTGGAAATGTTGATGTTCTCGATCAACGACGCCTTGCGCAGTACCCGGAAGTTCTCACGAACCCGGTCGAATACCACGATGGTGTCGTTGAGGGAGTAACCAATGATCGCCAGCACCGCCGCGAGCACGGTCAGGTCGAAGGTGATCTGGAAGTACGCGAGGATGCCCACGGTCACGATCACGTCGTGGATCAGCGACACAATCGCGCCGACACCGAATTTCCACTGAAAGCGGAATGCCAGGTAGATCATGATGCCGACCAGCGCCATCAGCATGCCGAGGCCGCCCTGGTCGCGCAGCTCTTCACCGACCTGCGGGCCGACGAACTCGACGCGCTTGACCGATGCCGGGTTGTCACCGCCAACCTTCTGCAAGGCTTCGGCGACCTGGTGACCCAGTTGCGGGTCTTCGCCCGGCATACGCACCAGCAGGTCGGTGGTGGCACCGAAGCTCTGCACGATGGCTTCGTGATAGCCGGCCTTGACCAGCTCGTTGCGCACCAAGGTGACGTCGGCCGGCTTCTCGTAGGTCAGCTCGATGAGCGTACCGCCGGTGAAGTCCAGACCGTAGTTCAGGCCCTTATGGAACCAGCTGAACAACGCCAGAACGGTAAGGAGCACGGTGACGCCGAACGCAACGTTGCGAACGCCCATGAAGTTGATTGTACGTAACATGGCAGCCCCTTAAATCCACAACTTCTTGAAGTCACGCCCGCCAAAGATCAGGTTGACCATTGCGCGGGTCACCATGATGGCCGTGAACATCGAGGTAAAGATACCGAGGGACATGGTCACCGCAAAGCCTTTGACCGGGCCGGTGCCCATGGCAAAGAGAATCCCGCCGACCAGCAAAGTGGTCAAGTTGGAGTCGAGAATCGCGGTAAATGCCCGGCCGAAGCCTTCGTTGATTGCACGCTGCACGGTCATGCCGGCGGCGATCTCTTCACGGATCCGCGAGAAGATCAGCACGTTGGCGTCTACCGCCATACCCATGGTGAGTACGATACCGGCGATACCTGGCAGGGTCAGTGTAGCGCCCAGCAGCGACATCAGGGCCAGCAGCATCACCATGTTGCCCGCCAGGGCCACGGTGGCGATGATGCCGAAGAAGCGGTAGATGGCGATGATGAACAGCGACACGAACAGCATGCCCCACAAGGCCGCGTCGATACCCTTGGTGATGTTGTCGGCACCCAGGCTCGGGCCGATGGTACGTTCTTCAGCGAAGTACATCGGTGCAGCCAGGCCACCGGCACGCAGCAACAGGGCCAGCTCCGAGGACTCACCCTGGCCGTTCAGGCCAGTGATACGGAATTGAGCCCCCAGCGGCGACTGGATGGTCGCCAGGCTGATGATCTTCTTCTCTTCCTTGAAGGTCTGTACCGGCACGTCTTTCTCGACGCCGTTGACGATCTGCTTGGTGTAGGTGGTCACCGGGCGTTGCTCGATGAAGATCACCGCCATGCTGCGACCGACGTTGCTGCGCGTGGCGCGGCTCATCAGTTCGCCGCCGTGGCCATCCAGGCGGATGTTCACTTCAGGGGTACCGTGCTCGCCGAAACCGGCCTTGGCGTCAGTCACCTGGTCACCGGTAATGATCAAGCCACGCTCGATCAGCGCTGGAGGACGGTTGCCTTCGCGGAACTCGAACTCTTCGGCAGTCGCGCGGGTAGCACCCGGCTCAGCCGCCAGACGGAATTCCAAGTTGGCAGTCTTGCCCAGGATACGCTTGGCTTCAGCAGTGTCCTGCACGCCCGGCAGCTCAACCACGATGCGATTGGCACCCTGGCGCTGAACGATCGGCTCGGCCACACCCAGCTCGTTGACGCGGTTACGTACCGTGGTCAAGTTCTGCTTGATGGAGTATTCGCGGATTTCCGCCAGCTTGGCTGGGGTCATCGCCAGACGCAGTACAGCCTGGCCATTGAGGTCAGCCGGCACGATGTCGAAATCGTTGAAATTCTTGCGGATCAGCGCACGGGCCTGTTCGCGCGA
This sequence comes from Pseudomonas sp. GW821-FHT09C08, assembly GCF_059418125.1. Classification (NCBI taxonomy): domain Bacteria; kingdom Pseudomonadati; phylum Pseudomonadota; class Gammaproteobacteria; order Pseudomonadales; family Pseudomonadaceae; genus Pseudomonas; species Pseudomonas sp. GW821-FHT09C08. The sequence goes on along the minus strand of NZ_JBWKPG010000013.1, from coordinate 46,891 downwards.
AGCTTCGTCAGAGAAGCCCAGCTGGATGGCACCGTTGAGCTGCGGCAGGCTGCGATAACGCAACTTCTCTTTGCGCAGCAGGCTCTTCACGTCGCCTTCGTAGACTTTCAGGCGAGCGTCGAGGGCTTTGTCCATGTCGACTTCCAGCAGGAAGTGCACGCCACCGGACAAGTCCAGGCCCAGCTTCATCGGGTGCGCGCCGATCTTGCGCAACCAGGTCGGCGTGGTCTGTGCCAGGTTGAGCGCGACGACGTAGTCATCACCCATGACCTTGCGCACAACGTCTTTGGCCGGCAATTGGTCTTCTGCCTTGGTCAGGCGCAGCAAGCCGCCCTTCGCATCAGCCGCCAACGTTGCCGCTTTAACCTGGATGCCAGCGTCGGTCAGTGCCTTGCTCGCGCGTTCCAGGTCAGCCTGATTGACTTGCAGCGAAGTGCTGGCGCCAGTGATCTGGATCGCCGGGTCATCAGGATAGAGATTGGGAGCGGAATAAATAAAACCGATCGCCAGCACCGCCAGGATCAGTACGTATTTCCACAGAGGGTATTTGTTCAGCATCACGCCGCCCGCTTATAACGCGGGGCGCCTTGCGCGCCCCGTCGATTGGTAAAGGTTGTTACTCAGATCGCTTTGAGCGTGCCTTTAGGCAGCGTGGCGGCGATGGCGCCCTTCTGGAACTTCATTTCTACGGTGTCGGAGACTTCCAGAACCACGAAAGCGTCGGAAACCTTGGTGATCTTGCCAGCGATGCCGCCGGTGGTCACAACTTCGTCACCTTTCTGCAGGCTGCCGAGCAGGTTCTTCTGCTCTTTGGCGCGCTTGGCCTGTGGACGCCAGATCATCAGGTAGAAGATGACCAGGAAGCCGACCAGGAAAATCCACTCGAAACCACCGCCCATAGGACCGGCAGCGGCAGGCGCAGCGGCATCAGCCATGGCGTTAGAGATAAAAAAGCTCATTTAGCACTCCAGTTGCAAATAGTGAATCTTAGGGTCGGAAAACTCAGTCCAAGGGCGGCACAGGGAGCCCGCGCTTGGCATAGAAGGCATCGACGAAGGCGGCCAATGTACCCTGTTGAATAGCCTCGCGCAAACCAGCCATCAGGACTTGGTAGTGACGCAAATTGTGGATGGTATTCAACATGCTACCCAGCATTTCCCCACACTTGTCCAGATGGTGCAGATAAGCACGGGAGAAGTTCTGGCAGGTGTAGCAATCACAGGTGGGATCCAGCGGCGAATCATCATGGCGATGGAACGCGTTACGGATCTTCAGCACGCCTGTATCGATGAACAGATGCCCATTGCGGGCATTACGGGTTGGCATCACGCAATCGAACATGTCCACACCGCGGCGCACACCCTCTACGAGATCCTCGGGTTTGCCAACGCCCATAAGGTAACGAGGTTTGTCAGCCGGCATCAGGCCCGGCAGGTAATCCAGCACCTTGATCATTTCGTGCTTGGGCTCGCCCACCGACAAACCGCCGATGGCCAGGCCGTCAAAGCCAATCTTGTCCAAGCCTTCGAGCGAGCGTTTGCGCAGGCTTTCGTGCATGCCGCCCTGGACGATACCGAACAGCGCGGCAGTGTTGTCGCCATGCGCATTCTTCGAGCGCTGGGCCCAACGCAGCGACAGCTCCATGGAAATCCGCGCGACGTCTTCATCAGCCGGGTACGGGGTGCATTCGTCGAAAATCATCACGATGTCGGAGCCCAGGTCACGCTGCACCTGCATCGACTCTTCCGGACCCATGAACACCTTGGAACCGTCCACCGGCGAGGCGAAGGTCACGCCCTCCTCCTTGATCTTGCGCATGGCGCCCAGGCTGAACACCTGGAAACCACCCGAGTCGGTGAGGATCGGGCCTTGCCACTTCATGAAGTCATGCAGGTCGCCGTGCTTCTTGATCACTTCCGTGCCCGGGCGCAGCCACAGGTGGAAGGTGTTGCCAAGGATGATCTCGGCGCCGGTGGCGACGATGTCGCGCGGCAGCATGCCCTTGACGGTACCGTAAGTACCCACGGGCATGAACGCCGGGGTCTCGACGGTGCCGCGCGGGAAAGTCAGGCGACCCCGACGGGCTTTGCCGTCGGTGGCGAGCAGTTCAAACGACATACGACTCATAGTTGTTCCTCTGGGCCGCGCGGCGCCGGATTACGGGTGATAAACATCGCATCACCGTAGCTGAAAAAACGGTATCCGTTGTCGATGGCGGCTTGATAAGCGGCCATGGTCTCGGGATAACCGGCAAATGCCGACACCAGCATCAACAGCGTGGATTCCGGCAAATGGAAGTTGGTGACCAGGCAATCGACCACATGGAACGGTCGGCCTGGGTAAATGAAGATATCGGTGTCGCCACTGAACGGCTTGAGCACGCCATCACGCGCCGCACTCTCCAGGGAACGCACGCTGGTGGTGCCCACCGCAATCACCCGCCCGCCGCGCGCCTTGCACGCGTCAACCGCGTCCACGACTTCCTGGCTGACTTCCAGCCATTCGCTGTGCATATGGTGATCTTCGATCTTATCCACACGCACCGGCTGAAACGTACCGGCCCCCACGTGCAGGGTCACATAGGCGGTCTCGACGCCCTTGGAGGCGATCGCATCCAGCAGCGGCTGGTCGAAATGCAGCCCGGCAGTCGGTGCAGCCACGGCGCCGAGGCGTTGGGAATACACCGTCTGATAGCGCTCGCGGTCCGAGTCTTCGTCGGGGCGGTCTATATAAGGAGGCAACGGCATATGGCCGACGCGCTCCAGCAACGGCAACACCTCTTCGGCGAACTTGAGCTCGAACAGCGCATCATGACGCGCGACCATCTCGGCTTCGCCACCACCATCGATGAGGATGCTCGAGCCCGGTTTCGGCGACTTGCTGGAGCGCACATGGGCCAGCACGCGGTGGCTGTCCAGCACCCGCTCCACCAGAATTTCCAGCTTGCCGCCGGACGCTTTCTGACCAAACAGCCGTGCCGGAATCACCCGGGTATTGTTGAACACCATCAGATCGCCGGGGCGCAAATGCTCAAGCAAATCAGTGAATTGACGGTGTGCGAGGGCACCGCTCACCCCGTCCAGGGTCAGCAGTCGACTGGCGCGACGCTCGGCCAAAGGATGGCGAGCGATCAGCGAATCAGGGAGCTCAAAAGTAAAGTCAGCAACGCGCATGATGGGGTTCGTCTAGCAGGGCCGGGAAGTCTAGCGGAAATAGTCAAAATTGACCATGAAACGTGATTGACCAACGGTAATCACCTCTCTATACTTCGCCGCCATTGAGCCCTGATGGCGGAATTGGTAGACGCGGCGGATTCAAAATCCGTTTTCGAAAGGAGTGGGAGTTCGAGTCTCCCTCGGGGCACCATCTTAAAAAAAGACCTTGAAATTCAAGGTCTTTTTTTTCGTCTGTAGAAAAGTGGCCGACCCGCGAAATGACCGGTCGCCGCCGTCGCCACCTTGAAATGCAGTCTCCAGTGGGAGCTGGCTTGCCTGCGAAAACGCCAGCCCCAACAGCCTCAAACCACCTGCCTACACACGACTCTCTTCCCCCTCCTCCTCCACACCATTCGGCAACATCCCATTCGCCAAATCATCCACCACCGCCTTCGCCATCTCCCCCAAATAATGCGCCGCCCAGGCATAGCGATCCGCGCCCTTCTCCATCGCTGCATCCAACGCCAGCATTTTGGAACAATGGAGAAGCTCGGAAGCATGCTCCAAGGCATCACGGATGGGCACGCCGGAATTGACGCGGAATAGGCGGTGGAGACTTGGCTGCTTGCCGCAGGTAGAAAAGGTGATGACGCCAAGGGTTTTGTTGAGGGGTGGATTGATCATTGGCCACCTACCAGATGGACGGAGGTGCGAGTTGAGGAATTTCGAAGGTAAGACCTGTCAGAAACGATCATTGCTTAAGCTCCTAATGTAGAGAGCTGCCACGTTCGTTTCTCATGCGAATGGGTGGCAGCTATGCGCGGGCTGAGAAACCGGGACAATAGGAACCCGGCAGACCCGAAGGTCTCCCACGCATAGCCGCCATTACACAGACTTACGGACGATAAAAAGCGCCAACAGTCTAATGGATGGTGGCGCCTATGCGCCTATTGTTTCTCGGATTCTCAAGTCCGGTCGCTAGGTTGATAGCGACACAACGGAAGGTAGCGCAGGAGCGGTTGAAGCAGGAAGCCAGGATCTGTGGCGGGAAATTTCCGGCGGGCTGCCTGGAGCGTCGTGAACGTCAGTAGCGAAGTTTTCGCCTTGCTCCAATTACACAATTTACCGAATGGTTTGAGGACGCTGCCGTCCAATCTGATGTACTCCCGCATCAGGTAGCCGAGTTTTTTGGCACACGCCACGACTGCATTCCTGCACACATTCTGCGCGCCTGAGTAAATGCTTAGCGGTCGGTGATCACTCGCCACACGTTAGAGCAACTCGAGACTCAAAACCTTCCTGCTTCTAAAAGTAAGCAAGCCCTGCAACCCCCCTTCCCTTCGACCTAGCCACCGCCGCAGGAGAGTTAGCGCGTCACCGGCCGGCCCGATTGTACGGTCAAGAGCGCCTCACGGAGGACCCTGCATCTATGAGCGGCCGAACGCGGCGGCGCCGGTGATTTCCGGAGCGATGAGATCTTGGCGCGGCTGCGTCAGGTCATCGAGCGCTTTGGAGAAAGCCGCTTCACCCGTTGGGAATCTGCCGCCGCCAAGATCGATGAACACGGCCCACGCACGATTGATCGACTGGGCTTTCGCAAGACGATGGAACACGGCATGCGATATGCCCTACATACCACCAATACCTATTACGTGCTGCCGGAAGCCTGGAGGGCCGAGATCTTCAAGGGCATGAATATCAGTGCGGTGAACAAGGAGCAGCTGCAACGGGGCGTGCTCGAGCCGGGAACCGACGGCAGGGCGTACAGCTTGATTCGCCTGCCCGGGTTAGGGCCTCAACGCTGCTATGTGGTGAAGACAGTTCCCGGAACGGATGAAGGCGAGGCCAAGGCCGCTTGACGGCATGCCTACTGATCGAGGTAGCGCCGGCTCATTCCCGGCCTCGCCAGCCATTCGACAACCATCCCTATTAACCGCAGTACCCAGAGACAATAAAGATGAACACTATCCAAAACTGAAAGACCGCCGCGACACACTGACCCTCGAAATGGAGAGCATTCAGCGCGATCTAGCGCCTTTTGAAGCGGCATTGGAAAGTCCCGAGGTTATCCAGGAGGGCCGTCAAAGGGCCGTCCAGGATGAAATCAACGATCACAAAAGACGCATCGACTCGCGAGATCTTGAGATCTATCGCCTGAATCAAAAAATCGATCGCCTCGAGACTCTGGCGAACCGTGAGAGCTTGGCTGCGGGCTACCTCAGCGGCATGGCGAACTGGAAAGCCGACGAGATGGAGCTTAACGCAAAGCGCACCAGCATCGAGACCAGATTGCAGCAAGTCCGCCAGAGCGATCAGGAAGACATGGCAAAGGCTCGACAAGCTGAAACGGACGCAGCCACTGATTACGCACAGGCTGTCGCTTGGGGCGACGTGGAGGGCGAGAAAGCCGCTAACGCGGAAGCTCAAAAAGCAGCAAAAAATCTCACGGCTGCGGCTGAGCATCACCGTCGCCAACAACTGATCATCAACGCACTGGAGCAAGAGCTGGTGACGATTGATCTACACATCACTGAGGCACAAAAAGAATGCGCCAAGATCGAGAACAACGCGGCTCACCTGGCGAACACTGTGCTGGAAGAACAATGGAATGAGGCCGCGAAAGCACTGCTGGAGACCGGTGGCAAGTTGTGGGCTGCGCGCAGACTGATTAATCGTGATCCGGTTGCGCTGCTGAATCTGGACATCCCTGAGCAAGGTGAAAACTTCGGAAGCTGGACCTTCCGAGAGCTTGCAGAACGCTCACACCAACACAGCCTGCTTGACCTGTTGGCGGCCTAACCTAAACCCTCCCCGAAACAACCGGCGAGGGCCGGTTGCTTCGGGCCTACCATCGGTCTAACCATGAACCAAACACCACAGAACAGCGCTCAGATGCCTGATGACCTAAAGGCCCGAAAGCTGCATTTAAACGGGATAATCGTCGGCATGGCTGGCGTGAAAAAGCTCAACGCAAGGGCAAACACTGACACTAGAGTTGAGACGCTCACGATTGATGCAATCAAGGCAGAGCTTGATTTCATTGATCTTCAACTCAAAAGAAAGAACGGGTAATTGAGAAGCGGAAGCCTAAAACAGCTTCCGCTTCGCTAGATCCGCCATTACAACCAAGGCTTTAGATTTTTCAGCTTCTGATCTGTGGCGGCTGTGAGAATATGACGGCTTTCGGCCAATAGCTGACACTCCGTTTGTCTACAAATCCAGGAGCGCTTCACTGCGTAGCCGATGAAACGACTACTTTTTAAAAACTGCTAATCTTTCACTTCCGTTGATTAAAAGATCGCTTAAAACTCTGATTGATTGACATACTAAATATGGCTCGGTCAACTGTGAAATCTAATGTGTCGGATACGGCGATTAGTGACCTTAATTCTTCAGGGAAGTCTTCGATGCTAGCGTATACCGTTGGAATCAAATATCGAAAGTAGTCTCCAATTTCCGCGTCTCCCTCATAACCAATCGGATTGTCTTCGCTGGACACGTAATCTTCTAGCGCGTGATAAACATAGAAGCCTTTTATTGATGGAAGTGAATACTCCGTGAGCTCTTGATAAAAGTTCGAACTCTCTAAGACTATGCGTTCCATTTCGTCGCGCGACGAGGGTTTGAGGTGCCTGCGAAACCTATATATATCTAAAAGAGTTCGACCTTCCTTGTTTTTTGGATAACTTTGAAACTCACGCGACTCTTCCCACACAAACTCATTTATACTGTCGAGTTTTTCCTCTAGCTCTGGAATAGCCAACAAGCTCGAAGGGATAGGGCCGAAACAGTTATTCACCATTACAGCTATACGCCCATGTCGATCCATGGCGAACCACGTGAAGATAGTCCCAAAACTTGGCTGCCAATCTTTATCTAACGGCATTACTTCACCTCTGGTAAAGCGTGTATATCGCCTGAGATTATTATCGCCAGTGCTGGATTGGCCCTGTTACAGAAACTTTACTGATCCAGGATCCTACCCTGTGAACTATTACCAGCGCTAGATATTTACTGACGGGATGGGGCAATGGCATAGGCCTCTGGGTCAATTCGACGTCAGTTCCAACAGGCTCGTGCCTAACGTCCACTTTTTCCTGCTCTTGCACGGTATGATCAACGTCAGCTTGCGGCCAGAAGCGGTCATTTAGACAGGAAAAAACAAACCGGCTCGCTAACCCCGCTTTTTGACCGGCATCGGCCAATGCTTTAGACCTTCCTCAGCGTACTTGCTTAGGCCAGGGTCGAGCTGTTGTGTCATGAGTTCCAAAGCTACCTTTGAATCGCTAGAGCCAATACGCGCTAATGCATAAGCGCACTTGCGCTGGAACTCTTCCAGGTTGCCCCACCTGATCAGGTGCTCGAAATTTTTCTGCGCGGCTTCCGTAATCGCGTACGTCGCGCAGTTTTCCCCGATTAACCCCAACTCGAAAACGATGTCTTCATGCTCTTCATGCCAGTCTTCCAGCAGGAGCTTCGCCAAAAGTGGCGCGGTAATTTGTGCGTCGACGCCGACGAGTGCAGCCCAGAAGGCCGCACCGTCTTTGGCCCGCAAAGCGGACTCAGTTTTCTCATACAGCCCGCTCATGGGAACTTTGCTCCTGGCTATAAACAGATATCTGGAAAACGGCAGTGTGAATCGCCCTCAGTTTTCCAGACACATCCAAGGTCTGCAATTGGCCGATTTCTGCCGTTCATAACGTGCAGCAACCGGCCAGCAGCGGACACTCAAAGGTGTCTACGAAACTAAGGGCGATTCAGAGTGGCCAAATATTGCCACCCTTTATTTCCGCTACAAGCGAGTTTCGAGTTCCTCATAGTTTAATAGTGGTGAAGGGTTAAGCTTGCTATAGTCAAATGTTGGTAGCCGTTTTTGGCCAGATGAGAATTCATCGAGAAGAATTTTTATGTCGGATTTCGATTTTACATTTATTAGGTGTTTTATTTTGTTGAAGTATTGAGATGATGATGCTCTCGAAAACACTTCAAATGCACTATGGAATCTATTTTTGTAAACAAGTGTGCTTGGCCACCAGTAGTTGTCACTATCTACCTGTGATCGTATGAATAGTATAAAGTCAGCTTGCATTATGTCACTAAAGTTGACCCCGGTTCCTGTCGATCTTTCATGAAGGATAGTCGCATGGAGATCAACTTTATTTAGCCCAAGTCTTTGGTTTCGATGCTCAATGCTTTTAATTTGTTGGCAGAATACAGTGTACGACTCCGTACCCGATCTTCCATAATTATTGTTCTGCATGTAATACTGTTTCGTCAATAGCTCATTCGCACCTAAAAAATGTTCCTTCCTTATTAGTATTGCAATTGTGTATAGGAAAAGTTCATGAGCAAAAAATTTGTAATTGTCAAAGTCCCATTCGGTGTATCGGCCAGTGCCCGGTGGTGGCGAGAAGTAATTGATTAACGATTCAAAGAAGCTATGGATTTGAAAAATGAAGTCTTCATACTTCAGATACTGAGATGCGGTAGATATTACTTGGATGAACTCGTTTCTGGCGGGCAAGAATAAATTAATGCTTTCAGCTATGATGTCATCGGCTAGTTTGTTGTCAGTTATGGCAACTCTCAATTTCTCTAAGTTCTCTGAGTACGCTATTAAGTAATCAGATAGTGCGCCGCTGACATGGGGCTTTGCCTCCCGGATCGCTGATAGTACGCGCTTTTGGGCAGCAGAGGTTCCCAGGCTAATACTAGAGTCGTTAAGGAACTCGGGCTTTTTACCTAATGGAGGTTTTATAAATTGAGGCTGCCCATAGATGCAGCGAATTAATGCTTCGAAATTTTCTGAGTAGCTATCGACTTGGCTGAGGTCGATATAAACTCTGGAGTTGTAAAATGTCGGAAGATATGGTTTGCCAGTTTCATCTTTCTCAGAGATTATTGCAATAAAGCGCTCTTCGCCTATTTGTTCATAAATTTGTTTTGAGATGATTTGTGTTTCTGTGCCCACGCCCCCGAGGCGTCCGTCGGCCTTGTTTGCGTAGATTCGATCTGAAATTATTATGACTTTATCAATTGACGGGTCGGTTACCATTTGCTCCATGAAAGCGATAGATTCCTGACCTACTTTGAGATCCCACTTATCAAGTATTACTTGAACTCCTGACTCTATAAGCTCGGATGCTAACTGTATGACCCATTCCTGGTGCGTTGGTGAGGACCAGCTATAGGAAATAAAAATTTTCGGTATCGACATACATTTTCTCCATAAAATGGACGCGGGAATAGGGGCTGTGTGAATAGATGTTCAGCGCCTCTGAGATTACCTTGATGGCCTTTCGCTTTCTAGATATACAAGGTTGACTTGAGCTGGCTCAGTGAGATCCGCAGGGCGACCTTCAACCTTATAACCTTCCGCGCTCAGTTGCGCGACGCGATCATGGATGCGGGCACTGCTGCCGGTGGTGATCAGATTTGCATCCGAGTCACCAAGGCGCCTCACGATGGCGAGACCAATCCCATGTTCGCTGCCAGCTCCACTGACCAATGTGACCAGACCACTCCAGTTTTTTGAACATGCAATGCTCCACTGTGATAAACAGGAAATACTGTCTAACAGTAGAGAACAGACGGTGCCAGCGCTGCATCGATTCGCCAAGGATTGTGAGCGACTGCATTTGGCCGAAAGCAGCCGGTCGCGTCTGACCACTATCGAGCAAAAGCTACTGTTGGCCAAAAGCAACCAACCGGACGCGTCTAGGAAGCCAGGGGCGATTCAGGCTGACCCCCAAGCCCTGGCAGAAAACCTAGGCTGTAAACGTAGAAGCTAGCATTTCCCACCCTGATAATGAACATGGAAGCCAGTGAGAGTGAGGTTGAAATTTATAACTTGGTTTGTGGTGCTAGGCCTTTCAGGTTGTGGATCACAAGACCCTGCGTTAGTAGGCCGATGGAAAGGCGAACGTAGTGCTACTCCCGAATGCCGTTACGTCACATGGACGAGAGTTATGGCAGCTGACGGTAGATTTGGAGAAACTTTTTACGAGGATGCTGCCAGGTCGAAATTAATAACCAAGCGCGGAGGATATTGGTTGACTAGAAAAAACCTAGTGCTGTTTGATGCTATAGGTGAAGAAAAGTACAACACTTATCACTACCAATTTGTAGATGCGGATACTGTGTATTACAAGTCGATCACCCCGGATACAGGGTGCAGTTTAGCCGTTTACACGCTCCACCGAGTTTCTGGAAAGTAAAGGTCTACGAAGCATTATAGAAATATGAATCACCCCTGCTTCTGTAGACGCCTTCAAGCTTCAAGCATGTGCTGCTAAGCCTGCGAAACTGTCCGCTTCTGGCCGAAATCTGCCGCTCGTGAAGGGCTGCTTTTGGCCGGTTGCTGCCCCTCGCGACAGGCGGCAATCGGCAATTAGCTGCCTCTAACAATGTTTACTATTTGGCGCTTTCACCAATATCTGCCAACTAGGCCTAGACGGGCACGTCCGCTTGATTTGTTTTAGTTCTATCTTGGTTGCGGGACGAGTTGCGGCGTAGCAGAGCACACGACCAATCGGCTCGAGCCGCGCGTCATCGCCACGTAAAGATGACGAGCATCCATGTTCTCAGGGTTGGGAATCACCGCAACTTGTGCCTCCAATCCCTTCAATAGCAGGGTACTACCAATAGACCGCCGAGCTAGTTGTCGGCTTTCATGGCGATTGCGTTCGCGCTCTCGAATTGTGGCCTCCACAAAGGTACAACCACCTCCGGCTGCAGTCTCCATAGCTCGCAAGCAGCCATACAGCACCTCGGGGCGATATACTCGCGCGTGCTCTTGGCGCATCAAGGCTCTTATCGCTTCCGTGGCCAGCAGAAAGGTTGGAGTCGCGGCGAATGCCACCAATGCGGCCTCCGCCGGAGTAGGCATAGTGCGAGCAGAACCACGTCGGAGGATATCCAGGCGTGGCAGTAATGCGGAAGCGCCTACTTGCGTTATCGTCTCGGCGGCAAAATTGACGAGTTGCGCAGCGGCGTCCGCTGCGTGTAAGTCGAATCTCCGGCCGAAGCTCGTGAGGTCCCCTAGATCTACCGGTTCGACTGCAGTAGCACCAGGGGTTTGACTGGCCATTTGTCTGCGTCCTCGGGTGTTGCGGCTGTCGCCTATCACCAGGACCTGCCCTTCGGGTGTTACTGACCTTGTAAGTGCTGCCGCCATGCGCTGACGGTCGGCAGTAGAGGGGAGCAATTGAATCCAGTTGACCTCGGCAGGCGCCTGGTCCAGGTCGATGCTCCCGCCTGCTTGCAGCACCCGTCGGCAGTTCAGAAGCCACTCGCCAAACCCGCGGGTACCTGCGTTTATCCAGCGCCATGGTTGGTTCAACTCACCGATGAGCGGGAACTGCTGGAGCACGTGTCCATCCCAGTCCACCAGTTGATTGCCTGCAAAGCCGAAGATGGCCTGCATAGGATCACCCAGCACGCAGGTAGGTAGTACCGCCGCGAGTGCGGTGACCAAGGCGTGCTGCACCAAGTTGCAGTCTTGGTACTCGTCGACGAGCAAGTGAGCATAAGTTGCCGCCAGGGTATCGCTCACATGCCCCGCTTGCACCAAGGTGCAGGCTGCCAAGCGGATTGCGGGATAGTCAGCGCCTGGATTTCTCAGTTCAAGAATGGCAGCAGGTATCCCGCTTCGCCCTGGGAAGATACCGACCAAGCGCATGGCAAAACCGTCGAGGGTCGCCACGCGATACGCTGACGCTGGAACGTTGGCGCGTTGCAGGCGCAGGCGTAGTGCGGCCACTCCCGCGTTCGTATGGGTGAGAATGAGAACAGGTTTGGCGCCGGTATGCTGGGTCAGCGTGTCCGCGATGAGTTGTGTCTTGCCACAGCCGGCTGGCGCCGTCACGGCTCCGCTGCGGAAGGCGAACAAATCATACTCAGGCGGCATGGGCCCACCCGAATAACTGGCGGATTAAGGCAGTAAACCCAGCGTCCATAGCCTGGTAGTTGGGGCCGACAATTTCCCGGGCAAGGATCTCGAATTTGGTTAGCGACTTGTACCAGCCGTTCTTTCGGTTCCGGGATGTCAGGGCCAACAGCAAACGCACTTCAGGAGAATAGGGGTGCTGTTGTTGGCGTAGCCGCAGGATGTCGTCCAGGGAGTTTCGTCCCTGAGATTGCGTACTGATATGCGCGGCTACTAGATCTCTATCGAGAAATTCCACGGCACGCTGGAGCATGGTGTCTACTGCAGCATCCGTTAGGCTGAGGAACAGTTCATCTTCCAGGGCCCGCCCTTCCCGCCATGTAATAAACTCCCCTCCGGCCGCGCGATAGGCTTCTACGACCTCAGGAGTCGGGGGCTTGTCAGCATCGACAAGAACCATGACACGGTAACCCAGCTTAAGTAAAGCAAGGCCTCGAGCAAAGCACCGGTCCGGCTCACCTCCTCCCACGTTTACGTAGGCCGTTCCTGCTGCAAGAAGTGAGCGGTAGTTCCGCGCCGTCCAGTACTGATCCAATCCTCTAATGAGCCCGACTTCACTGGCCCCTTCGCAAACGATGACGCTACGAGCGAGAAACGCTTCCGGATCCATTCTAATGGTGCTCTGCACATCGTCTTCGGCGCCCACTTCAAGCACATGGTGAGTGCCGTCTTGTGCCTTTCGCACTACGAAAATTTGGTCGCCTCGAAGCTCCCTGACTGCCACCGGTGAGTGAGTTGTCAGGAAGGCCTGCAGCGGTGATGCAGCCTCCTTGGCACCCAATGAGTCGAGCAGTCGGACGAGCCTGTGCGGCTCGAGCCCATACTCGACTTCGTCCACTAGAGCGATTGAGGCGCGCTGCGCAGCTGCTCGCTGTAATCCAGCTACCAATAACCGCGAAGAGCCCGTGCCTAACGAACGCAGTGGCACCCCCCACTCATCGTGTAATGCAATGGCGCCGTCGCTGATGGAGACAGCGTGGGCATCCAGTAGGGCTTGTGCCTGCGTTCCGACGGGAACGCCTAAGGCGGTTGCCTTCTCGGTTACGATTCGCAGCGTTTCAGCCAGTTGGGGTCCTGCCTGATTGCCGAAAGTGGCACGCGCCTCACGAGAGGCGTTAGCAAGCTCGGCACCTAGATTGGGGCGTTCTTCCGTGAGTCGGTTGAGTACGGATCCACGGGTCCACGACAGATTGGAGTTTGCGTAGGTACCCAGTCGGGCAGGCGCCAACAACAATCGATCTTTCCATGCGATGTTGCGTTCTTGGCCTAAAGCTTGGGCGCGCTCGGACACCAACGTCCAGATTGGTTCGAGCTCGCTGTCCACTATCAAGCGTAGAGAAAGTACGGTTTCGAACCCTTGCATTGGTTCAGCTTGTAGTTGGCCGGTTGTGCTATCGAACGCGTGCAAGTACTGCCCATAGACATCAAGGTTCTTCAGCGTGTCTGGTAGCTGACCCAAGGTCAGCGTGATCTGAATGGGTTGGCTCACGTCGAGGCCGAAGAAATCGGTATCCCCCAACGTAATGTTTCGGCGGGCACCAAGGCACAAGTCAATAGCATCCAAGATGGTGCTCTTGCCGCTATCGCCAGAACCAATTAAGCAATTCAGGCCTGGCGAAGGAAGCCAGGTGAGTGACCGTATCGACCTGAAATTCTGAATTTCAATCTTGCGAATCCGAACCACGCACCACCTCCTTGTTGACATGCCCTGCTCCGTCATGGCGGTGTAGTTGATCGCTGCATGACGGGCAGTGTGACGGACGCTACGCCTTCCACTATAGACCCGAGCATATCTGGTTCCAGCAACGAAAGATTGGCTGAGTTGTCAGGAGAATCCCGATTGCACTCGGACTCGCCTTGAGCCGGCAGTCCGATTATGGCTGGTAGCCGCCCCAGTGAGCGAAAGCCCGCATGTCGATTCCCCCGCCTTAATCACTTCAAATCGCTCCTCTAGAGCATTCATTGATGTAACACCTATTTGCCATGTAACACGTACATCGGCAAACCATTCGCAGCAGCGTTACATCTGAATAATTGTTTAAAATCATATATTTATGCATTAGCGTAACGCGCGTAACACCCGTAACACGATTTTATTAGGGCATCCCCCTAGCCCCATTACTATGGCTCCTCCAGCGAAGCGAGGTGGGTCAAGCTCTTGGCTTTGGTTCAATAGTGGGGCCCCCGGAACATACTTGAATGTACGGGGTAGAAGACCCGCGAAATCGTGTTAGCGGGAAGCCTCCCAGCTTAGTGAACAGGTGAACCTGGTGAACTCCAGTTCACCTGTGCATTTGCCGTACCGTTTGGTTGATCTGAGGGCATCGTTACCAGTGCGGTAACGATGCCCTCTTTTCTTCAAAATCCCTTCTATTTCAACGATTGAAATTTCAGTAACTTCCCACGCCTTCCACTAACTCGATCCCGCGGGTTTCTGACCCCGTACTTAGAGAAAAACCCTCAGGGTCCCCAGCGGTCTTTTCGGCTAGCGTGAGGTTGGATGATCAAGGTTTTCACTTCCATCGTTCTCAGAACGTATGGTGATAACTACGCCTCTAGCTCGCGCTTGCACAGACGAATGAATTCCTCATAGATTTGAACGAAGAGCAGAGCCTCTTTATTCAGAACCCGACCTTCCTCCCTCACCCAATCCGGCTTTGGACCAGCACTACGCAGGTGGTCCGAATAAACTGAAATACGTCGCCCATCTCCCACCATCACCGTTTTTTCTGCGAAATGGTCGTTTAAGGTGTGAGCTGCCTCTTTTAAAGCGGCCAGTTGAGCTTGTAAATCAGGGTCTATAAATTCCTTTTCGGGTTGATCCCAGGTGTACGAAAACTCGGAGAGCGGCTCAATGGAGCGGCGGAAGAACGCCTGACCAAAGTCCTGATCACGTAGGAACCGTATCGTAGAATCGAAAGAGAGTGCAGATTGAAACTCCTGGAACAGCTTCTGATCGTGACTGAGCTCTCTCTTACCGCTTGAATCTCTGGGGCGCAAGGTTGGGTAATGCTGGAAAAGTCGAGACTCGTCTCGTGTGAGGTCAGCCCAAATGTCATTCCAGAACAAAATTACAACCTCGAAAGCCCCCTCCTTCTTCCGTTGAGTCGATATCTCTCGTACCGAACGCTGGACTGCCTTATCTGTCTCAGCCGTAGTCGCAACGTAAAGGCGCGCCAACCGAGGTTGAAAATTCTCAGCCTTATCAACCTCGTCTTTAATCATTTTTATCGTAATGCCGGCCCAGGTGTTTTTACATTGGATCCCAACAAAACGTCCCTCATGATCACTACCGTAGATGTCCACACCATCTTGACGCTGCCCCTGACGGCCATGACGGGTGAAATCAGGATTGCTCCAACGATTCTTAGCAGCTGAGCAAACGATTTCCTCGAACTCATCCCATGACCGAGGAGGAGCTACGCGTAAGTCTGGTAAAGTCGGCACCTAATCATCTCCATTTTTTTCGCCATACAGCAGGAAATCGAGTATAAGCCTCAGCCTATGGGAGCTCAGCAACACGATGTTTTTCAGTAGTTAAATGACAGAAGCAATGATCATGTATCCCTGCGTGTATCCCTAACTGCAAAAATAGTCTGCAAGCCACGTATTATATGGCCCCCGACGGTCTCCCTCGGGCACCATCTTAAAAAAAGACCTTGAAATTCAAGGTCTTTTTTTTCGCCTGTAGAAAAGTGGCCAGCCCGCGAAATGACCAATCGCCGCCGTCGCTACCTTGAAATGCAGTCTCCTGTGGGAGCTGGCTACGGGCGATCACGCCAGCCCCCCTCCAATCAGAAAGTGTACTTGGCAGTGACCGTAAAGTTACGCGGATCACCATACACATCGTACGGACTCCACGTAGAGTTACTGGCAATCCCCTGGTAGTACTTTTTATCGAACACGTTGTTGATGTTCAGTTGGGTGTCGAGGTGTTTACTGACCTGGTAGCCAGCCATCAGCCCCACCAACGCATAGGCCTCCTGTTCGATATGGTAGTTGCCGAAAACGTTACGGCCTTTATTGAAGGTACTGCTCTGGCTGTAGACGTTTGCACCGACACGCAGCTTGTTCAGATCACCCTGCAGGTGGTAGGTGGTGCTGGCCTTGAACATGTGGCGAGGCACGTCAGTGTCGAACAGGGTGCCTTCCTTGGAACTGTCCGCATCCTTTTTGTACTTCGCCTGAGCGAAGGTGTAACCGGCGCCGACCTGCCAGTTTGGCGTCAGTGCACCGTTGATCTCCAGCTCGATACCCTGGCTGCGAACTTTGCCAGCGGCTTCGTAACAGCCATAGGCGCCGACAGGAATAACCCGGCAGGTGCTGGCGTCCGCCACTTCCGCCGCGCGGTTCAGTTGGTCGATCTGGAACAGCGAGGCACTGGCGTTCAGTGCGCCACCGAAGTATTCGCCCTTGATACCCACTTCGTAGTTTTCGCCGGTGATGGGCTTGATCCCGGCGCCGTCGCTGTTCTTTTCGCTCTGGGGCTGGAAGATGTCGGTGTAGCTGGCGTAGAAGGAGTGGTTGTCGTCCAGGTCGTAGATGAAGCCGGCATAACGGGTGACGTGGCGCGTTTCCTTGGTTTTGCCCGAAGTGTAGTACTGGTCGTTGGTCTCGTTATAGATCGAGGTCGAGTCGTACCAGTCCAGGCGCGCGCCGAGAATGACTTTCAGCGGGTCGGCGAGATTCCAGCGCGTGGTGACGTATAGGCCCTCTTGATCGACCTTGTCGTTGATGGAATAGATATCGGGAACGAACGGCCGGGGCGTATTCGGGTTGAAATGGTTGATGTCGATATTATTGATGAAGGTCGTGCCACCCACGGCCTCGGTCTTGAGTTGGCGCTTGCTGGCGCCGACTACCAGCTCATGCTGACGCCCCACCAGGGCGAAGGGGCCGCTGGCAAAGAAATCATAGGTGGACTGGTCGTAGTCACGCCCTTGGTTGAACACTCTTTGCCGGTAGGTCGCGTCGTTGTTACGTTCCAGGACCGCACCCACCAACTTGAAGTCAGACCAGTTTTTCGAGGCCCCTGCATGCAGGCGCCAGTCGTTGTCGAAACGCTGGTCGAGCTCGACAAACAGCGTTTTGTTGTCGATGTCCTGGTGCGACCAGCTGTAGCCGAACGATTTGGAACGGGAGAAGCCCATGTGGCTGCCGTTCGGGTTCACCGGTAAGCCGCCCCAGTTGATGTTGTTATTGTCGTTCTGATCGGATGCACCCACGGTCAGGGTGGTGCTGTCGGTCAGGTCAAACTCGGTGACGCCGTAGAACACGCCGCGCTCACGCCCTGCGTAATCCTGATAGCTGTCCTTGTCGTGGTAGGCACCCACAAAACGGCCACGCACGCTGCCGCTGTCAGTAACCGGGCCGGACACATCCAACTCACTGCGATAGTTGTCCCAACTGCCGGCACTGCCGGTGATACTGGCCTGGAACTCTTTGGTGGGACGCTTGCGCACCATGTTGATGGCTGCCGACGGGTTGCCGGCGCCTTGCATCATGCCGGTGGCGCCACGGACTACTTCGACACGGTCGTAAGGCGCCAGATCGGCGGTGGCGACCCAGTCGGCGTTGTAAGTGGTCGGCAGGCCATCGAACATAATATTGGTGATAGGAAAGCCGCGGGCGAAAAACTCGCTGTTGGCCGGGCGCGCAGCCGACATTCGCAGCCCCGGGGTGGCCTGGACGACATCATCGAGACTGCGCATGGCCTGGTCATCCATGCGCTGGCGCGTAATCACCGTCACGGATTGCGGGGTCTCGCGCAGGGACAGCGGCAATTTGGTTGCGGTCTGCATGACCCCCGTGGTGTAGGAACCACTGTTCTCAGTGGCTGCCCCGAGGCTCAGGCCGCTGATGGTGGTAGCGCCCAATTCGAGTGCATCACTGTCGCGGGTGTGAGCGACCAGCAAATAGTTGCCACTGGCAGTCCGAATAGCCGCCAGGCCACTGTCGACGAGCAGGCGGTTGAGGCCTTCGTGTACGCCATAATCACCACGCAGCGCCGGCGCGCGTTTGCCTTGCACCAACGCCGGATCAAAGGGAAGGCTGATATCGGCAACCTGGGCAAAGCGGTTGAGCGAGTCGTCCAGCGGCCCGCCCGCCAAATCGTAATGACGGCTGTCGACGTTTTCTGCCTGCACCGCAAAACTGGCCAGGGGCAGGCTGGTCACACCGGCCAGCAAAACACTACGCAGGGTAAGCGCAAGCGCACTGCGCTGGAGCGGCTGAGGGAAAGTAAAGGCAGAGGACATGGACGCTGAGCTCCTTTCGAATGACTGAATGTATTTCCTGTCTGTCGAAGGGCTCGGAGAAACCCGTAAACGTTTTTGAGATTTTTTCTCATCGCGTTTAACGGGCAACGATGCGGGTCCAGAGCGGGGTAAAACGTTCAACACGTACGGGCAACGAATCGCTCAATGCACTCAGGGCCCGGTCAATGTCATCAAGCTGGAATACGCCGGATACTTCCAGTTGCGCAATATCCGGATCACAGCGCAGCCAGCCGTGACGATAACGCGCCAGTTCGGCGGCAAGGTCGCGCAGCAGCATGCGTTTGGCCACCAACTGGCCACGTGTCCACGCACTGGCGTTAATGCTGCTTACGTCGACACGGTGACTGCCGTTGGCATCGATCACATATTCCTCGGCGGCAGCGATCAAGACCGGCTCGCCTTGGCCATGAATAGCCACCACACCGTCTTCTACACGCACTCGCGTGCCCTGATGGTCGTCACGCACGGCGAAAGCGGTTCCGATGGCCTGCAAACGTGCGTGCGGGGTGCTGACCCAGAAGCTGCGGCGCCCGTCCGGCGCGGCGTTGTCCTTGCCGGTATCGATGAAAATTTCGCCACGGCGCAGTCCGATCAGTCGGTGCTGGGCAGTGAATTGAACGTCCACCACACTGGCAGTGTTCAATTGCAGGCGGGTGCCATCATTGAGCATGAACTGGCGTCGCTCGCCGACCCCGGTGGCATAGTCCGCTCCCCAGGGTACCCACGTGCTTTCGCGCAGCGACCAGCCGCCCACACCGCTGACCACAAGCCCCATCCCCAGCAACTTGATCGCGTGGCGCCGGCTGTGGCGACCACTGTTCAGGCTTTGTAGGGTATCCAGCGCTACTGTGCCGGGTAAAGCGGCCAAGCCCTGGAAAGCCGCGTCGCTTTTGCGCAATGCTTGCCAGGCGGCTTCATGCATCACATCGGCTTGACGCCAGCGTTGGCAGGCCTCCAGCAACTCGGGATTCGAGCCACCGGACTCGATCCTGACCAGCCAGCCGATGGCCTGGTCGAGCACAGCGTCTGGAAGTTCGGGAAGAGAGTGAAGGCTCATCGTTGGGCCAGGTAGCAGTGGCGGATGGCGCTGGCCATGTACTTCTCTACCGAGCTGAGACTGACGGCCAGGCGCTCAGCGATTTCCTTGTAGCTGAGGCCCTCGAGGCGCGACATCAGGAAGGCCATGCGCACCTTGGGGAGGAGGCCATTGAGTAATGCATCTACGCGAGACAGTGTTTCCAACAGAATCAACTGCGACTCGGGCGATGGCACCTCGGCTTCCGGCAGGTGCGCAATGGCCTGCAGGTAGGCTCGCTCGATCCGCTGCCTGCGAACCCGATCCACCAGTACGCCACGCGCCACGGTACTCAACCAGGCACGCGGCTGGCGCAGTTCCTGCAATTGTTCCGGCTTGCCGAGGATCTGCACAAAGATATCGTGGGCCAGGTCGGCAGCGTGGTCGCCATGGCGCATTCGCTTGCGCAACCAACCCAGCAGCCACGCGTGATGATTGACATACAAGGTGCGAACATCGACGTGAGGCACTGGGGGAGTGGATGACGACGACACGGAAAGCCTCGGCCTGATAGATAGATGCATTTGAGAACTGATCTCATCCTAGTATCGGCGAGTTGCAACCATCAAGTAAAGAATGCGTTTATCCCTGTCTTTCCGAGACTGCGCCGATATCAATGCCGCCGGCCCTATCCAGCCTTGTAGCTGACACCTGCACCCGGGTCTTTTTTTTCGACCAAAGAACAGTGATGATCGCCCTCCCCCCAAAAAGCAGAGGCACCGAAACCATGGAATTGACGCTGGAAGCGGTTGCGCTCTTTGCACTGAAACTGGTGCACGAGACGGACGGCGGCAGCCCGGTTTTGCGGGATGACCTAGTGATGGATGGGTATGAGCGCGAAGTGTTTGGGCTGCTGGTGCGCCAGGGAAACCTGGCGGCTATTCAATCCAAGATAGCGGACTGTGTTGATCAGGCACTTGAGGCATTGGGCGGCGCCAATACGGTGATGGGTCGCGAACTGCAACGGTTGGCGACTGATGTGCAAAGCGTGGGTCAGCTTGATGAACTGCCGGCACCGCTGAATGCTCTCAAGGATTACCTTAAAGACATCCAGTAAGCCAACCTAGCGCCGCCCTTCAACCGCCATCCGCACCGCCAGCCCCATCAGCACCGAACCCATCAGCCAACGTTGCACCACCTGCCAACCCGGCCGGGTGACGAAAAACACCGCGATGGAGCCCGCCATGGTGGCAATCGCCGCGTTGACACTCACGCTGATGAAGATCTGCGTAAAGCCCAGCACCAGGGATTGCGCCAGCACACTGCCATGGCCGTTCGGATCGATGAACTGCGGCAGCAGCGAGAGATACATCACCGCCACCTTGGGGTTCAGCAGGTTGGTCACCAGGCCCATGGTGAACAGCTTGCGCGGGCTGTCCTGGGGCAGGCTCTGCACTTGGAACGGCGAACGACCACCCGGTTTGATCGCCTGCCAAGCCAGGTAAACCAGGTAAAGCGCACCGCCGAAGCGCAGGGCGTCGTAGGCAAAAGGCACTGCCATCACCAAGGCCGTTATCCCCAATGCCGCGCACAACATGTACACCACAAACCCCAGCGCCACGCCGCCCAGCGAGATAAATCCCGCCGTTCGTCCCTGGCAGATCGACCGAGAAATCAGGTAAATCATGTTCGGGCCGGGCGTCAGCACCATGCCGAGTGAAATCAGCGCATAGGCCAGCCAGTTGGACAGTTCAGGCATTCTTCGGCTCCTGGGGTATTGTTCTGTCGACGTGAAACATTTGGCCAACGTTGCAGGGTTGGACGCCATGGTAGGGCGTTCAAAATGCGCGCGTTAGATACAGATCCGCGAGCAAAACGTCATACACCCACGGCACTACTTATCTAAGGACCGGCCCATGATCGACTTCAACAACAAAGGTTTCCTCAAGCTCAAGCAAAACAACGAATACGCCGAACGCGTCTCGGCCCTGCTGCTCGACGGCGAAGAGGTGATCGACGCCTACAAGGCCATGCGCGACGGCGTGGTGTTCACCACCAAGCGGATTATTGCGGTCAACGTGCAGGGGATTACCGGCAGCAAGAAGGACTTCACGTCGCTGCCGTATAAAAACATCGTCGCGTATTCGGTGGAGACATCCGGGACGTTTGACCTGGATTCGGAGTTGGAGATTTACTTTTCGTCGCTGGGGAAAGTGAGGTTTGAGTTCACGGGGAAGACGTCGATCGTGGAAATCTCGCGGTTGATTTCCAAGCATCTGCTGGGCTGATCCGCGGACAAAAAAAGACCTTGGCGTCCCAAGGTCTTCTTCATTGCTCACGCCAAGGAAGGCAGCTACGCAGTGGTGGGCCTGCTGGCGCGCTACAAAATCAACAAGCCCTGAGTGCATCGGTCACTGAATAACGTGTTCGACCGCCAGTATTACAGCGGGTATGGGCGATACAACAGCTGCTTCAGCGGTGACCCACGCCATCTGATGGTGGGGCTCAAGTATCAGTGCCGAGGGCCGCTGGTAAGCCGCTGAACTTTCCCACGCAACTCATCGAACAAAGCGCATATCAGGCGCTGATTCGCCTCCGTAGGCTCACTTACTCGCACAAGGAAGTGAGCCGCTCATGTCAGAACGCTTTTATCCCCCCACCGAAGCAGAGCAACTCAAACAGCGCATCCTGATTGCGCAGCCATTGCGTGTGCCGTATTCGCCGACGGTTGATTTTTTCGAGCCAACCCCTGCCCCGGTACCCACGTTAGCCAAACCTTGCGGCTGCGTTTTCATCAAGCCCTGCCAACTGCCTGACGGCGTCACCCATTACTTCAACCCTGCGGGGTATGTCCCGTTGGAGTTGGTCAAGGAGTATGGCCATTTAAGCCTGCTGGGTGGGCGTGAGGTGGACAGCCGGGGCGCAGTTGCCTTGCGCAAGATCAGCGGCAGCACATTGCCCGTTGGCCTCGGGCAGTTGGCGTTGCGTTCGGCGGTTTTGGAGTCGGCAGCCACTGCTGTCGGGTCCGTCGCCGGAGGCTTGTTGACGGGGTTGGTGGCGCTGGCCTGGCCGTCGGAGCTGGGTGATAGCGCGCTCTACAGCGAGGAGCAGTTGCGTTCGATGCAACGGGCGCGGTCGCAGATGCGGTTGCATATTGAGCAACGCGAGGACGGTACGCTCAAGGGGTATGGGTTTTACACGGGTAATCATGCCGATTGGCAGATGATTGATGTCGTGCAGTTTCAAACCCGTGGCGATCAGTTTGTGGCGGACTTGGACGAGGGCGTGGAGCTGATCTGGACGCCCGCCGTTGATCCAAGTGACACGCTGGGTATTCCAGCCTTGGAGGCTGCGCCGCAAGCGCCGGTAATCTGGATTTATCCGCCGACGGAGAAGGCCGCACAGATTCTGGTGAACCCGATTTATCCGCCGGAGTATCGGGATTTTATTCTGGTGTTCCCGGTGGAGTCGGGGGTTCGGCCGCTGTATGTGGTGGTAAACCAGCCAAGGAAAGGGCTCAGAAACCCACACCATGATTACTTCTCTCCACCCGAAACGGAGGACATAACAGGCTTTCCCGGTCTGATTCCCCAAAAGCCTTTAACACCGAGAAAAGGCGGAGCCGGCTTACGTGAACGTTGGAAAGACGCAAAAGGAAGAAAAATATTTGAGTGGGATTCTAAAAAAGGCGAGCTGGAAGTCTATCGAAATAGCGATTTAACACACCTCGGCGCATTTGATCCTTACACCGCCGAGCGTCGCGGACCGGCGGACCCGAAACGTCGTATTTACAGATAAAAAGGAACTCGGAAAATGCTAATGAAAATCAGACTGCGATGGTACGAAAAACACAGCAATGACTTGAAGGCGGATGAGTATTCAGCGGATATCGCAGATCCAAACAGTGTTTTTGAAGCATTAGGTTTAGGCGAAGAAACCGCGATATACGCCGACGTATTCAACGTTCAACCTAACTGGGTAACGATTATTCAGCCGTACTTCCAGCACATGATCGAACCCGACCGCTTCGACTACCAAATTTCCTTCCGGTACCAAGGCGCCTGGCCACCGCCCCCAAAGCAACGCCAAAAGGCGTCCTAATGCGATGAAACCCACACTGCAAAAGCTCCTCCTCTACCGCTCAGTCAACACCCGAACCCACGGCGTGCGCCACGGCAGTTGTCGCGCCTACCGGTACGAGCGGCACACTAAAAGCGAAAAAGACAAACGATCAAACCGCGGTTCGATGCACAGCCATCAACGACACGGTTTTGATTACACTCCGCTGTTCCGGTTTCTCCTATCCAAAGTGGGCCACCCGTGGGATGAGGTTTTCAGCGAAGCCAAAGCCCGCTTGGATCGCCCAGAGCCCATCTTCTGGATGGTTGCGATGCATGAAAGCGACAAGGAGGAGTCCGTGAGAACGGATGAAAACAGCTACTACAGCGGCTTGTGGGTCGACGAAGCGGGCCTGGTGCAAAAGGTCAATCCAATGCTGACGCCCGAGCAGATGGGGCCCTTCTCCGACTACAACACCCACACCTTCAACGGTGTGGTATTCGCACAGTCTTCAGCACGCAAACGGTGGGCAAAACCCACCGTTTAATCAACTTCGCTTAGCCCTCTTTCGCCTCACTCCCTTCCCCTCCAATCAACACCCGATTCGCCGGATCCGTAATATCAAACACCTGCTGGGCACACGCCGCACTATTGAGCCTGAACTGGAACTCAACCAGATACACCTTGGCCTTTTCCGGGCTGAACGTGCTCATCACCGGCCCACAGCTGTAGTAAGCGCCGTTGCCCTGGCTTCTCGCTGAACTGGAGACGGTGAGTTTCTTGCCTGGATCCGCTTGGAGTTCCAGCTGCGGAAAACGCTTGAACCCGGCGCTGGCGACGGTCTGGTTGAGCTTGGCGATCCAGTTGAAGACTTTGCCTTCGCCGGTGTCCATGACGGTGCCGAGGGTTTCCAGGCGCTGGTCGGGGTCGCCTTCGCGGCGCACGGCGAATTCGACAGGGTTGGTGCCACCGCTGGCCTTCATGATGACCTTGGCATGATCCGCATCCACGGCCACCGTTTTCTGGCGCAGTTGGATACCGTCCTTGAGCAGGCTGGGCGATGAGTCGCGTTGGTTGGATTGGCAGGCGCCCAAGGCCAGGGCGAGGGAGAGCAGCGCGATTCGCTTCACGGGAGGATGTCCTTATCAAGGTGAGAGTGAGTGATGACTGGACCCGAGTTTAAACGGATTGTTCCGCACTGAAACGGCGAGCGGTCACACTTCGGGAAGGCGGCGATGCAAATGCGCAGGTCCGGCAGGCATACCAAGGTGATCCTTTCGCAGCCTCGCTAAAGCTCGACAACTCCCACAGGTGAGCTTCATCGCGCCGGATATTGCGATCACCCAGGGGATTGAAATAAGGGCGACACCGCCAATCCCCTGTGGGAGTTGTCGAGCTTTAGCGAGGCTGCGAAAGCGGTGTCTAAGGCGCAGAAAATGCCAGCAATGCCCCAGCCTTCGCAGCCTCGCCAGGGCTCGACAGTTGCTCCCACACTTGAGCTTCATCGCGTCGAACATGGCTATCACCCAGAGGATTGAAATAAGGGCGACACGGCCAATCCCCTGTGGGAGTTGTCGAGCCTTAGCGAGGCTGCGAAAGCGGTGCATCAGCGCACGCTGAACACCAGCCGCGCACATAACCCGCCTTGCTCCAGGTTATGCAATGCCAGGCGGCAGCCGATCTTGCCGACGATCATCTCGACAATCGCCAGTCCGAGCCCCGCGCCGTTGGCATTGCCGCGGCTGTAAAAGCGTTCGAACAGGCGCGCCAACTCCGCCTCGTCGATCCCTGGCCCCTCATCCTCCACGCTCAGGCAATCGGTGCCAATCACCACTTTTACTTCGCTGCCCGCAGGGGAAAAGTTCAGCGCGTTGGTCACCAGGTTTTGCAGGGCGATGGCCAGTGCCACCGGCTCGGTTTCGACCCAGCACTCTTCATTGCCTTCGAGCACCAGTTCCACGCCGCGCTCCATGGCCAGCGGGGTCAGTTCGGCGAGTTCTTCGCGCACCAGTTCGGTGAGTTGCACGGGGATGCGCTTGGGGTTGTTCAGTTGCGGTTCGATGCGCGCCATGGTCAGCAGCTGGCTGCCAATACGGGTGGCGCGGTCGACGCCGTTGACCAGGAAATCCAGGGCCTCGCGCTGTTGCTCCGGGGTCGCGGCGCTTTGCGCGTTCTGGGCGTGGATACGCAGGATCGCCAAGGGTGTACGCAGTTCATGGGCGGCATCGGCGATGAAGCGGCGCTCGCGCTCGAGCAGGTCGTCCACTTGGACCAGCAGTCGGTTGAGTGCGGTTTGCATGGGCTCAAGGTCAGTCGGCAGGGGCTTGAGGTGCAGCGGTTGCAAGGTGTCGGTATTGCGTCCACGAATCGACAAGACCATCGCACGCAGCGGTTTGAGGCCCCAGCCGATCACCAGCCAGATCAACAACGTCAGCAGCGGCACGCCGATCAATGTGGGCCACAGCGTGTGGCGCACGATGCGCTGGATCAGGTCCTGGCGAATGTCGTCGCGCTCGCCCACCCAGATCAGCAAGCCCTGTTGCGGATCGGCGAGCAGGAAAGCGCACCAGTCGTTGCCGTTGTCGAGGATGTCGTGGGAACCGAATGTGGTCGGCGGCGCTGCAAGGATCGGCGCTTCGGCGGAGCGCACCAGCAACTGGCCGTCAGTGCGCCATACCTGGAAGGTCAACCGGGTTTCATAAGGATGGGCGACGCCCTCCACGCCGACGCGGCTCATGGCCTGGTCAAACGCCTCGTACAACCGGTCCCAGTCCGCTTCGCCGGGATCGCGCTGGCGCAAGACACCTTGCAGCAGGCGCGCACTCTGGGCGAGCTGGGCGTCATAGACCTCTTCGATTTCGTGGTGGCTGTCACGTAATACCAGCCAACTGATCAGGGCGTCACCTGCCAATATCAGCAGCAAGACGGGGATGAGGATGCGCGCGCGAACCGAGCTCATGGTTTGAGCACCAGCACATAGCCGACACCGCGCACAGTGCGGATCAGTTCGGTGGAGAGCTTTTTACGCAGGTTGTGAATCAGCACTTCCAGGGTGTTGCTCTCGACGCGGTCCTGCCAGCCATACAGCGCGCGGGACAGCCGCTCGCGCGTCACCACCTTGCCGGGGCGCACCATCAGTTGGTGCAGCAGTTGGTATTCCATCGGTGTGACGATGATGTCTTCGTCCAGGTAGCGCACTTGCTGGGTGGCCGGGTCGAGGTGGATGCCAGCATGCTCCAGCATCGGTTGCGCACGCCCCTGGCTGCGGCGCAACAGGGCACGCACGCGGGCCTTGAGTTCTTCTACGTCGAAGGGTTTGACCAGGTAGTCGTCGGCGCCGGCGTCCAGCCCGGCGATGCGCTCGGCGGTGCCGTCGCGGGCGGTGAGGATCAGCACCGGCACGTCGTGCTGCTCGGCGCGCAGTTGCTGCAACAGGTCGAGGCCGTCGAGGCGCGGCAGGCCGAGGTCGAGCAGCAGCAAATCGAAGTTCTCCGTGCGCAGCGCATGCAGGGCCGCGACGCCATCCTGCAGCCAATCGAGGGTATAGCCCTCGGCGCCCAACGCCACCCGAATCCCCTGGCCGAGGGCACGATCATCTTCGACAAGGAGCAGGCGCATAGCAGAATCTCTGTAGGAATCGGCGGCATCATGCCGGGTTATGACACGGGGCATTTCGGCAAAGATGTTACGGCTCGTTGCCAACTAAGGTTGCGCTAAGGTTGGTTTTGCACTGTGAAACCTCCCACTTCTGCTGAGAGCTTTTCCATGCGCAAAATTCTCCTGCTGTCCCTGATTATCGCCAGCCCCCTGGCCATCGCCGGCCCGCAATGCACCACCGCCGAGCGCTCGCAATGGCAAGACGAGAAAGCCTTCCAGGACAAGCTCAAGGCCGAAGGCTACACAATCAGCAAGTTCAAGGTCACCGACGGCAACTGCTACGAGATCTACGGTTTCGACAAAGACAAGCGCAAAGTCGAGATCTACCACGACCCGGTCACCGGCAAAGCCGTGAAGACTGAGATCAAAGGCTGATGCCAGGCGAATCCCTGCGCCTGTGGGACCCGTTGGTGAGGCTGTTTCATGTGTCGATCGCCGGGGTCTTCGTCGCCAATTACTTCTTCAATGAAGCGGGCGATGACTGGCATGTCTGGCTGGGCTACTACGCCA
Source organism: Pseudomonas sp. GW821-FHT09C08 (assembly GCF_059418125.1). Taxonomy (NCBI): domain Bacteria; kingdom Pseudomonadati; phylum Pseudomonadota; class Gammaproteobacteria; order Pseudomonadales; family Pseudomonadaceae; genus Pseudomonas; species Pseudomonas sp. GW821-FHT09C08. The sequence continues at coordinate 19,270 of NZ_JBWKPG010000013.1, read as the reverse complement.
TGGCCTGGCTGCTGGTACGGCTGGTGTGGGGATTTGTCGGACCGCGCAGTGCGCGTTGGGCGGACTTTTGGCCTACGCCGAAACGACTGGATGCCCACGCGCGCTCGCTGCTCAACCGCCGCCCGCTGCACCGGTTGGGCCATTCGCCCATTGGTGCGCTGGTGATGCTGTTGATGTTGCTGGCCTTGCTGACTCTGGGCGTCAGCGGCTTCCTGATGCAGGAAGTCGATGCGCTATGGGGCGCCGATTGGCCCCAGCAAATCCACGAGACCGCCGCCAATGTGCTTCTTGGCCTGGTCTGCGTGCATGTGCTGGCCGCGCTGTTTGAAAGTATCCAGGTGCGGGACAACCTGCCGTTATCGATGCTCACCGGTCGCAGGAAGCGCCTGCCGGATGAGCGTGCGCAGTAATCCTTTTGCCGACAGGTTCCCTATGCGCTCCGCCTTATTGATTTGCAGCCTGCTGGCCGTATTCTTCGCGGCCTGGCAAAGCCATCCGCCCCATGTGCTGGCACCGTTTGCCGAGACCAGCCCGCCCCCCGCGAAAGTGGCGGCGCCGGCGCAATACACCAGCCGCTTCGTGTCCACCCAACTCACTGACTTTGTGCATTCCTCGTCCGTCACCGCCCTGCCCGGCGGCGATTTGATGGCAGTGTGGTTTGCCGGCTCACGCGAAGGCGCGGCCGATGTGCAGGTGCGCACCGCGCGCTTTGATGCGCGCAGCGGCGAATGGGGCGCCGAGCAGGTGCTGGCCACGCGGGAAAGCACTCGCGACGGCACCCAGCGCTATATCCGCAAGCTGGGCAACCCGGTCATCGCCCTCGGGCCGGATAAACGCCTGTGGATGTTTTACGTATCGGTGTCAGTCGGTGGCTGGGCCGCCAGTGCGATCAATCTGATGGTCTCGGAGGACCTCGGCGCCAGTTGGTCGGCGCCAAGGCAGTTGGTGACCTCACCGTTCTTCAATATCAGCACCCTGGTGCGCGCCGCCCCGGTGTTCCATGCCGACGGCTCGATCGGTCTGCCGGTGTACCACGAGTTCATGGGCAAGTTTGCCGAGTACCTGTACTTGAGTGCCGATGGCGCAGTGATCGACAAATTTCGCATCAGTCGCGGCAAACACTCGCTGCAACCGACCATCGTGCCGCTGGACGGCAAGCGCGCCGTAGCGATGTTGCGCTACGCCGGCGACACCCATCACCGGGTTCTGGCCAGCCGCACCGAAGACGCCGGCCAGACCTGGAGCGAGCCGTACCCGCTGGAGCCGGCCAATCCCAACTCGTCGCTGGCTGCGGTGGGCACGGTGGACGATGGGTTGCTGGTGGCCCTGAACGACCTGGAGGATGGCCGTTTCAAACTCAGCCTCTACGGCACCGACGCCCAGCTCAGCCAATGGCGCACCGTGGTGCAACTGGATGAGTCGCCGGACCCGCTCGGCCAACCGTTCTCCCCCGAAGCCTATAAGGCGATCATCGGCGAAGGCTTCCGCGCCTCCAGCGGCGCCCGGCGCCTGCCGCTGGAGCAGCGCTTTCTCAGCAACCTCGACTACCGCGTGTGCAAACCCCAAGGCTGCGATTTCGAATACGAATACCCGTACTTCAGCCGCAGCCCGGACGGCATGTACCACCTGGTGTACTCGTGGAATAACACCTTTATCAAACATGTCAGCTTCAACGAAGCCTGGCTGGCGGAGCGTCTCTGATGGTTTCGATGTGGCAGGCGCATTTGAGTTTTGTACTGCTGGACTTTGTGTTGCTGTGCGCGCTGCGCTTCACCGCCCCCTGGCGTCCGTGGCTGCTGCCGGTGCTGGTGGCGGTGAGTTTTATCCCTATCAACGAGCTGCCGCTGGCGGCGTACGTGCGCAGTTTTACCGATGACCTGGCGATCAGCACCCTGGTGTTGTTGGCGTGGGTGGGCTTGAGTCGCGTGGGCGTGGTACAGCCGCTCAACCGGCAGCACCACGTGCAAATGTTGCTGCTGTTTGGCCTGCTGAGCCTAGTGCTATACCCGGCCACGCTGGGCCTGACGTATTTCGATCCCTACCGCTGGGGCTTCAATCCGCGGCCGATGATTGTGCTGGTGGGCGCGGCCGCGCTGTTGATGCTGTGGCTGCGCAATGCGCTGGCGGTGTGGATGTTGGCGGTGGGCACCCTGGCGTTCGCGCTGCGGCTCAAGGCTTCGGAAAACTACTGGGACTATCTGGTGGATCCGCTCTTGGCGGGCTACTGCGTCGTGGCTGGATTAATGCAACTCAACCTGTGGGAGCGGGCGTGCTCGCGAATGCGCAGTGTCAGGCAGCATCTCTGGCACTGAACCACCGCGTTCGCGAGCACGCCCACTCCCACATTTGATCTGTGGTGTTGTTGAGAAGGGGGAAACTAATGGGTGCGTTGCAATCACGCCGCCTGCGCTACGGCGTGGGTGCGATTGGGTTGGTATTTGCGTTGCTGGCCGCCTTGCGGCTGATATTCGTGCTGGCGTTTTCCGGCCTCGCCCTGGACACCCCGGCGTTGCTGGAAACCGTTGGCATCGGCCTGCGGTTCGACCTGCGCCTGGCGGTGCTGTTGCTGCTGCCGCTGGCGGTGCTGGCCTGGCTGCCGCGCTGGAACCTCACCACCCTGCCGGCCCTGCGCTGGCTCGCGCGGGGTTACCTGGTGATCGCGCTGGCCGGGGTCGGCCTGGTGTACATCATCGACTTCGGCCACTACGCCTACCTGGGCGTGCGCATCAACGCGACGGTGTTGCGTTACCTGCAAGACGCGCAGATTTCACAACAGATGGTGTGGGAAACCTACCCGGTGCTGTGGATAACCGCCTGCTGGCTCGCGGCGGTAGCACTGTGGGTGTGGGCGTTGATCTGCCTGGAGCGGCTGACCCTGGATCGCCAGCCCACGCCCACGCGCAAATGGGCGCTGGCCTCGGTCTCGATGATCGGCCTGGTCGCCGTGCTGCTGGCCCTGCTCGGCCGCGTCGCCAACCTCAACCTGGAGAACCCGGTGCCGTTGCGCTGGAGCGATGCATTCTTTTCCGGCAACAGCCAGGTGGCCGCCGTGGGCCTGAACCCGGTGCTGTTTTTGTATGACACGCTCAAGGTCGGCCAGTCACAGTTCGATGAAGCCCAGGTGCGCGAACATTACCCGCAAGTCGCCGCGTACCTTGGTGTTGACCAGCCGGATGCGCAGCAACTGAACTTCATCCGCGAGCAACCCGTGCAGCCGTATCGACTGGCCGGCGAGCGCGCGCCGAACGTGATCTTCGTGATGCTCGAATCCCTCGGCACCAGCGCCGTAGGAGCCTACGGCAACCCGCTCAACCCGACGCCGAACCTGGACCAGTTGGCCACGCAAAGCTGGTTCTTCAAGCACTTCTATGTGCCCGTCACAGGCACCGCCAAGACCGTGTGGGCGAGCATCACCGGCGTGCCGGATGTGACCCGCCAGGAAACGGCCACCCGCAACCCGCTGATCACGCGCCAACACACTGTGATCAACGCGTTCCAGGGCTACCAGAAGTTCTACCTGATCGGCGGCAATGCCGGGTGGGCGAATATCAACGCGCTGATCCGCCAGAGCATCGACGGCGTGCAACTCTATGACGAAAGCCACTGGCGTTCGCCGCGGGTGGACGTGTGGGGCATCTCCGACCTGGACCTGTTCAAGGAAGGCGACCAGCTGTTGCGCAGCGTGCCCAAGGACCAGCCGTTCTTTGCCTACGTGCAAACCTCCGGCAACCATCGGCCGTTCACCATTCCCCGCCTCAACGACGGTTTCCAGGTCAAGGACGTGACCCTGGAACAGGTGCAGGCCGCCGGTTCGCGCAGCGTCGAGCAATACAATGCGGTGCGCCTGCTGGACTACAACATCGGCCGCTTGATGGAAATCGCCAAGGCCGGTGGTTGGTACGACAACAGCATTTTCGTGTTCTTCGGCGACCACAACACGCGCATCAGCCAGATCCCACACATGGCCCCGGCCTTCGAACAACTGGGCCTGGAAAGCAACAACGTGCCGCTGCTGATCCACGCCCCCGGCCTGCAACCGCGCGTCATAGAAGAGGCGGTGGGCCTGGCGGACCTGCTGCCGACGGTGGCCGGCATGGCGGGCATACCCTTTCGCAACGGCGCCATGGGCCGGGACATCCAGCAACCGGCGCCGGAAGGCGAGCGCGTGGTGCCGCTGGTCTTGCAGGAGGGCACGTTCCCGATCATCGGCGGCGTGACCAAGGACTTTTTACTGCAGATGCAGCATGACGGCAGCTCACCGACCCTGCATGACCTGGCTTCACCCACACCGCGCGAGGACGTCGCCGCGCAGCATCCCCAGGAGTTTCAACGCCTGCGGACGCTCACGCAGGGGCTGCATGAGAGCGCGCGGTTGATGCTGTTCCGGAATGTGCGGGAGTGACTATTTATCCTGGAAGGTTTCCAGGTAGGCGAGGATGTTTTCGATTTTTTCCGGGTCGCTGATGCCCCAGAAGATCATCCGCGTGCCACTCACCACCTTCTTCGGTGCCTCGATGTAGGCGGCGAGCTTGTCGCGGGTCCAGACCACGCCGGAGTTCTTCATCGCGTCGGAGTACTGGTAATCGGTGGTGGTGCCGGCGGGTCGGCCGATGATGCCGTTGAGTTCCGGCCCAAAGCCACCGCGCGCACCTTCGCCTATGCTGTGGCAGCCGCCGCAGGTCTTGCTGAAGAGCTTGCCACCCGCCTCGACATCGCCTGCGGCCAGGGCCGAGCCGCTGTTGAGGATCAGGGCGAGGATGAACAAGGCGTACTTCATGGTGGACTCCACAGCGGGTGATAACGGCAATTATGCCTGTTTGTCAGGAACGCATGCCCATCCAGATCACCGCTTCAGTCCATGCCGTGACCACCGGCGCCAGCGCACGGAACCATGGGTCCTGCGCATCAATCTGCGCGGCCGAGTGGTCGTGGTGGTGCTGTTCCTCGTCGACAATCGAGGCAATGGCGGCCACGGCCAGCGGATCAATGTCACGCAGCGTGTGCAGTTGGTGCGCCAGGTGCTTGAGCACGACACTTTCGACGGCGACCGTCGTGGCGACAATAGCCTTGCGCCCACAGACGCCGGTGATCAACCCCAACGCCAGCCCGCCCAGCCCACACAGCCAGTAACTGCGGCAGCGACGATAGCCGCGCCGCTGCAACTCGACCTGGAATACCGCGCGGTGGCGACGCTCGTGAGAAAGAAACGCTTGCAACTCGGCCACCATGCCGGGCGCGAACACGCGGGCCATGAACAATTGGCCGCTGTAGATGCAGATCGCGCCATGCTCGCCGGCGTGGTCGACTTTGATCATGCGGTTGCCCAGGTCCGGGTCGATCAAGGAGGCAGCGGGAGCGTTCACGGTTGACGGCCTTGTGTGTGCGCCGGTGAGAACCGGACCGGTCAGGATGGCAGAGCGCCGGTATCGTGCAGCACACCCACTCAAATGCGCAAGCCAGACCCTCCAAGTGACCACCCATCGCCTTATAAACATCCAATCGAACCTATCCGCGCCTGCCCCACTCCACCTTACTGGACCCTGATGGTGGAGTAAGGATCATGGCTCAGCCATCGATTTTAGTGCTGGAAGACGACGAGATCATTCGTTCGTTAATGGTGGATGTGCTGGAGGATTTCGGGGCGGTGGTAACGTCGTTTCCTTCGGCGGATGAGGGGATGATTTACCTGGAACGGGGCGATGATCCGGTGGACCTGATCGTCAGCGATGTGCAAATGCCGGGGCTACTCAATGGCTACGACCTGAGCCGGGTTGTCGCGCATCGGTGGCCGAGCGTGCCGGTGCTGCTGACGTCTGGCAATACCAAACTGGCCGAGCAGTTGGGCGGTTCCGTACGGTTCCTGCCCAAGCCGTGGAGCACTGAGCATTTGCTGGAGTGTGTGCAAACCGCCTTGACCCAGCAGGGCTCGTCCTTGCATTGATAGCATGGCGATATCACCCGGACCGAACTTCACATGGGTCCGTGTGGTCATTGAAGAGCAGGGAGCGACTTTTCTGATCCGCTGGTCAGCCTTTTCGCCTTGTGCGTTCAGTTGATCGCCATGAATTGTGTAGAATCGTCGCCCATTTCCAAGCGTCATTCATGGCCGAGAGGCCCACACTTCGAGCTCATTGAATGCATTCACCGGCCCATGACGTTAGTGCGCCCTCATTGCTGGAAGCGTTGCGTGAAGGCACCGGCCTGTTGCACGTGGCGCTGGAAAAACGCCTGCCGTTTTTCTCCGAGCGCCTGGATGCCAGCTGGTATCAGCGCCTGGTCCGGGCGTATTACGGTTTTTATGCGCCGATCGAAGCGTCGCTGTACGACCGAGACTTGATTCCCGTGGGCTACGACCAGGCATTGCGTGTGAAAACGCCGACCCTGGTGAACGATCTTAACGCCCTCGGCGTGAGTGACGCCGCTATTCATGCCCTGCCCCGCTGCGCCCATCTGCCCCACCTCGACACGCCCGCCGCCTGCCTCGGTGCCCTCTATGTGCTGGAAGGCGCGACCTTGGGCGGCCAGGTATTGCGCCGCGAAATGGCCCAGCGCCTGGACGTGAATGCGGACAACGGCGGTGCGTTTCTCAATGTTTACGGTGCCGACACCGGTCGACGCTGGAGGGATTTCCTCGATTACCTGGGCCACATGCCGCTGGACGCCAAGGCCAGACAGCACGCGGTGGATGCGGCCCGTTCGACGTTCAGCTGCTTTGAGCAATGGCTCGACAGCCAGGAGGTACTGCTATGAAACCCGAAGATTTTGAAGAGCTGCTTGCCAACTGTGCCGACGAGCCGATCCGCTTCCCTGGTGCGATCCAGCCTCATGGCGCTCTGCTGACCTTGTCGGAGCCGGACCTGCGCATCATCCAGGTCAGCGCCAACGTCGCCGCTCTGTTCGGCCACGCACCCGAGGCACTGCTGGGCCAGCCGCTGCACACGCTGATCGGGGCCGAACACGCCCAGGCCGTGCAAACCGTGGCTGCGCAAAACAGCTTTTTCGATGCCCCGCCGCTGCATGTCAGCCTCAACGGCGCCGAGTTCGAAGGCCTGCTGCACCGCCATCAGGACGTGCTGGTGCTGGAGTTCGAACCGCGGCTCAAAGACTTCCGCCCACGCGCGCTGAATGGTCGCACCAGTGACCTGGGCAAAATGCTGCAACGTTTGCAGTCGGCGAAAACCCTGCAGGCGCTGTACGAAATCAGCGTGACCGAAATCCAGGCCATGACCGGTTACGACCGCGTGCTGATCTATCGCTTCGAAGACGAAGGCCACGGCCAGGTGATTGCCGAAGCGTCGGCACCGTCCATGGAGCTGTTCAACGGGCTGTTCTTCCCCGCGTCCGACATCCCCGAGCAGGCCCGCGAGCTGTACCGCACCAACTGGCTGCGCATCATCCCGAACGCGGCCTACGAGCCGGTGCCGTTGTTGCCCAAACTGCGCCCGGACACCGGCCAACCGCTGGACTTGAGCTTCGCCACCCTGCGCAGCGTGTCGCCGATTCACTGCCAGTACATGCAGAACATGGGCGTGTTGTCGTCCATGAGCATCTCGCTGATGAAGGGTGACAAGCTGTGGGGCCTGATCAGCTGCGGCAACCGCGAGCCACTGCTGGTGCCCAACGACCTGCGCACCGCCTGCCAGACCATCGGCCAAGTCTTGTCGTTGCAGATCAGCGCCATGGAAGCCCTGGACCTGAGCCGTCAGCGAGAAGAAAAAGTCGAGGCCCTGGCGCTGCTGGACCAGGCGATGAAAGCTTCGCAAGACAACGTGTTCGACGGCCTCGCCCAACGCGGCCAGTTGCTGATGGACCTGACCCTCGCCGGCGGCGTGGCGATCATCGAAGACAAACAATTGCACCGCTACGGCAACTGCCCGGAACCGGCGCAGATCCGTGCCTTGCACAAGTGGCTGCAGGACAGCGGCGAGCCGGTATTTTCCAGCCATAACCTGGTGTCGGTGTACCCGCCGGCTGCCGAGTTCCAGCAGGTGGCCAGCGGCGTGTTGGCCATGAGCCTGCCCAAGCCGGTGGACAATGGCGTGATGTGGTTCCGCCCGGAGGTGAAGGAAAACATCAACTGGAGCGGCGACCCGAAAAAGCCCCTCGACCTGGAAAATTCCGACGCCGGCCTGCGCCTTCGCCCACGTACTTCATTTGAAATCTGGAAAGTCGAAATGGCCGGCATCTCCACCAAGTGGAGCCATGGCGACCGCTTCGCCGCCAACGACCTGCGCCGCTCGGCCTTGGAAAACGACCTGGCCCGCCAGGTACTGCGCGAGCAACAAGCCGTGCGCGCCCGCGATGAACTGGTGGCGGTGGTTTCCCACGACCTGCGTAACCCGATGACCGTAATCTCGATGCTGTGCGGCATGATGCAAAAGGCCTTCAGCTCCGATGGCCCACACACCTCACGGCGCATTTCCTCGGCCATCGACACCATGCAACAGGCCGCCGGGCGCATGAATGTGCTGCTGGAAGACTTGCTCGACACCTCGAAAATCGAGGCCGGGCGCTACGTGGTCAAGCCGGTGGCGCTGGATGTCAGCCAGATGTTCGAAGAGGCCTACTCCCTGCTTGCCCCGCTGGCGATGGAGAAAGGCATCGACCTGTCGTTCAACACCGAGCCCGGCCTGCAGATCAATGCCGACCCGGAGCGGCTGTTCCAGGTCCTGTCGAACCTGATTGGCAATGCCATCAAGTTCACCCCGCGCCAGGGCAATATCGGTATCAGCGCCATGAGCAATGGCGAGGAAATCGTGTTTTCGGTGCGTGACTCGGGCGAAGGCATTGCGCCGGAACAACTGCCCCACGTGTTCGATCGCTACTGGACCCAGGCGGAAAACAACCCCACCGGCAGCGGCCTGGGGCTGTACATCACCCAAGGTATCGTGCAGGCCCATGGCGGCAAGATCGTCGCCGAGAGTGAATTGGGGCGTGGCAGTGAGTTCCGCTTCACCGTGCCAAAGGTGATGGAAGAGTCGCATACCTGACACGCCTCCCGCCTTGGCGCTCTGCCAGGGTCAGGGTGCCGCGCGGATTACTACAGCGCGTTACGTAAAGGCGTCGCACACAACTGCGCGGCGTTTGGGCTGCACGCCAGGGAGGCCGCGACTTCGCACGAAGCGGGCGGCTGCGCCGAAGGCCGCGTCGATGATTTCCAGCCGCGATCCGTCACATGTTGCGGCGAGGCGTTTATAGCGCGGTTGCCGTCCCCCTCTGTAGGTTTGGCTCAGCTTCACTAAGCGGTGAGGCTTACCACTGACAGAGGACCACCTCCATGATAAGTACCCTCAATCACTCGTTGAACATGCCTATTGCATCTGTGGCTCAGCAGGATGAAGTCACGCGCTCTCGCAACAAGCGCAGCATCGAGCAGACCCACCAACACGCCTCTTCCATTGCATCCGATGGCCCGGCCGCGAACGACAGGCGCAGGAGCACCGGCACCAGCACGCTGGACAGCCTGGGCGGCGGTCGACTGCTCTAACCGGGCATGTGAAGGGCTGTGCACGGCCCTTCATACCCTCGCCTTAACAAAACACTGACATTCAATGCGCTAGAGTTTTTGGCCGACCCCGCCTGGAACCCTTCCCTGCATGCTGCCACCCGACACATTGCCCGCCGTACTCGCCGGCCCCCTGCTACGCCGCCTGGAACCCCAGCGGTTGGTGCTGTGGCTGATGGGCACCCGGGAGCTGGTACTGACCCTGACGCTGCACATCGCCGGGCAGACCCGCAGCATCGTGCTGGATCAGGGCCAATGCCAAACCGTTGCGGTGGGGCGTGACGCCGTCATCCACTTGATCGACGTGCCGCTGGATGACGCCTTGCCCCAGGATGAGGTCATTGGCTATGACCTATTGATCGACAGCCTCGGCATCGCCGAGTGGGCGCCACACCTGTTGTATGCCGACGCCCAATACCCCAGTTTTGTGCTGCACAGCCGTATTCATCAGTTGGTCCATGGCTCGTGCCGCAAACCACACCATCACGCGGACGAAGGCCTGCTGTGCGTCGACCGTCTGCTGGCCGAAGCCCACCTGCCCGAGCAGCGCCCGGCCCTGCTGATGATGAGCGGCGACCAGGTGTACGCGGACGATGTCGCCGGGCCCATGCTGCGGGCGATCCATGGGTTGATCGCGCGCCTGGGCCTGTTCGATGAATACCTGGAAGGAGCGGTGATAGACGACAGCGCCAGCCTCTACGGGCATCGCGCCAGCTACTACCACCGTGCCGACCTGCTCCCGGCGCTGGACAGCAATGAAACCCTGCGCGAGCGATTTTTCGGCGGGGTGAAAAAACCGATATTCACCAGCAGCACCGCCGATAACCACTTGGTCACCTTCGCCGAAGTCATGGCGATGTACCTGCTGGTCTGGTCGCCCACGCCCTGGAACCTGCTCACGCTGGAACCTCCCCGCTTGAGCGCCGAAGAACAGCAGCGCTACGCCCGCGAGCGGGTACAGATCGAGCGCTTTCGCCAGGGTCTGCCGGGCGTCGCGCGGGTATTCGCCCACCTGTCCACGCTGATGATCTTTGACGATCACGACATCACCGACGACTGGAACCTCAGCGCCCAATGGGAAGAAACCGCCTACGGCCACCCCTTCTCAAAACGCATCATCGGCAATGCCCTGCTGGCCTATTTGCTGTGCCAGGGCTGGGGCAACCAGCCGGATGTCTTTGGTCCGCTGGTCAGCCAGGTCCAGACGCTGACCACCCAGCCCCAGGCCAACCACCTGGACGCCAGCGCGCAGGATGCGTTGCTCGAGGCCCTGCTGAAATTCCAGCAATGGCACTACGTACTGCCCACCACGCCTGCGCTGGTGGTGCTGGACACCCGCACCCGCCGCTGGCGCAGTGAGTTCACCCTCAAGCAACCTTCCGGCCTGCTGGATTGGGAAGCCTTGAGCGAACTGCAGCAGGAACTGCTTGATCACCCCTCGGCCATCATCGTCTCGCCCGCGCCGATCTTTGGCGTCAAGCTGATCGAGACCGTGCAAAAAGTGTTCAGCTGGTGCGGCCACCCCTTGCTGGTAGACGCGGAAAACTGGATGGCCCATCGTGGCGCTGCCCAGGTGATCCTGAATATCTTCCGTCACTCACGGACACCGGGGAACTACGTGATCCTGTCGGGCGATGTGCACTATTCGTTCGTCTACGAAGTACTGATCCGTCATCGCAATGCCGGCCCGAAAATCTGGCAGATCACCAGCAGCGGCATCAAGAACGAATTCCCGCCGCGCCTGCTGGAATGGTTCGACCGGCTCAACCGCTGGCTCTACTCGCCCCGCTCGCCCCTCAACTGGTTCACCCGCCGCCGCACCATGCAGGTGGTTCCGCATATTCCGGAACATGCCGAAGCGGGCGAGCGGCTATGGAACTCGGCGGGGATCGGCCAGGTGTTTTTCAACGAACAGGGCCAACCTGAAGAGATCTACCAACACAACGCGGATGGGAAGGCCAGGACGAGAATGCTGGCCCCCAAGTAACTTTTCTTCATCGACAACAAGGCCGTCCAGCTCGAATGGCCACGAGGGGTGCCTGCGGTTCGAACGCTGGCGCGAAGCGCTGCGCATCGTCAAGGCGCGGGGAAATCGTCGGGCGCCCCAGATAGATAGCCTATTGCCATCCTGCCAAAGGCGTACATTCGCCCTATTCAAAGCACTCAAATCCCGTTGTACAGTAGCGCCAGCCACGGAGTACCGGCATCAATATCGGCAGGCCTTGGATGCCAGCCCAAGCAAGGATCGCGCAATGGACGATACTCCCGGCAACAGCCCACCGGGCACTGATTTCTCTCACTTCAACGCCGACATGCTGCACACCGTTCTGGAGTTGGTCAGCGACGGCATCTGGGATTGGAACGCCAATACCGGGTTCGTGTACCGCAACCCGGGTTGGTATGAAATGCTTGGCTACCCTCGACACGCCCTGGAAAACAGCGTGTTCACCTGGGAAAACGTGATCCATCCGGACGACTACCCCCAGGTGATGATGCTGTTTGATGACTATATCCAGCGTCGTGCCCCCTACTACCAGGCCGAATACCGTTGCCGCAAAAAAGATGGCAGCTACCTGTGGATCGAAGACCGTGGCTACGTGATTGCCCGCAACGCTGACGGTTCGGTGGCGCGGATGGTGGGCGCCCACCGTGATATCCATTCACGCAAAAGCTCCGTCGAGCAACTGGAACAGCGCAATCAATCCCTTGAAGTGCTGGTGGCCGAGCGCACGCGCGAGCTGTCACGGGTCAACCAGCAACTGCAATTGCAGCTGGATGAAAATCGCTCCCTCGCCGAACGCGACACCCTGACGCTGGTCGCCAACCGCTATCGCATGGAAAAAACCTTGCTGGAAGAATGCGAACGCGCCCAACGCTTTCGCCTGCCGCTGGCACTGATCGCGATGGATATCGATGACTTCAAGCCGATCAACGATCAGTACGGCCACAGCGCAGGTGACGAGACGCTGGTGCGGGTGGTCGAGCGTTTGAAAGGCTGTATACGCGCCGATGACCTGCTGGCTCGATGGGGCGGCGATGAGTTTATGGTACTGCTGCCCAACACGTCGCTGGAGACGGCCAAGGCAATCGCCGAAAGCATCTGCGAGGCGTTGAGGGATAACCCGGTGAGCGACGACTTCCACGTCACCCTCAGCGTAGGCGTGGCGGCGAGCCAATCGGGTGATACCCCCGCCGCCTTGATGGCACGTGCCGACCAGGCGTTGTATCGCGCCAAGGCGGCGGGGAAAGGTGGGGTCGCCGACTGAGCCCCGGCGTTATCGCACCGGCGGCGCGTACTGGATACCGCCGTTGTTCCACAGCGCATTGAGCCCGCGCTTGATCTTCAACACGCTGCCCTGGCCGATATTGCGCTCGAACACTTCGCCGTAGTTGCCCACCTGCTTGACGATCTGCACGACCCAGTCCTTGCGCAGCTTGAGGTCCTTGCCGTACTCACCGTCGGCGCCCAGCAGGCGCGCGACATCCGGGTTCTTGCTGGTCTTGGCCTGTTCCTCGACGTTCTGCGAGGTGATGCCCATTTCTTCGGCATTGAGCATCGCGAACAGCGTCCACTTGACGATGCTGAACCACTCGTCATCGCCCTTGCGCACCAGTGGCCCCAGCGGTTCCTTGGAGATCACCTCCGGCAGCACCACGAACTCATCCGGGTGAGCCATTTTGATCCGCTGTGCATACAGTCCCGACTGGTCGGTGGTCAGCACATCACAACGCCCGGCCTCCAGGCCCTTGGCGCTCTCGTCGGCGGTGTCGAAGGTGATGGGCGTGTACTTCATGCCGTGGGTGCGGAAGTAGTCGGAGACATTCAGTTCAGTGGTGGTGCCGGCCTGGATACACACGGTCGCGCCGTCCAGTTGACTGGCACCGGTCACTCCCAGTTTGTTGTTCACCAGAAAGCCGATGCCGTCGTAGTAGGTGATGCCCGTGAACACCAGGCCCATCGCCGAATCACGCGAGCTGGTCCAGGTGGTGTTGCGCGAGATCAGGTCGATTTCGCCGGACTGCAACGCGGTGAAGCGCTCCTTGGCGGTCAATTGGGTGAACTTCACTTTCGACGCATCGCCGAACACGGCCGCCGCCACGGCGTGGCACACGTCGACATCGAGGCCGGTCATCTTGCCCTTGCTGTCGGGCACGCCAAAACCGGGCAAGCCGTCGCTGACGCCGCATTGGATAAAGCCTTTTTTCTGGATCGCATCCAGGGTCGCCCCGGCGTGCGCCGTGCCGGCGAGGCCGAATACGGCGGTGGCGCCCAGTGCGGCCAACGTGGTTTTGAATCGGTTCATGCAAGGCGCTCCCTGTCATTCCTTATTATTCGGCGCTGCACAGCCCGCGCCGGTTTATAGTGCTGCCGGGCAGTATCCACGGCTTTACGGCGCTGCCACAAACGACCTTTAGGCAAAGGCTCCTTCCGATTTGGAATGAACTGCATGATTTCAAAACGCTTGACCCCTTCGATGACGGCCTTGCAATGCTTCGAAGCCGCCGCCCGCCACCTGAGTTTCACCCGCGCCGCCGAAGAGCTGCACCTGACCCAGAGTGCCGTCAGCAAGCAGGTGGCGCAGTTGGAAGAGATGCTCTGCCACAACCTGTTCGAGCGGGTCCGCCAGCGCCTGTACTTGTCGCCGGCCGGGTCGTTGTACCTGGCCGAGGTGCACAAGATCCTCACCCAGGTGGACATCTCCAGCCGTTACATCCTCACCTACGGCGGTGAAACCGAGGTGCTGCGCATCGCCACCCAGCCGACCTTCGGCGATCGCTGGCTGGTGCCCAAGCTCAAGGACTTCGCGGCGAAACACCCGAATATCCACCTGGACGTGCGCAACGAGCTGGAGCCCTTCGACGTGCTGCAGGCCAAGGCCGATATCGCGTTTTTCTTCGGCCAGGGCTCATGGCCGGGCGCGACCTGCATCGAGCTGTTTCGTGAAGCCGTGGTGCCGGTCTGTGCGCCGGGGTTTGTCGCCGAGGGCAGCGACGCGTCGTCGCGCCACACCTTGCTGCAATGCACCTCGCGCCCGGAGGCCTGGCACGAATGGTTCCTGGAGCAAGGCCTGCACTCGCAGAACAGTTACCACGGGCCGCGTTTCGACACGTTCTACATGTGCATTCGCGCGGCGCAGTCAGGCTATGGCGTGGCGCTGGTGCCGCATTACCTGGTGGCCGAAGAACTTGCCCAAGGCAGCCTGACGATCCCGTGGGACTACGCCATGCCCAGCAGCGGCGCGCACTTTATCGCGCATGCCGAACACGCCGGCGAGATCCCCAAAGTCAAAGCCTTCCTGAACTGGATGGTCGACTACGTGAGTGCACATCGCGACTTTTAATAATGACCCGGCGACTTTATTTCGTTTGCGGCCAGGGCGGGCGCACGGCTTAGATAAAAACACGTCCGCCATTGCCGAGTCCGAGATTCATGAGCCGCGAAACCATCAGCCAGTCGATTTCCATCGTCCACCCGATCAGCCTCAGCCACGGTAAAAACGCCGAAGTCTGGGACACTGCGGGCAAACGCTATATCGATTTTGTCGGCGGCATCGGCGTGCTCAACCTCGGCCATTGCCACCCGGGGGTCGTGGACGCGATTCGCGAACAGGCGACGAAACTGACCCACTACGCCTTCAACGCTGCGCCTCACGCGCCCTACATCGAGCTGATGGATCGCCTGACCGCGTTTATCCCGGTGGACTATCCGGTCAGCGGCATGCTCACCAACAGCGGCGCCGAAGCGGCGGAAAATGCCCTGAAGATCGTGCGCGGGGCCACCGGCCGCACGGCGGTGATCGCGTTCGACGGGGCCTTTCATGGCCGCACCCTCGCCACCTTGAACCTCAATGGCAAGGTCGCGCCCTACAAGCAAAAGGTAGGCGTCCTGCCCGGCCCGGTCTATCACCTGCCCTACCCCAGCGCCGACAACGGCGTGACCTGTGCCGAAGCGCTGAAGGCCATGGACCGCCTGTTCAGCGTGGAAATCGACATCGACGACGTCGCCTGTTTCATCCTCGAACCGGTGCAGGGCGAAGGCGGTTTCCTGGCCCTCGACATTGAATTCGCCCAGGCGCTGCGGCGTTTCTGTGATGAAAAAAACATCCTGCTGATCGCCGATGAAATCCAGTCGGGCTTCGGGCGTACCGGCCAGCGCTTCGCCTTCTCGCGCCTGGGCATCGAACCGGATTTGATCCTGCTCGGCAAAAGCATCGCTGGCGGTGTGCCGCTGGGGGCGGTGGTCGGGCGCAAGGCGCTGATGGACAACCTGCCCAAAGGCGGCCTCGGCGGCACCTATTCCGGCAACCCGATTGCCTGCGCGGCGGCATTGGCCACCCTGGACGCGATGACCGATGAGCACTTGCAGGCCTGGGGTTCGCAGCAGCAAACAGCGATTGTCAGCCGCTATGAAGCCTGGCGCGCACAGCGCCTGTCGCCCTACCTCGGCCGCCTGACCGGCGTCGGCGCCATGCGCGGCATGGAACTGGCCCACGCCGACGGCACGCCCGCGCCGAAACAACTCGCCCAGTTGCTGAGCCTGGCGCGCGAGGCCGGCCTGCTGCTGATGCCCAGCGGCAAGTCACGGCACATCATCCGCTTGCTCGCACCGCTGACCATTGAGCCAGCGGTGCTGGAGGAAGGCCTGGACATCCTCGAGGCCTGCCTCAAGCAACTGGACTAGTACCGCGCATCCACCGGCTTGCCGCCGTTCGGCCAATCCTTGACCTTGTCCGGGAAGTCCGGACGCGGTTGCCCGGAAAAATACGCCGCCACGTCCACCGCGTCCTGGTCGGACAAACCGCCCTGCCCCAACGGGAATTTCTCGTGGAAGCCAATCGGCATGTTGCGTTTGACGAACGCCGCCGCGGTGTAGGTGCGCGCCATCCCCGCGCCGATGTTGAACGACTGCTCGCCCCACAGCGGCGGGTAGATCAGCTCGCCATCGGCCCGCGCCAGCCCCTGGCCGTTGTCGCCATGGCAGACCGCGCATTGCTTGGCATAGACCGCCTTGCCATTGGCCAGGTCGGGCTTGATCGCCGGGTCGACCTTGCCCACGCCGCGCCCGGCGACTTTGTCTTCAGGCCGCGTGTTGTTTTTCATCCAGTCAAAGTAGGCGACCATCGCCTGCATATCGGCTGACTGCGGCGGCAACGGCTTGCCGTTCATGGAGCGCCGGAAGCAGCCGTTAATGCGCTCCTCCAGGGTCACCACCTTGCCCGCACGCGGTGCGTAGCTGGGGAAAAACGCCGACACACCGACAAAGGGCGAGCCGTCTGCCACAGTGCCGGCATTGAGATGGCAACTGGTGCAATTGAGCGAGTTGCCGACGTTGTCAGGCAGCAGCGCCTTGGTTTGCAGGTGCAGGCGCATGCCGCGCATGACTTGATCGGCGTTGGGGGCGGCCAGCAGATCGGCCAGGCGCGGGGTTTCGAAGGCGGACGAATCGGTGGTGACCGGGTTGAGCTGGGCGCGCAGCTTTTTCACTTGGGCGGCGTCGATTGGGGTGCCCTGGTTGCCCCAGCGCGTGCGCACGAAACTGAGGATCTCGGCGATTTCCGGGTCCGCCAGCCGGGCGAAACCGGGCATGGTGTAGACCCGTGGGTGAGTCGCCGTTTGCGCGGTTTCCCAGCCGGTCAGGGTGATGTGCAGCAGCGACGTCGGGTTGCTCGCGGCGATGCTCGGGTTGCCGACCAGGGGCGGGAACAGGCCTTTCACGCCGGCGCCGTCACTGCGGTGGCAATCGCTGCAGAACTGCATATAGCCCAGGCCGCCTCGGCTGGTGAACAGGTCGGCAGGCGGCGCGGCGGGTGCCTGGGCCACGGACGGCATCGGCAGGTCGTCTTTGCCCGGCGGCAGGGATTTGAGGTAGCTGGCGATGGCAGTCAGGTCATCGTCACTGAAATGCTGGGTGCTGTGGTGAATCACATCGGCCATATTGCCGGAGACGGTGGCAAAGCGGTTCTGCCCGGTCTTGAGCAATTGCACGGTGTCGTCCACGGTCCACAGGTTGCGCAGGCTCAGCGCCCGCCAATGCTCGACAGTTTCGCCGGCGAGGTAATGCTGGCCGCTGCGGCCGGCATCGCTCAGGGCTTTTTCCTGGAAGGCAATGCCGCGCGGTGTGTGGCACGAACCGCAGTGGCCGAGGCCCTGAACCAGGTAGGCGCCACGGTTGAGCACCTCGTCGCGGCCCGGGTCTGGCTGGAACGGCTGCTTGTCGAGAAAGGCGAAGTTCCACAGCGCCAGGCCCCAGCGCTGGTTGAAGGGGAAGCCCATGTCGGCGTCGCGGTTGGCCTGGGGCACGGGCTCCACCCCGTGCATCAGGTAGGCGTACAAGGCGCGCATATCCGCCTCGCTCATCTTCGCGTAGGACGGATACGGCATCGCCGGGTACAGATTCATACCCGCAGGCGTGACGCCTTCGCGCATGACCCGGTCGAATTGTTCGAAGGTGTAGTGACCGATACCGGTCTCGCGGTCCGGGGTGATATTGCTCGAAAAGATCGTGCCCATCGGCGTGCTCAGCTCGAGGCCGCCGGCCATGACCTTGCCTTCTTTGGCGGTATGGCAGGCGATGCAGTCGCCCAGTTGTGCAACGTATTGGCCGTGTTCGATCAGTGCGGGGTCGGGGGTGTTGGCGTGCAGGGGAAGGGACAGACAGAACATCACCCCCACAAGGCCAAGACGTGACAGGGGAAGCGTCATCGCAATATTCCTTTAAAAACCCGGCCTGGAGCGGTCTCCTCGGCGCAGGTCTGCAATTATTTTTATACGTCATCAGGCAGATAACCGGGGGCGGGTTCAGCCCCCGTGTTGTTGTAGCGAATTTCCCCGGGGCGCCTGTTGATATGGATCAGCACAACCGTGGGGCAGAGTGCCGCCTTGACCTGATCCCCCTCCCCGCTGAAAATGCCCGACGCTTTTTTGTCCCCCGTTTACTGAAGTAGTGAAATTTCAATGTCCGATTCCTACACCACCGAAGAATCCGTAGTCGCCTTGCAATCCAAAGCGGAATACGAAAACGCCATCAATCTTTCACAGCATGTGCCGGCGGCCAAGATCATCAGCGAGATGGTGCTGGACGCGTTTCACACCTCCAAGGAAAGCGACCAGATCCGCGAGCTGCGCGTCGCCATCCGCCAGGCCCACGATGCCTTCGACGACGACAAGGCCTATGACCTGATGGGCCAGCTCAAGCAACTCAAGGACGCCGAGGCCGCTGACAGCGCCGCCCTGGAAGACCTGAGCAGCAAATTCTCGATCAGCCGCATCCTGTCCAGCTTCAAGGACGACCCCGAGTTCCAGGAGCTGGTCTACGGTCTGGCGCTGAAAGTGCTGAACCAGAGCCACCAGGCGATCAGCAACCCAAGCGCCGGCAAGAGCAAGGCATCGCGGCCCAAGAAAGAAGCCGAAGTGTTTGTGATCAGCAAGGATGGCATCAGCGTCACCCTGCCCCTGCGCACCCCGCGCTCGAAGCTCAATGTCGACCGCGAGGCGTTCGAGTTCCTGGGCTTCAGCTTTGTCGGCGAAGGCGATGAGGCGGAGCTTGAGGTCGAGAGCTTTGTGGATAACGCCGGGGCTGAACAGCCGTTGAGCCGCAAGAGCGTGATCACTGCGCTGCAGCAGCAGACCGCGTTCGATGGGTACAGCATCGCGCAGCAGTAACGCATTATCTGCAACACTGCGGGACTGGAAATGTGGGAGCGGGCTTGCTCGCGAAGGCGGTGGATCAGCGAGAAAGGTTCTGGCTGACACACCGTATTCGCG
>NZ_JBWKPG010000012.1:14348-106847 GCF_059418125.1 Pseudomonas sp. GW821-FHT09C08 | reverse complement strand
TTTCCCCATGTGAGAGTAGGTCATCGTCAAGATTAAATTCCAGAACCCCTGTTTGCTAACGCAGACAGGGGTTTTGTTTTGGGCGGTCGAAAAGTACGCCCGGTAGAGGACACCGCGTTCCCCGGTCACGAATAGACGTCCTGATCTGAAAGTCTTGCTGAGGCTTGATCCCACACTTTCATGACAAAAATCGCTATCGGCATGCCGTTCGGGGAAATCGATGCAAAGTGTTTCTGCATTTTTGGTATGGTGCAGCACATTTTCACAAGGACTGATCTTTATCCGCAGGATGCGGCGTCGACCTTCTTCAACGAGATGCTGTAGAAATGCCTGAACCAATACCCATCAAGGATCACGAAAAAGAAAACCGCCTGGTCAACAAGCGCCTGCTCGCCTGCGCGCTGCTGGTGATCGGTATCACCTGTGCCCTGGTGGGCCGCATGTATTTCCTGCAGGTGGTGCAGTACGACTATCACTCGACGATTTCCGAGAATAATCGGGTCCACGTCCTGCCGATAACGCCGACTCGTGGGTTGATCTACGACCGGAATGGCGTGGTGCTCGCCGACAATCGTCCCAGCTACAACCTGACCATCACCCGGGAGCGCACCACAGACCTCAAGGGTGAGCTGGACGCCATCGTCAACCTGCTGCACCTGCCTGCTGAAGACCGTGCGGTGTTCGACAAGGCCTTGAAGCAGGCACGCCATCCTTTCGTCCCGGTGACATTGTTTTACGAGCTGACCGAAGAGCAGATCGCGGTCCTGGCCGTGAACGAGTTTCGCTTGCCTGGCGTCGACGTAGAGCCGCAGTTTGTCCGGCACTACCCGCTGGGTGCGCACTTTGCACACTCCATCGGCTATGTCGGGCGCATCAACGAGAAAGAGTCCAAGGCTCTCGACTCGGTGGAGTACCGCGGTACACAGTCCATCGGCAAGACCGGCATCGAGCGTTTCTACGAGTCCGAACTGCACGGCCACGTCGGTTACGAAGAGGTCGAGACCAACGCCCAGGGGCGTGTGCTGCGCGTGCTCAAGCACACCGACCCGATCCCTGGCAAAAATATCGTGCTCAGCCTCGACGTCCACCTTCAGGAAGCCGCCGAGGAAGCCCTGGGCGATCGCCGTGGCTCGGTGGTCGCGCTCGACCCGCAAACCGGCGAAGTCCTGGCCATGGTCAGCAAGCCGAGTTTCGACCCGAACCTGTTTGTCACCGGCATCAGCTTCAAGGAATATGCCGCGCTGCACGATTCCATCGACCGGCCGCTGTTCAACCGCGTCCTGCGCGGGCTCTATGCGCCGGGTTCGACGATCAAGCCTGAGGTGGCCATTGCCGGGCTCGACAGCGGTGTGGTGACCGCCCAGACCCGCGTGTTCGACCCGGGTTACTACCAGCTCCCCGATTTTGATCACAAATACCGCAACTGGAACCACAGCGGTGACGGCTGGGTCGACATGGACGCCGCCATCATGCGTTCCAACGACACCTACTTTTACGACCTGGCCCACAAGCTCGGCATTGACCGCCTGCACGACTACCTGGCGGAGTTCGGCCTGGGCCAGAAAGTCTCCCTGGACATGTTCGAAGAGTCAGCCGGCCTGATGCCATCCCAGGCCTGGAAACGTGCGACCCGCCGCCAGCCATGGTTCCCAGGCGAAACTGTGATCCTCGGTATCGGCCAGGGCTATATGCAGGTCACGCCACTGCAATTGGCCCAGGCGACGGCGTTGATCGCCAACAAGGGCGTGTGGAATCGCCCGCACTTGGCCAAGACCATCAACGGCGTGCCGCCCGTAGACGAGAACCCGATGCCGAATGTGGTCCTCAAGGACCCGCGTGACTGGGAGCAGGTGAACCATGGCATGCAGTTGGTGATGCATGACCCGCGCGGCATCGCTCGGGCCGCCGCGCAAGGTGCGCAATATCGCATCGCCGGCAAGAGTGGTACTGCGCAAGTGGTCGCGATCAAACAAGGTGAGCGCTACAACCGCGACAAGACTCTGGAGCGGCATCGCGACAACGCCTTGTTCGTCGGCTTTGCCCCGGCCGAGCATCCGAAGATCGTAATCTCGGTCATGATCGAGAACGGCGAAGCCGGTGGCCGGGTGGCAGGCCCGGTGGTACGGCAGATCATGGACGCCTGGCTGCTCGACCAGGAAGGTCACCTCAAGCCGCAGTATGCGACCCCGGCTAAAGCACCGGGTGACCCGCACGTCTGAGTCACACCTGCCACTCGTCCCACTGGTCTACGCCCGTGTAGGCCAGCCAGGGCACGTCATGCGCCGTCCAGATGTGCGCGGTGGGCCGCACGCCCGGATCATCGTCCAGCGTCGCCACCCGCACAATCACATGCGGCTGGTGCCCACGCTCGGCCATCAGGTGTGAGCCGCAGCGCGAGCAGAAATGCCTGAGCTTGCCCGGCGAAGACTCGAATGACGACAACAGACCCTCGCCTTGCGTCCAGCGAAAATGCTCACGCATCACCCCGGCTGTCGCCACAAACGCGGCCGCGTGCACCTTGCGGCAGCTGTCGCAGTGGCAGTGGCTGATGGGCATGTCCAGGCGCTCCACCTGGTAGCGGACGGCCTTGCAGAAGCAACTTCCATTCAACGCGTCAGTCATAACGTAATGTCGGGTCAAGGATGGGGTCATCATCATCGCGCACAACCCAAGGTTGCGCATTGTTCGATGTCGCCTACTGTCAATGGAGGAGGTGACTTATGCACGTATTAGATCGCATAGAACGAAAAGTCCTGCTGAACGTTTCACGCAAACACGTCTGGGAAGCACTCACCGATGCCGAGCAATTCGGCAACTGGTTCGGAATTGCCCTGAAGGGCAAAACCTTTGCAGCGGGGGAAACCATCAAGGCACCGATCACTTATCCGGGGTACGAGCATGTGATCTGGAATGCCAAAATCGAACGTATCCTGCCGCAGACACTGTTCTCTTTCTGGTGGCACCCCTTTGCGGTGGAGGAGGGCGTCGACTACGACCAGGAAACCCCGACACTGGTGGAGTTCACGATCGAGGATCGCGCGCCGGGCATTTTGCTGCGGGTCGTCGAATCCGGTTTCGATAAAGTGCCCGAAGCCCGTCGGCAGAAAGCCTTCAAGATGAACTCCCGGGGCTGGGACGAGCAGATGAACAACATCGAAAACTATTTGACCCAGGCCCGCCAGGCCTGACCCCAACGGGCATCATCACTGATGCCCGCGTTGATGACTGTCAGCCTTCGTGAGCGGTGGTGATTTCCAGGGTGTCGGTAAACGTCACCAGCACACTCTGACCGACCTTGAGGTCCTTGAGGCCGGCACGAATCTCCGGTTTCTCGACATTCAACACTTTGCTCGCACCGGCTGGGTTTTCCAGGGTGACCTGGTTTTTCTTCAAGTCGATGTGCGTGATCTTCAGTTGCACCTGTACCTGACGGAACGCTGCGCCGCCTGGGTTGGGATTATCGGCGGTGGCGCGGATCACACCGGTTTTTTCGCTGGCATCCGGTGCACTTTTGTCCACGTCGGTGTCCAGCACGGCGGCGACCGAATGCGTGGTCAGCACTTTGACCTGGTCGCCGACCTTGAGATTACCCAGGTCCTTGGCGGCGTCGGTAAGTTGCACATGCACCTCGCCACCGTCGGCGCCTTGCAGCACCACCTGATGCTTGGCGGCATCCACGGCCAGCACTTTGGTGGTGACTTCGTCGGCTTCCAGGGTCTTGGACAGCGGGATATCGGCAGCGAAGGCCGTGAGGTTGCCGGCGGCCAGCAGTGTGACCAGGGCGATGGCGTGGCGAAGAGGGCGCGTTACTTTCATTTAAGGCACTTCCATGTAAGAGGAACTCCTGAGTCTAGTGGAGGGGCGCAGATACACAAATGCGCTGCAGGTTGGGTGTTTTAACGATTGCAATGTGCCAGAGTCTGCGCAGATAATGAGATGAATTATCATTAACGTCTGGCAGTGTTGCGTGTCCACATCTACTGATCCCAAGGCCCTTTTAGCCGCGCTCTACGACGATAACCATCGGTGGTTGCGTGCGTGGTTGTATCGTCAGTTGAAGTGCCCCCAGGATGCCGCAGACCTGACCCAGGACACCTTCATCCGCGTGCTCGATGCGCGCCAGCTCACCCAACTTGAGGAGCCGCGGGCGTTTTTGAGCACGGTTGCCCGTCGACTGTTGTTCAGTTTCTGGCGGCGCAAGCGCCTGGAACAAAGCTACCTAGACAGCCTGGCTTTACTGCCGGAGTGCTACAGCCCTTCCGAAGAAGACCTTGCATTGGTTCGCGAGGCGTTGGAAAGCATTGACCGGCTGCTCAACGGCCTGCCGGCGCGGGTACGCCAGATCTTTATCCTGAGTCGTCTCGAAGGCTTGACCCAACCTCTGATCGCGCAGCAACTGAATGTCTCCCTGGCGACTGTCGAGCGCGATTTGCGCAGGGCTTTCCTGCATTGCCTGGCGGAATCGGCGGAGCTGGCATGACGCAGCCCAAGGCGGATGCCTGTACCCGCGAGGCCGTCGATTGGTTGCTGCGCCTGGAGGCGGCCGGCGAGGACCGCGACCTGCGCCAGGCTTTCGACGCCTGGTTGCACGCCAGCCCCGAGCATGCGGCGGCCTGGCAGCGGGTGGGCAACCTGTTGCAGCAACCGATTGCCGCGCTGCACCGGGTTGAGGCGCACAGCCCTGGCCAATTGCGTGCGGCGTCCCAGGCGCTGATGACGCCCGACACCGTGTCGCGCCGCAAGGTGCTGCGTGGCGGCCTCGCGCTGGTGTTGTTTGGCGTCAGTGGCGCTGCGCTGCTCGACCGTGCCCAACCGCTCAACGGGTTGTGGGCCGATCGGCGGACCGCCACCGGCGAGCGCAGTACCTTCACGTTGGCCGACGGCAGCCGCTTGAGCCTCAACGCGCGCAGCTCGGTGGATATCCAGTTCACTGAGCAACGCCGGGTCGTGCATCTGCGTGAAGGCCAGGTGTTTGTCGATGTCGCCGCCGATGCCCGCCGGCCGTTTGTCATCACCACCGCACAGGGCGAAGTCCAGGCCCTCGGCACGCAGTTCATGGTCAGCCAGGAAGCCGCCGGCAGCCTGACCTCGGTGCAACTGCACAGTGTGAAAGTCACCACCCAGGGCGGTCACCAGCGGCGCGTGGAAGCGGGGCAGGCGGCGTGGTTCAGCGAGGAATGGGTGCGGCCGGTACCGTTGTCGGCAGCCGGGCGGGTGGATTGGCGCGACGGTCGGGTCGACATTCGCGACGAGCCGCTGGGCTCGCTGATCGATGCCTTGCGCCCGTATCGCCGGGGCGTGCTGCGCATCAGCCCGCAAGCGGCGGCGCTGCGTGTTTACGGGGTGTACCCGCTGGATGATGCCGAGCAGACGCTGCAATCGCTTGCCCAGACATTCCCGTTGCGCATTCGTCGCTATGGGCCATGGTTGACGCTGATTGACGTGCAATAAACGATTATTTTCACAGGCCGTGAGGGGATCGCACGTCTCGCGAGTCAGGGTTAGAGAACGCCAACCTGACAACGAGTATCCACCCCTATGGCACCCTTGATGATTCGTCCTTGCCTGCTGACGCTGGCCATTACACTGGCCGTCATCGGCCAACCTGCGATGGCCCAGGACACCACCCATTATTTCGACCTGCCTGCGGCCGCGCTGGGTGACACCCTCAGCCGTTTGTCCCGCGAAAGCGGGCGCACGCTGTCGGTGACCCCGGCCTTGCTGCAAGGTCGCCGGGCTGCTGCCGTACAGGGCCAATTGACACCGGAGCAGGCCGTGCAACAGGCGCTGGCCGGCAGCGGGCTGGGCTTGATCATTACCGACAACGGCACCTGGAGCCTGTACCTGCTGCCCGAAGGCAATTCGCTGAACCTGAGCCCCACCACCGTGACCGGGTCGGCCACGGAAAATGCCTGGGGCCCGGTAGACGGTTACGTCGCCACGCGCAGCGGCACCGCGACCAAGACCGATACGCCGATTCTGGAAATCCCGCAGACGGTCAACGTGGTCACGGCCGACCAGGTCGCGGTCCAGGGTGCACGCAACCTCACGCAGGCCCTGCGCTACACGCCGGGGATCGACACCAACGGCTACACCGACCGCAACACCATCGCCGATGAAGTCGCCAGCCGTGGCTTCGCGCCAACCCTGTTGTACCTCGACGGCGCCTACCTGCCGTACGCCGGCAGCCTGGGCGGCGCCCCGCAAATCGATCCGTACACCCTCGAGCGTATCGAAGTGCTCAAGGGGCCGGCATCCGTGTTGTACGGGCAGAACCAGCCGGGCGGGATGATCAACATGGTCTCCAAGCGGCCGACCACCGAGGCGCGGCACCAGGTCAAGTTCGGCATCGGCAGTTATGACCGGGTCAACGGTGCGCTGGATTTCAGCGGGCCAATCGATCAGGCCAAGACCTTGAGCTATCGCCTGATTGCCCTGGCCCGCGACGGCAACGAGATGGTCGACCACGCCACCGACAGCCGCACCTTGCTCGCGCCCAGCCTCACCTGGGCGCCGACCGACGAGACGGCGCTGACGGTCTACGCGCAGCTGCAGCGCGACAAGTCCCTGGCCGACTACCAGGCGCTGCCCGCCATTGGCACGCTGTACCGCAGCGCCGAGGGCCGGCATATCGACCGCGACACCTTCCTGGGCGACTCGGACTGGAACGACTACATCCGCGACCAGTACGTGCTCGGCTTCGATTTCTCCCACGCCTTCAACGACAACCTCGAATACCACTCGACGGCGCGCTACACCGACGTCAACGACCGCTACAAAGGTTTCTACCTGAACCGCTTCGTCACGCTCCCGGATAACAGCATCGACGACACCCGCGCCACCCGCACCAAGCTCGACTGGCGCCAGCACAACTCTGCCTACACGATTGATAACAACCTGCAGTTCAAATTCGCCACTGGTGCGCTGGACCATACGCTGCTGACCGGCGTCGATTATCGCCAGTTCACCCGCAGGTACCAGGGCTACAACCTGTACGGCGCAGAAATCATCGAGCTGTATAAACCCAGCAACTACCACACCCTGGGCCAGCCGACCCTCACCACCAAGTGGGACAACACCATCAAGCAGACCGGCCTGTACGCCCAGGACCAAATCAAGCTTGACCGCTTTATCCTCACCGTCGGCCTGCGTGAAGACTGGGCCGAAGTCGAGAACCGCGACCTGCTGGCCGACAGCACGGTCAGCCAGAAAGACAAGAAACTCACCCGGCGAATCGGCTTGACCTACCTCACTGATTTCGGCCTGGCGCCCTATGTCAGTTACGCCGAGTCGTTCTTCCCCAGCATCGGCAGCCAGGCCCCACAGCGCGGGGCCTCGGCGTTCAAGCCGGTGGAGGGCGAGCAGTACGAGGCGGGGGTCAAATACCAGCCCAACGACAGCTCATTGCTGACGTTGTCGGTGTACCAGATCAAGCAGAAGAACGTGCTGACCGGCGACATTGAGTACCCGGAGTATCAGCTGCAGGAAGGCGAGGTGCGCTCGCGGGGTGTCGAGTTCGAAGGCAAGACGCGTGTTGGCCAGTTCGAGGTGATTGGCGCGGTGGCCTACCTGGACTCGTTCTACACCAAGAGCAATTACGGCGATAAAGGCAACCGCAACGAGTCCCAGGCACCGTGGACCGCCAGTACCTGGGTCGACTACCACTTCGCGAGCAATGCCCTGGCAGGCCTGACCGTCGGTGGGGGCGCTCGTTACACCGGCAAGAAATACGGTGATTCGGGCAACACCTTCAAAACCCCTTCGTTTGTGGTGTACGACACGACCATCCGCTACGACCTGGGCCGTGTCAGTCCCACGCTCAAGGGCGCGGAAGCCAGCCTGAACGTGCAGAACCTGTTTGATCGCGAGTACGTTTCGGCATGCAACTATGCCTTTGGCTGCTATTACGGGCAGGAGCGCACGGCATCGTTGGCCGTGTCCTACGACTGGTAGCCTGTAACGGGTGGCAGCCCAGGCTGCCACCCGTTGACGTTTAGAAGTCCACCGTCGCCGACAACTTCGCCACGCGCGGATCGCCCTGGGTCAGGTAGCCGCCCAATGCCGATTCCCAGTACTTGGTATTGGCGACGTTCTCCACCGTGGCGCCCAGCGTCACGTCCCGCTGATCGACCTTGAAGTTATAGCGCGCGCCCACGTCGAACCGGTTCCAGGTCGGCAGGCTGAGGTTGTTGGCCGCGTCGGCGTACTGGCCGCCGGTGCGCAACATGCGGCCATTCACGCTCACGCCTTGCAGGCCCGGCACATCCCAATCCACCCCGGCATTGAGCTGGAACGACGGCACGCCGATAGCGCGGTTGCCGTCGTTGGTGCCGTTGGCCGTGCCGCTGACCTCGGTGTTTATCAGAGTGGCGCCGCCCAGCAGGCGCAGGCCTGGGACAGGTTCACCGAAGACATTCAGCTCCACGCCCTTGTTGACCTGGTCACCCTGGAACACATAGGTCGCGGTGCCGTCCGAATTCAGCTGGGAATAGCCCTGGGTCGGCTGCTCGATGCGATACACACCGAGTGTCGCCCCGTAGGTGCCCATGTCGACTTTGACGCCGGCTTCAGTCTGTTTCGAACGCGCGGGGGCGAAGGTCTGGCCGTTGTTGGTGACCCTGGCGTTATTGGCCGCGGTTTCCGGGGCGGTCGGTCCGGATGCCAGCCCTTCAATGTGGTTGGCGTAGAACGACACGTGGTCCCACGGCTTGAACACCAGGCCATACACCGGCGTGGTGATGCCCTTGGCGTAGTTGGCGTTGCGTGAGCCGGTGCCGTATTCATAACCCTGGACCACCAGCTCCTGGCGACGCAGGCCGGCGGTGAACAGCAAGCGGTCATCCATGAAACCGAGGGTGTCCGACACCGCCGCGCTGCGCGCGAAGGTCTTGGCGGTGATGCCCGGGTCGTTCAGGTCGCTGCCGGAGGTGAAGCCACCCTTGGCTGGCGCTGTCACATCGACGGGGTTGTAGAGGTTGGTCGCTTGCGTGCCGGAGGCAAAGTCGAAGGCGTTGCGCGCCTGGGTCCAGGTGCCGGTCAGGCCGAGGTTCAGCTTGTGGCTGACGGCGCCGGTCTGGAACTTGCCATTCAGGCCGGCCATCAGGCTGGTGTTGTCTTCCTGGTGGGCGATATTGGAGCCGCTCACGGTGGCATTGCCCTGCGCGTCGATCACGGTGAGCGACGAATAGCGGCCGATTTCGCGGGTGTGCTTGGCGCCGCCCGCGACATACGCGGTCCAATTGTCATTGAGGTCGTACTCGCCGCGCAGCATGCCAAAGGTGTCTTCCAGGCTGGTGCTGTCCCACTTCGGCGCGTAGTTGGTGTCCGCCGAGGGCGCGTTGGGGATGCTGGTCAGGCCCGGGCCGAGAAACACCGAGTTACGCCCGCCGTTGACTTGCTGCTTCTGATACACAAAGTCGCCGGACAGGCGCAGGGCATCACCGCGATAATCCAGGCCGACCGAAAACAGCTTCGAACGCTGGCTCTCGTCGTCCACACCGGTATCGCCTTCGCGCTGGGAAATATTCACCCGTGCGCCAAACCGATTGTCTTCGCCAAAACGCTGGCCGATGTCCAGGTGTTCGCCGATGCGGCCATCGTTGCTGATATCGGTGCTGAAGCGGCGCAAAGGCACGTCATCGGCACGCTTGGGTTGCAGGTTCACACCGCCGCCGATGCCCGAGCCACTCGGCGTCACGCCGTTGATAAAGGCGTTGGGGCCCTTGAATACCTCGACCCGCTCCAGGGCGTCGGTGGACATCAACTGGCGCGGCAGGATGCCGTACAAACCGTTGAAGGAAATATCGTCGCCGTTGAGCGGCAGGCCACGAATCACGAACGCCTGGGATTGGTTTGCAAAGCCTGACGCCTGGCGCACGGACGAGTCATTGAGCAGGACATCACCCAGCGTCTCGGCCTGCTGGTCACGGATCAGTTTCTCGGTGTAGGAGGACATGCTGAACGGCACATCCATGATGTCCTGGTTGCCCAGCACACCCAACTGGCCGCCGCGTGCCACCTGGCCGCCGGCATATACCGGGGGCAGGGCGCCGGGCGATGGGGCGTCGGCGTTGATGTTGGTGGCGCCCAGTTCCAGCGTGTTGCCATCCTGACTGTGGTTCGCATCCTGCGGGGTGGCTGGGGTTGCGGCGTGAGCGGCAAGGCTCAGGGAGCAGCAAAGGGCAAGCAGGGTCGGGCGAAACGGCACGGCGAATGGGGTACGGGTGGGCATGGTCGATCCGGACGGCGAACCGTCAGTGGTGAGGAAAAGGGCAACAACGTTGCGCGTCCTCGCTGCGCGGATACGACTCCAGCGCGAATGATAGTGATTGTTATTAATGTTCTGCAACAAAATTGTGAAGCGCGTGAGCGTGCCTGCGCGGACGGCCGACCAGCGGCCCGCGCAGTGTCCTGCTGCGCGGGTTGGCGGATAAATGCCATCGCCCATCGCGTTTGCCCGGATGCCGAGTAGAATCACGCCCTGAAAGCGATTCCTGAGGTGCGGTACGGTGGATTTACAGCAGGGTTTTGTCCTGACCCGGCATTGGCGCGATACCCCGGCGGGCACGGAGGTCAGTTTCTGGCTGGCCACCGACCACGGGCCACGGTGTATCCGCCTACCCGTGCAGACCTCGGTGATGTTTATCCCCGAGGCCCATCGCAAGCCGCTGGATTGGCTGCTCAAGGGCGAGCGCGATATCGAGTTGCGCCCGCTGCAGTTGTGCGACTTCCACCATCGCCCGGTGCTGGGCCTGTACACACGCCAGCACCGCCAGGCGATGGACCTGGAAAAACGCCTGCGTGCCGCCGGGGTGGATGTCTACGAAGGCGACGTGCGCCCGCCCGAGCGCTACATGATGGAGCGCTTCATCACCGCCCCGGTGTGGTTCGGCGGCGTCGCCGATGCCGACGGCACGCTGCTTGACGCGCAGATGAAACCCGCGCCCGATTACCGCCCGCCGCTGAAGCTGGTGTCGCTGGACATCGAGACCACCGCCCAGGGCGATCTCTATTCCATCGCCCTCGAAGGCTGCGGCGAGCGCCAGGTGTACATGCTCGGCCCGCCGAATAAAATCGACTCGGTGGACTTCAAGCTCGATTACTGCGACACCCGCGCCCAACTGCTCGAACGCCTCAACCAATGGCTTGCCCTCCATGACCCCGATGCAATCATCGGCTGGAACGTGGTGCAGTTCGACCTGCGCGTGCTCCACGAACATGCCCAGCGCCTGGGCGTGCCGCTGTTGCTCGGGCGCGGCGGCGAACCGATGACCTGGCGCGAGCATGGCAGCCGTAACCACTACTTCGCCGCCGCGGCCGGGCGGCTGATCATCGACGGCATCGAGGCCCTGCGCTCGGCCACCTGGAGCTTCGAGTCCTTCAGTCTGGAAAACGTCGCGCAGACCCTGCTGGGCGAGGGCAAGGACATCTCCACGCCGTACCAGCGCATGGACGAAATCAACCGCATGTTCGCCGAGGACAAGCCCGCCCTGGCGCGCTACAACCTCAAGGACTGTGAATTGGTCACGCGGATTTTCGCCAAGACCGAGCTGCTCAAGTTCCTCCTCGAACGCGCCAGCGTCACCGGGCTGCCGGCTGACCGCAACGGCGGCTCAGTCGCCGCGTTCACCCACCTGTACATGCCGCTGATGCACCGCCAGGGCTTCGTTGCGCCGAACCTCGGCGACAAGCCGCCCGAGGCCAGCCCCGGCGGTTTTGTCATGGACTCGCGCCCCGGCCTCTACGAATCGGTGCTGGTGCTCGACTACAAAAGCCTCTACCCGTCGATCATCCGCAGTTTCCTGATCGACCCGGTGGGCCTGATCGAAGGCCTCAAGCACCCCGACGACAGCACCTCTGTGGAAGGCTTTCGTGGTGCGCGTTTCTCGCGTACCCGCCATTGCCTGCCTGCCATCGTCGCGCGGGTGTCCGAAGGCCGCGAAGAGGCCAAGCGCGAACATAACGCGCCGCTGTCCCAAGCGCTGAAGATCATCATGAACGCCTTTTACGGCGTGCTCGGCTCCAGTGGTTGCCGGTTTTTCGATACGCGGCTGGCGTCGTCCATCACGATGCGCGGCCACCAGATCATGCGCCAGACCCGTGAGCTGGTCGAAGCGCAGGGCTATGAAGTGATCTACGGCGACACCGACTCCACCTTCGTCTGGCTCGGCGGTGCGCATACTCAAGAGGACGCCAGCCGCATCGGCCACGCGCTGGTGCAGCACGTCAACGCCTGGTGGCGTGAGCACCTGCGTACGGCATACGGCCTGCAAAGCGCGCTGGAACTGCAGTACGAAACCCACTTCACCCGGTTTCTGATGCCGACCATTCGCGGCGCGGAGGAGGGCAGCAAGAAACGCTACGCCGGCCTGGTGGTGCGCAGCGACGGCAGCGAAGAGATGGTCTACAAAGGCCTGGAAACCGTGCGCAGCGACTGGTCGCCCCTGGCCCGGCAGTTCCAGCAGGAGTTGTACCAGCGCATTTTCCATCGCCAGCCCCATCAGGACTACATTCGCGACTACGTACGCCGTACCCTGAGCGGCGAATTCGATGAGCTGCTGATCTACCGCAAGCGCCTGCGCCGCCAGTTGGATGACTACGAGCGCAATGTGCCGCCGCATGTGCGTGCCGCGCGCCTGGCCGATGAATACAACGACCGCCTCGGGCGTCCGCGCCAGTACCAGCGCGGCGGCTGGATCAGCTACGTGATCAGCGTCAACGGCCCCGAACCGCTGGAGGTGCGCCAGGCGCCGATTGACTACGACCACTACGTCACCCGGCAATTGCAGCCGGTGGCCGATGCGATCCTGCCGTTCGTGAATGACGATTTCGGCACCCTGGTCGGCGGGCAAATGGGCCTGTTCTAAAACACTTGCCGAGACACTGCGCGAGCCTGCACTCTTGGTCACTGACGACCACCCGACGGCGCAGCTCCCATGACTCACATTACCTTGACCGGCACTACAGTCGAACTCCAGCCCCTGCAACCCGAACACAAGGCCGCCTTGCTCGACGCCGCCGCCGATGGCGAGCTGTGGAACCTCAAGGTCACCAACGTGCCGGGCCCCGGCACCGTCGACCAGTACATCGATACCGCGCTGGCCGGGCGTGCTGCGGGCAGCGTGATCCCGTTCACCATCGTGCGCCGCGACACCGGCCAGGTGGTCGGCAGCACGCGGTTCTGGAAGGTCGACCGGGTCAATCGCAAGCTGGAGATCGGTCACACCTGGCTGGCGCTGTCGACGCAAAAAAGCGCGATCAACACCGAAGCCAAGCTCCTGCTGCTGACCTACGCTTTCGAGGTGCTGGACTGCGTGCGGGTGCAGTTCACCACGGATGAACTCAACGAAAAATCCCGTGCTGCGATCCTGCGCCTCGGGGCCTTGCAGGAAGGCATCGTGCGCCATGAACGCATCATGCCCGACGGGCGCAAGCGCAACTCGGTGCGTTTCAGCATCATCGATTCGGAATGGCCGCAGGTGAAAGCCAACCTGCAGGCGAAGCTGCTGCGATAGGAGGAAAGGCCCATGTACACGCTCTACGGTACCGACGAGTCCGGCTCCTGCATGATCGAAATCGCCCTGGCGCGTTGCGCGGTCGAGTGGCACCGCGTGGATGCCAGTTCCTGGCAGGAAGGCCCGGGCACCGACGCCCTGGCCCGTATCAACCCGCTCAAGCAGATCCCCACGCTGGTCACCCCTGATGGCCAGGTGTTGACGGAGAGTGCGGCGATCCTGATCCACCTGGGCCTGGAATACCCCGACGCCAACCTGCTGGTAGGCAACCGTGGGCAGATCCTGCGCGGCCTGGTGTACATCGCCGCCAACTGTTATTCGGCCATTGGCATCATCGACTATCCGCAACGCTGGCTGGGCGAGGCGGAACCCGTGGTGCAGAACCAGTTGATCACCGGCACGCGGCGCTATTTGCACCAGGCCTGGGTGGTGTTTGCCGATCAGTTTGCCGACCAGTTGTTTGCGCCCAGCGGCGAGCCGAATGCGCTGGGTATCATGGCGGCGGCGGTGTCGCGCTGGGACGCGGCGCGCGAAGCGCTGGCCGCCCTGGCGCCGGGTTTTGCCCAGAGCCTTGCGCAAGTGGATGCCGATCCCGTCGTGGCCCCCGTATTCGCGCGGCATTGGCCCGCGCAATGACCGCGCCGCGGCCTGTCGCCTGGCACGTCACGCGCTGGTGCGATGACCCCTTCAGCCAGGGCGCCTACAGCGCGTTGTTGCCAGGTGGCGAGCCGAGCCTGCGGCGCCTGTTGTCAACGCCGATTGATAATCGTCTGTTTCTTGCTGGCGAAGCCTTCAACCACGATCACTCGGCCATGACCCACAGCGCCTGGGACAGCGGGCTGCGCGCCGCCAATGCGGTGATCGCGACCTCGGCTCGAACGGTGATTGTCATCGGTGCCGGTTTTGCCGGCCTCGGCGCTGCCCGCGCCTTGCAGGCGCAGGGCGTGGCGGTGCGCGTACTCGAGGCGCGTAACCGCATCGGCGGGCGAGTGCACAGCGTAGCCCTCGGTGGGCAAATGGTGGATGTGGGCGCCGCCTGGTTGCAGCAGTATGCGATCAACCCGCTGGCGCGGCGTGCCGAGCAGTTGGGCCTGGAGCGGCGCCCGACGGACTTCTCGCAGCCATTGGCCGCCGCGTGGGACGGCCCGTTGCCGGACATCAACCGCGCCTATGCCCGACTCAAACAGGCCATCGACCGTCAGCAACCGTTGGCGCCGGGCGTCGACCGCTACCTGGCCACCTTGACCGCCAGCGAGCGCCGCGCGGCACGCTATGCCATCGACGCGAACCTGATCCTCGAAGCCGGTTTGCCCCTGGACCAGCTGTCGACCCAGACGCTTGACGAGGAGGGCGTCGGCCATGGCGACCAGTTTTTGCCGCACGGTTACGGGCAACTGCTGGCAGACGCTGCCAGCGGCCTGGATATCCACCTCAACCACCCTGTGCAGCACATCAGCTGGGACGAGCACGGTGTGCGCGTGGATGATCGGGATGCCGATGCCTGCATCTGCACGGTGCCGATACCGGTGCTCAAGCAATTGAGCTTTACCCCGGACTTGCCGGCGACGTATCGCCACGCCCTGGAGCTGTTCACCATGGGCCGCCTGGAAAAAGTCGTGCTGCAGTTCGATCAGCGTTGGTGGCCGGCGTCCGAGGACGGCTACCTGCGCTGGTACGACGCGCCCGCCAATTGGGGCGAGTGGCTGGATTTGACCGATGCGGTGGGCACGCCGCTGATTGCCGGGCTGATCGCCGCAGACGCCGTGGACCGCCACTATCCAGGCAAGACAGATGAGCAAATCGCGCTGGCGGCCTGCGAAAAACTCAGCGCCTGGGCTTCCGCAATCAGAAGAAACAATGACTCCTGAACCTATCCAAACCCTTGCGTAGCGGGCGTCCTGGCCTACGCTTTCTTAAAGTGGTGTAGGAATCATCCTTGAATTTGACTGTCGCAGACATGAAACTCAAGAACCCTGCATGGAATTCAAAGGAGGTGCGCATGCTCATCCGGTCGCTGACCCTGGCTACCTTGATGGCTTTTACGGGGCCGCTGTTGGCTGCTGATGATATCAACCCGCTCAAGCAGGACTTGGGCAAGTCCCGGCCGCTGGTGGTGGTGGAGTTGGACTCCGGCAACGCCGCGCTGACGGACCTGAAGAAACAGCTGGAAGAGCCGGCCACCAAGCAAGCCTTTGAAGAGCGCAGCATGGTGTTCTACACCGTGAAGTTCGGCAGCATCGGGGCCGAGGGCGAGAAGTTCGCCAAGGACCCCAAGGACAACAAGAAACTCACGCCGCCTGAAACCAATGCGCTGATCCGTGCCCTCAAGCTGGGCGCCGGCAGCGGCACCAAGGTGATCCTGGTTGGCAAGGATGGCGAGAAGAAAGTCGAGAAGACCGTGCCACCGGATACCCTCGACCTGAAGGAATTCTTCAGCGCGATCGACCAGATGCCGATGGCCGAGAAAGAAATGGCCGCCCCGGCCGAGCCTGAACCCGCTGCCGCCCCGGCCGCGAAGCCAGGCGCCAAGGCGGGTAAGCCGGCCAAGCATGCCGCGCCGCAACAGCAACTGGATGATTGACCTGCGCCCAAGGCGCTGGCTGACCCAGCGCTGATCGAAGCGCTTATGTAGGGAGGGAGCTTGCTCCCGCTCGACGGCGCAGCAGCCGCAAGCGTTTTGGCGGCGCTGCGTACCTCAGCCGGAGCAAGCTTTCTTGCCACACAGGCTTCAGGTGCGCGGTTCAGAAACTTTACGCTGCGGAAACGGAAAGTAGAAAAACCGCAAGAACGCCACGCGCTTGATCACTTCCCCGATCAACAACGGCACCCCAACCCCCACCACAAAACCGATGCAGGCCGCGACAAATGGCGGCAGGCCCAGGCGCTCCATCAGGTCAAACGTCTTGTGCTGGATCTCCCCATGGAAGATCAACAGGATCAGGGTCGATTGGCCGATATAGGTCATCACCCGCGTGATCAGCGCCGACACCATCAGTACCCGCGCCAGCGCCCAGCACACGTACACGCCAATCACCGCCAGCAGGCTGGTCCACAGCCAGTGGTCGTAGCGGCGCTGCGCCAGATCCATGGTGTCGCCCCGGTAGAGGAACACGGCGGCGAACAACACCACCGACACCAACAAGGTCAGCAGCGACCCCGCATGGGTGCGCAGCCAATTGCGCAGCAGGTAGCCGTAGATGAAACAGGCGCTGCTGATCAGGGCGATATCCAGGCTGAAGGGCAGGCCGGGCAGCACCCAGGTTTGTCCGCCCACGGTCACCGGCAGTTGCCAGAAAAACGGCAGCATCCAGATGCCCACCAGCAGCGGCACCAGGGTCAGCGCGCAACTCACTGCCAGCGGCAGGCGCTGGATCAGGCGCAACACCGCCCAACTGAACAGGATCGCCACCCAGAAATGCGGCAGGAACCACATCGCTTGCCACGGGATGGTGTCTACCGAGGCATACAGCACGCCACCGATGTCCGGCAGCAGCGGTTGGCCACGCAGCACATCGCGCACGATCACATACACCAGCATGGTGAAGAAAAACGGCTTGAGCAGGCCATCCGCCTTGCGCACGGCCATCTCCCCGAAGGGCTGCTCCGGCTTGAACAGCACCCCGGACAGAAAGAAGAACAACGGCAGCACGAACGACGCCAGGATCGGGTACATCAAGTCCGGGGACGTGGCGACAAACCAACTGTGGGCATACACGATCACCAGGATGCCGATGCCTTTGGCGATATCCATTTGAATCCAACGATGTTTCACCTGTTCATCCTCCCTCTGTGAACCGCACAGCCCCTGGCAGGAACTGGCACGCCGTCATGCCTTGCGCCAGGGCTTGAGCCATAGTCCCATCCCCAGCAACACCAGGATGCCGGCCAAGGTGCTCAACCCCAGTTGCAGCCACACGCCTTCAATACGAAACAGTGCCAGCGCCGCCAACCCCATCACCAGTGCACTGAGCAGCCATTGCCGCACCCAGGGCAGGGCTTCGAGCAATGCCTGGCGCTGCATCAGCAGCAACGCGGTGCAGATCACCCCGGCCAGCGCGGCCAGCGGGATTCCGGCCAGGCCAAACACAAAGGGCAGGGCGCCCAGCAGCAACACGTTGACCAGGCTCCCGAGCAACTCGCAGCGCAACGGCTGGCGCGTGTCGCCGGCGGCATAGGCGTAGCGGGCGAGCAAGGCGTTCCAGGCGCCGAATACCAACGGTACGGCGAACCAGGCCAGCAGCAACGGCAATGGCGAATCCGCCGATTGCTTGGGCAGCAGCAGCGCCACCAGGCTCGGCGCTGCCGCCACCAGGCCGACGCCGGCGGGCAGGGTCAGCACGCTGGCGGTTTCCAGGCCGCGCTTGAGCAGGGCCAGGCGCTCATCGCCCTGGCGCCGGCTCATCATGCCCAGCAGCACCTGATTGAGGCTCATCAGCGCAATCAGCGGCAGGTTCATCAGTTTGCGGGCCAGGTTGACCCAGGTCACCGCGCCTTCGCCCAACAGCGACGCCACCAGGCGCTCGATCAGGGCCAAGCCCTGGCTGGCGCCGTTGCTCAGCAACAGCGGGCCGATGCGCTGGCCCAGCTCCCGCAGCGGCGCGAAGGTCAGCTGCCAACGCCACGGCCGCCAGCCTTGGCGCCACACCGACGGCAACAACGCCAGCGGCATCAGCAAGCTGCCCGCCAGGCAAGCCAGGGCCAGCGAGTGCGGTTGAGTCGCGGTGCCGGCGAGGGCGAGGTAGGTCACGGGCGGCAGGTTGAACAGCAACGAGCCCAGCCCCGCCAGCACAAAACGCTCGCCCGCCTGCAACGGAATGCTGAACAGCGCATGCAGCATCAACCCCGGCACGCACCAGGCGACGATCTGCAAATTGCTCGCGGCGAGGGCGGTGGCGCTGGCCGCCAAGCCGGGGCCAAGCAGTTGCACCAGCCATGGCGCGAGCAGCGTCAGCAGCAGGCTGGTGACCAGCGCGATCAGCATCAACGCCGGGAACAACACGGCCAGCCAATCCAGGCGCTCACCGTCCTTGCGCTGCAGGTACAGCGGCAGCGCGGCGGCACTCAGCACGCCACCCGCCAGGGACATGCGCAGCGCTTCCGGCAAAAACAGCGCGATCAGAAACGCATCGCTGCGCTCACCCGCGCCCCACGCCGCCACCAGCAACCATTCACGCGCAAACCCCAGGCACAGGCCCAGCAGGGTCGCCAGGGTCAGCCAAACGGCCGAGCCGAGCATCAGGGACGCGCGCCATCAAGCAGCGGCTTGCGAAACACCACTGTCTTGACCTGCGGCAGGCGCGCCGGAAACAGGCGCCGCGCCTCCAGCACATTGATGCCGACCATCAACCAGAACAGCGCCACCATCACCACTGCGAAGCTGAAGTAGTGGTCAAACAAACCGCTGACCAGCGCCGACAGAATCCCACCGGTGGTGCCCAGCCACAGGGCGTTGTCCTTGGTCAGGCGAATCGGGCCTTTTTCCGGACGGGCCTCACGCCACCAACGCACGGTCACCGCGACGAAGAACAGCATGCCGACGATGCCGATCTTGTAGATGTAGTTCAGCCACAGGTTGGAAATCCCCAGGAAATGCGTACCCGGCACCGGCGGGTCGACCTTGAAGCCGATGCCGAACGGGTAGGCCGCCACCGCCTGCGGGAACATGCGGTATTCGTCGAAACGCACTTCGGTACTGGCGTTGTCCGAAGAGAAAATCGTTGCCAGGCGCTCCTGCAACGGCGGGTAGGCAATCACCAGCGCCACAGTCAGCGCCGCGCCGATCATCAACAGGCGCCCGGTGTACGGCACGCGCCGCGTGGCCATCCACATCAGCACCAACGCCAGGCTGACCATCGCGCCGCGGCTGCTCGCCAACAGCAAGGCGGCCGCCCCCAGGCACGCCACGCCCAGGCCGAGAGCGCGTTTCCAGCCTTGTTCGGTCATGCCGAAACAGAACGCCAACGGCAGCAGCAGCGCCATGATCCCGCCGATGGCATTCGGGTGCGTCCACGGCGAGCCCATGCGCGAGGACATCGCCTCCAGCCCGAATTTGAGCATGTCGAAGTTGGCGTAGTTGAACAGCGCCAGGATCGGCGCAATCCCGGCGCCGGAGCGGGTGCGCACAAACACCGCGATCGACAGCACCAGCATCGCCAGGGTACCCAGCAGGAGGGCGATCACCAGCGCTTCCCGGTGCTTGCGGTCCACCAGCAGTTTGGCCGCGATAAACACCCCGGAGAGGTTCAGCAACCAGCGCAGCCAGTTGGCCACGCCGCTGGTGTCGGCATGGATAGTGACTTGGCCGACAATGAACGGGAACACGCTGAACAGCATCAGCCACAACAGCATCTGGTCGGTGGGGCGCCGCGCCAGGCCTGGTGTATCGGGCAGGCGCGCGAGAAAGCTGTGCCACAGGATGGCGCCCCAGGTCAGCGCCAGGATCGCTTCGCTGACGGTACTGCGGATGCCCAGGTTGATCGTCGAAAACGGCATGAACGTCGCCACCAGGGCAAACAGCAACAGGCCCCAGAACGGAAAGCGCAGGATCGTCACCGCGCCCGCCAGGCCGACCACGGCGAGGAAGGCCTTGGCCGGTGACAGCAGCAGGGCGAGGGCGCCGAACAGCAGGCCGAAGAGCACCGCGACGAGGCTTGCCAGGTTCACTCTCACTTCAGTTCCTCGATCAGTTCGGCCAGGCGTCGACGGTAGGCGTGATGGTTGAAACGCTCCGCCCATTGGCGCCGTTGCGCGGCCGATTCTTCAATAGGCTGCTGCGCCAGGCTGACCATCAACTGCACCAGCGCCGGGCCGTCGGTAGGCGAAAAACGTGGCGCCGACGGCGGGGTGATTTCATCCAGCGAGGTGCCGCTGGCCACTGCCACTGCCGTGCCGACGCTCAGGGCTTCGATCACCGGCAGGCCAAAGCCCTCGGCGTAAGACGGTTGCCACAGGCGCGACGCCTGCCGGTACAGCGCATGCAACTCGGCATCCGACACGCCGCTCAGTGCACGAATCCCCGGCAGTGTGCGCTGGGACTCGGGCAGGTGTTCCAGGCTGCCCACCAGCACCAACTCCGGCACGCCGGGGGCCTGGCGTCGCGCCTGCTGCCAGGCATCGACCAGAAACGGCACGTTCTTGCGCAGCTCGCGCGTGCCCACCAGCAACCAGTAGCGCTCCGGCAGTTGGCGCGCCGACAGGTCCGCTGCCAGCTCGGCAAAGGCGTCGACCTGATTGGGCAACACGCGAATCTTGCCCGCAGCCTTGGGAAACAGCCGCGCGGTCTCATCAGCGCTGTACTGCGACGGCGTCCACACGCGGTCGGCACTGTGCACCGCGTAGGCAATCGACAGGCGATCGCTGGTCTTGTAGATCAGCGCCTTGAGGCGGTTGGCGTGGTAGTTGTCCAAGGTGATCTGGAACAGGTCATGCAACAGCACCACGCTGCGCAGGCCCTTGGGCTTGGGCGGCAATGGCAGGCCCATATTGAAGGTGCTGATGTACAGGTCGATGTGCTGCTCACGCAAGGCGCGCGGCAAAAAACCAGCCTCGAAACGCAGGCGATTCTGCGGTTGGTGCATGGCAGTCTTGGCACAGCCCCAGGCCGGGCAATGGGCCTTCAAGCGGGTTTCGTCGCCCAGCGGCGCCACGGTAAAGCGCTCAAGCTCGATGCCTGGGAAGGTGCGCAGGGCGCTTTCCAGCGCATACACCTGGCGGCTGATGCCCGATTGCGGCGACGTGCCGACGGTGCGGTAATCCAGGCCTACACGCATGCGGGCTCCTTGTGCGTGAGCGGTAAAAGGCTCGCGTACACCTGCTCCAACTGACTGGCGGCAACGCTCCAGTCATGGGCGCGGCGTACATAGGCGCGGCCGGCTTCACCCATCGGTTCGGCGGCATCGGGGAACTGCAACAGGCGCACCACCGCGTCCGCCAACGCGGTAGCGGTTTGCCCGCCGAGGTAGTCCAGGCCTTCCACCAGGTCCAGCCCCGACACGCCCTGTGCGGTACTCGCCAGCGGCAGGCCGGCGGCCAGGGCTTCCAGCACCTTGAGCTTGGAGCCGCCGCCATGGCGCAACGGTGCGAGGAACACCGAACAGCTCGATTGCAGCGCCAGCAGGTTGGGCACGAAGCCTTGCCATTCGATCCGCGGGTCCTGCCAGCGTTCACGCCAACTGGCCGGCATGCCGAAGCCGCAGACGCTCATGCGCGCCTGCGGGCAGCGCTCCCAGACCTTGGGCAGGATGTCATCCAGGGCCCACTCGATGGCGTCCACGTTCGGCGCGTATTCGTAGTTGCCAAGGAACAGCACGCGGCGTGTCGACGGGTCGGGCCGGGCGGCGGCGAAGTGGTCGCAGTCCACGCCATTGACCACCACCGGCACCGGCTTGCCGGCGATTTTTTCCAGCACCTGGGCATCGCTGTCGGTCACTGCGATTACCTGTGTGGCCTGGCGCATGACCCGGCGCTCCCAACGTGCATAGCGCCATTGATCGTAGCGAATGAACGGCAGCGCCCAACGCGGCAGACGGTCGTAGGTGGCGGCGCCGAGGGCCGATTCGACGTTGTGCTCGGTCAGCACGAACGGTTGGGATTTGCGTGCCAGCGCATCTTCGTAAGGTTGGAAGGTGTAGGTGTGCTCGATCTGCACCACATCCCAGTGCTCATCCAGCAACCTGTTGAAGGTGTCCTGCAAGGCGCCCGACAGGCCATTCACACTGGCGAGCAGCGGGTAGGGCGCAAACAGCCCGGCCAACAGGGTCGTGGCGCTGCGCAGCGGGCGGCGCGGCAGGACGATCAGTTGCTCGAGAAACGCCTCCAGCACCTGGCGGTCGGCGAGCGCCACCGGGTGCTTGTCATGCAGCAGCAAGGTGATCCGGTGCCCCCGCGCGGCGAGGCTGCGCAGCAGATGGAACTGGCGCGTCTTGCCGCCGCTGGTGGCGGGCCAGGGCGAGTAGGGCAGGATCCATAAAATGCGCATGGCAGGCCTCAGTCCCATAACAGGATTTGCAGGTTCGGCTTGACCGGTACGGTCAGGCCGTTGGTGCCGCTTACCGGGGTTTGCGTACCGCGCAACGGGTCGTACAGGGTGGCGCTGGCCAGGTTGGGCAAGTGCGCGTTACCGCCTTCGGCCGACCAGAAGAACCACACCTTGCGCCCATCGGCACGCGTCCAGCCAATGCTGAACAGGCCGTCGGGCAAGGCGTCGGCGACCGGCGGGTCACCCGGGGTGAGCGTCGGCCCGCTGACGTCGAGGAAATACTTCAGCGCGGTGTAGACCGGCTTGGGGTTGGCGTCGATGTCCAGCAGCCCGTAGAACTGGTCGCGCACGCTGGCGCGCTGGTCGAGGTCGCTCAAGGTGAACAGGAAGATGCGGTCGTAATCCAGCGCGCTCATCAGCGCCAGGCGCCGCACCACGTAATCGGCCTGGCCCTGCTGGGTGATGATGTCCTGGGCGTCCTTGGGGCCGGGGTAGGTCGACCAGCCCCACTCGGTGCTCCACAAGGTTTGCACGCCGCCGTTGCGCAGGGCCTGGTTGAGCTGGGTGGTCTTGGCGATAAAGTCGAGGTTGGCCGGATCGTTGCCTTCGGGCAATTGGGTGTAGGGGTGATAGGACACGACGGTGTTCAGGCTGGCCACGCCCAGCGCGGCAAGGGCGTCGAACATGGTCTGGCCGTTGGGCATTTCGCTGAAGAACGCCATGCCGGCCGCCACCACCGGG
This sequence comes from Pseudomonas sp. GW821-FHT09C08, assembly GCF_059418125.1. Classification (NCBI taxonomy): domain Bacteria; kingdom Pseudomonadati; phylum Pseudomonadota; class Gammaproteobacteria; order Pseudomonadales; family Pseudomonadaceae; genus Pseudomonas; species Pseudomonas sp. GW821-FHT09C08. The sequence continues at coordinate 83,615 of NZ_JBWKPG010000012.1, read as the reverse complement.
GTGTTCGGGGCGACCGCGCGCAGTGCGGCGGCGCTGGCGGTGAGCAGCGTGGCGTAGCCGGCCGGGTCTGCCACCGGGCGCCAGAAGCCCAGCAGGTTCGGTTCGTTCCACACCTGCCAGGCGTTGACGCTGGGGTAACGCTGGGCCAGCAGCGCCATGCGGTTGGCGAACACGTTCGGGTCTTTGGGCGGGTACTGGTCCTGATAGGGCGCACCGGCCGGCGCGGTGGTGGCGAAGGGCGCCGAACCAACCAGGTAGAACACCGACTTGAGTTGATTGTCTTGCAGCTTGCCGACCAGTTGATCGAGGGTTGCCACCTGATACTGGTTCTGCGCCGGCTCCAACTGATCCCAATGCAGGTCCAGGCGCACCCACTCCAGGCCCAGGTCCTTGAGACGGTCGATCTGCATCTGGTAACGCTGGGGACTGAACCACAGGAACTGTGCGTTCACGCCCAAAAAGTCCTTCCACACCACGGTCTTGTTGCCCTTGAGCACATGGCTTTCGGCATCCGCCTGGCGCCCCCACAAAACGGCGGTCAGGCCCAGCACGGCGACCACCGCAAGGCTGGCAAGGAACGTTTGTCTACGCGCCATGGCGGGCTCCTGCGATGGCTTCGGCAAACACTTCGGTGAACTTCTGCGCGGTCAGCGGCCACAGGCGTTCGCGGCCGATCTCGCCGGCACGTTCGGCCCAGTCCCTGGCCAGCGCCGGCGTGCGCGCCAGGCGCAGCAATTGTTCGGCCAGCGCTGCCACATCGCCTTCGGGGTAGATGGCGCCATTGCCACTGGCAACTTCCTCGGCAAACGCGCGTGCGTCGGAGGTGATTGCTCCGCGCCCACAGGCGGCGGCCCAGGACAGCGCGCCACTGGTGCCGCGCTGGCGCCCGAGCAGGCCGAGTTTTTTCGATTCGCGGTAGGGCAGCACCATCACATGATGGGCCTGGATGGTCTGGGCAATCTCGTCGGCCGGCAGGTTCAGCCGCCAGTCGATGGCGTCGGTCAGGCCGAGTGCGGCGATCTGGCTGTTGAGTTGCTCCAGGTAATTGCCGCCGGCGCCAAAGGCCATTTCCGCCGCCGTGCCGCCGGCCAGCGTCAGGCGCACGCGGCCGCGCAGTTCAGGAGCCTGTGCGAAGACATCGGCCAGCGCCTGCACCAGGTCTTCGATGCCTTTGCCGCGGTAGATGAACCCGAAATACAGCAGTCGCAGGGTGTCGAGCGCGGGCAGGGGGGCTGGTGGCACGGCGAGGTTGGCATGGTTGATCACGGCCACCTTGCCGGGCGGCAGTTGCATGCGCAAGCGCAGGCAATCGGCGCCCAGGCGAGTCAGCGTCACCAGGCGGGTCAGGCCCTTGGCGACCTGGCGTTCCTCACGCAGGGTCAATGGGTCGGCCAGTACCACGGCCGCCTGCGGCAGGGGGCTGGGCAAACGCTCCAGCAGGTTCAGCGGAAACGGCAGGCGCTCACGACGCCACACAATGCGCTCCGGGTCGTGCACGGTGGCGGTCAGCGGCAAGTGCGAGTAGGCCTTGCGCAACTCGCGCAGGGCCAGGAACTCACCCAGGCGCCCGCCGCCCAGCTCGGCGTGGACCAGGTCCACGGTCTGCCAGTTGAACGTCGCGACCGCGTGCTTGATCGCCTCGGAAGTGCCCGCCACCCCGGCCAACGGCGTCAGCACCGTCACCCCAAGCTGCTCCAGCGCCGTGCGAAAGTGGTTCGCATAGTCGGCGATGCCGTTTTTTTCCGGCGGCAAGGGCGCGAGCAGGGCGATACGCATCAGAACGCTCCCCGGTACTTGGCGATGGTCTGCAGCACTTTGCTCGGCACTTCGAACTTGCGACGGTTGATGATGATGCCGTCGACCTTGCCAAACGCGGTATTGAGGATCGACAGCGCATGCTCGACCACCGGCACGGTACTTTTGCGTGCTTCCACCACCAGCCCGATCAGGTCGGCGCGGCGCAAGGTGATAAAGGCTTCGCGGTTGTCGAGCAAGGCCGAGGCGTCGAGCAGCACCACTTCGCCCGGTGCGGCGGCTTCAAGCCCGCCGACCCGGACATTGATGCCGTTCTCGCGCAACAACAGGCGCAGCTGTTCCACCACAAAGGTCACGCCTTCGCCATGGCGCGCCGACGTCAGCCCCAGGGTCAGGCCGCGTTCGGCAATGCGGTCGGGCTGCAACAGGCTGTACAGCCGGTAGATACTTGCATTGAAGGCGTTGGCGCTTTGCGCGGTGGTGGTGTCCAGCTCCGGCAGGGTGGTCCACAGCGGCAAGCCGAACTTGCGTTCCACCAGGCCACCGTCGTGAATGCGCTGGTCGAGCAGGTAGCAGAGGTAGATCACCAGCAGGCCGACGACGATTGCAAACGGAATCGCCAACACCAGCATCAACAGGGTTTTCGGGAAGATCCGACCCGGGTTCAGGGTGGCTTCTTCGATCACCGCGATGTTGCTGATCTGGCTGTTGTCGAGCTCGCGGTCGATGCGCGATTTCTCCAGGTTGTCCACGTACAGCGCGTAGTTGCGCTCGGTGGCGCTGAGCTCACGGGACAGGCGCGCCAGCTCCGGTTCGATCTCCAGGGCCTGCTTGCGCTGGTCTTCGAGATTCACCAGTTGCTTCTGCTGTTGAACCAGTTGGGTGCGCAGGGCCAGGTTGTTGCTCGACTCATCCAGCAGCACCCGCTGCAGGTGGATTTCCAGAGTGTTCGGCGCACGGTTCTCCGAGGCCTGCACGGTGTTGCTCTCGTTGGCGACCTGGGCCTGCATGGCGCGAATCGATGCATCCAGCGCTTTGACCGGCGGCGCGTTGTCGGTGTAGGTGCGCATCATGTCGGCGCGTTCCAGCAGCTTCTGGTTGAGCAGGCGACGCAAGTCCTGCTGCTGTGGGTTCAATGCGATCTGGCGCACCGTGGTGACTTCCTTGGGCTGCCCCTTGAGCTGGTTGCGCGTGCTCTCGATGGCGCTGTCGGACGAGGCGATCAGGCGGGTGGTATTGAAGGTCTCGCCGCGCAGCACGTTGATGCGCTCGGACAAGTCTTCCAGGCGGTCGGTGATGCTCGCCGCGCCGATCTCGTTCAGGTGCTTGAGGATCTGCTCCTTGTAGCTCTTGATCTCGGTGGCGCTGGTATTCACCTGGCCTTCGTAGAAGGCATACAGGCTCTTGCGCCCCAGGGCCTGGGTGCGTTCGTTGATGTAGGTCTCGACCCAGTCCTTGACCACCGCCTGGGCAATTTCCGGGTCGCCCCAGGTAAAGCTGATGTCCATCACCGTGGAGCCGGCGGCGTGGCTCACCTCAAAGCTCTTTTCCAGGCCGGCGGCAAGGCGTTCCACCGGGGTGGTTTTTTCCACCACGCCGAGGGTTTCCAGAACCACGCGCAGGCCATCGAAGACTGCGCCCACGCCTTGCTTGAGGTAATGCTTGGCGCTTTTGAAAAAGCCTTCGGGCGGCGGCGCATTGTTGATCACTTCCAGGTAGTGCTCGGCCACCGCACGCACGATCGGGCGCCCGGTGAGCAGGCGCTCCTCGTCGACGATCGGGTCGCGCTGGGTGCTGGGCATCACCAGCGCCTGGCGGTTGCTGATCTCGATCGGCAGGGTCGAATCACGCCCCGGTTTGACCAACAGGCGTGCGGTGGACTCGTACTTGGCCGGCAGCAGGAAAGCGCCGAGCAGGATAATCACCAGCGCCGCGATGGCCGCCAGCTTGAACTCGTGGCGGAAGATGAAAAACAGGCGCAGAAGATCACGAAAAGAACGGATCTCGATCATGGGATGTCGCTCCTTTAGTTATTGCCGCCGCTGGTTCTGGTGTAGTTGTAGCCAACCCCAATGGATTTGGTGAACGGGATCAGTTGGTTCAGGTAGGTATCCACGCCCTGGATGCGCTCGCCCACGTTGGATTTGGGCACGAACACCACGTCACCGCGTTGCAGCGGCACTTGTTTGCGCCCGTTGGGGCCGGTCTTGAGGTACTGGCTGAAGTCCAGGAAGTAGGCGTGGTAGGCGCCTTGGGCATCTTCACGCAGTAAGGCGACCATGCTCGCGTTGCCCGAGGGGTTGACCCCGCCGGCGCCGACGATTGCCTGCTCGAGTGTGTTGGCCGTGGCGATCTGGACCGCCGTCGGGTTGTTCACCGCGCCACCGACAATCACCGAGTTGCCCGGTGCCTGGTTGATGTTCACCGTCACGCGTGGCTCGCGGTACACCGGCGCGAGGCTCTTGGTCAGGTCGGCGGCGACCTCGGCGGGGGTGCGATGCGCCACCTGGATTGGCCCCAGGAAGGGGTAGTTGATCTTGCCGTCGTTCTGCACCGTATACAGCGTCAGCTCGTAGATGGTGCTGACGTTGAACGCCGACAGCGTCGGCATCTCGCCGGCGTCGCGGACGATACGCAACTGGTCGCCGATGCGGATGCGTTCCACCGCCGGCGGCAGTTGGGCGAGTTGGTCGAGGGCGCGCTTGCCGTCCTCGACAGTCTGGTCGTCGGGCGGGACGATGCGTGCCGGCGTATTGCAGGCGGACAGGGCCAGCATGGCCAAGGCGAGCACGGCGGGTTTGATCAAGCGGGACTTCCTGTGGGTCATGCTGCTCACCTCCAATAACCGGGAAACATGCTGATGCGCCGCTTGAGGGCCAGCGGCAGGCGGCGCTCAAGATGGCCCAGGCGGTAGCCGAGCAACTTGAACGCGCTGCGCACCAGCACTTCGGGTACGCGGTGCAAGGCACCGGCTTTGCGCAAGGCCGCGAGTTCGGCCAGCACATAGCGTTTGCCTTCACCGCCGGCGTCGCCAAAGGCCTGTCTGATCCACGGTTCGCGACCGTAGAACACGCCAATGTCGAAGTAGCGATGAAACTCATCCATGAGTTTGTAATCGTGGGAGTGATGCACCAGCGCCGTGGCGGCGTAGCGCACCTTGTAGCCTTCGAGCAGCATGCGCGCCGCAACGTAGGCGTCTTCGCTGCCGATCACGTCGGCGGGAAAGCCGCCGACCGCCTGCAGCACGCTGCGCCGGTACACCGAAAACGAGTCGGAGCTGAAGCAGGTCTTGATCCCCAGCACGGGCGCATCGGCCAGGCTTTTGCTGCGGCTCTGCTCCGGGTAGTTGAAGTGCCGCGACTGCGCGCCCAGCACCCCGGCATCGGGGTGCGGCAGCTGGCGACCATAAGCCACGCCGTTGAGCGGGTCCTGCTGCAATTCATCCAGCAGGTTGGCGAAGGTCTGCGGGGTCGCGGGGATGGCGTCCTGGGTCATGACGATCAGCGCGTCGCCACCCACCTGTTCGCTGGCCCAGCGGCGCGTGCCGCCGTGGTTGAAATCACGCGCGTCGATCACCTCGACCCGCGCACCGAACTCGCGAAAACGCGCCACGGTGTCATCGCTGGAGGCGCTGTCGACTACCAGCATCTCGTCCGGTTGCAGGGTTTGCATCTTCAGCGCCGGCAGCAAGCGCGCCAGGTGGCTGGAGGCGTTTCGGGTCGGGATGATCAGCGAAGTGCGCATGTCATTTCTTCGCCTCGAGAGGGGCGCGCCCGTAGATGTCGTCGAAGCGCACGATGTCGTCTTCGCCCAAATACTCGCCGCTCTGCACCTCGATCATCACCAGGTCGATGATGCCGGGGTTGGTCAGCCGGTGTTTGTGCCCGGCAGGGATGTACGTGGACTCGTTGGCGTTGATCAGGAATTCACGCTCGCCGTTGGTGATCTGCGCCGCGCCGCTGACCACCACCCAGTGTTCGCTGCGGTGGTGGTGCATCTGCAATGACAGCGAGGCCTGGGGCTTGACCACGATGCGCTTGATCTTGAAGCGGCTGCTTTCTTCGAGCACGGTGTAGGTGCCCCACGGCCGCGTGACGGTACGGTGCAGGCTGTACGCCGGGTGGTTCTGGCGCTTGAGTTCGGCGACGATGTAGCGCACGTCCTGGCTGCGGTTGGCGTCGGCGATCAGCAGCGCATCCGGGGTGTCGACGATGATCAGGTCGCGCACGCCCACCGCGCCCAACACGCGCTTGGGCGAGTCGATGTAGCAGTTGTGCACGTCATGCAGGATCGCTTCGCCGTTGACCTGGTTGCCGTGCGCATCGCTGGGCGTGAGCTGGCGCAGCGCTTCCCAGGAGCCGATGTCGCTCCAGCCGATATCGCAGGGCACCACGGCGACCTGCTGGGACTTTTCCATCAGGGCCACGTCGATGGAAATATCCGGCGCGCTGCCAAAGGCATCGGCGTCCAGCTCACGCTGGCGCGAGGTTTTGTTCTGCAGGCTCTGGCTGTGTTCCAGCGCGGCGCGCGCGGCCTCCAGCACGTCGGGGGCATGGGTGGCCAGTTCCTCCACCAGGGTGCTGGCCTTGAAGCAGAACATACCGGCGTTCCACAGGTGCTTGCCGCCGTCGAGGTAGGCCTGGGCGGTGGCCAGGTCGGGCTTCTCGACGAAGCGCTTGACCCGGTTGCCGGTGCTCAGCGGCTCACCTTGTTCGATATAGCCGAAGCCGGTTTCCGGGTGGTCGGGCTGGATGCCGAAGGTCACCAGATAGCCGGCCTCGGCCAGGTCGCGGGCCTGGGTCACCGCCGCGGCGAACGCGACTTCATTGAGGATCAAGTGGTCGGCAGGCATCACCAGCAATTGCGCATCGCCGCCGAAATGCTCCTGCACATGCAGCGCCGCCACGGCAATCGCCGCGGCCGTGTTGCGGCCGAACGGCTCCAGCAGCAAATCCAGCGGCAGGTGCGCCTTGTTGACCAGGCGGTAGTCATCCAGGGTGCGAAACAGCAGGTCGCGGTTGGTCACCGTCAACACGCTTTCCACGCCGGGCAGCTTGGCGGCGCGCTGGAAGGTCTTTTGCAGCAGGCTCTGGCCATCGCGCATGCGCATGAACGGCTTGGGCATGTTCTGCCGGGACACCGGCCACAGCCGCGTGCCCGAACCACCGGAAATGATGCAGGGAATTAATCCGTTGAGGGTATTCATCAATAGACTTCCTTGGTGGAAAGGACGGCCGGGACCGTCATGAAGACGATGTACAAGTCAAACCACACCGACCACTTGGAGATGTACTCCAGGTCGTACTCGACACGTTTCTGGATTTTGAACAGGGTGTCGGTCTCACCCCGGTAACCATTGATTTGCGCCCAGCCGGTGATGCCGGGCTTGACCCGGTGCCGCGAGCTGTACTCGCTCACCGCCACTTCGAAGGGAATGCCCGCGGCCTTGGTGGCGGTGGCGTGCGGGCGCGGGCCGACCATGGACATGTTGCCCAGCAGCACGTTGAACAGCTGCGGCAACTCGTCGATGCTGGTCTTGCGGATGATGCGACCCACGCGGGTGATGCGCGGGTCCTGGCGGGTGGTCTGGCGCTCGGCAGTGAAGTCGCTCTGGTCGGTGAACATCGAGCGGAACTTGAACACGCGGATTTCGTTGTCGTTATAGCCGTAGCGGTTCTGGCGAAACAGCACCGGCCCCTTGGAATCGAGTTTGATCGCAATCGCGGTCGCCAGCATCACCGGTGACAACGCCACCAGGGCCAGGCTCGCCAGGAGGAAATCCTCACAGCGCTTGATCACCGGCGACCAGCCGCGCAAGGGCAATTGCGAGGTGTTGAACATCAGGATCCCGCCCACGTCGGTGATGCGGCTGTGGCCGTAGCGCAGGGCGGCCATGTCGGGCACCAGCATCACGTTCACCGACATCTGCCGCAGACGGTTGACCAGCCCGTGGATGCGTTGCTCGGCGGCCCACGGCAGGCAGATCATGACCTGGTTGACCTGCTCGGCGCGGATCAGTTTTTCCAGGTCGCGAGTGTTGCCGAGCAAGGGCAGGTTGCTCAGCTCCTTGGGGATCCGCTCGGTGCGGTCGTCGATAAAACCGATCAGGCCGGAGCGGATATCGCCGTTGCGCTGCAGGTGGTCGGCAACGTGCACGGCCGTGTCGGTAAAGCCCAGAATCACCGTGCGTTGCAGGTACTTGCCGGCGCTCATCAGCCGGCGGTACAGGCGCAGCATGACCAGCCGTTCGAGGCACAGCAAGCCCAGGCTGGCGACGTACCACGCGGCCAGGTTGCGCGGGCTCAACTGCGGAAAAAACTGCAGGATCTGGTACATGAACAGCAGAATGCAAAACGCTGCGGTCCAGGCCTTGATCTTGGCTTTGAGGCGCAGGCGGTTGCTGAACAGCTCCTCGGAATAGATGCCCAAGGCCTGGAACAGGATGATGGTCAGCACTGCGAAAAATACCAGCAGGCCGATGAAATGCGGGCGCAACTCAGGGGCCAACGGGTCCAGGAAAAGCACCAGGACCAGCGGCGGCAGAATGGCCGTGAGGCCATGGATCAATTTGACGAAAACGACAAAGAACTCAACAAAACCGGCGCGCGTTAAAAACAGGCTGTCGACGGACGACTTTTCTCGCATAAAACATCCCTCATTGCACTCCAGTTGCTGTTGTTCGTTGTCGCTTCAATAAAGCCGCGATGGCGTTAGAGGGCACTTCGAACTACGGCTACTCTGGGTAATACGCAACTACCAATCCAAATGCACATATCAGTGAAGCTATCCATTTGAAGGGATTTTGCGGCGATAGTGACTAAAGGAGTGTTCCCTTTTCGTGCTTAGTCAACGAATTGACGATGGTGCGGAGGTGGCGTGCTAGACAGGTTAATCAGTCTTTTCAGTGGCATTTTATTGACATTCCTTGTCCGAACACTCGGTGAATGGGTGTGTTTTTGAGTGTAGGAACAAATGTGAGATTTTTCCTCTTTAAAGGACAAACCTTTTTCCAGCGGCAGTAGGAAGGGGGGACAAAGAGGGCGTGGCAGGGCGCACTAAGTGCCCTGCCACTGGGGGTTTCGTGGGATCAGAAGTTGCCTTTCAAACTAACGGTGAAATTGCGCGGTTCACCGTAGAAGTTGCCCCATGATGCAGTTCCGACGGTGTTGTAATAGGTTTTGTCGAAGAGATTGTTGCCATTGACCGCCACGGTCCAGGTGTCGTCGAGACGGTAGGCCAGGCGCGCGCTCCAGGTCGCGTAGCCTGGCTGTTCCAGCTTGATGGTCTGTACGCGGTAATTGCTGCTCTGGGCATTGACCCCGGCACCCACGCTCCATTTCGACAGCGCGCCGTCGAGCTGGTAGTCGCCCCACATCCGCAGCATGTGGCGCGGTACGTAGCTGTTGGAAACACCGCCTTCTGCGGCGCTGTCGATGTTCTTCAGGGTCTTGGTCTGGGTGTACGTGTAGCCGCCGGACACCTGCAGGCGCTCGAGCAGTTCGCCGCTGACTTCGGCCTCCACGCCCTGGGCGCGGACCTTGCCGGTATCGGTGTAGCAATAGCCATCGGCGGAGGTCGGGCAGAAACTCAGGTAGTCGGTTTCGGCGGCGTTTTTCTCGATGGAGCGAAACAGCGCCAGGGAGCTGTTGAGGCGCCCCTCGAACCACTCGCCCTTGATGCCCAGCTCGTAGTTGTCGCCGATTTTCGGCTTGAGCGCGGCGCCGTCGGCGGTGGCGTAGGCGCTTTGCGGCTGGAAGATATCCGCGTAGCTGGCGTACACCGACAGGTGCTCGTTGAGGTCATAGATCAGCGCGGCGAACGGTGTGACCTCGCCGGTTTCCTTCGTGCGAGCATCCTGCAGCGACCATTCGCCCCAACCGAGGCTGTAGGACTGGCGACGGTTTTCGTACCAGCTCACGCGGCTGCCCACGATGAACATCAAGGGCTCGGCCAGGCGCAGGCGCAAGGTCGCGTAAGTGCCGTACTGGGTCGCGGTCTCCTTGATGGTGCTGCCACGGTACATGTTGGGCCAGAAGGTGTTGTCGGCCGGTTCCGGGAAGTGATGGTTGGGTTGGTAAATGCTCTGGCGCGTGGGCAGGTTCTGGATCGCGTAGATGTCGTCCTGAGTGCCACGGCTGCCGTTGGCGCCGAGGATCAGTTCGTGCTGCAGGCCGAAGGCTTCGAATTTGCCGTCGAGGTAGGCGTCGAGGCCGAAGTCCTTGTGGTCGTAATCCATCAGCGCCGCGTAGGAGACGGCGGTCGGAGCTGGGTTGTCGTAGGCAATGGTGCCTTCGCTGGCGGCGTACTTGATGTCTTGCAGGTTGCGGCTGTGCACGGCCGCGACCTTGAGTTTCCAGTCGTCGTTGAGCTGCTGCGTGAGGTCGGCGAAGTACGTGGCGCGCCGGCTTTGCCAGTCGTTCCAGGATTGGCCCAGGCAGGTCGAGCGGCTGAGCTTGGCACTCTTGCCATCGGCGTAGCGCGGCAGGCCGCCCCAGCACGGGGTGGCATCGACATCTTCATAACTGGCGCCGAGGCCGAGGGTGGTGTCGGCGCTGAGGTCGATGTCGAGGGCGCCGTAGAAGGCCTGGTCCTGACGCTTGGCGATGTCCATGTAGGAGCCACGATTCTGCTGGCTGACCGCCGCACGGCCGCGCACCGTGCCGCTGTCATTCAGCGGGCCGCCGGTGTCGACGTCGGCGCGGTAATTGTCCCAGGTGCCGGCGGACAGCGACAGGCTGGTGGTGGGGCTGGCCTGTGGCCGCTTGCGCACGAAGTTCACCGCGCCGCTGGCCGTGCCGGCGCCCTTGAGCATGCCGGCGGCCCCCTTGAGCACTTCCACACGGTCATAGATCGCCATGTTGGCGCTGAAACTGTCGGCCTGTGCGTAGTCCTTGCCCATGTCCAGCGGCACGCCGTCGTACTGGTACTGGCCGAGCATCTTGAAACCACGGGAATAGAAATACTTGCCGCCCATCGGCGATTCATAGGAGGTGATGCCGGGCGTGCGCTCCATTACGTCGTCGATGGTGGTGAGGTTCTGGTCATCCATCAATTGGCGGGTCATCACGCTCACTGATTGCGGCGTTTCGCGCAGGCTGTGTTGACCTTTACCGATGGTGACTGCGCCGGTGGTGTAGGACCCGGTGCCATCGGTGGTTGCCCCCAGGCGGTCGCCGGTGACGGTGGTGGCGCCCAGGTTGAGTGCTCCGGTGTCGGCCACTTGCGGCAACAGCAGCCAGTTGCTGCTGCCCTGGCGCTGGGCTTGCAGGCCCTGGTCGCGAAGCAACTGGCCGAGGGCTTGCTCGCGGTCGAAGCGGCCACTCAGGCCCGGGCTGGCTTTGCCGGCCACGCTGGTGGCGTCGTACGACAGGCTGATCCCGGCCTGGCGGGCGAACTGGTCCAGCGCACTGGCCAGGGAGCCGGCGGCGATGTTCCAGTCGCGGGCCTGGGTGTCACTCGCCAAGGTGTCGGCCAGCACGGCCAGCGGCACGGCGCTGCCACTGAGGCAGGCACCGAGCAAGGCGGCCTGTACCGCGCGCTTGAGTGGAGAACGTTGTGAGGGGAACGCTTGCATGACCGCGGGATGCTCCTGAAGGAAGTGGACAGAACCGGCCTGTTGATCGGCCTTTCCTTACAGGTCGAGCGGCAATGAGAATTCACCTCATTTATTTTTCGAAACGTTAAACCCGAGGGCTGACGGTCACCCAATAACGGCTGCGGTAGGTGACGTCGACCGGCAGCGATTGCGCCACCAGGCTCAGCACCTGATCGGTATCGTTCAACTGATAAGTCCCCGATACGCGCAACCCGGCCACCGCTTCACTGCAACGCAGCAGGCCATTGCGGTAGCGGCTCAACTCGCTGAGGAAGTCGTCCAGGCGCATATTGTGGGCACTGATCACGCCGTCACTCCAACCCCAGGGATCGAGGCCGTTGGCGATGGGCGCATGAATGCCGGTGTGGTCGAACAGCATCTGCTCGCCGGGCTTGAGCACGTGGCGCGCGTTGGCCTCCCGGCTGTTGGCAAATAACGCCACGGCGCCCTGTTGGACGGCGAGCAGCGTGCCCTGGGCTTCTTCACGCACCAGGAAGCGGCTGCCGAGGGCACGCAGGTAACCGTCGCGGGTCTGTACCCACAGTGGCCGGTCGTCGACGCCCGTGTTCACCAGTATTTCGCCCCGGTGCAGGTGCACCAGGCGGCGCTCGGCACTGAACGTGGCGTCGAAGGCGCTGGCGCTGTTGAGCTGGATCTTGCTGCCGTCGTCCAACGCCACCCAACGCCGCTCACCCGTGGCGGTGCGGTAGTCGGCCATCAAGCCGGGCAGCGGTGTGTAGTCGCGACCGAGCCAGGTCAATCCCGCTGCCCCGGCCACCAGCCCGAGCAGCTTCAAGCCTTCGCGGCGGCTGATGCGTTGACGCGCACCTTGCAGGGCATGGCGGCCGACCTGGGCCGGCAGCTGGTTGAAATCATCGTTCATGGTCGCCACCCGCTGCCACACCTGCTGGTGCTCGGCGCTGGTGTGCAGCCAGCGATCGAACGCGGCGGTGCTGACGTCGTCGGCCACGTTGAAACGCAGCTTGATCATCCATTGAATGGCCTGGTCCACCAGGCGCGGGTCAGAGTTCGGCATAGCGCAACCGATAACAGGCGTGCAGCGCCTTGGCCAGGTCGCGCTCCACGGTAGCCTTGGACACGCCCAGGCGCAGGGCGATCTGCGCGCAGGTCAGGCCATCCAGTTGCGCCAGCAGGAAGGCTTCGCGCACCCGTGGCTTAAGCTGGTCGAGCAGGCGATCGATGCGTTCCAGGCTGTCGAGGATCAGCCACCGGGTTTCTTCCGACGGCACCTCGACCTCGGGGAAGTGGGCGAGGCTTTCGAGGTAGGCGCGTTCCAATTCGCGGCGCCGGTACTGGTCGATCATCAGGCTGCGCGCGATGCTGCTCAGGTAGGCGCGGGGCTGTTGCAAGGTCTGCTGCTTGCGTGCGTTGAGCAAGCGCACGAAGGTTTCCTGCGCCAGGTCGGCGGCATGTTCACGGCAACCGGTGCGGCGGTTCAGCCAGCCACGCAGCCAGGAATGATGGGCGTGGTACAGCTGGCCGATGGCGGCATGGTCCAGTGGGTGGTCGCTCGACATGGGCATCCTGGCGCAGCAGTCTTAATTGATAATGTTTCGCATTCTAGACGGTGGTCGTGGCCATTCGCAATTCCCGGCACGCAATGTATCCAGCACAATTTTTTGTTCGGCCGGGGTGAGCCGACTAATCTGCAGGCTTTTCCTCATGGATGGCGCGAGCATGATCGACCTTGCAATCCTGGCGGTGTTTTCCGGTGCTGTGCTGCTGTTGCTGTTATCGCCGGGGCCGAACATGGCGTTTGTCATCACCCATGGGGTGACCCATGGCTGGCGCGGGGGAATGGCCTCGGCGCTGGGCATTGGCGTGGCAGACCTGCTGTTGACCGGGTTGACCGCCTCGGGGGTCACTGCGGTGGTCGCGAGTTGGCCGCCGTCGTTCGACCTGATCCGCTTTGCCGGGGTGATCTATCTGCTGTGGCTGGTGTTCAAGACGCTGCAGAAACGTCCGGGTGGGGCGCAGGCTCAAGTCGAGCGGGTGCCGCTGGGCCGAGTGTTTTTGCAGGCCATGCTCAACAGCCTGCTCAATCCAAAGGCGCTGCTGTTCTTTGTGGTGTTCCTGCCGCAATTCGTGCGCCCTGAGACGGGGTCGATCGCGATACAACTGCTGGTGCTGGGCGGCGTACTGACAGTGATCGCCGCGGTGTTTCACCTGTTGCTGGGGATTTTCGGCGGCACAGTCAGCCGGTTTTTTGCCGGCCGTTCAGCGGGTGCGGCGTTGCAGAAATGGGGCCTGGCGACGGTGTTGACCGTGCTGGCCGTGCGCCTGGCGCTGATGTCTCGTCCGGCCTGAGCCTGTTGTGGCGAGCAAGCTCGCCACAGGTACCGCCAGCTTCCCAGGCTCAACCTCAGCCCAACCGTGCCGCCGCCCGTGCGACGATTTCTCCGCGGGTCTTGCGCGACTCGGCGGTGCGTTTGTGGGCTTCTTCCAGTACGTGCTTCGGCGCGGTGTCGGGGCTGCCCGAATCAAACGGCGGCGCCGGCGCGTATTCGATCTGCAGTTGCACCAGCTGCGCCGCCGCTTCGCTGTACAGCTCGGCCGCCAGGGTCAGGGCGAAGTCGATACCGGCGGTGATTCCGCCACCGGTGAACAGGTTGCCGTCGCGCACGACACGCGCCTGGACCGGGATCGCGCCAAGCGGGGCGAGCAGGTCGTGGTAGGCCCAGTGAGTCGTGGCCTTGCGCCCGCGCAGCAAACCCGCTGCACCGAGCACCAGCGAGCCGGTGCACACCGAAGTCACGTAGCGCGCGGTGTGCGCCTGGGCCTTGAGGAAGTCCAGGGTGGACGGGTCTTCCATCAATGCGCCCACGCCGGAACCGCCGGGCACGCAAATAACATCCAGGGCAGGGCAGTCGGCATAAGTCATGGTCGGGGTGAACACCAGGCCGGTGCTGGACGTGACCGGTGCGAGGTCCTTCCATATCAGGTGCAGCTTCACCTCCGGCAGCGAGCCCAGCACGTCATAAGGGCCGGTCAGGTCCAGTTGCTGGATGCCGGGGAACAACAGAAAGCCAATCTGCAAGGTCATGAATGAAGCTCCGCTAAAGGGGTGGACGACTTCACTCTAGAGGCCTAGGCTTTGGCGAATACGCCATTGAGCCCACCAATCACGCCAATCATGCCCAGAATCATCCACGTCCTCGCTTTCGATAACGCCCAGGTCCTCGATGTGACCGGGCCGTTACAGGTGTTCGCTTCGGCCAATGACCTGGCGCGCCAACGCGGCTTGCCGTTGCCGTACGCCGTCAGCGTGATCGCCGACCAGGCAGAACCGGTCATGACCTCGGCGGGCCTGGCGTTGGTGGCGCAGCCGCTGCCCGCTGTCGACGCACCTTGCGACACCTTGGTGATCGCCGGTGGCTGGGGCGTGTACGGCGTCGCCGAAGACGCCGCGCTGGTGCAGTGGGTGCGTGAAAAATCCCGTCATACCCGGCGCATGACGTCGGTGTGCACCGGGGCTTTCCTGCTGGCCGCCAGCGGCTTGCTCGACGGTTGCCGCGTCGCTACCCACTGGACCCGCTGCGAGGAACTGGCGCGCAAGTTTCCCGCGCTGACGGTGGAGTCCAACCCGATCTTTATCCAGCAAGGCTCAGTGTGGACGTCCGCTGGTGTGACGGCCGGCATCGACTTGTGCCTGGCCCTGGTCGAGGAAGACCTGGGCCGCGCCGTGGCCCTGGAAGTGGCGCGGCACCTGGTGGTGTTCCTCAAGCGCCCCGGCGGCCAATCGCAGTTCAGCGTGACCCTGTCGCTGCAAAAAGCCGGCAGCCGCTTTGCCGAGCTGCACGCCTGGATCGCCGACAACCTCACCCTCGACCTCAACATCGCGACGCTCGCCGCCCAGGCGGGCATGAGCGAGCGCAGTTTCGTGCGTCACTACCGCGCCGAAACTGGCCAGACGCCCGCGCGCGCCGTCGAGTTGATCCGGGTAGAAACCGCACGCCGGCAACTGGCCGACAGCACCGCATCGATCAAGCGCATCGCCGTGCACTGCGGTTTTGGCTGTGAAGAGACGCTGCGCCGCAGCTTTTTGCGCGCCCTGCGAGTCACGCCCCAGGCCTACCGCGAGCGGTTCTACGATCCGGCTTGAACGAAAACGTACACATCTGTACCAAGGTGCTATGTTGGCTGACTACCTTGCGCAGTGAGCACCCGCCGCTGCACCGCTGTTTCCTCCGCCCCCCGGCGTGACGCTGCTCATGAAGCCATTGCCTGTGATCGGCGCCGTCCCCCTGTCGGACGATTGCGCAAGCGAGCCTATTCACATTCCCGGCTCGATCCAGCCCCACGGGTTGCTGCTGACCCTCAGTGAGCCGACGCTGGTGGTGCTGCAGGCCAGCGCCAACGTCAATACCGTGTTGGGCCTTGGCGGCGAGTCGTTGTGCGGCCAGGCGCTGGGCAGCCTGATCGGCGCAGACGCGTTAGCCCAGGTGCGCCTGGCGCTGGTCGACCTGGACACGGATGAAGACGAGCTGCGCCCAGTGACGCTCAACGGTGATCTTTTTGACGCCTTGCTGCACCGGCACCAGGGCGTGCTGTTTCTCGAACTGGAGCGCGCCGTGACACCCCGGCATGCCGCCGCGCTGCATGTCGCCCGTGCCCTGCGTCGCCTGCAGTCGGCGAAGAGCCTCGATGGGCTGTACCAGATCTGCGTCACCGAGATCCGCGCACTCACCGGCTATGACCGCGTCACCCTGTACCGATTCGAGCATGAGGGCCACGGCAAGGTGATCGGCGAGTCCCTCAGTGACGGCATGCCGCCGTACCTGGGCCTGTGTTTTCCGGCGTCGGATATCCCGCCCCAGGCGCGTGAACTGTACCGGCTGAACTGGATTCGCGTGATTCCCGATGCCGCCTACACGCCAGTGCCGATCCTGCCGGCCCTGCGCCCCGACACCGGCCAGGCGCTGGACCTCAGTTTCGCGGTGCTGCGCAGTGTCTCGCCGGTGCACTGCCATTACCTGAAAAACATGGGCGTGCGTTCGTCGATGAGTATTTCCCTGCTCAAGGACGACCAGCTCTGGGGCCTGATCACCTGCGGCCACCGCGAGCCCCTGCGCGTGCCCCATGAGTTGCGCACCGCCTGCACCAGCATTGGCCAGTTGCTGTCGATGCAGATCACCTTGCTCCAGGAGCAGGAGGCCCGCCGCCAGCAGCAGGAAAAAACCAGCATGATCGATGCGCTGGCGACTGCCATGGCGCTGCAGACCTGTGACGTGATGGAGAGCCTGCGCCCGCACGCGCAGATCTTGCTCAACCTGACGGCCGCCGATGGGCTTGCGATTCTGGTGGAGGCGCGGCTGCACCGGTTTGGCGTGTGCCCCACCGAGGAAGAGATCCGCGCCTTGTATCCGTGGCTCCAGGCGCAGGGCAAGGGCGTGGTCTGCAGCCATCAATTGGGCGCGGAGTTCCCGCCGGCGGTGGCTTATCAAGCCATCGCCAGCGGCCTGTTGGCTTTTCGCCTGCCAAAGCCGGTGGACAACGCGGTGATGTGGTTCCGCCCGGAGGTCCAGACCACCGTGCACTGGAGCGGCGAGCCGATCAAATCGCGCGAAGCGGGCACGACCACATTGAGCCCGCGCCTGTCGTTTGAGCGATGGAAGCAGCAGGTCGACGGCAAGGCGCTGCAATGGTCGCCCTCGGAGTTGCTCGCGGTGGAAAGCCTGCGCCGCCACGCCCTGGAACATGACCTGGCGCGCCAGGTACAGCGCGAACACGCCGCCGTGCGCGCGCGGGATGAGTTGGTGGCGGTGGTCTCCCATGACCTGCGCAGCCCGCTGACCATTCTGCTGATGCAGTGCGGCATGATGCGCAAGCTGGTGCCCGTCGACGACACCAAGGCCAGCCTGCGCCTGACCAGCGCAATTGAAACCATGCAGAACGCCACCTCGCGCATGAACACCTTGCTCGAAGACCTGATTGATATTTCGCGCATCGAGGCCGGGCGTTACCGGGTGGCCCCGCAACCGCTGGATGTGGTGACGACCCTGGAGCAACTGGGCCTGATGTGGCAGCCGCTGGCGGCGGCCAAGGGCGTCAACCTGACCTGGCAGGCCCAGCCAGGGCTGCGCGTCGAGGCCGACCCGGAGCGACTGTTCCAGGTGTTTTCCAATCTGCTCGGCAATGCCTTGAAATTCACCGGCCTGGGCGGCGCAATCGAGGTGCTCGCCCAGGCGGCGGATGATCACGTGCTGTTTCGCGTCTGCGACAACGGCGCCGGCATCGGCGCGGCGCAACTGCCTTACATCTTCGAACGCTACTGGACGTCCCGCGAGGGCAACCCCACCGGCAGCGGCCTGGGCTTGTACATTTCCCACGGGATCATCCAGGCCCATGGCGGCACGCTGTGGGCGGAAAGCGTAGCGGGGCAGGGCAGCGTCTTCAGCTTCCGGCTTGCGGCTGCGCCCTAGCGTCGGTCGAGCAACTCAATGATCGCTGCCAGAGTCGCCTGCGGGGCTTCCTGGGGAATATTGTGGCCGACGCCGGGCAACACTTCGCGCCGGTAAAAGCCGCTGAAGTGCTCCACATCGTCATCCTCTTCCGGCGGTGGTCCGACGCCATCATCGGCACCACACAGCGAAATGCTCGGCACCGAAATCGGCGGTTGCAGGGCCAGGGCCACTTCGATGGGCTCCAACGCCGGGTCGCCGGGTGCGTACATGAAGCGATGGCGATAGGAGTGAATCACCACCTCGACAAAGTCCGGATTGTCGAACGACGGCGCCGTCTGGTCATACAGGCTCGGCCCCTCGGCCCAGGACGGCGACCACAGTGACCAGAGCAACTTGCACAACTGCGCGCGATTGGCGGTCAGCCCATCCACGCCGCGCTGGGTATGAAAGTAGAACTGGTACCACAACCGATGCTCCGTCACGGGCGAGCGCGGCTTGAGCGACTTGGCGATGTCCTGGAGGTTGTAGCCGTCCCCGGTCACCAACCCGCGCACCCGCTGCGGCCACAGCGCCGCGACAATACACGCGGCGCGGCCACCCCAGTCATACCCGGCAAGCGTGGCCTGCGGGATCGACAACGCATCCATGAACTCGAGCAAGTCCTTGGCCAGCGCCGCCTGTTGCCCGGAGCGCAGCACTTGCTCATTGATAAACCGCGTCGGGCCATAGCCTCGCAGGTACGGCACCAGCACCCGACACCCGCGCGCGGCCAGCACCGGCGCGATCGCGTCGTAGCCGCGCGGGTCGTAGGGAAAGCCATGCAGCAGGATCACCGGGGTACCGTCGGCGGGGCCATGGGCTTCATAAGCCACGTCGAGCATGGAGGTACGTATATAGAGCAGTGCGGTCATGGGGGCTCCTGTCGGTGGGTCAGCGGTGTTGCAACTGTAGTCCACGGGCGTGACGGGATAGGGCGCGCCTGAAGACAGTAGGGTTACTTGTCCAGGTCCAGCTCGGCGCTGCTGCGCACCTGTTTGAAGTGGTGCCGCCACAGATCCACGCCCAGCTTGCCCGAGCGATCCAGCGACGAGCCGACCGTCAAGTCGCTGATCAAGGTCGGCTGCAGCCCGGCATCGAACAACGCAAACCCCGCCGCCAATACGCAGGTGTCGGTCTGGATACCGCACACCAGCACGCGCTCGGGGGCCAGGCTTTTCAGGTAGGCGATGGTTTCGGGTGTCGGCGCATAGCCGTGCTTGATGAAGACGCGATCTGCCGCGATCAGGCTGCGGTCATCCGGGGCCGGTTGCCAGCCGAGCTGGCGGGTGAAGGGCGTGATGCTCTCGTCATGGCGCTCCACGGTGGCCACTGACGGCAATCGCCCGAGCAGGGCATTGATGCCGTCCACCAGCCACTCGGGAGGGTTGAAGGAAGGTTGCACATCGATGATCAGCAGTACCTGGCGCATGGGGCTCCCGTGACGGGTCGAGGGGCGCCCCATTGTGCACAGCCCACCTCAGGGTTGCCAGGTGGTCTTCTCACCGCTGAGCTTGCGGTCCAGGAAGGTGGCCGCGCTGATCAACGCCAGATGGCTCAAGGCCTGGGGGGTATTGCCGAGGTGGTGGGCCTGGCTGTCGAACTCTTCGGCGTACAACCCCAGCGGGTTGGCGTAGCGCAGCAGTTGCTCGAACTCCAGGTGGGCCTTCTCCACCTGCCCGGCGCGGGCCAGGCATTCGACGTACCAGAACGAGCAGGCGGCAAACGCGCCTTCGGTGCCTTGCAGGCCGTCGATCTGGCTGTCGTCGTTGCGGTAGCGGTAGACCATGCCATCGCGCACCAGGCTTTTCTGGATGGCTTCCAGGGTCGAGAGCCAGCGCGGGTCGGTGGCGGCGACGAAACGCACCAGCGGCATCAGCAGCATCGAGCCGTCGAGCGCCGTACTGCCGATGTGCTGCACGAAGTGTCCGCGTTCCTCGTTCCAGAAGTTGCTCCAGATGTCGGCGTAGATGGCCTGGCGCGTCTGGTCCCAGCGTGCAAACGGCGCCGGCAGCGAGCGCTTGGACGCCAGGCGGATCGCCCGGTCCAGGGCTACCCAGCACATCAGCCGCGAATGCAGGAAGTGATGCTGCTCGCCGCGCATCTCCCAGATGCCCACGTCTTTGCGGTTCCAGATCTCGCAGACCTGATCGGTGACTTCCACCGTGTGTTTCCAGCCCTCGTGGGAGATGGCCTCGCCGTACTTGTTGACCAGGTACACCGCGTCCATCAGTTCGCCATAGATATCCAGCTGGATCTGGTCGACCGCCTCATTGCCGATGCGCACCGGTTTGGCGCCACCGTGGCCGCTCAAATGCTCCAGCTGGGTTTCGGGCAGCTCCTGGCGACCGTCGATGCCGTAGAGGATATTGATCTTGGTCGGCTGGCCGCAGCAGTCGCTGACCCGGCCCTTGAGCCAACGCATATAGGCGTTGGCTTCTTCGACAAAGCCCAGGCGCATGAAGGCGTAGACGGTGAACGAGGCGTCGCGGATCCAGGTGTAGCGGTAGTCCCAATTGCGCTCGCCGCCTGGGGTTTCCGGCAGTCCGAAGGTCGCGGCGGCAATGATTGCGCCGTGTTTGCGCGAGGTCAGCAGCTTGAGCGCCAGGGCCGAGCGGTTGACCATTTCGCGCCAGCGCCCGCGATAGTTCGACTGCGCGATCCAGCCGCGCCAGAACTTCAAGGTATGGGCCAGTGCAAGGTCGGTGCAGCCGCTGTCCACACGCTCATCGTCCTGGCCGCCGAGCACGAACTCGGCGCCTTCTTCCTGGCCCAGCTCAAAGTGCGCCACGGCGGCGTCGTTTTCGATCTGCAGCGGGTGGCTGCCGGCCAGGCGCAGGCCTGGCTGGCCATCGGCGGTGAAACACACGGTGCCGTTATCGAGGGCGGCGTGGGTGGACGCGCGCGCGTAATCATGGCGCACGGCGCAATGCAGGTGGAGGGTGGCCTTGCCGCTGACCACACGCACGCGGCGGATCAGCAGGGGCAGGTCGTCGATTTCTTCGCTGATGGTCAGCAGGTCGGTGACTTCGACCACGGCTTCGTCGCTGAGCCAGCGGGTTTGCAGCACATTGGTATCAGGCAGGTAGATCTGCTCGCGTCGCGCGTTGGGCAGGTCGGGGGTGAGCTGGAAAATCCCGGCACCGGGGGTGTCCAGCAGCGAGCAGAAGATCGACGGGCTGTCGAATTCCGGCCAGCAGAAGAAATCGATGCTGCCTTTGTCATTCACCAGGGCGGCACTGCGCATGTCGCCGATGATGCCGTGGGCATCGATGGCGCTTTGTTGCTCGTCATTCAAATCAACCATTGCCACGAAACTCCGGATAAAGGCTCATGCCGCCGTCAATAAACAAGGTGCTGCCCACTACATAGTCGGAGGCATCACTGGCCAGCCACACCACCGCGTTGGCCACGTCCTCCACATCGCCGATGCGGCCGTAGGGAATCAGCTTCAGCAGCTCCTTCGCTGCCGCGCCTTCAGTGGCGGCGCGGTTGATCGCGGTGCGGATCGCGCCGGGCGCAATGCCGTTGATGCGGATGCGCTGTTCGCTGACTTCCTGGGCGAGGGTGCGCATCAACATTTCCACGCCGCCCTTGGACGCCGCGTAATTCACATGCCCGGCCCAGGGAATGAGCTGGTGCACCGAACTCATGTGGATGATCTTGCCGGCCGCCCGCGACACGCCTTCACGCAGGCCCTGGCGATTGAAGATACGCACGGCCGCGCGTGCACACAGGAACTGCCCGGTGAGGTTGACGCCGATCACGCTGTTCCAGTCGTCCAGGCTCATGTCGACCAGGTTGGCGTCCTTTTGCATACCGGAATTGGCCACCAGGATGTCGAGGTGACCGAAGGCCTCGAGGGTCTGGGCGAATAAACGTTCTACGTCGGCCTCTTTGGACACATCGGCGCCAATGGCAATCGCCCGGCCGCCTTCTGCATTAATCTCGGCCGCCAGGGCTTCGGCCGGTGCGGCCTGGGCGTTGTAATTGAGCACGACGGCGGCGCCGGCCTGGGCCAACGCCTTGGCCGCGCCGGCGCCGATTCCGGAACTGGCGCCTGTCACCAGTGCCACTTGTTGCTCCAACGAGATGTGCATTGCCCACCCGACCTTAAATTCGTGAGTTCAAGTAGCTGACTGACGCCGCGCAACGGAAGTTCATCCGTGTGATTTTAGCGACTACAACCATGGTGATAAATGGAATAAAAGAATAATAAGAAATAACCATAAGATACTAAAAAACCGCTCAAAAGCGTTTGACAGGATTTTTTGTCGCGTGTCTTATAGGCACACCTCAACCCGCTCCGTTGGTAGTTCGGATGTCATCGCGGGGCCACCTATAAGAGAAATGTATGTGCCTGTCGGCCGTTATAGGGGAACTACCAGAGCAGGAAAAACGGGCCGCGTTATTACGCGCTCCCAAGTTGATTATCTTCGATTGCGACGGTGTCTTAGTTCACAGTGAAGAAATCACCCTGTCTGTGTTGATTACCCTGCTGAATGCCCAAGTAACGGGCAGTTTCAAACTGGATGAAGAAACGTATATCGAGCGCTTCCGCGGTCGTCGCATCGCTGAGTGTTTGCGCGAAGCGCAAGGGTTATTAAATATCGAGTTGGACAGTCAGTTCGAAGCACACTTTCGACACCAGGCCCTGGCGGCACTGACACTCAACTTGAAAGCCACTGATGGAATGGTTGAAGTCCTGCAGTCCTTGACGGTGCCTTATTGCGTAGCGTCGAGTGCGCCGCGCAACAAGATAGAACATTGCCTGCGCATTACCGGGCTGTTGCCTTACTTCGAGGGGCGGATATTCAGTTGTTATGAGTTGGGCCGTTGGAAACCCGATCCCCTGGTGTTTTTAACCGCCTGTGCAACTTACAACATTGACACCGCTGACGCCTGGGTAGTTGAAGACAGTGTCACCGGCGTCCAGGCGGCGATGGCAGCGCATATAAAAGTGCTGGGGTTTGGCCCGCCCAGTCGCCACGCACAGTTGGCAGCGGCCGGGGCATTACCGTTTTCCGATATGCGTGAAGTGTTGTCCCTTATTAATCATTGACCTTACTCAGGGAGGAGGCGTTGTGAGCGTACACGGTTATAGAGAACGGCTTAAGGCCAATGACCCCGGTTCAGAAGTGTGGTGGGATTCATCGCCGGTGGTGTACGCGCCTTTTAAAAGTCACTTGCTGGACAAGTACCCGGCGGCGATTGCGCATATCGAGCAGGTGATGCCCGATGAGTTCTCGCAGGGCAGCGGCTTCAGCAGTGTGACCACCAACCCCCGGCTGGTGACCGCAGCCATTCTCGACAAGCGCGAGTATTGGTCGTCGCGCTTCAACCTGGCGAGCCTGTCGCCCGCAGAGTTGCGCAAGAAGCTCTACAACGAAGTGATTGCCGAGGGCGCCGCAGCGCTCCAGGCGCTCTGGGTGCAGTCGGGTCAGGTCGAAGGCTGGATGTGCGCGCAGGTCGACCCGGTGGATGTGCGTTGTATCGAACGCATGACGGCCCGCGGGCTGGAACTGCAGCAACTGGCGCCGAACGTGATGGTCAAGGTGCCCGGCAGCCTGGAGGGCATGGCCACCGTCGAATACCTGGTGGCCCGGGGCGGTTCGGTGAATATCACCTTCTGCTTCACGGTCTCGCAGTTCCAGGCCGGCCTGCAGGCCATCGAGCGGGGCATGGCGACCGCACGCAGTCACGGTATCGACACCCGTCATTGCCGGCACGTGATTACCTTCATGATCGGACGGTTTGCCTGTCAGCCGGAATTTGCGTTGCAGGCGGCGGAGCGCGGCCTGGCGCTGAGCCCGGAGGAACTGCGCTGGGCCGAACTGATGGTCTACGAGCAGATCCAGGCGCTGGTCGCGGCGTCGACGGTGCCGGTCAAGACCCTGCTGTCCAGCATCAAGATCGATGTCGACGAGCGCGGCAACAAGCACTGCTGGCACCTGGAAAAAACCGGGCTGAAGGCGACCTGCTACACGCTGACGCCGGACGTGGTGGAGTTCCTGATCGAGCGTGAGAGCCACGGCAAGCCGGTTGTCCCGGCGACGCAGCCGTTGACGCCGCCGGCGTCGATCTTCGCCAAGCTGATCCGGATTCCGTACTTCTGCGAAGCCTATTTCATCGACAGCATCGAAGCGTACGACTTCGGCAACCATGAGGCGTTTATCAACGCCTGCAACGAGGCCAACAGCGCGCACCGGCGGCTGGCCGATTACTGCGTGCGACTCTGCCCGGTGGCGAAGCCGTTCAAGCGGTCGCTCACCGCGCTGCTCGCTGCCGAATTCGGGGTGATCGCATGAACAAGATGATCGGGTTGTGGGCCCACCCACGTTCGCGCTCCACCGTGCTGGAACGGGTGTTCATCGAGCGTGGAGATTTTGAAGTGTTCCACGAGCCTTTTGCGCACATGGCGTTTACCGAGGCGTCGGCGATTCCTTCGGATGAGTGGGACCACAGTTTGCCCACCACGTACGAGGGCATCAAAGAGCACCTGCTGGCGGCCAAACAGCGCAGCAATGTGTTTCATAAAGACATGTGCTACCACTGCCTGGATGACTTGAAAGTTGATCTTGGGTTCCTCGCACAACAAGCCAATATCTTTCTTATTCGTGAACCGGCCAGCAGCATTATTTCCCATCATCGGGTCCATCCCGATATGCCTGTCCAGGCCATTGGGCATAAAGCGTTATATGACATCTTTTGCGTGGTCACCAAACTGACCGGAACAGTGCCCTATGTGATCAATGCCGATGATCTGGCGGCTGAGCCGGAACGGGTAATACGCAAACTATGTGATTACCTGGAGATTGAATTCCTGCCTCACGCCATGACGTGGAAACGTGAATGCCCGCCCCAGTGGAAAACCTGGAGAAGTTGGCACGTGGCGGCAGAAAACAGTGAACGGATTATTTCGCCGGCTAAACAACAGATTGATATGACAGTACTCGATCAATTTCCGAAGTTGCGGGAATTGTACGAATACCACCGCACGTTTTATGCGCGCATGAATGAATTTTGCCAATAAGGATTGTGGTATGAAGAAGTTGATTATTACCGGCGCGGCCAATGGCATCGGCCGGGCGACTGTCGAACAGGCGATTAAGGACGGTTACTTCGTTATTGCGGCCGACAAGGATCGACAGGGCCTGGAACGGCTGCAGGGGCTTCATGGCCGCGAGGTCCTGGAGACTCACGTTGCCGACTTCTCCGACCCCGCCGTTATCAAGGGGTTTATCCCCGCGCTGTATGAGCGCCATACAACGATCTACGGGCTGGTCAATAACGCCGGGATCTACCACGGCAAAAGCGTCTACGCCTATTCCGATGAGCAGATCGACGAAATCCTCAATGTGAACCTCAAGGCGCTGGTGTATCTGTCCAGGGATTTTGCCGAGCGCGAGATGAAGCACGAGGCCCCGCGCGCCATCGTCAATATTTCCTCGGTAGCGGGCGAGGTCGGCAGCTGTGACGCACTCTACGGTGCGACCAAGGCCGCGGTCATCGGCCTGACCAAGGCCAATGCCTGGAATTTCGCGCCGTTTGTGCGGGTCAACGCGGTCTCGCCGGCGCTGATCCATGAGACCGCGATCTACGACACCATCCCCGGGTACCGCCGTGTGGAGTACGCACGCCAGGAGATCCTCAAGGATCCCATCCTGCCCAGCGGTGTGGCCGAGGTGATTTTGCTGCTGATCGGTGAGGGCTTCCGGCACATGACCGGCAAGGTCATCCCCGTGGACAACGGAGCCTACCCACGGTGAGCCAGTCCCTGCGCAAGAAAAAACTGCTGCTGGTGGGCGCCGGCAACCTGTGCCTGCAGATCCTGAAGATTCTCGGGCCAAAAAACGCCTTCGAATTTGTGGTGCTGGGGCGCAACGAAGAGTCGACTGTCCGACTGTGCAACCTGGTGGCGCTGTCCTGCGCCCAGTTGGGCCAGTACATCGCAATCAAGCCGGTGATCGCCGACCTGACGGATATCCCCAAGGTGACGCGAGTGCTGCGTGAAGAAGCGCCGGACATGCTGGTGAACTGCGCGTCGTTGCAGTCGTGGCGGGTGATTACCGGCTTGCCGAGGTTGTCGTTCGAGCAGCTCGACCAGGCGCAATTCGGTCCCTGGTTGCCTATGCACCTGACGTTGATGCATTGCCTGATGCAGGCGGTAAAAGCCTCCGGCATCTCGGCCAGGACCGTGAATGCGGCCTTCCCCGATGCCGTCAATCCGATTCTGGCCAGGGTCGGCCTGGCGCCGGATATCGGCGTAGGCAACGTGGCCAACCTGATCCCGGCCACGCAGCTTTCCATCGCGCGGTTGCTCGAATGCGCGCCCGCCGACGTGCAGGTGCAGTTGTATACCCAGCACTACTTCAGCCACTACGTGCCGCGCGGTGGGTTGCCGCCGCGTGCCAGCTACCGCTTGTTATACGAGGTGCGCGACCGGCCGCCAGTAACGCACCTGTCAGACGCAGAGATCTTCTCCACGGTGAAGTCCGAGTTCCGCCGCCTGGGCGGGATCGATGGGCAGTTCCTGACGGCCTGCTCTGCGGTCACCGTCATCGAAGGCCTGTTTTCCCCCACGCCGGTGTGGGTGCATGCACCGGGCCCGCTTGGGCTGCCGGGTGGCTATCCGGTGAAGTTGCACGAGGGGCGGATCGACGTGCAGTTCAGCGAGGCCTGCCCCCAGGACGAAGCGGTGCGCATCAATAGCATCTGCCAGGGCCAGGATGGCATCGACGAAATCCACTGTGACGGATCGGTCACCTACAACCCGCAATGCATGGCCGTCATGCAGGCGCTGCTGGGGTACTCCAAGCCAACCATGTCCATCGAGCAGTCCGCCGACTTTGCCCGGGAATTGGCGAGCAAGTACCTGGCCTTCAAAAATTCAACTTGGTAGGTGTGTGATGAATCAGATGTCAGGGCGCAAACACAGCGAAGTCGCCAGTTATGCCACGCAATACTCCGCAGACTTCGTGGAGCGTTGGGACGAGTTGATCGATTGGGAAAAACGAAAGGCCGGGGAGAGCGGCTTTTTTGAAGAGCTGTTGCGCCAGCACGGTGTGCGCTCGGTGATCGATGTGTCGACGGGTAGCGGCTTCCACGCGGTCCAGCTCAAGGAAGCTGGGTTTGAGGTGGTGGCCACGGACGGCAGCAGCACCATGCTGACCAAGGCGCGGGAAAACTTCCGGCAACGCGGCCTGGAGATCGAATCGCACTACATGGATTGGCTCGCGCTGGATCCTACCGTGCTGGGCAAGTTCGACGCGGTGGTGTGCCTGGGCAGTTCGCTGTGCCACGTCTTTGAAGCCCATGATCGATTGCGGGTGCTGGAGAAGTTCAGGGCACTGCTCAAGCCGGGCGGCCTGCTGATTGTGGATCAGCGCAATTTCTTCGCGATTCGCGCGGGCAACTTCAAGGCCAGCGGCAATTACTACTATTGCGGCACCAACGCCTGCGTGACCCTGGGGCACGTCGATCAACACCTGTGTGAGTTCATCTACACCTTCGATGAGACCGAACAGTATCGCTTGAAGGTGTATCCGTTGTTGCCGGGCAAGTTGGCCACCGAGGTGCTTGCGTCCGGGTTTGGCGCGCATGAGAGCTACGGTGATTTCCAGCGCGACTACGACATGATGACCTGTGATTTTGTCATCCACACCGCGCGCGCCGTCTGAGGGTCAGAGCATGAGTACACTCGTACAGAGCAACCCCCGCACCCTCGACAGTGTGGTGCTGGCGGTGGTGTTGACCGGCTTCGTGGCCAGCACCTATGGGTTCGGCGTCTACCTGTTCGCCAACCTTGTGGTGGACATGCGCCGGGACATCGGCTTCGACTACACCACGGTCGGCGTGATCACCGGCGGCGCGCAGGTCGGCTTCCTGCTGTTTTCCTCGGTCACCAGCTATATCAGCCGGTTTTTCGAGGGCTGGAAAATCAGCCTGGTGTCCACCGTGATGACCTCCCTGGCGCTGCTGGGCTTGAGCATCAGCGACAACATCTGGCTGTCCGGCGCGCTGCTGATTCTGCTCGGTGGCTGTTCCGCCTCGGTGTATATCCCGCTGGCCGAGATCGTCACCAAGGGCTTCAGCCCGGGGAATCGCTCGCGGGTCATGGGGCTGATTTCCAGTGGCACCAGCTACGGGGTGTTTATCAATGGATTGCTGGTCTCGTTTCTCACCTTGAACGGCGGCTGGCGTTCGATCTGGCTCACCGCCGGCCTGATCTCCGTGGCGTTGTGCCTGGTGGCCTGGTTTCTGTTGCGTAACCTGGGGGCGAGCCAGGATGTCGGCTTTTCCGGGGAGCACCCGGCAGTGGCGGGCGGTGATCGGCCCTGGCTGAGTCGTTCGCTATACCTGACCTGGGCCATCGCTTTTCTCAACGGCATGGCACTGTTGCCGTTCCAGACATACCTGGCGCCTTTTCTTCGCGATGAGCTGGGTGTGTCGGTGCAGGATGCCGGGTTTATCTGGACCACCATCGGTGCCGTGGGCATGGCGTCAGGGTTTCTGGTCGGGTGGATCGCC
This sequence comes from Pseudomonas sp. GW821-FHT09C08, assembly GCF_059418125.1. Taxonomy (NCBI): domain Bacteria; kingdom Pseudomonadati; phylum Pseudomonadota; class Gammaproteobacteria; order Pseudomonadales; family Pseudomonadaceae; genus Pseudomonas; species Pseudomonas sp. GW821-FHT09C08. Next base: position 55,274 of record NZ_JBWKPG010000012.1, on the reverse strand, counting down.
GACAAGGTCGGCGTGCGGGCATCCCTGGCGATGTGCTTTTTGAGCGCGGGGCTTGCCGCCACCCTGGTATTCAGTTTCAACAGCCTTCCACTGTTCTACCTCGCGGCCTTTTTGTTCGCTTTGGCGTTCTACCCGATCTTCGGGCTTGTCCCCAGTTACATCGGGCAAATCGTCCCGGTCAGCCGCCTGACCCAGGCCTTTGGCATCGCCAATGTCCTGATCGGCCTGGGGGGCGTGTGCGGTAACTTCCTCGGCGGGTTTTCCAAGGACCTGACGGGGTCGTTCTCAAGCGTCTATTGGGTGGTTGCGCTCTTGTTGTTCGCGCAGTGCGTGATGGTGTTCATGTTGGGTAAACAACCTGTTTCGATGACGGCGGGAGAGCAGCCATGAGCTATGTTGCGCAAGGTCCAGGCCAGAACCTGCATGCGTTTGCGTTCAGCCATCTACGCGCCGAACACCCGCGCATGAAGCAAAGGCCGTTGGTCATCTGGATGACCGGCATCTCTGCCTCCGGCAAGTCGACCATTGCCGATGCACTGGACATTGCCCTGCAGGCCCAGGGGCGATTTACCTGCATCGTGGACGGCGACTCCGTGCGAGGCGGGCTGTGCCGGGACCTGGGATTTACCGACAACGACCGCGAGGAGAATATCCGGCGCGTCGCCGAAGTGGCGCGGCTGATGCTGGAGGCGGGGCTGATCGTGATCGTCGCGTTGATCTCGCCGTCGGCGGCCAGCCGGCACTACGCGCGCTCGATCATCGGCAATGAGTCGTTTGTGGAGGTGCATGTGGATGCGCCGTTGGAAACCGCCGAACAACGCGATCCCAAGGGCCTGTATAAAAAGGCCCGCGCCGGGCTGATCAAGAACTTCACCGGTATTGATTCGCGGTATGACCTGCCGATCTTTCCGGAAGTCCACTTGAATACCCAGGCGCTGTCGGTCGAGCAGTCCGTCGAGGCGATCCTCGATTGGGTCGCACGTAACGACGCGCGCACGTAGCCGTTGGTCTTTGCGTCGGTATCACACTGTCAGCCTTTTCAGAAAACAAGGTAATCTGCGGCATCGCCGCAAGACCGCGTTTTCTAAGGAGCAGACATGACGCATTTTACGGGCACTGCAAAATCGATCCGTCTGATTGGCGGGGCCCGGGTGTTGGACTTTATCAATACCACCAATGGCCGGCGTCCCGGCACCACCCTCAAGGTGATCGAAGAGCGGCTGACCAGTTTTCAGTTCTTCTTCGAATGGGCGCTCCATGCCTCGTTGATCTCGGCGCAAGAGTTCGATGACTACAAGCCCATGGTGTTTGAGTCGCCGATTTCCTATCAGCCCGACCTGGACGCGATCATCGCGTTCAGGGAGTGCCTGTACGCCGTGTTCTATCCGTTGTCATTGCAACAGGCCGCGCCCGATGCGCCATTGCAGCAGATCAACCTGGCATTCCAGCAGGGCGTTGCCTGGCGACTGCTGCGCTCGGTGGATGGCAAGCCTGCCTGGGAGTGGAAACCCTGCACCACCGCGCAGGAACTCACCACCATGGTGTTGGGCCGCCTTGCCATCGAGGCCACGCAAATGCTGGTGTCCGGTGATCTTCAGGCATTGAGGAGTTGCACGGCCACCGACTGCGATTGGGTGTTCCTGGACATCTCCAAGAACAAACTGCGCAAGTGGTGCCAGATGAGCGTCTGCGGCAGCCGGGAGAAGCTTAGCCGTCTCCGGCAGGTGGCCAGCCAGCCATAGCGAGTGCCACGGGCGACGGGTAGCAATTGCTCGACTTAATAGGAAGCATTACTATTCACGCCCCGCCTCCCCAGTGCTCCCGCGATGATCCCTCAGCCGCCCCGCAGAACAGGCTTTCTCGAACACTACGAAGAGTTGGTCGGGACGTGGACGCGCCGCCTGAGAAACCGTCAGCAGGCCGAAGACCTGGCCCATGACACCTTTGTGCGGGTGCTTGAGTCAAAATCTTCCGAGGTCGAGCAACCGCGCGCCTACCTGCACCAGACCGCGCGCAATATTGCAGTGGACGCATATCGGCGCGAAGACCGTCGCGAAGCCATGGCCCTGCAAACCTGTGATCAGAGCTCGCCCCACAGCGGCGACCCGGAGCATTTCATGCACGCGATCCAGTTGGCGGACTCCATAGAACGGGCCTTGGCCGAACTGCCCCTCAACTGCCGCAAGATTTTCATCTGGCAGAAAATCGAGGGCCTGACCCAGCAGGAAATCGCCGAACGCCTGGGGTTGTCTAAAAACATGGTGGAAAAGTATATGATCCGCACCCTGCGGCATTTGCGTGACCGCCTGGACGCGATGGCCCCATGACCCACGCCCGCTTTTTACAGGACCTTCCATGATGGATAACGTTGAACGTGCCTGCGGCAGTGAGGAGGCTCGCGATGCAGCTGCGCAATGGTTCGTACGTCTTCAAGACGCCGACCTGAGCCCTGAAGAGCGCCAACGGTTCGACGCCTGGCGCAATGAGCGCGCCGAGCATCAATACGAGTTCGATGTGCTGCAGGGATTGTGGAGCGCCACCGACTTGCTGCCCAGGGCGCGCCTGCAGGCATTGTGCGAAGCACCCGCCGAGCGCCCCAAGCGCCGCGCCGTATTGCGTTATGCGGTGGCGGCCAGTGTGGTCGCCGTGGCCGTGGGGCTGGGGCTGTTCAGCGGCCTCGATCATCCAAAACCCTACACTGCCGAGTTCAGCACCCGCCTGGGTGAGCATCGCCAGGTGGCCTTGCCGGATGGTTCCGTGATGGACCTCAACAGCCGCAGCATCGTCGCCGTGCATTTTGAAAAAGGCCGGCGCGGCGTGGAGCTCAAGCAGGGCGAGGCGATGTTCAGCGTCGAGCACGACACCAGCCGGCCCTTTGTGGTGGCCGCCGGGGCAGGGCAGGTGACGGTCACCGGCACGCGGTTCGATGTGCGTCGCGATGACGACCAGACCCGCGTAGCGGTCGAGGCCGGCACCGTGAAGGTGCAAGGGCAGGCTGCAGACACCGTGGTGACACTGACGGCGGGCCTGGGTACGCATGTCGACCGCAAGGGACAGGTGGCAACGGCCTACGCGGTGAACGCCGAGGAGCTGACAGCCTGGCGTACGGGCAAGCTGGTGTTCAACAACGCGCCGCTGGGCGAAGTCGCACGCGAAGTCTCGCGTTATCGCGAGCAGCCACTGCGGGTCAGCACACCGGCAGTCGGCAACCTGCGCCTGACCAGTGTGTTCAAGGCCAACGACACCGACGCCTTGCTCAAGGCCTTGCCACATATCCTGCCGGTGGCCTTGCGCACCTTGCCGGACGGCAGCCAGGAAATTATTTCACGCTGACATTCAGGTTTTTTCCGAGTTCTTCGTCTTCTCCTGCAACTGCAACTGGTTTGCATTAACAGCCGCGTACTTTTGCGATCACAGGACTAGGTTCGACGTGAAAAAACTTGCCGTGAACAACAATAAAATCTCTCGCTGGGCGCCACTCGCGCTGGCGCTTGCTGTCAGCGCCGCGCTGCCGGCCGCCTACGCCGCCGAGGGCATTCACATCCAGGCCCAGCCCCTGGGCGCAGCGTTGAGCCAACTGGGCCAGCAGACGTCCCTGCAAGTGTTTTTCAGCCCGGACATGGTCGCCGGCAAGCAGGCTCCGGCGGTCGACGGCAACCTTTCCCCTGAACAAGCCTTGCGCCAATTGCTGCAAGGCAGCGGCCTGGACTACCAGATCGACGCCGGTTCCGTGACCTTGCGCCCGTTGAACAGCGGCACTGGTGAAGCCGGCTCGCCGCTGGAACTGGGCGCCACCGACATCAAGGTGGTCGGTGACTGGCTCGGCGATGCCAACGCCGAAGTGGTGCAGAACCACCCCGGCGCGCGCACGGTGATCCGCCGCGAAGCCATGGTCGAGCAGGGCGCGATGAACGTTGGTGACGTGTTGCGCCGCGTGCCCGGCGTGCAGGTGCAGGAATCCAACGGCACCGGCGGCAGTGATATTTCCCTCAACGTCGGTGTACGTGGCCTGACGTCGCGTCTGTCGCCGCGCTCCACGGTGCTGATCGACGGCGTGCCGGCGGCGTTCGCGCCCTATGGCCAGCCGCAGCTGTCGATGGCGCCGATTTCCGCCGGCAATCTGGACAGCATCGACGTGGTGCGCGGCGCCGGTTCCGTACGTTATGGGCCGCAGAACGTCGGCGGCGTGATCAACTTCGTGACCCGCGCGATCCCCGAGAAATTCTCCGGAGAAGTCGGCAGCACCCTGCAAACGTCCGCCCATGGCGGCTGGAAACACATCGATAACGCTTTCATCGGCGGCACCGCCGACAATGGCATCGGCGTGGCATTGCTGTATTCCGGCGTGAATGGCAACGGCTATCGCAACAGCAACAACTCCAATGACATCGACGACGTGATCTTCAAGACCCACTGGGCGCCGACCGATCAAGACGACTTCTCGCTGAACTTCCACTACTACGACGCCAGCGCCGATATGCCCGGCGGCCTGACCCAGAAGCAGTTCGACGCCAACCCGTACCAATCGGTGCGTGACTGGGACAACTTCAGCGGCCGCCGCAAGGACGTGTCCTTCAAGTACATCCGCCAGATCGATGACCGTACCCAGGCCGAAGTCCTCACTTACTATTCCGACAGTTTCCGTGGCAGCAACATCGCCAACCGCGACCTGGGAAGCATCGGCTCGTACCCCCGCACCTACTACACCTTTGGCATCGAGCCGCGGGTGTCTCATGTGTTCGACGTGGGCCCGAGCACCCAGGAAGTCAGCCTGGGTTATCGCTACCTCAAGGAAGGCATGCACGAGCAGGCGACCAGCCTGAAACTGGTCGACAACGTACCGACGCCGGTCGGCTTCAACGATGGCCACGTCTATCAGGATCGCACCGGTGGCACCGAGGCCAATGCTTTCTATATCGACAACAAGATCGATATCGGCAAGTGGACCATCACCCCGGGCATTCGCTTTGAAGACATTCGTACCGAATGGCACGACCGGCCGGTGGTCGGACTCAAGGGCGAGGCCGTGACGGAAAAGCGCCGCGAGGTTAACAACAACGAGCCGTTGCCGGCCCTGAGCGTGATGTACCACGTGTCCGATGCCTGGAAACTGTTCGCCAACTACGAGACCTCGTTCGGCAGCCTGCAATACTTCCAGTTGGGCCAGGGCGGCACGGGCGACCAGACCGCCAACGGCCTGAACCCGGAAAAGGCCAAGACCTACGAAGTGGGGACGCGCTACAACGACAACGTGTGGGGCGGCGAGCTGACGTTCTTCTACATCGACTTCTCGGATGAGCTGCAATACGTCAGCAACGACGTGGGCTGGACCAACCTGGGTGCCACCAAGCACACCGGTATCGAAGCGTCGGCCCACTATGACCTGTCGAACCTCGACCCGCGCCTCGACGGCCTGACCGCCAACGCCGGCTTCACCTACACCAAAGCCACCTCGGAAGGTGACGTGCCGTTCAAGGGCCGCGACCTGCCGCTGTACTCCCGTGAAGTGGCGACCCTCGGCCTGCGCTACGACATCAACCACTGGACCCACAACCTGGATGTGTACGCCCAGTCCGGGCAGCGCGCACCGGGGACCACCAGCACCTATATCACCCAGGGCACGGCGGACGGCCAGTACGGTGATATCCCGGGTTATGTCTCGGTCAACGTGCGCAGTGGTTATGACTTCGGCGAGCAATTGTCGAACCTCAAACTGGGCGTCGGCGTGAAGAACGTTTTCGACCAGCAGCACTACACCCGTTCCAGTGATAACAACTCCGGGTTGTACCTGGGCGAGCCACGTACGTTCTTTGTGCAGGCCAGCGTCGGGTTCTGAATCGCATCGATTGGGAAAAATCGCAGCTCCCCGAGGCTGCGATTTTTTTTGCCTGTTTCCTACACCTGCACAGCACATGTTGCCGGTTGATCAGGAACCAATTCCGACATAGCGCCACACATGAGCTAGCTGATGGGCTTCGACATTGTGGTTGGAGCGACAGGCTGAAAATCGCGCCCACCGTAACGGAGAAACCTATGTCGGTATCGATGCTCGATAAACCCACACCTGCTTCATCAGGCCCTGAACTTTCGCAGGCCAAATCCAGCCCCCACGCCAAAGCCCGTGGCCCGGCGCCTGCCGCGCCAACCTTCATGGGGCAAAGCGCTGCAAGCGTCAGCTTCCAGTCTCGAGAAAGCCACGCCGGACCGGTATTCGGCGCGCCTCAGTCGGCCACGGCTACAACGACGTCTGCGGCTGACTCGAGTCGCCATGGCGGCGCAGCGGCGACGTCGAGCGCCTTGGGCCAGATCAAGCATTGGATGGGCCAATGGTTTGGCGGGCATCGTCCACCCCTGCATCCAGGCTGGGGTAACCCACCACCGAGGCCGCATCCTGGTTGGAGCAATCCACCGCCACGCCCGATGCCGGTCATCAGTAATCCGCCACCCAGGCCTTTTCCCACCGTGCCCGGCGGGCCAGGCCTGGACTACTCGTTAATGAGTCGTAATGAGTTGGCTGCACAGTTGAGTGCCAAATACGGCGCCTTCAGGGACCCCAGGAACCCTGGGTATGTCAGCGTTGACAGTATTCGAGCGATGGCCAATAAGGGCTGGTCGCCTAACCCAGCCGTCAACGAGAACATTCGCCTGGCAAAAGCATTGTTACGGGACCCGGGGCTGATGAGTGCGCTTGATCGTCATGGTTCCACCGGTGCACTCGATGGGCTGATCGACCGGACCAGTCTCAACGCCGTCATCAATGGAACCAACTACTTCCAGTTCAAGACTGACAAAGAACTGTTCGGTGAAATGCTCGAACACTACAACCAGCTCAAAGGCCGATTCGGGCGAGACCTGACCGTCAGCGATCTGCGAAAACTGGCTGGCCAAAGCCTTACCGGCGATTCCTCCAAGGATCACCTCATCCAACTGGCCCAGGAAATGTTCATGCGTACCAATGCGCTCAACCTGGCGAGCTCCGGTAACCGTATCACCCAGGCCATGCTGCGTTATCTATCGCGCTGACCCATGTCCAGGCGCCGCACGCCGGATGCGGTGCCTGGTTCAATTGTTTCAGGAACTGTTTGCGCCAATTTGCCACACAGGCTGTACCTACCGGTTTCAATCAGGCCGGTCGCTTTCAGATTCACAGTGAGGGCTCGCCAATGACATCAACCTCGTTTCGTTCTCCCCAGCCCGGCTGCCAAGAGCTTTTTCGTACCCCGCCTGCAGAGGCGCTGACGGGGGCAGAAACGGATACCGCAGCGCGGGATCCCATCATTGCATCGAATACACACGCGGTCGAAACCCAGCGGATGAAGGCTTTTGTCGACCAGCGCAAATTCCAGGCACCCGTCGCGGATGATTTTTCCAGGGGCATGCAGGTCGAGGAAAAGCGCGCCCATGCTGATGCCTCCTCGCTGAAAAACACCGGCCTGCTCAATAGCCTGGCCGCTTGGTGGCGCAAGCAGAAAACCAGTTGACCCGCCGGGTTGACTGACGACCCTTCGACGGCTCCTTCCCGATCGTTACAAACAATCAAGTTTTACTCGGGTCGATTTGGTCTTTCTCCGGAACCACTGTTTTGCGACCACCACTTAATCACTGGCTGTTGATTTCGCGGTGTTTTCACCGATCGAACAACCAGAAGCCGATCCGTGGAATCTAACTATGCTGGAGCTCATTTATGGACTTGACTACCAATAATCCAAGGGGCTTTTTCCCCGGGATGAATATATCGACGGGGAATGGCTATGCCCAAACTGACGTAAACGCGCGGGCGCTGGGCAAATCTTACGATAGTAGGTTCGCGAACGGTGCCGAGCGGTTTTTCGACGGCCAAAACTTCTACGGGGGCATGTCGAACGTGGGGAACCCGTATATCGGCTCGGACGACGACCTGTTGGCAACCCAGTTGAGTAACGTTTATTCGATGTTGGGAGATTTCAAAAAAGATGGTCGCCTGACCCTGAGTTCATTGACGGACATAGCTAAGGAAAAACCCGGCGAGAGTAAGGTCTACGAACAGACAATCATGCTGGCCCGGGAGATACTCAATCGCCCGCGACTGGAGGAGGCCATTGTTGCCAAGGGCGGTGAGATCACTCTGGACAGCCTCGCAAAAGTCGGCAGCTTGATTACTGGCAATACCAACCCCAACACCCAGAGCCTCAACCCCTTGCATGCGAAAACCAACGCGCAGGTTGTAGAGGCATTCCTGGCCATGTTTGATGAGCTGCGGGATAAGTCGGAAGATCGCACCTTCTTTTTCGAGAAGCACCGGTATGTGCATAAAGATACGATCATCGAGATGAGCAGGGACCCTGACGAAACAGATAAGAATGGTCAGGTCGTGTTGGATCCAACGAACTTGCTCCCCAAGAAGAAATACAGCGCGCACCAAGTAGCTGTGGGCAAAAACCTGGTCAACCGAGGACTGTTGGCCTCGCTGGACAGCACCAAGGCTAACGGAACCAACATCTTCGGCAGCCATAACGCTGATGACTGGTTGAAGAACTACAGCATTGAACGCTGGTTGAAGAACGATAAGGAAGAAAAGGGTAGATAAATCATGCATGGGCTTCCTGACAGACGCGGGAAGCTCATGTTTTCTTCCTTCATACCCGCAGTATTTTACCGCTGACCGCCACCACGACCAGCAATCCTCCGATCAACAGGAACGCCGTTGCCAGGCTGCTGCCATGCGCAATGAACCCGATCACGGCAGGCCCGGTCAGAATACCGGCATACCCCAGGGTGGTAATGGCCGGTACGGCAATGTGCTCCGGCATGACGTTCTGCTTGCCGACGGCGGTGTAGAGCACCGGAACGATATTTGAACACCCGGCGCCGACAAGGGCGTAGCCCAGCAACGCCATTTCCCAGGCGGGGGACAGCGTGGCGATAAAGATACCGGCCGCCGCCAGCGCGCCACCGGCGACGATCACCCAGGTCGCGCCCAGGCGCCGCACGATGGCGTCACCGGTCAAGCGTCCGGCCGTCATCGTCAAGGCGAAAGCCGCGTAGCCCAGGCCGGCGTAGGCTTCATCCAGGTCGCGCTCGGCGCTGAGGAACACCGCGCTCCAGTCGAGCACCGCGCCCTCGGCCAGAAACACGATAAAACACAGGCAGCCTATAAACAGCACCACGCCATGGGGAACCGCAAAGGCCGGCCCTGAGCTTTCACTGCCATAGGGCAACAGGTGTGGGCCGGCCTTGAGCAGGGCCACCACCATCACCGCGATCACCACCCAGGTCGCCTGCAAGGGTGACAGGCCGAGCCCGAGCAACCCGGCGACACCGGCCGCACCGACGATCCCTCCCAGGCTGAACAACCCGTGAAACCCCGACATCATGGTTTTTCCGCTGGCTCGCTCGACAATCACCGCCTGCAGGTTGACCGTGGAATCTACCGTGCCCAGGCCGGCACCGAACAGGAACAAGCCAGCCATCAGCAACGGAATCGAAGTGACCGTGGCCAGCATCGGCAAGGCCAGGCAGATCATGATCGTGCCGGCCGTCAGCACCCGCCGACAGCCAAAGCGCGACGCCAATGCGCCCGCTGCCGGCATGGCGATGATCGAGCCCACCCCCAGGCACAACAGCAACAGCCCCAGCGTGCCTTCGCTCAGTTGCGCGCGCGCCTTGGCATACGGCACCAGGGGGGCCCAGGCGGCGATACCGAAACCGGCGATGAAGAAGGCGATACGGGTCGACATTTGCTCCAGTCGCCCGGGAACCACGGGCGCTGAGGTGGGGATGGCAGTCATGAAAAATCCTTGGTTTTGCGTTCAACGAACGATGTCCGGCGTGACATCGTTGCACATCAGGCCTTGAGGAGCGAGCCGGGTTCCCTTGGGATGGGCGGTTGTGAATTTTATTTTTACAGTCGCGGAACGCAATCAAGGTGGGCGACCACACAGGGATTATCGAGTGCGTAGGAGACGGTCTTGAAGGTGTGTAATCCCTGCGGGAACTGGTGAACCCCGGGCCTCTTGCGGTGGATTACCACCTTCCAGGCCGTCTCCCACAAACGTCAGGTTCTGTAATACGCTGCCGAGTGTGTAAGCAGGCAACCAGACGGGTAAACCGATGAACATTCTCAGGCACGCAGCGCTATGACGCTGTTCTACGACGCACGCGGCAACATTTATGCAGTCGTCAGCCCGGCCTTTTTGCGCGCTCGAGGCGTGGATGTACCCGACAGTGCGGCCCAGGCAGCGGCTGCGCGCAAGGGGTGGACGGCGGCGGCTATCGCATCCGAGTGTGGCTGGGGGGCGAGTGCCAAGCCTGCGCACGCCAAGGCCCACCGTTGCGATGGCCTGCTGGTCGGGCCGTTTCAGGCTGACCCGCCATTTGATCTGTTGATCGTCAACACCGATGGCTCGCTGGCCGAGCGCAGTGGCAACGGCTTGACGATCTTTGCCCAGGCGCTCACGGATCAGGGCTTGATGACGCAAGCCTGTGAGTTGCGCGTGCATCACGATAAATCGGATGTGCCGACGCCCACCGCGACCCGGATCGAACCTGCAGTCCATGAGCAGAAGGCCGGGTTCTGGCTGGCGTTGGGGCTGGCCGAGTTCGGGCCATCGGCCGTGGGCGCGCAGGGGGTTGAATCGACCTTTCTGAATGGCGCTGAAATGAGCCACGTGAGCGAGTTGTCGGCACTCAATGCGCAGTGGGCACGCAGTCAGTTTGTGCGCGTGGGCAATCCCCATTGTGTGACCCTGGTCGAGCAGGCGTCGGGCTTGCCGGACAATCTGCAGATGCAACAGCCAGGGTTGTTCCAGGCGCTGAAGGCGATTGCCTTCGCGCCCCCTGCGGGAGGCGGGCAGCCGTGTGCGGCCGGGGTCAACTTGCAATGGGTTGTACGCGAATCCGCCAATCGGCTTGTCGCACGGGTATTCGAGCGGGGCGAAGGACCTACCGCGTCCTCCGGGACCAGCGCGAGCGCGGTCGCATGTGCGGCGTGGCGTGCGGGGTGGGTCGGGAGTGGTGATGTCACGGTGGTGATGCCGGGTGGCACCGCGCCAGTGCGTTTGCAGGCTAAGGCTGAAACGTTGCTGAGCGTTAGCCTCTTCGGGACGGCCCGCGTGCAGACGTAAGTTTTTCAAACGCCCGACATATGCAGAAGGTGTCGGGCGTTTCTCTATTGCTTAGTTATGCGGGCTAAGTTGTTGTAGGGCATTTCTTGATATTAAGAAGTGGCTATTTGGCTCATGTTTTTATCTTGTAAAAGATACTTCCAGATTCATTGTGCGAAACTTCTTTTTTGTTTTCGCATGGTCTGTCTTTCCCCCGAAATCGCTAAGCTTCAAGGCGTTCAGGTACTTTTTCTCGGCGATCATTCGGCCTTTTGAAGAGAGAAAGTCTTTCAGCGCATGAATGGATGGCGGGTAACAGCGGATGGTCGAGGCGTTTGTCGAATCACGTTTCAAATTGATTCTTTCAGGTATGAATACCGACTTCCAGGTGCTGGCGTTTAAAGGCACTGAAGTCCTGGATCAGCCGTTTTTCATCCATGTGGAGTTGATCAGTGAAAATCCTTCGGTCGACCTGGAGGGGCTGCTTCAGCAGCCTGCCTATCTGGATTTCGCACAGGAGAGCGCAGGCTTGCACGGGCAGGTCTATGCCATTGGCCGGGATGATCCGGGTCGACGGCTCACCCGCTATCACCTGACCCTTGCACCGCGACTGGCCAATCTCGCCCATCGGTTCGACCAGCGAATTTTCCAGCACCGCAGCGTGCCGCAGATCATTGCAGCCGTTCTCGAGCACCACGGCATCCTGGCGGACGCCTACGTGTTCGAGCTGGGCCCCGTGGTGTATCCGCCACGCACGTTCTGTGTGCAATACGCGGAAAGCGACCTGCACTTCATCCAGCGACTGTGTGAGGAGGAGGGCATTCACTATCATTTTCGCCACAGCGCCGACGCTCACCTCCTGGTATTCGGCGATGACCAGACGGTATTTCGCCGCTTGCCCGCGCAGCGCTACAGCGCGGCCGGCGGGCCACAGGCCGAGGCGCAGGTTATCCAGCGTTTCGATAGGCGCCTGGCCACACGCAGCCAGAAAACCGTGCGCCGCGATCGCGACTTCGAACATCCTGCACTGCGCCTGCAGGAGTACGCGGGGCCAGCCTCGACGCACCCCCTCGAGGACTATCGCTACCCGGCGGGGTTTACCGGGTATGCCCACGGCCGACGATTGGCGCGTCGGGCGTTGGAGCGTCATCAACGCGACCGCCATCGGGTGCTCGGCAAGAGTGATCAACCGGCGTTGCGCAGTGGGCATTTCCTCGAGCTGCGCGATCATCCCGATCCCGCGTGCAATGACCTGTGGCTGATCACGTCGGTACGTCATGAGGGGCGTCAACCGCAGGTTCTGGAGGAGGCGACCTCAGAGGCTGAGCACTTTACGGGCTACCGCAATCGCTTCACCGCGACACCTTGGCGAGCGGTGCACCGGCCGCCCCTCAACCATTCCAAACCGCTCCTTAACGGCAGCCAGACGGCAACTGTCACCGGGCCTGCCGGTGAAGAGGTCCATTGCGACATGTATGGCCGGGTGAAAGTACGCTTTCATTGGGACCGGCTGGACAAGGACGATGACAAGAGCAGTTGCTGGGTCCGGGTAGCGTCCAGTTGGGCCGGTGACGGATTTGGCGCCATGATGATCCCGCGAGTCGGCATGGAAGTGCTGGTGACGTTTCTTGAAGGTGACCCGGACCAGCCCTTGATCAGCGGTTGCCTGCCGAATGCGGCGAACAGGCCGGCCTATCCGTTGCCGCAGCACAAGACCCGCAGTGTGCTGCGCAGCCGCAGCGTCGCCGGCGACTCAGGCTCCAACGAGCTGTACCTCGAAGACCGGCGTGGCGAAGAACTTATCTACCTGCGGGCCCAGCGCGACCTGGAGCAGCAGGTTGGCCATGACAGCCGTCTGGAGGTGGTGGGGGAGCGACATGGAATCATCCGGGGCTTAAGCACCACTCACCTGGAAAACGAGGAGCATCGTCACGTTACCGGTGATCGCAAGGTTGTGCTCAAGGCGAGCGATCACCTGGAGGTGCAGGGCGATAGCCGCACTCACATTGGCCGGACCGTGGTGATCGAAGCTGGGCAACAGCTGCAACTGAAGGCGGGTGCCAGTCTGGTTATCCAGGCAGGCGCTCAGCTGAGCTTCCAGGCAGGTGGGGAGCACCTGGTGATTCAGGCAGGCGGTATTTTCAGCAGTCGCCCGATCACCCTTGGCGGTTCGCCGTCCGCGATTCAGTTGGCGGCTTCTGGAGAGCACGTGGACGCGCCGAAAGCCAGTGCGGAGCAGGGCGTGATCATGGCCTTGGCGCGCCAGTTGGGGGCCGATTTCTGCCCCGTCTGCGAATGTTGTCGTGAAAGCCTGGGTGAAGTTCCGGGGAGGGCCGCTTGATGTCGAGCATGCCAGGCCAATGGATCGCCGAACAGCAGCAGGCCGGACGCCGGCTGTGCCTGATTCTCGAGGGCGACCACACGGCGCATCAACCCCTGCTGTCAGTGCGCAGCCTGTTGCAGTATCGCCGCGTCTACGCCGAGACCACCGTGGCGCAATTGGCGCAGACAGGTCCGGTGATCATGCTGCTGGAGCACATGGACGAGCCCGCCTTACTCAACCTTCTACAAACGCCTGAAACGAACTGGGGCTGGCTGGGCAGCTTGCCGGACGAGGACTTGGTGTGCGTGACAGCCCATTGGCGCGAGCGCCTGTTGATCGGACCGAAGGGCGCCCAGGCGTTGTATCGCTTTCACGACAACCGCACGCTGGCACGCGCATTGGATCATTTGCCGGCGGAGGACTGGCCGGCATTCCTCGGGCCACTGGTCAGCCTGTGCTACTGGCACGAAGGCGGCTGGCGCTGCCGCGACAATCCAGCCCCCGGTGACTACCCGGTACCCGATCCAGCCCCTTGGCTGAACACGCCAAATCCAAACATCAGGGCCATCCTCCACGCCAATATCCTGCGCTACCTGTTGGCTGAACACAGTGAAGACCTGGCGGCATTGGTGGAATTCCACGACCCGAAAGACTGGTTGAGCCAAGTGCTTGAGCAAGCACGCGCATGGCAGTGGGACAGGCCGCAACAGCTGGAATTTCTCGTCGTGAGGCGCTTGGCAGAAACCATTCGTAGCAGCGTCTTCCAATGGTCGCCAAGGGTGGGTGAAACGCCCGTCGAGCACTTTGACCGCATGGTGAATCAGTGGCGTTTGATGGAGCAGCAGGATGTTTAGGCAAATCTGCAGGGCAGGGCTGGCGCTCTGTGTGATGGGGCTTTGGGGGTGTACGGCGAGGCCGGTGGACAGTTTCACGCTGGAGGTGGACTTGCCGGCGGAATTTGAACTTAAAACGGCCGCCAACTATAGGCCTGCCACGGGAGAGCTCTGCACCTTGCCACGGCGTCGAGGCAAGAGGCCGGAGCGAAAGGTGTTCTTTACCGAGTTCACGCCCGTGGCCAGTCGTGTGAGCTACCAGCTTCCCCTTACTGAAACGGTCGACGGTTGCCCACTGGTATTGCGCAATGTGGCGTTTGATTTCAATGCGAAGTGGGGGAAGCGCAGTACGGATGTCGGCGGGGCTTTTGGCGGCATTTCCATCCGCGATCACTCGGAGAGGGATAGGCCGGGGATGCCGGAATTGGGCGTCCAGGAGCTGTCCGGGCAATGCCAATGGTTGTTTCGAACGGCAGGGCCACAGCACGCGATTATCAAGGTTCTTAAATGCGACTCTTTGAGTGCAGTCGATCCACCGGATAAATCCCGCACGGGCGGTGGTTTGGTACGAGGTGAGCTGGCAGGGAAAAAGGTACGGGTAAAGATAGGCCTGGCCGCCGAGGAACTGCCTTACATGGGCGACAATTGGGTTCGCTTTCCTAATGGATGGAAACGCTGCCTGGGAGACAGTTTTGAGGACCTGTACGCTTTCTGCAACGGCAATACCGTCGACTTCAAACCCATAAAAATGCCCGATGGGCGAATTTGCGAGCTATATCCAACTTGTACTGAATAAGGATATCCAGTCATGGTGATAGAACGATCGAAGCACTCTTTTTTCAATGAAAAAATGCCCGTTTGCGCACTGAGTGGCGCTTGGCTGAGCTTCTGTCTGGTGGATGAGTCAGGGGATGGAAAACCCTACGGAGGACTCAGGTATGAAGTTTTTGACAGTGCCGGGGGATGTTACAAAGGGCGTTTGACCGAAGGGGGGTTTGCTAAGTTAGAGGGGCTTTGTAAAGGACCCGTCGTGTTGGTTTTTGATGCTTCATCCGAAACGCGAGTTGGCTATTATTCGACATTGCAGCAGCGTAAAACCTACCCATTACCCATCACTGACTTGCAGATCCGCGCTGAACAAACACGCTTCTCAAGCACGAATGGCCGCCCAACCGAGCGTCACCCTGCCGGGAATAAAGCAGACCAGTTTTATCAGGTAGAAGTCAGCGATCTGGTTCGGCATATCGCGCATCTTCCCCCGGTGACACCCACGCCCCACCGCCCCAAGCGTCACGCACTGAAAATGATGGCCGACCTGGGCTTCGGCCCACCCCAGCCGAGCTTCGCGGGAGTCGTGCTGTTCCCCGACAGGCACACTGTCCTCGAAGTGCGCCCGTTGCGAGCCCTGCGCCCGATCCTGTCCACGCAAGACGAATTCTGTGCCTTGAACCTGTATCAGTTGGCCTTGTTCGCGGCGTTGAGTTACTGCGATTTCGGTCAGGCGCCGCCGAATCATCCCGTGGATGAGGTCCATTTTCCACTCGATCCCAGTGTCGGAAATCTATTCGCCGAGCAGTTGGCGGGCTACCAGGAAGCCTGGCGGATCGACCCGGACTACCCGCAGCGCTTTTATCCGCTCTATGAGGACGTACCTTACTCCCGGCGATTCGAGATCCTGCCTTTTGATCCTGAGTTGTACCCACAAAATCGTCCGGCGCTTGGGGACGAGCAGGAGCACCCCGCGCGCTTACATTTTTTCGATGATGAAAAATTCGGCACTGACACCCAGGCGTTCATCACTCACCACGAGGAGGTGATCCTGATTTCCGTGCGAGGCACCGTCAGCAATGCAGACGTGCTGCGGGATGCGAACGCCCATCAGGTGGCGTTCGCCGATGGTGTCGGCAAGGCCCATGAAGGTTTTTATCAGGCTTATCGGGCCATGCGTGATTTCGTGCTGCATTACCTCGGCCAATTTCACATCGGGCAACGCGTGATCATTTGCGGCCATAGCCTTGGAGGGGCAATAGCGTTGCTGCTGGCAGAAGGGCTGCGCCGTACTCCCGATCGTACCTACAACATCCTTCTCTACACCTACGGCGCCCCCCGTGCCGCGGATGCCGAGTTCACCCACGGCGCTTCGACCCTCGTCCACCACCGTATCGTCAACCACAACGACCCGGTGCCCAGCGTCCCGGCACCGTGGATGAACACCACCGCAAAACTCTGGGTTCCCGGCGCCATCACGCTATTCAGCCTGCCTACACCGGGCGGGTTGCTGTTCGCGGCGGGCCTGGTGCGTTTTGGCGGTAACCCCTACCAGCACCATGGTGAGCAGCAACACTTCATGCCGATCGTGCTGCCGGATGGCACGCACTCTTCCGTGTTGTGGAAGCCGGGTTGCGAGTCGATCCAGGAAGCCGGCTGCAATCGTGCGCTGCAGCTTCATGGCGACATGCCTGATCGTGACAACCTGTTAAAACAGCTGTTCCAGGCCCGTCAGCACTTTATGACCGCAAGCTACATTCCTGCCGCTTGGGCGACGTTGCGCCGCTGGCAACAAGCCGTGGACAGCAATAGCCCGCTGGTGACCGCGCGGGAGTTCGAATGGCTCGACCATGCGCTGGAGACCATGCGTCAGCAACTGCGCGACAAACGCCGCGAGCTCGCCCGTCGCCAGCCGATCAACGACCGTGCCTATGAGCACCACGAGCCGTTGAACGCCGAGATCGACCGTTTGCACACCAGCCGCGAGCGCCTCGAAACCCTGCGCTGGCGACGCCTGGAAGCGCGCGATGTCTACGGCAGTCAGGCCCAGGCCGCCCACTTGCAACCCAGCCTCAAGCGTTGGTTCAGCCACCGTGAAAACCACGCGCTGCCGCAAGTCGCGAGCATCCCTGCTCCCACGCAAACTGAGTGGGGCAGGGCGCAGCCGCTGGATATCGACGCCATCGTTTGAGCCGGGCCTTTACATAAACTCCACCTGGGCCGGCTGACGTTTCATCAACACTTGGCCATTGCGAATCGAGTACAGCGGCAGGCCCTGGCTGCGAATGACTTCGTAGTCGCTGTTGGCCGAGAGAATCAGCAGGTTGGCCGGGCGCCCCGCTTCCAGGCCGTAACGGTCACCCAGGGCCATGGCCTTGGCGCTGTTGTCGGTCACCAGGTCGAGTGCGCTCTGCAGGTTGCGGTAGCCGAGCATATGGCAGATATGCAGCCCGGCTTCCAGCACGCGCAGGATATTGCCGTTGCCCAGCGGGTACCACGGATCGACGATGGAGTCCTGGCCGAAACACACGTTCATGCCAGCTTCCAGCAGCTCGTTGACCCGGGTCACGCCACGGCGTTTCGGGAAAGTGTCGAAGCGGCCTTGCAGATGGATGCTCTCGGTGGGGCAGGAGACGAAGCTGATGCCCGAGTGCCCCAGCAGGCGGAAAAGTTTGGCGCAGTAGGCGTTGTCGTAGGAGCCCATGGCCGTGGTGTGACTGGCGGTGACGCGGGCGCCCATGTCGCGGCTGCGGGCTTCTTCGGCCAGCACCTCGAGAAAGCGCGAGTGCGGGTCGTCGGTTTCGTCGCAGTGCACATCCACCAGGCAACCGGTGCGTTCGGCCAGGTCCATCAGGAACTTCACCGAGCTCACACCCTGGTCGCGGGTGTATTCAAAGTGCGGGATGCCGCCGATCACGTCGGCGCCGAGGCGAATGGCTTCTTCCATCAGCTCGCGGCCATTGCGAAACGACTCGATGCCTTCCTGGGGAAAGGCGACGATCTGCAGGTCGATCAGGTGCGTGCTTTCTTCGCGCACTTCGAGCATGGCCTTGAGCGCGGTGAGATCCGGGTCGGTGACGTCGACGTGCGTGCGCACGTGCTGGATACCGTGGGCGGCCAGGGTCTGAATGGTCTTTTTGGCGCGAGTCTTGGTGTCTTCCTGGGTGATGGTGGCTTTGCGCTCACCCCAGCATTCGATGCCCTCGAACAGGGTGCCGCTCATGTTCCAGCGCGGCTCGCCAGCGGTCAGGGTGGCATCGAGGTGAATGTGCGGTTCGACAAAGGGCGGGATCACCAGGTTGCCGCCGGCGTCGAGGTCGTCGACGCCCACTGCGGGCACGCTGGTTTGTGCGGTGATACTGGCGATCCGGCCGTGTTCCAGGTGCAGATCATGCAGGCCTTCACGGTTGCGCAGGCGGGCGTTGATGATGTGCATGGGCAAGTTCCTCTTGGATAACAACAATCAGGCAGACAGCCACCAGATCATCAGGGCAATACCGATGTCCAGGCGGTCGTAAGCATTCTCCAGCGTCAGGCCACACAGGGCTTCGATTCGCTGGACGCGGTGTGTCAGGGTATTGCGGTGCACGGCGAGGCGCTGGGCCGCGGCCACAAGGTTACCATTCTCGTGAAACCAGGCCTCCAGGGTCGGCATCAGGCTGGGGCCATGGTGCAGGTCGTGGCGCAGCAGCGGGCCCAGGCGTTCATTCAGGAACTGGTCGAGCAGCGCGCGATCACGCACACCGCTGAGCAGCTTGAGCACCCCCAGTTCGTCATACACGCAGAGCCCGGCGCGTTCGCTGAACCGGCGTGCGGCCGTCAACGCCTGGCGCGCCTCATCGTGAGCCTGGGCCAGGCGAGCAGGTGGGTGCGCGGCAGCGCTCAAGCCGATAAACACTTTCAGCGGCGCCAGGCGCAGGTTCAGCGGGTTCAGCCAATTGACCAGTTGCTGGCGATTGGCCAAGGCGGCGACGGCATCCGCGGCCGGCAGCAGCAGCGTCCATTGTCCGGCGCGGCCGAGTACCGGTAACACCGGCGACAGTTGGCGCAAGCGTCGACTGATGGCGTCGTGCTGCCGGGCCAACTGGGCCTCCACCTGCGCCGCGTCGTCCTGGGCAAACAGCAACTCGCTGCCTTCGAGCTGCAGTTGGGCCACCTGCCAGTGGCCGGCCAGCGACATGCCCAATTGCACGGCGCGGTGCAGCAATAGATCCAGGGATTGGTAATCGCCGGTCAGCAAACGCTCGAGTACATCGTGGCGCGAGCGGCCCAATTGTTCGGATTGAATCAACGCCGAACCGATCGCCTGGGTGACCAGCACCATCTTCAGCGAGTAGGGCTGCTCGATCAGCGGCATACCGGCGGCCTCGGCGGCGTCGAGTAAGCGCTGGGGTATCGCCTGGATATACGCCGGCCCCGTCAGGATCACCAAGCCGGCCACCTGCCGCTGACAGGCTTCATCCAGCAGTTGCAGCAGGTTGGCTTCATCCCGAGGGTGATTGATACCGGTGACGAACACCAGCTCACCGCCCAGCACCCACTCGGCGATTCCGCTGTTTTCCGCCACATACGGCCAGCGTACGACGTTGTCCAGGCCTGCCTCTGCGGCGCGCAGACGCATGGACGCAAGACCCGGCAAGGCCAGTACATCGGCAATCGTCAGGCTCATGCCGGGGCGTCAGCCAGCGGTGCGCGAGCGCGCAGCACGGAGGTCAGCAGCATGTAAGTCAGCGATGCGGCCACGATGCCCACCAACGGCGCGACCCACGGCGAATTGAACGCCAGCACGGTGCCCACCGCATACGCGGCCAGCCCCGGCCAGTTGAAAGCCGGCAGGCGTGCATCTGCCAGGCGCGGGTAGTGGCCGCGCCAGCGGTAGAAGAAGTCCGCCATGATGACCCCGCCGATCGGTGGAATCACGGTGCCCAGCAGAATCAGGTAGGGCACCAGCATGTCGTACATGCCCAGCAGCGCCAGCAGGGTGCCGATCACTGCTCCCGCCAGGGTCACGGTCTTGCGGCGTTTGGTGCGCAACAGATTGCAGCCGGCCACGGCGAAGTTGTAGATGGTGTTGTCCTGGGTGCTCCAGATATTCAGCAACAGCATGGCCATTGCTGCCATGGCGAAGCCTTGCAGCAGCAACACTTCCACCACGTCGGGCTGTTGGTAGACGATCGCGCCATAGGCGCCGATCAGCACCATCAAGCCATTGCCGACGAAGAAGCCGATCAGGCTGGCCAGCACCGCGACCCGGGCCGAGCGCGAGAACCGCGTCCAATTGGTCGCCTGCGTCGCGCCGCTGACAAAAGTGCCGAATACCAACGTGATCGCGGTGGACAGGTCCAGCTCAGCGGTCGGCACCACCGCCAGCAGTCCGTCCAACCCGCCGACTTTCACCGTGGCCACCCACATCGACAGAAACAGCAGGATGCCCATGGCCGGTACCGCGATGTAGGAAAGAATCTCCAACCCGCGATAACCCACGTAGGCGGTGGCGCAAAACACCAGGCCGAACAGCACCATCAATGCCAGCACACTGCCCTGGCTCAGTTCGAAATACTTGCCAAGCACCACGGAGGCGGTGGCGGTGCCCCAGGCATACCAGCCAATCTGAGTGAAACCGAGGATCAAGTCGCTGAGTTTGCTGCCCACTTCGCCAAAGCAGAAGCGCCCCATCAACACGGAGTTCAAGCCGCTCTTGAACGCGATGTAACCCAGGCCTGCGGCGTAAATACCCAGCAGCAGGTTACCCAGCGCCACCACGCCGAGCATATCGGTGAAGCTGAACGCGACCCCCAGCTTGCCGCCGGCGAACATGGTCGCGGTAAAAAAGGTGAAGCCCAGCAGCACCATGGCGGTAGACGCCAGGCCTTTGCGCGCATGCATGGGAACTTCGCTTAAGGGGTAGTCGTTGCCCGGTTCTTGCTGCGTCATGTCGGTACTCCCTGAATGAGTGACGCAGGCGTATTGCACCGCGCGTGCCAAATCACTCCCAGTGACAGGCGCACGGTCTGCACTGTGCAGCATGCACAGTATTTATAGCCAAACAGGCAGGAAACGCGAGTGAGGGTGTTCGCTGTGCCCAGTCAGGCACGAAAGCGGTGCAGCCGTGATACAAATTGGATCAGTCGAACAGCGTGTGGGTGGTTTCGCCGCGATGAAAGGCAAATGCCGCCGCCAGATCACTCTCGATGGTGCGCCCCCGGGACAGCGGCGGCAGATCATCCAGGGCGAAAAAGCCCACGTCGGTGGTCTCGAACCCGGCCATTGGCGCCGCTTGGTCCACCCGTTCACACAGGAAATACAGCTTGTAGAAGTCGCGCACATCCGGCCGATACAAACCCTTGGCCTTGTGGGTGACGCTGTACAGTGCCCGCGCGGTAACGCTCAAGCCGGCTTCCTCGCGGATTTCCTTGATGATGTTTTCCGCTGCCGACAAGCCGATATCGGCATAACCGCCCGGCAGCGCCCAGCAGCCATCGGTCAGTTCGCGCACCAGCAGAATCCGGTCGCCCTCGATGACCGCGCCGCGCACGTCGATCATTGGCGTGGAATAGCGCTGGGCAAAATCCGAGACCAATCCGGTGATGCGCTCCAGCGGCACGTTACCGAGTTGCGCCAGCATGCTGTGGGCAATCTCGGCGATTTCCTCCAGGCGCTCGCGTTCGAAATCATCGGTGCAAAAATGCAGGCCCGTGGAGGCCAGCGCGTGCAGGCGTTTGGCTTGGGCCAGCCAGGTGTTTTCCATGCCTGTCTCCTAAAGGGGCTTGGCCATGTACACCCGGCGCAGGCCCTGTTCCTCGGCCCGGTGGGTTTCCACGTAACCCCGGCGGGTGTACAGCGCAAGGTTCTCGGTCATGGCTTCATTGGTGTAGAGGCGTATGGCGCTGTAACCCGCGTCGATGGCCTGGCGTTCGGCGAAGTCCATCAATACGCGGCCAAGACCAAGGCCCTGTGCCTGCGGGGCGACCGCCAGGTTATCCAGCAGCAGGGCGCTGTCGGTGTCTTGCAGGATGATAAAACCCTGGATCTGCCCGTCGTTGTCCAGTACATGCACACCACCGACCTCGACTCGCCGGCCGTAGTCTTCAAGCATCGGCCCGGGTTTGCGGCCGATACGCTCGATGTACGGTGAATAGGCCGCCTCGACGATGGCTTCAATGGCGGCAACATCATGGGGCGTGGCGGGGCGCAGCATTGCGGCGTGCTCCTGGTCGGCTGGAGCCAAGACTGTAAGGGAGCAGGGCATAAAAAAACCACCGCCAGGGTGGTTTTTTCATCTCGCCGGCTTACTCGCCGCGATAGATGCAGCCGCTGGTGCAGGTTTCATGGATGCGGATCGCACTGAGTTCCGGCAGCAGGGGTTTGAGCTCATTCCAGATCCACTTGGCCAGCACTTCGCTGGTCGGGTTTTCCAGGCCGGGGATGTCGTTGAGGTAGTTGTGGTCGAGGCGTTCGTAGAGCGGCTTGAAAATCGCCTTGATCTCCGAGAAGTCGCGAATCCAGCCGGTATGCGGATCCAGGTCGCCACTCAGGTGGATCGCCACCTTGAACGAATGCCCGTGCAGGCGCCCGCATTTGTGGCCTTCGGGTACGTGGGGCAGGCGGTGGGCGGACTCGAAGGTAAACTCTTTGAAGATTTCCACAGTATTTTCAGCTCGGTCAGTATCTGGCAGGCGGCGAGTTTAACAGTTTGATTCGCCGCCGCGCATACCGCTGGGTCAAAGTGGCTGCAGGTGTTCGCCCAGCTCGCCGTTATCGGCCAAGCGCAGAAACTCATCGCCGAGCCGCCGGCTCTCGCTCATTGCGGTTTGCCAGTATTTGTTGCGGCTCGGGTCGTCGCCCATGAAACGCTTGAAGTCGCTGCGGTCCGGCAGTTTGCCGTGGGGCAGGCGTGCCAGGTAATCCCGGGACGGCGCCAGCAGCAACACATCCTGCAAGCCTTGTTGATTGCTGCGCCGCCACGGCAGGCCCTTGTCGAACCAGCCGGGGATGACCCGGTCGGTGAAGTGCGGGTACAGCACAATGTCGTTGCCGTGGTAGGGCAGGTCGAGGTGGTAGTCCAGCAGGCCGCCGTCGCGGAAAGTGCCGGCACCCGCGCCGGGCAGGTCGCGCACGCCTTGCATGACCATGGGGATGGAGCCCGACGCCAGCAGCGCCTGGCGCAGGTTGCCGAGTTCCAGGTTGACGAAGCGCGACGGGAAATCCTTCAGCGCATGCACCGGCGGCGCCTGGCGTGGGTCGTGGATGATCAGCCGCTCGAAGTGCCGCGCCAGCCGCGCCCGCCCGCGCAGATTGTCGGCAATCACCGACGACAGGCCCAGGCCCAGCCGTCCGCGATGGTCATCGGCGAGCAGGCCATGGCTCTTGACCACCATGATGTTCAGGCGATAGTCGGGGTTGTCCAGCACCCGCGCGTCGCGGCCGGCCAGCAGGTCGTCGAGCATGCGCTGGCAACTGCGGCTGACCTCGGCCATGGTCACGCCCTTGGCAAAGCGCTGTTCGTTATAGAGGCGGCCAAGGTCCAGCAGGCCTTGCACCGGGTCGGGCAGGCAGGCACTGGCAAACCGCCAGGAGCCAATCGACGCACCGATCAGCGCGCGCTCGCGAGGCGCGCGTGGCAGCCAGTCGCCGAACAGCGCCAGGTCCAGGCCCTGGATTCCGAGCGCCTTGGGCCCGCCGGCCGCACCGGGGAGAATGCCCACATCCGCAGGCGCCAGGCCCCGTTCACGAATGCGCGCAAAGGCGCGGGTGCCGGCCTTGAGCGTCAGGGCGGGGAATTTGATGTGGATGGCTGTCATACCGGTCTCTGTTGAAGCAAGCAGGGCATTATAGGAAATCTCAGCCGATGTGGGAAAAACGCAGTCCGGCGAAATTGCCATGGTGGCAATTCAGTTTCAGTTAAGTTGCAGCAGGTACCGTTACCGGCGTAGGAAAAACATCGTGTAACGGAGACTCCTCATGAAGCGCCTCACAGCTCTGGCCGCCGCCGTTATCATCGCCATCACGGCGAGCCGGGCCGGAGCCGTGGACCCGGACAAATCACTGACCGTGCCCGCCACTGTTACAATTGTCGCTTTCGATCAACTCGACGCCACGGCGCTGGCCCTGCACCCCGGCTCGACGCTGCTGGACACCGATCTGGACGAGGCCTACGGCAAGTATGTCTACGAGGTCGAACTCAAAGATGCCGACGGCATTGAATGGGATATTGAATTGGACGCGCTCACCGGGCAGGTTCTCAAGAATCATCAGGATACGTAATGAAGGTAAATTTACCCGCCGGCAGTCGAGTGGCACTGGTGCTCATGGTTTTCTGCTCGAGCCTGGCGGCCCGCGACCTCAATCAGGATGAAGCCCTGGCGCTGCGCCAGCAGGGCGTGATCCTGCCGCTGGAGCAACTGTTGCAGCAGGCCATGGCGCGCTACCCCGGCTCGCGGCTGCTGGAGGCTGAGCTGGAGAAAAAGCATGGCAAATATGCCTATGAAGTCGAACTGGTGACCACCGAAGGGGTGGTACGCGAGATCAAGCTGGACGCAAGTACCGGTGTGCTGATCAAAGACGAGGAAGACTGATGCGCCTGCTCCTGGTGGAAGACAACGTACCCCTGGCCGATGAACTGCTCGCCGGCCTGCAGCGCCAGGGCTATGCCGTCGACTGGCTGGCCGATGGCCGCGACGCCGCCTATCAGGGCCGTAGCGAACCCTATGACTTGATCATCCTCGACCTCGGCCTGCCGGGGCTGCCCGGGCTTGAAGTACTGGCGCAATGGCGTGCCGCCGCGCTGGCTACCCCGGTGTTGATTCTCACCGCCCGTGATTCCTGGGCCGAGCGTATCGAAGGGCTCAAGGCTGGCGCCGACGATTACCTGAGCAAACCTTTTCACCCCGAAGAGTTGCACCTGCGCATCCAGGCACTGTTGCGCCGTTCCCATGGGCAGGCCAACCAACCGACCTTGCAAGCCGCCGGCCTGCATCTGGATGAAGGCCGTCAATGCGTGCTGCGCGATGGCGACGAGATCCAGCTGACCGCCGCCGAATTCCGCTTGTTGCGCTACTTCATGCTGCACCCCGAACAGATCCTCTCGAAAAGCCACCTCGCCGAGCACTTGTATGACGGCGAAACCGAGCGCGACTCCAACGTGCTGGAAGTGCACGTCAACCACCTGCGCCGCAAGTTGGGGCGCAGCGTGATTGAAACCCGGCGTGGCCAGGGTTATCGATTTGGCGCCAGCCCTGCATGAAGTCGATCCAGCGACGCCTGAGCCTGGGCTTGATCAGCGTGATGGTGATCGTCGGCGTAGTGCTGGCGCAGACCAGCCTGTGGTTGTTCGAAGCCGGCTTGCAGCGCTACCTGGAAGCGGGCCTGCGCAACGACGCCGAGAACCTGCTGGTGGCGCTGGTGCGTGGGCCCAACGGCGTGCAGCTGGATGAACAGCGCCTGTCGCCGGCTTACCAACGGCCGTTTTCCGGGCATTACTTTCGGATCGACTTTGCCGATGTCCACTGGCGTTCGCGCTCGTTGTGGGATCAGGAACTGCCCCAACTGCCCGAGGCCGGTCTCAAGGGCAATCTGCAACTGGGGCCGGAAGGCCAGCAACTGCTGGTGCTGCGTTCGGACTACAAACGCTTTGGCCAGCCGATTTCCATCAGCGTGGCCCAGGACTACACACCGGTGCGCGAAAGCTTTCGCCTGATGCGTCAGATCGGCCTGGTACTCGGGCTGGCGGCGCTGCTGCTGGTGTTGATCCTGCAACGCGTCACCGTACGCCGCGCCTTGCGCCCGCTGGAAACCGCGCGCAACCAGATCGCGCAATTGCAGCAGGGCCAGCGCTCGCAGCTCGACACCCAGGTGCCGCTGGAGCTGGAGCCCCTGGTGGCACAGATCAACCACCTGCTGGCGCATACCGAAGACAGCCTCAAGCGTTCGCGCAACGCCCTTGGCAACCTTGGGCACGCCCTGAAAACCCCGTTGGCGGTGCTGTTGAGTGCCGCTTCAAGCGAGGCGCTCAAGGATCATCCCGAACTGGGCAAGCTGCTGCGTGACCAGTTGGAGCAGGTGCAGCAACGTCTGAATCGTGAACTCAATCGCGCGCGCCTGGCCGGTGAAACCCTGCCCGGTGCGTTGTTCGACTGTGAAAAAGAACTGCCCGGCCTGCTCGCCACCCTCAACATGATCCACGGCGAGCACCTGGACCTCAGCTACCAGGTGGCCCCAGGCCTGCATTTGCCCTGGGACCGTGAGGACCTGCTCGAACTGCTCGGCAATTTGCTGGACAACGCCTGTAAATGGGCGGATGCCGAAGTGCGGCTGAGCATCAGTGAGACTCCGCAGGGTTACCTGCTGGCGGTCGAGGATGACGGCCCCGGCATTCCGGAAACCCAGCGTGACCAGGTGTTCAGCCGTGGCGCGCGCCTGGATGAGCAGATTGACGGCCATGGCCTGGGGCTGGGGATCGTGCGCGATATCGTCGAGGTGTGGGGTGGGGTGTTGCAACTGCAGGAGTCTGAGCTTGGCGGGCTCAAGGCGCTGATCGAACTGCCCAGACGCCAGGGCTGAGGCATACCCGAATCCCCTGTGTGGGCGGGCTTGCCCGCGAAGGCGGTGTGTCAGTGGATGTATTCGGTGGCTGATCCACCGCTTTCGCAGGCAAGCCAGCTCCCACATTTTATCTGCGTACACACGGGACCCCAAGCCATACCCGGATCCCCCTGTGGGAGCGGGCTTGCTCGCGAAGGCGGTGTGTCAGTGGATGGATTCGGTGGCTGACCCACCGCGTTCGCAGGCAAGCCAGCTCCTACCTTTGATCTTCATACACCCGAGACCCCGAGACATACCCCACAGCGGATCTACTTCAACCTTCAGACCCGGAATTGATCCATCAACCCCTGCTGCTGGTTCGCCAGGCTGTTCAGTGCCTGGCTGACGCGCGCGGATTCATTGGCCTGCTCGGACAGCGACTCGGTCACATCGCGGATCGTCGCCACGTTGCTGTTGATCTCCTCGGCCACCGCGCTTTGCTCTTCGGCGGCGCTGGCGATCTGCAGGTTCATGTCGCTGATCACCGTGACCGCCTCGCCAATCTGGCGCAGGGCGGTGACGGCTTCGCCGACTTGTTCGACGCTGCCCTGGGCCTGGCGATAGCTGTTGCCCATGGCGCCGACCACATCGGTGGTGCCGCTCTGCAATTGCTCGATGACCAGGCGGGTTTCTTCCACCGATTCCTGGGTGCGGCGTGCGAGGTTGCGCACTTCATCGGCGACCACGGCAAACCCGCGGCCGGCCTCACCGGCGCGGGCGGCTTCGATGGCGGCGTTGAGCGCCAGCAGGTTGGTCTGCTCGGCAATACCGCGAATCACTTCCAGCACCGAGCCGATTTTCTCGCTGTTGGCGGCCAGGCCTTCGACCTGGGTCATGGCGGTGCTCATGTCTGCCGCCAGGTGCCCGATATTGGTGGTGGTGCGGTCGATCACCGTCAGGCCTTCGCGGGTCGCCTGGTCGGCATCGCGTGCGGCCTGGGCCGCCTGGGCAGCGCTGCGGGCGACGTCCTGGGCGGTGGCGCTCATCTCATGGGAGGCAGTGGCCACCTGGTCGACCTGGCGGTATTGCTGTTCCATGCCGGCGCTGGTTTCGGTGGCGATTGCGGCGGACTGGTCGGCCGTGCCACGTGCATCCTGCACCGAGCGTTTGACCTCGGCGATGATCGGCTGCAGCTTGTCGAGAAAGCGGTTGAACCAGCCCGCCAGTTGGCCCAGTTCATCTTTCTTGTCGTAGGCCAGGCGCCGGGTCAGGTCGCCTTCGCCACTGGCGATGTCTTCGAGCATGTGCGCCACGCCGAGGATCGGGCGGGTCACGCTGCGGGCCATCAGCCACACCAGGATCAGGCCGAGCACGGCGGCGAGCAGTCCCAGGCTCAGTTCCAGCAAGGTGCCCCGGGTGTTGTCGGCGTCCATCTGGGCTTTCAGCGCTTCGGCAGGGCCGACCAGGACTTTTTCCGGCACATCCAGCAACACACCCCACGGCTTGCCATCGGGAATCGGCGCGAACGGTGCCAGCACCTTGAGTTGGTGGTCGGTACGCAAGCTGCGGATCTGCGTGCTGCTGGCCAGGGCGCTGATCAGTTGCGCACCGCTGGCGCTGTCGACCTGGTCCAGGCGCTGGCTGAGTTTGCTGGCGTCCGCGCTGTAGCCGGCGAGCAGGCCGGTCGGGCTGAGGATGCTGACTTGGGTCTGGCCGTCGTAGAGCTTCTGGCTGGCGCGTTGGCTGATGGCCTGCAGGCTATTGAGGTTGATGTCCACCGACAACGAGGCGATGACTTTGCCGTTGACCATCAAGGGGAACACGATGCTGGTCATCAGCACGTTCTGCCCGTCGATCACATAGAAGTAGGGCTCGATCACGCACGGCTTGAGGGTGGTGCGCGGGCAGGTGAACCAGGCGTTGGCCTTTTCACCGCTGGGGCCGACGGAGGTGTCGGACATGTCGCTTTCCGGCAGCGGCATTGAGGTCAGCTTGCCGGGCGTCGGTTGCGACCAATACAGGGCAAAGCGGCCCTTGTCGTTGCTGCCCAGT
Organism: Pseudomonas sp. GW821-FHT09C08; assembly: GCF_059418125.1. Lineage (NCBI taxonomy): Bacteria > Pseudomonadati > Pseudomonadota > Gammaproteobacteria > Pseudomonadales > Pseudomonadaceae > Pseudomonas > Pseudomonas sp. GW821-FHT09C08. Next base: position 26,697 of record NZ_JBWKPG010000012.1, on the reverse strand, counting down.
TCAGCCTGGTTGGCGAACAGCTCGTCCTTGCCGTCCAGCGCATTGGCTTCGAACACCAGTGACAGGCCGAGCAGGTCCGGGTTGGCCTGCAGCGCGGCCTTGACCTGGCGGGTCAGGTCTTCGCGGGTGTCGAAGGCGTCGAGGAAGCGCTTTTCGGCCTGTTCGCGCAAAAACAGTACCTGACGGGAAAAACCATGGCCGTATTGATAGGCGTCCATGAATTGCTGGCGGATGCCCAGCGCCTGCACTTCACCCTGAGCCTCGATGCGCGCCTGGGCGGCCTCATCAAGCATTTGCATGCTGGAGGCTTTGACCTGCTCGGAGCTCTGCGCCATGCGATACAGCGACAGACCCACCAGCAGGGTCACGATCCCCAACAGGCAAAGGCCGGCGAGCAGGGTGATTTTCCATTGAATGGACAGCTGTCTGAGGGACATCGAGGAGCATCCTTAACCTGAAAACACAGAGAGCCTTTGTATCGGCCGCCGTGGAACTTTCTTTATTCAAACGTTCAATTTAAACCTTAAACCGGCGTCGTTTTTTGACATGCAGCCCTGCCTGCTGCAAAGTGCGCGCCCTCTAATAAGACCTCCTTCAAGCCTGCACGCTGGCAGCCACCCCTTGGCCGCCCGGGCGCGGGCATGCCTGTTTTTTATGTTTCTGCTTGAGGTAACCATGATTAACGCAGTCATCGCCGCGGTCGGCACCATGCTGGTGCTCAGCTTGTCCCGCGTGCATGTGGTCATCGCCATCATTGTCGGCGCCCTGGTTGGCGGGCTTACCGGTGGCCTGGGTATCGAGGCCACGCTCAAGGCCTTTAATGGCGGCTTGGGCGGCGGCGCGACTGTGGCGTTGTCCTACGCCTTGCTCGGCGCTTTCGCGGTGGCGATTGCCAAATCCGGCCTGGCCCACGCCTTGGCAGACAAGGCCCTGCTGCTGGTCGACCGCCAGGAAGCCACCGGCGGCAGTCACGTCAAATGGCTGTTGATCGGCCTGCTGTGGGTGGTGGCGATTGCCTCGCAGAATATTCTGCCGATCCACATCGCGTTTATCCCGCTGCTGGTGCCGCCGCTGCTCTACGTGTTGACCAAGCTGCAACTGGACCGCCGCCTGATCGCCTGCGTGATGACTTTCGGCCTGATCACCCCGTATATGTTCCTGCCGGTGGGCTTCGGCAATATTTTCCTCAACCAGATCCTGCTGGCCAATGTGGCCAAGAGCGGCGTGGACATCAGCCAGGTCAACGTCACCCACGCCATGGGCTTGCCCGCGCTGGGCATGGTCGTTGGCCTGCTGGTGGCGGTGTTTGTCAGCTACCGCAAGAAGCGGGTGTATGACCTGGAGAAGATCGAGCGGGTCGAGCAGGTCGCGGTGCAGTACAACCCGCTGACCCTGCTGGTGGCTGGCCTGGCGATTGCCGCGGCGTTCATCATCCAGCTGTGGCTGGACTCGATGATCATCGGCGCCCTGGCCGGGTTCCTGATTTTCTCGGTGTCAGGCATCGTGCGCTGGCGCGACACCGACGACCTGTTCACCGAAGGCATGAAGATGATGGCCATGATCGGCTTCATCATGATCGCCTCGTCGGGGTTTGCCGAAGTGCTCAAGGCCACCGGTGACGTGCGTTCGCTGGTGGAAGCCTCGGCGGCGTTCATCGGCCATAGCCGTGGCGTTGGCGCGTTGTTGATGTTGCTGGTGGGGCTGCTGGTGACCATGGGCATCGGCTCGTCGTTTTCCACGGTGCCGATCCTGGCCGCGATTTTCGTGCCACTGTGTGTGCAACTGGGCTTCAGCCCGCTGGCCATCGTGTGCATCGTCGGCACCGCCGGGGCCCTGGGCGATGCCGGTTCGCCTGCCTCGGATTCAACCCTCGGCCCGACCTCCGGCCTGAACATCGACGGCCAGCACCACCATATCTGGGACACCGTGGTGCCGACGTTCCTGCACTACAACATCCCGCTGCTGGCGTTCGGCTGGCTGGCCGCGATGACCCTCTGACACACCGCCGTTCCGTAGGCGCCGGCTCCTACAGATCCCAGGCGCATGGCCGATAACCTCTCAAGTCGCCACTAATAAGAGAGAAAATCCATGCGTCTGAGTTTGAAGGCCAAAGTCCTGTCCCTCGCCGTTGTGCCGGTGTTGCTGTTTGCCGTGGTGATCAGCCTGACCACCGTGTGGATCCTGCAAGGCCAGGCACGCAACGAAGTGGATGAAACCCGCCAGCGCCTGCTCAACGACGCCAAGGCAACCCTGCAGAGCTACGTCGAAGTGGCCATGACCACCATCAAGCCGCTCTACGACGCGGCGGCTCCCGGCGACACGGCCGCGCGGGCCCAGGTGGTCAAGCTGCTGTCCAACACCAGCTACGGCAAGGACGGCTACTTCTTCGGCTACGACTCCGAGACCATTCGCCTGTTCAAGGGCAACAGCCCCGACGGCGTGGGCAAGAGCTTCAAGGACAACCGCGACCCCAACGGTGTCTACGTCAACCGCGACCTGGTCAAGGTCGGCAAGGACGGCACGCACTATCTGCAATACAGCTCGACCCAGCCCGGCCAGACCGAACTGGTGCCCAAGCTCGGCTACACCGAATACCTGCCGAAGTGGGACATGGTCATCGGTACTTCGGTGAACCTGGACGGCATCGAGGCCCAGGTGGCGGTGGTCGAGGCCAAGGTGAAAACGCGCATGGAAGGCGTATTGCTGAGCATCCTCGGCGTGGCCGTGGTGGTGCTGCTGGTGATCGCTGCCGTCGGCATGTTGCTGGCCAACGCTATCCTGCGCCCGCTGCACTTGATGAAAGCCAACCTCGACGACATCGCCGCCGGTGAGGGCGACCTGACCCGTCGCCTGGCCATCACCAGCCAGGATGAACTGGGCGACCTGGCCGGCGCATTCAACCGCTTTGTCGACAAGATCCACGGCCTGGTGCGCCAGATCACCGAGATGACCAGCCAACTCACCGGCCTGGTCAGCCAGGTCTCCGACCAGGCCCAACGCTCGGAACAGGCCATGGAGCGCCAGCGTCACGAGACCGACCAGGTCGCCACCGCGATCAATCAGATGTCGTCCGCCGCCCAGGAAGTCGCGCGCAGTGCCCAGGGTGCCTCGGTGGCCGCGCAGCAGACCGATGTCGAAGGCCAGGCCGCCAAGCGCGTGGTGGATGGCAGCATTGCGCAGATCCATGCGCTGGTGAGCGACATCCGCAGCAGCGGCGTATCCCTCGACAGCCTGCAGCAGGACGTGTTGTCGATCGTCAGCGTGCTCGGCGTGATCCGCTCGATCGCCGAACAGACCAACCTGCTGGCGCTCAACGCAGCGATTGAAGCCGCGCGGGCAGGCGAGGCCGGGCGCGGGTTTGCGGTGGTCGCCGACGAAGTGCGTGCACTCGCCAGTCGTACCCAGACCAGCACCCAGGAAATCCAAGGCATGATCGACCGCCTGCAAAAAGGCACCGTGGCTGCCGTCGACGCCATGCGCCGCTCCAGCGATGCGGGCGACGGCACCTCGGCCCAGGCCAATGAAGCCGGGGCGTCGCTGGACACCATGGCCCAGTTGATCGGCACCATCAATTCGATGAACGCGCAGATCGCCAGCGCCGCCGAAGAACAGACCGCCGTGGCCGAGGAGATCAACCGCAGCGTGCATCAGATTGCCGTGGCAGTCGACAGCGTGGCCGATGAAACCCAGCGGGGCGCCCAGACCTCGCGCAGCCTGGCGGATTTGGGCCAGCGCCTGGGGCAACTGGTGGGGCAGTTCCGCATCTGAGCAACCATAGCTTGGGCGTATGTCTGCCTAACGTTAATACGAATATACCCATCACAGCGCCTCAGTGAGACTTGAGCCCCAACCACAACAGGGGCTCATCTCATGTCACCTCCCGACCCGCTTCAGCGCCTGGCTGAACTCGACACCAACACCGTCTCCGACGCCCTCGACTTCCTGCAACTGCCAGGCGCCGTGGTGGGCATCCGCCCGTTGTGGGACTGCCCCAAGGTGGTCGGCCGCGCCAGCACGGTCAAACTGGCACCCAAGACCGACGCCGCGCCCGGCGTGCACCTGATCTCGCCGGTGATCGACGCAATCACCACGGATGATCGCGTGCTGGTGATCGCCGGGGGCCTCGATGGCATCTCGTGCTGGGGTGACATCATCGCCAATGCCGCCGTGACCAAGGGCATTCGCGGCTCGGTGATCGACGGTTTCAGCCGCGATATCGACGGCAGCGCGTCCATCGGCTACCCGGTCTACGGACGTGGGGTGACCATGATCAGCGCGCGCAATCGCGTGGTGCAGGTCGATTCCGGCGTGACCATCTGCGTCGGCGGCGTGGACGTTGCGCAGGATGACTACGTGATCGCCGACCGCTGCGGCAGCGTGTTTATCCCGGCTGCGGTGATCGAGCAGGTGCTGGCGTTGAGCGAGCGCATTGCCGCCCGTGAGGCGGGGATGATCAATGCCGTGCGCAGCGGTCGGTCGGTCGCCGACGTGATGCATGACCGCCAATTTGAAGCCATCCGCGTGGAGCCTGCCCGATGAACGATCAACAGCTTGTCGCCCTGTTCGAAGGGCTCGACACCCCGGGCGTCTCGGATGCCATGGACAAACTGGGCATCGCCGGCCAATGCCTGGGAATCGCACCGCTGGATAATTACCCCGACACCGTGGTGGGCCCGGCGTTCACCGTGCAATACGTACCGGCCAGCATGCCGCCGGGTTCGGTGGGCGACTTTATCGAGGACGTGTTGCCGGGGGATGTGGTGGTGATCGCCAATGCCGGTCGCACTGACTGCACTGTGTGGGGCGACATCATGACCCAGTACGCCGGCAGCCGTGGCATCGCGGCGACGGTGATCGATGGCGTGTGCCGCGACGTCAGCAAGGCCTTGGGCGATGGTTACCCGCTGTTTACCCGAGGCCGCTACATGCGCACCGGCAAGGACCGTGTGCAAGTCCTGGCGGTGAACCAGCCGGTGGCTATCAGCGGCGCCCGCGTGTGTTCGCGAGACATCGTGGTGGCCGATGCCAATGGCGTGCTGGTGGTGCCCCGGGCGCGTGCCGAGGAAGTCGCGCGTACCGCCCGCCAGATCGAGGCCGTTGAGTCGCAGATCCGGGCGCAGATCGAAGCCGGCAAGACCCTCAGGCAGGCCCGTGAATCCCTGGGCTATCACACCTTGCAGAGGAAGGACGCGTGAATACTCTGAACAAGCGCCTGGCCCAGGCCAAGCCTTCCGCCACGTACCGCATCATCGACCGCGTGGCCGCCCGCCGTGCCGAAGGTGCGAAGATCATCTCGCTGTGCGCCGGTGAGCCGGATTTCGACACGCCGGAGCACATTCGCCAGGCCGGTATCGACGCGATCCGCAACGGCCAGACGCGCTACACCCAGGTCGCCGGTGTACGCGCCTTGCGTGAAGCCGTGGCGGATAAATTCCGCCGTGAAAATGGCCTGGACGTGAACTGGCAGGACACCCTGGTGAGCAACGGCGGCAAGCATGTGATCTACAACGCGCTGGCGGCCACGCTGAACGAAGGCGACGAGGTGATCGTGCCCGCGCCGTATTGGGTCAGTTACCCGGAAATGGTCGAGTTGTGCGGCGGCACGGCGAAGATCGTGGCGTGCAGTGCCGAAGACGCTTTCAAGTTGACGCCCGCCGCGCTGGACCAGGCGATCACCCCCAGCACGCGCTGGCTGATCCTCAATTCGCCGTCCAATCCGACCGGCGCGGTGTATAGCCGCGAGGAGCTGCAGGCCCTGGCGCAGGTGGTGTTGCAGCATCCCCATGTGCTGGTGCTGGCGGACGATATCTACGAGCACTTGCTGTTCGACGGGCAAACCTTCCACACCCTGGCGCAAGTGGAACCTCGGTTGGCACCGCGCGTGCTGACCATGAACGGCGTGTCCAAGGCCTACGCCATGACCGGCTGGCGTATCGGTTTCGCCAGCGGGCCGCGCTGGTTGCTGGAGGCCATGGAAAAACTCCAGGGCCAGCAGACCTCGGGAGCCTGTGCGATTTCCCAGCAGGCCGCCATCGCGGCATTGAACGGCCCGCAGGCTTTTATCCAGCAGTCGCGGGCGGTGTTCGAGGCGCGTCGGGACTGGGTGGTGGCTTTTCTGAATGCCACACCGGGTTTGGAGTGCTTGAAACCCTCGGGTGCGTTCTACGCCTTCGCGTCCTGCGCCGGCCTGCTCGGTCGTACCACACCTGCCGGCACGCTGCTGCGCACCGATGAAGACGTGGCGCACGCGCTGCTCGACGAAGCCAATGTGGCGGTGGTGCACGGCAGTGCGTTCGGCCTGGCACCGTACCTGCGCATTGCCTATGCGCTGGATGAGGATTCCTTGCGCCAGGCGTGCGAAGCGATCCGCCGGTTTTGCCTGGCGACCCGCTAGAGGTCGCGCATCAGCAGGCCAAACTGCAGGTCCATGTCAGCGGGCAGGGGCACATACACCGTGTGCCCATCCCCCGGCGCTACCTCGATGGCTTCCCCCTTGGCGTTGTGCAGGGTGGCCAGGTCAAAGTGAAAGTTGCCGGTGGGCGTCATCAATTCCAGGTGGTTGCCCACGGCAAAGCGATTCTTGACCTTGACCTCGGCCAGTTCGCCGCGCCGCTCGCCGGTCAACTCGCCGACAAACTGCTGGCGCTCCGAGACTGAGCTGCCGTTCTGGTAGTTCTGGTATTCGTCGTGGACATGGCGGCGCAGGAAACCTTCGGTGTAGCCGCGCTGGGCCAGCGACTCCAGGTCGGTCATCAGGCTGCGGTCGAATTCACGGCCGGCCACCGCATCATCAATGGCGCGGCGATACACCTGGGTGGTGCGCGCGCAGTAGAAGTGGGATTTGGTCCGGCCTTCGATCTTCAGCGAATGCACGCCCATCCGGGTCAGGCGCGCCACATGCTGCACCGCGCGCAAATCCTTGGCGTTCATGATGTAGGTGCCGTGTTCGTCTTCGAAAGCGGGCATCTGCTCATCCGGACGATTGGCTTCCTGCAGCAGGAAGACCTGGTCGGTCGGGGTGCCGATCCCCAGCGTCGGTTCGAATGCCTGGACGATATCGCCGGTGGTATTTTCCACGGCCGGCGTGGCCTGGTACTTCCAGCGGCAGGCATTGGTGCAGGTGCCCTGGTTGGCGTCGCGTTTATTCATGTAGCCCGAGAGCAGGCAGCGCCCGGAATAGGCCATGCACAGGGCACCGTGGACGAACACTTCCAGCTCCATGGCTGGCACCTGCTGGCGGATTTCGTCAATTTCCTCCAGGGAAAGCTCACGCGACAAAATGATCCGGCTGATACCTTGCTGCTGCCAGAACTCCACGCTGGCCCAATTCACCGTGTTCGCCTGCACCGACAGGTGGATCGGCATCCACGGGTAGTTGCGGCGCACCAGCATGATCAGCCCCGGGTCGGACATGATCAGCGCATCCGGGCGCATCGCGATCACGGGCGCGAGGTCTTTGAGGAAGGTCTTCAGCTTGGCGTTGTGCGGCGCGATATTCACCACCACGTAGAAGCGCTTGCCCAGCGCGTGGGCTTCCTCGATACCCAGGGCCAGGTTGGGGTGATCGAACTCGTTGTTGCGCACCCGCAGGCTGTAGCGCGGCTGGCCGGCATAGACCGCATCGGCGCCGTAGGCGAAGGCGTAGCGCATGTTTTTCAGGCTGCCCGCGGGGGCGAGCAGTTCAGGGGCTGGCAGTGGGGAGGCAATCGCAGGGAGCATGGGCGTGGGTCGCAAAAGGGCGCGAGGGTAGTGCAGGTGGGGCGGCGGTTTATTGATCCAGGTCGTCCTTTGGCGATTTTGTATCGCTGTGTATCGCCAGCTGGGTGTGGACACAGACGTGATACCTCAGGGGCGTTCAATGGCGCTCCCCGTCTCCACAAGGTCATCCCCATGCGACTTATAACGGCCGTGTTTGCCGGCCTGCTGCTGGCTTTTGCGCTGATTTCCAGCCAGGTGGCAGGCAATGAGAGCAACGAGCCCCAGGGCGCCATGCCGTCGCTGGCGGGGGCGGTCGAATGGCTCAACTCACCGCCGCTGACACCCGAGATGCTCAAGGGCAAAGTGGTGCTGGTGGATTTCTGGACCTACGACTGTGTCAACTGCCGCCGGGCGCTGCCGCACGTCAAGGCCTGGGCCCAGCGGTATGCACGGGACGGCCTGGTGGTCATTGGCGTGCACACCCCGGAATATGCCCACGAGCACATCATCACGAATGTCAGGGAGCAGGTGCGCAAGCTGGGCATCACCTACCCGGTCGCGATCGACAATAACTATGCGATCTGGCGCAATTTCGATAATCAGTACTGGCCCGCGCATTACCTCATCGATGCCCAGGGCCAGGTGCGCTACAGCCACTTCGGCGAGGGCCGGTATGACGCGCAGGAGGCCATGATCCAGGCGCTGTTGCGTGAGGCGGCGGGTCATTGAAGATTGCGGTCTATGCTGGTGGGATAAAGGATGGCACTCCCAGGTTTCGCAGTGGACTAAGCAACAGGGCCTACACAGGCCCTCTGCTTTTCTGACATGGACCGGACATGAATCAATCCAACCTGCAATTCAAAACCCTGCTGTTACTGCTGGTCCTGGTGACCATCGCCTTCATCTGGATATTGCTGCCGTTCTACGGCGCAGTGTTCTGGGCGATCATCCTCGGCATCATCTTCGCCCCGATGCAGCGCCGCCTGCAGCAGCGCTTCGGCTGGAACCGCAACCTGACGTCCCTGACCACCTTGGCGGTGTGCCTGGTGATCGCGATTTTGCCGGTGATCATCACCAGTGCCTTGCTGGTGCAGGAGGGCGCCACGCTGTACAAAAACGTCGAGAGCGGCAAGCTCGACGTGGCCGGCTATATCGAGCAGTTCAAGAACTTTTTGCCGCCGTATTTCCAGCACCTGCTCGATCGCTTCGGCATGGGCAACCTTGAAGGGCTGCGGGAGAAGATCGTCAAGAGTGCGATGCAGGGCAGCCAGTTCTTCGCGTCCCAGGCATTCAGCTTTGGCCAGGGCACGTTTGATTTCCTGGTGAGCTTTTTCATCATGCTGTACTTGCTGTTTTTCCTGCTGCGCGACGGCCCTGATCTGGTGCGCAAGGTGCGCACGGCAGTGCCGTTGGCCGAACCGCAGAAGCGCCGCCTGCAGCTCAAGTTCAATCGGGTGGTGCGCGCGACGGTCAAGGGCAACGTGTTGGTGGCCGTGACCCAGGGCGCGCTGGGTGGCCTGATCTTCTGGTTCCTGGACATTCCCAGCGCGTTGCTATGGGCGGTGCTGATGGCGTTTCTGTCACTGCTGCCGGCAGTCGGTGCCGGGATTGTCTGGGGGCCGGTGGCCGTGTACTTCCTGCTGAGTGGTTCGATCTGGCAGGGCGTGGTGCTGGGCTTGTTTGGCGTGTTTGTGATCGGCTTGGTGGACAACGTGCTGCGCCCGATCCTGGTGGGCAAGGACACGCGGATGCCGGACTACCTGATCTTGATCTCGACCCTTGGCGGCCTGTCGGTATTTGGCCTGAACGGCTTTGTGATCGGCCCGCTGGTGGCGGCGCTGTTCATGTCGACCTGGGCGCTGTTTGTCGAAAGCAAGCCGCGGGTCAAGCTGCCCTTGCCTTGAGTTTCAGGCGTGGAGCCTGAAGCTCGACGCCTGTCGCAGTTGCTGTTCGGCGGCGGACAACGAGGTGAGCGGGCCGCTGATGGCCTCGCCATCGCGTACCAGGTACCAGCAGGCGAGCAACCCCAGTTCCCGCAGAGGGGCGGGGACGGCGCTGCCGATAACGGACATGATTTGAACAGTGGGCATTAGAACCTCCAATCGCTATGGAGGTCACCTTACGGTGCCGGGAGCCGTAGGAAAAATCACCTGGCTCGATAGTCGACATTGACGTGAGGCGTCAGTCCACTACCTGATCGAGCATGTTCACCACTTCCTGCTCACTGAGCAGACCCTTGTGCACCAGGTTTTCAGCCAGCAGCGCGAGGAACTTGGCGCTGCGATGGCCCTCCAGGTGCTTGAGCTCGGTGAGGGCGCTATAGACCTTGCTGGACGTGCACAGGCCAGCGGTGCGATGTGGGTTTTGCGTGGGCATGGTCAGCCGTCCTTGTTGTTATTGAGTGGACAGGATCGATAGTGAGAGTGTGTCGTGACACAAACATGACAGCGCGAGGCCCCATCAAGCAAGTAGACATTGGCCTCAATCATGTGCGATTTCACCCGCGTCATTGTCCTCAGAGCGACCTTGGCCGCATAAATTCGGACGTTGCACGCAAAAAAAAGGCCCCGCGTATAAGCGAGGCCTGTTTCAGACAGGACGATTGGGCGTTACCAGCCGCGGCCGTAATAGCCGTGGGGAGGGCCGTAGTAACCACGCGGTGGACCGTAGTAGACCGGTGCCGGGCGGTAGTAGACCTGCTGTTGCACATACACCGGTGGTGGCGGTGCGTAGTAGACGGGCGGTGGGGCGGCGTACACCGGCTGAGGTTGCACATATACCGGTTGCTGCACATAGACTTCGCGGGGCTGGCTGGCAACCACGGAGCCTACGACGGCTGCGCCGACTAACGCACCCAAGACAGCCGGGCCACCCCATCCACCACCGTGGGCGGAGGCTTGGCCGGCCATAGCGAGTGCACCGATAAGCAAGGCGATCTTGGGGATTTTACGAATCATGGTCATTCCTCGGTTAGCCCCTGCGCTTGTGGTCTGCAATCAATAGACTCAAGTAATGTCGCGGGGATACTTTTAAGACAACGTATTTCTGAAAAACAGCACGGCCGCTAGGTAAAGGTTGTGTAAGGTCTGTACCGATTTGCTTACTCAAAGGAGTTTTCCATGCAGATGCACCCCAACAAGGACACCCAACTGTGCATGTCACTGTCGGCGCGTCCCGGGAATTTTGGCCTGCGATTCCATAACCATCTGTACGAACAGCTGGGTCTGAACTTCTACTATAAAGCTTTCAGCAGCCAGGATTTGCCCGGCGCGATAGGTGGTATTCGCGCGTTGGGCATACGTGGTTGCGGGGTTTCCATGCCATTCAAGGAAGCCGCCATTGCCTTGGTGGACGAACTCGACGATTCGGTTCAAGCCATCGACTCTCTGAACACCATCGTCAACACCGACGGCCATCTCAAGGCCTACAACACTGACTACATCGCCATTGAACAACTGCTGAAAAAGCATGCGGTGCCGAAAGCATCGACCTTCGCCCTGCGCGGCAGCGGCGGTATGGCCAAGGCCGTTGCCAGTGCCTTGCGCGACGGCGGTTATGCCAATGGCGTGATCGTCGCGCGCAACGCTGCAGCCGGCCAGGCATTGGCCCGCAACCTGGGGTACGAATGGCAAGCCGACCTGGGTGACCTGCGCCCCCAGATGCTGATCAACGTGACGCCGATCGGCATGACCGGCGGGGCCGAGGCGGATGCGCTGGCGTTCGCGGCGCAAGCGGTGGATGCCGCGCAAACGCTGTTCGATGTCGTGGCGATCCCCGCCGAAACGCCGCTGATCGTGCGCGGTCGGGCGCAAGGCAAGCAAGTGATCACGGGCTTGGAAGTCATCGCCATTCAGGCGTTGGAGCAGTTTGTGCTCTACACCGGCGTGCGGCCTACGCAGGAGCAGTTTGAGGCGGCCGTAGCCTTCGCCCGAAGCTGAGGGCTGGCGCCGAGCCAAGTGTGGGATCGGGATTGCTCGCGAATGCGGAGTATCCGTTAAGCATTCATTGACCGACACACCGCCTTCGCGGGCAAGCCCGCTCCCACAGGGGGGCCTGGTATGGCTCGGGTATGCGGGGGTATGGAGATCAAATGTGGGAGCTGGCTTGCCTGCGAAAGCGGTGGGTCAGGCACCGAATGCATCAACTGACACACCGCCTTCGCGGGCAAGCCCGCTCCCACAGGGGGACCTTGGTATGGCTCGGGCATGCGGGTGTATGGAGATCAAGTGTGGGAGCTGGCTTGCCTGCGAAAGCGGTGGATCAGCCACCGAATGCATCAACTGACACACCACTTTCGCGGGCAAGCCCGCTCCCACAGGGGGATCCGGGTATGACTCGGATTCCCGGGTGTATGGAGATCAAATGTGGGAGCTGGCTTGCCTGCGAAAGCGGTGCATCAGCCACCGAATGCATCAACTGACACACCACCTTCGCGAGCAAGCCCGCTCCCACAGGGGGATCCTGGTATGGCTCGGGTATGGCGGGTGTATGGAGATCAAATGTGGGAGCTGGCTTGCCTGCGAAAGCGGTGGATCAGCCATCAAATGCATCAACTGACACACCGCCTTCGCGAGCAAGCCCGCTCCCACAGGGGGATCCGGGTATGACTCGGATTCCCGGGTGTATGGAGATCAAATGTGGGAGCTGGCTT
>NZ_JBWKPG010000012.1:0-14250 GCF_059418125.1 Pseudomonas sp. GW821-FHT09C08 | reverse complement strand
TTGCCTGCGAAAGCGGTGCATCAGCCACCAAATGCATCAACTGACACACCGCCGCCTTCGCGAGCAATCCCGCGTATTCACATTCTAGATGGGTTCAGCTCTGTTCGAGCTGGGCCAGACGCTCTTCCAGTGCTGCAATTCGTGCTTCCAGCTCTTCTATTCGCTCTGCAGAAACCCCCGTACTGCGCTCCACCGGATTCCCGCGGGCCGCGATAATCGCTTCAATATCCGCAGGATCTCCCAGCGCATGGGTATAGCGGTCTTCCCGCTGCCCTGCCTGACGTGGCACCAATACCGCCAGCCCGCGCGCAATCAGGCGTTCGAGCTGATGCACGACCTGCTCGGCATCTTCAAAGTCATGCATGCGCCCGCTGCGCGTCAGCAGTTCGTTGACCGTCTGCGGCCCGCGCAAAAACAACAGCCCGGTGAGGATCACCTGGGCCGGCACCAGTTCCAGCGCCTTGTCCACGCGATGCTCCCAGCGATCGGCGCGGCTGCCCATCACCAGGCGGGTGAAGCCCTGACCCTCGAGCACCCGCAGGCTCTGGCCGACCTGGCCCTGGCTGAGGTTCATCACCGGCTCGCGGCTGGTCTTCTGGTTGCAGGCGAGCACCAGGGCATTGAGGGTCAGGGGGTAGGTTTCCGGGTTGGTCGCCTGTTTTTCGATCAGGCAGCCCAGGACGCGGATTTCCGTGCTGTTCAGGCGCGGCTCAGGGGTGTCGGTGTCGTGCTCGGCGGTCATCGCGCTTTCCCTATGCAGTGAGCGCTCTAGCCTAATCCTGAAAAAATAAAAGACAAGCCGCGCGCGCGGCTGGCGTGTCTATAATCGCCGCTGGTTCAAACCGTGCCATTACCCATGAGACTGCCATGACTATTTCCCTGTACGCCGCTTCCGTCCCGGTCTTCAAGCAAATGCTCACCGCCCTGAGCGATGTGCTGAACAAAGCCGAAGCCCACGCCACCGCCAAGAACATCGAGCCCAACGCCTTGCTGCAGGCACGTCTGTTCCCGGACATGTTCCAGCTGGTGCGCCAGGTGCAGATCGCCGTCGACTTCGCCAAGGGCGTTTCCGCGCGCCTGGCCGAGATCGAAGTGCCTAAATACGAAGACTCCGAAGTGACCTTCGCCGACCTGCAGGCGCTGATCGCCAAGGTCCTGGCTTTTGTCGACAGCATCAAGCCCGAGCAAATCGACGGCAAGGAAGGCATCGAAATCATCACCCGTCCAGGCACGCCGAAAGAGAAGCGCTTCAGCGGCCAAACCTACCTGCTGACCTACGGCCTGCCGCAGTTCTTCTTCCACGTCACCACCGCCTACGCCTTGCTGCGTCACAACGGTGTGGAAGTGGGCAAGCGCGACTACATGGGCGCGTTCTAAGTCGTAACGCCGCGAAGCCCGGTCGATGCCTGCAGGCGTCGCCGGGCTTTTTCATGGGCTACACCGACACACTCTGTTAAGATTCAGCATCCTTTTTTCATCCTATCTGCCAGCGAACCTTCGGGTTGTCGTTGGTGTTGCTGTTTCTGGAGTTTTTGATGCTGTTTCCCATCCTGCTGCTGTCGGCCGCCGGCTTTACCGTGCTGACCACAGAATTCGTCATCGTCGGCCTGCTGCCGTCCATCGCCCGGGACCTGAATGTCAGCGTGTCCCAGGCCGGGCTGCTGGTGACCCTGTTCGCGTTTACCGTGGCGGCATTCGGCCCGTTCCTGACCGCCTACTTCGCGCGTTTCCCACGCAAGCGCCTGTTTATCAGCATCCTGATCCTGTTCGGCGTCGCCAACACCGTGGCCGCGCTGGCGCCGAACATCTGGGTGATGGCATTGGCGCGCTTGATCCCGGCCTTGGGCCTGCCGGTGTTCTGGGCGCTGGCCAGTGAAACGGCGGTGGACATCGTCGGCCCCGAATACGCCGGGCGCGCCATCGAGAAAATCGGCTTTGGCATCGTCTGCGCCACGGTGTTCGGCATTCCGGTGGGTACGCTGATTTCGGATATGTTCGGCTGGCGCACCGCCTTTGCCATCCTTGCCGTGGTCGCGCTGGCCAAGGCCGTGCTGCTGTTTATCTACCTGCCGGTGACGCAGCCGAAGAACGACCAGGTGACGTTGCGCTCGCAGTTCAAGATCCTGCGCAACCCGCTGATGCAGGGCCATATCCTGCTGTCGATCCTGGTGTTCAGTGGCATGTTCACCGCCTACACCTACCTGGCCGACATCCTTGAGCGCCTGGCCGGCTTCGACGGCACCCTGGTGGGTTGGTGCCTGATGGGCTTTGGCGCGGTCGGGTTGCTCGGCAACTCACTGGGCGGGCGTGCGGTGGATCGGCACCCGCTGATTGCCTCCATGGTGTTCTGCGGCTTCATGATCGCGGGCATGGTTGCGCTGGTGCCGGCGATTCATTCCACCGTTGGCCTGGCCGCGGCGATGGCCGTGTGGGGTGTGACCCAGGCGGCGATGTTCCTGGTCAGCCATGTGCGGCTGATGAAGGCCGCGCCCCATGCGCCGGCGTTTGCGGCGTCGCTGAATATCGCCGGGGCCAATCTCGGGATCGGCCTGGGGGCGATGGTCGGCGGGCACGTGATCGACACTCTTGGCCTGGGCAGCCTGGGCTTCGCGGCTTCCGGCTTTATCCTGGTGTCGATCCTGCTGGCGTTGTGGCTGATGACCGCCAAGCCGGCAGCGACCTGCAGCTGACTCAGGTGGGCGCGGGCAGGGCGGTAAACAGCTCGCGCCGCGCCCCTTCAGTGATAGCCACGATGCCGGGGTGCTTGACCTTGCGCTCCACCGAGATCGCATAGAACGACTCGGTGACCGCGTCGGTCTGGCCCATCAACACCACGCCGTACTGGCGCACCACCTCATCGGCGATCACGCTGGGCGCGATGAAGATCCCGCTGCCGGATTGACCAAAGGCCTGCATCAAGGCGCTGTCATCGAACTCGCCGATGATCTTCGGCTGAATCTGCTGTTCGGCAAACCAGCGTTGCAAACGGCTGCGCACCACGGTTTCCGCACCCGGAATCAACAGCGGCGCACCGTGCAGGCACTGTGGGAAATCTCCCGCATACCGGTCAGCCAACGCCCGGGTGGCGAAAAAGCTGATGCCACATTCCCCCAGTCTCTGGCTGTAGCCTTTAATGTCCAGGTGCGTAGGCATAGGGCTGTCGGAGATCACCAGGTCCAAGCGCTGGATCGCCAGATCGGCCAGTAACCGTTCGAGTTTGTCTTCACGGCAGGTGATGCGGATTGGCTCGCTCAATTCCATGGTCGGCGCAATCAAGCGATAGACGATGGACTTGGGCACCACATCCGCCACCCCGACCCGGAACAGGATCTGCTGCTCATTCGGTTGCGCGCGCAGCATCGCCTCCAATTCATTGCCGGTCTGGAACATCTGTTCGGCATAGGGCAGGGCGCGGCGTCCGGCTTCGGTCAGCTCCAGCTGGCGGCCGACCCGCTGAAACAGCGCGATGCCGAAGGTCTGTTCGAGCAGGCTGATCTGCCCGCTGATGGTCTGGGGCGTGAGGTTCAGTTGCTCGCAAGCGCGCACGATGCTGCCGGTCTTGGCCACGATCCAGAAATAATGCAATTGACGATAATTGAGCATGCTGTGCGTCACTTCGTAAAAATCGAAGTATACGCGAGAAAAATACGAATTTTCCTGAACTGTTCGCCTGCATAGAATGCCTCGCTATCGAGGGGCCAGTATTTGGACCCAATGGTTCTAACGAGGAATACATCATGAAACTCAATTCCCTGGGCGCGGCGTCGTTGCTTGCGCTTTCATTGGTGATGATCAGTGGTTGCGATCAAGTCGAAAAAAGCGCTCAGCAAGTGATCGGCAAGGCCACCGAGTCGGCCAAGCAGGCCATCGATGACACGCACAAGGCCGCCGAGCAGGCATTGAGTGAAGCAACCCAAGGCTTGATCAGTCCTGAAAAGCAGGAAGACGAGCAAGAAGAATCGAACAGTAACAAAGAAGCCTAATTTCCCAGCACAACGTCAGGACTGACCTATGGACTACCTTTTACAACTGGCCGCCAGCCCCACCGCCTGGGTCGCCCTGGCGACCTTGATCGTGATGGAAATCGTGCTGGGCATCGATAACCTGATCTTCATCTCGATCCTCACCAACAAATTGCCGGAAAAGCATCGTGCCAAGGCGCGTCGCATCGGCATCAGCATGGCGTTGGTGTTGCGCCTGGGCCTGTTGAGCACCATCGCGTTTATCGTGCAGTTGACCACGCCGGTGTTCGAAGTCCTCGGCCAGGCATTTTCGTGGAAGGACATGATCCTGATCGCCGGTGGTCTGTTCCTGGTGTGGAAGGCCACTACCGAGATCCACCACAGCATGGACCCTGAGCCGGAAGAAAAGGAGACCACCGGTAATGTCGTGTCCATCGGTTTTGCCGCGGCGATCGGCCAGATCCTGATGCTCGACCTGGTGTTCTCCATCGACAGCATCATTACGGCCGTGGGCATGACCGAGCACCTGCCGATCATGATCATTGCCGTGGTGACCTCGGTGATCGTGATGCTGGTGGCGGCCGAGCCGCTGGCCAAGTTCATCAACGACAACCCGACCGTGGTGATGCTGGCCCTGGGCTTCCTGATCATGATCGGCATGACCCTGATCGCCGAAGGCTTCGGTGCCCATGTGCCTAAAGGCTACGTGTATGCAGCCATGGCGTTCTCGGCCGTGATCGAGTGCCTGAACATCGCCCGACGCAACCGCCACAAGCGTTTGCTCGCTGCCCGCCAGTAATCGCTGAAACAAACCGGCCGGCTGTGCTCACGAGAGCCCAGCCGGCCTTTTGCTGTCTGCTAGAATCCGCCCACTTGATAGATTGAGGTCCACCATGAACGAGCCGATTCGCCTTACCCAGTACAGCCACGGCGCCGGGTGTGGCTGCAAGATTTCGCCGCAGGTGCTGGAAGTGATCCTCGCCGGCAGCGGCGCGCAGAACCTCGACCCCAACCTGTGGGTGGGCAACGCCTCCCGCGACGATGCGGCGGTGTATGCCATCGACGACGAGCGCGGCGTAGTGTCCACCACCGACTTTTTCATGCCGATTGTCGATGACCCCTTCGACTTCGGCCGGATCGCCGCGACCAACGCGATCAGCGACATCTACGCCATGGGCGGCGATCCGTTGATGGCTATCGCGATTCTTGGCTGGCCAGTGAATGTGCTGGCGCCGGAGATCGCCCGCGAAGTGATCCGTGGCGGTCGCTCGGTGTGCGACGAAGCCGGGATTCCGCTGGCGGGTGGACACTCCATCGACGCACCTGAGCCGATCTTCGGCCTGGCCGTGACCGGCCTCGTGCAAAAACGCCACATGAAACGCAATGACACCGCCACCGTCGGCTGCCGCCTGTACCTGACCAAGCCGCTGGGCATCGGCATCCTCACCACTGCCGAAAAGAAGGGCAAGTTGCGCGAGGCGGATATCGGCCTGGCCCGTGACTGGATGTGCACGCTGAACAAGCCGGGCAGCCGCTTCGGCAAGTTGGCGGGAGTGACCGCCATGACCGATGTCACCGGTTTCGGCCTGTTGGGCCACTTGGTGGAAATGGCTGACGGCAGCGGCGTAACGGCGCGCATCGAATACGCCAAAGTTCCACGCCTGCCGGGGATCGAGGACTACCTGGATCAGGGCTGCATGCCCGGCGGCACCTTGCGTAACTTCGACAGCTACTCAAGCAAGATCGGACGCTTGCAGGAGTTGCACAAGCGCGTGCTGTGCGACCCGCAGACCAGCGGCGGCCTGCTGATCGCGGTAACCCCGGAAGGTGACGCGCAATTCCACACCGTGGCCGCCGAACTCGGCCTGAGCCTTGAGCCGATCGGTACACTGGTTGAGCGACAGACCCACGCGGTAGAGGTGTTTTGATGGCAACTGACATCACCGACTACCGCGACATCTTCCTCAACGACCGGCCGATGATGGACACCCGCGCGCCGGTTGAATTCGTCAAGGGTGCCTTTCCCGGCGTGATCAACCTGCCGCTGATGACCGATGACGAGCGCCAGCGCGTCGGCACCTGCTACAAGCAGCAGGGCCAGCAAGCCGCCATCGTGTTGGGGCATGAGTTGGTATCAGGCGCGATCAAGGCCGAGCGTATCGAGCACTGGGCGCGGTTTGCCCAGGCCAATCCTGACGGCTACCTGTATTGCTTTCGTGGCGGGCTGCGCTCGCAGATCGTGCAGCAATGGCTGAAAACCGACGCTGGCATCGATTACCCGCGCGTCGGCGGTGGCTACAAGGCCATGCGCACCTTTCTGCTGGAGACCCTTGACCAGGCGGCGGCCCAGTGTGATTTCGTGTTGCTCGGCGGCATGACCGGCACCGGCAAGACCGAAGTCCTCGGCCAATTGCGCAATGCACTGGACCTGGAAGGCCACGCCAACCACCGGGGTTCCAGCTTCGGCAAGCGGGCCACGGCGCAACCGTCCAACATCGACTTCGAAAACCGCCTGGCAGTCGACCTGCTGAAAAAACGCGCGGCGGGCATTGAGCAATTTGTCGTCGAGGACGAAAGCCGCATGATCGGCAGTTGCGCGCTGCCATTACCGTTGCACAAGGGCATGCAGACCTTTGCGATGGTGTGGCTGGAGGACAGCGTCGAAGGCCGCGTCGAGCGGATCCTGCGCGATTATGTCGTCGACCTGTGCGCGGAATTTATCGCGGTGTTTGGCGAGCAGGGCCAGGCATTGTTTGCCGAGCGCCTGACGCAGAGCCTGGCCAATATCCACAAGCGCCTGGGCGGTGAGCGTTCCCAGCGTTTGCAGGTGATCATGCAAGAGGCGCTGGCGGAACAGGCGCGCAGTGGCGCCGTGGAGTTGCACAGGGTGTGGATCGAGTGTTTGCTGCGCGAGTATTACGACCCGATGTACGCCTTCCAGCGCGAAAGCAAAGGCGCGCGGATCGAGTTTGCGGGGGAGCAGGGCGCGGTGCTGGAGTATCTGCGCGAACGGGTTGCCAGACGCGCATAAAGGGCGGGTAGAAGCCTGTTCACGAGCAAGCTTGCACCCACATTTGACCGGGTTCCTCCAGGGGAACCACCGTCAAATGTAGGCGCGGGCCTGCTCGCGCTTCATTCAGACGCTAAAGAATCACCGCTCCAATCAAGCCGCATACCACCCCCACGAGCATGGTCAGCCCAGCCACCGTCACCAGCACTCGCGCGTCGAAATCCTTGCGCAGCATCAACAGCGACGGCAGGCTCACGCTCGGCAAGGTCATCAGCAGGGCCACGGCTGGGCCGGTGCCCATGCCCAGGGTCATCATGGTTTGGACGATGGGAATCTCGGCAGCGGTGGGAATCACGAACAGCGTGCCGACAATCGCCAGCGGCACCAGCCACACCAGGCTGTTGGCCATGGCGCCGTCCACATGCGGGAACAGCCACACTCGCGCCGCACCCAGCACCAGCACCGCGAGGATATACACCGGGATGGTGCTCCAGAACAGCTGCCACAGGGTGTGCAGCCAGCGCCCGAGGAAAGGCTGCGCATCCGCCTGGCTGACGTCGGCGACTGCCTCCAGTGCCGCTTCCGGCACCTGGTCCGGCCGTGCGATGCGCTGCGCCACCAGCGACACACCGACCACCAGCACAATGCCCGCCACCAGCCGCAAGGCGGTAAAGCCCCAGCCGAGTACAAAGCCTATGAACACCAGCGTCGCCGGGTTGAGTACCGGGTTGGCGATCCAGAACGCCAGCGCCGCGCCAACCGACACCTGCTGGCGGCGCATGCCCGCCGCGACCGGTGCCGCGCAGCAACTGCACATCATCCCCGGCAAGGCGAACAGCCCGCCGCGCAGGGTCGATCCGAGGCCGGCGCGGCCAAACAGGCGCAGCAACCAGTCGCGGGGGATCAGCACCTGCAGCAGCGAGCCGAGGATCACCGCCAATACGGCGGCTTTCCAGATTGCCAGGAAATACACTTGGGCATACGCCAGCGCTGCCGCCAGCGGCGAGCTTTGCTGGTCATTGAGGATCGAGGCGCCGATGTTGTGGTTATCCGCGGCCACAAACGCCTTGAGGTAGTAGGGCGACCACTTCACGTAGTAGAGGCCGACACAGGCGACCAGCAGGAACAGCGCTGGTTTCCACCAGAAAGACCAACCCCGGGAGGGCTGGGAGGAGGTGAGGTTGGGCATGGGGATGATCCGCAGATGAGTCAATAGCGGCGCATCATACGCCCTCAGCTATCGGCGCTCACCTGCGTGGGGAGCGGGCAGGTCTCTTCGCCGTTGTCCAGGCCCTGTTTATAGTTGCGGCTCAGCAGCGAGGCCTTGCCGTTGTGCCAGGTCAATGTCAGCACGTACAGCGAGTCATAGTCGCTGCCCGACCAGTCGTCGGTGATGGTGTGTTTTTCGCCCGAGGCCTCGCTGGCCACTTTGTTGATCAACTCCGGCAGGTAGCCGTGGGACCAGGCGGTATAGATGATCGAGTTGTGGTACTTGTCCTCGACCAGCTCATCGGCAAGGGCGCTGGTGTCATTCGCCGAAAACTTGATGTTGACCGGCAGGCCCAGCTTGATGGCGCTGGGGCTGATGGTCATCAGCGGGCGAATGTAGCTGTAGGAGTTGTCCAGCTCGCCTTCCTCGACATTGCGCGTCGGGTTGGCCGCGAACACGAAATTGGCCTTGCCGAATTTTTCCGGCAATACCGTGGCCAGGTTCATCGCCCGGTTGAGGCCCTGGCAATTGAGTTGCCCGAGGCCACCGGCGGGTTTCTCTCCGTGGCGCAGGAATACCAGGGTTTGCACGCCGTCGACCTGTTCGGCGCTGCTGACGCGCGATTCCAGGGTCAGGCCGATGGCGCCGCCGACCAGCAGCAGCGGCAACATGATGTAGGAGTAGCGTTTGAGGCGTAGCGCAAGGCACAGAGGCTTGATGGTCATGAGTGTCGAGTCTTCGGTGCTTCGGATTAAGGCGGACAAGCCCGGCCCCAGTGACGCATCCGGCGTCCTGCGGTGTTCCTTGTCGATAAAGCGAGGTGCCTCCATTCACCGTAAGAGCGCACTTAAGAGTGTGCCTGGGCCTATTGGTTCGCCCATGCGGGATATTAGCCAGCGGATGTTGCGCATTGATGACCCATGCAGGACAGGTGACAGCTGGCTATCATGGAGGCTTTGCGCACAGGGACTTCCCGATGAACTCAATCGCCGCCTTCCCGATCAACAGTAAATGGCCTGCACAGCATCCGGAGCGCCTGCAACTGTACTCGCTGCCCACGCCCAACGGGGTAAAAGTCTCGATCATGCTCGAAGAGCTGGGGCTGCCCTATGAGGCACACAAGGTCAGCTTCGAGACCCAGGACCAACTGTCGGCGGAATTTCTCTCGCTGAACCCCAACAACAAGATCCCCGCGATCATCGACCCGAACGGTCCCAGCGGGCAGCCGCTGGCCCTGTTCGAGTCCGGCGCGATCCTGATTTACCTGGCGGAAAAAACCAGTCAGTTGCTGTCTGAAGACCCGGCGACACGTTACGAAACCATTCAGTGGCTGATGTTTCAGATGGCCGGTATCGGCCCGATGTTCGGCCAGGTGGGCTTTTTCAACAAGTTCGCCGGCAAGGCCTACGAAGACAAGCGTCCCCGTGATCGCTATGCCGCCGAATCCCGACGTTTGCTCGATGTCCTGGAAAAGCGCCTGTTGGGCCGCACGTGGATCATGGGCGATGAGTACAGCATTGCCGACATCGCGACCTTTCCGTGGATCCGCAACCTGATCGGCTTCTACGAATCCGGCGACCTGGTGGGCATTGCCGACTTCCCTAACGTACTGCGCGCGCTGGACGGCTTTGTTGCCCGGCCGGCGGTCATCCGTGGCCTGAACATACCGAGCTGACCCATGCCGACTTTCGATTTCAAGCAGCTGGATGTATTCAGCAACGTCGCGCTCAAGGGCAACCCGCTGGCCGTGGTGCTCGGCGCCGACAGCCTCAGCGATGCGCAAATGGCGGATTTCGCCCGTTGGACCAATCTCAGTGAAACCACGTTTTTGCTGACGCCCCGCGATCCACGGGCGGACTACCGAGTGCGCATTTTCACCACCTTGCAGGAACTGCCTTTCGCCGGCCATCCGACCCTGGGCAGTTGCCATGCATGGCTGCAGGCCGGGGGCGTACC
The DNA here is from genome assembly GCF_059418125.1 of Pseudomonas sp. GW821-FHT09C08. Taxonomy (NCBI): domain Bacteria; kingdom Pseudomonadati; phylum Pseudomonadota; class Gammaproteobacteria; order Pseudomonadales; family Pseudomonadaceae; genus Pseudomonas; species Pseudomonas sp. GW821-FHT09C08. The sequence goes on along the minus strand of NZ_JBWKPG010000012.1, from coordinate 4,112 downwards.
CCACGGCGAGGAGATTATCCAGGAATGCGAGATCGGCCTGGTACGCATCCGGCGCCAGGGCGATGAGCTGGCGTTCATCGCGCCGCCGCTGTTGCGTTCAGGTCCAGTCGACGCGCCGTTGCTGGAGCGTGTGCGCCTGGGGTTGGGCCTGGCACCGGGGGCCATCGTGCGCAGCCAGTGGGTCGATAACGGCGCGGGGTGGCTCGCGGTGATGTTGGCTGACCGCCAGCAAGTCCTGGCAGTGCAGCCGGACTTTTCGAAACTGCTGGGGCTGGCCGTGGGTGTGATCGCTCCCTGCAACCCCGCGCATGATGACGTCGACGCGCAGTTTGAGGTGCGTGCCTTTGTCGCAGGCGACGGTGCCCAGGAAGATCCGGCCACCGGCAGCCTGAACGCCGGCGTTGCCCAATGGCTGCTCGGCGAGGGGTTGGCGCCTGAGCGGTATGTGGTCAGCCAGGGCACGGCCATTGGGCGTGCGGGGCGCATTCACGTCGAGCGCCAGGGCGATGAAATCTGGATCGGTGGCGCCGTCGCGGTGTGCATCGCGGGGCGTCTACAGCTCTAGATCAATAAATTATTACGCCCCACGCAATACACTGTTGGGCCCTTGGCATTTGTGTTGCCGGGGCCTGCGGGCATAAGCTTTCGCCCCATTGTTTTCTGCCTCTACTGTTTTACACCCAGTCAGGACCGCCATGACCAGCCAGTTCCCCCAAGCCCGCCCACGCCGCCTGCGCCGCTCCCCGGAGCTGCGTGGCTTGTTCCAGGAAACCGAGTTCACCCTCAACGACCTGGTGTTGCCGATTTTCGTCGAAGAAGAAATCGACGACTTCGTGCCGATCACCAGCATGCCGGGTGTACAGCGTATCCCTGAGAAGAAACTGGCCAGCGAGATCGAGCGTTACGCCCGTGCCGGCATCAAGTCGGTGATGACCTTTGGCGTGTCCCACCACCTCGACGCCAGCGGCAGCGACACCTGGAAAGAACGCGGCCTGGTCTCGCGCATGTCCTCGATCATCAAGGACGCCGTGCCGGAAATGGTGGTGATGTCCGACACCTGCTTCTGCGAATACACCGACCACGGCCACTGCGGCGTGATGCACGGCGCGCATGTCGACAACGACGCGACCCTGGTCAACCTCGGCAAACAAGCCGTGGCGGCCGCCCGCGCGGGCGCTGATGTGATCGCCCCGTCGGCGGCGATGGACGGCCAGGTCCAGGCCATCCGCCGCGCCTTGGACGACGCCGGCTTCACGCATATCCCGATCATGGCCTACTCGACCAAATTCGCCTCGGCCCTCTACGGCCCCTTCCGCGAAGCCGGCGGCAGCGCGCTCAAAGGCGACCGCAAAAGCTACCAGATGAACCCGATGAACCGCCGCGAAGCCGTGCGCGAATCACTGCTGGATGAACAGGAAGGCGCAGACGCCCTGATGGTCAAGCCGGCCGGAGCCTACCTCGACATCATCCGCGACATCCGCGAGGCGTCGCGCCTGCCGGTGGCGGCCTATCAGGTGAGCGGCGAGTACGCGATGATCAAGTTCGGCGCCCAGGCGGGCGCGATCGATGAGGATCGGGTCGTACGTGAGACGTTGGGGTCGATCAAGCGTGCGGGGGCGGACTTGATCTTCACCTACTTCGCGATGGATTTGGCGTTGGCTGGGATCTAAGGGCAGTGCAAACCCTGTGGGGGCAAACGCTCGTCACAGGGTTTGGGTTGTCAGGGAGAGTGGCGGTGTTACCACGTTGACTGGTCTTCGAGGCTGGCTTTTTCGAGGTCGTCTTTCCAGACCTTATTGGCTAAACGGTAGATATCGGCGAAGAAGCCTCTAGGGTCGGCGATTTCTGTTTCGTCCCAAGCCATAGTTATGTACTCGTCGTAATCGCTTTCGAATTCTTTCGAGAAGTCAAAGTCGGGGTTGTCCAACGCATCTCTGAGTTCAGACATCAATACGAAGCGATGTCTATATGACAGATACATGAGGTCCTTCAGAATAAAAGAAATTATGATTGTTTCTCGGTCTTTCTCGTTGTTAGGGTCGTACTTCCATAGTTCTTTGCCAGCTGTCTCCTCAAGATCGTATATCGATAGGGCTCCCAATATATGAGAGATATTAGGAGTGTAAGGAGTATTCATGAATGGGCATTTCAGCATTGTCTACTCACTTAGGGAATGCAGTGAATGGCCGAGTTGGATTGTTTCTGTCAAATCTGACCTCCGCTCTGTCCATGTTTTCAATGTACTTAGGATCGTTTACGTCCCTGCGGTTAGGTTTGTAGCCTCGCCCGGCTCCGGGTAGCTCGACTATAACCACGGGGTTACCTCTTCCATCAAGACCTGTAGGAAATGGTGGGTCGCTTTGCATCCTACCCATGGCTTTATTTATAGCGTGGAGCTGCATTCCCCAGGTTTTAAATTGGGAGCTGGAATTAATAGTTCCTCTCGCCCCAGTGGTCGGATTTGTTCCATCAATAGATCTTTGCTTTAAAGCGTTGTCTGGTATCTCTGGGCCATGCTTTTCAACCGAGTGCATATCGTATTTCTGCTCCCAATCCAGTACTTTTTGTTTTGCATTTGCCTCTGCCAGTTCATCTATTCTCGTCTGTCGTTGAGTGTGCGCCAGTTGAGGTAGAGCGGGCGCGCCTTCATTAACGCTCGGCTTCAAAAAAATAGGAGGAGCGTTAGGCTTGCATTCGTCTCCACCTGGACATGAGCTTAACCCTAACGGATCAACCCATCCCGTAGGATTGGGCACGTACAGGTACGCATTGATCCCGCCTGCCAGCTTCACCGGGTCCGGCGTCAGGTAGCGACCAACATCCGGATTGTAGTAGCGATGGCGGTTGTAGTGCAGCCCGCTTTCCTGATCAAAGTACTGACCCTGAAAACGTAGCGGGTTGTCGACTTTTCCGGCGTCGAGGCGGCTGATTTCTCCATAGGCGCGGTAGTGGGCGGACCAGACGATTTCGCCATCCGGGGCGGTCAGTTCCTGCGGGGTGCCCAGGTGGTCGAGTTGGTAGTGATAGGGGTTGGTGGCTTTTGGGCCGAACCCCTCGAGCAACGCCAGCGGTCGAAAGCTGTCGGGTTCGTAGAGATAGCTGCGATGCCGATCCGCGTGATGCTCGGCAATCAGCTTGTCGCCTTGCCAGAAAAACTCCGTGGTTATTTCATCAACGGTTTTGCTGATCCGCCGCCCAAACGGGTCATAGCGGTAGCTCGCGGTTTGGCCGTTGGGTTGGGTGATTCCGATGAGGCGGTGCTGGCAGTCGTAGCGGTATTCGGTGATCAACGTATGCCCACGGCCACGTCGTTCGCGGATCAGGTTGCCGAAGGCGTCATAGTCGTAATGGCGGTCACCCTGGATCATCAGCCGATTACCAGCAACGATGTCCGGCCCTGGGCGGTCTTGCATCAGCAGGTTGCCGGCCGGATCGTGGCCGAAGCGTTCTTGCACGTCCTGCGAGTGGTCGGCGCGGGTCAGGCGGGCGAGGGGGTCGTAGTGGTAGTGGTGTTCGCCTTTGCGAGTGTCGAGCAGGCGGGTGAGGTTGCCGGATTTGTCGTAGTCGTATTGGCGTTGGTAAATCGCGCCTTCGACGTCGCTTATACCGTGAGCGAACAGACGTCCTTGAGCGTTGTATTGGTAACTGCTGAGCAGCTTGCCTTGGCCTCGTTGGTGTTCGTGGCCTGCATCGAAAAGGTGAGTGGTGAGCGTCTGGTCATTTAACTCGACCTTCGCCAGTTGCCCGCCCTTATCGTGATTGAACACCACGCGATTGTTGTCGGGCAGACGCAAGTGTTGCAGCTGCCCACAGGCGTCATAGCCGTAGCGCAAGGTGCCCCAGCCCTGGTGTTCGGCGGTGAGGCGGTTTTGCGCATCGTATTCGTAGCCGAGCGCCCAGTGGCCATCGTCGACGCTGAGGAGGTTGCCTTGGCGGTCGTAGGCATAATCGACGACGCTGGCATCGGGAAGTACTTTTCTTACGAGACGGCCAGCGTGATCTCGCTCATAACGGGTAACCAGCTGACTACCATCATCGCCGTGCTCGGTTTTTTCCTGCAGGTTGCCGTTGAGGTCGTAGGCATAAGCCGTCCGTTGGCCGTCAAAGCCGAC
>NZ_JBWKPG010000011.1:91224-111222 GCF_059418125.1 Pseudomonas sp. GW821-FHT09C08 | reverse complement strand
AACACCTCAGATTTGGACGCCATCATAGCGCCCGATTGAGGTGTCCAAAATCATTAGGCCAGTTCAGCTTGCCTGCGAAGGCGGAGGGTCAGTCGGTATATGGGTTGACTGACACAACGCCTTCGCGAGCAAGCCCGCTTCCACAGGGGCTTGCATTTCAAGGCAAAGGTGGCGGCTGGAAATACCCTGCCAACGCCTGCAAGTCCTGCTCGTTAAGCAACCCTGCGTAATACTTCAATTGAATCCGCGCCAGCAGATACGCATGCCGCGCGTTCGCCAGGTCGCGGCGGGCGGTGTAAAGCTGTTGTTCGGCGTCGAGCACGTCGAGGTTGACGCGCTCGCCGCCGCTGACGCTCTTTTGGGTCGCGGTGACCAAGGCGGTGGCGGAGCTGACGGCCATTTCGTAGGCACGCACTTTCGCCGCGCCGCTGGTGTTGAGGTTGAATTGCTTGCGCAGCTCCACCAGGGTCGCCGAGGTTTGCGCATCCAGTTCGTATTGGGCCTGGGACAGTTGGTGCGCCGCCTGGCGGGTGGACGCCGACACGCCGCCACCGGCGAACAGCGGCAGGCTGACCTGGATACCGACACTGTTGGTGTCGTACTTCTGGTTGTAGCTGCTTTCGGAGTCGGAGCTAGTCTGGCGGCTGCTGGCGTAGAGGCTGACCTTGGGCATGTGGCCGGCGCGTTTACGCTCTACTTCATATTCGGCAACGTCCAACGCGTGGTGCTGGGACTTCAGCTCCGGGTTGTTGGCCATCGCCAGTTCGCGCCAGGTGTCGAAACGGTTGGGCTCCAGCGGCGGAATCGCAAACTGGCGAGCCAGCGGTGCCAGTTCTTCGATCTGCAACGGTTGGCCGACGATGGCTTCCAGCTCGCGCAGGGCACTGTCCTGGGTGTCCAGCGCCTCGATTTCCTCGGCCTGGGCCAGGCTCAGGCGGGCCTGGGTTTCCAGCACGTCGGTGCGCGTGCCTTCCCCGCCCTTGAGCAGGCGATCATTGAGTTGCAGGCGTTCGGCAAACGCGCGCTTCTGTGCGCGGCTCAGCTCGATACGCTCCTGGGCCAGCAACGCCTGGCTGTAGGCACTGAGTACGCGCACCGCGAGTTCCTGGCTCTTGCCGCGAAACCGTTCATCGGCCATCAGCGCCTGGGCAGTTCCCTGGCGAAAGCGCGCATAGGCTTCGTAATCCAGCAGCGGTTGCTGCAAGGTCAGGGTCGACGCATAGCTGCGGTAATCGCGGTCGCTGGTGACATTGCCCACCGCGGTGCTCTGGGTCACTTCGGATTCATTGCGCGAATTGTTATAGCTCCAGGACAGGTTCGGCAGCAGCCCGGCGCGGCTGATCGCACGATTCTCCTCGCCGGCCTCGCGCTCCTGGATCGCGGCCTGGAAGGTCGGGTCATTGCGCAGGGCCAGGTCGTAGGCATCCAACAAACCCAGGGCCTGCGCCGCCGGTGCGCAACTGAAACACAGGGTGAACAACAACGCCTTCATTCTTCCACCAGCGCCATGTGGGTGCGATCCAGCAACGGTTTGAACAGGTAGTTGAGCATCGAGCGCTCACCGGTCTTGACGAAGGTTTCCACCGGCATGCCGGGGCGGATCTGCACGCCGTCCAGTTGCTGCATGCCGGCCGCGCTGACCTGCGCGCGCAGCGTGTAGTAAGGCTCGTCGGTGCGCTCATCGACCTGGCGATCCGCCGACACCAGCGTGACCTCGCCGGCCACCCGTGGCGTGGTGGATTGGTTGAAGGCCGAGAACATCAACTCCACCGGCAAGCCGGGGTGCACCTTGTCGACTATCTGCACCGGCACTCGCGCCTCCACCAGCAGCGGCTCGCCCTGGGGCACGATGTCCATCAATGCCTGGCCAGGCTTGATCACCCCGCCTTCGGTAAACACATCCAGGCCGACCACCACACCGCTCGCGGGCGCACGCACCAGGCTGTTGGCCAGCTCAAACTCGGCCGAGGCCAGGCGATTGCGCAGGTCATCACTGCGAGTACGGGTATCGGCCAATTGGCCGCGCAGGTCTTTCTGGAAGTCTTCACCGAGCTGGCGGATGCGCAGGCGCAGCTCCAGGACCTGGCGCTGCAATTGGCCAATACGGCCGTAGTCCTCGGCGATGGTGCCGTCGATCTGGGCATACAGGCGCTCGCTGTCGAGCAGGCGATTGCGCGGGATGTAACCGTCGCGCGCCAACTCGCGCAGGCCCTGCAGTTGCTCGCTCAGCGCTGCACGTTGCTGGACCTTGCTGGCCTGCGAGTCGCGCGTGCCACGTAGCTGCGCCTCGATCCCGGCGATGGTTTCGCGCAGGCCTTGCTGCTCGGTCGCCAGCGCCTGGGCGCGACTGCTGAACAGCTGGCGTTGCAGGTTCAGGGTGTTGGCAGCCTCGGGATCGTCAAGCAGCTCGGGGCCAAAGGTGACCGCCGCCAACCCTTCGCTTTCCGCACTCAAGCGCGCTTCGCTGGCCAGGGACGCAAGGTACTGGCTGCGCAGGGACTGCATCTGCCCACGCAACGGGGTTTCCTTCAAACGCAGCAGCACCTGGCCGGCGTTGACCACGTCACCGTCGCGCACTTCGATGCGCTCGACGATACCGCCCGCCGGATGCTGCACCGTCTTGCGATGGCCCGAGACCATGACCTTGCCCGGCACCGCCACGCCCTTGTCCAACGGCGCCAATGCCGCCCAACCGAGGAAGCCGGCGAAGCCACCCAGCACCAGCCACCAGCCCAGGCGCGAGTATTTTTTGTCATCCAGCGCCAGCACATTGTTCGGCTGATCACTGACCAACACCGGTTTACTGCTGCTCATGCCTGTTTTCCTTCACCGAGGCGGTAACTCATGCTCATGGTCGACACCGGCTTGGGCGCCGCGGGTTTCTGCCGCGCCTCCAGCACCCGCGCCGTCGGGCCAAAGGCTTGCAACTGGCCGTCCTTGAGGATCAGCAACTGGTCGGTCAGCGTCAGCACGTTGGGTTTGTGGGTAATCAGGATCAGCGTGCGGCGCTGCTGCTTGAGCTGGGTGATCGCCTGCAGCAGGGCCTGCTCGCCCACCTCGTCGAGATTGGCGTTGGGCTCATCCAGCACGATCAGCGCGGGCAAGCCGTACAGCGCGCGGGCCAGGGCCACTCGCTGTTTCTGGCCACCGGACAGGCCGGCACCGCCCTCCCCCAGTGGGGTGTCGTAGCCCTGGGGCAGTTGCAGGATCAAGTCATGCACGCCCGCCATTTGTGCGGCGGCGAGGACTTTGTCGGCGTCCACCGCCTCAAAGCGCGCGATGTTTTGCGCGATGCTGCCAGCGAACAGCTGGATGTCCTGGGGCAGGTAACCGATGTGCGGACCCAGTTGCTGCTTGTCCCAGTGACTCAGGTCGGCGCCGTCCAGCCGCACCTTGCCGGCCAGCGGCGCCCAGGCCCCCACCAGCACCCGCGCCAGGGTGGACTTGCCGCACCCCGACGGGCCGATCACGCCGAGCACTTCGCCTGCCGGCAGGTTGAAGCCGAGGTTGGCCAGCGCCGGGCGCCGACTGCCTGGAGCGCAGGCGCTGATCTGCTCGACACTCAGTTGCCCCTTGGGCACCGGCAAGCTCATGCGCTCGGGGCGCGCCGGGTTGGCCTCAAGCATCTGCGACAGGCGCTCGTAGGCCAGGCGCGCCGAGCCCCATTGCTTCCAGACGCCAATCAGTTGGTCGATGGGGCTCAGCACGCGGCCCATCAGGATCGACCCGGCAATCATCATTCCCGGCGTGATCTCGCCCTGCACCGCCAGCAACGCGCCGAGGCCCAGCACCAGCGACTGCAACGCCAGGCGCACGCCCTTGGACCAGGCCGTGACGGCCGCGGTCTTTTCACTGGCCAGGTTCTGCTGCGCAAGAAACGCCTGGTGCTGGCGGAACCAACGCCCGCGCAAGGTGGCGAGCATGCCCATGGCCTCGATGGTGTCGGCATTGCGCAGGTTCGCCGTGGCCTGCTGGCTGGCGCTGATCGACAGTTGGCTGGCCAGGGCCATTGGCGCCTGGCTGACGCGGTGGTTGAGCCAGGCCAGCGCGATCAGCATCACCGCACCGCCCAGGGCCAGCAGGCCGAGCCAGGGGTGGAACAGGAAAATCACCAGCAGGTACACCGGAAACCACGGCGCATCGAAAAACGCGAACAGCGCCTGGCCAGTGGCGAACTGGCGCAGGGTGGTCAGGTCATGCAGCGCCTGCCCCGCCGCCTGGGTGCCGCCCTTGAGTTGCGCTTCGAACGCGGCGTCGTACACCCGCTGGTTCAGGCGCATGTCCATCTGCGTGCCGAGGCGGATCACCACCTGGCTACGCACCCACTCCAATGCGCCCATCAGGCCGAACAGGCCGAGGATCATCAGCGTCAGCATGAGCAGGGTCATCTGATTGCCCGAGGCCAGCACCCGGTCGTACACCTGCAGCATGTACAGCGCCGGGGCCAGCATCAGCAGGTTGATCACCGCCGAGAACAGGCCGATGTTGAAGAAGCCACTTTTATAAGCCGCGAGGGCGGCCAGGGTTTCGTTGCCGGCGTGGCGCATCTGGGGATTCTCAAAGGGTTGAGCGGGCAGCGTCGTTGCGTTGACAGGCCATGCGACGCTGCGCAGAATTCGGCACCGCCGTCGCTTGAAGAGTTAGAAGGCTTGGCGACAGCGGTGTAATGCGGCGAATGGGAGAGCGATCTTCCATTCGCTTTTTTCATGGCATCAGGCTGCCAGGGCGAAGTCCTGAGGCACATCCTGAACGCCCACCAGCGCCACATCGGCAGCGGCGACCGACGCCGAGTCGACATGAGCAACACCGGCAGCCGCCAGTTGATCGAAGGTGGAGTTGACCGACAGGCTTGGGTCGATGTCCTTGAGCAGGGAGTCGATCGCCGAGGCCAGTGCCGTGCTGTCGCCGCTCATCAGGCCGTAGATGATCTGGTGCACCTGGCCGTCACGGCCCTCGGACTGCAGGCTCGACAGGCCCAGGTTGGTGAAGCTGACTTCCTGCTCGGTGAGGGTGTAGCCACCGCTGCTGGCGCCGCCCGACAGGATAGTGCCCAGGTTCAGGGAGTCGATCGAACCCCACAGGGTGTGCGACGGCGGGTTGAACAAGGTGTAGTGCAGGTCACCGTTGGCGACCACCGCCGCGTTGCTGACCGTGCTCGACACACCATATTGGGTGCCGTCGAACGGACCAGGATTGAAACCACCGGTGTTCGAACCCTCTTTGACCGAACCTTCACGGTGGTTCAGGTCACCAAAGTAAGCGGACCAGTCGCTCAGGTACTCGGCAACCGTGTTGGCGGCATAGGTTGTGCTGTATGAAATAGAAATGCTCATGCAAAACTCCAAGTCATGGGGTGGTATCTCCACAGCAAGCCAGTGCCTGCTGTGGTTTTGCCCGTCAGTGGGCAAAATCGGTCAGAACTGGTATTCAACGGTGCCCTGCAACGTGCGCCCACGCCCGAGGGTAAAGGCCAACACGTCGCCCAGCGGCACCAGATAGGCGCGGTCGGTGACGTTTTCCATGGCCAGTCGCAGGGTCAGTTGGTCGGTGGCGCGGTAGCTGCTGTAAAGGTCGTAGACGGTGTAGGGCTTCCAGTCGGCCGGATAAACGCCGGTTTGCGACGTGGTCACGCCGACGCCGCCTTTTACGTAGTAACCGCCGCTGTAGCGGGCGCGAACGCCCACATCCAATTTGCGCTCGAAGAAGCGCGCACCCAGCGTCGCGGTGCCGCGGTCCATCGGCATATGTTCGGAGGAGCCCAGGATTGCGCTGCAGCTCTGCCCCGCATTGGCCACGTCGTCCGGCACCATCGCGTCTACAGGCGCACGGCTACCCGGGCCTTTCTGGATCTTGGTGACACCGCCCAGCCATGCGGTCTTGCTGCAGAACTTGTTGCTGCCGAGCATGCGTGTGTAGTTGAACTGGCCATAGGCAAACCCGGCGTCGTAATCCAACTGGTATTCGAGACCGCGAAAACGCGTGGTCTCCAGGTTGTTCACATACGCCGCATTGCCGATATTGGCGATGCCATAACCGGGCGGCTGCACGCCCAGGGCCATGTAGGAAAAGTCGTCGACGCGGGTGTTGAAGTAGGACACCTTCATGCCCACGCGGTCATCGGCGAACACCAAGTCTTCCTTCAGCACGTTGAAGCCGACTTCCCAGGCGGTGGACGTCTCCGGTTTCAAGAAGGGGTTGGGGAAAATCGACTCCGAGCCCCCGCCATGGGGCCGGCCGCTGACCAGACTTTCGGTGACTGCCGGCGGGCGCCAGCCCTTGCCGTACGTGGCGAAGAGTTGCAACCAATCCACGCCAGGCTTGATCGACAGGCCGAAGGTCGGCGAGAAATGCCCCTCTTCCCGGTCCACGTCGTAGGTCATGGGCAAGCCGACCTGCCGGGTGGTGCCAATAATGAAGGTACGCGTGTTCAAGCCGGTTTCGCCGCGCAGCCGATAGCGGTCGTAACGCAAGCCGGCATTGAGGCTCAGCCAGTTGTCATAGTCGTAATCCAGGCGCGCGAACAGGCTGCCGAGTGCCCGGTCCCCCTCGGGGGTGATGCTTTCCGCCGCAGAAGCGGTCACCGCCGAGCCTGCCTCCACCATTTGGTTGGAGTCCGGGCGGACTTTGTCGTAGAAGAACTCCAGCCCATAGTTGGCCTTGAGCACGGACAGCTCGCCCAAGGCAAAGGTCGAGATGTTCTGGGCCTGCAAACCGTAGGTGTTGGTCTGGTAGGTGACCTCGTACCCCTTGCTGCTGCCACGGGTCAGGGTGCTCTGGTCATTGCGGGTATCGACGTAGTAGAGCTTGGCCTTGAAATCGATCAGCGGGTTGTCCGGCGTGTAGCTGTAGTCCAGCGCGAAGTTCTGCGCCGTGACATTGCTGCTGCCAAGCTTTTCCCATAACTGGGCTTTCTCGGCGGTCATCATGTTCACATCATCGTAGCCAACCTCGGTGGTCAGATAGCTCAGTTGCAAGCGCTGGTCCACCGGCAGATTGATACCGAGCTTGAGCAGGCGCGAACGCATCACCGAGCCCGAATAAGCGACGGGGGTGTTCTTGATCCGTTCCTGACTGTTCGGCAGGAAGGAGCTGCCGGTGCGCAGATCGCCGATGCTGCCTTGGGTGCCAGGTTTGTAATCACCGAGGTGGCGCTCACTGGCGGCCACCAGCATGTCCCACACGTCGGTCCCCACGGCAAACGCCGAGCTGCCGATAAAGTGCGTGCCGTTGCTGCGCCCGCCCAGCCCCGTGGTGAGACGAATGCGCCCGCCGATTTCCTTGCCGTCCTTGAGCAGATCAGCCGCCTCCACGGTACGGAAATTGGCAACCCCGCCAATCACGCCCGCACCGCCCATGGTGGAGGTAGCGCCCTTTTCGATGACGACTTCGGACAACAACTCCGGGTCGACATACAGGGTGCCATTGCGTTGCTGGTGACCACTTTGCTGATAGTTCTGGCGCATGCCGTCGACCGACATGTTGACGCGGCCGTAGTCCTGGATCCCGCGAATATTCACCGACAGGCCAGGGTCCTGCTGACTGACCGCCGAGTAGACGCCTGGCGCCTCCTCGAGCATTTCGGCGGCATGGCGCGGCGGGTTGCGATCCAGCTGTTCACGCCCGACCACACTGACCGAGCGCGGCGAGGAGTACACCCAATCCTGGGCGTGCTGGCCGGTGATGGTGGTGGTTGCCAGCGACAATGCCGGGGTGCTCGGCTGCTCGACGCGGGTCAGGGTGACCTGGCGCTCGCCGGTAAAGCGGTAGTCCACCGGGGCGGCGCCGAGCAGGCGGCCGAGGCCTTCCTGCACCCCGAAGCTGCCCTGCAGCGCGGTGCTGTTCAAGCCTTGCAGGCGCTGGCTGTCGAACAACACCTGCAGGCCGGCCTGATCGGCGAAGGCCAATACCGCACTGCCGAGCGATTGCGCGGGAATATTGAACGTCAGCACTGCAGGCTGGGCCGCTGCCACTTGCGGCTGTGCGGCGAACACCGGCGCCGCTGCCGCGAGCAGGCCCAGGTGAATGGCCAGGGCTAACCGGCTACCGGTGATACGCCCCTTGTTGAGTGCTGACATTTGTGTTTTTCCCTGCGTAAGCGTTTTTGTTTATGCGAATGCTTCTCACCTAGCAAGACGTGCGACGCGCAGGAAGTCAGTAAGATTTTTTTCAAAGTTTTTAAATGAGGGGGGATTGGCAGGCAAAGACACGCGCAGGAGCCGGCTTGCCGGCGATGGCGTGGGAAAGATCTCGCGGGCGCCACCACCAGCAGGGGTGTTAATAGATCAGGCTGAGGCCTGCCAGGTCCAGGCGTTGCACTTGCAATTCCTGGGTCAGGGTACCGAGGGCGGTGTCGAGCATGTCGAGGCGGAAGACCCCGCTGACTTCGCGATCGCCCAGGTCCGCACTGGTCAACACCACGCGCCCCGGGCGGTAGCGGTTGAGTTGTTCGATGACTTTGGCCAAGGGCTGGCGATCAAAGATCAACACGCCGCGACGCCAACTGGTGGCGCGCTCTACATCGAACTGATCCAGGGGCACGATGCCTTCCTGGGGGCTGTAGCGCGCGGCCTGGCCTTCCTGGAGCACACGGTCGCTGGGGCCTTTTTTCGGCGAGGCTTGCAAGGACACCGCAACGCTGTGCTGCAACACGCCCACCCAGGCCTGGCTGCTCTCCTCGCGGTCCACCACAAACCGCGTACCCAGCGCGCGGGTCTGCCCGCCGGCGCTTTGCACCACGAATGGCCGGGTCTCCTTGCCGACCATCGGCGCCACATCGAAAATCGCCGAGCCCTGGAGCAGGCTGATGCGCCGTTGCACGCCGTCGTAATCCAGGCGAATGGCACTGGCGGAATCCAGTTCCACCGTGCTGCCATCGGCCAGGTGCACGGTGCGCACCTCGCCTTTCTGGGTGACATAGTCGGCCTGCAGGCGTAGCCAGGCATCCGGCCCGCGCACCCAGCCGACACCCGCCGCCACCACGACCAGCGCGACGGCCGCCGCCCGCTGCCACGGCCTTCGCCGCGCCGAGCGGCGCACCGGCAGCAGCGCCGCAGGGGGCCGCTGACGGTGTACCGCCTCATCCTTATGCACCTCGCCCAACGCCGCCCAGGTCTGCTCGGCAAAGCGCAGCGCCGCTTCGTGGCGACTGTCACAGGCGATCCAATGGCGCAGCTCGGCCTGCTCCTGGTCGGTCAGGGCACCGGCGTGCAGGCGCACCGCCCACTCGGCGGCCACCTCGGTAATGCTGTGCTGTTGCGGACCCTGGCTATTCACGTGTGAATCTCGAATTTTTCGTTATATAACGCTGTGACGACTGACCTGGCGTTTTTCGGTAATTCATTCGTCGGATGGCGCCACCTCGCCGTCCTGCAGGCGCTGCATCACGTAGGCCAAGGCCTTGGCCAGATGCTTTTGCACGGAGCTGTCGGAGATGTCCAGGTGCCGGGCAACCTGGGCGTGGGTCATGCCCTCGATGCGGTTCAGGCGGAAAATCTGCTGGGTGCGCTCCGGCAACTCCGCCAGTGCCTGCTTCAATGCCTGTCGCTGTTGCTGCGCCATTGCCTGAGCCTCCAACCCGGCCACTTCATCTTCAATCTCGGCCAGCGCCTCGTGGGGCACGGAGTCTGTCTTGCGCCGCGCTTCCTGGCGAATATGGTCGATCAGCAGATTGCTCGCCGTTCGATAGAGATAGCCCTGGGAGTTGTCGATGCGCTCGCCGGCCGGCTTTTCCGCCAGGCGCAGGAAGCTCTCCTGCACCAGGTCCGCGGCCAACTGCGGGTCCCGTACCTTGCGCGCCAGATACCCGCGCAGGGTATCGGCGTGCTTGAGAAACAGGCCTTTGAGATCCACGTCCGACAAACCGACTCCCTGGAATGTTAAGGAAACAGGCGGGCATCTTAAGCGTTGTCGAGAATGATTTTCAATTGATATCTAATCTGATCCGTCGCGCCTCAAGGTCTGATTAACGGTTCGGTAATCGAACACATCCGCTGCCATCAATTGACCAAATTAACCATCCAGTACATTTTATCCGCACAACTAACAATAAGTGTGGAGACAGCCCTTATGCCGCCCATCGTGCTGGTGCTCAACGGCCCCAACCTCAACCTGCTCGGCACCCGCGAGCCGACCACCTACGGCCATGAAACCCTCGCCGATGTCGCCGCCCTGTGCGGCCGCAGCGCTGAGCAACTGGGGCTGAAAATCGAATTTCGCCAGACCAACCACGAAGGCGAGCTGCTGGACTGGATCCACGGCGCCCGCGCCCGCTGCGCCGGGATCGTGATCAACCCGGCAGCCTGGACCCACACGTCAGTGGCGATTCGCGACGCGCTGGTGGCCAGTGAAGTACCGGTGATCGAAGTGCATTTATCCAACGTGCATGCGCGCGAGGCGTTTCGGCATCACTCGTTTGTGTCGCCCATCGCCAAGGCCGTGCTTGCCGGGTTCGGCAGCCATGGCTACCACTTGGCCCTGGAGCATTTCAGCCAGTTGCTGAAGGGATCGACGCAATGAAATCGCGCATCCTCGCCGGCCTGATCGGCGCCGGCATCCAGGCTTCTCGTACGCCGGCCCTGCATGAGCAGGAAGGTGACGCCCAAGGCTTGCGTTACCTGTATCGGCTGATCGACCTGGAACCGCTGAAGCTGGACCTCAACGCCCTGCCCGACTTGCTCGATGCCGCCGAGCTGATGCATTTCACCGGCCTGAACATTACCTACCCGTGCAAGCAGGCGATCCTGCCCTTGCTCGATGAATTATCCGACGAGGCCCGCGGCATTGGAGCGGTCAATACGGTGGTGTTCAAGGACGGCAAACGCATCGGCCACAACACCGACTGCCTGGGCTTTGCCGAAGGGTTTCGGCGAAACCTGAGTGATGTTGCCCGCCAGCGCGTAGTGCAAATGGGCGCAGGCGGCGCGGGTGCGGCAGTGGCCCACGCGCTGCTGGCCGAAGGCGTGGAGCAATTGAGTGTGTTCGATGTGGACGCCAGCCGCGCCCGCGACCTTGTGGATAACCTCACGCAGCGCTTCGGCGCCGGTCGCGCCCAAGTCGGCCATGACCTGGAAAACGCCATGGCCGAAGCAGATGGCCTGGTCAACACCACGCCCATGGGCATGGCCAAGCTACCGGGCACACCGGTGCCCGCTGCGCTGTTGCGAGCGCAACTGTGGGTGGCGGAAATTGTGTATTTCCCCCTGGAAACCGAGCTGCTGCGCGACGCCCGCGCCTTGGGTTGCCGCACCCTGGATGGCGGCAACATGGCAGTGTTTCAAGCGGTCAAGGCGTTTGAATTGTTCAGCGGCGAGGTGCCGAATGCGCAGCGCATGCTGGCGCACTTTCAGCGCATGAATAGCTGACTGTCGAAACACGACCAACTGTAGGAGCCGGCTTGCCGGCGATAGCGGTTTGCCAGCCGATAGCTGTCCACCCGACGCACCGCCATCGCGGGCAAGCCCGGCTCCCACAGTTTTGATCGCCGTTCGGGCTTGGGATTCGGGGTGCTGCACCGACATCTGAGCGGGAGGCACAACTCGGCTCCAACCTTGAAATACACTTCAAATGTGGGAGCGGGCTTGCTCGCGAAGGCGCCAGATCAGTCACCTCCTGCAGCGACTGACCCACCGCTTTCGCGAGCAAGCCCGCTCCCACAGTTTTGATCGCTGTTCGGGCTTGGGATTCGGGGTACTGCACCGGCATTTGAGCGGGCGGTACAACCCGGTTCCAACCTTGAAATACATTCCAAATGTGGGAGCGGGCTTGCCCGCGAAGGCGCCAGATCAGTCACCCCCTGCAGCCACTGACCCACCGCTTTCGCGAGCAAGCCCCACAGGGACTGCATTCCTTCCCGAATATCGCGCGT
Source organism: Pseudomonas sp. GW821-FHT09C08 (assembly GCF_059418125.1). NCBI lineage: Bacteria > Pseudomonadati > Pseudomonadota > Gammaproteobacteria > Pseudomonadales > Pseudomonadaceae > Pseudomonas > Pseudomonas sp. GW821-FHT09C08. The sequence continues at coordinate 99,359 of NZ_JBWKPG010000011.1, read as the reverse complement.
ACTCAGGCCTGCAAGTACCGCATCACCGAATCGCAAATCATCTCGCGATGCCGCTGCTTGATCGCCTCATCCGACAGCTCGATCTGAAAAATCTCACTGAACGTATGGCGATTGGACACGCGGTAAAAGCTGAATGAGTTGATCAGCAAATGCACGTCCAGCGGGTTCAGCCCTTGGCGGAACACGCCCAACTCAGCCCCGCGCTGCAAGGTGGCGCCCAGCCCTTCGAGGATGTTGCTGTTCATCGCCTTGATCGAATCGGAGCGCTTCACGTATTCGGCGTTGTTGATGTTTTCGATGCTGACAATGCGCACGAAATCCACGTTCTGGTCGTGGTGATCAAAGGTGAACTCCACCAGTCGGCGGATTGCTTCGCGCGGTTCCAGCGCGGTGAGGTTCATCCGCGTTTCGGTGTTGCGGATATCGCCGTAGAGTTTCTCCAGCACCTCGACGTACAACTGCTCCTTGCTGCCGAAGTAGTAATAGATCATGCGTTTGGAGGTGTGGATGCGCTCGGCGATCGCATCCACGCGAGCGCCGGACAGGCCCTGCTGGACAAACTCGACGATGGCTTCCTGGAGAATGTTTTCGCGGGTCTTTTCCGGATTGTTCTTGCGACTCTTGCGCGGTGCGTCTGACACCGCGGGGAGTTCGGGACTCGAGGTCATGGTGCGCTCACGGCCATTGTTATGCAGGCGGTGATTATGGGCCGCGGCGCTCCCCGAAGGAAGCACCTGGCCCGCCGTCATAAGCGTGCCTGACGCACTGCACCGCTGCGCGATTTGGCCATCGCCGCCAGGCGCACCGCCACGTTGGCCGCGCCATAGCCGGCATAGCCGTTCTTGCGCTGGATGATCTCGAAGAAAAACCGCCCCTCGAACGGTTCGGTGTACACGTGAAACAACTCACCGCCCTGCGCGTCGCGGTCGTACAGCACGTTGTAGTACGCCAGTTCGCTGAGGAACTCGTCGTCAAAATCGAAACGCGCCGCGAGGTCGTCGTAATAGTTCAGCGGAATATCCAGCAGCGGCACCCCGGCCTCTTTCGCCCGGCGTACCTCGGCGAAAATGTCCGCACAGTCGAAGGCAATGTGGTGCACGCCCGAGCCGCGATAGCTCGACAGGGCGTGGGAAATCGCGGTGTTGCGGTTCTCGGAAATATTCAGCGGCAGGCGAATCGAGCTGCAGCGGCTGCGCAGGGCGCGACTTTTCACCAAGCCATACGGGTCGGGCAGCACCACTTCGTCATCGGCTTCGAAATCCAGCAGGCTCTTGTAGAACAGCACCCAACTGTCGAGGCTGTCGGCCGGCAGCGCCATGGCCATATGGTCGATGCGCAGCAAGCCACCGCTGGCGGCAGTGGCCGGTTGCAGGTTGAAGTCGGTGTCGTAGAGACCGCCCTCGCTCGGGTCCACCAGGTAAATCAGGCTGCCATCCGGCGCGCGCACGGCGGCCAGTTCCAGCTCGTTCGGGCCCACGAGGCCGCGATAGGGCTGGCCCTTGTAGGCCACTGCCCGCTGCAGGGCCTTGGCGCTGTCCTTGACCCGAATCGCCGTGGCACACAACGACGGTCCATGGGCTTCGAAAAAGTTATGCGCGAAGGAATACGGCTCGCAGTTGAGGATCAGGTTGATATCACCCTGGCGCAACAGGCTGACACTCTTGGACCGGTGCTGGCCGGCCTTGACGAACCCCAGGCGCTCCAGCCAGTGAGTCAGCTTGGCGCCAAGGCTTTCATCCACCGCAAACTCGAGGAACTCGATGCCGTCGTATTCGCTGGCCGCCGGGGTTTCGAAAAGGATCTCCACCGGCACCGCAGGTTGCTCCTGCGCCAGGCGCTGGCGGGTCTTCTCCTCCAGGTACAGCAGCGACCGCAAGCCATCCGCCGCATTCGCACGAGTGGGCGCGGCGCGGAAGCCGTCGTTGAAAATCTCCAGGGACAACGGCCCGGTGTAGCCGCTTTTTATGATCGGTGCGAGAAACCCCGCCAGGTCGAATTCGCCTTGGCCGGGGAAGCAGCGGAAATGCCGGCTCCACTCCAGCACGTCCATGGCCAGGATCGGCGCGTCGGCCATCTGTACAAAGAAAATCTTGTCGCCGGGAATCTCGGCGATGCCACTCGGGTCGCCCTTCAGCGACAAGGTGTGAAAGCTGTCGAGCAATACGCCGAGGCTGGGGTGATCAATCTGGCGGACCAGGTTCCACACCTGCTGCCAGGTGTTCACATGCTTGCCCCAGGCCAGCGCTTCATAGCCGATGCGCAAGCCACGCCGGCCAGCGTGTTCGGCCAGCAGGCTCAAGTCATCCAGCAGGATGCGTTCATCGCCGACGCAATCGGCCGAGGCGTTGCTGCACACCAGCACCAGGTCGGTGCCCAGTTCCTGCATCAAGTCGAATTTGCGCTCGGCGCGCTCCAGGTTGCGCGCCAGGCGGTCGCGGCGGCAGCCTTCAAAGTCGCGAAACGGCTGGAACAGGGTGATGGCAATGCCCAGGTCGGCACACATTTGCCTAACTTCCCGAGGACTGCCGTCGTAATACAGCAGATCGTTTTCGAAGATTTCTACGCCATCAAACCCGGCAGCCGCGATGGCTTCGAGTTTTTCCGGCAGGGTTCCGCTCAAGGAAACGGTGGCAATAGAGCGTTGCATGGGGCGACTCCCGGCATTTGAGGCTCGTCTTATTTACGGCAAATTATTCGCCGCTAAACTGTTCACAGCAATTGAAATGTACGAACCGGTTAGTTTTCAGTGCGATTATCGAACACAATGGCTGTTGACGAATTGACGATTTTTTAACCGCTGCGCACCATCGATTCCGTATCAAGACCCAGAACACACCATAAAAATTTCAAAAAACGGGTACGACCTCATGCCTTCGCAAAACTCCGTCCTGGCCGCGCGCCCGGGCAACCCGCACGCCGGCATCGGCGACAAGATTCGCGGCGCCCTGGCCGTGGGTAAAACTCGCTGGGGCATGCTGGCCCTGGTGTTCTTCGCCACCACCCTCAACTACATCGATCGCGCCGCCCTGGGCGTGATGCAGCCAATCCTCGCCAAGGAGATGAGCTGGACGGCGATGGACTACGCCAATATCAACTTCTGGTTCCAGGTCGGCTACGCCATCGGCTTTGTGCTGCAAGGTCGCTTGATCGACCGCGTCGGCGTGAAGCGCGTGTTCTTCTGCGCGGTGCTGCTGTGGAGCCTGGCCACCGGTGCCCACGGCCTGGCGACCTCGGCCGTCGGCTTTATGGTCTGCCGCTTTATCCTCGGGCTGACCGAAGCCGCCAACTACCCGGCCTGCGTCAAGACCACCCGCCTGTGGTTCCCGGCCGGCGAGCGCGCGGTGGCCACCGGCATCTTCAACGCCGGCACCAACGTCGGCGCGATGATGACGCCGATGTTGCTGCCGTTGATCCTGCACGTGTGGGGCTGGCAGGCGGCGTTCCTGTGCATGTCGGCGCTCGGCGGGATCTGGCTGCTGTTCTGGGGCTTGAAGTACTACAACCCGGAAGACCATCCGACGGTTAAACAGTCCGAACTGGACTACGTGCAACAGGAAGTCGAGCCGGAACAACCGCGCGTGCCGTTCAGCCGCATCCTGCGCATGCGCGGCACCTGGGCCTTCGCCCTCGCCTACTCGATGACCGCGCCGGTGTTCTGGTTCTACCTGTATTGGCTGCCGCCGTTCCTGAACCAGCAATACAACCTGGGCATCAACGTGACCCAGATGGGCATCCCGCTGATCATCATCTATCTGACCGCCGACTTCGGCAGTGTGGGTGGGGGGATTCTCTCGTCGTTCCTGATCGGCCGTGGGATGAACTCGATCAAGGCGCGGTTGTTGTCGATGCTGCTGTTTGCCTGCTGCATCGTCGGCGTGATCATGGCGGCCGGCTCCAGCCAGCTGTGGGTCGCGGTGTTTGCCATCTCCCTGGCCATCGGCGCGCATCAGGCCTGGACCGCGAATATCTGGAGCCTGGTGATGGACTACACGCCCAAGCACATGATGAGCACGGTGTTCGGCTTTGGCGGGATGTGCGCGGCCATCGGCGGCATGTTCATGACCCAGATCGTCGGGCATATCCTCACGGTGACCAACAACAACTACACGGTGTTGTTCACCCTGATCCCGGCGATGTACTTCATTGCGCTGACCTGGATGTACTTCATGGCGCCGCGCAAGATTCCCACCGTAGACGTCTGATCACCTGCGCCGCTGCTGCCAGGCAGCGGCCAACCCGCTCATGCAGATCACCCCGATGCCGACCACCGTGGTCACATCGGGGGTATGGCTGAACACCAGCCAGCCCAACAACCCCGCAAAGACGATCTGGCAATAGCCGAACGGCGCCAGCAAGGCCGGCGCCGCAAAGCGGAACGCCTGGGTCAGCATCAAGTGGGCGGTCATCCCGCAGGTGCCCAGCGCCAGCATCAACGCACCATGCCACAGCGTCGGAACCTGCCAGAAGAACGGCACCAGCGCACTCATCACCAGGGTATTGCACAGCCCGGCAAAGAAGTTGCTGGTGGTGGGCGTGTCGTATTGGCTGAGGATGCGCGTGAGCAATTGGTAAAAGCAGAAGAACAGCGCCGAACACAGCGGCAGCAGCACCGCCGGGGTGAACAGCTCGCCGCCGGGGTGGATGATGATCAGTACCCCGACAAACCCGCAGATCACCGCCAGCCACTGGCCTCGGGTCACGTGCTCGCCGAGCAGCGGCACCGAGAGCGCGGTCACCAGGATCGGCGCGAGGAAGTTCACCGCCGTGGCTTCCGCCAGCGGGATGTAATGCAGCGCTGCAGTGAAGAACAAACTCGTGCCCAACAGGCACAACGCCCGCACCACCTGCATCCCCGGCCGCTTGCTGCGCAGCACGCGCAAGCCGGATTGCGGCAGGAAAATCCCGGCCATCAACACGGTATGCACCAGGTACCGCGCCCACACCACCATCACGATCGGGTAGAACCCGGCCAGGTATTTGGACAACGCGTCGTGGCTGGAAAACAGGAACGTCGCCAGCACAATCAGCAGGATGCCTTTGAAAGGATGGTTGACGCCGGAAAGGGGGGTGCTGACAGTCATTGAATTCTCTTGCGTGGCGAGCTGAACGCGGTGGCACTCAACCCGGTAATCTAGCAGCCGGGCATGCGTCTGCCCCCAGAGCATAACCAAACACCGTGCGAACAGCGCACTAAATCACGGGATTCGAGTCCAACGCTGCACCTCAGCCCCTGCGTTGCACACTTTTTAACCAAGGCCTTGCTGCTATGAAAAAAACCCTCTTTGTTCTTTCTGCCCTCGCCCTGCTGACCGCCTGCAACCAGGAGTCCAAGGAGGCACCCAAGCCTGCGCCACCGTCTGTGCAAGCCACGCTGGTGCCCGAAACCCCGCCCACCGATAAGTGGGTCGGCAAGTGGATCGGCGTCGAAGGCCTGAACCTGACCATCGCCAAGGACGACAGCGTCGGCCGTGGTCACTACATCCTCACCATGCAATACGGCCTCGACGCCGACGACTCCGGCACCTTCAAAGGTGAAGCCGCCGAAGACGGCATCGCCTTCACCCGCCCCGACGGGCCGCAACTGCTGCGCGCTGGCAACGGCGAGGCCACCGGGCTGAAATGGCTGGCGGAGAAAAAGGACTGCCTGGTGGTTGATAGCGGTGAAGGCTACTGCCGCGATTGAGCCGTCCAACCTGACACAACTTTCATCTGGCGCCCCTGCCAGCACGGGCTGAGAGCAGCGATACTACGCAGCTCTCGAACCTGTCGGACAGCCGGGCTGGCGCCATTCCCACGCACCAACAACACTGTTTCAGAGTTCATCGAGAGGATTGCCCCATGCTATGGAAAAAAGGCCGACGCAGCGACAACGTGGTGGATGCCCGCGATGACAGTGGCGGCGGCGGTGGCGGCATGCGGTTTGGTGGCGGCAAGGGCCTGAGCCTGACGGCAATTGTGCTGATCGTCGGCATCGGTTGGTTGACCGGCCAGGACCCGCTGCAGATCCTCGGCCAGTTGACCGGCCAGATGGAACAGGCGCCCTCGGTGAGCACGCAGCCACGCCAGGCACCGCCGGCCAACGACGAGCAAGCGGACTTTGTGCGCGCGGTGCTGGGTGATACCGAAGACACCTGGGCCCAGGTCTTTCAGGAAAATGGCCTGGCCTACAAGAATCCGAAACTGATTCTGTTCCGTGGTCGGGTCAATTCGGCCTGCGGTGGCGCCACCTCGGCCAGCGGCCCGTTCTATTGCCCGGCCGACCAACAGGTGTACCTGGACCTGGATTTCTTCCGGGAAATGTCCCAACGCTTCAAGGCCGCCGGTGATTTCGCCCAGGCCTACGTGATCGCCCACGAAGTCGGGCACCACGTGCAGACGCTGCTCGGCATCTCGGCCAAGATCCAGGCCGCGCGCCAGCAGGGCCGGCAACTGCAAGGCGATGGCGGCCTGCTGGTGCGCCAGGAATTGCAGGCCGACTGTTTCGCCGGGGTCTGGGCCAACCGCGCGCAAAAGCGCCTGAACTGGCTGGAGCCTGGCGATATTGAAGAAGCACTGAATGCGGCCAACGCCATCGGCGATGACCGTTTGCAGCAACAGGGTCAAGGGCGCGTCGTGCCGGACTCGTTTACCCACGGGACCTCGGCGCAGCGGGTTCGCTGGTTCAAGACCGGCTTTGCCCAGGGCCAGATCACTCAATGCGACACTTTTACCGCCAAGAGTCTTTAGATGAATAAACGATTGGGATTGCTGCTGGGCTTGTTGATTACCTGTTCCTCATCCACCTGGGCCGCCGAGAAAGAACATGGGGTCAAGGTGGTCAGTCCCGATCGTTTTCACCTGGATGCCGGCGACCTCAGCCTGGGCTTGAGCCAGGACTGGCGCCAGCCGCTGCCCCAGGTCACTCGCGCGTTGATCATCGTGCACGGCCGCCTGCGCAATGCGCAGACCTACCTGCAAAGCGGTGAAGACGCCGCCGAGCACGCGGGCCAGGCGACCAACACGCTGGTGATTGCGCCGCAGTTTCTGAATGAGTCCGACATCAAGCGCAACCACCTGGACAACCAGGTGCTGCGCTGGAACGGCAACGACTGGATGGCCGGCGAGTCTTCCGTCGGCCCAGGCCAGGTCAGTTCCTACGGCGCCCTGGACCAGATCATCAAGCACCTGGGCAATCGCAAGCTGTTTCCGGCGCTGAAAGAGATCGTCGTCGCCGGCCATTCCGGCGGTGGCCAAGTGGTCCAGCGGTTTGCCCTGACCGGCCACGACCACCCGATGCTGCAGACCGAAGGCATCAGCCTGCGTTACGTGGTCGCCAACCCATCGTCCTACGCGTACTTCACGCCACAACGTCCGGTGAAGTTCGACACCGCCAGTTGCCCAGGCTTCAACGACTGGAAATACGGCATGCAAAACTTGCCGGATTACGCCAAGGGCCAGAGCGCCGAGCAGCTTGAGCAGGCCTACGTGTCACGCAACATCACCTACCTGCTGGGCCAGCAGGACACCGACCCGAACCACCCGGCGCTGGATAAAAGCTGCGCCGCCGAGACCCAAGGCGCGTATCGCCTGATTCGCGGGCACAACTATTTTGACTACCTCAAGCAGCGGCACCCGCAGTTGAGCCAGAAACTGGTGGAAGTGCCGGGCGTTGGGCATAACGGCGACGGCATGCTTACCTCGCCTGAAGGCCAGAAAGTACTCTTCCAATAACCCCACATCCCTGCAGGAACCGGCTTGCCGGCGATGGTGGTGGGTCAGCCAACCCCTCTATCGCCCATGCGGCCGCTTTCGCAGCCTCGCTGGAGCTCGACAACTCCCACAGGGGATCGCGGGGTGGGCTGTGAGATCTGTGGCGAGCGATTTTCTACCTGACAACCACGGTCAAAATGTGGGAGCTGGCTTGCCTGCGAAAGCGGTGGACCAGCCAACCCCTCTATCGCCCATGCGGCCGCTTTCGCAGCCTCGCTGGGGCTCGACAACTCCCACAGGGGATCGCGGGGCTGCTTGTAAGATCTGTGGCGAGCCATTTTCTACCTGACAACCACGGTCAAAATGTGGGAGCTGGCTTGCCTGCGAAAGCGGTGGGCCAGCCAACGCCTCTATCGCCCATGCGGCCGCCTTCGCAGCCTCGCTAG
>NZ_JBWKPG010000011.1:90780-91125 GCF_059418125.1 Pseudomonas sp. GW821-FHT09C08 | reverse complement strand
GGAGCTGGCTTGCCTGCGAAAGCGGTGGGCCAGCCAACGCCTCTATCGCCCATGCGGCCGCCTTCGCAGCCTCGCTAGGGCTCGACAACTCCCACAGGGGATCGCGGGGTGGGCTGTGAGATCTGTGGCGAGCGATTTGCTCACTGACAACCACGGTCAAAATGTGGGAGCTGGCTTGCCTGCGAAAGCGGTGGGTCAGCCAACCCCTCTATCGCCCATGCGGCCGCCTTCGCAGCCTCGCCGGGGCTCGACAACTCCCACAGGAGATCGCGGGGTGGGCTGTGAGATCTGTGGCGAGCGATTTGCTCACTGACAACCACGGTCAAAATGTGGGAGCTGGCTTGC
>NZ_JBWKPG010000011.1:17948-90683 GCF_059418125.1 Pseudomonas sp. GW821-FHT09C08 | reverse complement strand
TGCCTGCGATGGCGTTGGGTCAGCCAACCCCCCTATTGCCCATGCGGCCGCTTTCGCAGCCTGGCTGGGGCTCGACAACTCCCACAGGGGATCGCGGGGCGGGCTGTGAGATCTGTGGCGAGCGATTTTCTACCTGACAACCACGGTCAAAATGTGGGAGCTGGCTTGCCTGCGAAAGCGGTGGGCCAGCCAACGCCTCTATCGCCCATGCGGCCGCCTTCGCAGCCTCGCTAAGGCTCGACAACTCCCACAGGGGATCGCGGGGTGGGCTGTGAGATCTGTGGCGAGCGATTTTCTACCTGACAACTACGGTCAAAATGTGGGAGCTGGCTTGCCTGCGAAAGCGGTGGGTCAGCCAACGCCTCTACCGCCCATGCGGCCGCCTTCGCAGCCTCGCTAAGGCTCGACAACTCCCACAGGGGATCGGGGGGTTGCTAGTGAGATCTGTGGCGAGCGATTTTCTACCTGACAACCACGGTCAAAATGTGGGAGCTGGCTTGCCTGCGAAAGCGGTGGGCCAGTTGAAAACAGATCGACTGACACGCCGCCATCCCCGGCTCAAGCTGGCTTCAACAGGGCTCAGGGCTGGATCATTTGGCGCAGCACTGCACAGTCTGTGGCATGCCAATCTGCCAATTCCGGCCACGGGTTCTGCGGCAAGTTGACCAACACCGTGCGCGTGCCCGCTGCGCGGCCGCAGTCGAGGTCGAAGCGGTAATCGCCGACCATCACCATCTCGCTCGGTACCACATCCCAGGCTGCGGCCAGTTTCAGCAGGCCGCCTGGATCGGGCTTGGGCGGTGCATCATCGCGGCCCAGCACGTCGTCGACGGCAAAGCAGTCGGCCAGGCCAATCGCTTGCAGGGTGATATGCGCCAACTCCCGCGCATTGCGGGTAAGGATGCCGAGGCGATAACCGCGTCCCGCCAATTCTCGCACCAGCTCCACCGCACCCTCTGCTGCGACGGAACCCAGCGCCAGCTCGCGCTCATGCTCCAGCAACCAGGCATGCTTGGCCGCTGCCACGTCGGCAGGCAATGCAGCCAGGTGAGTGAGGATGTCGTCCTCGGGCGGAATCTCCAGGGCCACGCGAATGGCCGCAAAGTCATGCACGGCCACCGTGAGGGTGCCGTCCATGTCGAATACCCAATGCTTAACGTCCGTCAGGCTCATGCCCAATCCTTGCGATGGCGAATCAACCCTTCCTGGGTCACCGACGCCACCAATTGCCCGGCACGGTTATACACGCTGCCGCGCGAGAAACCCCGGGAGTTGCCGGCCCACGGGCTGTCCATGGCGTAGAGCAACCAGTCATCGGCACGCAGGTCGGCGTGGAACCACAGCGCGTGGTCAAGACTGGCGACTTGCATGTCTTTCTGCCAAACGGTCTTGCCGTGAGGCAGCAGCGAAGTGGTCAACAGGCCGAAGTCCGAGGCGTAGGCCAGCAAATATTTGTGCAGCGCCGGCGCGTCAGCCAGGGCACCGTCGGCGCGAAACCACACGTACTTGACCGGGTCGGACGGCTGCGGGTTGAACGGGTCTTTCTCGGTCACCGGGCGCACTTCGATCGGCTTGGGGCACAGCAGCTTGTCGCGCATGTGCTCGGGGATCAGGTGCGCACGCTGCTGGGTCAGCTCCAGCTCCGACGGCAGGTTTTCCGGACCGACCACCACGGGCATGGTGGTCTGGTGTTCGAAGCCTTGTTCGTCGTACTGGAACGAGGTGGTGCAGGTGAAGATCGGGTGGCCCTTCTGGATCGCGGTCACGCGGCGCGTGCTGAAACTGCCGCCGTCACGCACGCGGTCCACCGAATACACCACTGGCAATTTCGCATCGCCGGGGCGCAGGAAGTAGCCATGCAGTGAATGCACGTGCCGCGCTTCTTCGACCGTCTGGCTGGCGGCCGACAAGGACTGGCCAAGCACCTGGCCGCCGAACAGTTGGCGAAAACCCAGGTCCTGGCTGCGGCCGCGAAAGAGGTTTTCCTCGATCGGCTCCAGGGTCAGCAAGTCCACCAGATCTTCCAATACTTGGCTCATTCACACTCTCCTCAGAGCAATTCTTTTCTACTTGTAGGAGCCAGCTCCTACCCGTGCAGCGTGTCCAACCATTGGGCGCGGGTGATGCGGTACAAAACATGCGGGCGCAGCGGATCATCGGCTGCGACCTTGGGGTGTTCGAAATCTGCCAGCGGATCGTAATGCATACCGATGGCCTGCATGACTTTTTGTGATGGCAGATTGGCCTCCGTGGTGAAGGCGACAATTTCATCCAGCTGCAAGCGGTCGAACCCACAGCGCAATGCCGTCCACGCCGCCTCGCTGGCATAGCCAAGCCCCCAGTGCTCGCGCGCCAGGCGCCAGCCGATTTCCACCGCCGGGGTGAAACCCGCCTCGAAGCTGACATTCTGCAACCCGGTCAGGCCAATGAATTCGCCAGTGTCCTTGCGCTGCAAGGCCCACAGGCCAAAGCCGTATTCGGCGAAATGGCCACGAATCCGCCCGATCAGCGCAGCGCTTTCCAGGTGGCTCAATTTGGCCGGAAAATAGCGCATCACCTGCGAGTCGGCGCACATGCGTGCAAAGTCCGGCAGGTCGCTGTCACGCCATGGGCGCATTAGCAGGCGTGCACTTTCCAGTTCGAGTATCGGCTCCATGGGTCCCCTCCCTTGCCATGTGCGTGAGTGTACAGCGCTGTTAAGATCCTTCGCAGATTCCTGTCAGAAAATCCCATGCCTTTGCCATTGATCTACCACGATGACTACAGCCCCGAGTTCCCGGCGGACCACCGGTTCCCGATGGACAAGTTCCGTCTGTTGCGTGACCACCTGGTGGCCAGCGGCCTGACCGAGGACAGCCAACTGCTGCGCCCGCAGCTGTGTCCGGCAGATATTCTCGCCCTGGCTCATGAACCGGGTTATATCGAACGCTACATGAGTGGCGAGTTGGCCCGCGAAGACCAGCAGCGCCTAGGTCTGCCCTGGAGCGAAGCCCTGGCCCGACGCACCGTGCGCGCGGTGGGCGGCTCGATCCTCGCGGCCGAGCAGGCACTCGAACATGGCCTTGCCTGCCACTTGGCGGGCGGCACCCATCACGCCCATTACGATTACCCGGCGGGCTTCTGCATCTTCAACGACCTGGCGGTAATCAGCCATTACCTGCTGGCCAGCGGCCGGGTCAACCGCGTGCTGATCTTCGACTGCGACGTGCATCAGGGCGACGGCACCGCCCGCATCCTCCACGACACCCCGGATGCCATCACCGTGTCGCTGCACTGCGAAAAGAACTTCCCGGCGCGCAAGGCCCAGAGCGATTGGGACATCCCGCTGCCCATGGGCATGGGCGATGCCGAGTACCTCAAGGTGGTCGATGACGCCCTCAACTACCTGCTGCCGCTGTACCAACCCGACCTGGTGCTGTACGACGCCGGCGTCGATGTGCATAAGGACGACGCCCTCGGTTACCTCAAGCTGACAGACACCGGCGTCGCCGCCCGCGATGAAGCCGTGATGCGCCACTGCCTGGGCCGCGACATCCCGGTGATGGGCGTGATCGGCGGCGGCTACAGCAAGGACCGCCCTGCCCTGGCGCGTCGTCACGGCATCCTGCATCACAGCGCGCAACGGGTATGGACGTCATCAGGCTGTCATTGAAGTGTGAGCGTTACCCACAATGCCTGTGGAACGGCCTGTGGATAAGTTGAGCGTAAGCGTCTGAAAGCTAACCCACGCATGGCGTGTAGGAAACTGTACGTTTTCTGATCAGACACGCCGGCTTCCTTGTGGTGAGCGGGCTTGCCCCGCGTTGGGTTGCGTAGCAGCCCCTTTTTGGGGCGTCGCGTTCTGTCAGTTAGAACGGGGGTTGAGGGTTTGGGGCTGCTTCGCAGCCCAACGCGGGGCAAGCCCGCTCGCCACAGGACGCGCGTTCACCACAGGAAGCGCGGTCACTATGGGAGGGGTGCTCGCCATGGAAAGCGTGCTCGCCGATCACAACGATCCTTCCCCCCCACAATTGCGCGCCATTGCTTACAATGGGCGCCCTTTCGTTTTCACCAGGCCTGCTGATGTCCGCTACTGCTCCCTCCCACGTTGCCATTATCGGCGGCGGCCCCGCCGGGCTGATGGCCGCCGAAGTTTTGAGCCAGGCAGGCGTGCGGGTCGACCTGTATGACGGCATGCCCTCCGTGGGGCGCAAGTTCCTGCTGGCGGGCGTGGGCGGCATGAACATCACCCATTCGGAGGCGTACCCGGCGTTCCTGTCGCGTTACGCCGAGCGCGCGCCGCAGATGGCGCCGTTACTGCGCGCGTTTGGCGCCGAGGCGTTGTGCGAGTGGATTCACGGCCTGGGCATCCAGACCTTTGTCGGCACCTCCGGTCGCGTGTTTCCTACCGACATGAAAGCCGCGCCGCTGCTGCGTGCGTGGCTCAAGCGCCTGCGTGACCAGGGCGTGGTTATCCACACCCGCCATCGCTGGCTCGGCTGGAATGCCGAGGGCGACTTACTTATCCACAGCCCTGACGGCGAAAAAACTATCCACAGCGATGCCGTGCTACTGGCCCTGGGCGGCGGCAGCTGGTCGCGCCTGGGCTCCGATGGTGCGTGGCTCAAGTTGCTGGAAGACCGTGGCGTGCCCTACGCCCCGCTGCAACCGAGCAACTGCGGCTTCGAGGTGTCGACCTGGAGCGATTTGATGGTGAGCAAATTCGCCGGCGCGCCGCTGAAAAACGTCGCTATCGGCATGGCGGATGACAAGCCTCGACTGGGCGAGTGCGTGATCACCGCGACGGGCATCGAGGGCAGCCTGATCTACGCACTGTCGGCGCCGATTCGTGAAGCCATCAACCGTGACGGCGCGGCCACCGTGCATATCGATCTGCTGCCGAGCAAGCCGCTGGACAAGGTCCAGGCCGCCCTGGCCAAGCCACGTGGCTCGCGCTCGATGAGCAAGCATTTGCACAGTCAGTTGGGGTTGGATGGGGTGAAAGCGGCGCTGCTGCGCGAGTTGACCCCGGCGGAGCACTTTCATGATCCGGCGCAGTTGGCGGTTGATATCAAGGCGCTGCCACTGACCCTGGTGAAAACCCGGCCGATGGATGAGGCGATCAGCGCCGCCGGTGGCGTGCCATTCGAGGCGTTGGATGAGCGGTTGATGCTCAAGCAATTGCCGGGGGTGTTTTGCGCAGGGGAGATGCTCGACTGGGAAGCGCCGACCGGCGGGTATTTGCTGACGGGGTGTTTTGCCAGCGGACGAGCAGCCGGGCGCGGGATGTTGGAGTGGCTTGTGGCGAGCGGGCTTGCCCCGCGTTAGGCCGCGAAGCAGCCCCAATAAACCCGCAGGGTTTTAACAGATAACTCGCGCTTGCAGGTTTTAGGGCCGCTTCGCGGCCCAACGCGGGGCAAGCCCGCTCACCACAAAGGTCAGTTACTTCTTCTTACGCGGCCCGGTATTAAAAACCGGGACCTTGCGCACCGGCTTGATCGACGGCTCCGCCGGCGCCACCTCACCACTGTCCACCCACTTGCCGAGGTTGCGCTTGCCGCCACCACCGGAGGTCTTGGGCTTCTTCGGTTTTTTCGGTTTCTTTACTACCTGCCCGCTGGCATCGGTGTCCGGCACGCGGTGTTCCGGTTCGAAATCCGGCTCCATCTTGCGGGTCAAGGTCTGACGGGTCAGCATCTCGATGGCCGACAGCATGTTCACTTCATCGGCGCACACCAGCGAAATCGCCTCGCCGGTGTTACCCGCACGGCCGGTACGGCCAATGCGGTGGATGTAATCCTCGGCCACGATCGGCAGGTCGAAGTTGACCACCAGCGGCAGGTCTTCGATGTCCAGGCCACGGGCCGCCACGTCGGTGGCCACCAGGATCTGCACTTCGCTGGATTTGAAACGGTCCAGCGCGCGTTGGCGGGTCGCTTGGGGTTTATCACCATGAATGCCGTCGGCATTGATGCCCAGGCCCTGCAACTTATCCACCAGCGCATCCACGCCATTGCGGGTCTTGGCGAACACCAGCACCTGCTTCCAGCGGCCTTTGCGCATCAGGTGCACAAACAGCTCGGGCTTGCGCTTCTTGTCGACCGGCACCACCCATTGCTTCACGGTATTAGCGGCGACGTTGCGCGGGCTGACCTCGATGCTCAGCGGGTCGTTGAGCATCTGCCCGGCCAGCACGCGAATGTCATCGGAGAAGGTCGCCGAGAACAGCAGCGTCTGGCGCTTCTTCGGCAGCATGCGGTAGATGTTCGCCAGTTCTTCGGAGAAGCCCAGGTCGAGCATGCGGTCGGCTTCATCCAGCACCAGGGTCTGCAGCTGGTTGAGTTTCAGCGCGTTCTGGCGGAACAGGTCGATCAGCCGGCCCGGCGTGGCGACCAGGATGTCGACGCCCTTGCGCAGCTTCATCATCTGCGGGTTGATGCTCACGCCGCCGTACACCGCGTAAGTGGTCAGCGGCAGGTGTTGGGCGTACTCGGCAACGCTGGCGTGAACCTGCTCGGCCAGTTCACGGGTCGGGCACAGGATCAGTGCGCGGGCCGAGTTGGCGGCGACTTTGGGCCCTTCCATAGTCAGCAATTGCAGGAGCGGCACGGCGAAACCGGCGGTCTTGCCGGTGCCGGTCTGGGCCGCAGCCATCAGGTCGCGACCGGCCAGCACCGCCGGAATGGCTTGCGCCTGCACCGGCGTCGGGGTCTGGTAGCCAAGCGTCTCAAGGGCGCGCAGCAAGGGTTCGATCAGGCCAAGTGTGGCGAAAGTCATGTGTTTACCGTAGGAAAAATTCAGCGCAAGGGCGTAATGCGCGGCAGTTTACCTTATTTCCGGCTTGGGCTTGCGCCACTGGGGCAGGCTGATCAACAGCACCGCGCTGATAATCACCAGCATCGCCAGGGATTCTTCCAGGCCGATGGTCTCGCCGATGAACACGATCCCCAGCAACACCGCCACCGCCGGGTTGACGTAGGCATAGCTGGTCGCCGCCGCCGGACGCACATGCTTGAGCAGGTACATATAGGCGTTGAAGGCGATGATCGAGCCGAACACGGCCAGGTACGCCAGGGCCAGCCAGCCTTCCAGCGGCGGCATGGCTTGCAGGTGCTCGCCGGTGAGCGCGCTGGCGATCAACAGCGTCACGCCGGCCACCAGCATTTCCGCCGCACTGGCCATTGCCCCCGGCGGCAACGGCAGGCGCCGGCTCCACACCGAACCGAACGCCCACGACGCCGCGGCAAACAACAATAAAGCCGCGCCCATCGGGCTCGACTGCAACGTGCTGCCCATGTTGAGCATGGCGATGCCGATCATCCCCAGGATCACGCCCGCCCATTCCAGGCGGGTATTACGCGCGCCCCAGAAATAACCGCACAGCAAGGTGAACAGCGGCACGGTCGCCACCGCCAGCGCCGCCACACCGGACGAGACGCCGGTGTGCTCGGCCACACTCACCGCGCCATTGCCGAAGGTCAGCAGCAAAATGCCGATCTTGGCAGCTGCTTTCCATTGCTCCCAGGTCGGCGCTGGCGCCCCGCGCCAACGCAAGAAGCCATACATCACCGCCCCCGCCACCAGGAAGCGAATCCCACCCAGCATCAGCGGCGGCCAGAATTCCACGCCGATGCGGATCACCAGGTAGGTGGAGCCCCAAATCACATACAACGCAAAAAAAGCGGCGATCAACGGTAAGGGAAAGCGACGTGGGCCTGGCATTGGGCAGCTCTATGGCAGAAATGAGAGAGGCTTATTCTAAAAAGGCAGGCGCCTAAACATAAGTTACAAAACCTGTTTAATCCGCCAGTACACTTTTCAAAACATGGTTATCAGGGCTATAAACCCTACTTTCGAAAGCCACGCGCTCCTGGAGCCTTATCATGGACAAATACGACCGCATGCTCCTCAGCGCCCTGCTCGAAGACGGCCGCGCTTCCTACGCGCAACTGGCGCGCACGGTAAATCTCTCCGCCCCCGCCGTCGCCGAACGCGTGGCCAAGCTGGAGGCCAGCGGCGTGATCACCGGGTATCAGGCCAAGGTGGACTTATCCAAAGTCGGCCTGCCGATTCAGTGCGTGATGGAACTGAGACTGACCAACCACGGCAGCCAGAAGGTCTACGATGCCCTGGCCGAAATCCCCGAACTGACCGAATGCCATCGTGTAACGGGCGATCCGTGCGTGATCATGCAGGCAGCGGTGGGCTCGATGCCGGAGTTGGAGAATTTGATCAACCGGGTGGCGAAGTTCGGGTTCAGCAAGACCTCGATCATCTTGTCGAGCGCGATAGAGCGGCGGGTGCCGTTGGGGCAGTTGGAGGGCAAAAATGGTGGATAAGCCCAGCAAGGTCTTCAGCCTCAGTCACCCGATCTCCCCGCGTATTCCGCTGTGGCCGGGGGACCCGCCGGTGGCGTTTGAAGACGTCGCGTCACGGGACAAGGACGGCTATTTCCTTCGGCGTTTCAGCATGGGTGAACATAGCGCCACGCATATGAATGCGCCGAACAGTTTTTATGCTGGTGGAATGGGGATTGATGGTTATCGACCCGAAGACTTGGTGCGGCCCGCCGTAGTGATCGATGTGCACGGTAAAACCCAGAGCAATCCAGACTACGAAATCAGCCCACTGGATATTGAAGCATGGGAACGTCAGCACGGGCTTATCGAACCTGGCTCGGTGGTGCTGATGTACACCGGCTGGCAACACCTCTGGAACGACCCGATAGCGTTTTTTGGGCAGGACGCGCAAGGCTCACACTTCCCTGGGATTGGTGAAGCGGCGATTCGGTTTTTGCTCGAACAGCGCCAGATTGCCGGGGTTGGCATTGATACCCACGGGGTTGATCCAGGGCAAAGCACCGCCTTCGCGACAAACCACGCCGTGTTGGCGGGAAACGGGATTGTGCTGGAGTGCCTGACCCACCTCGACCGGCTTCCGGCCAAGGGCGCCACGTTAGTGATAGGTGTACTAGGACTGGAAGGCGGTTCGGGATCACCAGCATCAGTGATGGCGTTTATTCCCTGACTTGCAGGTAGGCCCTACCGACGCCATCGCAGGCAAGCCAGCTCCCACACTAGACCGCATAACAGTCCGGGCAACTCGGTCAACTGTGGGAGCTGGGCTTGCCCGCGATGACGTCAGTTGCTTCAACACAGCTGTGAGCGTTGAACAATCAAATCGACCACCTGCTCGATGGTGGTGATGTGATCCCAATCTTTCTGCGTCGCTTGCAAGTTGAATTGCCACTTGATCTGCATGACAAAGCAGGTCAAATCATCATCAATAATCTTGAAGTCATGGATGAAGTCCGTTTGCTCGGTGACCTGACTTCGGTCGATGAAACCGATGATATCGACGAATAGCTGAATCACCTTTTCGCTGATCTCGGCTCTAGTCGGGCTACCTACCATTTCTTGCCTCATAGGCGCACTTGCCAATACTGATTAGATCAAAGACAGCCAACCCCGCAGCAAGGAAAGGAATGCCCCGTCCAATAATGCCAAATACCCGGACGGTGCCAAACGTTGCTTTCGCCATTCTGGCCACCGTGGGTTGCCTGATCAATGTACGAGGGAAAAAGCGCATTCCGATGAGACTCGCCAGGTTCGTCGTTTTGCTAGAGCCAACATGAACCCAAGTGCCCACGGCAATTTTGTTTATAGGTATGCCGGCGGCGCCAGTGAGAACCGTTGCGGCCGTCAAGCCATAGTGTTGCTGGGTACATTTCCAAAGTTCGTCAAACGTGGTGCTCGGCACCGAGGAGTCCGCATGAACGGGCTTGAGTAACTGGTAACTGGCGCCATGGGTCCAGCCTGGCGAATGAGGTAAAACCATGACTGCCGGGCAACTTGTCATCGTGTTTCCCTAATGAAACGCCATGCTTGAAGTTGAGCCGAAATCGATGCCGCTGCCTTGGAGCTCAAACTGGCTTCGCCTGATTGCTGTGTGAAGATCGCTTTCCTGCATGACGTAGTCCCTCTACGTAAATGACAGCCGGGATCTTAGGTCGCAGCGAAGGGGTATAGACGGGAGAAGGGAAAATCCAGAATGGTCCGACAGGACAGCAAGGCTAAGCCTACTGACTATTCAGAAAGCAGATAAGCGCCCCCAAAAAGAGCGGTTGTTTCAATGGCCAGCAAGACCACTCTCTTTCATTTGCGCGGCGGATTTGCCGCATTGCGCGGTGGGCTCTGCGCACTCGTCGGGCAAAACGATGGATGTGCAGCAGCGGGCGGTGATGCATTTGGTGGAGATGGCAAAGGGGGTGGTGGATCGGGCGCTGGAGTGTGTGCAGCCTCGATGAACACCGCCCCTCCCACATTTGAACGGCGTTGTTCTATCAGAACCCGCGATGTTTCTTCAGATGCTCATTGATCTTCGCCGCCGGCACTTTCTGCAAGGTGCACAGCAGGTCGTGGGACAATTCGCGCAATCCGTGGGTGCGGCGCAGTTCCTGGGCCAGGTGCGCCGTGAGGTTGGCGGCCATTTCCGCATCCGCCAGCGCCCGGTGAGCCTGGCCGGTGTGGGGCAGCTGGGCGAAGGCATTCAACGTGCCGAGTTTGTGGTTCGGCGCCGACGGCATCAGACGGCGCGCCAGCAGCAGGGAGCAGGCGAATTTCTGCAGGCGGGTGCGGCGGATCAGGCCCAGTTCGTAATCCCAGAATTTCTGGTCGAACGCAGCGTTGTGCGCCATCAGCGGCGTGGTGCCGACGAATTCATTCACTTCGTTCATCACCCGCTCAGCCGGCGGCGCGCTGCGCAGCATGGCGTTGCTGATGCCGGTGAGCTGTTCGATAAAGCCGGGCACGCGCACGCCAGCGTTCATCAGGCTCTGGTAACGGTCCACGATCTGGCCACGTTCGAGGATGACCACGGCGATTTCCGTGGCCCGGCAGTGGCTGCTCGGGGTGATGCCGGTGGTTTCAAAGTCGATGACCGCTATACGTTCCAAACCTGTTCCAACTCCGTCTAACTATTTATTGAGCCGTAGCGCTTATTTGAGCAGCAACGCGCCTTCGATCGGCACGTAGCGGCTGGCAGCGCGTATCAACGAGTTGGCCGTCAACCCCGGCACGCCATACGCCACGGCTTCGACGCCGTGCTTGTGGATGATGCGGTCGAGCAGCATGTCGAAGTCACCGTCGCCGGAGGCCAGCACGATTTCGTCGACGTGGTCGGCGGCGTCCATGATGTCGATGGTGATGCCCACGTCCCAGTCGCCCTTGGCCGAGCCGTCGCTGCGCTGGATATACGGCTTGAGTTTCACCGTGAAGCCCAAATTGCGCAGGATCTGCTGGAACTGCTGCTGCTTGCTGTCGCCTCGGTCGATGGCATACGCATAGGCCTCGACGATCTGCCCGCGCGCGCTGATATCAGCCCACAGGGCGGCGTAGTTGAAATGGCAACCATAGGCCTGGCGGACGGTGTAATAGAGGTTTTGTACATCGGCGAACACTGCAATTTTCTTCACCGCACTTCCTCATGACAGCCAGGCGCCAGCGCCCGGAAAGGGTGCCAGTATGCCAGTCACGAGAACGTTTCCGGGAAAAATCAGACCGGGGCGACGCAGCGCCCCGGTTGAGTGCAGGTCAGACGAAGGAATCGTCGTCGCCAAAGGAAGAAGAGTCGTCGGAATAGTCGCTGTCGGCAAAACTGTCCGCGTTGTTGCTGCCCCAGCTGTCGCTATCATTGCCGGCAAAGCGCTGGTCATCGTTGCCCCAGCCGCCCTGGTCGCTGGCCGGCGCCGGTTGCTCGATGATTTCTTCCACTACCTGCGGCTGCTGGTTGTGGTGGAACAGGCTGCTGATGCCCTCGGCCAGCATTACACCACCGGCCACGCCTGCAGCGGTTTTCAGTGCGCCGCCGAGGAAGCCGCTGCCGATCGGGGCCGCAGGCGCCTGCTGCGGTTGCTGGTAGTTCTGCTGGGGCGCGCCATAGTTCTGCTGCGGCGCAGGCTGGCCAAACGCAGGCCTGCCCGGTTCACGCCAGCCACCCGACGAAGCCGGGGCGCTCTGGCTTGGCTGCGGGTCGCGGGAACCGCCGCCAAAGATGCTCGACAGGAAGCCGCCGCCGCTTGCAGGGGCTGGCTGCGACCACTTGGCGCGCTCTAGCTCCTCCTGCAATTGCTGGATCTGCTGCGCCTGCTGCTTGTTCTGCGCGTCGAGGCTCTTGAGCGCGTGTTCCTGCACCAGGATCGACTGGGTCATGTAATACCCGGCGGCCGGTTGGCGAGTCATGTGCTCCTTGATCCGCGCTTCTGCTTGCGCATCGCGGGGGGCTGAGTCCGTTTCGGCTTGCTGCAACCGTGAAAACAGTCCATCGATCAGGGTTTGCTCTTCGCTGTTCATGGCGACCTCGTTAGATTGCCGGTAGAAATCGTGGTACTGCCTGTGATCAGGCCAGGTGCACTCTAGTTATGGGGCTGTTACCAGTTGTTTCAATGGTCTTTACTCAAGGTTTACGTTTGCGTCCCTGCAACCCTGATCGGTTAAAGTGTCGCCCTTGTTTCCAGGCCTGCGATGAACCTGATGAATCCGTTAGACGTATTGCGCGACTCTTTCCGTTTTACCCGGAACAACCTGGGTGCCATCGTTCAGCTATGCCTGCCGCTGGTCATCCTGGAGGCCCTGCTGCAACAGGTGCTCGACCACACGCTGGGCCCGGATGCCTTCCCCGGCTACAGCGTGGTGGTGGGATTGCTGGTGTACCCGCTGTACACCGGCGCCTTGATCCTGTTTCTCGACGCCCGCACCCGGGGCGAATCGCCGCGCACCAAGGATGTGTGGGCGATGGCGCTGACCCTGTGGCCGCGCTTCGCCCTGCTGACGGCCATGAGCACCTTGCTGATTCTGCTTGGCCTGTCGCTGTATTTCCTGCCGGGCCTGTGGCTGATGGTGGTGCTGGCGTTTGCCGAGTATCTGCTGGTACTGCGCAGCATGCCGGCGCTGGAGGCAATGAAAGAAAGCTTCCGCCTGACCCGTGGGCATTTCTGGCGGATCCTGGTGTGCCTGTTGTGCGTGATGACACCGCTGTGGCTGCTCAAGGGCGCCAGTGTGGCGGCCTATCCCGAGCCTGCGCCGTTGCTCGGCGTGCTGATCGACAGCGCGCACAGCTTCCTGCAGCTGTTTACCAGTGTGGTGCTGTTTCGTTTATTCATGCTGATCGGTGGCGATGCCGACGCGCGGTGATATGCTCCGTGCCACTCCCGAAACGCTATAAGCCGAGCCGATGACCCGTTTATTGCGCATAACCTTGCTGGGCCTGTTGATCATTGCAGGCCTGCTGACGGCCCTGATCTACAGCCTGACCTGGCGCCCCGAGCCCAAGGAAATCCTGCCCGTGAGTTGTGTTGCGCCGCGTGCGCCGACCCTGTTGCCAGGGCAGGCGCTCAAGGTCATGACCTGGAACGTGCAATACCTGGCCGGCAAGAACTACGTGTTCTGGTACGACACCACCGACGGCAGCGGCCCCGACGACCGCCCCACCGTGGAAGACATGGCCGCCAGCCTCGACGAAGTGGCGCGGGTGATCCGCGACGAACAACCCGACATCCTGCTGCTGCAGGAACTCGACGAAAACGCCAAGCCGTCCCACTACCAGGACCAACTGGCCCTGCTCCAGGAACGCCTGGTCGACCTCTACCCCTGCAGCGCCCAGACCTTCGACTGGAAAGCCGACTTCGTCCCCGACCGGCATATCTTCGGCAGCGTCGGCCGCAAGCTGGCGACCCTGAGCCGCTACCAGATCGAACACGCCGAACGCCTGCAATTGCCGGCGCCGGACGCCAACTTCATCAGCCGTCAGTTCCAGCCCAAGCCCGCCTTGCTGCTGACCTACTTGCCACTGAGTGATGGCGGCCAGCTGGCAGTGCTCAACACCCGCCTGGACGGCGACGCCCCGGGCCGCAGCGCGGTGCAGGCGCAGGTGCAAACCACGGTCAAGTTGCTGGATAAGTTCGAAGGTCGCGGCACGCCCTGGTTGATCGGCGGCGATTTCAACCTGCTGCCCCTGGGGCAATTCCTGCGCCTGGACGCCGGGAAGCGCGGGCAATATTCGCCGGACAGCGAGCTGCATCTGCTGTGGGACAAGTACCCGATGATCCCGAGTAACAGCGAATCGAGCGGGATTGACCGTGAGAAATGGCTGACGCACTTCCCGAATGATCCCAGCATTGAAGGCCCGGATCGCACGCTCGATTACCTGTTCTACAGCCCACGGATCAAACGGGTGCAGGCCAAGGTGCGGCAGGAGGATACCTTGCGTATTTCCAACCATCTGCCGGTGATCGCACGATTCCTGCTGCCTGCCGCGCAATAACCAACACCTGTAGGAGCCCGGCTTGGCGGCGATGCAGACGACGCGGTGTGTCGGCTGCACCGCAGTCGCAGGCAAGCCGGCTCCCACATTTGATCCCGGTGGTCGCTACTTTCTCGGCTTGATCCTGGCGGTCGCCTCCGCCACCAGCGGGTCATCCGGCCAATAGTGCTTGGGGTAACGGCCCTTCAGATCCTTCTTCACTTCGGCGTAGGTACTGCGCCAGAAGTTCGCCAGATCCTGGGTCACCTGCACCGGCCGCCGTGCCGGGGACAGCAGGTGCAGCTTCACCACTTGGCGCCCGCCGGCAATGCGCGGGGTGTCGGCCAGGCCGAACAACTCCTGCAGGCGCACCGCCAGAATCGGCGGCTGTTCGCTGTAGTCCAAACGCACTGACGAGCCCGATGGCACCTCCACATGTTGCGGCGCCAACTCGTCGAGCCGCTGGGGCAGCGGCCACGGCAACAGGTTATGCAGGAAGCTGGAAATATCCAGGTGGGCGAAATGGCTCAGGCGCGAGACTTTGCCCAGGTAGGGCATCAACCAGTGTTCGAGGCTGGCGAGCAAGGCGGTGTCGCTGATATCTGGCCATTCGCTGGCTTTGCCGGCGTCCAGCTGGCGCAGCAGCATGACGCGGGACTGCCATTGGCGCAGTTCAGGCGTCCAGGGCAGCAACTCCAGGCCTTTGCGGCGCACCAGGTTGACCAGCGCCTGGCTGCGGGCGGACTCGTCCAGGCCGGTCAGCGGTTCACGGCTGAGCACCAGTTCGCCGACTTTGCGCTGGCGTTCGGCACGCAATACGCCTTCGCGCTCGTCCCAATCCAGCTGGTCGACAGCGCGCACCTGCTCGGCCAGCACCGTGTCGAACAGTGACGGATCAAAATCGGCCGCCAGGTAGATACGTTCTTCACGCTGGCCCTGGCGACTGCCCAGGTCGGCGATCACCAGCCAGGGTTGTTTCATCAGGCTGTCGGCCTCGGCGAACAGCGCCGCTCGGCCGTTAGCCAGGCGATATTCGGCGCCGCCGGGGCGACGTTGCTGGGCGACACGGTCCGGGTAGGCCAGCGCCAGCAGGGCACCGAGCCAACGTGGGTGGTCGGGATCGGCCACCGGCTGGGTGGCCTTGCCTCTCAGATAGCCACGGTATTGCCGCGCCAGTTGCTTGGCCCGCTGCACGCCGCCTTGGGTACCGCGCGCGCGTTCTTCGCCGGACAGCAACGCCAGGCGACTGTGCAAATCCGCGCCAGCGCCGCGCAAAATATCGCGCTCCCCCAAGAGCGCGGCGACCTCACACGCGGTCGCCGCGAGGCCCAGATCCTGGCCGCGCAACAGCAGATGGGCGATACGCGGATGGGCCGGCAGCTCGGCCATTTTCTGGCCATGCGCGGTCAGCGTGTCGTCATTCAACGCCCCCAGGCGCTGCAGCAAATCCTGGGCCTGGGCATAGGCGGCGGTCGGCGGCACATCGAGCCACACCAGTTGCGTGGGCGTGACACCCCAACGCGCCAGTTGCAGCGCCAGGCCGGCGAGATCGGCGGCGAGGATTTCCGCACTGCCATACGCGGCCAGGCCTTCATGCTGATCCTCAGACCATAAGCGATAACACACCCCCGGCTCCAGGCGCCCTGCCCGGCCGGCGCGCTGGGTGGCACTGGCGCGGGAGATGCGTTGGGTATCGAGGCGGGTCATGCCGCTGCCAGGGTCAAAACGCGGCACGCGCGCCAAGCCGGCGTCGATCACCACACGTACGCCATTGATAGTCAGGCTGGTCTCGGCGATGTTGGTGGCGAGTACCACTTTGCGTTTGCCGGGCGGAGCCGGGTCGATGGCGGCGCGCTGGGCGTTGAGGTCCAGCTCGCCATGCAGCGGGCACAGCAGCACATCGCTGCGGTCGCCCAGGGCGTCAGCCAGTTGTTGATGGACCCGGCGAATCTCCGCCTGCCCCGGCAAAAACACCAGCACACTGCCGGACTCGTCGTGCAGGGCCTCGAGGAGGGTGTTCACCACACGCGGCTCGATGAATTCACCCGACTGGTACGGCCGGCCCCAGCGCGTCTGCACCGGGAACATACGTCCCTCGCTGCGCAGGATCGGCGCGTCGTCCAGCAGGCTGGCCAGGCGCTCGCCTTCGAGGGTCGCGGACATCAGCAGGATTTTCAGCGGCTGCTCATCGCGAAACAGCTCGCGCCCGTTCAGGCTCAGGGCCAGCGCCAGGTCGGCGTCGAGGCTGCGTTCGTGGAATTCGTCGAAGATCAGCAAACCCACGCCGTCGAGTGCCGGGTCATCCTGCAGGCGACGGGTGAGGATGCCTTCGGTGACCACTTCAATCCGTGTATTGGGGCCGACTTTGCTGTCGAGACGGATGCGATAGCCGACGGTGTCGCCGACCTTTTCGCCCAGCTC
The DNA here is from genome assembly GCF_059418125.1 of Pseudomonas sp. GW821-FHT09C08. NCBI lineage: Bacteria > Pseudomonadati > Pseudomonadota > Gammaproteobacteria > Pseudomonadales > Pseudomonadaceae > Pseudomonas > Pseudomonas sp. GW821-FHT09C08. The sequence goes on along the minus strand of NZ_JBWKPG010000011.1, from coordinate 73,985 downwards.
ACTGGCCAGCCGTTCGGCGGCAGCACGCGCCGCCAGGCGCCTCGGTTCGAGCATCAGGATGGTCTGCCCGGCCAGCCAGGGCTCGTTCAACAAGGCCAAGGGCACACGGGTGGTTTTACCGGCGCCGGGCGGTGCTTCCAGCACGGCTTCATGGCGATTCGCCAAGGCGTCACGCAGGGCGGGTAAAACATCATCGATCGGCAACGAATTCATACTGGCTCCAAAGCAGAGCGGCGAGTATAACGGCGAACTGCCGGATGCCGGTGCTGGTCTCACAAGCACCCCGCCCTTTCGCGGTGGATGCGCTCAAAGGTGGGCGCTGGCTTATAGTTTCGTATCAACCGTGTTCAGGAGAGTCTTCATGCGTATCGCTTCCCGTGTCATTGGCGGTGTCCTCGCCGTCACCCTGCTGAGCCAGTTGACGGCCTGCGGCTCGATTTTCTACCCCGACCGCCGCGGCCAGATCGACGGCAAGATCGACCCGGCGATTGCCGTGCTCGACGCCGTGGGCCTGCTGTTCTATGTGATCCCTGGCCTGATCGCGTTCGGCGTGGACTTCGCCACTGGCGCGATCTACTTCGAACCGGGCAAGACTGCCCAGGTCGCCCCGGAAAAACTCCACGAGGCCATCGGCGCCGACGGCAAGGTCGACAACGCCAAGCTGCAAAGCATCATCCAGAAGGAAACCGGCCGCAGCCTGCCGCTGGATGACCCGCGCATGATCCAGTTCAAGGGCAGCGTGCAACAGCTCGCGTCCCTGGGCCTGCAACCCGCTGCCTAAGGACTGCCCATGACCACCAGCCCCGAACACGCGCGGCTCCTGCGCCTGGCCACCCGCGCCTCGGTGGGCGTGGCCTGTGCGCTGATTATCACCAAGGCCATCGCCTGGTGGCTCAGTGGCTCGGTGAGCATGCTCGCCGGGTTGACCGACTCACTGCTCGACGGCGTGACCTCGCTGCTGAACCTGCTGGCCGTGCATTACGCCCTGCGCCCGGCCGATGACGATCACCGTTATGGTCATGGCAAGGCGGAATCGCTGTCGGGCATGGCCCAGGCGCTGTTTATCGGCGGCAGTGCGGTGCTGATCGCGTTCCAGGCCTACGAGCGCCTGCAACACCCGGAACCAGTGGGCGCGCCGTGGCTGAGCATTGGTGTGATTGTGTTTTCCCTGGTGCTGACCGTGGCCTTGCTGATGCTGCAACACCGGGTGGTGCGCGAAACCGGCTCCAACGCGGTACGCGCGGATTCTCTGCATTACCGTTCGGACCTGATGCTCAACGGCAGCATCCTGGTGGCACTGGTGTTGGCGGGCATGGGTTTTCATCAGGTCGACGCCTGGTTCGGCCTGGGCATTGCCGCCTACATCTTGTGGAGTGCGATCCAGATCGCCCGGGAAAGCTTCGCGGTATTGATGGACGAGGAGCTGCCGCCGGAGGTCAGCCAGCATATGCTGGAACTGGCGCGCGGCGTGCCCGGCGTGCTGGGTGCGCATGATTTGCGCACGCGGATTTCCGGCAGCCACTGGTTCGTGCAACTGCACCTGGAACTGCCGGGGGATTTGACCCTGTCAGTCGCCCACGGCATCAGCGACCAGGCCGCCGATGCCATTCACCAAGCCTACCCGCGTGCCGAAGTACTGGTACACGCGGACCCCGCAGATCAACCCCAAGAAGCCAGCTATAAGCTATAAGCTGTAAGCCTCAAGCCTCAAGCCTCAAGCTTCAAGCGTGAAGCGTGAAGATTGCGACTTGAAGCTTGCCGCTTGCCGCTTGCAGCTTATCAATACTGCACTTGATACCCGCGACTGCTCAGGCAGTTGCCCTGTGCCTGGCGGTAGGTTTGCACCACCGCCGGGTCGGGCGCGTAGGTGACGGCCTGCGGGTCGAAGCCGCTTTGCTGCACCGCCCAGCGATAACAGTCATAACCGTCCTGCTGCACTTGGGCCGGTGACTGGCCATTCGCGGGGTAGGCCACCACGTCATACCCGTTGCCTTGCGGCGCCGGCTGTGGCCCAGGCACTGCGGTCGGCGGTTGCACCACCACGTATTCCTGGGAGGTGCTTTCGTAGGTGTAGTAGGCACCGGCCGCGAGGAAAAACAACGCGCTGCCCACCCACACTTCGCGCGCGTAGTCCGGCAGGTAGCGCACGCGAATCCCATACGGCGGCGTTACCACTACGTAGCGCGGGCCTTGCGGGCGATACCAGTAGCCGCCGGAGAAGAAGTAATCCTGGCCACGGTACGGCACGCGGTAATTGCGGTCGGGAAAACGGTCGACGGTATAACCGGGACGATATTGCGGTCCGGACCCCCAACCATTGCCATGCCCGTCGGGACGACCCGGCCAGCGGTTGTCATTCGGGTGACCGTTGTTGAAGCCACCGCCCGGACGTGGGCCCGGACCATTGCCGGCCTGCCAGTGCTGGTTGCCATCATTGCGACGTGGGATGTCTTGGTAGTTGCCCTGGCGCGGTTCCTGGGTCTGGCGCACGGTATCCGGACGCCCCTGGATCGGCAGGTTATTCGCCGGCTGCGGCGCCGGCCGAGGCTGTTCAGCCCCTTGCGGGCGACCCTGCCATTGCCCGCCACCGTGCGGCTGCTGCTCGGCGCGATCAAAATGCGGATTCTGGGGACGCGGCTGGTTGTTCTCGAAGTGCTGGTTCTGCGGACGCGGCTGAGTGTTTTCCGGCCGTGGTTGATTGTTCTGCGGGCGAGGCTGGTTGTTTTGCGGTCGCGGCTGTTCGTTACCTTGCCGACCACCTTCCGGCCCTCGTTCATGCTGACCGCCGCCTTCAGGGCGCGGGTCGTCTGCCATCACTTGCGTGCCGATGGTCACCATCAGCAAACCTACACCTGCCATACGCCAGATGCGCTTCATGCTATTCCTCACTGCGGATAAGGGCCTAGAACGTCCGGCCTCATAGATAAGACTGGAAAAGCCGCGCCCGGTTCTGAGACAGGTTATCAGTCACGAGAACAATTTTCTCAAGGCAAAAGAAAAGGGGTGACCCGTCGGCCACCCCTTGAGAACTTCGTCCTGGCTCAACGCTTTTGACGTTGGCTCACCTCACGCCGTCTTGTGGACAGTGTGCAGCCTGGAGGCCAACTCAACCCTGCTGGGGTGGCGGCCGCAGCGGGCCTGATTGGGCGAGCTGCTGTGGACTGTTGTCCAGGCGGTGATTCTGTTGATAACGATACCCGCCAACGTCCGACAGATGATTGCGAAGATTGCGTCAATAAACAGTGCTTGCGCAATTTTTAACCCTTCATGGATAATTCACCGCAATAGTTACGACAAAGGCCAACCCAATGAGCAAGCTTGACCGATACGACCTGAGTATTTTGGCGGAATTGCAGCGCGACGCGAGGATCTCCAACCAGGAGTTGGCCGAGCGTATCGGCCTGTCGCCTTCGCCCTGCTCACGCCGGGTCAAGCAATTGGAGGACGACGGCTACATTGCACGCCAGGTCGCCCTGCTCGACCGCAAGATGCTCGGCCTGAGCCTGACCGCCTATGTGCTGATCGGCATGGACCGCCACACCCCGGAGCGTTTCGAGAATTTCGAAGCGGCCATCCGCACCCTGCCCCAAGTGCTGGAATGCAGCCTGGTGACCGGGATGGACGCCGACTATCAACTGAAAGTGGTGGTGCCGGACATGGATCACTACCAGAAGCTACTGCTGGGTCACCTGACCCGCATCGAAGGCGTGACCAGCGTGCGCTCCAGCTTCGTGCTGAACCAGGTGCTCAACAGCACCGAATTGCCGCTGACTCATTTGCGTACCTGATTTCAACAACACTAAAAATCCCCTGTGGGAGCGGGCTTGCTCGCGAAAGCGCTGATTCAGTCAATACACGCGCTGACTGACACTGCGCTTTCGCGAGCAAGCCCGCTCCCACATTTGGACCGTACCTCGATCCAAATCAATGTTGTGTTGAAGACGCTGCCTTATACTTGCCGCCTGCCCCGTCGGAAGAGCCCATGAACAACATCGATCCCGCCCTGTTTGAAGAATGGATGATGACTGGCCTGGTCACCATCCTGATCATTTTCATGGGCTTTATCGTCTGGGACCTGGCAAAGAAGTCCAAGGCCGGGCGCTTTGGCTCGTTCATCCTGTTCTTCGTGCTCGGCCTGGGCGTGGCTGCGTTCATCATCAAAAGCGTGGTGATCGGCCTGATCGAGTCCGGCGCCTTATAAGCGCGCCGGCACTTCCTTCCACTGGCCTTGATCCAGGCCATCGATCGACCAATCGCCAATTCGCACGCGCACCAGGCGCAAGGTCGGCAACCCGACTGCGGCGGTCATGCGCCGAACCTGACGGTTACGCCCTTCTCGAATCACCAGTTCCAGCCAGTAAGTCGGTATGTTTTTGCGAAAGCGTACCGGCGGGTTGCGCGGCCATAACTCAGGCTCATCCAGCCGCCGGGCTTCGGCGGGCAGGGTCATGCCGTCGTTGAGTTCCACGCCATTGCGCAGGCGTTGCAGATGCTCCTCGGTCGGCTCGCCTTCGACTTGCACCCAATAGGTCTTCGCCAGCTTGTGCTTGGGGTCGGCGATGCGTGCCTGCAACTGGCCGTCGTTGGTCAGCAGCAACAGGCCTTCGCTGTCACGGTCCAGGCGGCCGGCCGGGTAGATGCCGGGGATATCGATAAAATCCTTGAGGGTCGCCCGCCCGCCTTCGTCGCTGAACTGGGTCAGCACATCAAAAGGCTTGTTGAACAGGATCAACTTCGGCTCCGCCGGTGGCGCCTTGGCGACTCGACGCGCAGCGGCATACGGGGGTTTCACGCCGGGGCGGCGCGAATCGGGACGGGCAGGACGGGACATGGCAAAAGGAACATCTAACGGTCAGGACCGACAATGCTAGTGGCCTGACCGCCAAATGACCATCCCAACCGCTTAGCGAAACGGCGGCTCGTCGAAGCTGCGCAGTTTGCGCGAGTGCAGCGAGTTGAGTTCGGTGCGCAACAGGTCGACCGCCTCGATGCCGATCTTCAAGTGCTGGCTGACCGCACGTTCATAGAACGCGTTGGCCGAACCCGGCAGCTTGATTTCACTGTGCAGCGGTTTGTCCGACACACACAACAAGGTGCCGTACGGTACGCGCAAGCGATAACCCTGGGCGGCGATGGTGCCGCTTTCCATGTCCACGGCCACTGCGCGGGACAGGTTGATCAACGGGCGCTCCTGGGCCCAACGCAGTTCCCAGTTGCGGTCGTCGTAGGTCAGCACGGTGCCGGTACGCAGGCGTTTTTTCAGCTCTTCGCCTTTTTCGCCGGTGACATTGGCAGCCGCTTGCTGCAAGGCCAGCTGCACTTCGGCCAGGGCCGGGATTGGGATGTTCGGCGGAACCACGCGGTCGAGAATCCCATCGCGACGCATATAGGCGTGGGCCAATACATAGTCACCGATGGTCTGCGATTGGCGCAGGCCGCCGCAGTGACCGATCATCAGCCAGCAATGCGGGCGCAGCACGGCCAGGTGGTCGGTGATGTTCTTGGCGTTGGACGGGCCGACGCCGATATTCACCAGGGTCACGCCGTGGCCATCAGTGGCCTGCAGATGATAGGCCGGCATCTGATAGCGATGCCACACCACGCCGGCGGCAATCGCCGATGCTTCACCGTGGTCCATGCTCTTGTCGATCACCACGTTGCCCGGCAGCACCATGCGGATGAAACGCGGGTCGCTGCGCAGTTGCTCCAGGCCATGCAAGATGAACTGGTCGACATAGCGATGGTAGTTGGTCAGCAGGATCCACGGCTGCACATGGCGCCAGTCACTGCCGGTGTAGTGCACCAGGCGGCGCAGGGAAAAGTCCACGCGCGCCGCGTCGAACAACGCCAGGGGCAGCGGGTCGGTGTTTTCCCAGTCGTACAGGCCATCGGCGATGCCATCGGTGGCCGCCGACAGGTCGGTGCTGGGGAACACACGGGCGAGGGTCGCGGCCGTTACGCCGGAGCCGGCCAGTTCGTCGCCCTGCTCCACCACGTAAGGGTACGGGATGTTCTGTTGGCTGACGCCGACTTCCACCGTCACGGTGAAGTCATGCATCAGCGGCACCAGTTGCTCCAGCAGGTACTTACGGAACGCCGCCGGATGGGTGACGGTAACGCTGTAGGTACCCGGCAACTGGACTTTGGCATACGCCCGGGTGGTCTGTGGGACTTCGCCGTGGCAGTGGTAGGTCAAGCGCAGTTCCGGATAGCGAAACAGCGCGCGTTGTTCGGCGTCGGGTTCGACGCGGTCTTTGAGGTATTGCTTGAGGGCTTGGTTGAGGGCGCCGGTAGCACGCTCATGCAGAGCCGCCAGCCGATCCACGGCTTCTTCAGCGGTTTGAACGACAACAAAAGCTTCGGTCACGGTAAGCATCCTGTGTTCTGACGTGCAGGCCTTTATCTTGCCTGTATCCCGGCCACACCGAAACACCGATTTGGAAACACATTACCTTGCAGGAGCCGGCTTGCCGGCGATAAGGCCTTTGAATTCAATACATGTCTCAAGGCCGCTATCGCCGGCGAGCCGGCGCCTACACGGGACGGTGATCAGGTTTGCGGGGTTGAGCGCGCGACGATGACCTCCACATCGACACCCCGCGGCAAGGTGCCATACACGCGGCCGGACGATTCACCCAGCCGGCTCGCAATGAACCCATCGCTGACCGCCGCATTCCCGGCCTCCAGCAGCAGCTTGGCCTGCAGCGCCACGGCAATGTCCTCGGTCAGTTGCCGCGCGCGGTACTGGATGTCCTGGGTGTCCATGAACGCCGACTTCAGTTGCTCGATATGCCGCGCCAGTTGCCTGTCGCCGTGCCCGTCGCCCAATTCGACGAACAGCGCCTCGAGCACGCCCGGCTCTTTGGACAGGGCGCGCAGCACGTCCAGGCATTGCACGTTGCCGGAACCTTCCCACGTGGAATTCACCGGCGCCTCACGGTACAGGCGCGGCAGGATGCTGTCCTCCACATAGCCGGCACCGCCCATGCACTCGGCGGCTTCGTTGATCATCGCCGGCGCACGCTTGCAGATCCAATACTTGCCCACCGCCGTCACCAGCCGGGCGAACTTGGCTTCCTGCTCATTATCCAGATGATCCAGCGCCCGGCCCATGCGCATGCTCAAGGCCAGCGAGGCTTCGCTTTCCAGGGCCAGGTCGGCCAGCACGTTTTGCATCAGCGGTTGCTCGCTGAGCACACGCCCGCCCACGGAGCGATGAGCACAATGATGGCTGGCCTGGGTCAACGCCTGGCGCATCAGGGCACTGGAGCCGACCATGCAGTCGAAGCGGGTCATGGCGACCATCTCGATGATGGTCGGTACGCCACGGCCCTCTTCGCCGATCATCCAGGCCAGGGCGCCGCGAAACTCGACTTCGCTGGAGGCGTTGGAGCAATTCCCGAGTTTGTTTTTCAGGCGCTGGATATAGAACTCGTTGCGCGTGTCATCCGGGCGGTGCCGAGGCAGTAGGAAACAGGTCAGGCCCTTGTCAGTCTGCGCCAGGGTCAGGAACGCATCGCACATCGGCGCCGAGCAGAACCACTTGTGCCCCACCAGCTCGTAGGCCTGTCCCGGGCCACCGGCGCCTACCGGATAGGCGCGGGTGGTGTTGGCGCGCACGTCGGTGCCGCCTTGTTTCTCGGTCATGGCCATGCCGATGGTGGCACCGCCCTTGTGGGCGATGCCGACGTTGCGCGGGTCGTATTCGGTGCTGAGGACTTTCGGCAACCAGGTCTGCGCAAGATCCGGCTGCAGGCGCAGGGCCGGCACGCAGGCAAAGGTCATGGTCAACGGACAGCCGGTGCCGGCTTCGGCCTGGCTGTGCAGGTAGGTCATGGCCGCGCGGGCGACATGCGCGCCGGACTGCGGATGGGCCCACGGCAGCGACGGCAGGCCGTGTTCGACGGCGGTGCGCATCAGTTCGTGGTAGGCCGGATGAAACTCCACCAGGTCGATGCGATGCCCATAACGGTCATGGCTGTTGAACACCGGTTTGTTCTGGTTCGCCAGGAATCCGGCCGCCATCAACGGCCCGCCGGCCAGCTCCCCGTAGGCATCGATGCGCGTCTCGGCCCAGCCGGCACCGAAGCGGCGCGACCACTCTTGCAGGGGCAGGTCGATGCGGTAGAGGTTGGTGCCATCCAGGGATGGCGGCTGGTTGGTGACGTCGTGGGTTTCGGCGAACGAGTGCAGGTTCATGACGGGCCTCCTGGAAAAAAGGCCACGTCGATTTGAGGCCTGAATTTCAGTTAAGCATCGACACCGGGCTTAAAAAAGTGGCATACCCGCCGAATGTCCGGCGCTTTCGCCCTCTACTCGCCCCAACAATCGACGCTCCAACACCGCCTGCAAAGCGTCGAAACGCACGGGCTTGGCCAGGCGCTCGGAGACGCCGATGCCATGGCAATGTTCGCGCTCGGACACATTCAGCGACGTACTCAAGGCAATCACCGGCAACTCAGCGCAGCCAGGCAGTGCACGAATCTGACAACACAACGAGAAACCGCCTTCAGGTATATCCAGCAATACTGCGTCGAATGTCTCGGCCTGCAGGCTCGCCAACGCGGATGGCCCGCTGTCCACGGTTTTTACCCGGTAACCGAGCTTGAGCAACATGCCGCGCACAGCCAGCTGGCCCACGCTGTTGTCATCCACCAGCAGCACCGCGCACTCCTGCGGGCCACGCTGCCGATCGGGTGTCCGCTTTGGCTCCGGCGCCACCAGGCTGACCTGCATCTCCAACTGGAAGCGACTGCCCTTGCCCGGCTCGGAGTGATGGGTGAGGCGCCCGCCCAGCAGTTCGATCAACTGCCGGCAAATCGCCAGGCCAATCCCCAGGCCACCGTATTCGCGGGTGGTCGAGCCATCAAGCTGGAAGAAACGCTGGTACAGCGTGGCTTCGTCGAGGAAGGCGAAGCCGATACCGGTGTCGGTGACGATAAAACTCAAGCGCACGCCACCGTCACTCTGCGGCACGCCCACCACTCGCAGGCGCACCGAGCCCTCATGGGTAAACTTGAAAGCGTTGTCCAGCAGGCAATCCAGGCACTGCAGGAGTTTGTCGGCGTCGCCCATCACGCGGTCCGGCAACTCGTCCGCCACGTCGATGGAAAACGCCAGGCCTTTGCTCTGGGCGCTGGCATTGAATTGCTGGCGCAACCCGTCGAGCGCGCCGCGCAGGCTGAAGACCTTGGGCTGGGGAGTCAGGCGTCCGGCTTGCAACTCGGTCAGCGTCAGAATGCCGTTGACCATGCGCATCATGTCCCGCGCCGAACCGGCGGCGGTTTGCTGGTACTGCGCCAGGTCGTCGTCCAGCGGCACGGTTTGCATCAGTTCGAGGGAGCCGATCACGCCGTTCATCGGCGTGCGCAATTCATGGGTCAGGGTCGCAAGGAATTCATCCTTGAGCCGGTTGCTGCGGGCCAACTGCTGGTTGAGCACTTCAAGCTTCTGGCTGGCATCGAACAGGATCTGCGCCTGCTGCTCGCGCATGGAATTGATGCGGTCGGCCAACGCCAGGGACAACAGCGCCACTTCGATAGCCGAACCGATCTGGCTGGCGTACATGGTGAGAAACATATTCGGCAGGTAGCCCAGCACCATCAGGGTATTGATCACCCCACCGAGCAGGAACGCCGACCAGGCGATGATGAAATACCGCGCCATGCGCTGGCCGCAATACCAGGCCTTGATGGCGGCGACGAAGATGGTCACGGTAAACACCAGCGCCAGGCCGGTGGCCAGGCGCAAGGCCACCGCATAGCTGGTCAGCAGCGCCAGCGCCATGACGACCGCGCCGCACGCCGCCAGCCCCAGCAGGATGCGGTTGAGCCAGCGGCTGTGCTGCGCGGTGTGCAGGAAACTGCGGGCGAACAGGCTGCCGAACAGCGCCGCCGAGCCGATCAGGAACGGCACCGCTGCGTTCGCCCACCACGGGTTGTTCGGCCAGAAGTACTCCACCGCCACGCCATTGACCGACAGCTGGTAGAGGCCGAACGAGGCGATATAAAGGATGTAATAGAGGTAGCTGGTGTCGCGCACGCTCAGGTAGATGAACAGGTTGTAGACCAGCATCCCAAGCAGCACGCCGTAGATCACCCCGAGCACAGACAGGCGCAGGGGTTGTTGTTCCAGATAAGCGGTGCCGGCCCACAGCGTCAAGGGCGCCTGGATCGAGCCTTCGCTTTGTAGGCGCAGGTAGACCGTCTGCCGTTGATCGGGCACAAAGTTGAGCTTGAACAGGTAGTTGCTCTGGCGTACTTCACGGCTGGAAAACGGCAATGCGCTGCCCGTGCGGGAGGTCAGCCGGTAGGTGCCGGTACCGTCGTTCTGGTACAGGTCCAGGTGATTCAGCGGTGGGTAGGCCAACTCCAAAAACCAGGTGCGCGGCGCGCGCGGGTCCTTGGCCAGGTAATGCAGGTCGACCTTGAGCCACAACACCGAGCGCGAATAGCCGGCGTTGAGGGTGGCTTTGTCATGGGGCTTGAATTGGGCGGCGTAGGCGGGTGAACTGACGTCGGCGATGGTCAGCGCATCGGTGGGGTCTTCGAGCACTTGCATGACTCGGCCCAGCGGTAGGCTTCGCGTGTCCTGGTTGAACTCGATGGCGCTGGCGAGCATTGGCAGCCCGCACAACAATAAAATCAGCAAATAGCGCATAGAGCCCCAGTGTGGCGTGTCCGGTTATGTCAAAAGCCCCCCATTCCTTTTGAGAAGACGTACACCGGCGGTACATTAAGTTGTTTGGATCCACTTTAGCATAGCCGCTAAAGGCCATTGGACACCATTGAAATAATTTTTTGAAAGGCTCTAGGACGCGGGTTTCAGCGGGTTTTCTCGAGTGAAAAAGCGCCAAAAAAGCGTCACAACCACGGCAACATTCAACCCTCACCCGACAGCCACGCAAAAAGCGTTTGGTGGTAAGCTCGCGCACCATGAATATCTACAGCTCTCGCCCCGTTGTCCTCTGTCTCTCCGGCCATGATCCCAGTGGTGGCGCCGGCTTGCAGGCAGATATCGAAGCCCTGCTCGCCCAGGGCTGCCATGCGGCTCCGGCCGTTACCGCCCTGACCGTGCAGAACACCGTCAACGTCAGCGATTTCCGCGTGCTTGACCGCGAGTGGGTGCTGGCCCAGGCCAATGCCGTGCTCGGCGACTCCGAAGTGGCAGCGGTCAAGCTGGGCATGCTCGGGTCCACCGCGATGGTCGACACCGTGGTCGAACTGCTGCAGGCGCACCCGCACCTGCCGGTCGTCTGCGACCCGGTGCTGCGCGCCGGCGGCGGTGGCAGCCTGGGCAAGGATGAAGTCGGCTATGCCATGCGCGAGCGGCTGTTGCCGCTGTCGCTGATCGCCACGCCGAACCTGCCCGAAGCGCGCATCCTCGCCGAACTGCCCGAGGGCACGGCAGACGAATGCGCCGAAAAGCTGCTGCCGTACATCAAGCACCTGCTGATCACCGGCGGGCATGGCGACGAGCATGAAGTGCACAACCGCCTGTACAGCCGTGACGGCACGCGCCAGACCTTCACCTGCCAGCGCTTGCCCGGCAGCTATCACGGTTCGGGCTGCACGCTTGCCAGTGCCCTGGCCGGCCGGATTGCCCAGGGCGAAGGGTTGGTCAGCGCGGTGCAATCGGCCCTCAACTACACTTGGCGCACCCTGCGTGACGCCGAACAACTCGGTCAGGGCCAGTTCGTACCGCGTCGGTTGCCGCTGGATTTCTGCTCGTAACTTTTTTTGCTCGAAGGGGCCTGCCCGATGAAACTACGTGGCCTGTATGCCATTACCGACAGCCAACTGTTGGCTGGCAAGTTCCTCGCCTATGTCGAAGCGGCGCTGGACGGTGGCGTGACCCTGCTGCAGTACCGCGACAAAAGCAGCGACGAAGCCCGGCGCCTGCGTGAGGCCGAGAAGCTGCGCGAACTGTGCTCGCGCTACAAGACCCAACTGATCATCAACGACGACGCCGAGCTGGCCGCGCGCCTGGGCGTCGGCGTGCACCTGGGCCAGACCGACGGCCCGCTGACCCCGGCCCGCGCGTTGCTGGGCTCCAAGGCGATCATCGGCGCGACCTGCCACAGCCAGATCGAGCTGGCCGAGCAGGCCGCCAAGGAAGGCGCCAGCTATGTCGCCTTCGGCCGCTTCTTCACGTCCAACACCAAGCCGGGCGCTTCTGCCGCCACCGTCACCATGCTGGCCCAGGCCCGCGCGCGCCTGCAGCTGCCGATCTGCGTGATCGGCGGCATCACCCTGGAGAACGCCGAACCGCTGGTGGCGCATGGCGCTGACCTGCTGGCCGTGGTGCACGGCCTGTTCGGTGCGGACAGCACCCAGGAAGTGACGCGTCGCGCCCGCGCCTTCAACGATCTTCTTAAATATTCAGTTTAGAGAGCCCGATCATGTCCCGTTCCGAAACCCTGTTTGCCAATGCCCAGAAACACATCCCCGGCGGTGTGAACTCCCCCGTGCGTGCGTTCAAGAGCGTGGGCGGCACGCCACTGTTCTTCAAGCATGCCGAAGGCGCGTACGTCACTGACGAAGATGACAAGCGCTACGTCGACTACGTCGGCTCCTGGGGCCCGATGATCCTCGGCCACAGCCACCCGGACGTACTCGACGCGGTGCGCAAGCAGCTGGAACACGGCCTCTCCTACGGCGCGCCGACCGCCATGGAAACCGAGATGGCTGACCTGGTGTGCTCGATCGTGCCGTCGATGGAGATGGTGCGGATGGTCAGCTCGGGCACCGAAGCCACCATGAGCGCGATTCGCCTGGCCCGTGGTTTCACCGGTCGCGACAGCATCATCAAGTTTGAAGGCTGCTACCACGGCCACTCCGACAGCCTGCTGGTCAAAGCCGGTTCGGGCGCGCTGACACAGGGCGTACCCAGCTCGGCCGGCGTGCCTGCGGCGTTTGCCAAACACACCCTGACCCTGCCGTTCAACGACATCGCGGCCGTCGAGCAGATGCTCGATGAAGTCGGGCAAGACGTGGCGTGCATCATCGTCGAGCCGGTGGCCGGCAACATGAACTGCGTACCACCGGCGCCGGGCTTTCTCGAAGGCCTGCGCGAGCAGTGCGACAAGCACGGCGTGGTGCTGATTTTCGACGAGGTGATGACGGGTTTTCGCGTTGCACTCGGCGGCGCACAGGCGCACTACGGCGTCACGCCGGACCTGAGCACCTTCGGCAAGATCATCGGCGGCGGCATGCCGGTCGGCTGCTTCGGCGGCAAGCGCGAAATCATGCAGCACATCGCGCCGCTGGGCCCGGTGTACCAGGCAGGCACCTTGTCGGGTAACCCGCTGGCGATGGCTGCCGGCCTGACCACCCTGCGCCTGATCAGCCGTCCGGGCTTCCACGCCGAGCTGACCGACTACACCACCCGCCTGCTCGACGGCCTGCAACAGCGCGCCGATGCCGCCGGCATTCCGTTTGTGACGACCCAGGCGGGCGGCATGTTTGGCCTGTACTTCAGCGGCGCCGATGACATCGTCACCTTTGATGACGTGATGGGCAGCGATGCCGATCTGTTCAAGCGCTTCTTCCACCTGATGCTCGAAGGCGGCGTGTACCTGGCACCGAGCGCCTTCGAAGCCGGCTTCACCTCGATCGCCCATGGCGACGCCGAGCTGAAACTGACCCTCGATGCCGCCGAGCGCGCCTTCGCGGCCTTGAAATAAACGACGGAAAAAATCAGGCGCCGCCCCAGCGGTGTCTGATTTGCTACTTTGTTTACAGAGATTTCCGAGTTTTTTCGAGAAACCACCTGCAATCCGGCAGATAACTTGCCCAACCAGCAGAAAAACGAGTAAAGACTTTGTAAGCAGAGGCCTGCTTATTTCATAATGCGCGCTTATTGGATCCCCCGAGGATCCGCGCGCCCCGTCAGAGGTAAGTCGATTCCCATGAAACGCACCGGCCGCACCCTGGTTCTGGGCTGCCTGTTGCTCCTTCAGCCGCTGCTGGCACATGCACAAGCAGGCGGCAACTCGTTGTTAATCCCAGCGATGGGTCGTTGCACCCTCAATACCCAGCCAGACAGCCAGGCCGAAGCCCTGAGCGCGTGCCAGAAACAGGCCGACGGTGGGGATGCGCAGGCGCAATACGAGTTGGGCGAGTACTACCACGACAGCAAGAACCCCGCCCGCGACCTCAACAAAGCCTTGAGTTACTTCGAGAAAGCCTCGTTGCAGGGCCACGCGCAGGCGCAATTCCAGCTCGGCACCATGTTCTTCAAAGGTGAGGGTGTGCCGGCCAATAACGTTCAGGCGTATATCGTGCTGAAGATGGCGGCGGTCAACGGCGCCGAAGACGCGCTGGACACTGCCGACGAAGTCGCCGAACACATGCAGCGCAAAGAATTGGAAACCGCGACCCAGGTGCTGGGCCAGATTTTCCGCAACTACCTGCAGGAACTGCAGAGCGCAGATGGCAGCTCGCCATTCTCGCCGCTGCCCTGAGTTTTGTAGCGCCTTTACTGCCGCCTTCGCGAGCAAGCCCGCTCCCACATTCGACTGCGTTCCAAAGGTGGAACTCGGTCGAATGTGGGAGCGGGCTTGCTCGCAAAGGGGTCGGCGCGGTCTTAAGCCTTACTTCTCAGGCATCGGCACCGGAAACGGCATGACATTGCTCAAGCCCCGGGCTTCGCTGATTTTCGGCGTGCCCAGGCGCTCGACTTCATCGATGCGCACAATCGAATGCATCGGCACAAAACTGCGCACCACGCCTTCAAACTGCGCCTTGAGTTTTTCCTCGCCCGGGTCGACGACCAACTGGGTGCGCTCGCCAAAGACGAACTCTTCCACTTCCAGGAAGCCCCACAGATCACTTTGATAGATCTGCTTGGCGTACATTTCGAACACCTGGCCCTGGTTAAGGAAAATCACCTTATAGATTGGAGCTTCACGTTTGGTCATGGTGGGCGAATAACACATCGGGGATATAAAAGAGGGCGCGAACTATAGCATGGCACCCGATGCACAACGCTAGGAACCAATGGGCATGCCCCCTATAATGCGCGGTTCTTTACCACCAGTTGACGATCCCCATGGCCAAGAAGCTCTATATCGAAACCCACGGTTGCCAGATGAACGAGTACGACAGCTCGCGCATGGTCGATCTGCTGGGTGAACACCAGGCCCTGGAAGTCACCGCCCGCGCCGAAGATGCCGACGTGATCCTGCTCAATACCTGCTCGATCCGCGAGCGAGCCCAGGATCGGGTGTACTCGCAGCTCGGCCGCTGGCGCGAATTGAAACTGGCCAACCCGGACATGGTGATCGCCGTCGGCGGTTGCGTGGCGAGCCAGGAAGGTGCGGCGATCCGCGACCGCGCCCCCTATGTGGACGTGGTGTTCGGCCCACAAACCTTGCACCGCCTGCCGGAAATGATCGACGCCGCACGCTTCACCAAGCTGCCGCAGGTCGATGTCTCATTCCCGGAAATCGAAAAATTCGACCACTTGCCCGAGCCGCGTATCGACGGGCCGAGTGCCTACGTGTCGGTGATGGAAGGCTGCAGCAAGTACTGCACCTTCTGCGTGGTGCCCTACACCCGGGGTGAAGAAGTCAGCCGGCCGTTTGACGACGTGATGTCGGAAATCATCCACCTCGCCGAAAACGGCGTGCGCGAAGTGACCTTGCTGGGCCAGAACGTCAACGGCTATCGCGGCCTGACCCACGACGGGCGCCTGGCCGACCTGGCGGAGCTGATCCGGGTGGTCGCCGCCGTCGACGGCATCGAGCGTATTCGCTACACCACCTCGCACCCGCTGGAGTTCTCCGACAGCCTGATCCAGGCTCACGCCGAAGTGCCGGAACTGGTCAAACACCTGCACTTGCCGGTGCAATCAGGCTCGGACCGCATCCTCTCGGCGATGAAGCGCAACCACACCGCGCTGGAATACAAATCCAAACTGCGCAAGCTGCGCGCGGCGGTGCCGGGTATCTGCATCAGCTCGGACTTTATCGTCGGCTTCCCCGGCGAAACCGAAAAAGACTTCCAGCAGACGATGAAGCTGATCGAAGACGTCGGTTTCGACTTCTCCTACTCGTTCGTCTACAGCCAGCGCCCGGGCACCCCAGCGGCGGACCTGCTGGACGAAACCCCGGAAGAGCTGAAAAAAGAGCGCCTGAATGCCCTGCAACATCGCTTGAACCAGCAGGGTTTCGAGATCAGCCGACAAATGGTCGGCTCAACCCAGCGCATCCTGGTCACCGACTACTCGAAAAAAGACCCGGGCGAATTGCAGGGCCGTACCGAGAACAACCGAATCGTCAACTTCCGCTGCGATAATCCCACGCTGATCGGCCAGTTTGCCGATGTGCACATCGATGCGGCGCAACCGCACTCGTTGCGCGGCTCGTTGATCAACTGACTTCAGGACACACGAAGCTCAACTGTGGGCGCTGGCTTGCCTGCGATAGCGGTGAAACAGGCGGCAGCTCTTTTGGAGGTGCCGCCCCTTCGCCGGCAAGCCAGCCCTCACAGGGATCGCCTTGGTTCCTGAGAGTGGACCCCGCCTACATAAGTGCTTTCGCACACCGGCGGCTGGCGTTATCCTCTATTTCACCTAAACAGCCAAAGGGCGGCTAAAAGCAACCTTGAACGCACCCATAGCAGAACCCCATCGTTTTCTCCTCGAGCCGTTTGAGGCTCGCCGTTTCGCCAATCTGTGCGGACAGTTCGACGAGCACCTGCGCCTGATCGAACAACGCCTGAGCATCGAGATCCGCAACCGCGGCAATCAGTTCGAGCTCATTGGTGAACCCCAGCACACCACGTCCGCAGAAAACCTGCTGCGCCGTCTCTACCGTGAAACCAAGGGCAGTGAGCTGTCGCCGGAAACGGTGCACCTGTACCTGCAGGAATCGGCCGTGGAAGACCTGGCCAACAACCCTGTGGCCGAAGCCAGCGTGGCCCTGCGCACCAAAAAAGGCATGATTCGCCCGCGCGGCTTGAATCAGCAGCGCTACGTCAAGGAAATCCTCGGCAACGACATCAACTTCGGCATCGGCCCGGCCGGTACCGGCAAGACCTACCTGGCGGTAGCCTGCGCCGTTGACGCCCTGGAGCGTGAACAAGTGCGCCGCATCCTGCTGGTGCGACCGGCGGTCGAGGCCGGCGAAAAGCTTGGCTTCCTGCCCGGCGACCTGGCCCAGAAGATCGACCCGTACCTGCGCCCGCTCTACGACGCGCTGTACGAGATGCTCGGCTTTGAATACGTGGCCAAGCTGATCGAACGCCAAGTGATCGAGATCGCCCCGCTGGCCTACATGCGTGGTCGTACGCTGAACAACAGCTTCATCATCCTCGACGAAAGCCAGAACACCACGGTCGAGCAGATGAAGATGTTCCTCACCCGCATCGGTTTCGGCTCCACCGCCGTGATCACCGGCGACGTCACCCAGGTCGACCTGCCCAAGGGCACCAAGTCCGGCCTGGCCCAGGTGATCGAGGTGCTCAAGGACGTGCCGGGTATCAGCTTCACGCACTTCATGCCCAAGGACGTGGTCCGTCACCCGCTGGTGCAGCGCATTGTCGAAGCCTACGAGCGCTTCGATCATCGCGATGACGCACCCGCCAAGGACAGCCGCCGCGATGCTTGAGCTTGACCTGCAACTGGCCACCGAAGCGCCCGCCCCCAGCGAAGAACAGTTCCGTCAATGGTGCACCCTGGCCCTGCGCCAGCGCACCGCCGATTCGGAGCTGACCATCCGCCTGGTGGACGAGCCCGAAGGCCGCGAACTGAACCACACCTGGCGCCAGAAGGATTACGCGACCAACGTGCTGTCCTTTCCCGCCGACGTCCCCGACGAATTGCTGGATATCCCGCTGCTGGGCGACCTGGTGATCTGCGTCGAAGTGGTCGAGCGCGAGGCAAAGGAGCAAGGCAAGGAACTTGAAGCCCATTGGGCCCATCTAGTCATCCACGGCTGCTTGCATCTCTTGGGTTACGACCATATAGACGATGACGAAGCCGAAGAAATGGAAGCACTGGAACGAACGTTGCTTGCAGAATTGGGTCACCGCGATCCGTATGCAGACGACGAAAACTGATCAACACTCAACTGAAACATCAAAGGATTTAGAGTAATCGCTATGAGCGAAGACCGATCGAGCAACGGGCAGAAGTCATGGCTGGGTAAACTGACCCAGGCTTTTGCCCACGAGCCGAAAAACCGCCAGGAGCTGCTGGAGCTGCTGCGCGAGGCCCATCAGAACAAGTTGCTGGACAGCGAAGCGCTGGCCATCGTCGAAGGCGCCATCCAGGTGGCTGACCTGCAGGTTCGGGACATCATGGTCCCGCGCTCGCAGATGATCAGCATCAAGGCGACCCAGACCCCTCGGGAATTCCTCCCGGCCGTGATCGACTCGGCGCACTCGCGCTACCCGGTGATCGGTGAAAGCCATGACGACGTCATGGGTGTCCTGCTGGCCAAGGACCTGTTGCCGCTGATCCTCAAGGAGAACGGCGACAACTTCAACATCAAGGACCTGCTGCGTCCTGCCACCTTCGTGCCCGAATCCAAGCGCCTGAATGTGCTGTTGCGCGAGTTCCGCGCCAACCACAATCACATGGCCATTGTGATCGACGAATACGGCGGTGTAGCGGGCCTGGTGACCATCGAAGACGTGCTGGAACAAATCGTCGGCGACATCGAAGACGAGCACGACGTCGAAGAAGACAGCTACATCAAGCCGCTGCCCAGCGGTGATTTCCTGGTCAAGGCGCTGACGCCGATCGAGAACTTCAACGAGTTCTTCGACAGCGAATTCTCCGACGATGAGTTCGACACCGTCGGCGGCCTGGTGATGAGTGCGTTTGGCCACTTGCCCAAGCGTAACGAGACCACCGAGATCGGCGCCTACCGCTTCCGCATCCTGAATGCCGACAGCCGCCGGATTCACTTGATTCGCCTGACACCTATTGCCCGTTAAGGACTGACATGCGCCGTATGATCGCACCCGGCTGGCCCGGTAACCTGCTGGCCGTGGCGGCCGGTGCCATCACCACCCTGGCGCTGGCGCCGTTCGATCTGTGGCCGTTTGCGCTACTGGCGGTCGGACTGTTCTATATCGGTCTGCGGGAGCTGACACCACGCCAGGCCTTGGGCCGTGGCTGGTGTTTCGGTTTCGGCCTGTTTGGCGCCGGCACCAGCTGGATCTACTACAGCATCCACCACTTCGGTGGTGCCTCGGTGATGCTGGCAGGCTTCCTGATGCTGCTGTTCACTGCCGCCATCGCCTGGTTCTTCGCCTTGCCCGCCTGGTTGTGGGCGCGCTGGCTGCGTCGCAATGAAGCGCCACTGGCCGATGCCCTGACGTTTGCCGCACTGTGGGTCGGCCAGGAAGCCTTTCGCGGCTGGTTCCTCACCGGCTTCCCGTGGCTGTATTCCGGGTATAGCCAACTCGACGGCCCGCTGACAGGCCTCGCCCCTGTCGGCGGGATCTGGCTGATCTCCTTTGCCCTGGCACTGACGGCGGCCCTGTTGTGCAACCTGCCACGCCTGCTGGCGAGCAAGCGCAATACCTTTATCGGCGCGGGCCTGGTCTTGCTGGTCGCCCCTTGGGCTATCGGCCTGGCCCTCAAGCATCACGCCTGGACTGCGCCTTCCGGCGCACCACTGAGCGTGGCCGCCATCCAGGGCAACGTCGAACAAAGCATGAAGTGGGACCCCGAGCAGCTCAATGCGCAGCTCGCGCTGTACCGCGACATGAGCTTCAGCTCCAAGCCCGTGGACTTGCTGGTGTGGCCGGAAACCGCCGTGCCGGTACTCAAGGAATCCGTCGAGGGCTACCTGGGGATGATGGGCAAGTTCGCCGCCGACCGGCACACCGCACTGATCACCGGTGTTCCGATCCGCCAGGAAGTGCACCACCAGAAGCGCTATTTCAATGGCGTCACCGTGGTGGGTGAAGGCGACGGCACCTACCTGAAGCAGAAGCTGGTGCCCTTCGGCGAGTATGTACCGCTGCAGGACATGCTGCGCGGGCTGATCGCCTTCTTCGACCTGCCGATGTCGGACTTCGCCCGCGGCCCCGCCGACCAGGCGATGCTGCAAGCCAAGGGCTATCAGATCGCGCCGTTCGTGTGCTACGAAGTGGTGTACCCGGAATTTGCCGCCGGCCTGTCGGCCCAGAGCGACTTGCTGCTGACCATCAGCAATGACACCTGGTTTGGCCGCTCCATCGGCCCACTGCAGCATCTGCAGATGGCGCAGATGCGCGCGCTGGAGGCGGGTCGCTGGATGATCCGCGCCACCAACAATGGCGTGACCGGACTGATCAACCCGTTCGGGCAGATCACTGCACAGATCCCGCAATTCGAGCGCGGCATTCTGTACGGCGAAGTGGTGCCGATGCACAACCTCACGCCGTACCTGCAATGGCGCTCGTGGCCGTTGATCATCCTATGCCTGGGGCTGTTTGGCTGGGCGCTGCTGGCGAGCCGGATGGCCAAGACAGTCTGACAGACACGACAAAACAATGTGGGAGCGGGCTTGCTCGCGAAGGCGTTGGTTCAGCCACAGCTACGTTGACTGACACACCGCCTTCGCGAGCAAGCCCGCTCCCACATTTGCAGGGCGGCGCTAGCGGTAGAACAACCGATAACCCACCTGCCCTACCGCCTCGTTGATCAACTGTCCGCTCTGCCACACCGACTTGAATTCCGGCATCCAGCCGCCCAGCGGCCGGGCATTGTCCACGCCCAGGAAGCCTACCGGCGCCGGGACCACGCTAAAGCCAGCCTTTTCAAAGCTCCACACTGAGCGCGGCATGTGCCAGGCCTGGGTCACCACGACCACGCGCTTGATGCCTTCGGGCAGCAATATCTCGGCACTCATTTGCGCATTTTCCCAGGTAGTACGGCTGCGTTCTTCCTTCCAGCGCA
This sequence comes from Pseudomonas sp. GW821-FHT09C08, assembly GCF_059418125.1. Taxonomy (NCBI): domain Bacteria; kingdom Pseudomonadati; phylum Pseudomonadota; class Gammaproteobacteria; order Pseudomonadales; family Pseudomonadaceae; genus Pseudomonas; species Pseudomonas sp. GW821-FHT09C08. The sequence goes on along the minus strand of NZ_JBWKPG010000011.1, from coordinate 53,087 downwards.
CCGCTACGCCGAAGTCGTCGTGCATCGACACCGCCATCAACTCGGCCTCGCTGGGCGGCGTGCCGTAATGCAGGCCGCCGGTGGTCAGCACCGGCAACCCGGATGCCTTGGCCAGGCGCGCGGCATAGCGCTGGCGCTCCAGGCCGATACCGGTCGGCTGATCGGCGCCCCATGCCGGGTCACCGCGTTCGCGGCCCGAGCCCAGCACCACAATGGCATCGGCGCGCTGAGCCAGGGTCGACCAGTCTTCCCGCGCCAGCGGCGGTTCGGTCTCCAGCGCACGGGCGCCCCACTCCACCATCACCGGCAGGCTGATCAACCACATGCCGCCCAACCCGAGGGCAAAACAGACACCGGCCAAGCGTGGGCGGCTGCGACGAAACCACCAGGCAAGCGCCAGCAACAGCAAGAGGATGCCGGGCGGCAAGAGCAGTTGTTTAATGAAATAGCGAATAGGCATCGGGCATCTCCATAGATGCCCGAAGCCTAAGGTGTAACGGGGTTTAGCGACAATCTTTACGCTGACATGACGCGATAACGCAGCTCAGGGGGGAATGAACTACTTGTAGCGGACGGACCGGAGCTTTTCCGGGCCGCGACCGGCCGACAAGTCCTTGAGCCACACCACCTTGGCTGAGTGCGTGGGTTCCTTGGCTGGCGGGGGTGCTACCCAAGGAGGCGCACTGCGCCCGTTTCGTTCCAGATAAGCCTTGATCAGTTCCAGCTCCGCGCGGCTCAGACCGCGCAGTTCCAACTCGACAGGCCGTTCATCACGCAATCGGCCCGCTGTTCTCGCTGCATCCAATGCACGACCCAATCGGTCGATCAGTCCTTCGTAGATTTCCGGTTTCGTTGCGATTCGCTGCGATTCAACCATCCCCTCACCTCATTGAAGATATGACTCATTCCCCAATAAACAGCGTAGTCCTAGTGGCTGCACCTGCCTGGCGCCGCGACAGACGGCCCTGCCTGCGCAATCAGGGTTTCCCTCGATAGAGTGGGGTCATGTATGCTACGGCGCTTCCTGTAACTCCACTTCCCGCAGGGTTTGGGCACGGACGCGCCGCTTTTTGGTGTCGAACAACCCGGACAGTGCACCGAAGAGGATTAGGCCACCCCTATTCAGTTCAAAAGTAGCCATGCACGAACAATATCAGCCCCGTGAAATAGAAAATGCCGCCCAAACCTTCTGGGACGAGCAAAAGTCCTTTGAAGTCAGTGAACAGCCAGGCAAGGAGACTTACTACTGCCTATCGATGTTCCCTTACCCCAGCGGCAAGCTACACATGGGGCACGTGCGTAACTACACCATCGGCGACGTCATCTCGCGCTACCAGCGCATGCAAGGCAAGAACGTCCTGCAACCCATGGGTTGGGACGCCTTCGGCATGCCGGCAGAAAACGCCGCGATGAAAAACAACGTGGCGCCCGCCAAGTGGACCTACGAAAACATCGCCTACATGAAGACCCAGCTGCGCAGCCTGGGCCTGGCGGTGGACTGGTCTCGCGAAGTGACCACCTGCAAGCCGGATTACTACCGCTGGGAACAATGGCTGTTCACGCGCCTGTTCGAAAAAGGTGTGATCTACAAGAAGAGCGGCACCGTGAACTGGGACCCGCTCGACCAGACCGTACTGGCCAACGAGCAGGTGATCGACGGTCGCGGCTGGCGCTCCGGCGCGCTGATCGAAAAGCGCGAAATCCCGATGTACTACTTCAAGATCACCGCGTACGCGGATGAACTGCTGTCGAGCCTCGACGACCTGCCGGGCTGGCCTGAACAGGTCAAGACCATGCAGCGCAACTGGATCGGCAAGTCCAAGGGCATGGAAGTGCAGTTCCCGTACAACGTCGACTCGATCGGCGAAGCAGGCGCACTCAAAGTCTTCACCACCCGTCCGGACACCCTGATGGGCGCGACCTACGTCGCCGTGGCCGCTGAGCACCCGCTGGCCACCCAGGCCGCACAGAACAACCCTGAGCTGCAGGCGTTCATCGCCGAATGCAAAGGCGGCAGCGTGGCCGAAGCCGACGTCGCCACCCAGGAGAAAAAAGGCCTGCCGACCGGGCTGTTCGTCGAGCACCCACTGACCGGCGAAAAACTGCCGGTGTGGGTCGCCAACTACGTGCTGATGCATTACGGCGATGGCGCAGTAATGGCAGTACCGGCCCACGACGAACGCGATTTCGAGTTCGCCACCAAATACAGCCTGCCGATCAAATCCGTGGTGCGCACCAGCTCGGGCGACACCAACCCGGCCCCGTGGCAAGACGCCTACGGCGAGCACGGCACACTGATCAACTCCGGTGAATTTGACGGCCTGGACTTCCAGGGCGCTTTCGATGCGATCGAAGTTGCACTGGTGAAGAAAAACCTCGGTGCCTCGCGCACCCAGTTCCGCCTGCGCGACTGGGGCATCAGCCGCCAGCGCTACTGGGGCTGCCCGATCCCGATCATCCACTGCGACAGCTGCGGTGACGTCCCCGTGCCGGAAGACCAACTGCCGGTCGTCCTGCCGGAAGACGTGGTGCCGGACGGCGCTGGCTCGCCCCTGGCGCGCATGCCTGAGTTCTACGAGTGCAGCTGCCCGAAATGCGGCCAGCCTGCCAAGCGTGAAACCGACACCATGGACACCTTCGTCGAGTCCTCGTGGTACTACGCACGCTACGCTTCGCCGCACTATGAAGGCGGCCTGGTGGAAAAATCCGCGGCCGACCACTGGCTGCCGGTAGACCAGTACATCGGCGGTATCGAACACGCCATTCTTCACCTGCTGTACGCGCGCTTCTTCCACAAGCTGATGCGCGACGAAGGCCTGGTGAGCTCCGATGAACCGTTCAAGAACCTGCTGACCCAGGGCATGGTGGTCGCCGAGACCTACTATCGCCGCGAAGCCAACGGCGCCTACACCTGGTTCAATCCGGCCGACGTCGAGCTCGAGCGCGACAGCAAAGCCAAGGTCATCAGCGCCAAGCTGATCGCCGACGGCCTGCCGGTGGAAATCGGCGGCACCGAGAAGATGGCCAAGTCGAAGAACAACGGCGTCGACCCCCAGTCGATGATCGACCAGTTCGGCGCCGACACCTGCCGCCTGTTCATGATGTTCGCCTCGCCGCCCGACATGAGCGCCGAATGGTCCGACTCCGGCGTCGAAGGTTCGCACCGTTTCCTCAAGCGCGTCTGGCGCCTGGCGCATGCCCACATCAGCCAGGGCCTGCCGGGCAAGCTGGATGTCGCAGCACTGAGCGACGAGCAGAAAGCCATTCGCCGCAGCACCCACCTGGCAATCAAGCAAGCCAGCCAGGACGTGGGCCAGAACCACAAGTTCAACACCGCCATCGCCCAAGTGATGACGCTGATGAACGTGCTGGAAAAAGCCCCACAGGCCACCGAACAGGACCGCGCGCTGGTACAGGAAGGCCTGGAAACAGTCACCCTGCTGCTCGCGCCGATCACGCCGCACATCAGCCACGACCTGTGGAGCCGCCTGGGCCACAGCGACGCGGTGATCGATGCGCGCTGGCCGGTGCAGGACGACAGCGCCCTGGTACAGGACACGCTGCAGCTGGTGATCCAGGTCAACGGCAAGCTGCGTGGCCAGATCGACATGCCAGCCACCGCTACTCGCGAGGAAGTCGAAGCAGTCGCACGCGTCAACGAGAACGTGCTGCGCTTTACCGAAGGCCTGACGATCCGCAAAGTGATCGTGGTGCCTGGCAAACTGGTCAACATCGTCGCTAGCTAATCGGATCGGGCGCAGGGCTTGAGCCCTGCGCCGAACAAAGCCTTCAGGGCCTCGATAAGGCCCACATGGTTTCAAGGGGAGCAACAAAATGATCAAACGCAACCTGCTGGTTATGGGCCTCGCCGTGCTGCTGAGCGCTTGCGGCTTCCAGCTGCGCGGTACCGGCACTAACGAACTGGCGATCAAGGAACTGGACGTCAACGCCCGCGACGCCTACAGCGAAACCGTCACCCAGCTGCGTCAGGTCCTGGAAAACAGCGGCGTTCACGTCTACACCGGCGCGACCTACAAGCTGTTCCTGGCCAATCAAAAAGAGACCCAGCGCAACCTGAGCTACGCCAGTGCCGGCCGTGCCTCTGACATCGAACTGAGCACCGTGCTCAGCTTTGAAGTCCAGGGTCGCGATCACCTGCCCTTGATGAGTGACGACATCCAGGTGCAGAAAATCGTCAGCCACGACGGCAACAACCTCGTGGGCTCGGACTCCGAAATCATCCAGGTGCGCAAGGAAATGCGTCGTGAGCTGGTACAGCGCATGGTCCTGCGCCTGTCGATGATCACCCCGGAACAACTCGCGACCTTGCAACAACGCGCTGACGACAAGGCCAAGGCCGATGCCGACGCGCTGAAAGCGGCGCAAGAGTACGAAGACAACACGCCGAAACAGTCGCCTGTTGAAGTCCCAGTCGAGTAAGCCCGACGGGGCGCCCCAGGCGCCCCGTTCGCCCTGCCTATGAAACTCGCCCCCGCCCAACTCGCCAAGCACCTGCAAGGTGGCCTCGCGCCTGTCTACATTGTCAGCGGGGATGACCCGCTGCTGTGCCAGGAAGCCGCCGACGCGATTCGCACCGCCGCACGCCAGCAAGGCTTCGATGAACGCCAGGTCTTCAGCGCCGACGCCAGTTTCGACTGGGGCACGTTGCTGCAAGCCGGCGCGAGCATGTCGCTGTTTGCCGAAAAGCGCCTGCTGGAACTGCGCCTGCCTTCGGGCAAGCCCGGCGACAAAGGCGCGGCCGCCCTGATGGAATACTGCTCGCGCCCCGCCGAGGACACGGTGCTGTTGATCAGCCTGCCCAAGCTTGACGGCAGCGCGCAGAAAACCAAGTGGGGCAAGGCCCTGGTGGAAGGGGCACAAACCCAGTTCATCCAGATCTGGCCGGTGGACAGCAACCAGTTGCCGCAATGGATTCGGCAGCGCCTGTCCCAATCCGGCCTGTCGGCGACCCAGGACGCCGTGGAGCTGATCGCCGCCCGCGTGGAAGGCAACCTGCTTGCCGCCGCCCAGGAGATCGAGAAGCTCAAGCTGATGGCCGAAGACGGGCAGATTACCGTCGAGACCGTCCAGGGCGCCGTGGCCGACAGTGCGCGTTTTGACGTGTTCGGGCTGGTGGACGCGATCCTCAACGGTGAACCCGCCCACGCCCTGCGCATGCTCGAAGGCCTGCGTGGTGAAGGCGTCGAGCCACCGGTGATTCTCTGGGCGCTGGCCCGCGAACTGCGGGTACTGGCCAATATCTCCCTGCAATACAGCCAGGGCACGCCGCTGGACAAATGCTTCAGCCAGGCCCGGCCGCCGGTGTGGGACAAGCGCAAACCCCTGATGAGCAAAGCCCTGCAACGGCACTCGGCGCAACGCTGGGCGCAACTGCTGCTGGAAGCGCAGCGCATCGATGCGCAGATCAAGGGCCAAGCGGCCGGTTCGCCATGGATGAGCCTGAGTCGCCTGTCGCTGTTGATGGCCGGCCAGCGCCTGACATTGCCCGCCGAATAACCCAGCGCCCTGTAGGCAATGAGCCCCTTGAAGGCAGCCGTAACCCCAAGAATGCCATCGCCCGCCAATCGGTGCCTACAAGTTATGGCGCACGGTCTGACATATCAGCGGGCTTTACAGCGGCGCAACTTCGGCAGATTATTTGCGCCGTTGCCCCACCCCACGAGAGTACCGATCATGAGCAAAAAGCCATCCAAGCATGGCCCCAACAAGGCCAAATCCATCATCGCCCAGCCACTGTTCCGCAGCCGTCAGGAACGCGCCGGCAAGGGCAAAGGCAGCTACCGCCGCGAAGCCTTCCAGTCTAATAGCTGGGAGGCTTCTTACTTTCTGGCTGCCTGAAGGCAAGCGCCCCTCTGGCATGATAAGGTCTGCACCTGATTTGTAATCCCTGGACCTGTGCATGCCCTCTAGTCTTTCCCGTCGTTGGCACCTTCGCCAATTGATCGCTGCCTCCAGCCTCATTCTGCTTGTCGCCTGCGCGGAAAAACCCACCGCTGCTGACGCCCAGCCCCTGCCGACGCTCCAGACCGCCCCTGTCGCAGCGCCCGCCGTCGTCGCCCCGCTGGCCGTGGACAACCTCGATATCCAACCGACCCAGACCTTTGCCGAATGGCAGGCTGGCTTTCGTGTGCAAGCCCTGCAGGCCGGCATCACTGCCGCCGTGTTCGACAATGCCTTCGCCAATGTCACCCCCGACATGGCCGTGATCCGTGCCGACCGCAGCCAGCCGGAATTTTCCCGTCCGGTGTGGGAATACCTCGACGGCGCGCTGTCGCCGGTGCGGGTGCGCAATGGCCAGGCGCTGCTGATCAAGTACGCCGACATCCTGCAAAGCATCGAACAACGCTACGGCGTCGACCGTCAGGCGCTGGTATCGGTGTGGGGCATGGAGAGTAACTTCGGCCAGTTCCAGGGCAACAACTCCGTGATCCGCTCCCTGGCGACCCTCGCCTATGAAGGCCGTCGCCCGGCCTTTGCCCAGGCGCAATTGCTCGCGGCGCTGCAGATCATCCAGCACGGCGATATCCAGGCCGACCAGATGAAAGGCTCCTGGGCCGGCGCCATGGGCCAGACCCAGTTCATCCCGACGACCTACAACACCCACGCCGTGGACTTCGACGGCGACGGTCGCCGCGACATCTGGAACAGCCCGGCCGATGCCCTCGCCTCCACCGCGCATTACCTGCAAAGCTCCGGCTGGCAGAAAGGCCAGCCGTGGGGCTTTGAAGTCAAGCAATTGCCGGCGAACTTCGACTATGCACTGGCCGATGGCGGCATCCGCAAAAGCGTGGCCGACTGGCTGAAGTTGGGGATTCAGTTGCCACCGGGCGCGAGCCTGCCACCGAATGTCGACTCGTTATCCGCCGCCCTGCTGCTGCCGGCCGGCTACCGTGGGCCGGCGTTCCTGGTGCTGGATAACTTCCGCGCGATCCTCAAGTACAACAACTCGTCGTCCTATGCATTGGCGGTGGGGCTGCTGTCAGAGCGCTTCGCCGGCGGCGGCGTGATTCGTGGCGATTGGCCCAAGGATGAGCTGCCGCTGAGTCGCTCCCAGCGCATAGACCTGCAAACGGCGCTGAGCGCCAAAGGCTATGACGCCGGCAACCCGGACGGCATCATCGGCGCCAACACGCGCAAGGCGATTCGTGCAGCCCAGCAGGCGCTGGGCTGGCCGGCGGATGGCTATCCGACAGTGAAACTGCTGGAGTCGCTGCAGAACCGGTAGGGCGTCGTAAGGCAACTACCGCCATCGCAGGCAAGCCAGCTCCCACAGGGGAATGCATTCCAAATGTGGGAGCTGGCTATCCGACGGTGGAACTGCTGGAGTCGCTGCAAACCCGGTAGGGCGTCGTAAAGCAACTACCGCTATCGCAGGCAAGCCAGCTCCCACAGGGGAATGCATTCCAAATGTGGGAGCTGGCTATCCGACGGTGAAACTGCTGGAGTCGCTGCAGAACCGGTAGGGCGTCGTAAGGCAACTACCGCTATCGCAGGCAAGCCAGCTCCCACAGGGGAGTGCATTCCAAATGTGGGAGCTGGCTGGCCGGCGGATGACTATCCGACGGTGAAACTGCTGGAGTCAATGCAGACCCGGTAGAGCGTCGTAAGGCAACTACCGCTATCGCAGGCAAGCCAGCTCCCACAGGGGAATGCATTCCAAATGTGGGAGCTGGCTTGCCTGCGAAGACGGCCTGACAGGCAACATCAAACTCAGCCTTTGAGCACGACATCCTGCTCCAGCACCAACCGCTTCTCCCCCGCATCCAACCGCACCAGCGCGCCCATCGGCAGCGTCAGGTTCGGGTCGCAATGCCCGCTGCGCCAGCCAGACAACACCGGAATGCCTAACGGGGCGAAGGTCTGTTTTAGCAGGCGCTCCAGCGCCACAGCGTCCACACCCGCCACATCCCCCACCAGCACACCGGCCACTTGTGCAAGCTTGCCCGCCAGGCGCAGGTGCGTCAGCAGGCGGTCGATGCGGTAGATCGGCTCGTTGACGTCCTCGATCAGCAGGATGATGCCCTGCGCGTCGATTTCAAACGGGGTGCCCATGACCGCGGCGATCATCGACAGGTTGCCACCCAGAAAGCGCCCACAGGCAATGCCAGGCTCAATCGTGGTCAACGGGTACGCCACCGGGTGTGCCAACAGGCTGCCGCTGCCCAGTTGGCCGCGCAGCAGGCTGAACAAGGAAGACTCGGTGGGTTGTTGCTTGTCGCCGAGCAGGTCGGCATTGAGCATCGGCCCGTGGAAGGTCACGAAACCGGCGTAGCGGCTGATCGCCAGGTGCACCGCAGTGATGTCGCTGTAACCCACGAAAGGCTTGGGATTGGCGCGCAGCAGGTCGAAATCCAGGCGATCGAGCAAGCGCGGCGTGCCATAGCCTCCGCGCAGGCAGAAGATCGCATCGATTTCAGGGTCGGCGAAGGCGGTATGGAGGTCATGCAGGCGCACGTCATCGCTGCCGGCCAGGTAGCCGTCGCGCTCATACACACCCGGAAAGATTCGCAGGTCGTAGCCACGGGCACGCATCCATTGCCCGGCTTTCTCAACGTCCAGCGTAGCAGGGCCGGCGGGGGCGATCAGGGCGATGGTGCCTTCACTGCGTAAAGCAGGTACGGCGGCCGCGAGTTGAGTGGTCATCCATGCTCTCCGTATCGGTGACGCAGAAACAACTGCAGGAGCTGGCTTGCCAGCGATGCGGTCACTTCGATGCAACAGATGCACCGAGGTGAAGCTATCGCAGGCAAGCCAGCTCCCACACAAACCGGCTTCTACAATTGGATCGGGGCCGGCTTACGAAACCAGGCTGGCCTTGACCAGCTTGGCCTGTTCGTCAGCGTGGTACGAGGAACGTACCAGCGGGCCCGAGGCGACGTTCTTGAAGCCCATCTTGTAGCCTTCCTCGGCGAACCAGGCGAAGGTGTCCGGGTGCACGAAGCGCTGGACCGGCAAGTGGCTGCGGGACGGCTGCAGGTACTGGCCGAGGGTCAGCATGTCGATGTCGTGTTCGCGCATGCGCTTCATGACTTCGATCACTTCGTCGTCGGTCTCGCCCAAGCCCAGCATCAGGCCGGATTTGGTCGGGATGTGCGGCATCATCTGCTTGAATTTCTGCAGCAGGGTCAGCGACCACTGGTAGTCCGAACCCGGGCGCGCGGCCTTGTACAGGCGTGGCACGGTTTCCAGGTTGTGGTTGAACACATCCGGCGGCTCGGCAGCGGTGATTTCCAGCGCTACGTCCATGCGGCCACGGTAGTCGGGCACCAGGGTTTCGAGCATCACGTTCGGCGACAGTTTGCGAATTTCGCGGATGCAGTCGGCAAAGTGCTGGGCACCGCCGTCACGCAGGTCGTCACGGTCTACCGAGGTGATCACCACGTACTTGAGTTTCAGGTCGGCGATGGCGATGGCCAGGCTTTCCGGTTCGTTGACGTCCAGTGGCTTCGGCCGGCCGTGGCCGACGTCGCAGAACGGGCAACGACGGGTGCAGATATCACCCATGATCATGAAAGTGGCGGTGCCGCCGGAGAAGCACTCACCCAGGTTCGGGCAGGAGGCCTCTTCGCACACGCTGTGCAGCTTGTGTTTGCGCAGCAGGGCCTTGATACGGTCGACTTCCGGCGAAACCGGGATGCGCACGCGGATCCAGTCAGGCTTCTTCGGCAGTTCGGTGGTCGGGATGATCTTGACCGGGATGCGTGCAACCTTCTCGGCGCCGCGCAGCTTGACGCCGGCTTCCACCTTGGCACGCGGGGCCGGGGCCGGACGCTCGGTGATGTCCAGCGTCGGGATCATGGTTTGCACTGCATCAGTAGTCATAATCAGTCGATTCCGCCCGTGAGGGTCGTCTGCTCAGCATAGTCGAGGTGTTTGACGAGCTGCGCACGCAGCCGGGCACTTACCTCGGCAAATTTAATCGGTGTGGCGTGGTCGCTCAGTTGGGTCATCGCCAGCCCGGCGTAACCGCACGGGTTGATCCGCCGAAACGGCGCCAGGTCCATGTCCACGTTCAAGGCCAGGCCATGAAAGGAACAACCGTGGCGGATGCGCAAACCGAGGGAGGCGATTTTCGCGCCGTCCACGTACACACCGGGTGCATCGGGCTTGGCCGCGGCGGTCACGCCGTAACTGGCCAACAGCTCGATCAGGCAAGCCTCCATGCGGCTCACCAGGTCGCGTACGCCAAACCCAAGCTTGCGTACGTCCAGCAGCAGGTACGCCACCAGTTGACCCGGCCCATGGTAAGTCACTTGGCCACCTCGGTCGACCTGCACCACCGGAATATCACCCGGCAGCAGCAGATGTTCGGCCTTGCCGGCCTGGCCCTGGGTAAATACCGGCGGGTGTTCCACCAGCCAGATCTCATCGGGGGCCAAGCTGCCGCGCTCATTGGTGAAGCGCTGCATGGCGTGCCAGACGGGCTCATAGGCCATCTGGCCGAGCTCGCGAAAGCCCAGGGTATGCGACATCACAGCACCATGTGCACGAAGCCGGTGGCCCGCAGTTCACTGTTGATGTTGTAGAGCTGGTCCTGATCCGTGGCAACGATGTGCAACTGGATCGTGGTGTATTTGCCGGTGGAGCTTTGACGCTCGTCCACACGGTTGTCGTTGATCGTCGCGTGTTTTCTGACGATCTCGAGAATCTTGTCCTTGCGGCCCACGCCGGTATCGCTGATCACCTTGACGGGATAATCCGTCACTGGGAATTCGATCTTTGGCGCCTTTACTTCTACTTCTTTATCGGTCATGGCGAAACGGCCTCGTAAGCGTAAGCCGTGGCGACGGGCAAAGCCCCGTGTCGGATCAACACGGGGCTTTGCAGGTGCACACTAATCAGTTGAACAAGCTGTAGAAGAATAGACGGATGCTATCCCACACGCGGCGGAAGATACCACCTTCGTCGACGGCGTCCAGCGCGATCAGGTCGGCGCTGTGCACCACCTTGTCGTCCAGCTTCACTTCGACCTTACCGATCACGTCACCCTTGGCGATTGGCGCGACCAATTGCGGGTTCATGGTCATGCTGGCAGCGAGCTTTTTCAGCTGGCCTTTAGGCATGGTCAGGGTCAGGTCTTCAGCCAGGCCGGCCTTGACCTGCGAGGTTGCGCCTTTCCAGACCGGAGCGGTCGCCAGCTCAGCACCCTTCTGATAGAAGGTCTGGGTTTCGAAGAAGCGGAAACCGTAGGTCAGCAGTTTTTGCGTCTCGGCCGCACGGGCCTGCTCGCTGTTGGTGCCGAATACGACGGCGATCAGGCGCTGGCCATCACGTACGGCGGACGAAACCATGCAGTAACCGGCTTCTTCGGTGTGGCCGGTTTTCAGACCGTCGACGGTCTTGTCGCGCCACAGCAGCAGGTTGCGGTTAGGCTGCTTGATGTTGTTCCAGAAGAATTCCTTCTGGGAGTAGATCGCGTAGTGCACCGGGTCGACGCGGATGATCGCGCGCGCCAGGATCGCCATGTCGTGAGCCGACGAGTAGTGCTCTGGGTTTGGCAGGCCGGTCGGGTTCATGAAGTGGCTGTTGGTCATGCCCAGGTCAGCCACGGTTTTGTTCATCATGTCGGCGAACGCGTCTTCGCTGCCGGCGATGTGCTCGGACAGGGCCACGCTGGCGTCGTTACCGGACTGAATGATGATGCCGTGCAGCAGGTCGCTCACGGTCACTTGCGAGCCGACCTTGATGAACATCCGCGAACCGCCGGTGCGCCAGGCGTTTTCGCTGACGGTGACCGGGTCGTTCTCGCCGATCTGGCCGCGACGGATTTCCAGGGTCGCGATGTAGGCGGTCATCAGCTTGGTCAGGCTGGCTGGGGGCAGGCGCTGGTCACCGTTGTTCTCGACCAGCACGTTGCCGCTGGCGGCATCCATGAGGACCCAGGCCTTGGCAGCCAGTTGCGGGGAAGCCGGCACCATTTCAACCGCCCAGGCGGCCGGGGTGATGATCAGCGAAAGAAGCAGGCACGTGCGTTTGGCTAAGGTGGTGATGTTCATCCGTCTCTCGAAATTGCTTATGGAAACTTGCCCTCGCGGGCAAAACTTATTCAGACAGCCCGCTACCAGACTGTCACGTGTTCGGTTGCCCGCTCACCCCTTGCCCCTGGGTTTTTATTGTTCAACGAGCCAACAACCAGGGTTCAAGCCCGCGCACGGGCCAGAACCATCAATCTTTATTATTCGGCGGTGACCACGCTGGGTTGCCCCAGGTTGGCCAGGCGCACGCTGTTCTGCACTTGCGCGACCTCGCTCGGCGAGCCGATCGGGCCCATGCGCACACGGTGCAGGGTCTGCTGGTTACGCACGATGGAGCTGATGAAGACCGGCGCGCTGACCATGCTGCTCAGCTTGGACCTTAACAGTTCTGCCGCATCCGGGTTGGCGAAAGCGCCCACCTGCAGGTACTGCCCGCCCGCCATCGAACTGCCCGGCGCGGCCTGAGGCACGGCCACGGTGTCCGGCGCGTGCTGCGCCGGCGGCGGTGTCCACTGCTCGACCTTGCCGGCCGACGCGGTAATCTGTGGTTGCGGCGTTTGCGGTTCGTTGAGCATCAACGGCGCCGGCTTGCCACGCTGGGCCCAGTACTGCGCCGGGTCGATCCCTTCGACCTTGACCCGCGCGGTGCCGGTTTCGGCGTAGCCGAGTTTCTTCGCGGCGGCGTAGGACAAGTCGATGATCCGGTCCGAATAGAACGGCCCACGGTCGTTGACGCGCAGGATCACCGTGCGATTGTTGTCCAGGTTGGTCACGCGCACATAGCTGGGCAGCGGCAGGGTCTTGTGCGCCGCGCTCATGCCATACAGGTCATACACTTCGCCGTTGGCGGTGTTCTGGCCATGGAACTTGGTGCCGTACCAGGACGCCGTGCCCGATTGCACGTAGGTCTTGGATTCCTGCAGCGGGAAATAGGTCTTGCCCAGCACGGTATACGGGTTGGCCTTGTAGGCGCCGGTGTGCAGGGTTGGCGTGGCATCCGGGATCTTCGATACGTCGACATCCCACCACGGCGCGCCATCTTTGTGCGCGCGGTTGATGTCCAGGCCTGGCTGGGAACGGATGGCAGTGCCGCCGGACTTCTGCGCCGGACCGCGACTGGTGGAACAACTGACAACCAGCAAGGACAACGCGGCGAACGCCACCAGCTTGAGCGGTTTATTGAACGGCGATGCCCGCATTACTTGTTGCCCCGTGCTTGGACCAGCATGTCTGACAGCTGATGCACGGCCATGGCGTACATCACACTGCGGTTATAACGCGTGATTGCGTAGAAATTCTTCAGGCCCATCCAGTATTCAGGGCCATTTTCGCCTTCGAGGCGGAACGCCGTCACCGGCATATCATCGCGTGGCGCATTCTGACTCGACCAGCCCAGCGCCCGCAACTCCCCGACCGTCTTGGCCGGCTCGATACCCTGGGTCAGGCCTTCATCGGCGCGATCGCCGGTCACATCGGCGCGGATCACCACCGGTTCGCCGGCGACCCAGCCGTGGCGTTTGAAGTAGCTGGCCACACTGCCGATGGCGTCGTCGGGATTGCTCCAGATATTGATGTGCCCGTCGCCGTCAAAATCCACGGCATAAGCGCGGAAGCTGCTCGGCATGAACTGCGGCAGGCCCATGGCACCGGCGTAGGAACCCTTGAGGGTCAGCGGGTCGACCTGCTCTTCGCGGGCCAACAGCAGGAACTCACGCAGCTCCTTGCGGAAGAAGTCGGCGCGCGGCGGGTAGTCGAAACCCAGGGTCGACAGGGCATCGATCACCCGGTAGCTGCCGGTGTTGCGGCCGTAGAAGGTTTCGATGCCGATAATTGCGACAATCACCTGGGCCGGCACGCCGTACTCCTGCTCGGCGCGGGCCAGTACGGCCTCGTGCTGGCGCCAGAAGTCCACGCCACGGGCCACGCGGGCGTCGGTCAGGAACATCGGGCGATATTCCTTCCACTGCTTCACGCGCTCGGCGGGACGGGAGATGGCGTCGAGAATCGCCTGCTTGCGCTGGGCTTCGCGGAACACGCCCATCAGTTGTTCACCGGCGAAACCGTAGTCGCGGGTCATCTCACCGACAAATTCGGCGACCTGGGGTGAGCCATCGTAGTCACCGGCCTGCACCTCCTGCGTTGCCCCCAGCAGCCCGATCAGGCCCATCCAGGACGCATGCCGAGTCGCCCAGCCGCGCATTACTTGCATTGACATCTTCACCTTATTCAAACCTGTGCGATCCATTTGCGATGCGTATGAATCGACATCAAAACCCCAAACGCTGACAGCAATGTCACCAGCGAAGTTCCGCCGTAGCTAATGAACGGCAACGGCACCCCAACCACCGGCAACAGGCCACTGACCATACCGATGTTGACGAAAACGTAAACAAAAAAAGTCATGGTCAGGCTGCCGGCGAGCAATTTGCCGAACAGCGTCTGCGCCTGCGCGGTGATCACCAGGCCGCGACCAATCAACAGCAAATAAATCAGCAACAGCGCGCAAATGCCCACCAGGCCGAACTCTTCGCCCATCACCGCAATAATGAAGTCGGTGTGGCTCTCGGGCAGAAAGTCCAGGTGCGACTGGGTGCCCAGTAACCAACCCTTACCAAATACACCGCCGGAACCGATGGCGGCCTTCGACTGGATAATGTTCCAGCCGGTGCCCAGCGGGTCGCTTTCCGGGTCGAGGAAAGTCAGGATCCGTTGCTTCTGGTAGTCGTGCATGAAGAAGAACCACATGGCCACGGCCACCGGCACGGCGGCGGCCAGCACGCTGAGGATCCAGCGCCAGCGCAGTCCGCCCATGAACAGCACGAACGCACCGCCCGCCAGGATCAGCAGCGAGGTGCCGAGGTCTGGCTGGCGCACGATCAGGATAAACGGCACACCGATCAGGAACAGGCTGATGGCCACATGCTTGAGCTGCGGCGGCAAGGTGCGCTTGGACAGATACCAGGCAATGGTCGCCGGCATCAGGATCTTCATGAATTCCGACGGCTGGAAACGAATCACCCCGGGAATGTTGATCCAGCGCGTCGCCCCCATGGCGTTGTGGCCCATCACGTCCACCACCACCAATAGCAATACGCCAGCAACGTAGCCCAAGGGCACCCACCGCGCCATGAACCGCGGTTCGAGCTGGGCAATCACCAGCATCGACAACAGGCCAAGGCCGAAGGACGAGGCCTGCTTGATCAGCAGGTCCCAGTTCTTGCCGCTGGCCGAATACAGCACGAACAGGCTGCCGGCCGCCAGGGTCAGGAGCAGGATCAGCAACGGGCCATCGATGTGCATGCGCTGCAGCAACGTCGCGCGGCGACGCATCACATCCTCGCTGGAGAGGATGCGGTCAAAATTACTCTTCACTGGCCGTAACCTCGGTGCTTGAAGGGGGGCCGCCATATTCGGGCTTGAGCCTGCCGTCGTCGGCCAACAGCCAGGCATCCATCACTTGGCGCACCACGGGCGCAGCAACGCCGGAGCCGGACTCGCCGTTCTCGACCATCACCGCCACCACGATTTTCGGGTCGTCCGCCGGGGCAAAGCCGACAAACAAGGCGTGGTCACGGTGGCGCTCCTGAACCTTGGAGCGGTCATATTTCTCGCCCTGCTTGATCGCGACCACCTGGGCGGTCCCGCTCTTGCCGGCAATGCGGTACTGCGCGCCGACCGCCGCCTTGCGCGCGGTGCCACGGGCGCCGTGCATCACTTGCTGCATGCCGTGGTTGACCTTGGTCCAGTCCGACGGGTCGCGCAGCACGATGTCCGGGATCGGGTTTTCATCCAGCGGCTTTTCGCCCTCGATGGTCCTGGCCAGGTGCGGCCGATTCCAGACGCCTTTGTTCGCCACCAGCGCCGTGGCCTGGGCCAATTGCAGCGGCGTGGCCTGCATGTAGCCCTGGCCGATCCCGAGGATCAGGGTTTCGCCCGGGAACCAGGCCTGGCGACGGGTCGCGCGCTTCCACTCGCGCGATGGCATCAGGCCAGGGGATTCCTCGAACATGTCCAGGGAGACTTTCTGGCCCAGGCCGAACTTGCCCATGTAGGCAGACAAACGGTCGATGCCAAGCTTGTGGGCCAGGTCGTAAAAATAGGTGTCGTTGGAGCGCATGATCGCGGTGTCCAGGTCGACATAGCCGTCACCGGTGCGGTTCCAGTTACGGTATTTGTGATCGTAGTTGGGCAGCATGTAGTAGCCCGGGTCGAACACGCGGCTGGAGGCGGTGACCACGCCCGCATCCAGGCCGGCAATCGCCACCGCTGGCTTGATCGTCGAACCCGGCGGGTACAGGCCACGCAACACGCGGTTGAACAGCGGTCGGTCGATGGAATCACGCAACTCGGCGTAGGCCTTGAAGCTGATCCCGGTAACGAACAGGTTAGGGTCGAAGCTCGGCTGGCTGACCATCGCCAGCACTTCGCCGGTATTCGGGTCCAGCGCCACGACCGCGCCACGACGCCCACCCAGGGCCATCTCCGCCGCTTCCTGCAGCTTGATGTCCAGGCTCAGCACAATGTCCTTGCCCGGCACCGGGTCGGTCCGCTTGAGCACCCGCAGCACGCGGCCGCGCGCGTTGGTCTCGACTTCCTCGTAACCCACCTGGCCGTGCAATTCCGGCTCGTAGAAACGCTCGATGCCGGTCTTGCCGATATGGTGGGTGCCGCTGTAGTTGACCGGGTCGAGGCTTTTCAGCTCTTTCTCGTTGATCCGGCCCATGTAGCCGACCGAGTGCGCAAAGTGCGGCCCCTGCGGGTAATGACGCACCAATTGTGCGACCACTTCCACGCCCGGCAGGCGGAACTGGTTCACCGCGATCCGCGCGATCTGCTCTTCGGTCAGCTCAAACAGGATCGGCACCGGCTCGAAAGGCCGGCGCCCCTGCTTCATGCGCTTCTCGAAAATCACCCGGTCTTCCGGAGTCAGCTGCAGCACCTCGACAATGACATCGAGGATCTGCTGCCAGTCGCCGGAACGCTCGCGGGTCATGCTCAGGCTGAAGCTGGGACGGTTATCCGCGACCACCACGCCATTGCGGTCGAAAATCAGGCCACGGGTCGGCGGAATCGGCTGCACGTGCACCCGGTTGTTTTCCGACAAGGTGGAGTGATAGTCGTACTGGATCACCTGCAGGAAATACAGGCGGGCAATCAGCACCCCCAACAGCACCACGACCATGATCGCGCCAAACACCACGCGCGCGCGTACCAGACGTGCGTCTTTCTCGTGGTCCTTGATGCGGATCGGCTGGGTCATCGGGAGGGGCGCAGATTATTTGTGGTAAGGGTGCCCGGACAGAACTGTCCAGGCGCGATACAGCTGTTCACCGATCAGGATCCTTACCAACGGGTGCGGCAGCGTCAGCGCCGACAGCGACCAGCGCTGATCCGCCCGCGCGCAGACTTCCGGCGCCAGCCCTTCCGGGCCGCCGACCATGAAGTTGACCGTGCGCGAGTCCAGGCGCCAGCGATCCAGCTCGACCGCCAGTTGCTCGGTGCTCCAGGGTTTGCCGTGCACTTCGAGGGTGACGATGCGCTCGTTGGGGCCGACCTTGGCCAGCATGGCCTCGCCTTCCTGACGGATAAAGCGTGCCACGTCGGCATTCTTGCCCCGGGTATTGAGCGGTATCTCTACCAGTTCCAGCGACAGCTCAGCGGGCAGACGCTTGGCATACTCGTGCCAGCCTTCTTCCACCCACTTGGGCATGCGTGAACCGACAGCAATCAGACGCAGGCGCACAGCCGTTCCTTATTCCTGGTCTTTGTTGAGCTTGTCGAAGTGCGCGTGGCCCACTTCCGGGCTGTGGTGCTTGCCGTCAGCCGCACGGCTCTGCTCGGCGCCTTTCCACAGACGCTCCAGGTCGTAGAACTGACGGGCGTTGGAAGTCATCATGTGAACGATCACGTCGTCCATGTCCAGCAGCACCCAGTCGCTGTCGCCCTTGCCTTCTTCACCCAGCGGCTTGACGCCCTGGGCCTTGACGGCTTCGCGAACCTTGTCGAGCATCGCGCCGATCTGGCGGTTGGAGGTACCGGTGGCGATGATCATGAAGTCGGTGATGCTCTGCTTGTCGCGTACGTCCAGGACCTGGATGTCCTGGGCCTTCACGTCTTCCAAGGCCGCCACGGCGACTTTTACCAGCTCTTCGCCAGCCAGCTCAGGGCCGGTGTGCGCTTCAACCGGCAGCGGGGCGCTTTTGAACGTGCCTTTGCGCTTAACTTTGCTTACGTCTTTGTTCGTCATAAAAAACTCGTTTTGCTCGTATGTTCGGGCGCTTGCTGCACGGTTGTCCGTGCGTTCAAGCGCGCCTTTTCAGTTCGACGCACGGTAAAGCCCGTGCGCATCGATGTAGGCCAGGACCGCGTCAGGCACCAGGAAACGTACCGACTTCCCGCTGGCCAGCAGTTGACGGATCTGGGTGGCGGACACCGCAAGCGGGGTCTGCCAGACGAATGCAATATTCCCGTTCGGCCCGGTCAGGGCCAAGGGGTCACTTACCGACCGCGCGGCCAGCAGGTTGCGCAAGGCATCCGGCGGTTCGCTGTCGGCATCCGGGCGTTGCAAAACCAGGATGTGGCAATGCTGGAGGAGTTCCTCCCAGCGATGCCAAGAGGGCAGGCCGCAAAATGCGTCCCAGCCCAAAAGCAGAAACAACTGGTCATCCGCGGCCAACTCGGCGCGCATCAGCTCCAGGGTGTCGACAGTGTAGGACGGTTTATCGCGCTTGAGCTCGCGATCGTCCACCACCAGCGGCGCTATGCCTTCCACGGCAAGGCGCACCATTTCCAGGCGCTGCTGCGGCGACACCTGTGGAGTATCGCGATGCGGCGGCCGGAAATTGGGGATCAGGCGCAGTTCGTCCAACGCCAGGGCATCCGCGACTTCCAGGGCACTGCGCAAATGGCCGATGTGCACGGGGTCGAAGGTGCCACCGAGCAGCCCGATGCGTTTAGCCATCAAGTGCGCACATGACCGTCGCCGAACACCACGTACTTCTCGCTGGTCAGGCCTTCCAGGCCAACCGGGCCGCGTGCGTGGAGCTTGTCGGTGGAAATGCCGATCTCCGCCCCCAGGCCATACTCGAAGCCGTCGGCAAAACGCGTCGAGGCGTTGATCATCACCGAAGCGGAATCCACTTCGTTGAGGAAACGCCGGGCATCGCTGAAATGCTCGGAAACAATGGCATCGGTGTGCTTGGAGCCGTAGGTGTTGATGTGTTCGATGGCCTCGTCGAGGTCGTCGACAATCTTGATCGACAGGATCGGCGCGGTGTATTCGGTGTACCAGTCCAGCTCGGTCGCCTCGATCACCTCCGCGCCGAGCAGCGCACGGGTGCGCTCGCAACCCCGCAGCTCCACGCCCTTGTCACGGTAGATGGCAGCCAGCGGCGGCAGCACGCGCTCGGCAATGCCTGCGTGCACCAGCAGGGTTTCCATGGTGTTGCACGGGGCGTAGCGGTGAGTCTTGGCGTTGTCGGCGATGCGGATCGCCTTGTCGATATCGGCGGCCACGTCGATGAACACGTGGCACACACCGTCCAGGTGCTTGATGACAGGCACCTTGGCATCGCGGCTGACGCGTTCGATCAGGCTCTTGCCACCGCGCGGCACGATCACATCGACGAATTCCGGCATGGTGATCAAGGCGCCCACGGCGGCGCGGTCGGTGGTTTCCACCACTTGCACCACTTCAGCCGGCAACTCGGCCACCGCCAGGCCCTGCTGGATGCAGGCGGCAATGGCACGGTTGGAATTGATCGCTTCGGAGCCGCCACGCAGGATGGTGGCATTGCCTGACTTGAGGCACAGGCTCGCGGCGTCGATGGTCACGTTCGGGCGCGACTCATAGATGATGCCGATCACGCCCAGCGGCACCCGCATCTTGCCGACCTGGATGCCGGACGGCAGGTAACGCATGTCGCGGATTTCACCGATGGGGTCAGGCAGCTTGGCCACCTGACGCAGGCCTTCGATCATGTCGTCGATACGTGCCGGTGTCAGCGCCAGGCGGTCCAGCAGCGCGGGCTCCAGGCCATTGGCGCGGCCGTTGGCCAGGTCCTGTTCGTTGGCGGCGGTCAGCTCGGAGCGCGAGGCGTCCAGAGCGTCGGCGGCTGCCAGCAGGGCACGGTTCTTCTGCGCGGTGCTCGCACGGGCGATCAACCGCGAGGCCTGACGGGCAGCGCGACCCAGGCGGGTCATGTAGTCAAGAACGGACTCAGTCATGGTCAGGGAGTCTTGGCAAAGAGGAAAGCGGCAGATTATAGCTGTGACGCCGCCCGACTGACAGCGGTGAGGGGCGGATGGTCGAAATGAACTGTAAAAACCTGGGGTTCAGCGGTAATTAAGGTGGGAGTTGTTATTATTCCGTCACATTTAGCCGTAATAACCCTGAACGCCATGTCCGGTTTGACCCCGCAACTCCCCGCCAGCGCCCTGCCCGACAGCTTCTTCGACCGCGATGCACAATTGCTCGCGCGCGAATTGCTCGGAAAAGTCATACGCCATCGCGTCGGCAATATCTGGCTTTCGGCGCGAATTATTGAAACCGAAGCCTATTACGTGGCCGAAAAAGGCAGCCACGCCTCACTCGGCTACACAGAAAAGCGTAAGGCTTTGTTTCTGGATGGCGGCCATATCTACATGTACTACGCCCGTGGCGGCGATTCGCTGAACTTCAGCGCCCACGGCCCGGGCAATGCGGTACTGATCAAATCGGCCTATCCGTGGGTCGATGAACGCTCCGGCCCCGCCAGCCTGGCGCAGATGCTGTTGAACAATCCGAACGCCGACGGCAGCCCCCGCGCCTCGCAGAAGCTGTGCGCCGGGCAGACGCTGCTGTGCAAAGCGCTGGGCCTGAAGGTGCCGGTTTGGGACGCCAAGCGCTTCGATCAGGACTTGCTCTATGTGGAAGACGTCGGCCAGTCACCCACACAGATCATCCAGACCACCCGCCTGGGCATCCCCAGTGGCCGTGACGAACACTTGATGTACCGCTTCGTGGACGCGGGCTATGCGCCGTATTGCACGCGCAACCCGCTGCGTCGGGGCCAGGTCGAAGGCCGCGATTATTTTTTGATGTGATGACACGGCCTGCAGGAGCCCGGCTTGCCGGGCGCGTGCAAGGTGTACGAACTTGGATGGAGTGGATTGTATGGGCCAATGGCTCGATAGCATTACTGGCTGGCTGACCCTCAACCCGCAATGGCTGGCGGTGGCGGTGTTTATCGTCGCGTGCGTGGAATGCCTGGCGATTGCCGGACTGATCGTGCCTGGCACGGTGTTGCTGTTTGCCATCGCTGCCTTGGCCGGCAGTGGTGCGCTGTCGTTGAGCGAAACCCTGTTGCTGGGGTTCCTCGGTGGGTTGTTGGGCGATGCTGTGTCCTATTATCTGGGGCGTCATTTCCACCAGAACATTCGCCGCCTGCCCGGTCTGCGCCACCACCCGGAGTGGATGAGCGGCGCAGAAACCTACTTCCACAAGTACGGCATCGCCAGCCTGTTGGTCGGACGTTTCATCGGCCCGCTGCGCCCGATGCTGCCAATGGTGGCCGGCATGTGCGACATGCCGTTTCCGCGCTTTGCCGCCGTCAGCGTTCTAGCGGCCGCCGGCTGGTCGGTGGCCTACCTGTTGCCAGGCTGGGCGACCGGCGCCGCGTTTCGCCTGCCATTGCCGCCAGGGTTCTGGCCGGAAGCGGGGATTGTCGCGGCGTGCCTGGCGATACTGCTGGGGCTGAGCTTGAACAGCAGCCTGCGCGGGCATCGTCGCGCGACGCTGTGGATCGGCTGCGCCAGCCTGACGCTGTTGATCGCACTGTTTATCGGCTATCCGCACCTCAACGACTTTGACCAGGGCCTCAGTGCGCTGGTCCAGGAACATCGCAGCGCCTGGCTGGACGAGGTGATGGTGCGGATTACGCAGTTGGGTGAGTTCAAGAAGATGTTCGTCGCCAGCGCCGTATTCACCGGCCTGCTGCTCCTGGCACGGCAATGGCGGCATGCCGTGTTTGTCGGCGCCACACTGGCCGGGGCGGCGGTGATCAATACCGGGACCAAGCTGTTTTTCGCGCGCGGTCGCCCGGAGATCCTGACCGACCCACTCACCAGCTTCAGCATGCCCAGCGGGCACGCGTCCGGCGCGTTCGCGTTTTTCCTGGCATTGGCGGTATTGGCCGGTCGCGGCCAGCCCACGCGGTTGCGCCTGACCTGGATGCTGCTGGGCTGCATCCCCGCCGCTTTTATCGCATTGTCCCGTGTGTACCTGGGCGCTCATTGGCCCACCGATATCCTGGCGGGCACGCTGCTGGCGATGACCGTGTGTGCGTTCAGCCTGACCGTCAGCCAGTACCGCAGCCCATTGCCGCCGATGCCGCAAAAAGCCTGGTGGCTGTTACTGCCGGCGATAGTGGCGGTGCTGAGTTTTATCGCCTTTACCGGCACACCGCACGCGCTGCTCAGGTATGCCTACTGACTCCGGGCCGGCCCCAACCAATCGACGGGAGCAACGCGACGCTCAATACAGCGTTCGCGTCGCTCCAACAGCATCTCATCGGCAATCTCTGCGGCGCGCTCGGCGATGTATTCCGCACCGCGCTTGGCGTCCGACTGCAGCAATTGCCCGGCAATGCTGACAAAAAAAGCGTCCCAGACCGCCTGCTCCGATTGCGCTAGCCGAATCATGTCCATCCCCCGATCATCGTTATGTGATCGGCGACTATTTCAGGCAACGCACAGCGGGCCGCGAAGAAACGTCCGAAAGCACCGCCGGACTTTTCCGAAACTCAGGTGAACAGCTCACCTTGCAGTTCATCGAGCAACATCTGGATCGCGTCCAGCCGTTGCTGCGGGTCGTCGAGCTGCAGCAGGTCGATTTTGTCGGCCTCGGTGAACGGCAGCAGATACGCCAGTTGGTTGCCCAGGGCTTGCTGGCCGTCGGCGTGGGCGCCCATGTCCAGCGAGGCGACCATCGGGTGTTCGGCCAGGGCCTGCAGCAAGGCCAGGAGGTCGGCGTCCTCTTCTTCCAGCGCCTGGTCCGGTTGTTCTTCCAGCCACTGCACCTCGGCCACCAGCAACTGGTCTTTCTGCACGCCGGCGTCACGCACGCGGAAGCGACGGCCACCTTCGACGCGAATCCCAAGCAGGCCGTTGTCCTGTTGCTTGAAGTCGCGAATCAGCGCTTCGCAGCCGATCAGCGCGTAGCCGTCCGGGGCGATGCCCACTTCCTTGCCGTCGAGGATGCACACCACGCCGAAGCTTTCGCCCTTTTTCAGGCAGCGGCTGATCATGTCCAGGTAGCGCGCCTCGAACAGTTGCAGGTCGAGGGTGCAGCCAGGGAACAGCACGGTATTGAGCGGGAACAGCGCCAGACTCATAAAGGTTTCCTTAAACCCGGTTTAAACAATCACCGACACAGCCAGCGGCAGGAACACCGCCGTGGCCACGCCCATCAGACTCATGGCCAGCGCTGCAAAGGCGCCGCACTCTTCGCTTTCCTGCAGGGCCACCGAGGTGCCGACAGCGTGGGCGGTCATGCCCAGCGCCATGCCGCGCGCCTCGGGGCTGCGCACCCCCAGGCGCGACAGGTAAGCAGGCCCGATCATCGCGCCGATCACCCCGGTGATCAGTACAAACACCGCCGCCAATGCGGCCACGCCGCCGATCTGCTCGGCCACCAGCATGGCGATCGGCGAGGTCACCGACTTGGGCGCCATCGTCATCAGCATCCTATGCTCGGCGCCAAACCACCACCCCAGCAACACACACAGGCCGGTGGCCAACACGCCACCTATCACCAGCGTAGTAAAAATCGGCCAGAACAATTGGCGAATCCGCCGCAGGTTCAAGTACAGCGGCACCGCCAGGGCCACGGTCGCGGGGCCGAGCAGGATGCTCATGATCTCGGTGCTCTTGCGGTACTCGGCGTAGCTCAGCCCGCAGGTGAGCAACACGCCAATCACCAGCAGCATGGAAACCAGCACCGGCTGCAGGAAAATCCAGCGGGTTTTCTCAAAGCCCGCGAGTACCAATTGATACGCGCCGAGGGTGATACCGATGCCAAACAGAGGGTGGTGAATCACGGCTGTCCACGCGCCTTGCCAGTCGAAGATCATTGATCCTTCTCCTTGCGCTTGACCATGTGCTCCATCAACAGGCCGACAAAGCCCATGGCGATCACCAGCGACACCACCAGCGCGCCGACGATTGCCCAGAAGTCGGCGGCAATGTCCCGCGCATACACCATCACCCCCACCGCCGGCGGCACCAGCAGCAACGGCAAATAGCGCAACAGGCTGCTGGCCGCCAGGCTCAGGGGCTCGCCGACTTCGCCGCGCCACACCAGGTAGCCGAGCATCAACAGCAGGCCAATGATCGGGCCCGGCAGCACCGGTAACAGCAAATGATTGATCGCCGTGCCGATCAATTGAAACAGCACCAGCCATGTCAGACCGCGTAACAGCATCCGTTCTCTCCCCCCTCAAGACCCGCCCGCATTATAAGCATGCCCGCCCTATGCATCGGCATTCGCCAAAAGCATGGTGGGTTGACCGGGCTGATTGGCCATGATGATCTACATTGGTTCTCTGTAACCCATAAAAACAGCACCGATGAACCAAGGAGAGACGCAATGCCCTATGTACCCGTAGCGCAGCTCAAAGATTATGTCGGCAAGGAACTGGGACGTTCCGAATGGCTCACCATCGACCAGGCCCGTATCAACCTGTTCGCCGAGGCCACCGGCGATCACCAGTTCATCCATGTCGACCCGGTCAAGGCCGCGCAGACGCCGTTCGGCACCACCATCGCCCATGGTTTCCTGTCGTTGTCGCTGATGCCCAAGCTGATGGAAGACCTGCTGATCGTGCCCGAAGGCTTGAAGATGGCCGTCAACTATGGCCTGGACAGTGTGCGGTTTATCCAGCCGGTGAAGGTCAATTCCAAGGTGCGCCTGAACGTGACCCTCAATGACGTCACCGAGAAAAAGCCCGGCCAATGGCTGCTCAAGGCCACCGCGACCCTGGAAATCGAAGGCCAGGAAAAACCCGCTTACGTAGCCGAGTCGTTGTCGCTCTACTTCGTGTAACCACCCGCCCCCGTGTAGGAGCTGGCTTGCCAGCGAAAAACGCACAGCCGCCGCATTCCCCCTGAATGCCCGCCGGCAAGCCGGCTCCTACGGATCTGTGGAAAGGCAAAATCCTTACCACAACAGATGTAAATTTATGTATGAAACCCGCAGCTGCGGCATACTCGGCGCTCAATTATCCGGATCCCGCTATGCGCCCACTCGCTCCCCTTGCCCTTGCCCTGTTGCTCACCGCTTGCGGAGACGGCGAATCGCTGTTGCCGCCCGATGCGCGCCTGCCCGATGGCGGCCGTTACCGGGGCGATGTGGTCGATGGCTTGCTGCAAGGCAAGGGTCGCGTGGACTACCCGAACGGCAGCTGGTACGCCGGGCAGTTCGACAAAGGCCAGTGGCACGGCCAGGGCGAGTGGCATGGCAGCAATGGCGAAGTTTATAAAGGCCAGTTCCAGCAAGGCCTGTTCGACGGCCAGGGCAGCCTGACCACGGCCGGCAGCCAGTATGTCGGCGGCTTCAAGAACGGTCGGCGCAACGGCGAAGGCACCCTCAAAGAGGGGCAGATGACCTATCGCGGCGAATTCAAGGACGACCAGTATTCCGGCCTCGGCCGCCTGGAGCTGGCCGATGGCAGCCAATACCAGGGCCAGTTCGCCCATGGCAAGCCGAACGGCGAAGGCCAGCGCAACGATGACAGCGGCAACCAGTTCAACGGCCACTTCGTGGATGGCCAACTGGAAGGCAACGGCACGTTCAACAGCGCTGACGGCGACATCTATGTCGGCCAGTTCAAGCAGAACCAGCTCAACGGCAAGGGCCGCTACGAAAACGCCGACGGCGATGTCTGGATCGGCCAGTTCAAGGAAGGCGCCCTCAGCGGCAAGGGCGAGTTGATCGGCGTGGACGGCAGCCATTATGTCGGCCAGTTCGTCGACTGGCGCTTTACCGGCGAAGGCCGCTTGAACCTCACCGACGGCAGCTTCTATATCGGCGGCTTCGACAGCGACAGCTATCAAGGCAAAGGCACCCTGGTGCTGACCGATGGCACGGTGCAGGCCGGGACCTGGGTCAACGGCATGCGCGTGCGGGATGCCGACGGCAAGCTGCTGCCCGATCCGCTGGAGACCGGGATCCTGGCCCAGGGCCACCTGCTCGACGCCGCCCTCGCCGCGGTGCCCGCCTCCACCTCGGCGGTGGAGCTGTACACCCTGGTACTGGCCGGCGACGGCAAACAAAGCGTGTTCCTGCGCGAAGCCGATTACGTCAGCAATATGCTCGCCACGCGCTTCGGTGCCCGCGGGCAGATTCGCCTGGTCAACCACCGCGACCATATCGCCGACCGTCCGATGGCCACGCGCGAAAGCCTGCGGCGCGCCGTCCAGACCCTCGCCGAGCGCAGCGGGCCGGAAGACCTGGTGTTTATCTACCTGACCAGCCACGGCACCCACGAACACGAGCTGGTGCTCGACCAACCGCGCATGGAGCTGGCCGACCTGCCCGCCGATGAACTGGCGGCGGTGCTCACGCCGCTGAAGAATCGCGACAAGATCATCGTGATTTCCGCCTGCTACTCCGGCGGGTTTATCCCTGCGCTGAAAGATGAACACACGCTGATCATGACCGCCTCGCGCGCCGACCGCGTGTCCTTCGGCTGCTCCGAGGAAGCTGACTTCACCTACTTTGGCGACGCCCTCTTCGCCCAAGCCTTCAACCAGACCGATGACCTGCAGCAGGCGTTCAAGCTCGCGCAACTGCATGTGACCGAACGCGAACAGGCGGACAACTTCGAAGCCTCTGAGCCGCAGATCTGGGCCCCCAAGGGCGTCATCGCCCACTGGCAATTATTACGCAAGCAGCAGGCACGAAAGGCGCTCGAAAGCGTCTCAATGAATAGCAAGGAAGCCAAAGGCAACTAAGCTGTAATGTGTAACAAGGGGGAAACACCATGTACCTGACACCGCAGCATATCTTGCTCGCCGGCGCCTCCGGGCTCACCGGCGAACACCTGCTCGACCGCCTGCTCAACGAGCCCACCGTGACCCGCGTGCTGGCACCGAGCCGCAAGCCGCTGGCCGAGCACCCACACCTGGAAAACCCGGTCGGCGACCCGGCGGTCTTCCTGCCGCAACTGAGCGGCCGGGTGGATATCGCGTTCTGCTGCCTGGGCACCACCATCAAGCAGGCCGGCACTGAAGAGGCCTTCCGCGCCGTGGACTTGGACATGGTCGTGGCCTTCGCCAAACGTGCGCGGGAAATGGGCGCACGGCACTTGATCGTGATCAGCGCGATCGGCGCCGACCCGAAATCCTCGATTTTCTATAACCGCGTCAAAGGCGAAATGGAACAGGCGCTGAAGGCGCAGGACTGGCCGCAACTGACCATCGTGCGGCCGTCGCTGCTGCTGGGCGAACGCCTGGAGCCGCGCCTGGCCGAGCAATTGGCCGGGCCATTGTCGCGGTTGATTCCGGGCAAGTACCACGGCATTGAAGTCTGCGAACTGGCCCGGGCCATGTGGCGCCTGGCGCTGGAAGAGCAGGATGGGGTGCGAGTGGTGGAGTCGGATGAGCTGCGCAAGCTCGGCAAATAACCTGATCTAAACCCCTGGCGCAGTTTCAAATGTGGGAGCGGGCTTGCTCGCGAAGGCGGTGGATCAGTCAGCTTATTAGTTGACTGGCATACCGAATTCGCGAGCAAGCCCGCTCCCACATTGGCTTTGTGGTGTCTTTAACATCCAGCTTAGAGACCGCCTGTGGCGTTAAACCCAACCCCAAGCACCGTCAACACCGACAGTGGCAACAACAAGGTATCGAGCAGCGCACTGGCCGGCAGGTCGACGTGCGGATAGCTCGGCGCTTCGGCACCGAAGCGGTCCTTGGCGCAGCAGCCGCCGTTGATCGCATACAAATCCAGGCGCGTGCCGGCATACACCACCGGCGCGCCGGGCTGCGCGGCGTCCAGCGTGCGTGCGGTGGCGCAGCCCGCCAATTGCAACGCCACTATCACCCACAGTGCCTTATTCATCGCTGCTCAAATGGTGCTCGCCCCAGCGCGGCAGCATGTCCTGAGGGATGTTCAGCAGGTTGAGAATCCGCGCGACTACAAAGTCCACCAGGTCATCGATGGTCTGTGGCTGGTGATAAAAGCCCGGCGACGCCGGCAGGATGGTCACGCCCATGTTCGACAGCTTGAGCATGTGCTCCAGGTGAATGCTCGAATACGGCGCTTCACGCGGCACCAGGATCAATTGGCGACGCTCCTTCAGGGTCACGTCCGCCGCGCGCTCGATCAGGTTGTTGCAGGCGCCCGTGGCAATCGCCGACAAGGTCCCGGTGGAACACGGCACTACCACCATCGCCGCCGGCGCGCCGGAGCCCGAGGCCACCGGCGACATCCAGTCTTCCTTGCCGTAAACCCTGATCTGCCCCGCCGCCGCACCGGTGTACTCGGTGAGGAACGCCTGCATCATCTGCACCTTGGCGGGCAACGCGACATCGGTTTCGGTGGCCAACACCAATTGCGCGGCCTTGGAGATCAGGAAGTGCACCTCACGGTCCTCGCGCACCAGGCAGTCCAGCAGGCGCAGGCCATAGGGCGCGCCGGATGCACCGGTCATCGCCAGGGTGACGCGCTCCGGGCCACTCATTTCAGCGCCTCGGCAAGCTTGCCATGCAGGCCGCCGAAACCGCCGTTGCTCATGACCACCACGTGGGTGCCCGGCTTGGCCTGATGCTTGACGTGTTCGATGATGCCATCGATGGAATCACAGACGGTGGACGGCACTGTGCACAGCGCGGCAATCGCCGGCAGGTCCCAGCCGAGGTTGGCGGGGGCGTACCAGATCACCTCATCGGCATCGTTGACGCTTTCCGGCAAGCCGTCGCGGTGTGCGCCGAGCTTCATGGAGTTGGAACGCGGCTCCACAATCGCAATGATCGGAGCATCGCCGACGCGCTTGCGCAGGCCGTCCAGCGTGGTGGCAATGGCCGTTGGATGGTGGGCAAAGTCGTCGTAGATGGTAATCCCATTCACGTCGGCGACCTTCTCCATGCGGCGCTTCACGCTTTTGAAGGCGCTCAACGCGGCAATGCCCATGGACGGCACGACGCCGACATGCCGCGCAGCCGCCAGGGTCACCAGGGCGTTGGCGACGTTGTGCTGGCCCGCCATGTCCCACTCAACGATGCCCTGGGCCTCGCCTTCAAACAGCACTTCAAAGCGCGAACCGTCTTCGCTGAGCAATTTGACTTGCCACTGCCCGCCAGCACCGGTGGTTTGCACCGGGGTCCAGCAGCCCATGTCGATCACACGTTGCAGCGCCGGCTCGGTGGTCGGGTGGATCACCAGGCCTTCGCTCGGAATGGTGCGCACCAAATGGTGGAACTGGCGCTCGATGGCCGGCAGGTCGGGGAAGATGTCCGCGTGATCGAACTCAAGGTTATTGAGGATCGCCGTACGCGGGCGGTAGTGGACGAACTTGGAGCGCTTGTCGAAGAAGGCGCTGTCGTATTCGTCAGCCTCGATCACGAAGAACGGGGTGTCCCCCAGGCGCGCCGATACCGAGAAATTCTGCGGCACACCGCCGATCAGGAAGCCCGGGCTCATGCCTGCGTGCTCCAGGACCCAGGCGAGCATGCTGCTGGTGGTGGTCTTGCCGTGGGTGCCGGCGACGGCCAACACCCAGCGCCCCTGCAGCACGTGATCAGCCAGCCACTGCGGGCCGGAGACGTAAGGCAGGCCTTTGTTCAACACGTACTCGACCGCCGGGTTGCCACGCACCATGGCGTTGCCGATCACCACCAAATCCGGTACCGGGTCGAATTGCGCCGGGTCGTAGCCTTGGGTCAGCGCAATGCCCTGGGCCTCGAGTTGCGTGCTCATGGGCGGGTAGACATTGGCGTCGGAGCCCGTGACGTGATGGCCCAGCTCTTTGGCCAATACCGCCATTGACCCCATGAACGTACCGCAGATACCCAGAATATGAATGTGCATAGTCGACCTCGTAAAACATCGAGGCAGGTTAGCGCAGGGAGGGCGAAATCGCACCTTTTATACGGCCAAAGGCCGAGCGAAGAGCACCTGGGTACTACACTCGGCCCGGGCTGTGTTCAGGCGCTGGCTTCGGCTTTATTTTGACTGTCTTTCATCGCGGCCAGGAACCGCAACTTCTCATAAGCCTCGGTCATGCACGCAAACTTCTTTTCCATCAGGTCGAGGCGATCTTTCGGTTCAGTGGGGATGGGCAACCCGGGCTTGTAGGGTTTGAACACCAGACCGTTCTGCCGTGTGGCTTTTTTCAGGTGCTGTTCCGATACACCGAGCAACTTCTCGAGATTACCCAGGCGCCCGACATTATCAGTCGGCCAGGTGTCATCCTTGGTAAATACATGGCTTGTATCCCCGAGCGTGAACATGACCGTCGTGGCCATGCCCAGCAATTTCATTTCAACTTCATCCAACTGTGCACTGATCGGATCTGCCGATGACGGGGTCGATTGCACGGGCGCAGATCCGCCCGTGGCCTTCGGCGGGCTGGAGGCCCCCGGCAAAAACGGTGGCGGCAGCACCCCGGGCGCATAGCTCGACTTGATGGACTCCCCCGAAGCGACAGAGCCTGCGTAGGCCGCGACGTTGATCGGCGCACTGACCAGGCCGGTGATCCCCGCACTGATGAACGCGTCACGGGCAACGCGGCTGGCATTAGGGCCTGTGGATATAACGCCGGCCTTGACCAGGCTATTGGCGTCGATCACTCGCTTGGCGGCCTCGGCAACACTGATCGGCGCCTGCTTGCGCAGCTGAGTCATGAGCAATTCGTCACTCACCTTGATTTTGTTGGCATGCACGATCGTCTGCCCGGCCTCCTTGAACTTGTCCACCGACAGCGGCTGGCCCGGTTTCACGGAGGGGCCGGGCTTGGGCAAAGGCTTGGGCGCGGGTGTCGGCGGCCGGGGGATGGGCGCAGGCGCAATGCTGCCAGGCGACGGTAGGGAGGGTGGCGCTGAAGGCCTTCGTCCGAACCAGGAAAAACCCTTTATCGCCCTCTTGCTGCGCATCAAGGGCTGATCGGCAGCGTCGGCGTGTTGCTCCACAGTTCGCGCGGGCGGCTCTTCTATCGATACGGGCTGTGGAGGAATGAAAGAAACAGCAGGCGGTGCAATTTTCATTAGGGATACCCATTAAGTTTTTATTGTTTGAAAGTTCACTTGGCGTTACCCAAGTTGAGTAACCCCGTGGCACTTAACAGTTCCTGTCAGAGCAGCCCAATACAACTTGAACGGGTTATTCCAACTTAACAATAAAAGGACTTAATGACTGATAACTGCAGAACATCCTCCCTACAAGAACCGTCGAAAAACACCGAACCTATACCCCGGCCAACCGCGTGATCCGATGTTTGCGCAACTTGCGATACAGAGTATTGCGGCTTACCCCCAAGTGCTCGGCAGTTTGGGTCATGTGCCAGTGCTGACGCTCCAGCGCCGCCAGCAAGGTCTGGCGCTCGGCATCATCGAGTGGCAACTCGGTGACCTTGTGCGCAGGCGCCTGGCGCAGCAACGCGGGTAAGTCCTCCAGCCCCACACGCCCGTCATCACAAAGGGCGACCAGCGTGCGCAATACCGTGCGCATTTGCCGAACGTTGCCCGGCCAGGCGAACGCCAGCAGCGCCTGGCGCGCGGCGGGTTCGAGGCTGACCGACTGGCCCGCTGATTCCTCAGCCAGCAGGAAGTCGAGCAACTGAGGCCGGTCACTGCGCTCGCGCAGCGGCGGCAACGCGACTTCCAGGCCATTGAGCCGGTAGTACAAGTCTTCGCGGAAACTGCCGTCCTGCACGCGCCCGAGCAAGTCACGGTGAGTTGCGCTGATAATCCTGACGTTCACCGCCTGAGGCTCACCGCCGAGGGGCACCACCATGCGGTCCTCCAGCACGCGCAATAGACGGGTCTGCAATGCCAGCGGCATGTCACCGATTTCATCGAGGAACAACGTACCGCCGTCAGCCTGTTGCAGCTTGCCCTGCATGCCCTCCTTGCGCGCGCCGGTGAAGCTGCCGCCGCGATAGCCGAACAGCTCGCTTTCGATCAGGCTTTCCGGGATGGCGGCACAGTTGAGGGCCACGAAAGCCTCATCGGCGCGCTGGCTGGCCTGATGCACCGCCTTGGCGAACGCCTCTTTGCCGGAACCGGTTTCGCCGTTGATCAGCAAGGGCACGTCGCGCTCGAATACCCGCAATGCCTTGCGAAAATCATTCTGCAGCGCCGGGTCGCCCAGGTAGATACCGGGCAGGCGCGGCCGCGCAGGTTCCGGCTTGAGCAATGGCGCGGGCTGGCTGCGCGCTTGGCCACGCAGGGCGGCGAACAGGTGCCGGCCATCCCGCGTGCGCAAGGGCCAACTGGCGGTGGCATTGGCGCTGGCGCGACCGAGCAGTTGATCCAGGGAACACTCGAAAAACGCCTCCACCGGCTGCCCCAGCAGACCACCGCGCCCCTGCCCCAGCAGGTTCAGCGCACTCTGGTTGACCGCACAGATGCGCCCTTCGCCGTCGAACGCCAGCAACCCTTCACTGAACAGGCCCACGGATTCGGCCTGCAGGTGAAAGCGCAGCAACCAGTGGTGTTCAAAGTGACGCAGGAAGTAGCAACTCTCGATCATCTTCGCCGACAGGTTGACCAGCGCCATGGTGTGGAACTGGCTCTGGCGCGAGACGGCTTCGCGGGCCGAGGACACATCCAGCACGGCCAACAGCTCACCGTGAGGGTCGAACACCGGGCTCGCCGAACAGGTCAACCCGGTATGCCGGCCACGAAAATGCTCATCACGGTGAATCGTCAGGGATTGGCGCTCCACCAGGCAGGTGCCGATGCCATTGGTGCCTTCGCAGGCCTCACTCCAATCGGCGCCCAGCCACAGCCCGGCGCGCTCGAAGATCCTGCGCTCGGACGGCGCGGTGACACAGTTGAGGATCACGCCACGCGCATCCGTCAGCAGCACGGCATGGCCGGCACCCGAGAGCTGCTGGTGCAGGCTGTTCATCTCGCTGCCCGCGATCTGCAATACCTGTTGCAAGCGTTCGCGGCTTTCCAGCAGACGACCATGCTCGAGCACGGTGGGGGCGATGGTTTGCGCAGGGTCGAGGTGGTAGTCCTCCAGGCACCGCAGCCAGGAGCGGGCGATGGACGGGTCGCTGGACGGATCGCGGCCATGGGCCACGGTGAGGACTTGCTGGGCATGGCGACTGAAATGATCGTTGTGCATTTCTTATTATTCTCCCTGCGTGAGAACAACCAGCATCCCCCAGGCATCCGGCCAATGCAATCCCGGGGCGACCCGTCGGTCACCGGCTGTACCGCCCATGGCACAAACTGTCACCCAGGCTGTACCGAAGGTGTCACAGCAACGCCTTGCAACAAACCCCAAGCCCTTGATTTACCTGGCCCACAAAGCACTGGCCCAACCTTTGCTCTACGCTTAATCAAGCGCTTTTGCGCGCTGTACTCCAATAAACATAAAAGCCAGGAGAATCCACCATGCGTTACGCACACCCCGGTACCGAAGGCGCGATCGTTTCGTTCAAGGCCAAGTACGGCAACTACATTGGTGGCGAATTCGTTGCGCCGGTCGATGGCAACTATTTCACCAACACCTCGCCGGTCAACGGCAAGCCCATCGCCGAATTCCCGCGCTCCACTGCCAAAGACATCGACAAGGCACTCGACGCCGCCCACGCCGCCGCCGACGCCTGGGGCAAGACCTCGGCCCAGGACCGTTCGCTGGTGCTGCTGAAAATCGCCGACCGCATCGAACAGAACCTCGAACTGCTGGCCATCACCGAAACCTGGGACAACGGCAAGGCCGTGCGTGAAACCCTCAACGCCGACATCCCGCTGGCCGCCGACCACTTCCGCTACTTCGCCGGCTGCATCCGCGCCCAGGAAGGCACCAGCGCCGAAATCAACGAACACACCGCGTCCTATCACTTCCACGAGCCACTCGGCGTGGTCGGCCAGATCATCCCGTGGAACTTCCCGCTGCTGATGGCCGCGTGGAAACTCGCCCCGGCCCTGGCCGCCGGTAACTGCGTGGTGCTCAAGCCTGCCGAGCAAACCCCGCTGGGCATCAACGTGTTGCTCGAAGTCATCGGCGACCTGCTGCCGCCGGGCGTACTGAACGTGGTGCACGGCTTCGGCAAAGAAGCTGGCGAGGCCCTGGCCACCAGCAAGCGCATCGCCAAGATCGCCTTCACCGGCTCCACCCCCGTGGGTTCGCACATCATGCATGCGGCGGCGGAGAACATCATTCCGTCCACCGTTGAGCTGGGCGGCAAGTCGCCGAACATCTTCTTTGCGGACATCATGAAAGCCGAGCCGACTTTTATCGAAAAAGCCGCTGAAGGCCTGGTGCTGGCGTTCTTCAACCAAGGCGAAGTGTGCACCTGCCCCTCGCGCGCCCTGGTGGAAGAGTCGATCTACGACGACTTCATGAAAGTGGTGATGAAAAAGATCGAGCAGATCAAGCGTGGCGATCCGCTGGACACCGACACCATGGTCGGCGCCCAGGCGTCCGAGCAGCAGTTCGACAAGATCCTTTCCTACCTGGAAATCGCCAAGGGCGAAGGCGCGCAACTGCTGACCGGCGGCAAGGTCGAGCAGCTCACCGGCGACATGGCCGGCGGGTATTACATCCAGCCGACCCTGCTCAAGGGCACCAACGAAATGCGCGTGTTCCAGGAAGAAATCTTTGGCCCAGTGGTGAGCATCACCACCTTCAAGGACGAAGCCGAAGCCCTGGCCATCGCCAACGACACCGAGTTCGGCCTGGGCGCCGGCGTGTGGACCCGCGACATCAACCGCGCCTACCGCATGGGCCGCGCGATCAAGGCCGGCCGCGTGTGGACCAACTGCTATCACCTGTACCCGGCGCATGCCGCGTTCGGCGGCTACAAGAAATCCGGCGTGGGCCGTGAGACCCACAAGATGATGCTCGACCACTATCAGCAGACCAAAAACCTGCTGGTGAGCTACGACATCAATCCGCTGGGCTTCTTCTAACCGACAACCCGCTCCCACACTT
>NZ_JBWKPG010000011.1:0-17851 GCF_059418125.1 Pseudomonas sp. GW821-FHT09C08 | reverse complement strand
TCAGCAGACCAAAAACCTGCTGGTGAGCTACGACATCAATCCGCTGGGCTTCTTCTAACCGACAACCCGCTCCCACATTTGAAATGCAATAAAAATGTGGGAGCGGGCTTGCTCGCGAATGCGGTGGGTCAGCCTAAGACTCAGTGACTGATACACCGCATTCGCGAGCAAGCCCGCTCCCACACTTGATCTTCACAAGACCTTGCTACTCATTCGGCTTACTTAAGTAAGCCGGGAAAAAACAATAAGAAAGGGATTCCATCATGCCTAGCGAACCGAATAGCGCTCCGGCGTCCGGGTCTTCCGTCGACTTCGAAAAAGTCGACTCCCAATACTTCCAACAACGCGAACTTAAAAAAGGCGCTGCCGGCTGGGTCCTGCTGGTCGGCCTTGGCGTTGCCTATGTAATCTCCGGCGATTACGCCGGCTGGAACTTCGGCCTGGCCCAGGGTGGCTGGGGCGGCATGTTCCTCGCCACACTGCTGATGGCTACCATGTACCTGTGCATGTGTTTCTCCCTGGCCGAACTGTCTTCCATGATTCCTACCGCTGGCGGCGGCTACGGCTTTGCGCGCAGTGCCTTCGGCCCCTGGGGCGGGTTCCTCACGGGCACCGCCATCCTCATTGAATACGCGATTGCCCCCGCTGCCATCGCGGTGTTTATCGGCGCTTATTGCGAGTCGCTGTTCGGCATCGGCGGCTGGATGATTTACCTGGCGTTCTACATCATCTTTATCGGCATCCACATTTTTGGTGTCGGCGAAGCCTTGAAGCTGATGTTTGTGATTACCGCCATCGCCGCGATTGCCCTCGGCGTGTTCCTGGTGTCGATGGTGCCGCACTTCAATGTCGCCAATCTGCTGGACATCCCGGTCACCGAGGCCAAGGGTGCCAGCACCTTCCTGCCGTTCGGCTACGTCGGCGTGTGGGCCGCGATCCCCTATGCCATCTGGTTTTTCCTCGCGGTGGAAGGCGTGCCACTGGCCGCCGAAGAAACCAAGAACCCCAAGCGCGACCTGCCCCGCGGCCTGATTGGCGCCATTGTGGTGCTGACCAGTTTTGCCTTGCTGATCTTGGTGATTGCCCCGGGTGGCGCCGGCACCTATGCGCTGGTCAAATCCGGCAACCCGCTGGTCGAGGCGCTGGCGCTGTCGTACGGCGGTTCGACCTGGATGGGCAGTTTCGTCAACCTGGTCGGTCTGGCTGGGCTGATCGCCAGCTTTTTCTCGATTATCTACGCCTATTCACGGCAGATCTTCGCCTTGTCCCGCGCCGGCTACCTGCCGCGCAAGCTGTCGCAGACCAACAAGAGCAAGGCCCCCGTGCTGGCGCTGGTGATCCCCGGCATCATCGGTTTCGGCCTGTCGCTGACCGGCCAGGGCGACTTGCTGATCCTGGTGGCGGTGTTCGGCGCGACCATTTCCTACGTGCTGATGATGGCCGCGCACATCACCTTGCGCATCCGTCGCCCCAAAATGGACCGTCCGTACCGCACGCCCGGCGGCATCTTCACCTCCGGCATTGCCCTGGTGCTGGCCTGTGTGGCCGTAGTGGCGGGCTTTCTGGTGGATCCGCGGGTGGTGATTGGCGCGGCGATCATCTATGGAGTATTAATTGCTTACTTTGCTTTCTACAGCCGGCATCACTTGGTAGCAGGCACGCCCGAAGAGGAATTCGCGGCGATCCAGGCCGCAGAGGCCGCCTTGCACTGATAGCCGTAAACCTCGACACGGGTTCGATCCTCACATCGGCCCGCGTCATCCAGGAGACACTGTATGGCAAGCTTTTCCCACGCGGTGGGTGCACAGACCTACCGCTTCGACAGCCTCAAGGACGTGATGGCCAAGGCCAGCCCCGCGCGTTCCGGGGACTTTCTCGCCGGCGTCGCCGCGCAGAACGACGGCGAACGTGTAGCAGCGCAAATGGCGCTGGCGAATATCCCGCTGAAGCACTTCCTCGAAGAGGTGCTGATCCCCTATGAAAGCGACGAAGTCACCCGGCTGATCATCGACACCCACGATAAACCGGCGTTTGCCGCGGTCAGCCACCTGACCGTCGGCGGCCTGCGCGACTGGCTGCTCAGCGACGCCGCCGATGAACAAAGCCTGCGCGCCCTGGCGCCGGGGCTGACCCCGGAAATGGCCGCTGCCGTCTCCAAAATCATGCGCGTGCAGGACCTGGTGCTGGTGGCGCAGAAGATTCGCGTGGTCACCCAGTTTCGCGGCACCATGGGCCTGCGCGGACGCCTGTCGACGCGGCTGCAGCCCAACCATCCCACCGATGAACCGGCCGGCATTGCCGCGAGCATCCTCGACGGCCTGCTCTATGGCAACGGCGACGCCATGATCGGCATCAACCCGGCCACCGACAGCATCGCCTCGATCTGCGCCATGCTCGAGATGCTTGACGCGATCATCCAGCGCTACGAAATCCCGACCCAGGCTTGCGTGCTGACCCACGTCACCACTTCCATCGAAGCCATCAACCGGGGCGTGCCGCTGGACCTGGTGTTCCAATCGATTGCCGGCACCGAAGCAGCCAACGCCAGTTTCGGCATCAGCCTGAGCGTGCTGCAGGAAGGTTACGACGCCGGCTTGAGCCTGAATCGCGGCACCCTCGGGCAGAACCTGATGTATTTCGAAACCGGCCAGGGCAGCGCCTTGTCGGCCAACGCGCATTTTGGCGTCGACCAGCAAACCTGCGAGACCCGTGCCTACGCCGTGGCCCGGCATTTCAAGCCATTTTTGGTGAATACGGTCGTAGGATTTATCGGCCCGGAGTACCTGTACAACGGCAAGCAGATCATCCGCGCCGGCCTTGAAGATCACTTCTGCGGCAAGCTGCTCGGCGTGCCGATGGGCTGCGACATCTGCTACACCAACCATGCCGAAGCCGACCAGGATGACATGGACACCCTGCTGACCCTGCTGGGCGTGGCCGGGATCAACTTCATCATGGGCATCCCCGGCTCCGACGACATCATGCTCAACTACCAGACCACCTCCTTCCACGACGCCCTCTATGCCCGGCAAACATTGGGTTTAAAACCGGCGCCGGAGTTTGAGCAGTGGCTGGCGAAAATGGGCATCTTCACGCAAGCCGACGGCAAGGTGCATTTCGGCAACAGCCTGCCACCGGCGTTTCGCCACGCCCTGGCGCAACTGGGATGAAGGAGCCGCCCGTGCAACTCGACCTGCCTGACAACCCCTGGCTCGAACTGCGCCGCCTGACGCCGGCGCGCATTGCCCTCGGCCGCACTGGCACGAGCATTCCCACCGGCGCACAACTGGACTTCCAGTTTGCCCACGCCCAGGCGCGGGACGCGGTGCACCTGCCCTTCGACCATGGCGGCCTCAGCAGCCAGCTGGCCGAGCGCGGACGTCACAGCCTTTTACTGCACAGCGCCGCCGTTGACCGCCATACGTACCTGCAACGCCCGGACCTGGGTCGGCGCTTGAGTGACGAGTCGGCCCAATTACTGCGCGATCATGCATCGGCCAACCCCGGCGGCGTCGACTTGGCAATCGTGGTAGCCGACGGCCTGTCGGCACTGGCGGTGCATAAACATACCCTGCCGTTTCTTACACGTATGGAGGAACAGACCCACGCCGAAGGGTGGTCACTGTCACCGGTGATTCTGGTGGAACAGGGCCGCGTGGCGGTGGCGGATGAGATCGGGCAATTGCTCGGTGCGAAGATGGTGGTGATCCTGATCGGCGAGCGGCCTGGGCTCAGTTCGCCGGACAGCCTGGGCCTGTACTTCACCTACAACCCCAAGGTCGGTCTCACCGATGCCTATCGCAACTGCATCTCCAATGTGCGCCTGGAAGGGTTGAGTTATGGCATGGCGGCCCATCGCCTGCTGTACTTGATGCGAGAAGCGTGTCGCCGGCAGCTGTCGGGGGTCAATCTGAAGGATGAGGCGCAGGTTCAGACCATTGAATCCGACGACCCTGACCTGATGAAAGGCAATTTCCTACTCAGCCCGCCCACGGACTGATACCGGCACGATTGCGCTTTTTCACGCCTTTAGGCAGCATCGAGTTACGGCCGCGTGTGTGGTCATACCCCATTTGGAAGTTGAGGCCTGGCATGCGGATCACTCAAGCGACCCTGGAACACCTGGACCTGTTGACCCCGTTGTTCGTCAAATACCGCGAGTTTTATGGGGCCCTGCCCTTCCCGGATTCCTCGCGCGCCTTCCTCGAAAAACGCCTGCGCCGCAAAGAGTCAGTGATTTACCTGGCCCTCGCCGACGATGACGACAAGAAGTTGCTTGGGTTTTGCCAGCTGTATCCAAGCTTTTCGTCACTGTCGCTCAAGCGCGTATGGATCCTGAATGACATCTACGTCGCCGAGGACGCTCGTCGCCAACTGGTGGCGGACAACTTGATGCGCACCGCGAAGAAAATGGCCAAGGAAACGCAGGCCGTGCGGTTGCGGGTGTCGACCAGCAGTGACAACGAAGTGGCGCAGAAGACCTACGAGTCGATCGGGTTTCGCGAGGACACCGAGTTCAAGAACTACACATTGCCGATCAGCGAAGATTGACCCCAAACCCCACAAATCCCCTGTAGGAGCGGGCTTGCCGGCGATGGCATCACCTCGGTCTCACTGAAACACCGAGGTGCCTGCATCGCAGGCAAGCCAGCGCCCACAAAGGCCAGCGGCGACAATCGGACATTCGATAACATTCAGACCGTAACCCAGCCTCTGTGCGACATCCCCCGCTACAAAACCAACAGGCTTTTCACAGCTCAATCCGTATAATGCGGACCTTTCAGGGTTGTAAGAAATGCGGCATACACTTGTAGCCTTACTTACCCGAGCTTCCGCACAGGCCTGCTGAGTCGGGCCATTCACACAGGTGCCATCCATGGATTTCAACCCGCTTGACCTTATCCTGCATCTCGACGTCTACCTCGACCTGCTGGTAACCAATTACGGTCCGTGGATCTACGCCATTCTGTTTCTGGTGATTTTTTGCGAAACCGGCCTGGTGGTCATGCCATTCCTGCCGGGTGATTCGTTGCTGTTTATCGCGGGTGCCGTGGCGGCAGGCGGCGGCATGGACCCGGTATTGCTGGGCGGCCTGCTGATGCTCGCAGCGATTCTCGGCGACAGCACCAATTACGTGATTGGGCGAACGGTCGGCGAACGCTTGTTCAACAATCCGAACTCGAAAATCTTCCGCCGCGACTACCTGCAGAAGACCCACGACTTCTATGATCGCCATGGCGGCAAGACCGTGACGCTGGCGCGCTTCCTGCCGATCCTGCGCACCTTCGCACCGTTCGTCGCCGGCATTGCGAAGATGCCTTACGCACGTTTCTTCGGTTTCAGCGTACTGGGCACCATCCTCTGGGTCGGCGGCCTGGTGACCCTGGGCTACTTCTTCGGCAATGTGCCGTTCATCAAGAAAAACCTGTCGCTGCTGGTGGTGTTCATCATTCTGCTGTCGCTGGTGCCGATGATCATTGGTGTATTCCGCAGCCGTTTTGGCCGCGCGTCCTCCGAAGCCAAGCCGCACTGACCGGCAATGTGGTCCCTCAGCACCTGGCGCCGCCGGCGCCTGCTGGCCAAGCACCCGATTGCCGATGACACCTGGCAGCGGGTGCGCCACCACCTGACCTTCCTCGACGGCCTCAGCGCCGAGCAGGACCAATGGCTGCGCGAAGCCTGCGTGGTGTTCCTCGCAGAAAAACACCTCACCGCCCTGCCCGGCGTCGAGCTGCACCAGGAACAACGCCTGCTGCTCGCCGCCCAGGCGCAACTGCCGCTGATGAACCTCGGCGATCTCGACTGGTATCAGGGCTTCCATGAGATCGTGCTGTACCCCGACGACTTCGTCAGCCCCCAGCGCCATCGCGACAGCAGTGGCATCGAACACGAGTGGGACGGCGAACACAGCGGCGAAGCCTGGCAGCAAGGCCCGGTCATCCTCGCCTGGCCCGGCGTGCTGGCCAGTGGTCAGTGGGAAGGCTACAACCTGGTGATCCACGAGCTGGCGCACAAGCTCGACATGCTCAACGGCGACGCCAATGGCCTGCCGCCGCTGCATCACGACATGCGCGTGCAGGAATGGGCCAGCGTGATGCAGAGCGCCTTTGATGACCTCAACCGTCAACTGGACGCCAACCCGGACGTCGAGACCGAGATCGACCCCTATGCCGCCGAGAACCCGGCGGAATTCTTTGCCGTCACCAGCGAATATTTCTTCAGCGCCCCGGATTTACTGGTCAACAGTTATCCACAGGTGTACGCCCAACTCAGCCACTTTTACCGCCAGGATCCGCTGGCCCGCCTCGTCCAACTGCAAGCCAGCGACCCACGCTATCAGCCGCAGGACGAATAACCGTACGACGTCTGGCGCATGGCATCGGCGGCGGAATATGCCTATAATCGCCGCCACTTTTAGGCCAATCCGGCCAAGTTTCTTGGCCAATTAACGGGGGCAACGCCCAATGAGCTACAGCAAGATTCCGGCTGGCAAAGACCTGCCGAACGACATCTACGTCGCCATCGAGATTCCGGCCAACCACGCGCCGATCAAATACGAAATCGACAAAGACAGCGACTGCCTGTTCGTTGACCGTTTCATGGCCACCCCGATGTTCTACCCGGCCAACTACGGTTTTATCCCTAACACCCTGGCCGACGACGGTGACCCCCTCGACGTGCTGGTGGTCACCCCTTACCCAGTGACCCCAGGTTCGGTTATCCGCGCCCGTCCAGTCGGTATCCTGAACATGACCGACGATGGCGGCGGCGATGCCAAAGTTATCGCAGTACCCCACGACAAGCTGTCCCAGCTGTATGTGGACGTGAAGGAATACACCGACCTGCCGCCGCTGTTGCTGGAGCAGATCAAACACTTCTTCGAGAACTACAAAGACCTCGAAAAAGGCAAATGGGTGAAGATCGACGGTTGGGGCAACGCAGACGCCGCCCGCGCCGAGATCCTGAAGTCGGTCGCTGCCTACAAAGGCTGATACCGACTCCTCATTGCCTCGGCAATTGAAAAAGCCCCGATTATTCGGGGCTTTTTTTGTGGGAAAAATTAAACTCAAAGTTGAACACTTTATAAACGCTGTTTAAATTAATTAACCATCGGAAGTATCAGACTACAACTAAGTAAAAACCTACGTCCGCCAGTCAACGCATAGTTTATTTGATCTGTTTTTCCGACCAGTAAACTTGCGTTTATGAATACATCAGGTGACCGCTTAAAAGCGCTACTGCGGGAAGTTCATCTTTCCGCCTCCGACTTCGCCAAGAACCGTGGTGTCACGCCTCAACACGTGAACAACTGGTTCAAACGCGGTGTACCCATGGGCCGACTCAACGAGATCGCAGAACTGCTGTGCATCTCCAGCCGTTGGCTACGCACCGGCGAAGGCCCCAAACACCCACCGGCCAACTTCCTGCTGGAAGGCCCGGACGCCAGGAAAGGACTCCCTGCCCGCGAAGAAACCGGAAAATACCTCACAGGCCCCGCCTGCCGCCCGGAAAAAATCGACGTGGAGATCGCCCTCCACACTTCATTCACCTCCACCGAATGCATCCGTATCTCACTGCAGACCCTGCAAGCCCTCAACGTCAACGCCGACCGCGCGCTGGGCGCCTACATGGTCGACAACAGCATGATCGACATCATCCAGCAAGGCGCCACCCTCGCCATCGACAAAGGCCGCACCCAAATCATCGATGGCGAAATCTACGCGGTCGAACACGACGGCATGCTGCGCATCAAATACCTCTACAACCGACCCGGGGGT
This sequence comes from Pseudomonas sp. GW821-FHT09C08, assembly GCF_059418125.1. Taxonomy (NCBI): domain Bacteria; kingdom Pseudomonadati; phylum Pseudomonadota; class Gammaproteobacteria; order Pseudomonadales; family Pseudomonadaceae; genus Pseudomonas; species Pseudomonas sp. GW821-FHT09C08. The sequence goes on along the minus strand of NZ_JBWKPG010000011.1, from coordinate 10,073 downwards.
GGCTTGCGCATGCGCAGCCACAACGCCAGCGAACACCCGGACGAATACCTCACACACGAACAGCGGTTCGAGCAGAACTTCACCATCGTGGGTTGGGTGTTCTGGTGGTCCACCCTGAACAACCGCCGACCGGTGCCGCTGGACGAACACCTGCTGGGCTGGGAAGGCTCTAAATCGGATCCGGAGGTGGGCATTTGAAGTGAATGTGGGTATCATGCGCCGCACATTTGGCAGGGGGTGGCTTTGCGCTATCCACCTTGCCTGGCGAAGCGGAGGAGTTCCCGCGGATGCCCCTACTATTCAGCCAGACGCGATGTTGGCTGAGCGATTTGAAGGCTGGTGAGGTTTGTCAAAAACAAGCTGAGGCAGTCCCCGAGAAGCCGGCCACAAGCCGGCTTTTTAATGCCTGCACTCCCGCTGGCGCAATGCGGTTGGGATGCTCTCGGAAACGTCCTGCAAATGAAACCGATCAGCCCTGCTGGCTCTTCAAGCTCCAGCCTCAATCCAATATCAAATGCGGCAAAAACCGACTCGAGTCCTTGGTAATCAAACTGTTGTCTTCCCGCACGCCGATGCCGGCGGCTTGATCCCCAATCACCCAAGACCCAATCAGCGTATAGCTGTCCCCAAACCGTGGCAGCGGTGCGAACTCCTGGAGGATAAACGGCGCATCCGTGTAGGGGCCGTCCTCTTTCACAATCAGCCCATCAGCCGTCTGCAACTCGATGTTCGCTCCTTCCCGTGAGAAGAACGGCTTTCGCACCCAGCCCTTCGGCACAGCTTTACCTGGCTCTGTATCCAGATGGGCTGCGAGCAAATTCGGGTGGCCTTGGTTGAATTCCCACAACAGCGGCAGGATGCCTTTGTTGGAAATAATCGATTTCCAGGCCGGCTCAAAAAACTGCGTGTCGCTCTGGGCAATCGCCGAACCAAAGGGTTCGTGGAAGATGAACTCCCAGGCGTGCAGTTTGAACAGGTGGGGAATCCAGCGATCTTCGAGGTCGACGAAGCGGCCATCGCTGGTCAGGCCGATGTCTTCGATGTCGATGTGGCGTGATTCGATGCCGACTTTTTCCGCGACCAGGCGCAGGTAGTCGGTGGTGCCTTTGTCTTCGACCGAGTCTTTCATCGAGGCGAAGTAGAACGGCTGGTTGACCTGCAGTTGGGCGAAAGCCTGATGCAGTTTGGTGTCGATGCTGTTGAACTGGTCGGCGTGTTTGGGCAGCAGGCCGCGTTCAATGCATTGTTCCAGCCAGCCCCATTGGAACGCCGCGGCTTCGTAGAGGCTGGTCGGGGTGTCGTAGTTGAGCTCGAGCAACTTGGCGGGGCCGGTGCCGTTGTAGGAGAAGTCCATGCGCCCGTACAGGTGCGGGTGGCCTTCCAGCCATGAGGTGCGGATCATGTCGTAGAAGGGCGCGGGAATGCTCAGGCGTTCGAGCAGTTCTTCGCTGTGGACCACGCGGGCGACGAGGTCCATGCACATGTCATGGATCTCGGTGGTCGGGTCTTCGAGGTCGCGCTCGATTTGCTGGAGCGTGAACTGGTAGTACGCGCTCTCGTCCCAATAGGGTTCGTCGTCGATGGTATGAAACAGAAAGCCGAGGCTGTCGGCGGTCTGTTTCCAGTCATGGCGCTCTGCGCAAGGGATCTTCTTCATGGCCCGTCTTCCTTAACTGCTCGACCCGCCGCCCCAGCCGCTGCGCGCGCTGGCCTTGCTGCCGAAGCCGCCACGGGAGGTGGCCGAGGCCACGGAGCTCGACTTGCTGGAGGAGCGCAGCGTGTTGGTGTAATTGCTGCTGCCGTAGCGGGCCTGGTTCGAGCGGCCAAACGTGGCGCCCTTCGAGACGCGCTGATTGAGCGTCGAGGAGGCGTAGTCGCCGCGATCATCGCGATAGCGGTACACCGGCTCGGAGCGGTAGCTGTTGCGATTGTTGCTCAGCATGTTGCCGATCAGCAGCCCGGTCAGCAGGCTGCTGGTGGAGAAACCCGAGCCGCCACTGTTCGCCTGGGAACCGGCCACTTGGGCATTGGCTGCGTCGACCTGGGATTGCGTCACCTGCCCTTCGGCGGTCAGCTCGAAACCGCCGAGCCTGGGGATGAATTTGCCGGTGGAGTCCTGCTGGCACCAGTCGGCGACAAAATCGGCATCGCAATCGGCCTGGTTGTCGTACACCGGCGCAATGCGGCGATGCTCGGCCATGGCCGTCATGTAGGCGTCCGAGCAGACGTCCACCGGAAGTTTTTCATCGGCGCACTGCTGAACGGACTGGAAGTTGTACTTCTTCTGCAAATCGTAGGTTTTTTCCGTCGGGCCGCAGCCGGATATCGCCATCGCGACCGACGCTGCCAGCGACAGCTGGACGTACTTGCTTCGTTTCATCGGGAGCTCCGTGCGCGATCAGTTCTGGGTAGGCGTCATGCACGCGGCATTCAACATGCCGACGCTGATGGCCACGGCGGCCACATAGATGCCGGCCGCGAGTTCGCCGTTCTTGATGCGCTCGGACGTGCCTTTGAGCACCAGGCTGGTCAGCAGGAACGCCAACAGCTGGACGACGGCTGCGATCACCGCCCAGACAACGAAGTCGAGGATGCTGATCGAGTAGGCAATCACGTTGCTGGCCGGAATGGCGAACCCGACGATGGCGCCGCCCAGGGCGACCGCCGCGGACACGTTACCCGCACGAATCAGCTCGAACTCCTTGTGCGGGGTCACACGGGTGTAGATGAACTGGAACAGCATGAACAGGACGGCCGCACCGAGGATGTAGGTAACAAATCCGAGCACGGCGGCTTTGTTCAGGGAAATGGAGAGAGCTTCTAGCATGGACTGCTTCCTTTTTTAGAGCGCATTCAAGTCGGTTGTGTACAGCGAAATGCCCAGCGAGGTGCTCAGGCTGACGGTGCCTTCCGCGTCTTCTTCGACGGAAAACAGCAGGAACTCGCGTCGATCGGTGAGGCCTGTGTCACGGGCGTATAGCATTGAGCGGTGTTCGACGCTGTAGGAATTCTCGGGGTTTATCACCTGCTCGCTCATTGCCACCAGTTCGGTCTGGCCCTCCTCGCTGCCCCATACGCGCGTGTATTCGACGCCGTTGTAGGTGTAGGTCGGCAACCCGATCAGGCTCTGGGGCCCCGCCAGCCGGCGCAGTTCGGCTTCGCTGCTGATGGTGACGTAACTGAGGTAGTTGAACAGGATGACGGACTCGACCTGCCCGGCGATCTCGCCTGTGGTGTGCACCTGCAGCCAGTAATCTTCGTCGTTCATGTAATAGCGCGACAGCCAGGTCGACTGCCCGAGGTCGACGGTGCCGTTACTCCAGATCTCCTGGGTGCCAGGGATCACCACCGAGGTATGCCCGTCGAGCAACAACTTCAGGGTGGTGTCGAACATCACCCCTTTGCCTGGAGCCAGGCCCAGCGGGCCGGTAGTCGGCAGGGCTTCGGCGGCGGGCCGGTTCGACTGTGGGCTCGCGTTCGGGGCCTCAAGCCCCATCAACTGTTTAAACCATCCCATTGGAGATTTCCTTGAGGCGGGTGGAGGCAATGTAGAAGAGTTCGCCGCCTTCAACGCGCGTGGCGCTCGGCGGGTTGATCGACGGTTGCTGGGCGCCTTTGGCGCGATAGCCGATGAGGGTGGCGTTGTGATGTTCTTTCATCCGCGTGTACAGGTCGCCGAAGGTGGCTTCGAAGGTCGAAGGCAATTTCATCAGGTATTGGGTGGCGCCCTGCCCCACGCAAAGCAGCTCGTTAATGACCACCGACGAGCCCGGATCCTGGGAAGCGCGCACCAGCATCTCGATGGCCATGCTCGACGTGCATTCCAGGCTGGGTGCGTAGGAGCTGGCCAGTGCGGCAATCTCACTTTCATTGAAGTGCGCGACCACATGCCCGACAGGGTTCAACTGATTCACCGCCAGCACGGTGGCCAGCGTCAGGTCGTCGGACGGGGTTCGCACCAGCACACGCTCGGCACCGGGCACACCGGCACGCTGCAACAGCGCGGTGGAGGACAGGCTGTCACCGCGGATGAACGCTGCTTTGCCCGGCATCGGGTTTTCGTCGAGGGTGCAGTCGCAGATGACGATCAGGTTGTCGTTCGAGGTTTCGTCTTGCAGCAACAACTCAATGACCCGTTCACTGGACGCGCCTTCCCAGCCAATAAGCACGGTATGGCCGACCTTGCCGGTGAAATCGCCTTTGCCCTTCATGCCTTTTCTCCATGCATCGATGACACTGCTGGTGGTTTTGCCGATGGCTGCTGTCAGCAGCGCAATACCGCCGAGCATGACCCAGGTCGCCACGAACACGCGCCCCGCCGAAGTCTGCGGCGCAAGATCGCCATAGCCGACGGTCAGCGTGGTGGTGAGATAGAAGTAAACAAATGTGGCGGGAGCGGTGAGGTGTTGTTCGCCCAGATACACCAGGCCCAGGTAAGCCGTGCTCAGGTGGACGCCCAGGGCAATCACCAGGCCTGCCCAACCGAAGCGATGAAAGAGGGACGAGGCGTACAGGCGCAACAGAAGAAAAATCGACATTTCAGTCCCTGACTCCCTGGGTACTTGATTCCTGATGACGTCATCGCCTCGACATCTGGATGCTCAAGTGCGCTCAGCCGGCATTAAACCTGCTGCGTGGTTTGGAGAGAAGTACCTTGGCTGCAATAAATCCGGCGAATGCACCAAACAGATGCCCTTCGAAGGAGATGCCCTGTCGAGGCAGGAAGCCCAGGACCAGCCCGCCATACAGCACCGCCACGACACCCGCCGTTAACAGGTTGCTCCAGCTTCGGTGAAACCAGGCGCGAGACAACAGGTAGGCCCACAACCCGAATACCCAACCGCTGGCCCCCACATGCACGCCCGCAAAACCGAACAGCCAGACCAGCGAACCGCCCAGCAGGATGATGATCGCGCTGACGCTGACGAACCGGTGGAGCCCTTCGACAATCACCAATGTGCCCAGGATCAAAAAGGCAATCAAGTTCGCGCTGAGGTGGGCGAAAGACCCGTGCAAAAACGGTGAGGCGAGGATGCCGAACAACCCCTGCAGCGTTCTCGGGACCAGCCCGAACGCCATGAGGCTGTAACCGGTCGCCACATTGAGCAGTTGCAGCGCGACCATGAACAGCGCCAGCCCGGCGATTGTCTTGAAACCCTTCAGGGCGTCCATCCTGACCTCAACGTAAAAAAGGGCAGAGCCTATAAAGCCAGTCCATTAAGAAAGAGTCCTGCAGCCGTGGCGAGGGAGCTTGCTCCCCGCCACAGCTACAGTGTTCGCCCTTCGCTTACTCGGCCGACTTCTGCTTCAGACGCTCCAGGATCGCATTGGCGCTGCCTTCGTCCGGCGTGATCCCGGCTTCGCGCAGCTTGCGCTCCAGGTCGGTACCGGTCGACGCTTCGGCCAGTTCATCCTGGGCTTGCAGTTCAGCGGCGCGTTGCTGCTGCTTGGCCTGCAGACGATTCAGCGTACCGACGGCAGTCTCCAGCTTGCCGTTGGCACCACCGCTGGCGATGGACGCGCTGACCTGGGCCTTCTGCACGCTTTCGCGAGCCTTGGCCATGTCCACCTGCTGGCGCAGGCTCTTGATCCGGCTTTCAGCCTTGGTGATGTCCTTGCGCATGCTGTCCGCGTAGCCGCCGAACTCGGTGGCCTGCTTGTGCTCTACTTCCCGCTCGTTGGTCAGGGTCGAAATCGCTTCGGCCACTTCCAGGGCAAGGTCTTCACGATTGGCCTGCAGGGCTGCAACCGCCTTGGCTTCCAGATCCTTGATCTTGGCGTCGTACTCGCTGACGCGATCGGTCGCCAATTTGTGCTTGGCCATGATGCTGACCAACTCACGCTTGGCGTTGGCCAGCGCGGTGTCGGCATCGCGAATTTCCTGATCGAGGATGCGCAGGGCCTGTTGGTCGACGATCGATTCACCGACTTCGCTGGCACCGCCACGCAGCGCGGTGAACAGTTTGCTCCAGATGGACTGAGTCATTGGATACTCCCGAATACTTAATTGAAGAAACGTTCGAAGGCTTCGCTGGCGCGTTGCACGTTGTCGACGAGGGTTTTCACCTCGGTCACGATATTGGTCAGGCTGGAGTCGGAGCTCAACGCGCCGAACATGTTGTAGACCACCTGCCCGTTCGGCATGGACTCGATACCGATCGAGGACAGCGGGAACATTTCCCGGCTGCGCAACACCGCGTCATTGAACTTCGCGACATCATTGATGGACTCGACATCGACCAGCACGGTATCCACGATGATCTGCTCGCCCACCACCGCGATGTAAATCGGCAAGCCACCGAAGTCGTTCATTTCCAGCTTGATGCTGGACTCGGAGCCTTGAACGAGAGAAAGCGTAATGTCGTTGGAGACCACTTCATCCAGGGCCTGGAAGGCCGTGAAGAGGCGATCGATATTCCAGTTGGTACCTGCGCTCATGAAATTCTCCGACATGAATGAGCCAGCCAGAATCGGCTGGCGAAGCTGTTTCTCCATCTGCTTGAGCAGGCTTCGGTTTTCGGGAAGCACCCAAGTTTCGTGTTTCACGTAGCCGGCGGCCGCCAGGCCTGCGCGCATCTGCTTCATGTAAAAGCTCGATGGTTTTTTCGCAGACGGCTTCAAGCGCTCTCCCTGAAGGCTTGCTGGATCGGAATCGAGCCCGGCGGGCGGGTTCGATGGAGAGCTGCTTTTCATGGTACTGACCTCGGTGTGAAAAACTCACGCGTGAGAAAATCTACAGGCTATTTTTGCCGTACTCAATAGCTCACGCGTGAGATTTTTCTCCTTACATTTTCATGTCACTAAAAAGACCTATCCTCTTGCCCACCCGACAATTGTCTCTTCTGAGTTGACGGTATTACCTGTCCCAGCCGATTTATCCCCCGCAGCCCACCCATTAATCTGTGCCCATGTTGAACGCAACGCCCAACCAACCTAAACAAAAAAGGATTCAACCATGAGCACTGCAACCTACAACCGCTTGAACAAAGACGACGCCATCGTACTGCTGGTCGACCACCAGACCGGCCTGATCTCCCTGGTCCAGGACTTCTCGCCCAACGAGTTCAAGAACAACGTGCTGGCCCTGGCCGACCTGGCGAAGTTCTTCAACCTGCCGACGATCCTCACCACCAGCTTCGAGCAAGGCCCCAATGGCCCGCTGGTGCCGGAGTTGAAAGCGATGTTCCCGGACGCGCCGTACATCGCCCGACCTGGTCAGATCAACGCGTGGGACAACGAAGACTTCGTCAAGGCAATCAAGGCCACCGGCCGCAAGCAGATCATCATCGCCGGCGTGGTCACGGATGTGTGCGTAGCGTTCCCGACCTTGTCGGCGCTGGCGGAAGGGTTCGAGGTGTTCGTGGTGACCGATGCTTCCGGCACCTTCAACACCACGGTGCAGCAGGCCGCATGGAGCCGTATGACACAGGCCGGTGCACAGTTGATGAACTGGTTCTCGGTAGCGTGTGAGTTGCAGGGCGACTGGCGCAACGACATTGAAGGCCTGGGGAATCTGTTGTCGCAGCGTATTCCGAACTATCGCAACTTGATGAATGGGTATGCGGCGCTGACGGCTCATCAGCAGTAAGTCAGCCGAGATTCGCGACAAGCCTGCCCTGAAAAGCAGGCTTTCGTTGTTTCAGGCACGCCTTGAGTCTCACCTATACGCGCTGCGCCCTCACGACACTTGCCATCGCCCGCGATAAGCGAGAGCTGTCCACGCCAATTGCCGCGTTGCAAAGAATGCAGACGCAGCCGGTGGAATTTGAAACCCCGCTAAAAAGAAGCAGCGGGCACTGTTCGTCAATGAGCAAGGTCGCCATTGGAGGTAGCAATCGGCTGTGAGTTAGCGCTGACTTTTACGCTTCAGTAGTAAGCCCTTTCTGATTTTCCCCGCCGTTCATCCAGCCGCTTTTTACTGCGGCAGACTCCGACGCCTTGCCCTCTGCCGAGACGTCACGGATGACCAACGCTTCCCACATTGCCTCTATCGAACATGAGCTGGATGGCTTTCATCAGAGCCTGGTGACTTATCGCCAGCAGATGGGCGCCTGGTATTCGCAGGCGCTGGATTCGATGAGCCATGCGGCGGATATGCCGTCGTTGCTGGGAATGGATCGGGTGGTGCGCGTCGGTGACTCGCAGACAACCGTGAGCATGAGCGACCCGAACTTTATCGGCAGTGTTGCCGTGTGCCCGTTGGGCGGCGAGCTGAAGATAGAGAGCAAATTCGACTCGGTGTATGACGTGCCGATTGGCGACATTCCGGTCGAGGTGATCGGGCTGGATGACGGCAGTTCCACGCGGGTCATGCTGGATGAGCATGGCAAGGGCTCACACCACTGCGCCGCGGGCGGGCGCTATCAGGTGCGGGTACAGGGCGCAGTTTCCGAGGAGCAGGTGGATGCGCTCTTCGCCTCCTACTCCGGACTGATGGCGGACCTGGAGCGGTGGCTTCGCGAACAGTGGCAAGGCTTCAAGCCGCATTGGCAGCAGTCCACGGCCAGTGCCATTGGCAGCGGCGTGCTGGCGGGCAGTTGGGCCGCCATCCGGGACGTGTGGGACAGCATTCAGCTGGTGCGGGCGATGCTTGCAGACCCGTTGAAGTACGTCGAACAGCTGGGGGCTGAAGCGGCCAAGCTCGCACAAATCGCCACCGATGCGCCCAAGGTCATGGAACAGGCGATGTTGCTCGCCAGTGATGAGGCGGCGCTGTTCCTGCTGGTGCGCACGGCGATGATCTGGTTGGACGCATTGCCGCCCAGTGAGATTGCGCAAGTGGCCGCTGGGTTTGTGGTGTCGCTGCTGATTGACCTGGTGATTGGCGCGGTGCTGACCATCGCATTGCCAGCGGCGGCTGTGGCGTTTTTGAGCCTGCGGCTGGCCAGGTATGGCGCACAGATTGTTAAGGCGGCTGTAGGTTTTGTTCAGAGCGTGCTGGAGATTCTGACGAAATTCATGCAGGCGGTGGATCGCTACAAGGCGGTAGCGGTTCGCGGCGTGGTCGGCGGGGTGAAGCAAGGCACGCTGCAGATGCGCTGGCGGGCGCGGCAGAACGCGGTGCTGAAGCAAAAAGAGCGTGTGGATGATGTGCCTGTTTCGGGGAAGAACCTGAACGGGGATGCGGCAGCGGCTTCGGATAAGACCGCCACTAACGGCTGCCCGGTGTCGATGGTGACGGGCGAGGAATTGCTCACTCTCACCGATGGCACGTTGGATGGAGTCTTGCCGTTTGAGTGGAGCCGCTTGTACCGCACCAGCGCGGTGGAAATGGATGGCGGGTTGGGGTTTGGTTGGAGTCATTCGCTGGCGCATCGGCTTGCGGTGTCGGGCGATTGCGTCGTGTGGACGGACCATGAGAATCGCATTACTTCGTTTCCGATGCCGACTGTTGCTCGACCTGCAATCACCAATAGCCTGGCCGAAGCGGCAATCTATTTAGGCGCTTCGCCGGACGAACTGGTGTTGGCGCAGGCGTCGCGCTTCTACCACTTTCGCGACGGCATACTGACCGCGATCAGCGATGCGTATGACAACCGGCTGCGCATTGTCCGGGATCTTTTGGGCCGCATTGAGCGGCTGGATAACGGTGTCGGGCGTTCGCTGTTCCTGCGTTATGAGTTGGGTCGCATCGTGGCGGTGGACTACCAGATCCAGCGCGCCAAGGGCCATGGTCCTTTCGAGTGGATGACTGAGCACAACGTTGTTTCCTACGTCTACGACGACGCTGGCCGACTGGTCTCGGCGACCAATGCCGTCGGCGAACGCGAGGTTTATCGGTACGACGATCAGCACGTCATTCTTGAGCGGCAGTTGGCCGGTGGCGCGAGTTTTTTCTGGGCGTGGGAACGGGCTGGCAAGGCCGCGCGCTGTGTCCGCCACTGGGCAAGCTTTTCGCAGATGGATACGCGTTATGCCTGGGATGACCACGGGCAGGTCACGGTGTTTAACGCTGATGGTAGCCAGGAAGTCTACGTGCACGACCAGCGTGCGCGACTGGTGCAGCGCATTGATCCAGATGGTGCCGAGCATTTCAGATCCTACGACGACAAAGGCCGGTTGACGGTCGAGCA
>NZ_JBWKPG010000010.1:0-136646 GCF_059418125.1 Pseudomonas sp. GW821-FHT09C08 | reverse complement strand
CCCAATCCCCTGTGGGAGCGGGCTTGCTCGCGAAGGCGATCCGTCAGGTGGTGCATTCGGCGACTGATCCACCGCTTTCGCAGGCAAGCCAGCTCCCACATTTGTCCGCGGTTGTGTCAGGAACCGAGGCTGATGCCATTGGCCGGCAGCGGCAGCGCGGTTTTGTAGCGCACTTGCTTGAGCGCAAAGCTGGAGCGGATGTTGGCCACGCCCGGCACCTTGGTCAGGAAATCCATCATGAAGCGCTCCAGCGACTGGATCGTCGGCACCAGCACGCGGATCAGGTAGTCCGGGTCGCCGGCCATCAGGTAGCACTCCATCACCTCGGGACGGTCGGAAATCGCTCCCTCGAACTGCTGCAACGCCAGTTCGTTCTGCTTTTCCAGGCTCACATGGATGAACACGTTGACGTGCAGCCCCAGCAGGTCGGCATCGAGCAGCGTGACCTGGTCACGAATCAGCCCAAGTTCCTCCATCGCCTTGACCCGGTTGAAACACGGCGTCGGCGACAGGTTGACCGAGCGGGCGAGGTCGGCGTTGGTGATCCGCGCATTCTCCTGCAGGGCGTTGAGAATGCCGATATCGGTACGGTCCAGTTTGCGCATGAGACAAAATCACCTGTTTATTATGTTTATGCAGTTTTTTTATCCGCAAATGATCCCGAGCGCAATGAAACACAGATAAATATTCTTCTACGCCACGCCTATGATTGTTGTAGGACAAGATTTCTTCTACCCGAAGACTGACTGTCAGCTAGCGCGCCCACTACAAGAAATTCACAAGATAGAGCGTAGAAAGCCATGACCCAGCAGTACGAACCACTGCGCCTGCACGTGCCTGAACCCTCAGGCCGCCCCGGCTGCAAGACCGACTTTACCTACCTGCGCCTGACCGACGCCGGCCTGGTGCGCAAACCCGCCATCGACATAGAACCCGCCGACACCGCCGATCTGGCCAAGGGCCTGATCCGCGTCCTCGACGACCAGGGCCAGGCCCTGGGCCCGTGGGCCGAAGGCGTCCCGGTGGAGATCCTGCGCAAAGGCATGCGCGCGATGCTCAAGACGCGCATCTTCGACAACCGCATGGTCGTCGCCCAGCGTCAGAAAAAAATGTCGTTCTACATGCAAAGCCTTGGCGAAGAAGCCATCGGCAGCGCCCAGGCCCTGGCCTTGAACATCGACGACATGTGCTTCCCCACCTACCGCCAGCAAAGCATCCTGATGGCCCGCGACGTGCCGTTGGTGGACCTGATCTGCCAACTGCTGTCCAACGAGCGCGACCCGCTCAAGGGCCGCCAGCTGCCGATCATGTACTCGGTCAAGGACGCGGGTTTCTTCACCATTTCCGGCAACCTCGCCACCCAATTCGTACAAGGTGTGGGCTGGGGCATGGCCTCGGCGATCAAGGGCGATACCAAGATCGCCTCCGCCTGGATCGGCGACGGCGCCACGGCCGAATCGGACTTCCACACCGCCCTCACCTTCGCCCACGTCTACCGCGCGCCGGTGATCCTCAACGTGGTCAACAACCAATGGGCGATCTCCACCTTCCAGGCTATCGCCGGCGGTGAAGCCACCACCTTCGCCGGACGCGGCGTGGGCTGCGGCATCGCCTCCCTGCGGGTCGACGGCAACGATTTCATCGCGGTGTACGCCGCCTCCGCCTGGGCCGCCGAGCGTGCGCGCCGCAACCTCGGCCCGACCCTGATCGAATGGGTCACCTACCGCGCCGGTCCGCACTCAACCTCCGATGATCCGTCCAAATACCGGCCTGCCGACGACTGGAGCCACTTCCCGCTGGGCGACCCGATTGCCCGTCTCAAGCAGCACCTGATCAAGATTGGCCAGTGGTCCGAAGAGGAACACGCGGCGGTCAGCGCTGAACTGGAAGCTGAAGTGATTGCGGCCCAGAAAGAAGCCGAACAGTACGGCACCCTGGCCGGTGGCCAGATTCCAAGCGCCGCGACCATGTTCGAAGACGTCTATAAAGAGATGCCGGAGCACTTGAAGCGCCAGCGTCAAGAGTTGGGGATCTGACATGAACGATCACAACAACAGCATCGAATTGGAAACCGCCATGACCACCACCACCATGACCATGATCCAGGCCCTGCGCTCGGCCATGGATGTGATGCTTGAGCGTGACGACAATGTGGTGGTATTCGGCCAGGACGTCGGTTACTTCGGCGGCGTATTCCGTTGCACCGAAGGCTTGCAGACCAAGTACGGCAGTTCGCGGGTGTTCGACGCGCCCATCTCCGAAAGCGGCATTATCGGCGTGGCCGTGGGCATGGGCGCCTATGGCCTGCGTCCGGTGGCAGAAATCCAGTTCGCCGACTATGTCTACCCGGCGACCGACCAGATCATCTCCGAAGCCGCCCGCCTGCGTTATCGCTCGGCCGGCCAGTTCACTGCGCCGCTGACCATGCGCATGCCTTGCGGCGGCGGCATCTACGGCGGCCAGACCCACAGCCAGAGTATCGAAGCGGTCTTCACCCAGGTCTGCGGCCTGCGCACCGTGATGCCGTCCAACCCGTATGACGCCAAGGGCCTGCTGATCGCCTCGATCGAAAACGATGACCCGGTGATCTTCCTCGAGCCCAAGCGCCTGTACAACGGCCCGTTCGACGGCCACCACGACCGCCCGGTGACGCCGTGGTCCAAGCACCCGCAAGCGCAGGTGCCGGACGGTTACTACACCGTTCCGCTGGACGTGGCCGCCATCGTGCGTCCGGGCTCGGCCGTCACGGTGCTGACCTACGGCACCACCGTGTATGTGTCGCAAGTCGCCGCCGAGGAAACCGGCATCGATGCCGAAGTCATCGACCTACGCAGCCTGTGGCCACTGGACCTGGAAACCATCGTCAAGTCGGTGAAAAAGACCGGCCGTTGCGTGGTGGTGCATGAAGCCACCCGCACCTGCGGCTTTGGTGCCGAGTTGGTGTCGCTGGTGCAGGAGCATTGCTTCCATCACCTGGAAGCGCCGATCGAACGCGTCACCGGTTGGGACACCCCCTACCCGCACGCGCAGGAGTGGGCGTATTTCCCAGGGCCGTCCCGAGTGGGCGCGGCGTTGAAACGGGTCATGGAGGTCTGAATGGGCACGCACGTTATCAAGATGCCGGACATTGGCGAAGGCATCGCGGAAGTTGAACTGTCGGTATGGCACGTGAAGGTCGGCGACATGGTCGTCGAAGACCAGGTGCTGGCAGATGTAATGACCGACAAGGCGATGGTGGACATTCCCTCGCCGGTGCACGGCAAGGTGATTGCACTCGGCGGCGAGCCGGGTGAAGTCATGGCCGTGGGCAGTATCTTGATCAGTATTGAAGTCGAAGGCGCCGGTAACGCCAAGGAAGCGCCTGCGGTAAGTGAACCGGTGAAAGCCGCTGCCGTGGTCGAAGCCAAACCGGCGCCGGTTGAAAGCAAGCCGGCACCGGCAGTCATCAAGGCCCAGGCGCCCGTGGCGCGTGAAGCCGACGAACGCCCGCTGGCCTCCCCCGCCGTGCGCAAGCATGCGCTGGATGCCGGGATCCAGCTGCGCCTGGTCCAGGGCTCCGGCCCGGCGGGGCGCATTCTGCATGAAGACCTGGAAGCGTACTTGCTGCAGCGCCCGGCGCACCATCACAGCGCCGCCAACCCCTACGCCGAACGCACCAGCGAAGAACAGATCCCGGTGATCGGCATGCGCCGCAAGATCGCCCAGCGCATGCAGGATGCTACCCGGCGCGCCGCGCATTTCAGCTACGTGGAAGAGATCGACGTCACCGCCCTCGACGAGCTGCGCGTGCACCTCAACGAGAAGCATGGCGCCACCCGCGGCAAGCTGACCCTGCTGCCGTTTATCGTGCGGGCGATGGTCGTGGCGTTGCGCGACTTCCCGCAGATCAACGCGCGCTATGACGACGAAGCCCAGGTCATCACCCGGCTCGGCGCGGTGCATGTGGGTGTCGCCACCCAGAGCGACGTCGGCCTGATGGTACCGGTGGTGCGACACGCCGAAGCCCGCAGCCTGTGGGGCAACGCCGAGGAAATCGCGCGCCTGGCCACGGCCGCACGCACTGGCAAGGCCAGCCGCGATGAATTGTCGGGTTCGACCATTACCCTGACCAGCCTGGGCGCGCTCGGCGGCATCGTCAGCACCCCGGTGCTGAACTTGCCCGAAGTGGCCATCGTCGGCGTCAACCGTATCGTTGAGCGGCCGATGGTGATCAAGGGCCAGATCGTGGTGCGCAAGATGATGAACCTCTCCAGCTCCTTCGATCACCGCGTGGTCGATGGCATGGACGCGGCGCAATTCATCCAGGCCATCCGTGGCCTGCTCGAACAACCCGCCAGCCTGTTCCTGGAGTAAGGGCATGACTCAGACATTGAATACCACGCTGCTGATCATCGGCGGCGGACCTGGCGGTTATGTGGCAGCAATCCGGGCTGGCCAGCTGGGCATCCCGACCATCCTGGTGGAAGGCCAGGCGCTGGGCGGCACCTGCCTGAACATCGGCTGCATCCCGTCCAAGGCCCTGATCCATGTGGCCGAACAGTTCCAGCAAACCATCCACCACAGCCAAGGCTCGCAACTGGGCATCGAAGTGGACGTGCCAACCCTGGACATCCGCAAGAGCGTGGAATGGAAAGATGGCATCGTCGACCGCCTGACCACCGGCGTTGCCGCGCTGCTGAAGAAGCACAAGGTGCAGGTGATCCACGGCTGGGCCAAGGTGGTGGACGGCAAGACCGTCGACGTCGGCGACCAGCGCATCCAGTGCGAGCACCTGCTGCTGGCCACCGGTTCGAAAAGCGTCAACCTGCCGATGTTGCCGATTGGCGGGCCGATCATTTCCTCCACCGAAGCCCTGGCGCCAACTCGCGTGCCCAAGCGCCTGATCGTGGTCGGTGGCGGTTATATCGGCCTGGAACTGGGGATTGCCTATCGCAAGCTTGGCGCGCAAGTCAGCGTCGTCGAAGCCCAGGACCGCATCCTGCCCGCCTACGACGCCGAGCTGACCCAGCCGGTGGCCGAATCCCTCAAGCACCTGGGCGTGAAGCTGTACCTCAAGCACAGCGTCACCGGGTTCGACAACAATAGCCTGCAGGTCCGTGATCCGAATGGCGACACCGTGTCGCTGGACGCCGATCAGGTACTGGTTGCCGTGGGTCGCAGACCCAACACCCAGGGCTGGAACCTCGAGGCACTGAACCTGGAAATGAACGGCGCCGCGATCAAGATCGACAGGCGTTGCCAGACCAGCATGCGCAATGTGTGGGCGATCGGTGACCTCAGCGGCGAACCGATGCTCGCGCACCGCGCCATGGCCCAGGGTGAAATGGTCGCCGAACTGATCAGCGGCAAGTCCCGCGAATTCAACCCGGCGGCCATCCCGGCCGTGTGTTTCACCGATCCCGAGCTGGTAGTGGTCGGCAAGACGCCGGACGAGGCCAAGGCGGCCGGACTGGATTGCATCGTGTCGAGTTTCCCGTTCGCGGCGAATGGCCGGGCCATGACCCTGGAGTCGAAAACCGGCTTCGTGCGGGTGGTGGCGCGGCGTGACAATCACCTGATCGTCGGCTGGCAGGCCGTGGGCGTCGGCGTGTCCGAGCTGTCCACCGCCTTCGGCCTGAGCCTGGAAATGGGCGCGCGCCTGGAAGACGTGGCCGGCACCATCCACGCCCATCCGACGCTCGGCGAAGCCGTGCAGGAAGCCGCTTTAAGGGCCCTGGGCCACGCGCTGCACCTTTAACAACCGCGGTGAGGCCATCGCAGGCAAGCCAGCTCCCACAGGTAAAATGCATTGCAAATGGGGGCGCTGGCTTGCCTGCGATAGCGGTGGATCAGCCAATACAGCTGCTGAATGGCCCGCCCACCCGCTCCCACACCGGCCAAGAATGAAGTATTGTTGCGCCCATCCAGAAAAAAACCGACAAGCCTGCCTTCGACCAGGCGGTTGACCAGAGATAGAGGGTGTCATGGGTAACGAAAGCATCAATTGGGACAAGCTGGGTTTTGACTACATCAAGACCGACAAACGGTTTCTCCAGGTCTGGAAAGACGGTGAGTGGCAAAAAGGCACCCTGACCGACGACAACGTGCTGCACATCAGCGAGGGCTCCACTGCCCTGCACTATGGCCAGCAGTGCTTCGAAGGCCTCAAGGCCTACCGTTGCAAGGACGGCTCGATCAACCTGTTCCGCCCGGACCAGAACGCCGCCCGCATGCAACGCAGCTGCGCCCGCCTGCTGATGCCACATGTGTCGACCGAAGACTTCATTGAAGCCTGCAAACAAGTGGTCAAGGCCAACGAGCGCTTCATCCCGCCGTACGGCAGTGGCGGCGCGCTGTACCTGCGCCCGTTCGTGATCGGCACCGGTGACAACATCGGCGTGCGTACCGCGCCGGAGTTCATCTTCTCGGTGTTCGCGATCCCGGTCGGCGCCTACTTCAAGGGCGGCCTGGTGCCGCACAACTTCCAGATCTCCACCTTCGACCGCGCCGCGCCACAGGGCACCGGTGCCGCCAAGGTCGGTGGCAACTACGCCGCCAGCCTGATGCCGGGTTCCGAAGCGAAGAAATCCGGCTTCGCCGACGCGATCTACCTGGACCCGATGACCCACTCGAAGATCGAGGAAGTCGGCTCGGCGAACTTCTTCGGGATCACCCACGACAACAAGTTCATCACGCCGAAGTCGCCTTCGGTGCTGCCAGGCATCACCCGCCTGTCGTTGATCGAACTGGCCAAGACCCGCCTGGGCCTGGAAGTGATCGAGGGCGAAGTGTTCATCGACAAACTGGCGGACTTCAAGGAAGCCGGCGCCTGCGGCACTGCCGCCGTGATCTCGCCAATCGGCGGCATCCAGTACAACGGCAAGCTGCACGTGTTCCACAGCGAAACCGAAGTCGGCCCGATCACCCAGCAGCTCTACAAAGAGCTGACCGGCGTGCAAACCGGCGACATCGAAGCCCCGGCGGGCTGGATCGTCAAGGTCTGACAGCCCACACCCGGCTGAGCCACACGAATCTGTAGGAGCCGGCTTGCCGGCGATGGCTACCTTGAATACCGCATTGGATTCAAGGGCCTCATCGCCGGCAAGCCGGCTCCGACAGGTTTATGCCTCGCTCTTGGGGATGTTCGCGGCAATCTTCTTGCCCATGCTGATCCTCGCCTCCACCCCATACCCCAACGCCTCGTAGAACCCCGCCACCGCCTCGTTGCCACTGGTGACCTGCAGATTGATCTTCATGCAGCCCAGGGCCGTCAATGCCTGCTCGGCATAGCGCACCAGCGAGGAACCCAGGCCATGACGCCGATAGTCAGCGTGCACGGCTACCGAATACAGCCAGCCGCGATGGCCGTCGTAGCCGGCCAGAATCGTGCCGATCACCACCTTCTTATCCGTTGCCACGAAAAACAGCCCATCGTTGACGGCCAGCTTCTTATCAATAGCCAGGGTTGGCAGGTTGTGCGCGGTGTCATACCCGACTGCCTCCTGCCACAACGCCACCACCTGCGCCCGGTGCTGGCGGTCGCGATAAAGCCCGATGGGATGGCGCGACAACAGCGTCTTCTCCATCACCAAGGTGCGCTCGTTGCCGTGGTAAACATCGCGGACCGTTTGAAACCCCAGCTTGGTATAGAACGGTTCGGCGGTCAGCGAAGACGGCACACTCAACACCGTCACCCCGGCCTCGCGCGCGCGCACTTCGATTTCAATCATCAACAGCCGGCCAATGCCCTGCCCTTGCAGCGCCGGATTGACGAACACCGAGCGCACCACATTGGCGTCCAGGGCGGCCGTGGCGACAATCACCTGTTCCTGCACCGCCACCAGCACCACCCGGCGCGTCAGCAATGCCAGCACTGCATCGGGGGTGAAGTTAGCCGCTACCCGGGCAATCACATCCGCGGGGTAATCCCGCGCATTGCTGCTGTGCAAGGCCGCCAGGATGACCTGGCTGATTCCCTCGGCATCGGCGGGTTGGGCAGTACGGACAGCGGTCGACATAATTGCTCCTTGCTGCGGCGGTTTGGCAGACGTCACCATACCAATGTGGGAGCGGGCTTGCTCGCGAATGCGCAGTGTCAGTTACCCAATCCGGTGGTGACAGACCCTATCGCGAGCAAGCTCGCTCCCACCTTTCGCCCCTCCTCCAACCCTTACAGCCGATTCGGCTGCCTTACCCACCTTTTCAGCTTTCCCGGCTGAGCCACCCCTGCGTTTCAGCCGGGATTCATCCCGCACAAGCGACAAAATAGCGCCACTGCTCAACCCCATGGATCCGTGCACCCATGCAAACCACCAACACCGTCCTGATGATTCGCCCGGCGCGCTTTGCCTTCAACCCGGACACCGCGATCAACAACCGTTTCCAGCGCCCGCCCCTTGACCCGCTCAGTGCACAGCACAAAGCGCTGGAAGAGTTCGATGGCTATGTCGACACCCTGCGCCAGCACGGCGTGGAAGTCCTGGTGGTGCAGGACACGCCCGCGCCCCACACTCCCGATTCGATTTTCCCCAACAACTGGTGGAGCAGCCACGCCGACGGCAGCCTGGTGCTGTACCCGATGGAAGGCCAGAACCGACGACTGGAGCGCAACAAAGGCGTGCTGCAAGTGCTGGAACAGCGCTTTGCGATCAAGCACACCATCGACCTGAGTCACCTCGAACAACAGAACATCTTCCTCGAAGGCACCGGTAGCATGGTGCTCGACCGCCAGCATCGCATCAGCTACGCCTGCCACTCCGGGCGCACCCACCACGACGCCCTGCGCCAGTTCGCCGAACGCCTCGACTACCAACTGTGCGTGTTCCACGCCGTCGACCGCCACCACGCGCCGATCTACCACAGCAACGTGATGATGAGCGTCGGCCGCGACCTCTCGGTGGTGTGCCTGCAAGCCCTGCCCCATGCCGACGAGCGCCAGGCCCTGGAACGCTCCCTGCGTGATACCGGCAAAGACATCCTCGCCCTCGACTTCGACCAGCTCGAAGCCTTCGCCGGCAACATGCTTGAAGTCCACGACCGCGACGGCCAGCCGCTGCTGGTGATGTCGGCCAGCGCCTGGGGTGCCCTGCAACCGGCCCAGCGTGCGCACGTGGAACGCCACACCCGGCCGGTGGTGGTGAACATCGACAACATCGAACGCATCGGCGGCGGCAGTGCCCGCTGCATGCTGGCCGAAGTGCATCTGCCGGCCCGTCCCTCATTTCAATAAGGAGTCTTGCCATGACCCGTTATATCGACGTCAACGATCTCAGCTACCTGGTCTCGCAAAAAGGCCTGCAAACCTGCATCACCGAGATGGCCGAGTACATCCGCGCCGACTACCTGCGCTGGCAGGATTTTGAAAAATGCGCGCGCCTGGCCAACCATTCGCCGGACGGTGTGATCGAGCTGATGCCGGTCTCGGACGCCTCGCTGTATGCCTTCAAGTACGTCAACGGCCACCCGAAGAACACCCTGGCCGGGATGCTCACCGTCATGGCCTTCGGCGCCCTGGGTGACGTCGACACCGGCAAGCCGGTGCTGCTGGCGGAGATGACCCTGACCACGGCAATCCGTACCGCCGCGACGTCGGCGCTGGTCGCCCGCTACCTGGCCCGCGACAACAGCCGCAGCATGGCGTTGATCGGCAATGGCTCGCAAAGTGAGTTCCAGGCCCTGGCCTTCCACGCCATGCTCGGCATCAACGAAATCCGCCTGTTCGATATCGACCCCAAGGCCACCACCAAGCTGGCGGCCAACCTCAAGGCCTTCCCGGCGATCAAAGTGATCCTCGCCGGCAGCGTGGCGGAAGCGGTCAAGGGTGCGGACATCGTCACCACCGTCACTGCCGACAAGGCCTACGCCACCATCCTCACCGATGACATGATCGAACCCGGCATGCACCTCAACGCCGTGGGCGGCGACTGCCCGGGCAAGACCGAGCTGGACCGACGTATCGTCGAGCGCGCCCGCGTGATCGTCGAGTACGAACCGCAAAGCCGTATCGAAGGTGAAATCCAGCACATGCCGGAAGATTCGCCGGTGACCGAGCTGTGGCAGGTGATCAACGGCCAACAGCCCGGCCGCGAGAATGCGCGCCAGGTAACCCTGTTCGATTCGGTCGGTTTTGCCATCGAAGACTACTCGGCCCTGCGCTACGTCCTGGACGTGGCCAAGGCGCTGGACGTGGGCAGCGAACTGGAACTGGTACCGGACCTCGCCGACCCGAAAGACCTGTTTGCGCGCTTGGCCCAACAACCCCGCGTACAGCAGAAAAAGCGCGCCTGAGACCGCTCTGGCCTGCCGCTTTGCGCCGGGGGCAGGCCAGAATCGAGGGGGTCAAAAGCCGATTCAGCGGGTGCGGCAGCCGATTCCGCTGCATTGGCAGTTTTAACAGCGCAATTTGCGCTTTAACCCCCAACCAAACGACACAAAAAACGCACCACTATGAAGCATTCTCTGTGCCGAGCGGGTTGCCCGCCACGGGCAGTGAAGCTGCCCGTACATGCAACACGAACGACCCAAAAGACGCGGTGACAGGATTGAGGACTGCTGCGCAGTCCAAGGGGGGCGAGCCCCCTCGCCACGAAGAGCCCTGCACCCTGGAAAACATTGCTTGATCCGTTTACTGCCCTGACATCAATTACAAAATATAGGGAATACACATGACTCCACTGCGATCACTTTTCGCTGCATTGCTGTTGCCACTGTGTGCAACCGCTGCCCACGCCCAGGATTGGCAAGAAATCCGCTTCGGCGTATTCCCCGAGTATCCCCCCTTCGAATCCGTGGCCGCCGATGGCAGCCTGCAAGGCTTCGACATCGAATTGGGCAACGCCATCTGCGCCAAGCTCGAGGTCAAATGCACCTGGGTGCACAACGAATTCGACGGCATGATCCCGGCCCTGCGCGCGCGCAAATTCGACGCCATCATGTCGTCCATGGCCGTGACCCCGGCACGCGAGAAAGTCATCGACTTCAGCGACCGGCTGTTCCTCAGCCCAACGTCGGTGATCACCCGCAAAAACGCCGACTTTGGTGACACCCCGCAATCCCTCAACGGCAAGCAGGTCGGCGTGCTGCAAGGCTCGCTGCAGGAAGCCTATGCCCGCGCGCACCTGGCCAAGCTGGGTGCGCAGATCAAGGCGTACCAGTCCCAGGAGCAAAACTACGCCGACCTGCAGAACGGCCGCCTCGATGCCACCCTGACCGACAAGCTCGAAGCCCAGCTCAACTTCCTGTCCAAGCCTGAAGGCGCCGACTTCAAGACCGGCCCGGCCTTCAAGGACCCGACCCTGCCGCTGGACATCGCCATGGGCCTGCGCAAGAACGACCAGGCGCTGCGCGAGCTGATCAACAAAGGCATCGCCGCCGTCCAGGCCGATGGCACCTACGCCAAGATCCAGAAGAAGTACTTCGGCGACCAGGACATCTACAACGAGTGATGCCAACGCCTCACCCCTGTAGGACCTGGCTTGTGCGCAAGGGGGTTTACCGCCGATGACGGCGTGTCAGTCGACACTGGTATGGACTGACCCACTGCTATCGGGGGCAAGCCTCCTCCCGCATCAGCCGGCTGCTACAAGGGTCGTCTGCGCCCTTTAGAGACTCTCCCATGAACGAACTCCTCAACCTGCAAGGCTACGGCCCGATGCTGGCCCAGGGCGCCTGGATGACGCTCAAGCTGGCGTTCCTCGCGCTGGCCCTGAGCCTCTCCCTCGGCCTGATCGCGGCTGGCGCCAAACTCTCCAGCGCCAAATGGCTAAGGGTGCCGGCCACGCTCTACACCACGCTGATCCGCAGCGTGCCGGACCTGGTGCTGATCCTGCTGATCTTCTACAGCCTGCAACTGTGGCTCAACGACCTCAGCGAAGTGTTCGGCTGGGATTACTTTGAAATCGACCCATTCACCGCCGGGGTGATCACCCTGGGCTTTATCTACGGCGCGTATTTCACCGAGAACTTTCGCGGTGCGATCCTCAGCGTGCCGATCGGCCAACTCGAAGCGGCCACCGCCTACGGCTTGAGCCGCTGGCAGCGCTTTCACCTGGTGCTGTTCCCGCAACTGATGCGCTTTGCCCTGCCGGGCCTGGGCAATAACTGGCTGGTGCTGCTCAAGTCCACCGCGCTGGTGTCGATCATCGGCCTGTCAGACCTGGTCAAGGCCGCGCAAAACGCTGGCAAGACCACCAACGAGCCGCTGTATTTCCTGATCCTCGCCGGCCTCGTGTACCTGGTGATCACCACCCTGTCCAACCGCATCTTCAAGCGCCTTGAGCGGCGCTACAACCTCGGCATCAAGGGGATGGCGCGATGATCGAACTGTTCCAGCAATACGGCCTGGCCTATCTGTTCAGCGATGGCGCTGGGCTGTCCGGCGTCGCCATGACCCTGTGGCTGTTCATTATCTCGGTGGTGTTCGGCTTCGTCCTGTCGATCCCGCTGGCACTCGCGCGCGTCTCGGAGCACTTCTGGCTGCGCTGGCCGGTGGAGGTCTATACCTACCTGTTTCGCGGCACGCCGCTGTATATCCAACTGCTGATTTGCTACACCGGGCTGTACAGCCTGGAGGTGGTGCAGGACAACGCCCTGCTCAACCAGTTTTTCCGCAACGCACTCAACTGCACCTTGCTGGCGTTCGTACTGAATACCTGCGCTTACACCGTGGAAATCTTCGCCGGCGCGATCCGCAACATTCCCCATGGCGAAATCGAAGCCGCACGCGCCTACGGCCTGCACGGCTGGCGTCTCAACCTGTTTGTGGTGGTCCCCGCCGCCTTGCGTCGTGCGTTGCCGGCCTACAGCAACGAAATGATCCTGATGCTGCACGCCACGTCGCTGGCGTTCACCGCCACCGTCGCCGACATCCTCAAGGTGGCCCGCGATGCCAACGCCGAGACGTTCCTCACGTTCCAGGCCTTCGGCATCGCCGCCCTGCTCTACATGCTGCTGTCCTTTGCACTGGTGGGCCTGTTCCGACTGGCCGAACGTCGCTGGATGCGTTTTCTTGTTCCTACCCGAGGCTAACCCATGAATCAGTCCGCGCAGGCCCTGGCCACTTATCCGGTCGACATACCCGTCAGCAAAACTGCAACGGCGGCCGTCAAGCTGCAAGTCGAAGGCATCCATAAACGCTATGGCGAACACGAAGTGCTCAAGGGCGTGTCCCTCAACGCACGCAACGGCGATGTGATCAGCCTGATCGGCGCCAGTGGCTCGGGCAAGAGCACGATGCTGCGCTGCATCAACTTTCTCGAACAACCCGATGCCGGGGTGATCACCCTGGACGGCATCAGCATCGAAATGCGCCAGGGCCGCGCCGGCACTCGCGCGCCGCATCAGGAGCAACTGCAGAATCTGCGCACGCGCCTGGCCATGGTGTTCCAGCACTTCAACCTGTGGAGCCACATGACCGTGCTGGAAAACATCACCATGGCGCCGCGCCGGGTGCTTGGCGTGAGTGCCGCCGACGCGGAAAAACGTGCACGCATGTACCTCGACAAGGTCGGTCTGCCCAGCCGTGTGGCGGATCAATACCCGGCGTTCCTGTCCGGTGGCCAGCAGCAGCGCGTGGCTATCGCACGCGCATTGGCGATGGAGCCGGAAATCATTCTGTTCGATGAGCCGACGTCGGCACTCGACCCGGAACTTGTAGGAGAAGTCCTCAAAGTCATACAGACGTTGGCCGAGGAAGGTCGTACCATGCTGATGGTCACCCACGAGATGGGCTTTGCCCGCCAGGTGTCCAGCCAAGTGTTGTTTTTGCACCAGGGTCGGGTCGAGGAACAAGGCGGCGCCGAGATTCTCGACCACCCCAGCAGCGAGCGCTTGCAGCAATTTCTTTCCAACCGTTTGAAGTGAAACCCATGGATACCAAGGCCAACGGACCCCATTCTTCCCCTGCGCTGGACCGCATCGACGAGGCAATCATCGACGTACTGCGCCATCAGGGACGTATCACCTACGAAAAGCTCTCGTCGCTGGTGCACCTCACGCCCAGGCCCTGCCTGGAACGGGTGCGCAAGCTGGAGCGACGCGGGGTGATCCGTGGATATGGGGCGATCATCGATGTGCAGATGGTCTCACCGGGGCTGTCGCTGCTGGTGCTGGTGGCCTTGTCCAACCAGAGTGGCCGCTCGGCGCAAAAGGCCTTCGAAGCTTGCATCAAGGCCTGTCCGCAGGTGTTCGAATGCCAGTTGATCAGCGGGCCGTTCGACTACAGCCTGCGCATGCGCTGCCGCGACATGGAACACTACCGGGTGCTGACCGAGACCTGGTTGAACAATGATGAATTGCACATCGACAAGCTGGTCGCGCACCCGGAGTTGGCGGTGGTCAAGAACACCGCCACCGAACTGACCTGAGGCCCCACCTGCCAGGACCATGAAGATCCCGTATGTGTGTATGTGGGATTGGGTGCAGACCAATATCCGAGCGGGCGATACCACCCGGTTTCAAACTTGGAATACAACCCAAGGTGGGAGCGGGCTTGCTCGCGAATTCGGTAGATCAGCCACCTTCTTCAGCGACTGATACACCGCCTTCGCGGGCAAGCCCGCTCCCACAGTTTTGATCACTGTTCGGGCTGGGGATTGGGGCTACATCCGAGCTGGCGACACAACCCGGTTCCAACCTTGGAATACAACCAAAGGTGGGAGCGGGCTTGCTCGCGAAGGCGGTAGATCAGCCACCTTCTTCAGCGACTGATACACCGCCTTCGCGGGCAAGCCCGCTCCCACAGTTTTGATCGCTGTTCGGGCTGGGGACTTGCCAACATCCGAGCGGGCGATACAACCCGGTTCCAACCTTGGAATACAACTCAATGTGGGAGCTGGCTTGCCTGCGATAGCGGTGTACCCGTCAACTCTGACCCAACTGACCCGCCGCCATCGCCGGCAAGCCAGCGCCGCCATTGATCGGATTGGCAATTCTCTTTCCGGGTCGGGCTCCAATCAGCTTTGCCTGCCCATCCTTCTGCTTGCCCGTGCGCGCCTCGCTGATCAATCCCGGGATCAACTTGCCCTCCGGCAGGTTCTTCCAGAACCGGCTGGGCAAGTGGCCTTCCATGACCTTGGGGTTCAAGCGCGCCGGGTTGAAGATGTGGCTGTAGTAGGTCAACCACATGGCACTGTGCGGGTCTTCGATATTCTGCGCCAGTTGCTGCCAGGCCTCGGGGCACTCGCGCTGATGAATCAACTGTTCGCCGTCGTAATACACCCCATCCAGCGGCGTGGCGATCATCCAGCGATGGCGTCCCATGCGCCCGATAAAGTGCTGGCTCGCGCTTTTCAGGATGTCATGGGCCGGCTCATGCCAGGCGACGTACTCCGGCAACTCCGGCCCCGCCTCTGCTGGCACGGCGATAAAGCGCACAAACGCGTGCAAGTGATGGGCCTCGCGACTCACCTGCTTGATCCGCCGCTGCAGCTCGCTGCCGAGCTTGTCCCCCGCCAGCATCGCGGTGCGGTCGCCATGGCTGACGCGCCATAACACCTCATACAACAGGCTCCAGCGCTGATCGCCGTGGTAACAGGCTGCCGACTCGAGCAACTCCAGGAGTGCCTTGGGAATCCGCGCCTGGAACGGACCAAGCCCCGCCGGAATCGGCTCGTCGGTGGCAAACAGGTCCGCCACCTCGGCCTCGCCCCAGCTCACCTGGCTGGGGTCGACCTGATGGCTGAGCAACCAGCGCGCCTGCTCGCGCCAGGTGCTGAAGAGGTTGTCGCATTCGAGGCTGATCATCCCCACAGCCCCATCTGTTGCGGCTGCGGGCGGTCGCGCAATTGTTCGCGCAGCAGCACGCTGGTGCTGTCGGCCTGCTGCGGGTGGTAATCGCTGGTGATGAAAAACGGCTTGGCCTTGGCCAGCACGCAGCGCATGCGCGCCAGGTCTTCGAAGCGGATCTTGCGCTCACGCCGCAGGTCGACCAGGCGTTGGGTGGTGCGCAGGCCAATGCCGGGGATACGGGCGATGAGCGTCGGCTCGGCGCGGTTGAGGTCCAGCGGGAACACCTCGCGATGTTCCAGCGCCCAGGCCAACTTGGGGTCGATGTCCAGGGCCAGGTGGCCGGGGCCCTGGAACAACTCACCGGCACTGAAGCCGTAGCTGCGCAGCAGGAAGTCCGCCTGGTACAAGCGGTGCTCACGCATCAATGGCGGCGCGGCCAGCGGCACGCTTTTCGGGCTGTTGGGGATCGGGCTGAAGGCCGAGTAATACACGCGGCGCAGCTTGAAGTTACCGTACAGCGCCTCGGCCCCGTGGAGGATGGTGCTGTCGTCGGTATCATCGGCGCCGACGATCATCTGCGTGCTCTGCCCCGCCGGGGCAAAACGCGGCGCGCGCGGTTCGTTGAATACCGTCTGTTCGCCGGTGTAGATGGTCTGCATGGCCTGCTTGATCGAGCCGATCTGTTTCTCCGGTGCCAGCGTCTGCAGGCTGGCATCGGTGGGCAACTCGATATTCACACTCAGCCGATCGGCGTAGCGCCCGGCCTCGGCGATCAGCGCCGGGTCAGCCTCGGGGATGGTCTTGAGATGGATGTAGCCGCGAAAGTCATGTTCTTCGCGCAGCAATTTGGCCACGCGGACGAGCTGCTCCATGGTGTAGTCGGCCGAACGGATGATGCCCGAGCTGAGAAACAGCCCGCTGACGCAATTGCGCCGGTAGAAATCCAGGGTCAGGGTCACCACCTCCTCCGGGCTGAAACGCGCGCGGGGCACATCGCTGGAACGGCGGTTGACGCAGTATTGGCAGTCGTAGAGACAGAAGTTGGTGAGCAGCACCTTGAGCAGCGACACACAGCGCCCGTCCGGGGTATAGCTGTGGCAGATACCCATGCCGTCGGTGGAACCCAGCCCCGCCTTGCCCTCCGAGCTGCGCTTGGGCGCGCCGCTGCTCGCGCAGGAAGCGTCGTACTTGGCGGCGTCGGCGAGGATGCTGAGTTTTTCGATCAACTGCATGGAGGGCTACCGATACTGGTTTTTTGTACAGTATCAGCGAGCAATCCCGAATACTAGCCCGGAATGATGACTGGTAGGTGCAGGGCTTGTCGTATCGTCGCACCGCGGCGATTCGACAAGCCGGGCTCCGACAAACTCAGCTGGCGGTGGCGAGCAACAGGTCCTGCACCGAACGCGCGTTGCCGCGATGCCGGTCCAGCGCATGCAGCGACGCCGCGATCTCGTCCGCGCGGATTGGCAGCACCGACAGCAAAGTATCGCTCAAGCCGTGGCTGGCCTGGCTGAAGCCCTGGATGTAGATGCCGGCCTTGCAGCGCTCGTCGGTGACGATGCGGTAATCGCGGCTGACTTCGAAGTCGCCCATATAGGCTTCCAGCGGTGCCAGCAGTTCGCGGTGCATCTGGCGCTCGTAGCCGGTGGCCAGGATCACGGCGTCGTAATGGTGGACGCTGGTTTCGCCGCTGGCGTTGTTGCGCAAGGCCAGTTCGATGCCCAGCGGACCCGGCGTGGCCTTCTCGACCACGGTCATGGTGCGGAAGGCCTGGCGGGCGATGCCGGAGACTTTCTGGCGGTAGAAAATCCCGTAGATGCGCTCGATCAGGTCCAGGTCCACCACCGAATAGTTGGTGTTCTGGTACTCGGCGACCAGTCGCTCACGCTCCGCGCCGACTTGCTGGAACACCAGGTCGGTAAAGGCCGGCGAGAACACTTCGTTGACGAACGGGCTGTCGTCGGCCGGCTTCAGCGCCGAGCCGCGCAGGATCATGTCGACCTGCACCGACGGGAAGCTGTCGTTGAGGTCGATAAAGGCCTCGGCCGCGCTCTGGCCACCGCCGATGATCGCAATGCGCATGGCCTTGCCGTCGACGCAGGGCTGCGAGGCCATGCGCTCCAGGTACTGGGAGTGATGGAACACCCGGCTGTCGCCCTTGAGCGCCTTGAACGCGTCGGGAATACGCGGCGTGCCGCCGGCGCTGACCACCACCGAACGGGTGGTGCGCACATGCTGCTCGCCCAGCGCATCGCGGGAGATCACGCGCAACGCCTCGACGTGCTGCTGGTGCAGGATCGGCTCGATCGCCAGCACTTCCTCACCGTAGCGCGCCTGGGCCTGGAACTGCCCCGCGACCCAGCGCAGGTAGTCGTTGTACTCCATGCGGCACGGGTAGAAGGTGCCCAGGTTGATGAAATCCACCAGGCGGTCGTGGGCTTTCAGGTAATTGACGAAGGAGTACGGGCTGGTGGGGTTGCGCAGGGTTACCAGGTCCTTGAGGAAGGAAATCTGCAGCTCGCTCTGGGTCACCAGGGTATTGCCGTGCCAGCGGTAGTCAGCCTGTTTGTCGAGAAACAGCACGTCCAGTTTGCCCTGGGCCTTTTCGCGCTCCTGCAGGGCGATGGCCAGCGCCAGGTTCGAAGGGCCGAAACCGATACCGATCAGGTCGTGAACCGCGGGCGAAGCAATTGCCTGTGTCATTCCAGTGTCCTCTGGATAAGCCCCTTGGCGGTGGGGCGGGAATACCTTCAAGACCTGCACAACAGGTCATGTGTTGATAGGAAACGAGGACAGTGAAATAAAATTTAACTGATCGGTGATCAGTGCGCGTCCCACTCGCGCATCCGCACCCGGCAGTGCTTCATCGCGTTGACGATGTGTTTTTCCACCAGCGCACGGGAAATGCACAGGCGCTCGGCGATCTGCACGTGGGTCAATCCGTCGAGCTTGCGCAGCATGAAACTGTCGCGGCACGCCGCCGGCAGCTCGGCGAGGGCGCGTTCGAGCAGTTCCAGGCGCTGGCCGTGGTCGTGGGTGGCGTGGGGCGAACAGGGGGCGAAGCGTTCTTCGCTGTCCAGCACATCCAGCGGCTCGACCTGGCGCAAGGCGTTGCGCCGGTGACCGTCGATCACCAGGTTCAGGGCGGTGCGGTATAAAAAGGCGCGGGGTTGTTCGATGGGGGTGTCGCTGGAACGTTCCAGCACCCGGACATAAGCGTCATGCACCACATCCTCGGCAACCTGGCGGTTGCCCAGCTTGGCGTTGAGGAAACACACCAGCTCGCGATAGTAGTTTTCCAACATGACTCCCGACCGCCGGGTGGCGGCATTAGGTCCTTGAGTGCGAAAAAGACAGCGTATGAGGTAATGGCAGTTTGGGTGCGTGCAATTTATAGTAATTCTCATCTACTTTTAAAGCAGACTTGCACCGATGGACGATTATTTTTCTTCAAAGGACCTGTAACCGCTTGTGTAACAGCCTAAATCCCCGGGCAATTCTCTCGTTTAACTGTCAGCTCTGCGCAACTGCGCTCCGAACTTTCCTGGCTGGAACCTAAGCATGAAACGCCCTCGCCCTGCCCGACGCGCCTTGCTTGTTATCGCGTGCCTGATCCCCCTCATCGCCGTTGCCGCCTGGCAGGTGTTGCCGCCGGGGCGTGACACGCTCACCACTGTCACCGTCAGCCGCGGCAATATCGAAAACAGCGTCACGGCTCTCGGCACCCTGCAACCGCGTCGATATGTGGACGTGGGCGCGCAGGCCTCCGGGCAGATCCGCAAGATTCACGTCGAAGCCGGCGATCAGGTCCAGGAAGGCCAGTTGCTGGTGGAAATCGACCCGTCCACGCAAAAGGCCAAGCTCGACGCCAGCCGCTACGCCATCGAAAACCTCAAGGCCCAGTTGCAGGAGCAGAAAGCCCAGCACGAACTGGCGCGCCAGAAATACCAGCGCCAGCAGCGCCTGGCGGCCGGCAACGCGACCCGTGAAGAAGATGTGCAAACCGCCAAGGCCGAATTGAGCGCGACCCAGGCGCGGATGGACATGTTCCAGGCGCAGATCCTCCAGGCCCAGGCCAGCCTGCGCAGCGACGAAGCGGAACTGGGCTATACGCGCATTTATGCGCCGATGACCGGCACCGTGGTGGCGGTGGACGCGCGGGTCGGCCAGACCCTCAACGCCCAGCAGCAGACGCCGTTGATCCTGCGTATCGCCAAGTTGTCGCCGATGACCGTATGGGCAGAAGTCTCGGAAGCCGACATTGGCCACGTCAAACCCGGCATGACCGCCTATTTCACCACCCTGAGCGGCGGCAACCGGCGCTGGACCAGCACCGTGCGGCAAATCCTGCCGATCCCGCCCAAGCCGTTGAATGAAACCCAGGGCAGCGGCAGCCCCAACAGCTCCAACAAAAGCGGCAGCGGCCGCGTGGTGCTCTACACCGTGCTGCTGGATGTGGACAACAGCGACAATGCCTTGATGGCCGAAATGACCACCCAGGTGTTCTTTGTCGCGGGCGCCGTGAAGGACGCGCTCACCGTGCCGGTCGCTGCGTTGCAGGGCACCTCGAGCACCGATAGGCAGATTGCCCGCGTAGTGGCGGCAAACGGACGCATCGAGGAGCGCGAAGTGCGCCTGGGCATCAGTGATCGCCTGCGCGTCGAAGTGCTCGACGGCCTGCATGAAGGCGATCACCTGCTGATCGGCCCGGCTGACGGCAACGGGGGTTGAGGTGACCACGCCCCTGATCGAACTCAAGCACATCCGCAAATCCTACGGCGGCGGCGACAGCCCGCAGGTCGACGTCTTGCGCGGCATCGACCTGTCGATCCACGCCGGGGAATTCGTCGCGATTGTCGGCGCGTCCGGCTCCGGCAAGTCCACTTTAATGAATATCCTCGGCTGCCTCGACCGGCCCACAACCGGCGACTACCTGTTCGCCGGCGAAAATGTCGCGCACCTGGACAGCGATGAGCTGGCCTGGCTGCGCCGTGAAGCGTTCGGCTTCGTGTTCCAGGGCTACCACCTGATCCCGTCGGGTTCGGCCCAGGAAAACGTCGAGATGCCGGCGATTTATGCCGGCATCAGCGCCGCCGAACGGCACGCGCGCGCCAAGGCCCTGCTCACCCGCCTGGGCCTGGCCGACCGCACCGGCAACCGTCCGCACCAGTTGTCCGGCGGCCAGCAGCAGCGCGTGTCGATTGCCCGCGCCTTGATGAATGGCGGGCACATCATCCTCGCAGATGAACCCACCGGCGCCCTCGACAGCCACAGCGGCGCTGAGGTGATGACCTTGCTCGATGAGCTGGCGAGCCAAGGCCACGTGGTGATCCTGATCACCCATGACCGCGAAGTCGCGGCGCGGGCCAATCGCATCATCGAGATTCGCGACGGCCTGATCATCAGCGATTCGGCCGAGGCCGACAGCTACGTCCCCGCACCCGCCAGCAACGGCGCCTTGCAGGCCGTGGACCTGCGCCAGCGCCTGGCCGACGGCGCCGAACACAACGGCGCCTGGAAAGCCGAACTGATCGACGCGGTGCAGGCCGCCTGGCGGGTGATGTGGATCAACCGTTTCCGCACGGCGCTGACCCTGCTGGGCATCATCATCGGCGTGGCGTCGGTGGTGGTGATGCTGGCGGTCGGTGAAGGCAGCAAGCGCCAGGTCATGGCACAGATGGGCGCGTTCGGCTCCAACATTCTTTACCTCAGCGGTTCGTCGCCCAACCCGCGCACGCCGCTGGGTATCGTCACCCTCAATGACGTCGCGGCGCTGGCGGCACTGCCGCAGGTCAAGCGCATCATGCCGGTCAACGGCACCGAGGCCGGAGTGCGTTTTGGCAATGTCGACTACATGGCCTATGTGGGCGGCAATGACACCAACTTCCCGGACATTTTCAACTGGCCGGTGGTTGAGGGCAGTTATTTCACCGCCGCCGATGAGCGCGCCGGTGCCACGGTGGCGGTGATTGGCCACCGCATCCGCGAAAAGCTGTTCAAGGGCCAGGTCAACCCGATCGGCCAGTACATCCTGATCGAGAACGTGCCGTTCCAGGTGATCGGCGTGCTCGCGGAAAAAGGCGCCAGCTCCGGCAACAAGGACAGCGACGACCGCATCGCCATCCCCTACACCGCCGCCAGCGTGCGCCTGTTTGGCAGCTACAACCCCGAATACGTGGTGATTGCCGCCGCCGATGCGCGCAAGGTCCACGAGGCCGAGGTGGCCATCGACGCACTGATGCAAAAGCTGCACAACGGCAAGCGCGACTACGAGTTGACCAACAACGCCGCGATGATCCAGGCCGAGGCGCGCACCCAAAACACGCTGTCGTTGATGCTCGGCTCGATTGCGGCGATTTCGCTGTTGGTCGGCGGCATCGGCGTGATGAACATCATGCTCATGACGGTGCGCGAGCGGACCCGCGAAATCGGCATCCGCATGGCCACCGGCGCGCGCCAGCGCGACATCCTGCGCCAGTTCCTCACCGAGGCAGTGATGCTCTCGGTGGTCGGCGGCCTCTGCGGCATCGCCCTGGCCTTGCTGGTGGGCGGCGTGCTGGTGCTGGCCAAGGTGGCGGTCCAGTTTTCCCTGGTGGCGGTCCTTGGCGCATTTGGTTGCGCGCTGGTCACCGGCGTCGTATTCGGCTTTATGCCGGCCCGTAAAGCTGCCCGGCTCGATCCGGTTAAGGCATTGACCAGTGAATAAACCATCCCTGCCCACGCACCTGTCCCTGCTCAGCCTGTGCCTGATGTTGAGCGCCTGCACCGGCAGTCCTGGCGCCATCGACAGCGGTATTGCGCCGCCGGCCGCCTGGAAATTTGCCGAGCGCGACGCGACCCAGGCCACCAACCAGCGCTGGTGGACGCACTTTGGCAGCCCGCAACTCAATCGCCTGGTCGACCAGGCGCGGCGTGACAGTTTCGACGTCGCCGCCGCCATGGCCAGGGTCCGCCAGGCCCAGGCCAGCGCAGTGATTGCCGGCGCGCCGCTGCTGCCCGAGGTCAAGCTGAATCTCGACACCAGCCGCCAGAAACTGCTGCGCGGCAAAGGCGGACCGAGCCTGGACGCGTCGCAAAGCGATGAGGTTGTCGACAACTTCGGCGCCAACCTCACTGCCAGTTACGAAGTGGATTTCTGGGGTGGCCGCGCGGCTGCGCGCGACAGCGCCCTGCACAGCCTGCGGGCCAGCGAGTTTGACCAGGCGACGGTGGAACTGACCTTGCTCGCCAATGTGGCCGACCGCTACGCGCAAACCCTGGCGGCCGTTGAGCGCGAACAGATTGCCCAGCTCAACCTGGCGAACGCGCGCAACGTGCTCGACCTGGTGCAGACGCGCTACGACGCCGGCTCCGCCACGGCCCTGGAACTGGCCCAGCAGAAAAGCCTGGTGGCCAGCCAACAACGGCAATTGCCGCTGATCGAGCAATTGGCCGAAGAGTCGCGGATCACCCTCGCGGCGCTCCTCGGCCAACCGGTGCAGGCCCTCGACCTGGGCGCCGAACCATTCCAGGCGCTGAGCTGGCCGACCATCGGCGCTGGCCTGCCCAGCCAATTGCTCAGTCGGCGCCCCGACATCGCCAAGGCCGAGGCGCAGCTGGCGGCGGCACAAGCCGACGTCACCGTGGCGCGGGCGGCCATGCTACCGGCCGTGACTCTCGGTGCGACCCTTGGCTCGGACGCCTACAAAGCCGCAGAAATGCTGCGCAGCCCGTACTACACGCTGACCGCCGGGCTGGTCGGGCCGATCTTCAACAACGGCCGTTTAAGCGCCGAGCGCGACAAGGCCCGCGCCCGCCAGGATGAGCTGCTGCAAACCTACCGTGGCGCGATCATCAACGGCTTTGCCGATGTGGAAAAAGCCCTCAGCAGCATCACCCGCCTCGACCAGCAGCGCGAATGGCAAAGTGAAGAGCTGCAACAGGCGCAGACCGCCTTCCAGATCGCCGAGAGTCGCTACCAGGCAGGCGCCGAGGACTTGCTGACAGTGCTGGAGACCCAACGCACGCTGTACGCGGCCCAGGACTTGAACGTGCAACTGCGGCTGTCGCGCCTGCAGGCCAGCATCGCCTTGTACAAAGCGCTGGGGGGCGGCTGGGAGACTGATATCCGCTAAACAAAACTCCACTTTCGTACACGAGCTGTTTTCTCGACCTACATTCTTCAACCCAGGTCCTTGGTAAAAAAGCCGCCATCACACGGCTGCCCGGGACCTCCTGATGACTGTTGCAAAACACCTCGCTTGTGGCGGTATCTGGCTGATGGCAAGCACCGCCCTGGCCCAGCCACTGATCACCGAAAGTGCCATCGACTGGCTGCTCGACTGCCCCATCCCCCAGGTCGAACACCTGGACCCCGAAGTGCTGGCGCGCACCCAATGCGGCGTCGTCAGTGTCCCGCGCAACTACGCCGCGCCACGCCAAGGCAACCTGCGCCTGTACGTCACCCGTGTCGGCGCGCGCGATCCGCTGAGCCGTGAAGGCGTAGTGTTCGCCCAGGCTGGCGACACCACCCGGCGCAACCGCAGCGGCACCTTCGCCGTGCAACTGGCCAGCCGCTGGGGTGCCTATTCCAACCAGGCTTATCGCACGCTGCTCAATCGCTATGACGTGATCGAACTCAGCCCGCGCGACCTCAAGCACAAGAATGGTCTTGAGCAGGCCGTGCGCGACATGGAATTCGTGCGAGCCCAACTCGGTGACGCGCAGCTGCACTACCTCGGTAACGCCGGCGCCACGCGCTTGGGCAGCCGCTACGGCGCGCTCTTTCCCGACCGCGTCGCGCGCATGGTGCTGGTGAATGCCGCGCCCGGCGAAAAGGCCGCGCCCCGGGTTGCACAATTGCACCTCAAAGACACCGCCACGCCAGGCCCCAGCGGCTGCGTCAACCAATGGGTGGGCGACTTCCTTGCCTATGGCAAGCAGCCGCCGGCGTCGACGCGCTGCCTCGATTCAGGCGTTTGGGAGTAGCGCGCCGTTTGCGACCTGTTGCGGCCGAAAACGACACCCTGCGTTGACGCTGCGACCCAATCGTTATTAAGTGCTATTTATCCGCATTAATACGATAAATCGAACCCATGCTAAGCCGCCCGCTACGACGCAAACGCCAGAAGCTGTCCGATGTGATTGTCGAGTCGGTCAAGCGCTCTATCGTCACCGATGCACTCAAGCCCGGCGATCGCCTGCCCACCGAGCGCGAGCTGATGGAAAGCTTCCAGTGCTCCAAGGGCTCGGCCCGCGAGGCGCTCAAGGCGCTGGAAGTCGAGGGCCTGGTGAGCACGCGCACCGGCCCCAGCGGCGGCGCCTACCTCAACCAGGCGGGCACCGAGCCGGCCAGCCGCGCCTTGCGCAACTACCTGCACTTCCAGCATCTGGATGGCGAGCAGGTCTACCAGTTGCGCAAGGTCATCGAAGTGGAACTGGCCGTCTCGGTACTCGGGCGCCTGAGTGAAGACGACTACCAGGCCCTGCAGGACAACGTGGATTTCTGCAGCGCGCCGGAAGACAGCGAGGCCGGCCAGCGTGAACAGCGCCTGGCGGAACTGGAGTTCCACAACCTGCTGGCCAAGGCATGCCCCAACCCGTTGCTGAGCTTCATGGCGCAGTTCCTCAATGACCTGCTGCGTGACCTGGTGGTGCTGAAAAAGGCCTACAAGCCCAAGCGCAAGCAGTTCGACGCGGCCAACCTCGACTATCACAAACAGTTGCTGAGCGCGTTTCGCGCCGGCGATGAAAAAGCCGTGCGCAGCCTGATGCACGAACACATGTGCGACGCCGAACACCACATGACCGCGCTGGAAGGCCAGGTCAGCCCGCATTTTCTACTGGAGTTCGATCACTCTTAACAACACCACAGACCCAGTGCGGGAGCGGGCTTGCTCGCGAATGCGGTGGGTCAGCAAAGCATCCGGAGACTGATGCACCGTATTCGCGAGCAAGCCCGCCCGCACATTTCCTGACCGCGTTTCGCCTCAATAAAAAGGCCTGCCCACAGGCCCTGCTCCACCGTATCGCCATTGCTACTCCTGCCAATAACTAAACCAGGGAGTCACCCCATGCAGCGTCGTACGTTGTTGAAAGCCAGTCTCACCGCCGCCGCCGCCCTCAGCCTTCCGCTGAGCGTGCGTTCGGCATTCGCCGCCGAGCCCTTTACCTTTTACGGCCTCAAGTCCATGTCCGGCGCCTTTGCCAGCTATGGCAAGTTTGCCGACATGGGTTCGCGGCTGGCGGTGGAACAGCATCCCGAAGTGCTCGGTCGCCCGCTGAACTACAAGGTGATCGACACCGAAGGCAACGCCGGCAAGGCGGTGCGCAAGGTCCAGGAAGCCATCCAGCAGGACGGCGCGCGGTTCTTCCAGGGGTGCACGCTGTCGTCATCGGCGCTGGCCGTGGCCAAGGAAGTGGACAAGGTCGGCGGCGTGTTCATGACCCCGGTGGGTGCCGACGAAGTCACCGGCAAGGACTGCAACAAGGCGACGTTCCGCTGGTCGGTGCCGACCTACGGCGCGATCCGCGAAACCATGGTGCCGCTGATCAAGCTGCTGCCGGACGCCAAGCGCTGGTACACCATCACCCCGCAATACGTGTTCGGTGAAGCCCTGCTCGAAGGCGCCAAAAATGTCCTCAAGGAACACGGCCTGGAGCACGTGGGCAACAGCTATCACTCGTTGCAGGAACAGGAATTCTCCGGCTACCTGACCAACGCCATCTCCACCAAGCCCGACGTGCTGGTGCTGCTGAATTTCGGCAGCCAGTCGTCCAACACCCTGCGCCAGGCGGTGAACTTCGGCATCAAGGAGCGCATGAAAGTGCTGCTGGTGTGGTCCGCCGGTCTCGATCAATTCCAGGAACTGGGCAGCGATGTGCTCGAAGGCGTGTACCTCGGCGCGCAGTACTGGCACCAGGTCGACACCCCGCTCAACCGCGAGCTGGTCAAGCTGACCCAGGCCAAGTACGGCATCAACCCCACCTACCCGCTGGCCGCTGACTACATCAGCACCAAGGTCATGCTCGAAACCATCATCGCCACCGGCAGCTTCGACGGGCCGACCGTGGCCAAGGCCATGCAGGGCCTGAGCTACGAAGGCCCGACCGGCAAGGAATCGATCCGCGCCGGCGACCACCAGGTGATCAAGGACTACTACCTGCTGATCGGCAAGGCCGCCGGCGACATGGCCGACAAGGACGACCTGGCCAAGGTGCTCAGCGCCGGCCAGTCCTTCCCGCCGGTGGACGCCACGGGCTGCACGCTCGCCTGACCCGCTGACTCGCTAAACACGACAGGGCCGCGTTCGCGGCCGCCTGTCCGAGGGTTTCTGCATGCTTAATCTTTATCTGTTCCAGATACTCAACGGCCTGGGATTGGGGATGATCTACTTCCTGATCGCGGTCGGGCTGACGATCATTTTCGGCCTGCTCAACTTCGTCAACTTCGCCCACGGTGCGTTCTTCCTGCTGGGCGCCTACATCTGCTACACCGCCGTGAGCCTCACCGGCAACTTCTGGCTGGCCCTGCTGATCGCGCCGCTGGTGGTGGCTGCGTTGGCGTGGGTGATCGAGCGCCTGTTAATCCAACGGATTTACCACCTGCCACACATGTTCCAGATCCTCGTCACCCTGGGGATCGCGCTGATCATCCAGGAAGCCAGCGTGATGATCTGGGGCCCGGTGGGCAAGAGCGTCGCCGTGCCGGAACTGCTGCGCGGGGTGCTGGTGGTCGGCGACTTTGTCTACCCCTACTACCGACTGTTCCTCATCGTGTTTTCCGGGCTGGTCGGCCTGGGCCTGTGGCTGCTGCTGGAACGCACGCGCTTCGGCGCACTGGTGCGCGCCGGCAGTGAAAGCACCGAAACCGTGTCGCTGCTGGGCACGAATATCTTCCGCCTGTTTTCCATGACCTTCGCCCTCGGCGTGGCCCTGGCCGGTGTCGCCGGCGTGCTGTTTGCGCCGTTGCGCGGCGCGCAGCCCTTTGTCGGCCCGGAGATCCTCGGCGTGGCCTTCGTGGTCGTGGTGATCGGCGGCATGGGCTCGTTCAGCGGTGCGCTGGTCGGCGGTTTGCTGGTGGGCGTGGTGCAGAGCCTGATGACCACACTCTGGCCCCAAGGCGCGAGCCTGATGATCTACGGCGCAATGGCCGTGGTGATTCTGGTGCGCCCTTACGGCCTGTTCGGGAGAGCCTGACATGAGCGAGAAAAATCCGCTGCCGTTTGCCAAGACCCAATCCAAAGCCATGTTGCTGTGGGTACTCGCGGTGCTGATCGGCCTGCCCTTGGTGCTGCCCTCGGCGACCCTGGCCACCGAGATCCTGATCTTTGCCATGGCCGCCCTCGCCTGCAACCTGTTGCTCGGCTACACCGGGCTGCTGTCGTTCGGCCAAGGCATCTTCTTCGGCGCCGGCGCCTATTGCGCGGCGCTGCTGATGATTCATCTGCAACTGGGCCTATTCACCGCGTTGCTCGGCGCTGCCGTGGCCGGTGGCTTCCTGGCCTTGCTGGTGGGCGCCCTGGCGATCCGGCGCACTGGCATCTACTTCGTGATGCTGACCTTGGCGTTCAGCCAGATGGCCTACTTCGTGGCCT
This sequence comes from Pseudomonas sp. GW821-FHT09C08, assembly GCF_059418125.1. Lineage (NCBI taxonomy): Bacteria > Pseudomonadati > Pseudomonadota > Gammaproteobacteria > Pseudomonadales > Pseudomonadaceae > Pseudomonas > Pseudomonas sp. GW821-FHT09C08. The sequence continues at coordinate 108,363 of NZ_JBWKPG010000010.1, read as the reverse complement.
ACACCTTGAGCGACTGGACCGGTGGCGACAACGGCCTGCTCAGCGTGCCGCGCCCGGAAATCCGCCTCGGCGACACCGTGCTGCTGTCGCTGGCCGACGCCCGTGCGTTCTATGGGTTTGTCGCGGTGCTGTTCCTGCTGATCTTCATCGGCGCACGCCGGGTGATCGCTTCGCCATTCGGCAGCACGCTGATGGCGATCCGCGAAAACGAAACCCGCGCCTCGGCCATCGGCTACGACACCCGTCACTTCAAGATCCTGGTGTTCGTGCTGTCCGGCGCGGTCACCGGCATCGCCGGCGCGCTGTACGCGATGCTGCTGCACTTCGTGCCGCTGTCGAATATCGACCTGGCGATGTCCGAGAACATCCTGATCATGACCATCGTCGGCGGCACCGGCTCGCTGTTCGGCTCATTGCTGGGGGCCGGTTCCATCGTGCTGCTGGGGGATTTTCTCTCCGACCTGTGGCCTCGCTGGCTGATGCTGCTGGGGGTGATCCTGATCCTGGTGGTGATCTTCATGCGCGGAGGGTTGTGGGGAGGCCTGGCGTCGCTGTTCGAGAAGGTGCGAGGCCCGCGCAAGGCCGCTGTCATCACCAAGGAGGAAGTGCTATGAGCATCCTGCTGGAAACCAAAGACCTGGAACTGGCCTACGGCGCGTTCCATGCGGTGAATGGCGTGAACCTCAAGGTCGAAGCCGGCACCATCCACACCATCATCGGCCCCAATGGCGCGGGCAAGACCAGCCTGTTTCATTGCCTGACCGGTGAGCGTCAGGCCACTGCCGGGGCGATCCATTTCGACGGCAAGAACCTGATGCGCAAGCCCGCCCACGGCCGCGTCGGCCTGGGCATGGCGCGCTCGTTCCAGCTCACCAGCCTGTTCCAGAACCTCAGCGTGCGCGAGAACCTGCGCCTGGCCGCCCAAGGTCGCGACGGTGCCCGCGCGCTGAACTTCTGGCGCCGGGTCGACAGCAAGCGCGAACACCTGGAGATGGCCGACCAGGTGCTCGAACGCCTGCAGCTCAGCGCGCGTGCCGACACCTTGGCCGGCGAGCTTTCCCACGGCCAGCAACGCGTGTTGGAGGTGGGCATGTCGATCTGCTCGAAACCGAAACTGTTGATGCTCGACGAGCCCACCTCGGGCATGGGCATCGATGACATTCCGATCATGACCCAGCTGATCAGCGACCTCGGCCGCGACCATACGGTGCTGCTGATCGAACACAACATGAGCATCGTCATGTCGATCAGCCAACGCATCACGGTGATGAGCCACGGGCAGATCCTGGTGGAAGGCACGCCGGAATTCGTGCGGGCCGATGAACGTGTGCGCACGGCTTATCTTGGGGAGGCTGCCTGATGCTGATCGTCGACAATATCCATTCCTACTACGACAAGAGCCACGTGCTCGAAGGCGTGTCGCTGACCGTCAACCCCGGCGAGCTGGTGACGCTGCTGGGGCGCAACGGCGCCGGCAAGACCACCACGCTGCGCAGCATTCTCGGGATCATCTGCCCACGCCAGGGCCAGATTCACTTCAACGGCCAGGCACTGGTGGGCCAGAAGATCTTTGAAATCGCGCGCCAGGGCTTGGCACTGGTGCCGGAGAACCGCGGGATTTTCCGCCTGCTCACCGTCGAGGAAAACCTGCGCATCGCCGCGCGCAAGACCAGCCGCTGGCAGCTGGAAGACGTCTACGGCATGTTCCCGCGCCTCAAGGAGCGGCGCAAAAACGCCGGCCACGCGCTGTCCGGCGGCGAGCAGCAGATGCTCGCCATCGCCCGCGCCCTGCTCAACGATCCCAAGCTGCTGATCCTCGACGAACCCACCGAAGGCCTCGCCCCGGTGATCGTCGACGAGTTGGTGAAGATCCTGCGCAAGGTCAAGGACGACGGCCTCCCCGTGCTGCTGGTGGAACAGAACCTGATGGTCTGCGACAAGCTCGCCGACCGCCATTACGTGCTCGAACAGGGCCGCGTGGTCTACGAGGGCAGCGCCGCCGCCTTCCGCGCCGACCCGACCATCAAGAACCGCTACCTGGCCCTGAGCGCCTGACCGGAGAACACTGATGAATAGCTTTGCGCAACCGCTCCAGAGCAATGCCCCACTGATCAATCGCGACCGCCTGTGGCAATCGCTGATGGACCTCGCCCAGCTCGGCGCCACGGTCAAGGGCGGCGTGTGCCGCTTGGCCCTCACCGATCTCGATCGCCAGGCCCGCGACTTGTTCGTGCAGTGGTGCGAGGCCGCTGGGTGCAGCGTGAGTGTCGACGCCATCGGCAATATTTTTGCGCGTCGCCCTGGGCGCAACCCGGCCCTGGCGCCGGTGATGACCGGCAGCCATATCGACACCCAGCCCACCGGCGGCAAGTTCGACGGCTGCTACGGGGTGATGGCCGGGCTGGAAGTGATCCGCACCCTCAATGACCTCAACATCGAAACCCAGGCGCCGATCGAGGTGGTGGTCTGGACCAACGAGGAAGGCTCGCGCTTTCCGCCCTGCATGATGGGCTCCGGGGTGTTTGCCGGGAAATTCGACCTGCAGGACACGCTCGACAAGCTCGACGACCAGGGCCTGTCGGTGGGCGCCGAGCTGCAGCGCATCGGCTATGCCGGTTCCCGTGCGGTGCTCGGCCATCCCGTGGGGGCGTATTTCGAGGCGCATATCGAACAGGGCCCGGTGCTGGAAGACCAGGCCACCACGATTGGCGTGGTGATGGGTTGCCTGGGCCAGAAGTGGTTCGACCTGACCCTCACCGGCGTCGAAGCCCACGCCGGCCCGACGCCGATGCACCTGCGCAAGGACGCCCTGGTCGGCGCCGCCGAGGTAGTCAGCGCGGTCAATCGCATCGCTCACCAGCAACAACCTCACGCCTGTGGCACCGTCGGCTGCCTCAGCCTGCACCCCGGCTCGCGCAATGTGATTCCCGGCCAGGTGCACATGACCCTCGACTTGCGCCACCTGCATGCGGACAAGCTGCAAGCGATGGTCGATGAAGTGCGCAGCGTGATCGAAGCCAGCGCGGCCCGGCATGGGTTGACGTTCGAGCTGACGCCGACCGCCGACTTCCCGCCCCTGGACTTCGCCCCGGCGTGCGTCAACGCCGTGCGCGACGCGGCAGGCGCGCTGGGTTTGAGCCATATGGACATCGTCAGCGGTGCCGGGCATGACGCGATTTTCGTCGCCGAACTCGGCCCGGCCGGGATGATTTTCGTACCGTGCGAAGGCGGCATCAGCCACAACGAAATCGAAAACGCCGCGCCGGATGACCTCGCGGCAGGCTGCGCGGTGCTGTTGCGCGCCATGGTCAATGCGGCGCAGGGGGACCGGGCATGAGTGAGATGGGCCAACTGACGGCGGTGCAACTGCTGCAGCATTTTCGCGACAAGACCTTGTCACCGGTGGACGTCACCGAGGACGCCCTGCTGCGTATCGAACGCTACAACCCGGTGGTGAACGCCTACTGCCACGTCGACCCCGAAGGCGCGCTGCAGGCTGCGCGAGCCTCGGAGCAGCGTTGGTTGAAGGGCCAGCCCTGCGGCGCGCTGGACGGTGTACCGGCGTCGATCAAGGACCTCACGCTGACAATCGGCATGCCCACCCGCAAGGGCTCGCGCACCTCATCCGCCGAAGGGCCGTGGGACGTCGACGCGCCGTTTTCCGCCTTGATGCGCAAGGCCGGCGCCGTGCTGCTGGGCAAGACCACCACCCCGGAGTTCGGCTGGAAAGGCGTGACCGACAACCCGCTGTACGGCATCACGCGCAACCCGTGGGACACACGCACCACGGCGGGCGGTTCGTCCGGCGGCGCCGGTGCAGCGGCGGCGTTGAACCTCGGCGTATTGCACCAGGGCAGCGATGCCGGCGGCTCGATCCGGATTCCGTGCGCGTTTACCGGCACTTTCGGGATCAAGCCGACGTTCGGTTATGTGCCGCAGTGGCCGGCCAGTTCCATGACGATTCTGTCGCACCTGGGGCCGATGACCCGCACCGTGGAAGACAGCGTGTTGATGCTGCAGACCATCGCCCAGCCGGACGCGCGGGACGGCCTGATCGGCGCGCCGCGGACCACGCCCTGGTTGACGGGCGCTGCGGACCTCAAAGGGTTGCGCGTGGCCTATAGCCCGACGTTCGGCTATGTGAAGGTCGATCCGCAGGTTGCCAGGGTCGTGGCCCAGGCAGTAGAGGGATTGGTGCAATTGGGCGCCCATGTCGAGCAGATCGATCCAGGCTTCAGCGACCCACTGGAAGTGTTCAATACCCTGTGGGCCGCCGGTGCCGCACGCCTGACCGGCGCCATGAGTGATGCGCAAAAACAGCTGCTGGACCCCGGTCTGTTGCGCATCGCACAACGCGGTGAACAGCTCACCCTTGGCGACTTCAACGACGCCCTCGAAGCCCGCGCGGCGCTGGTGGCGAAGATGGCCGCGTTCCATGAGCATTACGACATATTAGTGTCGCCGATGCTGCCGATCACCGCGTTCGACGCCGGGCACAACGTGCCGCCGGGTTCCGGGATGCAGGCATGGATGGAGTGGACGCCGTTTACCTACCCGTTCAACCTGACCCAGCAACCGGCGGCATCGGTGCCATGCGGGCTGGCGGCGAATGGTCTGCCGGTAGGGTTGCATGTGGTGGGCGCGCGGTTTGCCGATGAACAGGTGCTGAAGGTCTGCCAGGTGTACGCCAAAGCGTTCCCCACACCGCACTTGCAAGCGCCGCAGACCTGAAGTGGGCTCAACTGGGGGGGCTTTCGGGGGTGGCAGGTCAGCCCCCCCTATCGCCCATGCCGCCGCCTTCGTAGCCTCGCCAAGGCTCGACAACTCCCACACTTGGGCTTCGTCGCGTCTTACATGGCGATTACACAAGGGATTGAAATCAGGCCGACACCGCCAATCCCCTGTGGGAGTTGTCGAGCTTTAGCGAGGCTGCGAAAGCGGTGTCTCAGGCGCAGAAAATGCCAGCAAGACCGTCGCCTTCGCAGCCTCGCCAAGGCTCGACAACTCCCACACTTGAGCTTCATCGCGCCGGCTACTGCGATCACACAAGGGATTGAAATCAGGCCGACACCGCCAACCCCCTGTGGGAGTTGTCGAGCTTTAGCGAGGCTGCGAAAGCGGTGTCTCAGGCGCAGAAAATGCCAGCAATACCGCCGCCTTCGCAGCCTCGCTGGGGCTCGACAACTCCCACACTTGGGCTGCGTCGCGCCGACTACTGCGATCACACAAGGGATTGAAATCAGGCCGACACCGCCAATCCCCTGCGGGAGCTGTAGTGGGCACCCGCCCCCGGTCTTGATCGCATTCCATTACACTGTGCCCATTCATTCCCGGGGGTTTCATGGACATCGAACTGGCACGCACTTTCCTCGAAATCACCCGCTGCGGCAGCCTCGCCGCCGCGGCCGAGAAGCTGCACGTTACCCAGACCGCCATCACCGCGCGGGTCAAGAGCCTGGAAAGGCAGTTGGGCAGCACGCTGTTTATCCGCAACCGCGCCGGTGCGCGCCTGACCGCCGACGGCGAGGCCTTTGTGGTGTACGCCAACCAACTGCTGCAAACCTGGGAAGCCGCGCGGCGTGACCTGCCGTTGCCCGATGGCTATCGCAACGTGCTGCATATCGGCGGTGAAGTGAGCCTGTGCAACCCATTGATGCTCGGTTGGGCCCAGGCCCTGCGCGAACAGATCCCTGGGCACGCGCTGCGCACCGAAGTGCGTGAGGGCGAATACCTGCTGCGCCAACTCGAACTCGGTGTGCTCGATGCCGCGCTGGTGTTCCAACCCCAATATTGGCCTGGGCTGCAGGTCGAGCAGGTGCTGGAAGAAAAACTCATCCTGGTGCAGTTGGTGAGCAAGCCGGACCCGTACGTGTACATCGACTGGGGCCCGGGCTTTCGCCAGCAGCATGACGCCGCCCTGCCCGACCGGGCCCGTGCCGCGCTGAGTTTCAACCTCGGGCCGCTGGCGTTGCAGTACATCCTGGAAAATGGCGGCGCCGGCTACTTCCGCACGCGGGTGGTGCAAAGCTACCTGGACAGCGGCGTGATGCAGCGCGTGCCCAAGGCCCCGGAATTCAACTTCCCGACCTTCGTGGTGTATTCGCGGGCGCGCGACTCGGCAGTGCTGCAACAGGCCCTGGCGTTGCTGCGTGACGTGGTCAAGGCCGAGAGTGACTGGTCGCAACGCTGGGACCCCTTGATTTAACCCGCGCACGGGGCAAAAACTCGCACAATTGCGCGCACCAACTAAGCTCAGTTTCCAATAAAAAAACCCTGAGCTGCCCGCCATGCCCCATCCCACCGAGACCTTCCGCGCACGTTACCGCGCGGCCGTCAGCCCCCTCTACAACCCCTGGCTGCACGCCAGCTTCGTCCTCGGTTATGGGGCGTTGTGCATCACCCTGGCCTGGTCCTCCACGGACAACATCACCGCGCTCCAGTGGCTGACTATTCCCCTGACCCTGGTGTTTTTCAACCTGTGTATCTACCTCGTGCACCGTCACCTCGGCCACCACAAACACGCCCTCGCCCGCTTGCTCTACGCCCGCCACACCGGCGATCACCACAGTTTCTTCACCCCCGGGCACATGACCTACGACAGCCCCAGGGACTGGCGCGTAATCCTGTTCCCGGCCTGGCTGATCGTGCTGCACAGCCTGGCAATCACGCTGCCCGCCTGGTGGCTGCTCAAGCAACTGAGTCCCAACGTCGCCGGGCTGTTTGCCGGCTGCATGATTCTCGGCTACTTGCTGTACGAAGTGTTCCACGCCTGCGAGCACTTGCCTGTCGAGCACCCGCTCGCGCGCCTGCCGTGGATTCGCCAGATGCACCGCCTGCACGCGCTGCATCACCGCCGCGAGCTGATGCAGGGGCGCAACTTCAATATCGTCATGCCGCTGATGGATTACCTGTTCGGCACCCTGTACTGGGAGCCCGGCCCCCACGACAACCAGGAATCGTCATGAGTACCCGTCCCAGAAAACTGCGTCATCTGTTGTTTGTGTTGCTGCTGGTCGTGATCGCGTTTCTGCTGCTGATGCCCACCAAGGTGCAACCGGTGAACTGGACACCGCCCAAGGCGCCCTCCCTGCAGGACGGCGCCTACGCGGAAAACCAACGCCTCAAGGGCGTGCAGAAAATCGGTGCCCAGGGCATCGACGGGCCCGAGGCGTTGCTGATGGATGCCCAGGGATTGCTGATCAGCGGGCTGCACGACGGGCGCATCATCCGTACCTCGCCCGACAGCCGCAGCCTGGAAGTGCTGGCCAATACCGGCGGGCGCCCGCTGGGCATGGCGCTGCACCCGGATGGGCGCTTGATCATTGCCGACGGGATCAAGGGCTTGCTCGCACTCGACGCCCATCGCCAACTGACGTCGCTGAGCACCGCCGCCAATGGCGTGCCCTTTGGCTTTACCGATGACGTCACGGTGGATGCCAGCGGGCGCTATGCCTACTTCAGCGATGCTTCAAGCCGCTGGGGTTATGGCCAGGACGGCGAGGCAGTGATCGAGCACGGCGGCGACGGCCGGCTGCTGCGCTATGACTTCAGCAACGGCAACACCGAGGTATTGCTCGACCAGTTGCAATTCGCCAACGGCGTGGCCCTGGGGCCGGAGGAAAACTATGTACTGGTGAATGAAACCGGTGCCTATCGCATCAGCCGTTATTGGCTCAAGGGCGAGCGCGCGGGGCAGCACGACCTGTTTATCGACAACCTGCCCGGTCTGCCGGACAACCTCAGCTTCAACGGCCAGGACCGCTTCTGGGTGGCACTTTACTCGCCGCGCAACCCACTGCTGGACAGTTTTGCCGGCTACCCACTGCTGCGCAAAGTCATGGTGCGGGCGCTGATGGTGGTGCCCAAGCCGATCGAGCGCAAAGCCTTCGTACTGGGACTGAACACCGACGGTAAGGTCATCGCCAACCTGCAGGATGGTAGCACCGGCAATTACTCGCCGATCACCACCGCCCGGGAGTATGGCGAGTGGCTGTACCTGGGTTCGCTGAAGAGCACGAGCATGGCGCGCCTGCCGTTGAAGCTGGCGTTGGCGCCATGACGCAAAAAGGGCATACAGGCGCCTGGCCTGTATGCCCTGGGTACTACGGGTCAATCATGTCAGCTCTTGGTGCTGCTCAGCAGGGTCTGCTTGCACAGGTGGCCAAAACTGACGAACTGGGTATTCTCGCCACCGACACCGATGCCCGGGTATTCCAGCACTTCCATGCGCCACACGCCGTAGTTGAAGTCGGTACGCCAGGTGTTGTTGTAGCCCTGGGAGTAATCGACAAAGGTGGTCTGGAAATCACCGCCGCTGCACGCGCCCACATTGATCGTGCCAGAGGCTTGCCCCGAGCTGTCGGTCGCTGCCGAATACGCCTTGTAGACGATGTCGCCGTTGGCCGGGTCGATCCGCTGGTCGAGATAGACGATCGGGTGCAGGCCCACCAGCGGTGCACCGGTGCTGTCCGACAGGCCCATGGTCCAGGTCAGGTCCCGATAGGCTTGGGTGGTCATGTAGCCATAGCCCACGTTGGAAGCTGAATACGGGATGCGCAACACGTTCGCCTCGCCCTTCACATCCGGGCTGTTGACCCGCGGGTTGGAACCAAACGACAGGTTGTACTTGCCCGTCGCGCTCCACGGCTCATTGGGGTGCTGGTTCGGCCGCACACGCACCTTGACTACGCCACCGACGCCCGGGCTGGGGATCGAGGTCGACACGACGTTGGCACCCACGGTGACCCACTGGCCGCCATCGAAACGCTCGAGGATCCACTTGTTACGCGTGCTGCCACTGGCCGCATCGGCCGTCAGCGCAATACCGACACTCTGCCCACGGACGGCGGTGAAATCGAAGTAATCGACGTCATCCAGGCTGTCGGCATTGCCGTTGATGTAGTTGAGAGTGTCCGGCAGTTGGAAGGCCGTGTCCGGGGTGTCATTGGGCTCATAGGCGTCGAGGTTGGTATCGACCGCAACCCCGAACTGAAAGCTCGACCCCTGGACCGCCGCGTTGGCCTCCATGAACCAGTAGTAGTCACCGGCCGGCACCACGCCGCCAAGGCTTTCATCGCCGGTGCCGGGGTTATTGGAAGTGCCCAGGGGCAGCGGATTGCCCTGGCCATCGTCCTGGAACAGCGACAACGACATATCGGTGCCTGCGGTCTGGTTGACCAGCAGAACGTTGATCCGCGCTTTCTGCGGCAGGTTGAAGTGGTAGCACAGCAGGTCGCCGGTTTGTACGCCATTGATCGTATAGAGAGAGTTGATATCCAGCGTCTGTTCACAACCCTGGACCAGCGCGGCCTGTACGGCGGGCGCCGACTGGGCCGTGGCTTTTTGTACCTTGGTCACCCTGGCCGGCGCGGTGTTGTCTTCGACCACCGAGTCGGCTTTCGCCTTGGCGGCAAACAATGGTTTCTTCTGCTGGGCCCCCGCCAGCAGTTGCTGCTTGAGGGCAGCCGTCGCCTTGTTGGCGTTGATCTTCACAGCGCTTTTCAAGCCGTGCTTGACCGTGGGAGAAGCCGCTTGCGCAGCCAGGTGAGGGTATTGTTCAGCGAGGGCAAAGGCCGAGACAAAGCAGGTGGCCGCCATGGCCGCGCCCAGCATGAGAGCTTTTTTCGATTTCATTTTTTATCCATCCATAGTTAAAAAGTGAAGCTCAGGTGACATCCGGTCACCTGGAATGGAATGTAGGATATGACTGGATGGATGTACAGTATTTTTTCGAAAAAAAACGACCCCGTCCCGGACACCAGCCCAGGGCGATCGAATTGCATTTAGGAAGCTGCCTACCTGAAGAAGAAACAGCCCCTACAGAAATACCCTAATAACCGGTCATTTCCAGGTAACCCACCCCACCGTCGAACCGCACGGGTCCTTCCCAGTACGGAATGCTCAGGTTCATCCAGGCGTTGGGGTTGACGGCTTCAGGGGTGATGTCGAGGTGTTTGCCGGGAATTTTCAGGGACCAGCGCGTAGGCAGTTTGCGCCCGTCGAGCGTCGTGGTGTCCAACGGGGTCAGTTGGATATCGACGTTGTGCAGGGTTTGCGTGTGGCCTTCGTGGTCGATCCAGGTGCCGGTCAGGTAGGACCCGCCATCGGTTTGCCGCACGCGAAACAGCATCAACTGCTCGCCACGGTCCAGGTGCAGGGAGAACCAGTCCCAGCCGGTCTGGCTCGCGCTCAGGGGTTGACTGCTCCATTCGCGATCCAGCCACGCAGGGCCCGTGACTTGGTACACCTGGCCGTCGATGCTCACGCTGCCGCTGGCACTGAAAAACGGCTGGCTGTAGTAGTACGAGGCCTGGCCCTGGTCGGATTTGCGGCTGTAGCCGTTATTACCCTGCAGCACCAGCGGGCGGCTGGAAGTCAGGTGCAGGTCATAGGCAAAGTGCGCGCCGCTGGCCTTGAGTTGCATATCGGCCAAGGGGCTCAAGGCACCGGGGCGGCTGGCGAAGTTCCAGTCGTCGATCCAGGCGTTGAACGGCACGGCCTGGGCGCCAGCCTGGCCGACGCCGCCGCGGGCATAGCGTTCGGCGGCGTAATGGCGGGTGGCTGAGGTGACGGCGGCGTGGCCGAGCCAGACTGTCGCGTCCTGCCAGCCGGTTTGCGTCGGCCCGGCCTTGAGGGCGTTGCGAAACAGCGTCCATTGCACGCCAAACACGTTGCCCTGCGCATCCTTGAGGTTGGCGGTGACGTACCACCATTCAATGCGAAAGCCAGCATGCGGCCCATGGTCCTCGGGAAAACTGAAGACCTTGCCCGGCACTACCTGGCTGAAGTCCGCCGCATCGCTGCCCAGGCCGGCGAAACTTTCCGGTGGTGCGGGCGCCTGGTCGCACGCGCTCACCAGTAACAGCGCCAGCCACAGCAAGGATTTAATCTTCATGCGCAAACGTCCTCAACAGGTCCGCCGGACGGCTGCGGTACAACTGCCACAACGGCCAGGCCGAGGCCAGCAACGTGGCGAGCAATGCCAGCCCGAGCAATTGCGCCAGTTGCCAAGGAAACACCTGCAGGGGCAGGCGCCAGCCAAACGCTTGCACGTTGATCACCGCATCCAGGCACCACGCCAGCAGCAAGCCCAGGGGCAATGCCAGGATCAGCGTGAGCACCGCCAACAGCCAGGTCTGGCCCAGGTTCAGCAGCATCAATTGGCGGCGCGTCACGCCCAGCGCCCATAGCGGTGCGAGTTGGCCCAGGCGGCTTTGACTCTGGGTCAGCAGGCTGATGAACAGTGCCACCCCGGCCACGCCGAGGGTGAGGCTGTTAAGCGCCGCGGTGGCGGCAAAGGTGCGCTCGAACACCTGGCTCGACCAGCCCTTGAGCTGCTGTTGATCGACGATGCGGCTGTCTTCCAGGGCAAAGGCCCGTTGCACCGCCTGGACCAGCGGCGGCACATCCGCCGGCAACACCCGCAGGTTGAACCGCGCCGGTGATAGGGTCGGCCAGTGGGCCAGCAGGTGTGCGGCATTGACCAGCATGTGACCCTTGGGATTGCCATAATCGGCGTAGATCCCCACCAGCGTCGGTGACCACACGCCCTGCGGCGTGGGAATGCTCAGCGTGTCGCCCAGCTTGATCGCCAGCCGCCGCGCCAATTGCTCGCTGAGCATCAACGTGTCGTGGTGCTGCAACTGATCCCACGGCTCACTCACCGCCTCCAGCAATGGCCAGTGCTGGCGATAGGTCGGGTCATCGACCACGCCAAACAGATCCGCCGGCCAGCCCTGCAATTGCACCGCGACCTGCCAGGTCGGCAGCACGGTCTGCACCAGCGGTTGTTGCTTGAGCCAAGTGTTGAGTTGTTCGGCCTGGGCCGGGGTCTGGGGATTGAGGTACAGCTCGGCGGTGAGGCGCTGCTCCAGCCAGTTATTGAAGGTGTGACGAAAACCCGAGGTCATCGAGCCCGCGCCGATATTCGCTGCCAGCGCCAACAGCAGGGCCATCAGCGCCAGGCTCAAGGCCGGCAATTGCTGGCGACAGTCGGCGAGAAACCATTGGCCGAGCACCGAGCGGCTGCGTCCGAGTACCGCTTTGAGCAAGGTATTGAGCAGTACCGGCAACCCCAGGGCGGCGCCGAGCAGCAGCGCGGCCATCAGCACAAAGCCGGCCGCCAGGCTATCGCCCAGCCACAGCGCCAGCACCGCGATCAGCAAGGCCGTGCCCGCGACCCAACCCTGGCGTCGCAACCAGCGCCCGTGGGCCTCGTGCCAGGCCTGGGCATTGGCCAGCGCCAGCAACGGCAGGCGCGCCGCCCGCCACAGGCTGCTGGCACCCGCGAGCAAGGCACCGAGCAGGCTCAAGCCGAGTCCCGCCAGCCACCACCCTGGGCTCAAGCTCAATTGCCCTGGCACCTCGGCGCCATACAGGCCGCGCAGGCTGGCCGCCACGTCCGGCAGCAGCAAGCTCGCGAGCAGGTAGCCACTGGCGACGCCGAGCACACCGCCAAGCAACGACAAGGCGCCCAGCTCGACCCCCAGGCCGAGGATCAACATGCGTGCGCTCACCCCACAGGCACGCAGGGTGCGCAGCAGCCCGCGCCGTTGCTCAAGGGCCAGGCCGATGGCCGCGTGCACGATAAACAGCCCGACCACGAAGGACAGGAAGCCCAGCGCGTCGAGGTTCAGGTGAAAGCTCTCGGTGAGGCGCGCGAGGTTGTTGTCCTCGCCCTGCTTGAGTTGCAGTTCGACAGGTGGCGTGGGATGGCCGGCGGCAAACGCCTTGTCTACCAGCAGTCGTGACAGTCGGTCGGGCATCGCCAGGAGCGGCTGGGCGAAGCCGATATCGGTAAGCAACAGCCCCGGCGCCATGTCCGGCTGGACTTGCAACGGTGGCAGGCGCTGCCCGTTCAGCGTGAGCGGCTGCTCACCGGCGCGCAGCCCCAGGGCCTGCAAGGTCTGCGGCGCGATCCAGGTACGCCCGGGCGGATCGAAGAACGCCAGCATTTGCGCCTGGTTCAGACGCTGCCCCGCCACTGCGCCACTGCCGGGCAGCGACACCGGGTCGATGCCCATCAGTTGCAGGCGCATGTCCTCGTGGCCCTGGAGCTGCACCCGCCCCTGTACCACCGGCGACACCGGCCACCCGGCGCGGCGCAATTGGGCAAACAGCAACTGCGGGAAACTCGCGCCGTCCGGCGTACTGAGGCTGGCCTGGGGCTCGCCGCCGATCAACTGGCTGGCGCGCGCATAACTGTCGCGCGCCTGGCTGTTGAGGGCCTGCACGCCGGTCAACAGGGCGGTGGCCAGCCACAAGCCGGTGAGCACGCTGAAGAACTGCACCGGATGGCGCCGCCAATGGCTGAGCAAGGCGCGCACCGTCCAATAAAACACACTCACGTCGGCACCACCTGTCCGCGATGCAACACCACCTGGCGGTCCAGTCGCGCAGCGATCCGCGGGCTGTGGGTGACCATCAACAGGCTGGTGGGGCTGTCACGCAGCAGGTCCAGCAACAGTTGCAGGACTTCGTCGCTGGTGGCTTCGTCGAGGTTGCCGGTGGGCTCGTCGGCCAACAGCAACCCCGGGCGCGAAGCCAGTGCGCGCCCCACCGCCACCCGTTGCTGTTGGCCACCCGAGAGTTGTTCCGGATAACGCTTGAGCAAGTCACCCAGGCCCAGGCGCTCCACCAGTTGCGCCTGCCACCGGGCATCGAAGCGCCCCGCCAGGCGCGCCTGGAATGCCAGGTTGTCGTCGACGCGCAAACTGCCGATCAGGTTGAACTGCTGGAACACCAGGCCGATTTCAGTGCGTCGCCAATGCGCCAGTTGCGCTTCGCCGAGTTGGTCGAGACGCTGCTCGCCCACCTGGATGCTGCCGCCGTCCACCCGATCGAGCCCGGCCACCAGGTGCAGAAGCGTGCTCTTGCCGCTGCCGGATTCGCCCATCAGCGCCAGGCTGCTGCGCGCGGCCAGGTGCAGGTCGACACCGGCCAACACCGCCAACGGGCCTTGGGGCGTGGCATAGCTTTTGAAAATACCTTGCACCTGCAGCATGGGAACACTCGTGTGAGGGGTGGCCATCGAGAATAACGGCTGGTGATGGCGGCCACGCAAATTTTTCACATGGATTTCACCGGTTGCCCACCCACCGCACTTTAAATTACCGGCCAAGCGTCAGGTATCGGCAACTTGTTAGTTGCCACGCCTGACAACTTTTACCCGCCACGTGTTCAGCGAAAAGACAGCCGTCCTGTGCCAGCCTCAAGTCATACTGCGGGCATTCGCCAACACGTTGCGTCAGCTAACTAATACAACACTGCCAACAGTGCCCAAGGTGAATGAAGTGGTTGACCTGACCCTGACCAAACCACGCTCGCGCAGGGCCGTCATCAAGCGGCTGCAACCGCTGTGGCTGGGGATTGTAGTGATCAGCCTGTTGCTCACCGCCAGCCTGCTGTGGCCGGCGTCACCGCGTGACCTGGGGGTGGGCAACCGCCTGCTGACCTCCCAGGTACTGCCGCTGTGGCGCGACGGTGACCTGATCGTGCTGGTGCGTCATGAAGAGCGCTGCGACCGCTCGTCGAATGCTTGCCTGGGGCCGGTGGAAGGCCTGACGATCAAAGGCAGCCAACAAGCCGAAAACCTCGGCAAGGCCTTCAAGGCACTGGGCATGGACGGCAGCGATGTGCTTGCCAGCCCGGCCATTCGGACCGCCCAGACCCTGCGGTTCATGTTCGGTAAAAACGAGCTGACCTCCGGCCAGCAAGCCGTCTGCGGTGCGGCCATGGGCGAAGAGTTGCTCAGCCACAAGACCCCGGGGCGCAACCTGGTGTTCGTCACCCACAGCGGCTGCATCGCCGACTTCGAAAGCACCCTGGGTTTCCCCCACGCCACCTTCCCCGAGTACGGCAGCGCGCTGTTCGTGCAGGTCTTGCCCAACGGCAAATTCAAGACCCTGGGCCTGGTCAATAATCAGGACTGGCCAGCCGCGTTAAAACAACTGTAAGTACTTTCCTGCCCGCCGCCACCCTCTATGTTCAGCAAAAAGACAGCCATGTTCTGGCATGTTTAGTTGCGCCTTTTAATTAAGGACGTCATGAATATCTTCTGTCACTCAGTGAACGTTTTGATGTTTTCCGCTATTACTTTCTTACTGCAAATGTTTGCCAGTACACGTCAAGGAGCGACGTTGTGACGATCCGATTCAAACCCCTGCCGTTGTTGTTATTGGCCTTCGCCGCCTTTTACCTGTTGCCGCTGGGCCTGCACGGCCTGTGGACCCCGGACGAAACCCGCTACGCCCAGGTCAGCCAGGAAATGCTGCTGAGCGGCAACTGGGTCGCGCCGCATTACATGGGCATTCGCTATTTCGAAAAACCCGCCGGCGGCTATTGGCTGATCGCCCTGGGCCAGGCCGTGTTCGGCCAGAACCTGTTCGGTGTGCGCATCGCCTCGGCCCTGACCACCGGCTTGAGTGTGCTGCTGGCTTATGTGATCGCCCGCCGCCTGTGGAACACCCCGCGCAAGTCTTTCACCTGCGCCCTGCTGTACCTGAGCTTTGGCCTGGTGGCCGGGCAAGCCGGGTATTCCAACCTCGATCCGCAATTTACCCTGTGGGTCAACCTCAGCCTGGTTGCCCTGTGGTTTGCCCTCGACAGCACCAGCACCCGTGGACGCCTGCTAGCCTGGGCCGTGGTGGGCCTGGCCTGCGCGATGGGCTTCATGACCAAGGGGTTCCTCGCTTGGGCGTTGCCGGTGCTGATTGCCGTGCCCTACATGCTCTGGCAACGGCGCCTGGGCGAATTGCTGCGCTATGGCCCGTTGGCCGTGGGCGTGGCGGTCCTGGTGTGCTTGCCTTGGGTGGTGGCGATCCATCTGCAGGAACCGGACTTCTGGCGCTTCTTTTTCTGGAATGAACACATTCGCCGCTTCAGCGCCGACGATGCGCAGCACGTACGCCCGTGGTGGTTTTTCCTGCCGATCATCGCCGTGTCCTGCCTGCCCTGGGCCGGCCTGCTGCCCTCGACCCTGCGCACCACCTGGCGCGAAAAGCGCCAGCCGGCGATCGCCTTCCTGGCCCTGTGGCTGCTGTTGCCGCTGGGGTTCTTCAGCCTGAGCAACGGCAAGCTGCCGACCTATATCATGCCGTGCCTGCTGCCCCTGGCGCTGTTGATGGGGCACACGCTGGTCGACCTGCTCGACAACGGCCGCGCACGCACGATCAGCCTCAATGGCCTGCTCAACTTCGCAATCGGCATGGCCGCGATGATCGGCCTGATCTACCTGCAAATCGCCCGGCCGCTGTATGGCCACAGCCATGCCGAAATGTTCGGCCTGTCCCTGGCCTTTATCGTGCTGCTGGTGTGGATCCTCAGCAACCTGCTGCAAGCCTTCCGTCCGTTGACGCTGTGGGCGATGCCGACCCTGGGCATTGGCTTGCTGGTGATCCTGTTGCCGGCGAGCATGCCGGCACAGATCGCCGATAACGAAATGCCCGACCAGTTCGTGCTGGAGCATATGAACGAACTGCAGCAAACCCAGGCGTTGCTGGCCAACTCCCTGGAAAACGCCAGCGCCCTGGCCTGGCGTCTCAAGCGCACGCAAGTGTCGCTGTACGACACCGAAGGTGAACTGCGCTACGGCTTGCAGTACGCGGGCTCGATGCACCGCAAGGTGGAACTGGAACAGGTCCAGGCCTGGATCAGCGAGGCCCGCCAGCACGGTTCGGTCGCCGTGCTGATGCGCGTCAACAGCACCAGTGAAATGCGCGAGGCCGGGCAACTGCCGCCAGGCGGCAAGCGTTATCACAAAGGCTATCTGGAATTGATTGTGTATCCGCCGTTGCAGTGAGGTCAGCGCGGTTTGGACGTTGCAGGGCTGACCTCTTCGGTCGGTGCGACGCCGCTTCCCAGCACCTGCTCCTGCACCGCCCGCCCCTCCGCCCGGTTGCGGATAAACCCGGCGCGGGTAAAGCGTTCCAGGAATGGCACCGGCAAGGCTTTGTCCGCAGTGATGGGTGGATGTTCGGCCGTGTCGCCAAACAGGGTGTAAGCCGCACTCGGCAGATGCCGGGTATTGAGGTCGCCGGTGAGGCGCCCTTGCTGCAGCACAATCGCGCGGTTGGTCACCCGTTGCAGGTCGGACAAGCGTTGCGAGATGCACAGGATCGCCACGCCACGCGCGCGCTGGCTGTCGATCAGCCCGAGCAGGCGTTCGGCGTCGGCGGCCGAGAGGGCAGCGGTGGGTTCGTCGAGAATCAGCAGCTTGGGGTGCAGGGCAAACGCGCGCGCCAGCACCAGCAGTTGGCGGTCGGCCTGGCCCAGGCGCTCTACCGGGAGTTGCAACGGCAGCTCCAGGCCCAGCCCGGCGGCGATGGCTTCGGCACGTTGCAACAGGCTTTTGCGGTTGAGCAGGAAGTCGGCGTCAGGCTGGCCCAGTTCGTCGAGCAACAGGTTTTCGGCCACGCTCAGCCCCGGCGCGATGGCATCATCGGGACATTGGTGCACCGCCACAATGCCAACGCGGCGCGCCGATAACGGCGAAGTGAAACGTTGGCGCTGCCCCGCCACCCACACTTCGCCAGTGTCCGGCGCGAGGCTGCCGCTGAGGATTTTCACCAGGGTCGACTTGCCCGCGCCGCTGGCCCCCAACACTGCCACCCCTTCCCCCGGATAAATATCCAGATTGACCTGATCCAGCGCCCGCTGGGCACCAAAGGACTTGCTCAGGTCCAGCAGGCGGACCAGGGGCACGGGGGCAACGAGGTTGCTCATGGCGAATCTCTAAGGCGAAACGATGGCTCATTGCAACGCACGAGGGCGCTGATTTATTCAGCACAACAATGAGTTAGGCCTCGGATTAAATGCATTACCTTATGAACAATCCAATAGCTGAATCGCATAGCAAAAAGATTTTGAGTTATAAGCCCCTTGCCAGCAGTTTGTTGAATGCTTTCAGCACCAAGGCAGGCTTCTCCAGCATCAATTGATGACCACAGGCCTCCAGCAGCTGGAAGTCAGCATTCGGCAATTGTTCAGCCAGCGCCTGGCCACCGCTGGCAGGGGTCAGGCCATCGCTGTCACCGGCCAGCACACTGACCGGTAATGTCAGGCTGGGGATCTGTTGCGCATCCGGCCATTGGGCCTTACTGGTCAGGGCCTTGAACATGTGCAGGCGGTTGCGCTCGGTGAGTTTCTCTTCGTAAGCCACCAGCGCCGGGTCGACCGAGGCATGCCAGGCATGCTTGCGAAAGCCCTTGGCCAAGACCGGGCGCAGCCATTCCAGGAGCCACGCCGGCAAGGCCATCAACCCGCCGTTGACCACAGGGCGGTGAAGGCGCGCACCCAACAGCAATGCCGCGTCGAAGCGCGCGGTGGGCTTGGCCAGCAACGCGCTGAGGCTCAGGCCGGTGCCGAAGGAGTGCGCGACAAGCAGGTTACGCGTGCCGGCGTAGCGCTGCAGGATCGCCAGGTAGTCGGCCACCAGCTCGGACCAGGCGTAGGCCTGGGCATTGCGTGGCCGACCACTGTCGCCATGGCCCAGCAGGTCCCAGGCCACCAGGCTGTAGCCTGCGGCCTTGAGCGCCGGCCATTGCAGACGCCATTGGTCCTTGTTGCCGCCGGCGCCATGGCAGAAAAACACCACGGTGTCGGCCTGGGTGGTGCCCACGTGGTGGGCAATGCTCAAGGTGCGATTGGGGCGGATTTCCAGCAACTCGCCGCGCACCACGGGTAGATCGGCAAAAGAGAACGTCATACACAGCCTTGGGTAGGCGCCGGTGTGCCGGCGATGAAAGATTCGGACGTGGCAGCGCTCGACAGGGCGCTATCGCCGGCAAGCCGACCGCCACAGTGCAACAAGGTCCGGGTATAGGGATGGCGCGCATCGGCAAACAGCGTCGCCGTGTCGCCCTGCTCGACCACCCGGCCGTTCTGCATCACCGCAATGCGGTCGCACAGACGCGCCGCGACACGCAGGTCATGGGTGATAAAAATGATGCTTAATTTCAGCCGCCGTTGCAGCGACTCCAGCAGTTCCAGGATCTGCACCTGGATCAACGCATCCAGGGCCGAAACGCACTCATCGGCGATCAGCACCTTGGGCTCCACCGCCAAGGCGCGGGCGATGCCGATACGCTGGCGCTGGCCACCGGAGAACTCATGGGGGTAGCGTTCGAACGCCGTGGCGGGCAGGCCTACCAGTTCCAGCAAGGCCCGCGCCCGCTGTTCGGCGTCGGCGCGGGTGCGCCCCTGCACCAACGGCCCGGTCATGATGATGCGCCCGACGGTCTGGCGTGGGTTGAGCGAGGCAAACGGGTCCTGGAAGATCATCTGCACTTCGCTGCGCAACGGGCGCAGGCGGGCTTCGGACAACCCTGCAACGTCCTGGCCCAGCCATTCGATCTGGCCGCTGTCGGCGCGCAGCAAGCGCACCAGGCAGCGGCCCAGGGTGGATTTGCCCGAGCCCGACTCACCGACAATGCCGAGGGTCTCGCCTTCACGGACCTGCAACCCCACGGCGTCCAGCGCCCGCGTGGTGTGCTTGCTCCACCAGCCCGTGCGGCGACTGAACACCTTGCCCAGTCGCTCGGCCTTGAGCACCACCGCACCGTCCACCGTGGTGCGCGGTGCCAAGGGTTGGGCCGACACTGCCGCAAGCAATTGCCGCGTGTAGGCGGCCTGCGGCTCGCGCAATACCTGCCGGGCGCTGCCCTGCTCCACCACCTGGCCCTTTTCCAGCACCAGCACGCGGTCGGCAATCGCCTCGACCACGGCAAAATCATGCGTGATAAACAGCAGCGCCATGCCCTTGTCCTGCTGGATGCGGCGCAACAGCTCGAGGATCTGCGCCTGGGTGGTCACGTCCAGGGCCGAGGTCGGTTCATCGGCAATCAACAGCGCCGGATCGAATGCCAGGGCCATGGCGATCACCACGCGCTGGCGCTGGCCACCGGAAAGCTCGAACGGATAGGCCAGGCGCAGGCGCTCAGGGTCCGGCAAGCCGACATAGCCGAGCAACTCCACCACCCGGGCGCGCCGTGCACTGGCGGATTTCACCCCGTGGGCGCGCAGGGTTTCATCGATCTGCTCGCCCACCCGCAACAGCGGGTTCAGCGCGCTCATCGGCTCCTGAAAGACCATGCTGATGTGGCGCCCGCGCAGTTCGCGCATGGCCGCTTCGCTGCGCGCCGCCAGGTCTTCGCCGCGAAACAGGAGTCGCCCGCTTTGCACGCTCAACGGGCGCGGCAACTGGCGCAACAGCGCCTTGGCCAACATCGACTTTCCCGACCCGGACTCGCCCACCACACACAGGCATTCGCCGCTGCGCACCTGCAGCGACAGGTCATACAGCGCATGGCTGCGGTCGGCTCCCGGCGGCAAGGCGATGCGCAGGTGCTCGACACTCAATAACGTCATAGCGACCTCTCTGGTTCAAATGCCACGCGCAGGCCTTCGCCGACCTGATTTACCGCCAGCACGCACAATGCAATTGCCAGCCCCGGCAGGAAGCTCATCCACCACGCATCGCGCAGCAGGCCACGGGAGGCGTTGATCATGTAGCCCCAGCTCATCGCCTCGGGGTCGCTGAGGCCGAGGAATGCCAGGGCGGATTCGGTGAGGATTGCCGTGGCCATCACAAAGGTCATGACCACCAGCAACGGCGCCAGCGCATTCGGCAGGATCTGTTGGCTGATGATCCCCCACGGCGACTGGCCCAACACCCGCGCCGCCTGCACGAATTCGCGTTGGCGCAGGGTGAGGAATTCACTGCGCACCAACCGCGCGACGGCCGGCCACGCCACCAGTGCAATCGCCAGCACGATGGTGCCCAGGGACGGTTCCAGCACCGCCACCAGGATCACCGCCAGCACCAGTTGCGGGATGATCTGGAAGAACTCGGCGATGCGCATCAGCACGCCGTCGACCCAACCGCCGAAGTAGCCGGCGATGGCGCCCACGAGCAGGCCCATCAGCAAAGTCGCCAGGCTGGTCAGCACGCCCACGGCCAGTGACACTCGCGCGCCATACAGCAAGCCGACACCGAGGTCGCGGCCAAGCAGGTCACTGCCCAGCCAATGGGCCGGATCATGGAACGGCGCCAGCATCGGCTGGCCGTTCATTTCCCACGGCGAGCTGCTGGTCAGCCACGGTGCAGCAATCGCCAAGGCGGCCAGCACCAGCAAAAACACCGCGCCGATCAGCGCCGAGGGTTGGCGCACAAAGCGCTTCAACAACCGCATCAGCCCTGCCCTCCAGCGCCAATACGCGGGTCGAGCACGCGGCAGAGCACGTCCGTCAACACGTTAAAACCGACCACCAGCATCGAGATCACCAGGAAGCCGCCCATCAACACGCCATAGTCGCGCTGGGCCAGCGAGTCATACATCAAGCGCCCGATGCCGGGCCAGGAATAGACCACCTCCACCAGCAAGGCGACGCTGGCCAGCTGGCCGAGTTGCAAGCCGGCAAAGGTCACCACCGGCAACAACGCGTTGCGCAGCACATGCACCCAGAGAATCCGCCGTGGGTGCAAGCCCTTGGCGTGCGCGGTGCGCACGTACTCCTGGGCAAGGGCATCGAGCACGGCGGCGCGGGTCAGGTGGATGTACAACGCGAGGAACATCACGCTCAGCGACAGGCACGGCAACAGCAAGTGCTGCAGGCGATCAAGCAGCGAAAAGTCGCGGCCCACAGTCTCCATGCCAAATGCCGGCAACCAGTCCAGGCTCACCGAGAACAGCAGGATCAGCAGCATCGCCAGCCAGAACGACGGCATCGCATACAGCAGCAAGGCGCCGTGGGAAATCAGGCCATCGAGCCAATGGCGCTTCTGCCGCGCGCGCGCCGCCAGCACGCCAAGGGTCACCCCCAGCACCGACGACAGCACGAACGCCGAGCCCATCAACGCCAGGGTCGCCGGCAAGCGCTCGGCGATCAGCGACCACACCGCGGTCTGGTTGCGGTAGGAGTAACCGAGGTCGAGGTGCGCGATATTGCCCAGGTAAATCAGCAGTTGCTGGAGCAGCGGTTTGTCCAAACCCATGGTCTGGCGCAATTGCGCGATGAACTGCACATCATCCACCCCGGCCTCGCCGGCCAGCAGCAGCGCCGGGTCACCCGGCGCGAGGTGAATCAACAAAAAGCTCAACACCAGCACGGCCACCACCATCAGCAGCGCCTTGCCCAGGCGCCCACCAATATACAGCACGCCATTCATGGTGCCGGCGCCTCGAGGTACACGCTTTCGTAGTCTTCGTTAAGGCTGGTGGCGGTCTGCAGCAGGTTTTTCACCTGGGTGTGGAACAGCGTCGGGTAGCGCATTTCGAAGATCGGCGCGATGGGCAGGTCGGTGTTCAGCACGTTTTCCAGTTGGCTGAAGAGTTGCTTGCGCTCGGGGCCTTCCGGGGTATCCGCGATTTTGCTCCACAGCGCATCCGCCTCGGGGCTGTTGTAGCCGCTGACGTTGGCGAACGGCGAGGTCTTGAGGATGTAGTCGGAGCGGAACAGGTAGGCACTGGTCAGGTACGGGTCGCCGATCTGGAAGATAAAGTTGTAGGTCAGGTCAAAGTCCCAATCACTCACGCGCTGGAACCAGGTCGCCGCATCGGACGTCACCACCTGCACCTTGAAGCCCAACGGCTGCAGGGCCTGCTTGGTGTATTCGGCCAGGCGCTCCCAGGCACCGCCCTTCTCGCCATTGAGCAGGCGGATGCGCACCGCGCCGACGTCCACGCCGGACTCGGCAATCAGCGCCTTGGCCTTTTTCACGTCATAGGTGTACTGCGGCAACTGCGGGTCGTGGTACGGCGTGGTCGAGACAAACTCACCCTGGGCGACCTTGCCCGAACCGAAGAAGATGTTGTCGACGATGAACTGGCGATTCAGCGCGTACAGGATCGCCTGGCGCACCTTGGGGTTGTTCAGCGGTGGCTTGCGTGTGTTGATCTGCAGGAAGGCCAGGCCGGCATACAGCTCCCAGCCTTTCTCCGAGGACTGCACATTCGGCAAGGCGCTGAGCCGCTTGAGGTCGGCGTAATCCGCATCACCGCTGCGCAGCACTTGCACGTCATTGCGCTCGAACGCGGCGGCGCGCGAAGAGCCATCGGGGATCACGTGAAAGATGATGCTGTCGAGGTGCGGCAGGCCTTTTTTCCAGTAATTGGGGTTCTTGGCCAGCTTGATGTAGGCGCCGCGTTTCCACTCCACGAATACAAACGGCCCGGTGCCCACCGGCTTGAGGTTGTAGGGGTTGTTGCGAAAATCGGTGTGCTCATAGAGGTGCTTGGGCACCACCGGGCGCAGGCCGCTGCCGAGGGCCGAGAGCAATGGCGCGAAGGGTTTCTTCAGGTGGAAGACCACTTGCAGCGGGCCCTTGGCGGTGATGCTGTCGACGTATTCGGTGATGATCCCGCCGAGGCGCTTGTCGACCTCGGGGTAGAAGGTCTGGAAGCTGAACACCACATCATCGGCGGTCAACGCCGGGCCGTCGTGCCAATGCACGCCGTCCTGCAGGTCGAAGGTGTAGGTGAGGCCGTCGGGGGAAATCGTCCAGGCCTTGGCCAGTACCGGCTTGGGGTTGAGGTCGGTGTCGAAGGTCAACAGGCCCTGCAGCACCTTGCCGCTCACGTATTGGGTGGACACGTGGCTGACCACGCCGTGCATCAGCGATGGCGGCTCCGGCTGGGCCACCAGGTTCAGCACCCCGCCGTCCTGGGGTTGCGCCAGTGCCTGGCCGGCCAGCAACGCGGTGCACAGTGCCACGGAGGTGAGGGCACGGCGGAAAGAAAATGGGCGCATGAAGGCTCCTCGACTGGAAAGACAGGCGAGGGATTTTGCAAGGGCTGTGCCATGGGGGTATTGACGGGGGATTGCTGAGCCAAAGGCCCGGCAAGGTGATGAAAAAACCACAGCGGCCTGCGTGAGTGTGCAAAAAGCAACAGCCCCTGCAGGAGCCAGCTTGCCGGCGATGGCGGTGTCTCAGCCAACAAATCCATCGCCGACCCACCGCTCTCGCAGGCGCCAGCGCCCACATGAGCGCCACGGTGTCAGCTGGCACAAGGTTTGCCCCTCCAAACCCATCTGAAACCAAGAGCATCTTCACCATGCCACTGGATTACCTGGGCAACCCCATCGACACCACCGACCCCATCACCCGCCAAGGGTTGGACGATTTCATCGGCGGCTTCCTCGGCTACCAGCCCCGCGCCGAAGGCATCCTTGCCGCCGCCGATGCCAACCCGGACTCGGCGCTGGCCAATGCGTTTGCCGGCTTGCTGCTGATGTTCATCGAGTCTCCGCAAGGCCCGGCGCTGGCGGAAAAATACCGCCAGCGCGGCGTAGCCGTGAACACCGACCACCCGCGCGCCCAGTTGTACCTTGACGCGCTGCATGCCTGGATCAAGGACGACCTCGATCAGGTCCTGCAGTTGAGCGAAAACCTGCTCGACCGCTACCCTCGCGACCTGTTCGCCGCCAAGCTCAACCAGTACCTGGAGTTCAACCGCGGCAACTGGCCGGCGCTGTTGCGCATCGGGCTCAAGGCCCGTGCCGGCGCGCCCGACTTCGCCCACAGCCACGGCCTGCTCGCCTTCGCCTACGAGCAGTGCCACCTGCTCGAAGAAGCCGAAGCCAGCGCCCGCGAAGCCCTGCGCCTGCAACCGTCGGAGCCCTGGGCTCAACACGCCCTCGCCCACGTGTTGCTGACCCACGGGCGCATCGAGGAAGGCACCGCGTTCCTGGAAAGCGTCAAGCACCACTGGGACGGCCTGAACTCGTTCATGTACACCCACAACTGGTGGCACCTCGCGCTGTTTTACCTGGCCCGGGGCGAGGATCAACGCGTATTGGCGATTTACGACCAGCATGTGTGGGGCATCCTCCCGGAGTACTCCCAGGACCAGGTCGGCGCCGTGTCCCTGCTGGCGCGCCTGGAATTGGCCGGCATCGACGTGGGCCAGCGCTGGCAGGCCTTGGCGCCCTACCTGCAACGCCGCACCGCAGACACCGTGCAACCGTTTTTGAGCGTGCAGTACCTGTATGGACTGGCTCGCGCGGGCCAGCCGGAAGCAGACACCCTGCTGGCGGCGCTGCAGCACCACAGCCTTCACGCACGGCCGGTGTGGGGCGAAGTGACGCTGCCGTTGGCACGCGGCCTGCTCGCCCATGCACGCGGCGATGCCCACGTCGCGCTTGAACAACTGGGCATTGCCCTGCCGCGCCTGAACGAAATTGGCGGCAGCCACGCCCAGCGCGACTTGTTCGCCCAGGTCGAGCTGGATGCGCGCTTGCAAGCCGGGGATTGGTCCAGCGCCCAGCAGGCATTGGAGTTGCGCCGCCGGTATGACGGCTGGGACGTGCCGACCAATCGCAGCCTGGTGCGGGTATATGAGGCGCTGGGGTTGCCGGAGCAGGCAGCAAAAGCCCAGGAGCGGCTTGCACGCTTTACCTGATGTTCACAGATCCAAACAGTAGGCGCTGGCTTGCCTGCGATAGCGGTCAGCGGCATGTGGCCCAACTGACAGATTGCCATCGCCGGCAAGCCAGCCCCTACAGGAATCCGTGCTGCTCATTGGCTTCGCGCGGCATACACCCCCCGGGCAATCGCCCGCGCCACACAATCGGCCGCCGCCGAACCAATACAGCCAATCTCCACCTGCCGCCGTGGTCCGTCGGTCAGCTCCACTGCCGCCGACGCCAGCGCAAAGACCGTGTCGCCATCGAACGGCAAATGTGCCGGGCGCACGGCGCGGGCGATGCCGTCCTGGGCCATGATCGCCACGCGCTTGCACTCGGCAACACTGAGCCGCGCAGTGCTGGCGACCACCACCAACGTGGTGTTCGCCCCGGCCTGCAGGCGGCCCATGGAATCCAGGCGCGACAGCTCGGGGATCGGGTCGCTGCAGTCCATCACGCCCTCGGGCCGCTGGCCGCCGAACTCACCGGCGACTTCCCAGGGCCAGGCCCAGAAAGTCTTGCCGTCGGGCATGTACACCGAGCCGATCGGGTTGGCGACCACCAGGGCCGCGACGATCAGCCCGTCGCCCAGGTCCAGCGAGGCCGTGCCCAGCCCGCCCTTCAATACCCCGGCCATGGCGCCACGGCCAGCGCCGACCGAGCCCAGCTCGAAGTCCTCGGCGGCATTTGCCAGCGCTTCAAAGCCCAGGCGCCGATAAGGCGGTTCCAGGCCCCAGGCTTTGTCGCCGCCATTGGCCAGGTCATGCAACACCGCAGCGGGCACGATGGGGATCGCCGGTGCGCCCGGTTTCAGGTGCAACCCGACCTGGTCCTGGGACAGCTTCGCGGCCACGGCATCCGCGGCGCCGAGGCCAAACACCGAGCCGCCGGCGAAGACCAGGGCATGCAGCTGGCCGACCATGTTTTCCGGCTCCAGGGCGGCCGTCTCGCGCCCGCCGGGGCCGCCGCCGCGGATGTCGATACTGGCGGTCCAGAAACCATCGGGGCGGATCACCGTGACGCCGGTGTCGACGTGCAGGTCCGTGGCGTGGCCGACCGTAAGGCCTGGGATATCAGTGAGGGCGTTGCGCGGGCCGGGTCTAGGCATACAGAAAAAGCTTCCTTGGGTTTAGGTATGGCGTGGGGAGAGCAAGGGGTGTGCCAAGCATCGGCGCCCCGGTCTCGCGAGGCAAAACCGGATGGCCCGGAAAAACCCCTGCACAAAAACCAACACCCTGCCTTCGCGCCTGTTAGAAAAACACCAGCACCCTGCTCAACAGATCATCAAATCATTGTTTTTTAACGATTTTTCCACATGGCACAGGCCTTGCTCTCAAGCCTCCCACCAGAGCTTGAACTCAACAAGCCACCCTACCCATTGGAGTGTTGCCCATCATGAATGCATCCCGCGCCGCCGGCCGCAGGCCCCGCAAGGCCTTCGCCCACACGCTGTTATTCCTCGCCCTGTGCGAGGCCGCCAGTTACAGCAGCCTGACCCTCGCCGCCGACGCCCCGGCCAGCGACAACCCCCTGGACACCGTGGTGGTGATCGGCAACCGTGGCCAGGCGCGCACCCTCGCCGAAAGCCCGGCGCCGGTGGATGTGATCTCCTCCAAGCAACTGCTCGCCACCGGCCAGGGCGACCTGACCCGCGCCTTGAGCAAGGTGCTGCCGTCGCTCAATCAGCCGGCGTCCTCCGGCTTCGGTTCCACCTCGGTGGTCCGCCCGATCAGCCTGCGCGGCCTCAACGGCGACCAGGTGCTGGTGCTGGTCAACGGCAAGCGCCGCCACAACAGCGCGCTGCTCAACAACGGCACTTACCTCAATTCCGGCTCGCAACCGGTGGACCTGGACATGATCCCCACCGCCCTGGTGGATCACGTGGAAGTGCTGCGCGATGGCGCCTCGGCCCAGTACGGCTCGGATGCGATCGGCGGCGTGGTCAACGTGGTACTCAAGCAGACCGACCACGGCGGCAGCCTGTCCACCAGCTACGGCCAGAACTATGAAAACGGCGACGGCGAAACCGCGCGCCAGACCGGCAATATCGGCCTGGCCCTGCCCAACGACGGGTTTATCAACCTGGCGCTGGACGTGAAAAAACAAAACATCTCCGACCGTTCCGACAACGCGCCGTACACCGACTCTGCCGGCAACACCAGTCTGCAGCACACCTACTACGGCACCGGCCTGCCCGAGGCGAAGAACTTCAGCCTGGGCTACAACGCCGAGCTGCCGGTGGACGATGCGCTGACCTTGTATTCGTTCTCCACCTACACCCACCGCAACTCGGAAAAGCCCCTGGCGTTCCACCAGCCGTCGAGCTTCAACGGCATCCAGACGCCCTATCCGGAAGGGATTGAAGACAACCTGCGCTTTATCGAAGAAGACTTCCAGGTCGCGTTCGGCGGCAAGGGCAAGGCCGCCGGCTGGGACTATGACCTGTCCAGCACGTTCGGCCAGGATCACGCGCGCGCCACCCTCACCGACACCTACAACCTGAGCTACGGCCCGACGTCGCCGACCTCGGTGGACACCGGGGTAAAAACCTTCAGCCAGTGGACCAACAACCTCGACCTGACCCGCGCCTTCGACCTCGGCCTGTACAAGCCCACGCAGATTTCCTGGGGCCTGGAACATCGCTACGAGGATTACAAGATCGGCAAGGGTGACGTAGCCTCCTACGCCAGCGGGCCGTTCAGCACCGGTGCCAACGGCGCGCTGATCCCGCCTGGGACCATTTCCGGAGCTGGCACCACGCCCGCCGACGCCGCCGAGAAAAGCCGCGACAGCCTGGCCGCCTACGGCGAAATCGGCCAGGACTTCACCGATAAATGGCACGTCGACCTGGCCGGGCGCTACGAGCATTACGACGACGGCTCCGGCAACACCACCAACGGCAAGCTCTCCACGCGCTACCAGTTGACCCCGATCCTGGCCGTGCGCGGCACCGTCAGCACCGGCTTTCGCGCACCATCGCTGGCCCAGCAGATCTACAGCGCCACCTCGCAGACCAGCGTGAATGGCCAGTTGTTCGACTACCGCAACGTGGCGGTCGACTCTGACGTGGCCAAAGCACTGGGCGCGAGCAAGCTCAAGCCGGAAAAATCCACCAACTTCAGCCTTGGCATCACGCTGCAACCCACGGACGCCACCAACATCACCCTCGATGCGTACCAGATCAAAATCAAGGACCGCATCGCCCAGACCGGCTACCTCGGCGGCACCCCGCAGATCAGCGCGATTCTCGCCGCCGCCGGGCTCAACCCGAACCAGGCCGTCACCTACTTCACCAACGCCCTGGACACCACCACCCGAGGTATCGACCTGGTCGGCGACTATCGCCAGGACATCGGCGCCTGGGGCAGCCTGAAATACTCTGCGGGCTTCAACTGGAACACCACGCAGATCGACGACATCCACGCGTCCGCCGTCGCCGCCCAGGCCCTTGGCCCGGACGGTGGCTACGACCGTCAGCGCCAGGGCAACCTCAAGTACGGCCTGCCGCAATCCAAGCTGCTGCTGGGCACCACCTGGACCTACGACAAGCTGGAAGTCGGCCTCAACCTGACCCGCTACGGCGAATACACCCAGTACGGTACGGCTGAAATCTACGACCGCACCTTCTCGCCGGCGTGGATCACCGACCTCAATATCGACTACCACCTGACCCCGGCAATCACCCTGAATGCCGGCGCCAACAACCTGTTCAACAAGTACCCGGAACGCACCGACCTGGCCAGCAGCTCGGGCGGCTTCCCCTACGGCAACTTCTCGCCCTACGGCACCACCGGCGGCTACTGGTACACCGGCGTGACCTACAACTTCTGACCCAGCCCACGGGGCCGGTTCGCCGGCTCCGTGCCTGACCTCGATGGGAGCCTGTTCATGACCCGCCGCACCGATCAACTCAAACTGGGGGCCTTCCTCGCCAACAGCGGCCACCACGTGGCTGCCTGGCGTCACCCTCTCGCCCAGGCGG
The DNA here is from genome assembly GCF_059418125.1 of Pseudomonas sp. GW821-FHT09C08. Taxonomy (NCBI): domain Bacteria; kingdom Pseudomonadati; phylum Pseudomonadota; class Gammaproteobacteria; order Pseudomonadales; family Pseudomonadaceae; genus Pseudomonas; species Pseudomonas sp. GW821-FHT09C08. The sequence goes on along the minus strand of NZ_JBWKPG010000010.1, from coordinate 78,980 downwards.
ATGCGAGCCTGGATTTCGAGCATTTCAAGCACATCGCGCAGACCGCCGAACGCGGCAAGTTCGACGCGCTGTTCATCGCCGATGTGGTCGCGCTGTGGGGCCATCACCACGACGCCCTCAGCCGCACCGCCCGCGCCGAACACTTCGAGCCGCTGACGCTGATGTCGGCCCTGGCCGCTGTGACCCGCAATATCGGCCTGATCGCCACCGCCACCACCACCTACAACGAGCCGTACCATATCGCGCGCAAGTTCGCCTCCCTCGACCACCTGTCCAAGGGCCGTGCCGCCTGGAACCTGGTGACCTCGGTGGTCTCCGACGAAGCCTGGAATTTCGGCCGGGAAAACCATGTGGACCATGGCGACCGCTACCAGCGCGCCGAAGAATTCCACGACGTGGTCAAGGACCTGTGGGACAGCTGGGACGACGACGCCTTCACCCGCGACAAGGCCAGCGGCGAATACTTCGACCCGGCCAAGTTGCACACCCTCAATCACCGGGGCGAACACTTTGCCGTCCGGGGGCCGCTCAACGTGGCACGTCCGCCCCAGGGCCACCCGGTGCTGGTGCAGGCCGGTGCTTCGGAGCCGGGCAAGCAGCTGGCCGCGCGCGTCGCCGAACTGATCTTTGCCCACGCCCATAGCCTTGAAAGCGCCCAGGCGTTCTACCAGGACATCAAGCAACGCGCCGCCGCCCTCGGACGCGACCCGGACCACGTCAAAATCCTGCCCGGTGTCACCCCGTTCATCGCCGACACCCGCGAGCAGGCCCAGGCGCTGTTCGAGGAATTCCAGGCGCTGATCGACCCGGTGCTGGGCCTGCGCCTGCTGGCCGACACCCTGGGCGATGACATCGACCTGTCCGGCCATGACCTCGACGGCCCGCTGCCGGACACCCCGGTGGGCCAGCGTGGCAGCCGTCGCGACAAAGTGCTGGAACTGGCGCGCAGTGAAAACCTCAGCATCCGCCAGTTGTACCTGCGCCTGGCTGGCGGCAACCCGGTGATCGGGACCGCCGAGGATGTCGCCGATTACTTCGAGCGCTGGTTCCAGGCTCGAGCCTGCGATGGCTTCAATGTGTTCTTCCCATACTTTCCCGGCGCCATCGACCTGTTCGTCGAGCAGGTGATCCCGCTGCTGCAGGCGCGTGGTTTGTTCCGTCTCGAGTACGAAGGCACCACCCTGCGCGACAACCTCGGCCTGCCGCGCCCGCCCAACCGTTTCACCCAAGGAGCCACCGCATGAAACGCAGCGCATGGATGCTCGCCTTTGGCAGCCTGATCGCCTCCAAGGCGTTTGCCTTGAACATTTTGCTGAGCAACGACGACGGTTATCAACACCCCAATATTCGCGCCCTGTACACCGAGCTCAAGGCCCAGGGCCACAACGTCAAGATTGCCGCGCCGCAAAGTGACCAGAGTGCACGTGGCGGCGCGTTCTTTTTCGGCCGCGAAGTGACCGTTGGCCACGACAGCGACCCGGCCTATCCGGACAGCTATTACCTCAGCACCCTTGAAAAAGGCGTGTGCCAGAGCGCCGACTGCGCCGGCAAGGAGGTGCAGATCGAAATCAGTGGCACGCCAGTGATGGCGCTGCTGATGGGCTTGAATAAAATCCTGCCGCACCCCGACCTGGTGATCGTCGGTCCCAACCCCGGCAACAACCTGGGCGCGATCAATATGGCCTCCGGCACCTTCAATGCTGCCAGCGTGGCGTTGCAGGCCGGGATCCCGGCGTTGGCGGTGAGTACCGACCTGAAGGAAAAAGACCCGCAACGCGCCGCCCTGCTGGTGGCGAAACTGGTCAAGGCCCTCGATCAACATCGCCAGCCCAACGGCGCGCTGTTGCCGCCGGGCCTGGGCCTGAACATCAACTTGCCCAAGGACGCGCAGATCAAAGGCGTGAAACTCACCCGGGTCGGCAGCTATGTGGGTTTCGAGGCGCTCTACACCGACGACCTCAAGCAGTTCAACCTGCCGGGCAAGCCGGGTATCGGTTTCCAGTACAGCCCCGCCGCGACGGCTGCGCAACAGAACGACGAAGCGGTTTGGCTGAACAAGGGTTACCTGACCATCAGCCCGTTCAGTGGCCTGCCGGAATCGGTCAGCGCCGGCCCGGCGCTGCAAAAGCAATTGGCGCAGGAGGTGAAACCATGAGTGGCGGCTTTTCCCTGGGGTTCCTCAGCCGGGTCTACAGCCCCAGCGATGACCCCAAGGTCTACCGCGACACCCTGGAACTGTTCAAGGTCGCCGAGGCGCTGGGCTTCGACAGCGGCTGGGTGGCGCAGCACCACTTCGCCAGTGAGCACGGACGCCTGCCCGCGCCGCTGGTATTGCTTGCCGCCGTGGCCCAGCGCACGCGGCACATCAGCCTCGGCACCGGGATTATCGTGCTGCCCCAGGAACCCCCGCTGCGCCTGGCGGAAGACGCGGCGGTGCTCGACCTGCTGAGCAATGGCCGCCTGGAGTTGGGCCTCGGCGCAGGTTTCGACCCCGAGACGTTCCTCGCCTTCGGCCGCGAACATGACGCGCGCCACCGTGACTACGAACAACACCTGCACCAGTTGCTCAACGCACTCGGCAACGCGCCCTTGACCGACAGCGGCTCGCGCCTGCTGCCACGCGCCAACGGCTTGAGCCATCGGTTATGGGAGGCGACCTCCCGCGTGGAGCTTGTCGCCGAACGCGGCCACGGCCTGATCATGGCGCCCAACCCGCACCAGCCCGCCGACGCCGGCACAGACCTGGTGAACCGCTACCGCAACGCCTGGACCGGCGACAACGGCACCCCGGCGCGGGTCGCGCGGGTGCAGGCGCTGTTCCCGGCACCGGACGACGCCACCCGCAACGACATCCGCGCCTATGTGCAGCGCCAGCAACGCATTGGCGTGTTCAAGGGCGCGATCGATGACGATTTCGACACGACCCTCAAGCGCCTCGGCGTCCTGCACGGCCCGGTACAGCAGATGATCGAGCAGTTGCAGCAAGGTCCGGCGCTGACCGCCCACGACCAGTTGATCCTGCAGGTGCAGACCGTCAGCACGCCGTTGCGCGATGCCATTCGCGCGCTGGAGATCATCCGCGAACACATTGCCCCAGCCCTGGGCTGGCAGCCCACAGGAACCCCGTCATGACGTTCAAACTGGGCTTTCTCAGCCACGCTTTTGGCGATGATCCACAGCAGGTCTACCGCGACCTGATCGAACAATTCGAAGTGGCCGAAGCCCTCGGTTTCGACAGCGGCTGGATTGCCCAGCACCACCTCAGCAACGGCTTTGGGCGCCTGCCGTCACCCTTGGTGTTGCTGGCGGCGGTGGCCGAGCGCACGCAGCGTATCGAGCTGGGTACCGGCGTGATCGTATTGCCGTTCGAAGACCCGATCCGCCTGGCCGAGGACGCCAGCGTGCTCGACGCCTTGAGCGGCGGCCGTGTGCAACTGGGCCTGGGCAGCGGCGGCGCCAACCTGGACAATTTCAGCGCGTTCGAGCGCGACCCGAGTCGACGCCAGGCGGAGTTCGCCGAGCGCCAGCAAACGCTTCAACGGCTGCTGGAGGGCGAGCCACTGACGGGTGGGCTCACACTGCAGCCACCCGCGCGCGGTTTGCGCCAGCGCCTGTGGCACTCCCACGCCAGCATCGACGGCGCCACCTACACCGCCGAACAGGGCAACGGCCTGTTGCTGGGCACCGCGACCCATGATCCGCTGACCGTGCAAAAGCCCTTGGCCGATGCGTACCTCAAGGCCTGGTCACATCCAGGCCGCGCGCCGCGTATCGGCGTGGTCCGCGCGGTGTTCCCGGCGGCGGACCGCGCCAGCGCCCAGGCGGAGCTGGCGGTGGATATCGAGCGGCACATCCCGCGCCTGCAACGCGAAGGCCTGATCGACCAGGCCGTCGACCTGCAGGAACACCTGCGCCTGATGAATGTGCACCACGGCCATCCCGATGAAGTGATTGAAAGCATGCAGCACGATCCCTCGCTGCTGCCTTATGCTGATGACCTGATCGCTGTCGTCCAGGCCGAAAGTTCGACCCAGGCGCAGATTCTCAAGCGCCTGGAAATCCTCGCCAGGGACATTGCCCCGGCCTTGGGTTGGAAAAGACCATGAAGAGTGGAGCGTGTGCATGCCCTTAGCATTCAGCTGGCTGATGCCCCTGTGTACCCCTGACTGGGCGGCACGGCCGGGGCAGTGGATTCAGCTGGCCCAAGCCGTGGAATACGCCGGCCTCGACGGCCTGTGGATCCCCGGCGGGGCCTTGTGTGCCGACAGCCTGGGCGTGGCGGCGGCGTTGTGCGCACACACCCGGCGGGTGCAATTGTCGGTGAGCGTGCCGCCCGAGGTGATGCTGCCGGCGGCGCTGGCCACGACCTTGCAAAGCCTGCAATCGATCAGCAACCACCGTGTGCAGTTGCACCTGCCCAACAGTGAGCGCAGCGCGTTTGGCGAGTGGCTCAACCGCGACCAGCGCAGCGAACGCATCGGCGAATACCTGGACATCCTCCAGCAACTGCTCGCGCCCAATGACACCGGCCTCGACTACCAAGGCCGTTACTTCCAGCTGGAAAACGCCGGCGTCGCCCGCCGTGAGTTGCCCGCGCCCGCGCTGGTGCTGGACGACAGCCAGAGCCACACGCTGCTCGCCGCGCATGCCCAGACCTGCCTGCTTGCGCCCGGCCCTCCCAAGGCGCTGGCCAAGGAAATCCAGCACTGGCGCGCGATTCAACCGTCGCTCAAATTTGCCTGCACCTTTGGCCTGATCCTCGGCGACAGCGAAGACCTCGCCTGGGAAACCGCCGCCACGCTGCTGCCGGTGCCGGCGTTGCCCGACGAGCTGCTGGCCACCCTGCCCCGCGCCCGTCACCCGCTGCGCCAATGGGAAGTGCACCCGAACCTGCTGCAGTTGGCGCCGGGCCAGCCGCTGATCCTGGTCGGCACGGCGCAACAGATCGCTACGCGCCTGCAGGAACTGCACGGGCTGGGTTTGAGCCAATTGATCCTGGAAGGCGGCCCGGCGGTCAGCGAAGTGCTGCGCTTTGGCGAACAGGTTGTCCCTCTCTTGCGCAAGGAGCGCTCATGAACACTGATGCTCGTCCACCGATCCAGCTGGACTGGTTCCTGCCCACCAATGGCGACGGGCGCCACCTCACCAGCAGCGGCTTGCCCAAGGTCGGGCTGTTCCAGCAAGGCGAACGCGCGCCGACCCTGGATTACCTGCGCCAGATCGTGCGCGCCACCGAACAGGCCGGCTTCGACGGCATCATGGTGCCGACCGCCAGCGGCTTTGAAGACCCCTGGCTGATCACCGCCGTGCTGGCCCAGGAAGTGCGTCGCCTGAAATTCCTGCTGACCCTGCGTCCTGGCCTGGAGCTGCCCGCCTACACCGCGCACCGCGCGGCGACCTTGCAACTGCTCAGCGAAAACCGCCTGGCATTGCACGTGGTGACCGGTTCCAGCCGCTTCGAGCAGCGCTCCCTCGGCGACTTTCTCGAGCACGACGAACGCTACGCGCGCACCGCCGAATTCCTGCAAGTATTCCAGGCCGTCTGGGCCGGCCAGCCACCGACGCACCCCGGCCGTTATTACCGCAGCGGCATCCACACGCCCATGGCGCCGGGGGCGACTGCGCCGCCGATCTACTTCGGCGGCGCGTCCGAAGCCGCCGAACGCGTCGGCGCGGCCCATGGGCAAACCTACCTGATGTGGTGCGAGCCGCCTGCGATGATCGCCGAACGCATCCAGCGCATGCGCGACCTCGCTGCCGCCCAGGGCCGTACCCTGCGCTTCGGCCTGCGCCTGCACGTGTTCGCCGCGCCTACCGATGAGGCGGCATGGGCGCATGTGGAGCGTTTGCTGGAAGAAATCCCCAAGGATGCCATCGACCAGGCGCAACGGCAGATGGCGACGTATGAGTCCGTCGGCCAGAGCCGGCAGACCCAGTTGATGCAAGGGCGTGGCCGTGGGGCGCGGGAACTGGAAGTGTCAGCCAACCTGTGGGCCGGGGTCGGCCTGGTGCGGGGTGGCGCCGGCACCGCGCTGGTGGGCAGTTATGCACGGGTGGCTGAGCGGATCGAGGAGTATCACCAGTTGGGCGTGGACAGCTTTATCCTGTCCGGTTTTCCGCACCTGGAAGAGGCGATTCATGTGGGGGCGGAGGTGTTGCCGCTGCTGCGCAGCACTGGCGGTCAGGGCGACCGCCAGTAGAACCGGGTTACTGTGACTGTTTCTGGGCCGGCACGGGTTCTTCGCTGTACTTGCGCAGTGCGTCTACCTCGGATTTCTGATCCAAAAAACCATCGCCGGGTTTGCTGTCCGAATGCCTGTAAAGACTTGAGTCTTTATCAATTTCATTGGCTTTATCGGCTAACTTCTGCAACGCATCGGCACGCTTGCTTGGATCTTTATTGGCGTCGGTGAAATCACCTACGTGTTTTTTTAGACCCTCAAACAACCTTTGCTTGTCAGGCCTGAAAGCATCGTCATTCGACAGGATTCCCCGGTTCAGAATAGGGTTGTCCTTGAGGACCTGCTGCAAGCGCGCTTCACCGTCGGGATTATCCTGATTATTTGTGATGCCGGGTTGCGTGTTTTGGGCGACTTGAGAAAGCGGGGAAATTGCAGGGTTATCGTTAATATAAAAGCTCATGGCTACCTTGTTTTCAAAGTTCAATTGCACTGGAACGTCCCCCTGAATGCATCAGGGACGCTCACGTTATTGGTGACGGCGACGAAATAGTTCCCGGGAATGTGAGACAGCTGTCGTTCTTTAAGCGAATTTCTTTCAGCGCGCCGTAGGCAGTTATCCTCGTACGTATAGGACCTGTAGGCAGGGCGCGTGTGTTGGTGCGTTCGACCGTGGCCAACCTGCCGGAGGTGGCGGGTTGGCGATGGCGGCGGGTCATCGACTTTACTCGTTGCTGATAGACCGCCATCGCCGGCAAGCCGGCGCCCATAGGTCGTTGGGTCAGAGTCGACGGCGGCGGTTGAGGTGGGGGATGGCCGTGGGCGGCGCTTCCACGCGTTGCACCGGGATCACGGTGGCGGCGGCCAGCTGCGCCAGGGTTGGGTGGCTGAACAGCGTCCGCGCATCGACTGCCAACCCGGCCTTGCGCAGGCGCGCCACCAGGTTCACCGCCAGCAATGAATGCCCGCCCAGTTCGAAGAAATGATCGTGGCGCCCTACCCGCTCCAGCTTCAACACCTCGGCCCAGATGCCCGACATTAAGGTTTCCACCTCGCCCAGTGGAGCCTCGTAAGCGCGACTGACCACCGCCTCCATCCCTGGCTCCGGCAGCGCCTTGCGGTCGAGTTTGCCGGCCGGATTGAGTGGCAAGGTGTCGAGTTGCACAAACGCAGCCGGCACCATGACCTCCGGCAATTGCTCCAGCATATGCGCGCGCAATGCCTCCAGGCTCGGCGGCTCGGCGCGCACGGTGAAGTACGCCACCAAGCGTTCATCCCGAATCAACACCGCCACTTCGCGCAACGCCGGGTGCGCCAGCAGGCGCGATTCGATCTCCCCCAGCTCCAGGCGCACGCCGCGCAGCTTGACCTGGAAGTCATTGCGCCCGAGGAATTCAAGGTTGCCATCGGGCAAATAGCGCACCAGGTCGCCGGTGCGATACAAGCGGTCACCGGCCACGAACGGGCTGTCGATAAAACGCTCGGCGGTCATTTGCTCCAGGCCCAGGTAGCCGCGCGCAACACCGACGCCGCCAATATGCAACTGGCCACTGACGCCCAGCGGCACCGGCGCATCGTGCTCGTCCAGCACATACAGGCGGGTGTTGCTGATCGCGCGGCCGATCGGCAGTTGCCGCGCGGGCACGGGTGCGCCGGGGGCCAGGGTCCACGCGCTGCTGTCCACCGTGGCTTCGGTGGGGCCGTAGACGTTATGCAAACGCACCTGGGGCAAACGCGCCTGCACGCCACGCGCCAGGGCTTCAGTGAGTTCGCCGCCGCCACACAGCACGTCGGTGAGGCTGGTGCACAGGGCGGATTCTTGCAGTTCGAGGAACTGCTGCAGCATCGCCGGCACGAACTTGATCACGGTGATCCGCTGCTCGCGAATCACCTGCGCCAGGTACGCCGGCTCGCGATGCCCATCGGGCCGCGCCAGCACCAGGCGCATGCCGTTGGCCAGCGGCCAGAACAGCTCCCACACCGAGCCATCGAAGCTGAAGGGCGCGCGCTGCAACACCGCGCCGCCCTCGGCATTCGGGCACAGCTGCGAGCCCCAGTGCAGCAGGTTGCCCAGGCCACGGTGTTCGATCATCACCCCCTTGGGCGTACCGGTGGAGCCCGAGGTGTACATCACATACGCGAGGTTGGCGACACTCAGGCCCGGTACCCGTGGATTGCCGTCCGGCGCCTGGCTCCAGGCGCAGCGGTCGAAGTCGATCACCGGGATTGTCACGTCACCCATCACCTCGCGTGTGGCGGCATGCACCAGCAACGCCACTGGCTGGCTGTCGTGCAGCATGTAGGCCAGGCGCTCGCGCGGGTAGCCCGGATCCAGCGGCACGTAGGCGCCACCGGCCTTGAGGATCGCCAGCAAGCCGACCACCAGGTCCAGCCCGCGCTCGACGCACAGCGCCACCCGCGAATCCGGCTGCACGCCGCGCTCGCGCAGAGCGTAGGCAAGCTGGTTGGCGCGTTCGTTGAGCTGTCGATAAGTCAGGTGCTGCTCGCCGGCCTGCACCGCAATGGCATGCGGGATTTGCCGCGCGTGGGCTTCAAACAATGCTTGCACGGTAAGGGTGTCGGGGTAGTCGCTGGCGGTGGCATTGAAGCCCACCAGCAATGTCTGCAACTCGTGGGCGGGCACCACTTGCACCTCGCGCAACGGCGTTTGCGGGGCGTGCTCCAACGCCGCCGCCAAGCCGTTCAATGCGCTGTCGAGGTAGCCCAGCAAGCGCTCGGCGCCGACCTGGCGCGGCGCCTTGGCCTTGAGTTGGAAGCCACTGGCGGTATCGTCCACGGTGAGCATCAACGGGTAGCTGAGGATGTCTTCGCTGCTGAGCAAGGCGATGCCGGGGATCAGTTTCGGCTGTGGGTCGGCGCCGGTGTGGCGGTAGTTGAGCAAGCTGTTGAACAACGGTGTCGTACCGCTGCAACGCTGGGCCAGGGCGAGCGAGGCATGTTCGTGGGCCAGCAAGGCACTGAGTTGCCGATGGGTGTCGTGCACGGCCTCGATGACTGTCTGCCCAGCCAGGCGCAGGCGCAGCGGCAGGGTATTGATGAACATACCCAGGGCGCGGTCGGCGCCCTCGCCCGCTTGCAGGCGGCCGAGCAAGACGGTGCCGAACACCACATCCTCGCGGCCGGCCACGCGGCTGAGCACCTGGGCCCAGGCCAGGTGGAACAGGCTGGCGGCGCTGACCCCAAGCGCACGCGCCTGGGCCCTGAGGCGCTGGTTGAGGGCATCGCCGACCGGCTGTTCGAAGGCGTCGATGTGCGTACGATCCGCCTGGCGCGCCTGCACACCGAAGGCCAGGGTGGGTTCATCCACAGCGGCCAGGCGCTCGCGAAAGAACGCCTCGTGGGCGGCCTGGCGCGCTGGCATGCGGGCCTGCGCCACCACGTTGCGATACGGCACCGATGGCGGCAGTTGGGCCTGTTCACCGAGCAAGTGAGCGCGGATTTCATCCACCAGCACGGCGGTCGAGGTGGCGTCGTTGATCAGGTGATGAAACCGCAGGCGCGCGATCCAGCGCTGGTGCTGGGGCTCTTCGGCGTAGTCCAGGGCCATCAGCGGGGCCTGGCGCAAGTCGAGCGGTTCAGCCAGTTCGCGCAGCGGTTCGACGCGCAATTGCGCATGGCGCCACACCACCTGCATCGGCTGCTCCAGGGCGTCCCACGCGAGGCTGGTGCGCAGGATATCGTGGCGGTTGATCACCTGTTGCAGCGCCTGCGCGAAGGCGTCCAACTGCTCGCGGCACGCGAAGCTGAACAATGCGTGTTGCTGATAGGGATCGCGCTCGTCGGTGAGGTGGTGGTAGAGCAAGCCTTCCTGCAACGGCGCCAGCGGGTAGATCTCCTGCACATTGGCGGCGCCACCGGGGACGCCGGCGACAATGCGCTCGATGCTCGGCGGATCCAGCTCGGCCAGGACCAGTAACTGCGGGGTGATCCGCAGGCAATCCGCCGGCACCCGATTGGCCGGTACCGGCTCATCGCGACCTTCACTCACGGCCGCCAGCGCGGCCAGGGTCGGCTGGCCGAACAGCACCTGTACATCGGCCTGCAGCCCCGCCTGGCGCATGCGTTGCACCAGTTGCACCGCCAGCAACGAGTGCCCGCCAAGTTCAAAAAAGTGGTCATGCCGACCCACCTGCTGCACCTGCAACAGCTCGGCCCAGAGCTGCGCCAGGGTGGTTTCCACGCCTGCACGCGGGGCCTCGAACAGGCGCGTGACAAAGGCTGCCTGGGTCGGTGTCGGCAGCGCCTTGCGATCCAGCTTGCCGTTGCTGGTCAGGGGCAACGCGTCCAACTGCACATAGGCCACGGGCAACATGTAGTCCGGCAGAGAGGCGTGCAGATGGGTGCGCAGGGCTTCGGGCGCAATCGCATGCTGCGGGATAAACCACGCCAGCAGTTGCCCTTCACGGTACTGCACCACCGCGTCCTTGACCGCCGGATGGGTGACCAGCGCCGCTTCGATTTCCCCCAGTTCGATGCGCACGCCGCGAATTTTCACCTGGTCGTCATTGCGCCCCAGGTACTCAAGGTTGCCGTCGGGCAGCCAGCGCGCGAGGTCACCGGTGCGGTACATCCGGCCAGCGTTGAAAGGATCATCGAGAAAGCGCTCGGCGTTCAGTTCGGGCCGATTCAGGTAACCACGCGCCACGCCCCGGCCGCCGACGTACAACTCCCCCACTGCGCCAATCGGCACCGGGCGCTGCCGGGCGTCCAGCAGGTAGACGCGGGCATTCGCGACAGGCCCACCGATATGCACGGGCTGGCCCGCCTCCACCCGGCCGGACGTCGCGACCACCGTGGCTTCCGTAGGGCCGTAGTTGTTGATGACCTCGAAGGTCTGCGCCTGGTTGAAGCTGCGCAGGCGGTCGCCACCGACCAGCAAGGTGCGCAGGGTCGGATGGCCCTGCTGCTGGCTGAAGGCGTATTCGGCCACCGGCGTCGGCAGAAACCCCACCTGCAACGGCTGGGCGCGCCACCAGTGCAGCAGCGCGTCGATGTCCTCCGCGCCATCGTGGGCCGGTGGCAGGTGCAGCGTCGCGCCGACGCACAAGGCCGGCCAGACTTCCCAGGCCATCGCATCAAACCCGAAACCAGCGACGCTGGCGGTGTGGCTGCCGGCGTGCAGGTCGAAGGCCCGGCAGTGCCAGTCGACCAGATTGGCCACGGTGCGGTGCTCGACCATCACGCCCTTGGGCAACCCGGTGGAACCGGAGGTGTAGATCACATAGGCGAGGTTCGCCGCGCTGACCGCTACGCGCGGATTGCCGGCCCGGTGAGAGGTCGGGCGATCCAGCAGGACTACCGGCATGTCCAGCGCCGGCAGGCGCGCCAGCAGCGCGTGCTGGGTCAGCACCACCACCGGCGCGCTGTCGTGCAGCAGGTAATGCAGGCGTTCCGCCGGATGCGCGGGGTCGACCGGCACGTAGCAGGCGCCGGACTTGAGGATCGCCAGGAGTGCCACCAGCGTGTCCGGGCTGCGCCGCGCCAGGATCGCCACGCGATCATCCGGCTGCACCCCATGTTCGAGCAACTGATGGGCCAGGGCGTTGGCCTGTTGATCGAGCTGGGCGTAGGTCAGTTGCCGGCCCTGCTGCACCACGGCGACGGCGTCCGGTGCGCGCGCGGCCTGCGCTTCGATACGGGTGTGCAGGGTGTACGGTTCGGCACTGGGCTGCGCGGTGGCATTGAAGCGTTGCAACTGGGCGTGCTCGGCAGGCGTGACCAGGGAAAACTCGCCGATCGGCTGCGCGGTGTCCGCCAGGCCTTGTTCCAGCAGCCAGCTAAACCGTCGTGCCAGCGCCTGCACTTCGTCGTGCTGGAAATACGCCTGGTGGTACACGCAATGCAGGCTCGCGGTGGCCTGGCAGCGGTTGCTGCGCAAGTGGATGGCGAGGGGCAGCGCTTCATGGTGGTTGGAGACTTTGACGGCACGCGCCTGGACCTGGCCGAAGCGCAGATCGTGGTCGTCCTGTTCGAACGATACCGACAGATCAAACAGCTGGCCGCGATCGCTGCGGCGCAGGCCGAGTTCGCGGTTCATCTCGCTCAGGGGAAAACGCTGGTGGCGAAAATCCTGCTGGAGCTGATCCCGCACACCGCGCACCAGCGCGCCGAACGTCAGCTGTTCGCTGAAGCTGAAACGCACCGCGCTGACCTGGGTGAACAAGCCGACCGTGGCGCGAAAAGCCGCGTTGGAACGGTTGAGAATCGGCAGTCCCACCACCCACTCATCGCGCTGGTAGGCGCGGGTGAAATACACATACAGCGTCGCCAGCAGCACATGGAACGCCGAGGCCTGGTAACGGCTGGCCATCGCCTCCATGCGGCCCAGCAACGCCACCGGGAACGGCTCGACCAGTGTGTGACTGGCTATCGGCGTGGCGTGGCGTGGCACCAGCAATGGCTCGGGCAAGGTCGGGTAGCGGTCGAGCCAATAGGCGCGGTCGCGGAGGTAGCGCGCGGACGCGTGGTAGCGCTGGTCGGCCTCGATAAAGTCGCCATAGGACGGTGCCAGCCTCTCAGGCTGCCGGCCTTGCTCCAGCGCGCTGTACAGCTGCGCCAGCGATTGCAGCATCTGGCCGAACCCCCAGCCGTCGAGGATCAGGTGGTGGGCCTGGGTACCGAGGCGATAGTGATGGTCATCGAGCTTGACCAGGAAAAAATGCCACAGCGACCCGTCGTCCAAGGCATAGGGCCGGGCCATGTGCGCCTGCATCAAGGCCTGGGCCGCCGCCTGCGGATCGGCATGAGCGCACAGGTCGTGCAAGGGCACGTGCACCGTCAAGGTGGCGGCGAAGGTCTGGCGCGGCAAGCCGTCGGCGTCGCTGTGCAGTTGGGTGCGCAAGGCATCGTGCAGCGCTACCAATTGCTCGATGGCGCGCTGCATCAGCGCGGGGTCCACCGCACCCGCGAAGTCGACATAGCCGCCGATGTTGTACAGCGGCGAATCGCCCGCGCGCAGTTGGTCGAGCCAGATGTCCTGCTGGGCGGCGGTGAGGGGGAAGCTGGGAGAATGCTTCATAAGATCCTTCTCATGGGTATCAGGCGCTGGCCACTCGGGGACGGCGAAATGGCCGGATTTGAGCATGGGGTCCGCAGGCCCTCTGACACCCGAAACCCGGACAGCCGGAAGGCGCGAAACGGGCTTGACTGATGGCTCACTGCTGAAACGATTAAAGGGCTGTAGGAAATTGGCTATATCCGGCCGATGTCATTTTTTCAGGAATGATTTTCAAGGATTATTTTTATCTTATTTATCAAATAGTTAATTCACTCTAAAAACCATTTTCGATTTATCTCGGCCGGAATGGACCGTCAGAAACGTCGAATTAATGACGATGTTTTTATGGCACGTTGTGTCCCTCGTTTCTGCTACATACGTAGGACGAATCCCCAGGCTAACTACACGCTCGAGTGCCGACTCTGCTTCATGAAGAACGGATCGCCCCGTAGAGGCCCAGGGAGTTTGTGACGGTTTTCGACATCAAGGATGAGATGGCTATGAGTTTGACGAGCAGTTTTGCCAACACGCAAAGCACGCATTTTTATGCCGAAATGGGCGAGTTGATTGCCAACTGTGGGCACGCGGATTTTGCTGCCCACATGCTGCACCTGGTGGACAAATGGGTACCGATCCACCTGGTGGACCTCAGTGAATGGACCCTGGACGAGTTGCGCGACCGCGTGCTCGATATCAAATTGCTCGGCAGTGCCGGCCAGAACCAGGACCTGCCGCCGCCCCTGACCCTGCACTCGATCAACGACCACCCGCTGCTGCGCGACATGCTCGGCATGCAGGACCCGCTACTGATCCAGCTCAAGGCCAAGGCCGACAGCGCGCACCCACGGGGCACCTCCCACCAGTGCAACCTGGTGTCACGCCAGGGCAATCGGCGCTGCGTGATTTCGTTCTACCGCCCGCCGACCCAGCGCGGGTTTTCCCTGGCGCAGCTGTCGTTTCTCAAGTGCCTGTCGGACACGTTGCTGCCGTTGATCGAGTGCCACGCCCAGAGCCTGCGCCAGGCGCCGTCTCCCACGCTGGAGCCGGCGCACACCCTGCTGGAGCAGTCGCAGTTGCAGCACGCGTTCTACAAACGCCTGTCCCTGGGCGACATCACCCTGTCGGCGCGCGAGCAAGAGGTGTGCCTCGGCCTGTTGACGGGCGGCACCGTGCCGCAGATGGCGGAAAAACTCAGCGTGAAAAACAGCTCCATCGAAACTTACCTCAAGCGCGCCGCCGCCAAGCTTGGTGTGAGCGGCCGACACGGCCTGGCCAAATGGATGGTCGGCGCCTGATGAACCGACCCGCGCTCATCCCCTTTGCGCTGGCCTGGATGCTGGGCGGTTGCTCGCTGATCCCCGAGTACCAGCGGCCCGAGTCTCCCGTGCCGGCGCAGTACCCCCAGGGTGGGGTCTGCCGCGCCATGCCCACCTCGGACTGGCACGGCATGTTCCACGACCCGGCGCTGCAGCAACTGATCGGCGCGGCGCTGCTCAATAACCGCGACCTGCGAGTGGCCGCGCTGAACGTCGAAGCCTTCCAGGCGCAGTACCGCATCCAGCGTGCCGACCTGTTCCCCGCCGTGTCCGCCACCGGTGCCGGCAAGCGTCAGAAACTGCCGGGGGATGTGACCGGTACGGGCAAGTCCGCGATCACCTCGAACTACTCCGCCACCCTGGGCCTCAGCGCCTACGAGCTGGACCTGTTCGGCCGTGTGCGCAGCCTCAGCGAACAGGCGATGCTGACTTACCTGGGCACCGAAGAGGCGCGGCGCAGCACGCAGCTGAGCCTGGTGGCCAATGTCGCGAATGCCTACCTGACCTGGCGCGCCGACCAGGAACTGTTGGCCCTGGCCCAGCAAACCCTGGCCGCCGACGAGCACAGTTGGCAGTTGACCCGGCGCAGCAAAATCGCCGGCAAGGCCTCGGCGCTGGACGTGGTGCAGGCGCGTACCAGCGTCGACAGCACCCGCGCCAGCGTGGCCCGCTACGCGCGCCAGGTCGCCCAGGACCTGAATAACCTGACGCTGCTGGTGGGCAGCCCGGTGGATGAACACCTGCCGTCACGCCCACTCGCCGACGAACTGGTGGCGCGCCTGCCCGCTGGCTTGCCGTCCGACCTGCTGCAACGCCGTCCGGATATCCTCCAGGCCGAATACCAGCTGCAGGCGGCCAACGCCAATATCGGCGCAGCCCGCGCGGCGTTCTTTCCGTCGGTCACCCTCACGGCCAACGCCGGCAGCACCAGCACCGAACTGTCGGGGCTGTTCAAGGGCGGCTCGGGCACCTGGACGTTCCAGCCGCAGGTCAACCTGCCGATCTTCAACGCCGGCAGCCTGCGCGCCAGCCTCGACTACGCCAAGCTGCAAAAAGACATCAGCGTGGCGCAGTACGAAAAATCCATCCAGAGCGCCTTCCAGGAAGTCGCCGATGGCCTCGCCGCCCGCCAGACGTTCACCGACCAGCTCGCGGCCCAACGCGACTTCGTCGCGGCCAACCAGGCCTATTACGACCTGGCCCAGCACCGTTACCGCAGTGGCGTGGACAGCAACCTGACGTTCCTCGATGCCCAGCGTTCGCTGTTCAGTTCGCAGCAGGCGCTGATCATCGATCGGCTCGCGCAGTTGGTGGCCGAAGTGAACCTGTACACGGCACTGGGCGGCGCTTGGGACGTCAGCGCAATTCCGACTGCCGCAGCCGATACTCCCCCGGCGTCTGCTGCGTATAGCGAAGGAAAAACCGGCGCTTGGCCTTCTGCATCACCCGCTCCAGCGGCCAATGCTCCAGGTAGTGAGCCTCGATCAGTTTTCGCGGGCTTTTTTGTGGCGAGCGGGCTTGCCCCGCGTTGGGCTGCGCAGCAGCCCCAGTAAGATCGACGCGGTGTTTCCTGGGGAACCGCGGCGTCTGATTTGGGGCCGCTTCGCAGCCCAACGCGGGGCAAGCCCGCTCGCCACAAGAAAAGGCCCTCTTTGCCTCAGGAAGCCCACTTGCCACAAGAAAAGGCCCTCCTTGCCCCGGGAAGCCTACTTGCCATCAAACATGGGGATTTCAGAGCACCAGTTACCCCAGCCTCAAGGCTTGTCCCGCACCACCCGCCACACCGTATTGCCCACATCATCCGCCACCAGCAATGCGCCTTGCGCGTCCAGGGTCACGCCCACCGGACGGCCCTGGGCTTCGCCCTCGGCATTGAGGAAGCCAGTGAGGAAGTCCACCGGTGTGCCCGTCGGCTGGCCGTCCTTGAAGGCGATAAACACCACTTTGTAGCCCGCCTGCGGGTTGCGGTTCCACGAGCCGTGCTCGCCGACGAACACGCCTTCGGCAAACGCCGCCGGCATGCTGCGGGCGTCGGAAAAGGTCAGGCCCAGCGGCGCGACGTGGGTGCCGAGGGCGTAGTCGGGGGCGATGGCCTGGGCGACTTTGTCCGGGCGTGGCGGCTGCACGCGGATGTCGACGTGGGCGCCGTAGTAGCTCCACGGCCAGCCGTAGAAGGCGCCGTCCTGCACCGAGGTGAGGTAGTCGGGCACGAGGTCGCTGCCGATTTCGTCGCGTTCGTTGACCACCGTCCACAGCTGTGTGGAGCCGGGTTTCCACGCCAGGCCGTTGGGGTTGCGCAGGCCGCTGGCAAACAGGCGTTTCGCGCCGCTGGCGATGTCCAGTTCCCAGATGGCCGCGCGGCCTGCCTCGGCGTCGAGGCCGTTTTCGCCGACATTGCTGTTGGACCCCACGGTCACGTACAGCCGCGTGCCTTCCGGGTTGGCCAGCAGGTTTTTGGTCCAGTGGTGGTTGATGCCGGCCGGCAGGTCAGTGACGTGAACCGGGGTGGCGTCGATGTGCGTCTGGCCGGGGGTATAGGGCACCTTGACCACCGCGTCGGCATTGGCGATGTACAACTCATCGCCCACCAGTGCCATGCCGAAGGGCGACGCGAGGCCGGTGAGGAACTCGCTGCGCACCTCGGCATGCCCATCGTGATCGGCATCGCGCAGCAGGGTGATGCGGTTGGCGCTCGGCGTATCCGCGCCGACGCGGCCCATGACGATGCCCATTGCGGTGCGGCGGGCCCAGGCGATCAAGCCGGTGCCTCCATCGGTCGCGCCTTCTGGCATCGGTGGGTGATTGCTTTCAGCGACCAGCACATCACCGTTGGGCAAGGTGTAGACCCAACGCGGGTGGTCGAGATGGTCGGCCAGGGCGGTGACGGTGAAGCCTTCGGGGGCACGCGGCTGCACCTGCTCGGGCCAGCCCACGGCCTTGGACACCTTGAGCGTGGGCATCAACGAAGTGCTGGGCTCCGGCAGTTGGGGCGTGGGGCCGACACCGGCCTGGAAGGGCAGCTTGGACGATTCGCCACAGGCAGTGAGAACCGCCGCAGCAGTGATCAGGAGTGCCAGTCGGCTCGGGTTGTTCATGCTTGAAACCTCGGGAAAAATCCCGACGCAGTATTGCCTGATGACCCGGGGGTAAACACCGGCGATGGCGCAATTGAGTTTTAACCGCAGGGCACGAATGCCTTGAGCCCACGAAGGGCCATCGCGCTTGCTGGCGATAGCGACCCTGATGCATTCACCGGCAAGCCGGGCTCCTGCAAGGGATCAGCTATCATTAAGCCACCACTCAAGACATGGACAGTCCCTATGCGCCCGCTATCTGCTTCCGCTGTTGTGCTGACCGCCCTTCTCCTCTCGGGGTGCAGCATTACGCAGACCGTTACCCCGGTGGCCTTGTCACCCGCCCAGTCCGCTGAAATCTGCATGATTCCCGCCGCAGGCCTGCGCAGCGGGTTCAACAGCACCTACACCGCGCAGCTGCGCAGCAAGGGTTTCCAGACCCGCGAGTTGCCGCCGGGCAGTCCGCCCGCGAGCTGTGCACTGTCGACCACCTACATCGGCACCTGGAGCTGGGACTTTGCGCTGTACATGACCTTTGCCGACATCCAGGTGTTTGAAAACGGTCACCGCGTCGGCCAGGCGCTGTATGACGCGACCTGGGGTGGCGGGCGCCCGGACAAGTTCATCAGCGCACAGAACAAGATCATCGAGATGACCAACCAGTTGTTCCCTGCAGCCTCCTATGCCAATCCCCAGGCTACCCATTTCCCATAGCCAGGCTGTGCGGCGAGAACTCCACGAAGCGCCACCTCAACGCGAGGGCTGCCGGACGCCGCACCAGATGCTCCACGGTGACGGTCCACAAGCGTTGCGCGCCTTCGAAGCGGGCGACTTGCGGTCCGTCGAGGATCAGCGAGGTGCGCCCGGTGACCTGCAGGACGTCCCCCGATTCGAAATCGATGAACAACAACCCCGCCACCGGGTTCACGTGCAGGTTGCCCAGGGTGTTGAAGAACAGGTTGCCGGCGAAGTCGGGGATGGTCAGCAGATTACCTTCCACGTGCACAAAGCCGCGGTAGCCGCCGCGATGGGACACGTCCACCGAGCGTTCGCCGGCGACATCGACATAGCTGGCGACGAAGAACGTATCGGCGTTGCGGATCATTGCGTGGGCCGCGGCATCCAGGCCGTCGAGGCGCTCGACCCGCGTGTCGGGTCTACGTGCGACGCCAACCACCGGCCGTAGCTGGATGTATTTGGGGCAGTTGCCGTAGGTGTGCACCACCTCGATCGAAAAACCCTCGTGCCCCAGGCTGCCGATCCGGCCATTCAGGCGGTTGCGTCGGCGTGTGTTCAGGTCGATGCCAAGCACGCCCACGCTGGCGCCGCGATGCAACGCAGCACGGGCGGGGTCGCTCACGGACGGCACGCTGTCGATCTGCAAGGTCTGCGGGTCGGGTGAATGCGCGAACCCTGGCGCGGCTTCGATCATCGTCGCCCAGGGCAGCCCTTGTTCATCCACCACACCGAGCACCAGGTACGGCAACAGGGGATAGAAGTCCCGATGCTGCTCCGGCAAGTGATCGCGGATCACCTTGGGCCCGACCACGGCCATGCGCTCGGCGGCGCCGGAGTTGTGCTGGAGATACCGTTCGCCGGCATGCCAGGGGGAATGTTCGATGGGATTCATGCTGCTCACCTCCGAGTGGATAGGCCAATGGTGCGCGCTGGCACCCCACACGAGAATGCCCACGCCGGGCAATCGACTGTTACACCAACTGAAATGCCGGATGATCCCGCAGCGCCGCCACGCAATGGTCGACAAAACTGCGCACGCGCATCGGCGCATGGCGGCCGTCGCGGTACACCACGTGCACCGGCAACGGCGGCGGCTCATAGTCCGGCAGCACACGACACAGCTCGCCGCTGAGGAGGTGCTCATGCACGGGATAGCTCAGGCAGCGAATCAGCCCCGCGCCCTGCACGGCCGCATTGATCGCACCTTGCACCGTGGTGCACCTCAAGCGCGCACGCGCCTTGAGCGGGCCGCCTTTGAAGGCCCAATCGACCGGGTCGGTGCTGGCGACCAGTCGATGCTGCTTCAGCGCGTCCGGGTGCCGCGGCTCGCCATGGGCAGCGAGATAGCCAGGGCTGGCACACAGGATCGGCCGCACGTGCCCGACCGGTCGCGCAACCAGGGATGAACTGGGCAGCTCGCCCACCAAAATCGCCACGTCCAGCCCCTCTTCGTGCAGGTTGGGGTAGTAGTCGTGGTAGTGCGCCACCAGGCGCACGTCGGGGTAGCGATCCATATAACCGGCCAACACGGGCGCCATCACATAACGGCTGAAGAGCAGCGGCAGGAACACGCGCAAATTACCCTGGGCCTGATCGTGCATGCCCTTGGCCGAAGCCTGTGCAGCGTCCACGGCGGCAAGCAGGCGCACGCAGTCGGCCAGGTAGGCCTGGCCTGCCTCGGTCAGGCTGACGCCGCGTGTACTGCGCACCAGCAACACCACGCGCAGGCGGGCTTCCAGGCGGGCGACCGCGCGCATCAGGGTCGCGCCGGACACCGCGACACTGCGCGCCGCCGAGGCCAGGCTCGGGTGCCCGGCCAGCGCGGCGAACAGCTGCATATCGCGGTATCGCTCCATCATCCGCGCCGCTTCATCGCCGGATTCAGGGCTGCGTCCTGACCCAGGCGGTGGGTGAGGAAATCCACGAAAGTGTTGATCTTGGCCGGCACTCGCGGGCTTTTCTGGAACACCACCTGGATCGGCAGCGCCGCGGGTTCGAAAGCCTCGAGGACAATCTCCAGCTCACCGGCCGCCACCGCTGCGGCGACTTGATAGGACAGCACCCGCGTCATGCCCCAGCCCTGCCTCGCCAGGTTGATCGCCGCATTGTTCGCCGTCACCACCAGACGCGGCTCAATCGGCACGGTCAGTGGCTGGCCATCCTCGACAAACCGCCATTCGCTGACAAGTTGACTGGAGGACGAGGTCGCAATCTTCGCATCGCGCAACTGCGAGGGGTGCCGGGGCCGGCCGTACTGCTCCAGGTAAGCCGGCGCCGCACACACCACGCGGCGCACCTCACCGACCTTGATCGCCTGCTGCCCCGGCTCCTGCAGATGGCCGATGCGCACGGCCACGTCGACACCTTCGTCGAGCATGTTGACCACGCGATCGACCAGCAGCGCATTGATACTCACCTGCGCAAAACGGTCGAGATATTCCCCCAGCGCCGGTGCGACATACAGCTCGCCGAACAACACCGGCGCGGTCACCGTCAGGTGGCCGCAGGGAATCGTATAACTGCCCGCCGCCGCTTCCTCGGCCTCGTCGAGTTCAGCCAGGATGCGCCGACAGTCTTCCAGGTAACGCTGGCCGGCTTCCGTCAGGTGCAGGCTGCGGGTAGTGCGCGCGAGCAACTGCGTGCCGATCCGCGCTTCCATGGCGGCAATGGCGCGGGTCACGCTGGGTGGCGAGGTGTTGAGGCGGCGCGCGGCGGCGGCAAAGCCCTCCTCCTCGGCCACCGCCAGGAACACCTGCATTTCATGGAATCGATCCATCGACAGGCCTCGTGAAAATCAGTGTGATTGCAGCCCCACCGCCGTGCGCGGCATGCCGACAAACCCCGGTAACGCTTCAATGCTGGCGAGCCAGGCGCGTACATGAGGGTAGTCGTCCAGCGACACATTGCCTTCCGGCGCGTGGGCCACGTAGGTGTAGAAGGCCACGTCGGCAATGCTCGGCTGTTCGCTGGCCAGGAAGCGGCTGTGGCGCAATTGCTGCTCCACCAACTGCAGCAAGGCGTGGGAACGGCTGATCGCGGTATCGGTATCGATCTGGGCACCAAACACCAGG
This sequence comes from Pseudomonas sp. GW821-FHT09C08, assembly GCF_059418125.1. Lineage (NCBI taxonomy): Bacteria > Pseudomonadati > Pseudomonadota > Gammaproteobacteria > Pseudomonadales > Pseudomonadaceae > Pseudomonas > Pseudomonas sp. GW821-FHT09C08. The sequence goes on along the minus strand of NZ_JBWKPG010000010.1, from coordinate 57,584 downwards.
GCCAGGCGCGCCGCAGCGGGGCCGGCATGCAGTTGTCCGGCGGCGGCCGACAGCCAGCGCTGGACGCGCGCCTGGCCTAAGGGATCGCTCGGCAGCCATTGGCCTTTGCCGTAGGTGCTCGCGAGGTACACCAGGATCGCGTTGGAGTCCGCCAGCACCGTGCCGTTGTCGTCAATCGCCGGCACCTGGCCGAAGCTACTGAGGGTCGCGACGAATTCAGGCGCTTTGTGCGCGCCCTGCTTGAGGTCGACCAGAATGAACTCACTGGGCAAGCCCAGCAGGGACAGCATCAGCTCGACCCGATGAGTGTGGCCGGACAATGGATAACCGTAGAGTTTGATCGCAGGCTGGGACATGGAAGGCTCCGAAAGAGGGGTTCGACACACCGCATGTTCCATCGCTGCCCGGGTCGATGGAATTACCAGGTTTTACAATCCAGCATTTCACCCAGTGAAACAATCACTCACCAAACAAATCGACGATCAGATCGAACAGCGTGCGCTTGACCGCGCTGTCCAACGCGGTCCAGGCCAGCCCCGTGCTGGTCTCGAAACCACCCAGTTGCAGAGGCCGAGACACGCAATTGGCCGGCAGGGCCCGCGTCGCCTGCACCGGCAGCACGCCAACACCCAACCCGGCGCAGACCAGCGCGAGCATGGTGGTGAACTCGCCCAGCTCCGAGGCGATGTGCAGGGGGATGCCCAGCGCCTGGATAAACTCATCGTAGAAGCCCGGGGCATAGCGCCGCGCGAGGATATACACCGGCACATCCAGCAGGTCGGCGGGCTGGATGGACGCCTGCGCCGCCAGCGGGTGATCCACGGGCAACGCCACGCAGAAACTCTCGTGCAGCACCGCGCGGGTCTGGATCCCCGGGTGCGCGGCCGGCAGGCGCATCAGGCCGAAATCCAGCAGGCCGTTCTTCAGTGCGATGGCCTGGTCGGGGCCGGGCATGTCCTTGAGTTCCAGCTCGAGGCGCGGGTAACGCTGGTGCACCGCGCGGATCAGCTCGGGCAACCATTGCGGGAGTACCGAGGACACAAACCCCAGGCGCACCCGGCCGATCTCGCCACGGCTGGAGGCGCGCGCCGCATCCGCCGCCCGCGTCGCCTGGTGCAAGGTGGCCTGGGCTTCCGGCAGGAACACGCGACCGGCTTCGGTCAGCGCCACCGAGTGGCGATTGCGGTCGAGCAGGCGCACGCCGAGGCCGCTTTCGAGCAACTTGATCTGCATGCTCAGCGCCGGTTGCACAATCGACAGCTGCGCTGCCGCCCGACCGAAATGCAACTCCTGGGCGAGCACCACAAAGGCCCGCAAGTGTTTGAGCTCCATACCCTACCCTGGTGATCACCGATATTGATCAGAAGATCATAAATGAACATTGGACCTACCCCCTGGATTGCAGCGAAGTTAAGCCCATTAAGCCCTGTTTGGTTATCACCCGCGCGTTCGGAGAACGGTTCCATGCACAGTGTTTTAGACAACTTCCGCCTGGATGGCCGGCTCGCGCTGGTCACCGGTTCCAGTGCAGGTATCGGCCTGGCCATTGCGCGCGGGCTGGCCCAGGCCGGCGCACGGGTGGTGCTCAACGGACGCAATCGCGGCAACTTGTGCGATGCAGCCGCGCTGCTCACGCTGGAGGGCCTGGAGGTGCACACCCAGGCATTCGATGTCACCGACAGCGCGGCGATCCAGACCGCGGTGGCGGATATCGAAGAACGCCTCGGCCCGCTGGAAATCCTCGTCAACAACGCCGGCATGCAGCGTCGAGGGCCGCTCGAAGACTACAGCGAGCAGCACTGGCGCGAATTGATCAGCACCAACCTCGACAGCGCGTTTCTGGTCGGCCAGGCTGTGGCGCGAGCGATGATCGCGCGCAAGCGTGGGCGCATCATCAATATCTGCTCGGTGCAAAGTGAACTGGGCCGCCCGGGCATCGCGCCGTATGCGGCGAGCAAGGGCGCGTTGAAGATGCTCACCAAGGGCATGGCCATCGACTGGGGCCCGCATGGGTTGACCGTGAATGGCATCGGCCCCGGTTACTTCAAGACCGAACTGAACGCCAACCTGGTGACCCACCCCGAATTCAGCGACTGGCTGGTGCAGCGCACCCCGAGCCGCCGCTGGGGCGACGTGGCCGAACTGGCCGGCGCCGCCGTGTTCCTCGCCAGCGACGCCGCGAGCTTCGTCAACGGGCATATTCTTTATGTGGATGGGGGAATTACTGCGTCGTTGTGAGGGTGGGAGCTGGGAATGGGATTGTGGTTGGGAGTGAGATTTTGGCTGGAAGTGAAACTGTGGCAGGGAATGAGATTGTGGCTGAAAGTGAAACTGTGGTGAGCGGGCTTGCTTATTGTGGCGAGCGGGCTTGCCCCGCGTTGGAGCGCGAAGCGGTCCCAATAAGGCCGCCGCATTCCGTCAGACAGAATGCGGTGGATGGTTTTAGGGCGGCTTCGCCACCCAACGCGGGGCAAGCCCGCTCACCACAATAGGCGAGCCTGCCAGGACAATCTTGCTCACCACAATAAGCGCGTCCCCCAATAAGACCGCCGCATTCCGTCAGACACAATGCGGTGGATGGTTTTAGGGCGGCTTCGCCACCCAACGCGGGGCAAGCCCGCTCACCACAATAGGCCCGCTCACCACAACAGGCCCACTCACCACAATAAGCGAGCCTGCCAGGACAATCTTGCTCACCAACAAGCGCGCCTGCCAGAACAAGCGTGCCCGCAACCAAGCGTGCCACGACAACCAGCCCGCACTCAGCGCTCTTGCAACCGATCACGCAAAAACCGGTGGCTGGCGGAGAACAGCCGTCGGTAGGTGAGCAGCACCGCCCCCACCGTGCCCAGCGCCGACGATGCGGCGATCAGGAACATGATCACGATCTGATACCGCACCGCATCCACCGGGCTTTCCCCCGCCAGCACCTGGCCGGTCATCATGCCAGGCAGGCTGACGATGCCGACCACGGTCATCTGGTTCAGCGTCGGGATCATGCCGGCGCGCACTGCCTGGCGGATCGCTTCCTGCGCGGCTTCCCAACGCGAGCCGCCGAGGGCGAGGATCATCTCGATGGTGTTGCGGCCCGAGGTCAGTTCCTGGGTCATGCGTTCGATGCCCAGGGACACGCCGGTCAGGGTGTTGCCGAGGATCATTCCCAGGATCGGAATCGCGTACTGCGGCTCGTACCAGGGATGGATGCGAATCACCGCGAACAGCCCCACCGCCGTCACCAGCCAGGAACTGCCCCACACCGACAGGATGCTGTCGACGCGCTGCCCGCGATACGTGCGGCGTCCACGGCCGGCAGCCGAGAGGCCGGCAATCAAGGTCATCGCGCACATCAACGGCAGCACCACGTACCAGTAGGCAAACTCGAACACCCATCCCAGCAGGTAACCGATCGCCAACAGTTGCACCACGGTGCGTACCGCCGCCCACAGTAACTGTCGGCCCAGGCCCAGGCGCAACAGCACTGACAGCGCGCCATTGATCAGGATCAGCGAGGCGGCGATGCCCATGTCCAGGGCCGTGAGGTTCTGATAATTCATGGCTGGGCCGCTCCATCCAGCACGCCTGCGCTCATCTGCAGGTGGATGTCACTCATGCGCCGGGCCTGGTCGAGATCGTGGGACACCCAGACATAGGCGCGCGCGTTGTCCGCGGCGAACCAGGCGTCGATGAGCGCTTCGACGTCCCGCGAAGATGCCGGGTCGAGGGCGGCGGTGGGTTCGTCCAGCAACAGCACTTCGGGGTCGAGTTGCAGGGTGCGGATCAGCGACACCACCTGGGATTCACCGCCGGACAAGTCCAGCGCGTGCTTGGCCAGGAAGTCCGGCGCCTTGCCCGCATGCTCCAGCAGCGTGATGACTGAGGCGCGGTCAAAGTGGCGCTTGCGCAGGGTCTTGAGGCTGAACGGGAAACGCAGGTTGTCTTCCACCGTGCCTTCGAGCAGCGCCGGGCGTTGCGACAGGTAGCTGATGTGGCTGCGGTAGTGGGGAATCTGCGCATTGGCGATCGGCTGGCCGTTCCACAGGATCTGCCCCGAGGTCGGCGTATCCAGCAACGCCAGGGCGCGCAGGAACACACTTTTGCCGGAGCCGGACGAACCGGTGATCGACACGCGGTCGCCGGCGTGCAAGGTGAAGTCCGTGGGTTGCAGCAAGGCCACCTCGCGGCGTTCATCCACGCGCGTGAGGGCGCGGGTTTGTATCAATGCGCTCATGGACGCGGGGTTCCTCGTAAATCCTGCCAGGCGCAATGGTGCGGCACACGCGGGAAGATTTCATGAAAAAATTCAAACTATCGCCAGCCACGTCGTTCACACCTTCACGTGCAACGTAAACAGGAGGCGACATGCAGTACCGACAACTGGGCCATTCCAGCCTGCTGGTATCCGAAATCATCCTGGGCACCGTGCCGTTTGGCGGTCGTGCCGAGTTCGAAAAATGCGGCTCGGTGGACGTGCCCCAGGCCAAGCGCATGTTCGACATCGCGTTCGACGCCGGGGTGAATATGGTCGATACCGCCGACCTCTACTCCCACGGCCTGGCCGAAGAAGTGGTCGGCAAGGCCTTGGGCGATAAGCGCAACGACATCCTGCTGGCGACCAAGGGCCGCAGCCCGGTGGACAAGAACCCGAACAATTCCGGTTCGTCGCGCTACCACCTGATCCGCGCGTGCGAAGCCAGCCTGAAGCGCCTGGGCACCGACCATATCGACCTCTATCAACTGCACAACTGGGACGGCATGACGCCCATCGAGGAAACCCTCGAAGCCCTGCGGCTGTTGGTGGGATCGGGCAAGATCCGCTACTTCGGCACCAGCAACTTCACCGCATGGCAAATGATGAAAACCCTGGGCAAAGCCGAATTGCACGGCATGCTCAAGCCCATCACCCAGCAGATCTACTACACCCCGGAATCGCGCGAGGCCGAGTACGAGTTGCTGCCACTGGCGCTGGACCAGTCCATCGGCACCCTGGTGTGGGGCCCGATGGGCGAAGGTTTGCTGACCGGCTCGACCCGGCGCGGACACCAGCCACCGGCCAATACCCGCCAAGGCAGCGGCTGGCCGGAACCCTACGTGCATGACCAGGAGCGCGCGCTGGATATCATCGAAACCCTTGCTGCCGTCGGCGACGAGCATGGCGTCTCGGTGGCCCGCACATGCCTGGCCTGGCTCAAGGATCGCCCCGGGATCACCTCGTTGATCGTCGGCGCACGTACCGAAGAACACCTGCGCGACAACCTTGCGGCGACCGAACTGAAGCTCACTGAGGAGCAATCCTCGCGCATCGAGGCCGTGACCCGTCGCCAGCCGTTGTACCCGTACTGGCACCGGTTTACTGCAGGCATCGACCGCTTTGACCCGGCAGAACAGCCGTTCCTGGCCGAGCATCAAAAGACCATGGACGCACGCAAGGACAAGTAAGCCGGTCTGAATGTGGGCGCGGGCATGCTCGCGCCCCCCTCTTGAGGGTTGCAGTGAACGGCAATGCTGCCTATATTTCCCGCCTGGCGCTCTCTACGCCACCTTCCGCGGAAAGGGCTGCGCCCAAGACACTGCAACCTCCTTTTTTCTACGACTCCCCAGCCTTAAAGCGGAAAAGGTCTGTGCAAGGAGATCGTATGTCCCAACACTTCAACACCGATGGCCGCCTCAACCTTGAGCAGCAGCGCAAGCGCGCCAAGGAACTGTTGCCGCGCCTGAAAACCCAAGACCCGCACGCGACTTTGTCCCAGGCCCAATGGACGATCGCCAAACAGCTGGGCTTCAGCAGTTGGCCCAGGCTCAAGGCGCATATCGACGCCATCGACTTCGCCGCGCAGCACCCCGACTTCACCGCCAGCGATGAAGCGCGCACCACCCATTGGCGCTGTGGCAATGACATCGCCCATAGCTTGCAACTGGCCGGGTTCAAGGGCCGGTTCCGGATGCTCACCGACCCGTTATGCATGGGCCCCGTGCGTGATGTGCCGGATGAAGCATTCCGCGCGCTGCGCAGCGCCTTCATCAGCCAGGCCTTTGCCTTGGACCACACCGAGACAGCGCGCCGCGTGGACGATGAATACCAACAGCTGAATGCCTTGGCCGGCGCCGATCACAGCGTGCTGTGGTGCGAGGCGGACGCCTATGACCAGCTGTTCCTGGTCCGCACACTGGCAAGTCTGGAACACGCGCCGCGCAAGCTGGAGCTGATCGAGGTGGGCCGCATTCCGGGCGTCGAGCGCTTCATCGGCATCGGCCAACTGTCGCCTGACGTCCTGGCGTGGCTATGGCCGCAGCGTCGGCTGATCGACGATGACGCGGTGCAATTGGCCAGACAGGTGTGGTCGGCGTACTGCGACAACTCGCCCGTCACCCTCGCCGAACTGGCGCACGGCAATCACCCTTCCCTGCCCTTTCTCGCGCCGGCGCTACTGCGTCAGTTGCAGGAGTTGCCCAGCCAGCACAACGGTCTGTCACTCACCGAACAGTTATCGCTGGGCTACATCGCCGAGGCTGGACCGGTGCCTTTCGGCCGGGTGTTTGCCGAGTTGATGGCCAAGCGTGAGCCGCTGCCGTTCCTGGGCGACATGATGTTCCATGCGCTGCTGCGTCCGTTGATCGATGCCGAGCAGCCGTTGCTGATCGAGACCGGCACCGACCAGCCATGGCCTCGCCGCCCGTTGGCGCTCACCGCGTTGGGCCACGCGGTACTGCAGGGCGATGCCTATTGGCTGGACCATGCCAGCGACGTGCGCTGGGTTGGCGGCGTGTGTCTCTCACCCCGCCAGCCGCATTGGACGCTGGATGATCAACGACGGCCGTTATGGCGTGGCTGACGGCCGTGGCTCATGGATCGGGCAGCCGTTGTGCTCGGCCCGGAACCCGGACGACATCTCATAAGCGGGCTTGCGCACCCGCATCACCCCGCCCAGAGGCCGATGCGCCGCCAGCCCGTGCCACGGACTGAAGGCCATGCCATCGTCGATCTGCTGCACATTTTCCGGGCTCCAGGCCGCTTGCGGTGCAAGGTCGATGCGCGCCACGGTCACATACGGGCTGAGGTCTTCAGGCCACTGCACCGAGGCGTCCTCGATGGGCATTTTTTCCAGGTCGGTGGCCAGTTGGACGCGCACCTCCCAACTGCCGCCGCTTTGGGCAAAGTAGGCTTCGACCGCTGCACGCAGGCCATCGGGGTTGCCACCGAAATCCACGTGCAGGTCAGTCAGCGCCGTCAGGTTCGACGACACCGGCACCACCGCGACCTTGGCGTAGTAAGGCCCGTAGAGCATCGGCACGACGCTGGAAAAACTCTCGCCGAGGATATGCGTCTGTGGGTGGCCGCCCAGGCTTTTCAGGGTACCGCTTTCGCCACCGAGCGACTCCAGCGTCGCCTCCACGCCGCGCAGCACTGCCGACAAGGCTTTCTTCATGCCGGGGGCCTTGTCGGTAGTCTTGGCCAATAACTTCAGGGTCTTGAGGAAATCCTTCGGCGTCGCGGCGGTGAAGGCCTTGGCGTTTTGCATGACGAAATCCTGCGTCACCTCGCCATCGCTGCCCGGCAGGCGCGCACCCTCGACGCCGACGATCTTGACCGCCAGCCCGCGCGGGGTGGACACCTTGTCATCGAGGATGTCGCCAGGGTTGGTCGAAAAGCGCATGAACACCGGCAGTGTCACCGGCTTGGCGAAGGCGCCCTGGGCCAGTTCGGCCGGCAGGTTATCCAGCACCGTGATGTGCCCGCGCAACAAACCGTGGGCCTTGGCGTGAACACTGCGGGTGGCGTGCCCACTGTCACGAAACGTGGTCTGCATAATGCCGTGAAGGGCTTCGGCCAGCTCCGCGCTGGTCTGCGCTTCATCTTCCGGGATCTGTTCGAAGGACGCTTCAAAGGGCAACGGCGCACGCACTGGATTGACTACAGGTAGGTCGTTCATCAGGTATCTCTCCGCTCGGCATAGGGTTCACGGCAGGCTTTTTCTAATAGTCAGGTACGCCGGAAAAAATCCAGGCGTGGTGATTCATAGGTCCGGGGCAATCAAATGAATGTTCAACAAATCGGCATGACGTCGGACGAGCGGTGGCCGCCTACCGTCCGGAGATCAGCTCGAACCTTTTGCAGCGCGCATTCGTCACAGCCTTATCCCTCCTGATAGCACCCGGGTGCCGCCATGCTGATCTATCCAAAAGCCCACTTTCACCCCTACACCCATGCGAGCGGCGGCTGGGGCTCGGCGCAGTCGGTAATGAAAATCCTGTGGCGCGAGCAGGCTTTCGCCAAGGGCCCGCGCGCGCTGATGAAACAGAACAAGCCGGACGGCTTTGCCTGCGTCAGCTGTGCCTGGGCCAAGCCGGGCAAGCCGCACGCCCTGGAGTTTTGCGAGAACGGCGCGAAGGCCACGGCCTGGGAGTTGACCTCGCTGAAGACCTCGCCGGCGTTCTTCGCCGAGCACACCCTCAGCGAACTGCGCCAATGGTCGGATTACGATTTGGAGCAACACGGGCGGCTGACCCACCCGCTGCGCTACGATCCAGCCACCGACCGCTACCAGGAGACCACCTGGGAGCAGGCATACCGCGAGATCGGCGCGCAATTGCAGACGATGCAACCCGACAGCGTGGTGTTCTACGCCTCCGGGCGTGCGTCGCTGGAAACCTCGTTCATGTACCAACTGTTCGCCCGGGCCTACGGCACCAACAACCTGCCCGACAGTTCGAACATGTGCCACGAGAGCACCTCGGTGGGGCTGCAGGAAAGCATCGGCATACCGGTCGGCAGCGTGACCCTGGAAGATTTCGAACACACCGACTGCCTGTTTTTCTTTGGCCAGAACGTCGGCAGCAACGCCCCACGCATGCTTCATCAACTGCAGGATGCGCGCAAACGCGACGTGCCGATCATCACCTTCAACCCGCTGCGTGAGCGCGGGCTGGAGCGCTTCGTCAATCCGCAGTCGCCGGTAGAGATGCTCACGCCGGAATCCACCGTGATCAGCACGCAATACCACCAGGTAGCGATTGGCGGCGATAGCGCCGCCCTGCTCGGCCTGGCCAAGGTGCTGCTGGAGATGGACGACCAGGCGCAGCGCGAGGGGCGCGCGGCGATGCTCGATCACACCTTTATTGCCCAGCACACCCAGGGTTTCGAGGCCTTCGCGGCGCTGGTGCGGGCTTGCCAATGGCAGACTGTCGAGCGCCAGTCCGGGCTGAGCCGCAGCGCCCTGGAGGCCGCCGCGCAGGTGTATGCGCGCAGCGAGCGGGTGATGATGATCTATGGCATGGGCCTCACCCAGCATCGCCACGGGGTGCAGAACGTGCAGATGCTGGTGAACCTGTTGCTGATGCGCGGCAACTTCGGCAAGCCGGGCGCCGGGATTTGCCCGGTGCGTGGCCACTCCAACGTGCAAGGCCAGCGCACCGTCGGCATTACCGAAGACCCGAAGAAAGTCCCGGTCGAATTGATCGAACAACACTTCGGTTTCAAGGTGCCCGAGCAGATGGGCCTGTGCACCGTTGACGCCTGCGAAGGCATCCTCGCCGGGCGCGTGCGCGGTTTTATCGGGCTGGGCGGCAACTTCCTGCGCGCGATCCCGGACACCTCGCGCATGGAACCGGCCTGGCAGACGCTGCAACTCAACGTGCAGATCGCGACCAAGCTCAACCGCACGCACTTGTTGCCTGCAGCCCACCAATGGCTGCTGCCGTGCCTGGGGCGCATCGAGATCGACCGGCAGAACGGCGTCGCCCAGACCTGGGCCACCGAGGACAGCACCGGTTGCATCCACGGCTGGCGCGGCAGCGCAGAACCGGTCGGCCTGCAGGTGCGAGCCGAGGCCAGCATCGTCGCCGGCCTGGCCCTGGCGACCTTGCCGGCCGGTAGCAAGATTGACTGGCAAGGCTGGAGCGCCGACTACTCGCAGGTGCGCACCGCCATTGGCGCGATCTACCCGCAGATCTTCCACGACATGGAAACCCGCATGGCCGAACCGGGTGGTTTCCACCGCCCCATCGCGGTCGCCCGGCGTGAGTGGCTGACCCAAAGCGGCAAGGCACAATTCGTGCTGCCCAGCACCCTCAACGAAGACGACGACGTCAACCCCGAGGTGCTGCCACGCGATGTGCTGCAGTTGATGACGCTGCGCAGCAACGATCAATTCAACACCACCATTTATGGCTACGAGGATCGCTTTCGCGGTATCAGCGGCACGCGCGAGGTGATTTTCATGCACCGCAACGACATCGCGCGGCTGGGCTTCGAGAATGGCCAGGGCGTGATGCTGACCACCGCCATAGAGCCGCAGGTCAAGCGCCAGGTGGGGCCGCTGGAGATCGTCGCCTATGACATTCCCGAAGGCTGCGCCGCGGCGTATTACCCTGAATGCAACCCGCTGGTGCCGCTCTGGCACCATGCCGAACGCAGCAAGGTGCCGGCGGCCAAATCGGTGCCGATCCGCCTGAGCCTGGCGGGTTGATCAGCGCTTGGGCGACAGCCCGACCGCGCACGCCACCACCGCCGAATCCTGCGGATAGTGAGCGCGCGGGGCCATCGTGGGCGACAGCAGCCGACCGTCGACGGCGCGCAACATCGGCCGCTCGACGGCTGGCGCGCAATGCTGTGGGTCGATAATTTCCATGCAGCGGCGCAACGAGTTGAAGTCCGGCGACTGCGCCAGCGACAAATGCAACGTCTGGCTCACCGACACCGACACCACCGACCCCTGCACGCATTGCCCGTCATAGATCAGCGCGTGGCGGATCAGCGGGTTGTCATGGCAGTACTTCAGCAGGTTGAATGGCCGCGCGCACACCAGCGCCGTGTTGATGATCAACAGGTCGAACGCCACCGTGCCCGAGCGCGTCAAGGCCTGCAGCTCGTCGAACGTGCTCAGCGGGGCGATGCGGTAATAGCCCAGCTGGTTGAGCATTTTCTCGATCTTGATCCGTTGCAGCAGGTCTGCATCGGCAATCAGAAGGCGTAACGCTTTATTGGACATAGGTAAACCTGACAGTTGGGCATCCGCGTCGATCATTCAACGCTGAATACGTTAACCGTCAGCCAGCAAACCTGACTTTAAGGCGATTCTGAAACGGTACGCCGCTACCCCCACGCATTTTTAAGAATCGCCTCAAAGCCCTCGCACCGCCCTGCCCCTACCATGGGCCGCGTCCCTCACGCTCCCCTGGATTCGCCCGTGCTCATGTTTCTACTCAGAATGGTGTTTTTAGCCTGCGCCTTGCTGGCCCTCGCATCACGTCCCGTCAATGCGGCGTTGAAGATCGAGGGCACGCGCCTGATCTATTTCGGCCAGGACCGGGAAGCCACCCTCGGCGTGGTCAACCAGGCGCCGCGTGAAGTAGTGGTGCAGACCTGGATCACCGGCGAGGACGATGCTAGCGGGCGCACCGTGCCGTTCGCCGCCACCGAGCCGCTGGTACAACTGGGCGCCGGCGAGCACCACCGGCTGCGCATCCTGTATGCCGGCGAAGGATTGCCGACCGATCGCGAGTCGCTGCTCTGGCTCAACGTCATGGAAATTCCGCTCAAGCCGCAGGACTCCAACAGCGTGCAGTTTGCAATCCGCCAACGGCTCAAGCTGTTGTATCGCCCGCCCGCGCTCAAGGGGGGATCGAGCGAGGCGGTGCAGCAGTTGGTCTGGGGCCGCAACGACGGGGGCAGCGTGACGGTCAGCAATCCCAGTGCATTTCACCTGTCGCTGGTGGACGTGCAGACCGATAGCCAGGCGCTCAGCGACTACCTGTTGCTCAAGCCCTACGAGCGCAAAACCCTGGACACGCCGAGCCCGCTGGCCGCCGGCACCACCCTCCACTTCACCGAAATCAACGATATCGGCCTGCAGGCGCGCCGTAGCGTGCGGCTCAAATGACCGATCGCGGGGTACTTGCACCTATGTCACCGACCAAACGTTTCCTGTCCCTGCTGCTATGGGCCTGTGCCGTGTTGCCCGCCACCAGCCTCGCGCTGGCCTGCCGCGAGGACGGCACCAACTCGATCATCACCGAGGAGGCGCTGGGCACCGCGCTGGCGGTGGCTGCCGATGCCCCCAACGGCAGCATCATCTGGGAATCCGGCCCGCGCTCGACCAATGTGATCTGCAAGGACGACTACAACCATGGCCGCGAGGAAGTGTATTTCTACGTCAACCCGGCCAACGTGAGCATCGGCACCGGTATCCGCGTGGGCATCCGTTACAACAACCAGCCAATTACCCAAAGCAGCGGCAAAGTCGGCACCGGGTTCTATTCCGACCGTGGCTGCAACCTGGCCAACTGCGTGGGCTGGGACAAGGCGCGCTTCACCCTCAACTTCAGCGTGTTCATCGAAAAATACGACCCTACCCCACCGAGTGGCCAGGCCAGTACCCTGACCTCTTACCGGGTGTTCCAGCTGGACGGCGTACGCGGTCTAAACTCGCGGCCCAACAGCAACTTCAACTATGTGGTCACCGGCATGAACGGCATCCGCTTCGTGCCCTGCACGCCCGAGCTGACCATCACTCCCAGCGTGGTCAACTTCCCGACACCGTCGCGCAAAGCCTCGATCGGCGAAGTCGCCAGCAGCGCCAACTTCAGCCTGAACCTGCGCAAGGGCTGCGACACGCCCTACACCGTCAGTGCGCGCTTCGCGACCACCGCGGGCGGCGGCAGTGTGAGCAATGGCTTGCTGGTGCCGGACAACAACAATTCGGTGGGCATTTCGTTGTCGCGCGCCGAGAGCCAGCAGCAACTGCCGTTCAACGCGTGGTTCACCCTGCAGGAACTGATGGGGCTGGGACAGAGCCACGATGAATTTCGCGCCGACCTGAAATGGCGCACCCTGCCGCTCCCCGGCGCCTTCGACGCCGCCGTGGTGGTAGACATGTATTACAAGTAGGCGAATTTTAAGGATCGTCTTATGCCCTTGGCGCACGCGGGTCTCTACAGTGCGCCGATGCGATTGAAAAGTTACCTGCTGCAGATCAACCCCGTCCTCTCCCGACCCGAAGCAGCCAGAAGGCTGCTGCGTATTTTTGCGACCGTGCTGCTTATCGGCATCTTCAGCGGGGTGTATACCTTTCTGCTGTCGACCTTCAACAACGACATCTCCCAACGCCGCGGCTACATGAGCAGCGCCATCGCCGAAGCCCACACTTTTTTCACCAACCGCGAGGCCTTACTCGAAAGCCTCAGCCTCTCGGCAGTGCGCAAGCAGGCGCGGCTCTACCCCTCCTCCGAAGAAGAACAACACCTGCAACTGGGTGACACGCCGGGCAACCAGTGGAGCATCTGGCTGACCGCGCGGATGCGCGACTACCTCAAGGCCAAGCAGGTCAACCTGCTCTATGTGAACACCGGCCCCGAGCCGCAGGTGACGCGCCTGTACGACTCGACCACGCAAGTGCTGCCGATTTCCAAGTGCCTGCTCAATCGCCTCAAGGCCTTGCAACGCAGCGACCCGTCGACGCTCAAAGAGCTGTGGCTCAGCGACAAGACCGAGCACCACTCGCACCTCTACCTCTTCATCCGCCTGGACGAGCGCGACCCTCGCTCCGGCTGGCTGGGCCTGGAGATGGAAAGCCGCGAGGTGTCCCAGACCCTCAGCGACCAGAGCGCCGGCGAGTTCATGATGCTCAATTCCCAGGGCATGCTGGTGTTCACCAACAGCGACGATGCGCAGTGGAGCCAGCAACGCCTCAAGCCCCAGGAAGAGAGTTTTTTCGGCTTTGTCGGCAACGGCTGGCTGCCCGATCACCTGGTGATTCGCAAGCACCTGAAGTCTTCGGACTGGCAACTGATGTACTCCATCGACCTGCACGCCGTGGTCTCCGGGCTGTGGAAGCAGCTGCTCGGTTCGCTGCTGTTCTGCCTGCTCAGCGTGACGCTGATCTGGCTGGTGATGCGCCGTGTCGACCAGCGTTTCATCATCCCCTCGATCCACCGTATCCAGGCGCTGATCGAAAGCGAGGCGTTCGGCCGCGATGTGATCCAGACCGCGCCCGTCGCCCTCTGCGTGCTGCGCCGCACCGACGGCCAGGTGGTGCTGGAAAACACCCTGGCCCAGCAATGGCTGGGCCATGGCCCGGAGCGTGAGGCATTGCGCGCAGGCTGGATCGAGCAGGCGTTTGCCGATGACGCCCACGAACACTGCGATTACTTTGAAACCATCGACGGCCGCCACCTGTACCTGAGCAGCGCCCCCACCCGTTATCGCGGCGAAGACGTGTTGTTTTGTGCATTCAGCGATATCAGTGCGCGCAAGCAGGTCGAAGCGGCGCTGGAGGAAGCCCGCCAGTCAGCCGATGCCGCCAACGCTGCCAAGACCCTGTTCCTGGCGACCATGAGCCATGAAATCCGCACGCCGCTGTATGGCGTGCTCGGCACCCTCGAACTGCTGGCCCGCACGCAACTGGACGCCCAGCAGAAGGACTACCTGCACGCCATCGAAGGGTCGTCCTCGACCCTGCTGCAGTTGATCTGCGACGTGCTCGATGTGTCGAAGATCGAGGCCGGGCAACTGGCCCTGGAGTTGAGTGAGTTCTCGCCACTGGAGCTGGTGCACGAAATCATCCAGGGCTACGCCGCAGCCGCGCAGGGCAAGGGCCTGCAACTGTATGCCTGCTTCGACCCGAAGTTGCCGGAGCGGCTGATCGGTGACGTGACGCGCATCCGCCAGATTCTCAACAACCTGCTCAACAACGCGGTGAAGTTCACCGACTACGGGCGCGTGGTGTTGCGGGTCAAGGTGCTGGGGCGCGACGGCGAGCGCTCGAGCCTGCTGTGGCAGGTGTCGGACACCGGCAAAGGCATCGCCCAGGAAGACCAGGCGATGATTTTCGAACCGTTCTACCAGAGCGAAGGCAACACCAACGTCGTCGCCGGCACGGGCCTGGGGCTGCCCATCTGCCAGCGCCTCACGGAGTTGATGAACGGCAATATCCGCATGGTCAGCGAAATGGGCCTGGGCAGCAGTTTCAGCCTGATCCTGCCGCTGGAAGAAGCGCCCACCCCGCCGATGACCCCGCTGCTGGCCGAGACCATCTACGTGGTCGCGCCGATCCCCGAGCTGGCGCACTCCATCAGCGGCTGGCTGCGCCGCTGGGGCGCCAGGGCGCAGACCGGCCTGCCGACGCTGGCGGACAGTCATCTGCTGCTGCAAGTGCATCCGGGCAGCATCGACCCGTCGCTGGCGCCCGAGTGGCCGGGCCCGGTGATCCACGTGAGCAGCAACGCCTGCACCGCCGTGGAAGCCGACGCCGGCGCGTGGCACGTCAACCTCAATCACCTGGCGGCGATTCACCAGGCCGTCAGCCAGGCGCAAGGGCTGTGGGTGGCCCGTAGCGACGAGCAAATACGCCAGCGTGACTTGAGCAAACTCAACCTGCATCTGCTGGTGGCCGAGGACAACATCATCAACCAGCTGATATTGCGCGACCAACTCGAAGAACTCGGCTGCACCGTGGAGCTGGCGGCCGATGGCCAGGAAGCGTTGCAGCTGTACACCGCCGGCAACTTCGATGTGGTGTTGACGGACGTGAACATGCCCCACATCAACGGTTATGAACTGGCGCGCGAATTGCGCCGCCAGGGTTGCCCGTTGCCGATCATCGGGGCCACCGCCAACGCCATGCGCGGCGAGGCCGACCTGTGCCTGGCCGCCGGCATGAACCATTGCCTGGTCAAACCCTTTGCGTTGCGGGCTCTATTCAACTCCCTGGCGCCTTATGCACGGAACACCCATGAAGCCCCTTAGTATTCTGATAGTCGAGGACCACCCCCTGCAGCACATCTACCTGCAGCACCTGCTCAGTGAGTTGGGGGATTTCAGGCTCGAAACCGCCGAGGACGGCAAAGAAGCGCTGGAGCGATTGCGCCAGCGCGATTTCGACCTGGTACTCACCGACCTGCTGATGCCCGGCATGGACGGCGTGCAGTTTATCCAGTGCCTGGCCAGCCTGCGCTGCAAGCCGGCGCTGGCGATCATGAGCGCGGCGTCGCGGCGCATGTTGATGGCGGCCAGCCTGGTGGCGAAAAACCTCGATGTGGAGGTGATCGGGCTGATCTCCAAACCGGTCGCCGCCGACGCCTTGCGCAGCCTGGTGGACCAGTTGCGCAACCGAGTACGCACGCCCTCCCCCGAACTGCCCGAGCACCTGGACATCGACCGCCACACGCTGGTCCAGGCCATGAGCGCGGGCCAGTTCCAGGCCTGGTTCCAACCGAAAAAATCCCTCGCCAACGGGCGTATCGTCGCCGCCGAGGCCTTGGTGCGCTGGATGCACCCCGAGCAAGGCGTGATGCTGCCCGCCGCGTTCCTGCCGGCGATCAAGGCCTTCGAGCTGGAGGAACGGCTGTTGTGGCTGGTGCTCAAGCAGGCAATCTACGCCCAGGAGCAGTGGCGCCAGCGCGGCTATGAAATCCCGGTGTCGATCAACCTGCCCACCCACCTGCTCAACAGCCACGACCTGGCCGACCGTTTGCTGGAATTCGTGCTGCACCACGACGGTATCCCGGGGATGATCTGCTTCGAGTTGATGGAATGCTCGGTGCCACAGGACATCAGCAACTTCTACGCCGGCGCCTGCCGCTTGCGCATCAAAGGCTTCGGCCTGTCCCAGGATGACTTCGGCAAGGGCTACAGCTCCTACCTCAACCTGGTGTCCACGCCGTTTACCGAACTCAAGATCGACCAGGCGCTGGTCCAGGGCAGCCATGACAACGAAGGCATCGCCCAGGCCTTGGCGAGCATCATTGCGCTGGGCCGCAAACTCGGCCTGACCGTGGTCGCCGAAGGCGTGGAGACGCCCCAGCAACTGGCGTTGCTGCGCAAGATCGACTGCAACCAGGTGCAGGGTTTCCTGATCTCCCACGCGGTGTCTTCGGATCAATTTCAACAACTTCTGAACAATGATGGCCCTGCGACATCTCACTAGCAGCCGGCCCTGGATTATTTGCTCTTTAATAAGGAGTAAGCTCCCTCCAGTGCCGATTTATCCTGCGCCTGCGGAACCCCCTGATGAAGCACAACAACGCGATACTCGAAGCCTTCACCCGCAGCTCCCTGCGCCTGAACAAAGGCCTGATGGTGCTGATTGGCATCGCGTTGTTGCTGATACTGACCAACTACTGGTCGCTGCAACGCGGGGTCGAGACCCGCTACGGCGCGACGCGCTTTCATTTCGCGCGGCTGATGGAAAACCTGACGGAGCAGGAGTCGTACCTCAGGAGCCTGACGCACCCCGGCATCCAGGCCGAACTGCTGCGCGCGACCAACGTGCAGGTGAGCCTGAAAAGCCGCATGGTCGACAACCACCGCACGCTGTACGAAGGCCAGAAGTACTCGTTTTCGGTGCCCTTCAGCGTCAAGTTCGATGAGCAGCAGGTCGGTCCCGCCGCGCGGCCGCAGATTTTCGCCCTCGGCGCGCACCTGACCAGCTACTACAGCGCCTTCTGGTCTTCGTCGCCGTACGAGGCGCCGCAAACCTTTCTATTCAATCGCCACACCCACTACACCATCACGGTGCCGTCGGTGGGCTACCAGCGTCGAGAGAACACCGAGGAAACCGGCAACCTGGTGGCGCTGGTCAACGCCGTGCAGCAAACCCTGGAAAACACCCCGCAGCCGCTCGAGCAAAACCGCGTGTATTGGCAGGCCGGCCCCGCGCCCGGACACTTGCTGGCCTATATCGGACTGCCGCTGGACGGCCAGGAACAGGCGGTGGTCGGCACCTTGCTCGACCTCGCGCGGGTCGACGATGTGCAGCGCGCGCTGGACCGCTCGGCCTTTGATCGCCTGACCCTGATCGCGCCCGACGGCACCCGGCTGGCAGGACCGGACGTCGGGCAGCTCAGCGATGGCGTGCATTTCAATGCCAATGGCTTTGAATTCAAGATGACCCAGCCAGGCGACCAGCCGTGGAGCGCGGTGTATGGCCTGAACTACTCGCACTTCTTCCACTCCGCGCTGTGGCCGCTGAGCAGCCTGGCGCTGTTCTTCGTCGGCCTGGTGACCCTGGGCTGGGGCGGCAGCCGCTGGTACCGGCGCCAGGTGATCAACCCGGCGCGCCTGGCCCACGAGCGCATTGCCGAAAGCGTGGCCTTCAGCCGAGTGATCATCGACACCGCGCCCACCGGCTTGTGCGTGGTGCGGCGCAGCGACGGCAAAGTCCTCATCGAGAACCAGCGCGCCCAGCAATGGCCCGGCACCGCGCGCCTGGTCACCGCCATGGCCGGCACGCATGACAGCGCCGAGAGCGGCGAGACGCACCTGGAGATCGAAGGCCGGCACCTGCAGATCGGCTTTGTGTCGACCCGTTATCAGGCCGAAGACGTGCGCCTCTACGCCTTCAACGACATCACCCGCCACATCGACGACGCCCAGGCACTCGAAGATGCACGCCGCGCCGCGGATGCCGCCAACGAGGCCAAGACATTATTCCTGGCGACCATGAGCCATGAAATCCGCACGCCGCTGTATGGCGTGCTCGGCACCCTCGAACTGCTCGGGCTGACCGACCTCGACCCGCACCAGCAAACCTACCTGCACACCATCCAGCGCTCGTCCGGCACGCTGTTCCAGTTGATCAGCGATGTGCTGGACGTGTCGAAAATCGAGTCCGGGCAAATGGCGATAGAGGCCGTGGATTTCTGCCCGCTGGACATGCTCGAAGACACCCTGCACACCTACGCCGCGTCCGCCCAGCGCAAGGGCTTGCAGCTCTACAGTTGCATCGATGCGCAATTGCCCGATTGCGTAATGGGCGACCCGATGCGTATTCGCCAGATTCTCAACAACCTGGTGAGCAACGCCATCAAGTTCACCGACATCGGGCGCGTGGTGATTCGCGCCAGGGTCACTGCGCGCGACGCCGGCAACGTCGACCTGGAATGGCAGGTCACCGACTCTGGCGTCGGTATCCCCGAGGCCCAGCAGGCCAAGCTGTTCGATCTGTTCTACCAGGCACCGGACACCGCCAGCGAAGGCGGGGCCGGGCTGGGGCTGCCGATTTGCCGGTGGCTGGCGCAGATGATGGACGGTGAGATCCGCGTAGTCAGCGAGCCGGGCCTGGGTAGCAGCTTTACCCTGAAATTGCGCCTGCCACTGTGTGGCGGTGCGCTGACCCAACTGCCGTTGATCGAGCCCAGCCCGACGCCAGTCTATGTGCAGGCGCCGGTGCGCGAACTGGCGCAGTCGATGAGTGACTGGCTCAATCGCCTGGGCATCGCGGCGGCGCTGGCGGCGACCACCCAGGAGCAGGACAGCCGCCATGCAGTGCTCGTCGACCTGCTGCCCGGCGACCCCGCCCAACCCTGGGCCGGCCAACGCGTGCGCTGCCTGCCAGGCGCTCACAGCCCGCCACTGCACACCGAGCAGGGCTGGGTCGTCGACCTGCACGACGTGCGCGCCATCGCTGCCACCGTGTCGCTGGCGCAGCACGGCAAGCACGAGCAACCCCCAGCGGCCCGGCCGCACAGTGCCGGGCAACTGGGGCTGCGCATCCTGGTGGCCGAGGACAACCCGGTCAACCAGGCGATCATCAAGGAACAGCTGGAGGCGCTCGGTTGCTCGGTGACCCTGGCGGCCAACGGCGAGCAGGCGTTGCAGCTGTGGCTGCCGCAGGCCTTCGACCTGGTGCTCACCGACGTGAATATGCCGTTGATGAATGGTTATGAACTCGCCCGCGCCCTGCGCGAGCATGATCCGCAGTTGCCGATTATCGGCGTGACCGCCAACGCGATGCGCGAGGAAGGCGTGCGCTGCCTGGCGGTGGGCATGAACGCCTGGATCGTCAAGCCGTTGAGCCTGCAGACCCTGCGCGGCCAGTTGATCAGACTGTGCAAGGTCAAGCCGCTGGTCAAGCCGCCGGTCGAGCCCGACCTCGTGCCCTGCGACGACAGCGTGCAGTTGTCGGACACCATGCGCCCGTTGTTCATCAACAGCGTAGAGCAGGACCTGCAACGCATCGGCGCGGCGCTCGAACGCCGCGATGCGCGTGCCCTCGGCCAACTGCTGCATTCGGCCGCCGGCGCATTGGGTGCCGTGCAGGCCCTCGACCTGGCCCAGGCCTGTATCGAACTGGAAGACCAACTTAACCGCGGCAGCCTCGACACTGCCCTTGCGCTCAAGGTGAAGGCGGTGATGCAGCGCCTGTCGGCCGTCCTGGACACGCTTCGGCCCGGGCACCCTTCACTCACCTGAACTGGCACTACGGACGGCCCTTTATGAAAAAATTCAACGTGGTAATCGCGGACGATCACCCGATCGTATTGCTGGGCGTTCGCGAGCTGGTGGAGCGCGATACCCGCTTCCAAGTGGTCGGCGAGGCCGTGTGTTCAGCCGGGCTGATCGCGCTGTTGCAGCGCCAGGGCGTCGACATTGTGATCACCGACTACAACATGCCGGGCGACTCGCCCTACGGCGATGGCCTGAAACTGGTGGAGTACCTCAAGCGGCATTTCCCGCAGGTGCAGATCCTGATCCTGACGATGATTTCCAACCAGCTGATTCTCACGCGCCTGCAGGAGTTGGGCGTGGTCGGCATCATCCAGAAAAGCCAGTTGCACACCGAGATCCAACTGGCGCTCAAGGCGATTGCCCAGAAGAGCGCCTATCGCAGTCTGGAACCGCCGAAGACATCAGTGATCGAGACGCTCACGGACTTCGACGAGCGCTTCACCAGCCTGTCGCCCAAGGAGTTCGAGATCCTGCGTTTGTTTATCTCGGGCATGAGCGTGAGTGATATTGCGCGCAGCCAGAATCGAAGTTCCAAGACCATCAGTGCGCAAAAGATATCGGCCATGCGCAAACTTGAAGTGAGCAGCGACCAGGACCTGCTCGCTTATTGCCTGGCGCGTAATATCTTCAACTGACCTGCCCCTCCAGCAAGCCATTCAAGGCAATGGCTTCGCCCCGCCCCCGCCCCTGACCGCTCTAGAACGCAGCTCTCCCGCCTGCTCCAGGGTTTATAAGAATCGTCTTATGTCGTCCAAACCTTGGACTTTCTATTCTTGCCCCGCAGTTCAACAACCGCACTTTCCAACTCACACTAACGGACATCATCATGAAGAAGTTTTCCCTGGCTGTTATCGCCTCGGCCCTGGTTGCGGCCTCCGGCAGCGCATTTGCCGATGAAACGGCACCGACGCCGACCCTGGGCGGCAGCGGCAAAATTACCTTCACTGGCGTGATCAACAATGACGCGTGCTCGGTGGACGGCGCCAACTCCGACCGCACCATCTCCGTGGACATGGGCAACGTCTCGATCAAGGACATGGGCACCGCCGAAAACCCAACCGCAGGTCGCGTGACCGCCAAAGACTTCAACCTGAACGTCAACTGCAACCAGGGCACCAAAGTCGCGATGATCTTTGACGCCAACAACGGCGGTTCGGGCCTGGTCACCGGCAAGAAAGTCCTGGCCCTGAACCCGGGTTCGGCCACCGCGCAAAACGTCGGCATCGCCCTGCTCGACAGCAAAGGCAGCCTGATCGACCTCAGCTCGCCGAGCACCGCACGCATTGAAAGCACCATGCACGGTCAGGGCACTGAAGGCGGCGACGCCACCATGAGCTTCGCAGCCGCCTACGTCACCACCGGTGCCGCCGGTGCCTCCACCGCCGGTCGCGGTGACGCGACCCTGCCGTTCATCCTGCAATACGAGTAACTCGGCGCGCCTGAGCACCGAACGCGCGAGGCCCTGCGGCCTCGCCATTTATTTTTGATGACACCGGACACCCTCATGCAGCCTCGTATTATCACCGCGAGCCTGGTGCTGCTGGGCATGCTTATGGCTACCCAGGCCACCGCCAGCATTTCACTCAACGCCACGCGTATCGTGTTCGATGGCAGCCACAAGGAAGCCAATATCACCGTGCGCAACGGCAACCAGGACGTGTTGATTCAGTCCTGGGTCGACATGAACGACGCCAGTGGCAGCCGTGCACCGTTTGCCGTCACCCCGCCCCTGGCACGGGTGTTTGCCAAGGAGCAGCAACTGCTGCGCATCCTCTATCAAGGCGCCGGCATGCCGACCGACCGCGAGTCGGTGGTGTGGCTCAATGTGCAGGAAATCCCCAAGGCCAGTGAGGCCGAGAACACGTTGCAGTTGGCCATCCGCCAACGCATCAAGATCTTCTACCGCCCTGCCGGCTTGCCCGGCAATGCGTTGCAAGCCCCGGCGCAGCTGGAGTGGCGCCTGGCCAAACAGGGCACGCAAACCCTGCTGCTGGTGAAGAACCCGACGCTGTACCACGTGTCGATGGCCGACATCAAAGTGCAGGCGCAACTGGCCAGCGACTCCACCATGATTGCGCCCGGCGAGGCAAAACAGTTCCCGCTCGGCGCGACGCCCGCCAGCGGCCCGGTGCAGTTGTCGTTTTCCAGCATCAATGACTACGGCGCGCAAAACCACTACACCGCGCCCCTGTCCATCGGCGCTGCGGCAGCCGCGTACGCGACTGAATCGCGCCTCAAACCCTAAGCACTTCGTCTAACCCACAGGCTCACTTCGCGTGCGTGTTTGCGTGCCCGGCTGTTCGCCAACCAGGGATGTCACAGGTCTTCGCATGTCTTTTATTTCCAGCAACAGGCCCGTACGTGGCGCACTGAAGTTGAAGACGCTGTCGCTCGCGATTGCCGCCAGCCTGCCCGCCTGGGCACTGGCCGACGAGCCTGCGGAAACCTTCAACACCACCTTCCTGCAAGGCGCGCAGTCCGCCGTCGACCTGCAGCAATTGCTGTCGGCTAACAGCGTGTTGCCGGGTACTTACCGCGTCGACCTGTACAGCAACGAAGTGCTGGTGGGTCGCCGTGACATCGACTTCAAGCGCAACCCCGGGAACGGTCGCGTCGAAGCCTGCCTGACCCTCGACCTGCTCAAGCAACTGGGCATCGACATGGCCCGCTTGCAGGCCCAGGGCAAGCTGGATCCGCAGCACCCGCAGGACTGCTACGCCCTCGCCGACATGATCGAGGAGGCCAGCGTGCGCTACGACAGCAGTCGCCTGCGCCTGCTGGCGAGCATTCCGCAGGTGGCCATGCAGCGCGGTTTGCGCGGGTATGTCGACCCGCAGTTGTGGGACGACGGCGTGCCTGCCGCGTTCATCAACTACCAGCTCAACAGCAACCGCAGCGCTGGCGACGCCGACACCCGCATCAACAACAACCTCGGCCTGCGCAACGGCATCAACCTGGGTGCCTGGCGCCTGCGCAACGAGTCGAACATGAATGGCGGCACCGGGCGCTCGAACACGTTCACCAGCAATCGCACCTACCTGCAGCATGACGTCACGCCGATCAAGGGCCAGTTCAGCGCCGGTGAGATTTTCTCCGACGCCGACCTGTTTGACAGCGTGCGCTATCGCGGCTTGAAACTGGCCTCGGATGACGGCATGCGCGCAGACAGCGAGCGCGGTTATGCGCCGGTGATTCGGGGCGTGGCGCAGACCAACGCGACCGTCGAAATCCGCCAGAACGACTACATCCTCTACACCGCCAACGTCGCACCGGGGCCGTTCGAAATCAACGACATCTACCCCAGCGGCTCCAACGGTGACCTGGAAATCACCGTGATCGAGTCCGACGGCAGCCGCCGCGTGACGATGCAGGCGTTCTCCAGCCTGCCGATCATGGTGCGTGAGGGGCAAATCAAATACAGCCTCTCGGCGGGTACCTTCAAGAGCAATGCCGACGGTTTGGCGACGCCGCGTTTTATCAGCAGCACCCTGGCGTACGGCTTGACCAGCAACCTCAGCGGCATCGTCGGCGTGCAAGCCAGCGAGGACTACAGCGCGCTGTCGATCGGCGCCGGCAAGAACACCGCGCTGGGCGCGTTTTCCCTGGATGCCACGCATTCATCCAGCAAGGCCCGTGGGCAAACCACCCAGGGCAGCAGCGTGCGCGCGCTGTATGCCAAGACGTTTGCCGGCACCGACACCAACTTCACCCTGGCCGCCTACCGCTACTCCACCGAGGGCTACCGCACCCTCACCGACCACGTCGAAGACATGAGCGAAGACGTGCGCGTGCGCACCGGCCATTCGAAAACCCGCACCGACATGACCATCAACCAGAGCCTGGGCCGCAACAATGCGTTCGGCAGCCTGTATGTGAACGCCAGTGACCAGCGCTACTGGAATCGCGGTGGGTCGCAGAGCTTTTCGGCCGGCTACACCAGCAACTGGGGTGACCTGAGCTACAACCTCGGTGTGACGCGCACCAAGCAAATCGTGACCTGGGGCGCGCCGAGCAGCGACACGCAATTGAACCTGTCCATCTCGTTCCCGCTGGGCAGCCAGGCGCGCGCACCGCGGGCGTTTGTCACCACCAGCCGCCAGCACGGCGACACCACCACCCAGGCGGGTATCAATGGCTACGTCGCCGACACCAGCGACACCTTTTATTCGGTGCAAGCGGGCCACAGCGACACCAGCGGCAGTTCCGGTTCGGTGAACCTCAACAGCCGCACCTCCATGGCAGACGTGAGCCTCGGCTACAGCCAGGGCCAGGGCTACAACTCGCAGAACCTCAACATCGCCGGCTCAGTGGTGGCCCATGCAGGCGGCATCAACCTGGGTCAAACCGTCAGCGAAACTTTCGCGCTGGCTGAAGTACCGGGCATCTCCGGGGCGAAGATCAGCAGCTACAGCGGCGTGGAGACCGGCTACAACGGCTATGCGGTGATCCCGACCGCGCAACCTTACCGGGTTAACTGGATCAGCCTGGACACCCGCGACCTGGGCGGCAATGTGGAAGTCACCAACGCCACCCAACAACTGGTGCCGCGCCGAGGCGCCGTGGTCGTCGCGCATTACAGCGGCACCACCGGACGGCGGGTGCTGTTCGAGTTGTTTGATGCACAGCACAAACCGCTGTCGTTCGGCGCTTCACTGGAAGATGGCAACGGCAAGCAACTGGCAATTGCCGACCCGAATGGGAATGCGCTGGCGTTGGTCGAACAGGATCAAGGTACGTTAGTGATCAAGTGGGGCGACCAGCAATGCAATGCCCACTATGCGCTGGCACCACAGAACAAGGCGCTGAACTATGAGCGCCAGGCGCTGGTGTGCGCGCCTTGAAGCTGGGGTAGAAGGCCAACAGGTGGAATTGAGGTAGGGCCCAGGCACCCGGATGTGTGGAGATCAAATGTGGGAGCTGGCTTGCCTGCGAAAGCGGTGGGTCAGGCAGCGAATGCATCAACTGACAGGCCGCCTTCGCGGGCAAGCCCGCTCCCACAGGGGATTGGGGTGGGGCCTGAGACCCCGGGTGTATGAAGATCAAAGGTGGGAGCTGCAGTTATTGGCTCATCTGCTCCAACGTGTAGCGCAATGAAGCCGCCAACATCGGCCCGTGCCCCAGGCCCGGGAATGCCTGGTAGCGCACGGTGAGCCCCTCGACACTTTGCAGCGAGGCCAACAGGCGCTTGACCGCGCCATCATCCTGCGGCTTGGCGGCCCTGGTCGGGCTGGCCGGTTCTGCATCACCGCGCATCAGCAGCAAGGTTGGTCGCTTTGCGTGCAGGCGCTGCGCGAGTCCGTCGGTATGAATCACGCCATTGTTCCACCACAGCGACGGGCTCGCCGCGGCGTAGTCGTCAAACGCCTGCGGACGCGTCGTCAAGGCATGCAGCACCAACAACCCACCATAGGAATGCCCCCACAGCAATTGCCGCCTGGGTTGTATCTCCAGGCGCTGGTTGACCAGCGGCCGGATCTGCTCCGTCAGCAAATCCAGGAACTGATCGGCGCCTCCGCTGGGCACATCCGTCAAGGGATCACGTTGCGCGCCCTCGCCCACTCTCGGGGTGTAGTCGAACGTCCGCGCATTGCGCTCGATACGCAGCGGCGTCGCATACCCCACCGCCACCAGTACCGGCGGCGCCGGGCGATGGGACAGGTGGTTGAGCAGTTCGGTATCCAGCGCCGCCATCGCCGCATTGCCATCGAGCAGATAGGCCACGGGGCTGGCCGCGCTGACCTTGAGCGGGCGCCCCAGCCACACCCGGTAGTGCCGCGCGCCGTCAGTCGAGTCCAGCTCCAGCGTGCTGAACTGGTAGTCGCTGGCCTCGCGCAATACCGGTGCATCCATCAGTTGGTCGGGTGCCGGCTGGGCACAGGCACATTGCACAAAAAACAACGCCAACCAGCATGCGCGCCCCATCAGAACGACGCCGTCAGGCTGGTGTACAAGGTGCGCCCGGACTGGTTGTAGGTCGCGGCGCCGGCGCCTTCGATGTTGTTCACGCCCTGGGCATTGCCCTCGCGCCACAGGCGTTTGTCGAACACGTTGTCCACGCCGGCGGTGAGGCTGAGGTTTTTTGTCAGGGCGTAGGTACCGCTCACCCCGGCAATCGCATACGGCGAGAGTTGGTTGTTGCTGGTGCCGGTCACGCGGTTGCCGTGGTAGTCGTATTTCTTCGGAGTCTGCTTGCCGTACCAGGCCACGCTCGCCTGCAGGGACAGGTCCTGGGTGGCCTGCCAATCGAGCATCGAATTGAGGGTGTACTTGGGCGTGACCGAGAGCACATCACCGGTCTGTTTGTTTTTCGATTGGAGCATGTAGGTGAAGTTGTTGGTCCAGTTGACCTGCTCGCCCAGCGGCAGCGCAACGGTACCTTCCAGGCCTTCGACCAGCGCCTTGGGCACGTTCTCCCACTTGAAGATGCTCGCGCGAGCGGTGCTGCCGGTGCCGCCGGACGCGGTGCCGACCGGGGTCAGGCCGGACTCGATCTTGTTTTTGTAGTCATTGCGAAAATACGTCAGGCCGGCGACCACACCGTCATTGCGGTACTCCA
Source organism: Pseudomonas sp. GW821-FHT09C08 (assembly GCF_059418125.1). Taxonomy (NCBI): domain Bacteria; kingdom Pseudomonadati; phylum Pseudomonadota; class Gammaproteobacteria; order Pseudomonadales; family Pseudomonadaceae; genus Pseudomonas; species Pseudomonas sp. GW821-FHT09C08. Next base: position 30,807 of record NZ_JBWKPG010000010.1, on the reverse strand, counting down.
GGCCCAGTTCCTTGTTGACGCTGGTTTCCGCGTCGAGGTCGGCATTGCCTTGCAGGTAGCAACTGGTGGTCTGGCCATAGCAACCCTGGCCGTTGCTGTACAGCAGATAGTTGGGGTTGAGCTGGTAGAGGTTCGGCGCCTTGTACGAACGGGCGATGCCGGCCTTCAAGGTCAACGTGTCGGTGAGTACCTGGGACAGGTTGAGCGACGGGCTCCAGTTGTCGCCGACGACGTTGTGGTGGTCCAGGCGCAGGCCCGGGGTCAGGCGGGTGCCGGGGCGCAGCTCGATGTTGTCTTCGGCGAACAGCGAAAAGATGCGCGACGCCGACGAGTCACTGCGAGAGGTGCTCGACAAGCCAGGCACGCTGCCGCCAGCCGTGGTGGTTTGCAGGTTGGCATTCGGGTCGCCGAGCTTCTGTTCGACCCACTCGCTGCCGAGCGTCAGCACCTGGTCGACACCTGCGTGCAGCGGCAGGTTGACTTCACCGTGGGCGGTCAGGTCGCGCAGTTCGTTGGTGCTGAAACTGTTGGCGGAGAAGATCCCTTCCAGGCCACCGGCCAGGCCTTCATTGAGACGGCGGTTGCGAGTCTTTTCATACTGCACGTAGGCCAGGGTGCTGCCGAAATCCCATTCGCCGCGATGGGTCACGGCGTAGGTTTCACGGTAGAGAATATTGGTTTCATGCCCCAGCATGTTCTTCACGGTGGCGTTGCTGTTGGTGTTCTGGGTATCGCCGGTATAGATATTGCCCTGGCGGCTGAAACCGGCCTCCAGGTCGAGGGTTTGCTCGGGAGTAAAGTTCCAGCTGAGCAGGCCGTTGACGTCTTTGTTGCGCACCCCCTCGCGCCCCGCCGGCAGCGTGCCGACCTGGTTGCCGGTGCGCAGGGATTCATGCCCGCTGTTGATGTCGGCATCGTCGGCGTTGGTCTTGGCCACGTTGCCGTACACGCGGTAGCTGAGCGTGTCGGTGAGCGGGCCATTGAGGCCGAAGTTCATGCGCTCGGTCTCACCTTCGGCCGAGTGTTGGGCGAAGTTGTGGTAGATCGTTGCCGAGCCGTGCGTTTGCGTGCCCGGCTGCTTGGTGATGATATTCACCACGCCACCCGCCGCGCCGTTGCCATAACGCGCTGCCGCGGGGCCGCGAATGACTTCGATGCGCTCGACCTGATCGGCCGGTACCCAGTTGCTGTCGCCGCGGCTGTCACGCTCGCCACGCCAGCCATAGCGCACCGAATTGCGGCTGCCGACCGGCTTGCCGTCCACCAGGATCAGGGTGTTTTCCGGGCCCATGCCGCGAATGTCGATCTGGCGGTTGTTGCCGCGCTGGCCGCTGCTGGAGTTGCCGGTGAGGTTGACGCCGGGCATGGTGCGGATGATGTCCGACAGGTCGTTGGCCGGTGGGCGTTTCTTGATGTCTTCAGCGGTGATGATCGACACACCGGGCATCTGCTTGATCTCTTCCTGAGCGGTGCCCAATACGGTCTGGGTCGGCAGCTCCATCTGCGCAGGGGTTTCGGCCTCGGCGGCGAAACTGCTGACGGGCAACAGGCTGCAAATACTCACGGCAAGCAGGGACAAGCGGAACATGCGGGGATCTCCAAGCGCAGCCCGACCGATAGCGGTGGGCCATCAAAGATCGCAGATGATAATCAGATGCAATTGCGAGTAAAGAACATTAACTTTCTAAACATTTGCCGTGGGCAGGCGCAGATTCATGCGCAATCCCGAGGCACCCTGGGTCGCCCACAACTCGCCGCCCTGCAGTTCGATGGCACGCCGCGCGATGCTCAATCCCAGGCCAAAACCCGTGCCCACCGTGCCGTCCAGCCGCAGGTACGCTTCAAAGATGCGCTGCAGATCGCCCTCGGCAACGCCTGGCCCCTGGTCTTCGATCACCAGCCACCAGCGGTCGCCTTGCCGCTGGCCGCTCAGGCGAATCACGCCGTTGGGCGGTGAGTGGCGGATGGCGTTGCGCAGGATATTTTCCACGGCCTGGGCAAAGCTGTTGAGGTGTACGTGCACCTGGCACGTACTGTCCAGCTCGCACACCAGCGCTTCGAGCGGCCAGCCGGTTTCGAAATGCGCGTCCTGCACCAGCGCTTCCCAGACGGAGGCCACCACCACCGCTTCGGCTTCCAGGCGAGGTTTTTCGGTGTCGAGCCAGGCCAGGTTGAGGGAGTCGTCCACCAGCCGGCGCATCTCCTCCACTTCCCGCGACAGGCGTTGCTGCAACTGCTCGGGCGGCAGGCCGCTGTCACTGGCGATTTTCAAACGTGCCAGTGGCGTGCGGATTTCATGCGACAAGGTGCGCAGCAATTGCCGCTGCTGATTGAGGCTCTGGCGCAGGCGCTCGGCCATGTGTTCATAGGCCCGGGCCAGTTCGCCGAGTTCATCCGGACGGCGCGTCACGCTGCTGCTGGCCAGCGGTGCGAGGTCGCCGGCACTCAACGCGTTGGCGCGTTCGCGCAGTTCATTCAACGGCTGCACCAGATGGCGGTACAACACCAGCCCCAGTGCCAGCGCCAACAACGCCGGCACCAGGCCGTGGGTGAACACATGGGTCCACGGCGTGAGCCCCGGCGGCAACAGCCGTTCGGGCAATTGCATCACCAACCGCCCACGCTCGGGGTGCTCCGGGAAGGCCATGCTCACGTACGGCAATTCGTCTTCGAGGCGCTTGCTCATTGGCCAACTGAGCTTGCGCATGAACGTCAGATGGCTGACCTGTTCGGCGCTCAACGGCGTGGTGCCCAGGCTTTGCAGGTAGTCATCCAGCACCGCCACCCAGGTGTGTTCGCGCTGCTGCAATGCCAGGCGCCAGCGCTCTACCGCCGCGGGGTCGCCAGTGGCCGCCACGTGCTCGGCCTCGGCCGCATAGGCAGCCAGGGCGATGCGGTCGGACGTCTCCAGGAAGTAGGTGTTGCGCTCCACCCGCAAGCCCCAACTCCACACCAGCCAGACCAGCAGCAAACAGGCACACACTTGCAGCAGCGCCATTTTCCACAGCAAGGGATGACGACGTTGCATCAGGCGCCGTCGCACAACAGCACATAACCCTGATGGCGCACCGCGTCGATGCGGATGCCCTGTACCTCGATGGCAGCCAGCTTGCGCCGCAGGTTGCACACATGTACATCGAGGCCACGATCCAGGCGGGTGTATGGCCGGTGCAGCACATGCTGGTAGAGGAAGGCCTTGGTCAGTGCCTCGCCTGTGTGCTCATGCAGCGTGCACAACAGGCGGAATTCCGAGGAGGTCAGGCCGGCGGCGCGGCCGTTGAAGCTGACGTCCCGCGCCTGCGCGTCGAACGCCAGGGCGGAATGCCGCGAAGGCATCGACGGCGCCCGCGTGCCGCAATCGATCGCCACGCGCCGCAGCAACGCGTCGATGCGCACATCCAGTTCGGCCAGGCTGAAGGGCTTGGGCAGGTAGTCATCGGCGCCTTGGCTGAAGCCGGTGATGCGATCCTGCTCGGCGCCCAGGGCCGACATCAGGATCACCGGCGTACCGCGCTCCTGGCGCAGCCGCGCCAGGATATTCAAGCCACTTTCACTCGGCAGCATGATGTCCAGCAGGATCAATTCCACCGGTGCCTGCAGCGCCAGGTCCAGGCCCTGGCCACCGCAATGGGCGCTGTTCAAGGCAAAGCCGCGCCGGCTGAGATGGTTGCTCAGGTGCGTGCACAGCTCGACGTCATCCTCGATGATCAGGATGCGCGGGCTGGGGGATAAAGATGGGGCCAGATGATAAGTATTCACAATTACGTCAGTTTCGCATTCGACGAAACATTTCGCAATGTTCACTCACCCCGACACTGTCCCTCAGCCTGCAATTGACGCCCCTGCGCTTGCGCCCGGCCCACCAGGCGCAGCAGGTTGCCGCTCCAGATGTTGCCGATATCCGCCTCGCTGTACCCGGCCTGCAGCAACGCTTCGGTGATCTTCGGCAACTGGCTGACATCCTCCAGCCCCTGTTGTCACGCTGGGGATTGGGCGGCTGCGCGATCAGGTAGAGCTGTATGGGATCAATGAAGAGAAGGTGTAGGGCGACGTATTGGCGCAACTGAACATCGGCCTGCAAGTGCGCTCGGGGTTGATCGCCAGCCTGTTCAGCCTGGCCAGCGGCGAGATCGCCGTGGTCGACGCCCTTGCGGTTTCCGGCAATCTGCTGCCCCTGGTGATCAGGCCTTTCGACAGCCCGGCGGCGGTGAACATCTCGGTGATCCACAACAGCTTCAAGCCACTGTCCCCCCAGGCGCTGCTGTTTCGCGACATGGTCATGCAGCACCTGCAAGGGGTGTCTGCCAGTTATCAGTGATGTGGGGGGGGCAAATCCGTTGTTTGGGTAACGGCTGATATGGGTTCCGCCTTTGCGGCGGGTCACTTTTGGAAGGACCGGAAGGCCGGCCCAGCCAAAAGTGACCAAAAGGCTCTTGCCCCACCACTCGGTGCCTAAGATCAAGATCACAAGCCAAATCAAGAGCCAGAGCCAGGGCAGACCACTGTCTATCTGACAAATGGAGATCCAAATGTGGGAGCGGGCTTGCTCGCGAATGCAGTGTGTCAGTCAACAAGTTCATTGGCTGATCCACCGCATTCGCGAGCAAGCCCGCTCCCACATTTTTGACCGTGTCCGGCTTCCTTCCCTAGGCGAGGTGCCGAGTGTTGGGGCGAGAGCCCCTTTGGTCAGGCCGGCATTCTGGGCTCTTTTCCAAAAGTGACCCGCCGTAAGAGCGGAACCATCAGCAGCCGTTACCCAAAAACGGATATGCCCCCAAAAGGCCCACCCAGTTATATCCATAGCAATAAACGATATTGGTATATACCAGATTGCTCCCTTATAAATCGCCCCCATCACAGGACGTTGGGCTGGAGTAACACGCGATGGTGTCGGTAAAGGTAATGCTGGAGTACTTTCATCCCTGGCCGAATTCGGCGGGGTTGTACCTGGCACGGGAACGCGGCTGGTATGAAGAACTGGGCCTGGATGTAGAGCTGGTGGTGCACGACCCCTACCGTGGCGACACCCTGGAGCACCTGCTCACCGGTGCCGCGGATTTTGGCGTGTTCCCCAGCAACCGCCTGCTGGTGCGCCGTGGCCTCGGCCAGACGCTGCAAGGCATCGCGGCGATCAACCATGCGGGGCTGGAGTCGATCCAGACCCTCACCGACTCCGGCATCCGTCGCCCCCGCGACCTGGTGGGCAAGCGCCTGGCCCTCAACCCGACCCCGCGCGGCCTGGCCATGGTGCGTCACCTGGTCAGCCGCGATGGCGGCGATCCCGATGGCGTGATCCTGGTGGACAGCGGCGTGCGCGAGCTGCGCCCCGAGCAGTTGGCCGAGGGCGTCGCCGATGCCAGCTTCGGCGGCTACTGGGCCTGGGAAGCGCTGATGCACAGCCCTATCGAAGACGCGCGCCGGGTGGTGCTGCCGGTCGACGAGATCGGCGCGCCGGCGTATCACAGCTACCTGCTCGGCGCCCACGAGCGCACCCTGGCAGACCGGCCCGAGGTGGTGCGCGATTTCCTCGCAGCCACTGCCCGCGGTTATCTGGCGGTGGCACAGGAGCCGTCGATTGCTCTCGCCGCCTACGAGCACACCACGCCGTATTTTCCGGCGGAATTGCTCAGCGCATCGCTGCATAAAATCGCCCCGACCTGGCTGCATCAAGGCCGCTGGGGCGAACAACGCCAGGCGCTGCTCGCCCCCTACGCCGAATGGCTGCACGCGCATGCGGTGCTCGACAATCCGCAGGTGTGGGAAGGGGCAACCAGCAACGCCTACTTGCCCGAGGTGCGCGCATGAATCCGCAACGCACCGCCCACGGCCTGGGGCTGGAGCCCGTCGCGGCCGACTGGCCGGCCCTGCACGAAACCGATATCGAACAGCTGCTGCACGACTACCCGCAACTGGGCCCGCTGCAGAGCCTGCACTGGCACAGCCCGCGACCGTTTTCCGCCGCCGGCCTGATCACCACTGGCGAGGCGACGGTGTTCGTCAAACGTCATCACCAGCACGTGCGCCAAGCCGCGTGGCTGGAGGAAGAACACCGCCTGATCGCCCACCTGCATCGCCAGGGCGCGCCAGTGGCGGCAGTGGTGCCAAACCGGCACGGGGCGACGGCAACCGCGCAGGGCGTGTGGACGTATGAAGTGCACCACTTCGCCGAGGGCCTGGACCTGTACCGCGACGCGCTGTCGTGGTCGCCGTTTCAAAACACCCGGCACGCCTTCGCCGCAGGCCAGGCATTGGCCCGTCTGCACCTGGCCGCCGAAGCCTATGACGCCCCTCAACGCCAGACCCAGGTGCTGCTGGCCAACGCACGGTTGATAGAACAATCAAACCCGCTGGAAGGCATCAGCAGCCCCTACCTCGCCGACAAGGAGTGGCGCACTCAACTCGGCGAGTTGCTGTTGCCGTGGCACGCAGAACTGCATCCGCTGTTGCCTGAGCAACCGCCACTGTGGACCCACAACGACTGGCACGCCTCCAACCTGCTGTGGAACGCCGACGGCAGCGTTTCCAGCGTGCTGGATTTCGGCCTGGCCGACCGCACTTTCGCCCTCTTCGACCTCGCCACTGCCATCGAACGCAACGCCGTGCCCTGGCTGGACCTTGATACGGGTGGCGTAGCGCGCGCCGATCTCGACAGCGTGGATGCCCTGCTCGCCGGGTATCACCAAGTACGCCCATTGAGCACCCGCGACCTGCTCACCCTCAGCGCCCTGTTGCCGCTGGTGCACGTGGATTTCGCCCTGTCCGAGGTGGCGTATTACCAGGACGTGGTGGGCTCCACCGCCAGCGCCGATATCGCCTATTACGCCTACCTGCTCGGTCATCTGCGCTGGTTCGCCGGTGCCGAGGGGCAACGGTTGCTTGGCCATATCCGGCGTAAAAGCGTATGAGCATGCTGGTCGATACTCAGTGGCTGCACGCGCATCGGGCTGATCCCACGCTGGTGATACTGGATGCCACGGTGGTATTGCCGTCGCCTTCGTTCGATGGCGATTACCGCGTCCAAAGCGGCGAAGACGGCTGGTTGCAGGCGCATATTCCAGGCGCTCGACATGCAGATCTAGTGACTGACTTGGCCGACACCCGCGCCAGTTTCAGCTTCGCCCTGCCAACGCCTGAAGCGCTGGTAAACAGTTTGGCCAAGCTCGGTGCTGGCCAAGGGAAAACCCTGGTTATCTACGACCGTGCCGATGGTTTCTGGGCCGCTCGCCTGTGGTGGATGCTGCGCGGCGCAGGCATCGACGCCCAGGTACTCGATGGCGGGTTCAACGCCTGGCGTACCGCCGGTTTGCCGGAACATAACGGCCCAGCCGAGCCGGTCATGCCGGTGCAACCCTGGGCAATCAACCCGCGTGCCGGGCTGTGGATCGACCGCCGCGGCGTCGAAGCCATCGTCGCCGGGCAAGCACCCGGCGTGTTGATCTGTGCCCTTGGCGCGGCGCTGTTCGAAGGCACCGCGCCCACCCGCTACGCCCGACGCGGGCACATCCCCGGCAGCCAAAACCTGCCGGCGCGCGAGTTGTTCGACGCCCACGGCCGCTACCTGCCCAAGGATGCCCTGGCCCTGGCCATCGGCCCCACGCTGCTGCACAGCGAAGGCCCATTGGTGCTGTATTGCGGCGGCGGCATCTCGGCCGCCGCCAACGCCCTGGCCCTGACCCTGCTGGGTCGCCAGGACATCGCCCTCTACGACGGTTCCCTGCAGGAATGGGCTGCCGACGCACGTTTACCAATGACTACCGGAGCAGCTCCGGCCTGACGCCACTTTCGGCGAACTCGGCTTTTTCATTTCGTACTGGCAACCCGTTCGTTGCGCAGCGCTGGGCAGCCTTTTGCCCGATAAAAGCGTACGGCAGCGGCGGTCCGGCCCTTGGAGCGCTCCTTACATGGCTACACCTTATCGCCACACCCTGCTCGCCTTGAGCATCACCCTCGCCGCAACTGCGGCGCATGCCCAGGAGGCGACCCTGGACACCGTCACCGTGGTCGGCCAGGAGGCCAGCGATTACCAGGCCAAAAAAGCCGCCGTGGCCGGCTTTGACAACGCGCCGTTGCTGGACACCCCGGCCTCGGTCGCGGTGATCACCGAAGCGCGCCTGAAAGACCAGCAGGCACGCCTGCTCAGCGAGGTGTTGAAGAATGACGCGTCGGTAGGCGACAGCTACGCCCCGGTCGGCTACTACGAGAATTTCGTGGTGCGCGGCTTCGCCCTGAACCCGGCAAGCAGCTACAAGATCAACGGCCGCACCATCACCGGCGAGCAGAACGTGGCGCTGGAAAACAAACAGCAAGTGGAAGTGCTCAAGGGCCTGGCCGGCCTGCAGAGCGGCGTGTCCGAACCCGGCGGGCTGGTCAACTACGTGAGCAAGCGCCCGGAGAATGTGCGCTCGGTGACGGTGTCCACCAACGAGCAGGGCGAGCGCTACCTGGCCACCGATATCGGCGGCTGGCTCGGCACCGAGCAACAGGTGGGCGTGCGCATCAACCTGGCCCACGAAGATATCCGCTCCTATGTCGAGCACGCCGACGGCAAGCGCGATTTCGCCTCCCTGGCGCTGGACTGGAACATCAGCCCCAACGCCTTGCTGCAACTCAACGCCGAGTACCAGAAACGCGAGCAGCGCTCGGTGCCGGGTTATCAATTGCTCGGCGGCACCGAGGTGCCGCACCATGTGTCGCCCAAGGACCTGCTGGCGTACCAGAGCTGGTCGAACCCGGTGGGCATCCAGTCGCTGAACCTCGACGGGCTGTTTGAATACCGCTTCAACGAAGCCTGGAAAGCCAGCTTCAGCGCGTCGCGCAGCCGCGTGGTGATCGACGACTACAGCACCTTCGCCTGGGGCTGCTACGGCGCCGCCAGTTGCGCGAACAGCGCCGTGCCGAACCACTTCAGCGCCGAGGGCGACTACGACATCTCCGACTACCGCAGCCCCGACGACACCCGCAGCAACGAGGAAGCCCAGGCGGCCCTCAACGGCCAGTTCGACACCGGCTTTCTCAAGCACGACCTGACCTTCGGCACCACCGCCTTCCGCCGCCTGGTGGACCGGCGCAAGTCGGTCAACGAGTACATTGGCGAGGGCAATATCTACCAGCCGTCACCGGTACTGGAACCCTACGACGGCCCGTTGGGGCACACCTACCGACGCCTCGACAGCCGCCAGTACGGCCTGTTCGCCAGCGATCGCATCAGCTTCAACGAACAATGGCAAACCCTCCTCGGCGGGCGCCAGGTCCGCCTCGACGAAGAGACCTACAACCAGGCCGGCGCCACCACGCGTCATACCCAGCGCAGCGTGTTCCTGCCCCAAGTGGCGCTGATCTACAAACCGCGTCCGGACACCTCGCTGTACGCCAGCTACAGCAAAGGCCTGTCGCTGGGTGGCGAGGCCGCGTGGTTCAGCAGCAACGCCGACGAGGTATTGCCGCCGACCACCTCGCGCCAGCTGGAGGTCGGGATCAAGCGTGACTTCCAGCGCCTGAGCCTGACCGCTGCGCTGTTCCAGATCACCCAGGACCTGCAATACAACCGCCCCAACGACGACGGCAGCATCACCTTCGTGCAGCAAGGCAAGCAGAAGAACGTGGGGATCGAACTGTCGGCCAACGGCCGCGTGACTTCCGACCTGCAAGTGTCGGCCAGCATCGCGGCGATCCGCGCCGAAGTCGACGGCAGCGGCACCGAAGACTACGACGGCCACCAGGCGATCAACGTGCCCAAGCTGCGTGCCAGCCTGCACGGTGACTACAACATCCAGGCGGTACCGGGCCTGGCCCTGCTCGGCGGGGTGCAATACAGCGCGAGCAAATACGCCAACCGCGAGGCCACGGTGAAAGTCGACGACTATGCGGTGTTCGATGTGGGCGGTCGCTACACCACCAAAGTCGGCGATTACGCTACTGTGCTGCGCCTGACCGTCGACAACCTGTTCGACAAACGCTACTGGCGGGACGTGGGTGAATCCGCAGGCGACGGCTACCTGTTCCTGGGGGCGCCGCGTACCGCACGGCTGTCCGCCACCGTCAATTTCTGAGGCTGAGTGTTTATGCGTAATCTGATGTTTGCCAGTGTCTGCCTGCTCTCCACCGCCCTGGTCGGCTGCCAGCAGCAACCGCCCGCCAACGACCAACTGGACGCGGTGCTGTGGACCCAGACCTCCATCGAACACGAGCTGATTTATCGCCAGGTATTCGCCAGCGCCACGCGTCAGCTGGACGCCGCGCTGGCCGATCCGACCTGGGACGCCCTGCCCTTGCCCCCGCGCAACCTCGCCGGGCTGCCACCGGCAGTGGTAGTGGATATCGATGAAACCGTGCTCGACAACGTGCCGCTCAACGCGCGGGACATCATCAACAACCAGGTGTATTCCTATGACCGCTGGAACACCTGGGTCGACCAGGCCAAGGCCCAGGCGCTGCCCGGCGCCGTAGCGTTCCTGCAAGCGGCCGATAAAAAAGGCATCACCGTCTACTACATCACCAACCGTGAACACAGCCAGGTCCAGGCCACGGTCGACAACCTGCGCCTGCGCGGTTTCCCGGTGCAGCGCAACGAACAGGTACTGGCCGCCAGCACCCCGACCGGCCACTGCGAACAGGCCGGCTATGGCAAAAACTGCCGCCGCCAGTGGGTGGCCGCGCATGCCCGTGTGCTGATGCTCGCCGGCGACTCGCTGGGCGATTTCGTGCAGGCCAAGCACAACACCCTGGCCGACCAGCGCAAGGCAGCCGAACCGTACCTGGCCTGGCTCGGCCAACGCTGGTTCCTGCTGCCCAACCCTACGTATGGCAACTGGTACAGCGCGCCCTATGGCGATCAGGAAAAACTGCCCTTTGAACGCAAGCGCCAGCTCAAGCAACAGGCGCTGCCTCTAGAAAACTAGCCGTGTGAGAACCCTATGTCGCCACTGGAAATCGTCGCCGTGTTCTTCAACATCGCCGGGGTCTGGCTCACCGCACAGCGAGTGCGCTGGTGCTGGCCGGTCAGCGTGGTCGCGGTGTTGCTGTATGCCTGGATCTTCTTCGACGTGAAGCTGTATTCGGACATGCTCCTGCAGTTGGTCTTCGCCGTGCTGCAAGGTTATGGCTGGTGGCGCTGGAGCACCGGGCGCATCGAGGCGGGCAAGGTCCGCGTGGAACGCCTGCCACTCCGGGAGGCGTGGCGCCACCTGCTCGCGGGGCTGATCGGCGCCGTGGCCCTGGGCGCCGTGATGCACCACTTTACCGATGCCGCGCTGCCCTGGCTGGATTCGCTGCTCACCGCCTTCAGCCTGGTGGCGAGCCTGTGGGCGGCGCGCAAATACGTGGTCAGCTGGTGGCTGTGGATCCTGCTGGACGCGGCCTATGTGGGGTTGTTCCTGTACAAGGACCTGCAACTCACCGCCGCGCTCTACGCCGGCTTTGTAGGGCTGGCGGCCTATGGTCTGCGGGCATGGCAACGTGACCTGCACCAACAGGAACATATAACCAAAGCTTCGGTTTACAGCGTTTAATATCATTAAACACAAGTGCATCTATCGCGTTTAAATATAAAAAACCTCGCTTGGATGCTTTTATGAACTTACGCACTGCTGCCGCGCTCAGCGTCACTCTCCTCCTGGCCAGCCCGGCGATCTTCGCCGGGCAGACCCTGGACCGCATCACCCAATCCAAGCAATTGGTCGGCGTGCTGATGGAGAATTACCCGCCCTTCTCATTCCTCAACGAACAAAACCAGCTGGATGGTTTTGACGTCGACGTGACCAAGGCCGTCGCCGACAAACTCGGGGTGAAACTGAAACTCGAAACGCCGTCCTGGGAAGTCATCGCCGCTGGCCGCTGGAATGGCCGCTACGACGTGTGCATCTGCTCCATGACCCCCAGCGCCGCGCGCGGCCAGGTCTTCAACTTCCCGTTCGAGTACTACGCCTCGCCGGCTGTGGTCGTGGTAAACAGCAACGACGACACGATCAAGTCGGCAGCCGATCTCAGCGGTAAAAAAGTCGGCGTGGGCAGTGCATCGACCTACGAGGCGTACCTGGCCAAGGACCTGGTGATCGAAGGCGCCAACACACCGATCGACTACCCGTTCAAGGCCGTGCAGGCGGTGCCCTACGACAACGAGACCATCGCTTTCCAGGACCTCGCGCTGGGCACCGGCAAGCGCCTGGATGCCATGGTCACCAACCTGGTCACCGCCAAGGAACGCATCGACCACGACCCACGCTTCAAGATCACCGGCGCGGTGCTGTACGCCGAGCCGAACGTGGTCGCCACCGAGAAGGGTGATCCACAATGGGATGCCAGATTGACGCAGATTCTCGCCGAGCTGAAAAGCGACGGCACGCTGGCGAAGATCTCGCAGAAATGGATCGGCTCAGACATCACCCAATGAGTGTTTTTCCTACCCCTCCAACCACGATCAAGCCGCCCGTGGCCAAGCGCACACGGCTGTCGTTCCGTGTGCGGCTATGGCTGACCTGGGGCGTGATGCTGGGCCTGTTCACCGCGATGTTCATGAGCTTTGACCTGCAGTTCGCCATCGTCGCCGCGAAGTGGCAGAACCTGGTGGGGCTGCACCTTTCGCCCCAGGGCTTTCTGCAAGGCGCGGCGCTGACGCTGTTCTTGTGTTTCTGCTCGATCTGGCTGTCGGTGGCCCTGGGTTTCGCCACCGCCCTGGCGCGCCTGTCGAGCAGCGCCGTGGCGTTCGGGATCGCCAGTTTCTATGCCTCGTTCTTTCGCGGCACGCCGTTGCTGATCCAGATTCTGCTGATCTACCTCGGCCTGCCTCAACTGGGCGTAGTGCCCGGCGCGATCAGTGCCGGGATCATTGCGCTGTCGTTGAACTACGGGGCTTACCTCAGCGAGATCTTCCGCGCCGGCATTCTTGGCGTGTCCCAGGGCCAACGCAATGCCGCCGCTGCACTGGGCATGGGCCGGGCCGTGACGTTCTGGCAGATCGTGCTGCCCCAGGCCATGCGCACCATTATTCCGCCGACCACCAGCCAGTTCATCTCGATGCTCAAGGACTCGTCTCTGGTCTCGGTGATGGGCGTGTGGGAGGTGATGTTCCTCGCGCAATCCTATGGCCGCTCGTCTTACCGCTATATCGAAATGCTTACCACGGCCGCCGTCATCTACTGGCTGTTGTCGATCGGCCTGGAACTGATCCAGGCCCGGCTGGAACGGCACTACGGCAAGGCTTATCTCCACGGGCGATAGTCTGTCGCCGCACTTTTTTTGCACGCAGGAAGCACCATGTCCGATCCTACCCCGCTGTTATTCGGTCTCTATGAACAAGCCAGTGTCGGCTGCGGCGGCGCGCCCAGCCTGTGGACCCACCCCAGCGATGAAAGGCTGGGCATCAATACCCTCAAATACTGGTCGAACCTGGCCCGCACGGCGGATGAAGCCAACCTCGACCTGATGTTTTTCGGCGACGTGCTGGGCTTTTACGATGTGTTCGGTGGCTCCGAAGCCATGGCGTTGAAATGGGCAGTGGAAGCCCCGGCCAACGATCCTTTAAGCATTATTCCGGCGCTGGTGGCCCTCACCGAAAAGCTCGCCTTCGGCGTCACCGTGACCACCACCTACGAGCACCCGTTCACCCACGCGCGGCGCTTCAGCACCCTTGATCACCTGTCTGAAGGGCGGATCGGCTGGAACATCGTCACCTCGTACCTGTCCAGCGCAGCGCGCAATTTCGGCCTGGAGCAGATGATCAAGCACGACGACCGCTATGAGCGCGCCGAGGAGTTTCTCGACGTGGTGTACAAGCTCTGGGAAGGCAGCTGGGCCGATGACGCGGTGCGCGCCGACAAACAGGCGCACACCTACGCCGATGGCGCCCGCGTGCGGCCGATCGCGCATGCCGGCGAGCATTACCGCGTGGCCGGGCCGCATCTGACTTCGCCATCGCCGCAACGCACGCCGCTGCTGATCCAGGCCGGCTGGTCGGCGCGCGGTCGGCAGTTTGCGGCCAAGCACGCGGAGCTGGTGTTTATCGCCAAGTCCAATCCACTGGAAATCCGCCAGGGCCTCGAAGACATCTGGCGCCAGGCCGAAGCCCGTGGCCGCCGCGCCGCCGACGTGAAGTCACTGACCGTGCTGCGCATCGTCACGGCGCCCACCGCTATCGAGGCGCAGAAAAAATACGACACCTTGCAAAGCAACTATCACCTGCAAGCGCAGTTGGTGAGCTATGCCGGCGACACCGGCATCGACATCAGCCGCTACGCCGACAATGAAGCGCTGTCGACCCACACCGAAGGCATGACCTCCTACGTGATGAAACCCGATGGCAGCGGCAAGCCGCTGACTGCCGGCGAGGTGCGCCAGCGTTTTGCGAATGTCACCCGTGGCAGCGACCTGATCCTGGTCGGCACCCCGGAGCAGATCGCGCAAAAGATCGAGGAGCACGCCCGCATCTCGGGCACCAGCGGCTATATGCTCAACCCGCTGATCAGCCCCGGCTCGCTGAATGATTTTGTCGAACTGGTGATCCCGGCCCTGCAAAAGCGCGGCCTGTACCGCACCACTGCGCAAACCGGCACGCTGCGCTCGCGGCTCAGCGTCGACGGCAGTGATCGCCTGCCCGCCTCGGCGCATGGCGCCTCGTTCCGCTTTGCATAAGGCCTGCGTGGGAGCAGGTGACCTGCGCCAACAGGAACGGTAGAGTCTGCCCCACGTCATGCCTGCACACGGAACCCCAGGATGCCTTTCGACCCCATCTCGCCGCACTACCAGCGCATCCGCGAACAGATCGCCCACGACATCGCCGCCGGTGTACCCCAGGCCGACGAGAAATTTCCCTCCGAGCGGGAAATGATCGAACGCTTCGGCTGCACCCGCGTCACCTTGCGCCAGGCCTTGCAGCAACTCGAGGCCGAGGGCCTGGTGTACCGCGAAAACCGCCGGGGCTGGTTCGTCAGCCCGCAGCGCATCCGCTACGACCCGACGCGTATCAGCGGCTTCATGGATTACGTCAGCGCCCAGGGCCGCACACCCCGCACCGAATGCCTGCACGCCGAACTGCGCCCGGCCGGCGCCTGGCTGGCCAAGCGAATGGGCCTGGCCTCGACGCAGGAGCCGGTGTTTTTCCTGCAGCGCCGCCGCTGGATCGACCGCCGCCCGGTGCTGCTGGAATTCAACGCACTGCTCGCCAGCTGGTGCCCCGGCCTGCTGGAAGCCGACCTCAATACCTCGCTGACCCAACTGCTGCGCGACCGTTTTGCGCGGGTGCAATCACGCTGTGAACTGCAGATGCACATCGGCACGGTGAATGAAGAACAGGCCGAGTTGCTGCAATTGTCGCCGGGCTCCACCAGTGTGTACCTGGAGCGCTTGAACTTCGGCGAGGACAACCAGGCGGTGGAATTCGACCAGGAATACTGGCGCCCGGATGCGCTGTCGATCGTGATGGAGACGCGGTATCCGGGTACGCGCTGACCCTGTGGAAGCCGGCTTGCAGGCGAAAATCTTTCGGGCACCACGTTGTGGCTGGGTTGCCGCGTTATCGTTGACGATCTTCGCTGGCAAGCCGGCTCGTGCAAGGGGGTAACTGCCGCTGTTGCTTGCGTAACAACCTGCCGCCCGCGTGTTGCATAAGCAACGCGCCAACCGTGCCCGTTGAAAAATCCTGAATAAATTCATCGACTTAATTATGACAAAATGATGGCATATAGCTTGCTATCGATGTCAGCAGCTTACTCTTCAAAGAGCGGCCCCTGCGCGATGGGACGGCATTCCGCCTGCCCCGCGCTCAAGAATCGGATTTCTTAAGGGACCTTGCCATGCACTCGCTGCTTCGCAACCATCGCTACACCAAACCCGCCCGCCCGTTTGTCCTTGCCAGTGCGCCCTTCATGGCGTTGCTGGCCGGCGATGCGCTGGGAGCCGACAACCAGACCACGACTGCCCTGCCCCAGGTCACGGTGACCGCCCAGCGGCATGAAGAATCCGCCCAGGACGTGGGTATCGCCCTGACCGCGCTCAGCGGCCAGGACCTGCAGAACAAGGGTGTGACCAACGTCAACGAGCTGCAGAACTACGTGCCCAACCTCGACATCGCGCCGCAGTACGGCGGCGGCAACCCGCTGTTCCGCATTCGCGGCGTCGGGCTCAAGGATTACGGCAGCAACAATACCTCCACCGTCGGCGTGTACCTGGATCAGGTCGCCTTGCCCTACCCGATCCAGACCCAGGGCCAGCTCTTCGACCTGGAACGCGTCGAGGTACTGCGTGGCCCGCAGGGCACGCTGTACGGGCGCAACAGCACAGCCGGCGCGATCAACTTCATCACCAACAAACCCACGCGTGAATTCCACGGTGGGCTGACCACCAGCTACGGCTCCTACAACGCCAGCAACGTCGAGGGTTTTCTCTCCGGGCCGCTCAGCGACACCCTGCGCGCACGCCTGGCGTTCATCACCGAACAAGGCGGCGCCTGGCAGGAGAACCGGGTGACCGGGCAAAGCCTGGGCGACAAGGACAACACCTCGGTGCGCGGCCAGTTCGATTGGGACGCCACGCCGGACATCAACTTCAACCTGAGCGTGCATGCCGGTGAGGACAAGTCCGACAGCCGCGGCTCGTACCTGTACCAGGGGCTGAAACCCAACGCCAACGGCGCCGCCTACGCGAGCATCAGCCCGGAAAACGACGGCAAGAAAACCGGCTGGGGCCTCACCCCGGGCTTTGCCAAGCTCACCGGGCTGTCGGTAGGTGACAAGCCGCATCGCGACAACGACAACACCGGTTTCGCGCTCACGGGCACGTTCGACCTGAATGACCATTTGAGCGTGACCAGCATCACCGCATCCGACCGCTTCCGGCGCCGCGAATACATCGACTGGGACGCGTCGGTGATCCCGCAATCGGATGAATACTTCGACTCCAAGATCGAAGTGTTCTCCCAGGAGCTGCGCCTGGCCTCACACGACAACGAGCGCTTCAACTGGCAGACCGGCCTGTATTTCGCCCAGGACCGCCTGGACGAAAACTTCTACTCGGACTTCAGCGCCAACCTCGGCTACGGCACCTACACCTCCTACACGCAGAAATCCAACACCTACAGCGCCTTCGCCCAGGGCGACTACCAGCTGACCGATGACTGGAAATTGATCGTAGGTGTGCGCCAGGAAAAAGAACACCGCGAACTCGAGGATTTCTCCACCCAGCGCATCCTCGTCAACAACGGCGTGTACCGTCTCGGGCAGTTGAGTTTCCCGGCCGCCGACAGCGACCTGGACAGCAACTCCACCTCCTGGAAGCTCGGCCTCGAGTACCAGCTCACACCGTCGACCCTGCTGTATTCGACGGTCAGCCGCGGGATCAAGTCCGGTGGTTTTACCGCCTACAACTCCAGCTATGCCGAGCAGATCGCACCGGTCAAACCGGAAAAACTGCTGGCCTATGAAGTGGGCTTCAAGAGTGACTTGAGCGACACGCTGCGTTTCAACGGCTCGGCGTTCTACTACGACTATCGCGACCAGCAATACCAGTCGCAGGTGTGGATCAGCCAGGCAGTGGGCAACGTCGGCCGGCTGGTGAATATTCCCAAGTCGAAGATCTACGGCTATGAGCTGGAACTGCAATGGGAGCCGGTGTCGGGCTTGACCCTCGGCCAGTACTTCGGCACCAAGAAAGGCAAGTACGTCGACTACCAGGGCCTGAACAGCACCGCGACCCGCGCGGTGGGGTTTGCCTACCCGGTGTACACCGACTTCTCCGGTTCCAGCCTGACCAACTTCCCGAAAATCAGCTACGGCGGCCAGCTGCAATATGTGTGGGACGTCGGCGGTTTTACCTTCAGCGCCGAGAGCGACTACTCGTTCCACGACCGCATCACCGGCAGCAACGGCACCACCACCCAGGCCTACTGGCTGGCGAATGCGCGCCTGGGTGTGACGCCCAAGGGCAGCAACTGGTCGGGCGCGCTGTGGGCCCGCAACGTGTTCGACAAGAAATACGACCTGTACCACGGCTCGTTCCTGTCCAACGCCCAAATCGCCACGCCGGGCGACCCACGCACCGTGGGTGTCCAGGCCAGCTACAAATTCTAGGGACCTGTCATGACTTTTGATCTGAACCGCCGCCAGGCCCTGCGCCTGCTGGCCGGGGTGGCGGCTGCGCCCCTGGTGTTGCGTTACGGCAGCGCGCTGGCGAATGTCGCCACGCCGTTCACGCTGGGGGTCGCCAGTGGCGATCCCTGGCCCGATGGCTTTGTGATCTGGACTCGACTGAGCACGCTGCCGCTGTTTCCCGGCAATGAATACGCGCTGCCGGCGAGCATCCCGGTGGATTGGGAAGTCGGCCTGGATGAACACTTCCAACGCATTGCCCAGCGCGGACGGACCCAGGCCCTGGCAATCAACGGCCACGCCGTGCATGTGCAATTGCACGGGCTGCAACCGGGCCGCGAGTACTGGTATCGCTTCATCGCCCTGGGCGAGCGCGGGCCGACCGGCCGCGCCCTGACCCTGCCGGCACTGAACGCCAAAGTCGATCACCTGCGCCTGGGCGTCGCTTCCTGCGCCCATTACGAGCGTGGGCTGTTCAGTGCGTATCGGCACATGGCCGACGAGCGTCCCGACCTGGTGCTGTTTCTCGGCGACTACATCTACGAATACACCAACGCCCCCGGCACACAGGGCCTGGCCCGCTCATACGGCGCCCCCGAAGCCACCGACCTGGCCGGCTACCGGTACCGCTACGCATTGCACAAGACCGACCCGGACCTGCAACAGCTGCACGCCGCTGCACCGTGGATCGCGACCTGGGACGACCATGAGGTGCAGGACGACTACTCCGGTGTGTCCTCCAAGGATCCGGGCGTGACCCTCGCGGCCTTCCAGCAACGCCGGGCGGCGGCGTACCAGGCCTTCCTGGAGAACATGCCGTTGCGGCGCCCGCCGCTGGGCAGCAATGGCAGTCCGCAGATTTACCGGCGTTTCACCTATGGCGATCTCGCCGCGATCCCGGTGCTCGATGGCCGCCAGTACCGCTCGCGCCAGCCGTGCTACCAGGCGCCGAATTTCGGCAAAGGCCATATGGAACTGAGCAGCTGCGTGGACCTCTCCGATCCCAAGCGCACGCTGCTGGGGTTTGAGCAGGAACGCTGGCTGTACGACGGTTTGCGCCGCAGCGACAGCCGCTGGAACCTGCTCGCCCAGGATCTGCTGGTGGCGCCGTTGCGGGCGGAACGGCCGGGCACCGATGGCGCGCGGTACTGGACCGACAGCTGGGACGGTTTCCAGGCGGCGCGCGGGCGGCTGATCGACAACCTGCGTGACAGCCGAGTGGCGAACCCGGTGGTATTGAGCGGGGACTATCACTCGTTCTGGGCCAACCATTTGTATGAGCGGCCGGAGGATCCGGATTCGAAACTGGTGGCGGCGGAGTTTGTCGGCACCTCGATCACCTCCAATGGGCCGAGCTACGAGGCAGTGCAGTCCATATTGCCGGCGAATCCGCAGATCCGCTTTTACGACAGTCGGCCCCGTGGGTATTTGTCGCTGGACCTGACGCCGGAGCGCCTGGCGGTGAAGATGCAGGCGATCTCCGATCGCCTGGACCCCAACGCCACGGTGTCGACGCTCAAGCACTTTGTCGTGGAGAGTGGCAGCCCGCAGCTTATCGAGGCCTAAAGCTGCACCACCCTCCTGGCAGGAGCCGGCTTGCCGGCGATGGCGGTCGCCGAATTGACGCTCAAAGAAGGCGCCTCATCGCCGGCCAGCCGGCGCCTGCAGGGGGTGTGCTGGCCGGGAATATCGGCCAGCAGTCTACGGGTGTAGTCATGGGCAGGCGCGGTGAAGATCTGTTCACAAGCGCCCTGCTCCACCACCTTGCCCGCCTGCATCACCACCACATGATCGGAAATCTGCCGCACCACCGCCAGATCATGGGAGATAAACAGGTAGCTCAAGCCCAGCCGTTCTTGCAGGTCCGCGAGCAACGTCAGAATCTGTCCCTGAATCGACGCATCCAGCGCCGACAACGCCTCATCCAGCACCAGCAACTGCGGCTCCAATGCCAACGCCCGTGCAATCGCCACCCGCTGCCGCTGCCCGCCCGACAGCTCCACCGGCCGACTCCCCAGCAACCGCGCCGGCAACTCGACCTGTTCCAGCAAGGTCGCCGCGCGCTGGCGGCGCCAGGCGCTGTCGCCCAACGCAAAGGCCTGCAACGGCTCACTGATGATCTGCTCCAGGCTCAACCGTGGGTTCAGCGACGCATAGGGATTCTGGTAAACCACCTGGATCTGCCGCCGCAACGCCAGCCACTCGCGGCGCGACACGTGGCTGATGTCCTGCCCATCGAACACCACGCTGCCGCTGTCCAACCGCTCCAACCCGAGAATCAGGCGCGCAGTGGTCGACTTGCCCGAGCCCGACTCCCCCACCAGGCTGGTGGTGCCGTGACGCGGCAGATGGAACGACACCCCGTCCACCGCCAGCGGTGTCGGGTGGCGCCAGGTCGAGAAATCCTTGCGCAGCCCCTGCACCGTCAACAGCGGCGTGGCCTCCACACGCTGCGCACTCACCTGCCGGCGTTGCTGCACCAACAAGCTTGGCGCCGCCTGCAGCAACTGCCGGGTGTAGGCATGCTGCGGCGTCTCGAAGACGCGACGGGCGTCGCCGGTTTCGACGATGCGCCCCTGGTGCATCACCAGCAGCCGGTCGGCGCGGTCGAGGGCCACGCCCAGATCATGGGTGATCAGCAACACCGCCGTGCCACGTTCACGGGCCAGGGTTTGCAGGCGGTCGAGAATCTGCCGCTGCACGCCCACATCCAGCGCGCTGGTCGGCTCATCGGCGATCACCAGCGGCGGGTCATTGGCCAGGGCGATGGCGATCAGCACGCGCTGGCGCATGCCGCCGGAGAGTTGATGCGGATAACCGCGAGCAACACGCTCGGCGTCCGCCAGCCCGACTTCGCGCAACAGTGCCAGGCTGCGCTGGCGCGCCAGCGGCTTGGGCACGCCGTGCAGGGTCAGGGCCTCGACCAGTTGGTGGCCGATGCGCTTGACCGGGTCGAGGGACAAGCCCGGATCCTGCGGCACAAAGCCCACGCTGCGCCCGCGAATGCTTTGCCACTGGCGTTCGCTGGCGGTGGTCAATTCCTCGCCTGCCAGGCGAATGCTGCCGGATTCGATCTGCGCGTTGCCCGCCAGCAAGCCCACCAAGGCTGCCGCTGTGGTCGATTTACCCGAGCCGGACTCGCCGACAATCGCCAGGATCTCGCCGGCCTTGAGCTGGAAATCAATGCCCGCCACGCCTTCGGTGCGCCCATCGCGGCCGTGATAGGCGATACGCAGGTCGCGTACGTCGAGCAAAAGGTGGTCTGTCATCGTGTGCCTCCTTGATCCTGTTGCAACGCCCGCGCCAGTTGGTTGGCCGACACCACGACCGCAGCCACGACCAGGCCCGGCAGGCTGGTGTACCACCAGGCGGCAATCATGAAGTTGCGCCCTTCGGCCACCAGCAAACCCCATTCGGGTTGCGGCGGTGGCGCGCCGAAGCCGAGAAAACTCAAGGCCGAGACCGACAGCACCGCACTGCCGAATTCCAGCGCGGCCAACGCGAGCACCGGCGCGCTGGCGTGGGGCAGGATGTGCCGCGCGATAATGGTCCACGGCCCGACACCACAGGCCGATGCGGCCTCGACAAACGTACTTGCACGCCAACGCAACACTTCGCCGCGCACCAGGCGCGCGAAGGTCGCGACCGACGACAGGCCCACCGCCAGGGCGATGTTCAGCGTGCCAAACCCCAGCACCGTGATCACCGCCATGGCCAGCAGCAATGCCGGGATCGCCATCAAGACTTCCACCAGGCGCATCAGCACCGCGTCCACCCAGCCGCCGAAGAACCCCGCAAACACCCCGAGGAGGATGCCGCTGACCAACGCAATCAGCACCGCCAGCAAGGTCGCGCGCAACGACAGCCCGGCGCCATACACCGTACGGCTATAGAGGTCGCGGCCGAGGTGGTCGGTGCCAAACCAGTGCGCCAGGGACGGGCTCTGCAAGGCATTGGCCGGCACCCCGAGCAGCGGGTCGAAATGCGTGAACAGTTGCGGCCACAACGCCCAGCCCAACACCAGCAGCAGGACGATCACGCCCAGCGGCAGCAACGGGCGGCGGCGCAACGCGCGCAAGTGGTGCGGACGCGGCAAAACAGCGGTCAAGGCAAGGCTCATCGTGCGGCTCCGCGAATACGTGGGTCGAGCAACGGATACAACAGGTCGACCAGCAGGTTGACCGCGATAAAGATCAATGCCGCCAACACCACCACGCCCTGTACCACCGGAATGTCCTGGGTGCTGACCGCACCCTGGGCCAGGCGTCCGACGCCCTCACGGGAGAACACGGTCTCGGTGACCACCGAGCCGGCCAGCAGCGAGCCGACAATCACCCCGCTCAAGCTGAGGATCGGGATCACCGCGTTGTGCAGCACATGGGTCAACAGCACCCGCAGCGGGCTCAGGCCCTTGGCGCGCAGAGCATCCACGAATGGCAGGCGCGCGGTGGCGGCCAACGAGCGCGCCAGTACCTGGGCGATCACCGCGCTGGTCGGAATCGCGAGTGTCAGGGTCGGCAGGACCAGTGAGGCAAACCCCTGGTTGCCCATCGCTGGAAACCAGTGCCAGCCGAAGGAAAACCACTGCAACAACAGCAGCCCCACCCAGAAGGTCGGCAACGACACGGCCACCGCCGGCAACCCGAGCAACAGGTCGCGCAGCCAGCGCCGGCGGGTCAGGCTGGCGACCAGCGCGAGGCTCACGCCCAGCACCAGCGCCACCGCCAGCGACACCAACGCCAGGGCCGCTGTCTTCGGCAAGGCCTCAGCCAATGACGCCGATACCGGCTGGCCACTCTGGATCGAGTTGCCGAAATCCAGCTGCACGGCATGCCACAGGGCAATGCCGTACTGCACCGCCAGCGGCTCGTCGAGGAGGTACTGCGCGCGTAGCGCCGCGACTTGCTGCTGGTTGACGGTGCTCTGCTCGCCGCTCTGGTTGAGCATGATGCTCACCGGGTCGCTGGGCAGCGCGTACAGAATCACGAATGACAGGCTGAACGCCGCCCACAGCACCAGCAACGCCTGGCCACCACGGCCCAACAGGTACAGCGCGGTGCCCCTCATGGCTGCAACCAGGTGTCGAAGAACTGCAGCCGCGAGGACGCTTCGTAATGCAGGCCCTGGACCTTCTTGCCGTGGGCCAGCACCGTCGCCAACTCCACCAGGGCAATCGCATGACCGTCACGCAGCAGCAACTCGCTGGCCTGGTCGATCAGCCCCTGGCGCTTGGCGCTGTCGAGGGTCTTGGACGACTCGCTCAACAGCCGGTCCACCTCGCCCGGTTCGCGCTTGTTGATGTTGTAGCCCCGGGCGTCATACACGGTGCGCAGCACGTCCGGGTCGGCGCGGGTCAGGTTGAGAAAGCGCACGCTGAAATCCCCACCGGCCTGGATCGCCGTGACCTGGCTGATGGTGGATTTATTCAGTTGGAAGTCGATGCCCACGCCCTTCAATTGCTGCTGTACCAGCTCCAGGATGGGCGTCTGCTGCCAGTAATCCAGGCGAAACGCCAGGCGCTTGCCGTCCTTGACCCGCACGCCATCCGCGCCCACTTGCCAGCCGGCCTCGTCCAACAGCCGGCGCGCGCCGTCAGGGTCATAGGCCAACAGGCTGGAAAAGTCGCGATACAGCGGCGTGCTGGTGGCGAGCAAGGCGGTGGCGGGTTTCTGGTAGCGGGAAATGATGCGCTGCAACTCGGCCCGGTTGATTGCCTTGTTCAGCGCCTGGCGCACCTTGATATCGGCGAACAGCGGCGTCGATTCATTCAGCGCCAGGTTGAACACCACGCCGGGATTGGCCCGGGTCAACAGCACCAGGCCCTGGCCTTCGATGCCCGGTTCATCCTGTGGCGCGACGCTGGTGTTCACCTCGATCTGCGCGGACGCCAGGCTGCCCAGGCGCACGCCGGATTCGGGAATGATCAGGAACTCGATGCCGTCGAGCCAGGCCTTGCCCGTGTGGGCCGCCAAGGAAGAACCCCAGGCGTAGTCCTCGCGCCGGCTCAGCGACACTTTCTGGTTATGCACGAACGACTTCAGTACAAACGGCCCCGAGCCGACCAACTGGCCCTGGCAGCGCTCACCTGACGACAAGGCCAGGTTGGCGGGCGACAACAGTCCCAGGGTCATGGTCGAGGTGGCTTGCAGGAATTGCGCGTTGGACTGCTCGAACTCGACCACCACCGTGTGGCTGTCCGGGGTGTCGATGCGCTTGAGCCCGGCCAGGTAGGTCGAGCCGAGGATCGAGCGCGCGCCCAGGGCCAGGATGCCTTCCAGGTTGGCCTTGACCGCCGCAGCGTCCACCGCCGCGCCGTCGCTGAAGGTCGCGCCCTGGCGCAGCACAAAGGTGAAGCGCCGCGAATCCGCATCCACCTCCCAGCGTTCGGCCAGCCACGGCACGATGGCGCCGGTGACCGGGTCCTGGTCGGTGAGGGAGTCCACCAATTGCCGCCCGACGTTCAGCGCGGTGTTATTACCCGCCTGCTGCGGGTCGACACATTGCGGGTCGCCGTCCAGGGCCACGCGCAGAGTGCCGCCGCTGTGGGGCTTGGACGGGTCGGCCTGGCTGACCTCGCCGGACGGGCCGCCACAGCCGGCCAGCAGCAGCGCCAACAGTGCGACTGAATACGGCTTCATGAACGCGCTCCCTGACGACGGTTGGCGATATACGGCAAGCCGAGGTTTTCGCGCAGGGTCTGGCCCTGGTATTCCTGGCGGAACAAACCGCGGCGCTGCAGCTGCGGCACCACGCCATCAGCAAAATCGGCGATGCCCTGGTGCAGCCCGGAGAACATCACGTTGAAGCCATCGGCAGCGCCACTTTCGAACCATTCCTGGAAGTCATCCGCCACACTTTCGGGCGTGCCGATCAGGATGCGATGCCCACCGGCGGTGAGCTTGTTGAACAGCTCACGCACGGTCGGGCGCTCGCGGCGGATCAGGTCAAACACCAGCTTCTGCCGGCTCTTGTGGGTGTTGGTATCGAACTGCTCGGGCGGCAGCGGCACCAATGAATCGAACGGCAGCTCCGACAGGTCGAAACCCAAGCTGGTAAAGCGCGAGATCGAACTGAGGAACGCCTTCGGGTCCTGCAGCTCCTGCAGTTGATCGTATTTGGACTGGGCTTCGGCCTGGGTACGGCCGATCACGGTGGAGACGCCCGGCAGTACTTTCAGGTGCTCGGGGTTACGTCCCAACCCGGCAGCGGTGTGTTTGATTTCACGGTAGAACGCCTGGCCCTGCTCCACGGTGTGCTGGGCGGTAAAAATCAATTCCCCGGCCCGCGCCGCCAAGCGCCGGCCGGCATCGGAGGAGCCGGCCTGGGCAATCACCGGGTAGCCCTGCACCGGACGTGCGGCGTTGAGCGGGCCCTGCACCTGGAAGTATTTGCCGTGGTGGTTGAGCACGTGCAGCCTGTCGGTATCCAGCCATTGCCCGGACGCCTTGTCCTGGATAAATGCATCATCGGCCCAGCTGTCCCACAAGCCGGTGACCACGTCGTAGAACTCTTCGGCGCGCTCATAGCGGTCGGCGTGCTTGATGTGGTCATCGCGGTTGAAGTTCTCGCCGCCGCCCAGTGAGGTCACCAGGTTCCAGCCGACCCGGCCACCGCTGAGGTGATCGATGTTGGCGAACTTGCGCGCAATGTTGTACGGCTCGTTGTAGGTGGTGCTGGCGGTGGCGATCAGGCCGATATGCCGCGTCGCCAGGGCCAGCGCCGGCAACAGCACCAGCGGGTCCCAGCGCACGCTGTTGGGGCCGCGCGCCAGGGCCAGGGGGTCGAGGTCGACGTTCACCGTGTCGTTGAAAAACAACGCATGAAAACGCGCCGCTTCAAGCTTTTCGGCGATCCAGCGAAAGTGCTCGAAATCGCGGAACGAGTCGGCGGCGGCACTCGGGTGGCGCCAGGCCGACCCCATGATCCCGGCACTCGGAATGAAGGCGCCGAGCAGTATCTGTCGTTCTTGTTGGCTCATGTCGCAGTCCTCATCAGAAGGTGTAGGTCGCGCGGGTGTACCAGAACGCACCGTAGGGATCGAACGGCGAGATGCTGCCGAACTTGGGGAACCCGTTGATATCGCCTTGGGGGAACGCGTTGTTGTCGGCCTTGACGTTGAGCAGGTTGTTGGCGCCCACCGCCAGGTTCAGGTCCTTGGTGAGGTTGTAGGCCACCTCCAGGTCGGTGAGCCACTTGGCGCCGTAGGTCACGTCATAAGCCGGGTTGGTGTCGCGGGCGATGACCTTGTCGTAGCGGGTCAGGCCGGCGTTGATGTCAAACTTGTCGACCTTCCAGTTGGCGCTGAGGATCAGCTTGGTCTTGGGGTTGGCCACGGTCAGGTATCCCTGGGCCACGCGGTCGAACAGCGCCAGGTTGCTGCCGACGGCGGTGAGTGCGGCGGGCGTCGACTTGATGCTGTCGATCGTGGTCTTGTTGTAGTTGGCCGCCACGCCATATTTGACGGTGCCGAAGGCGCCGTAATCGACGCGGTAGTCGGTGACCAGGTCGATGCCGCGCGTGGTGGTGTCGGCGGCGTTGGTGAAGTACTTGACCCGGTAGCCAGGGCGGAAGCCGTTGGCCTGCAGGATCTGGTCGACGCCGCTGCCGTAGAGGAAACCCGTCTGGGCGATGCGGTCGCTGATCTCGATCTGATAGGCGTCCACAGTGATATTCGCTTCGGGCACCGGCTTGTAGGCGAAGCCGAGGCTGATATTGCGCGACTTCTCCGGCTTCAGATCCTCTGCGCCAAGCGCCTGGGCCAGCGGCGAATCGACCCGCACCGACTTGGCCTCGACGAACTGCGCCACGCCATTGACGGTGGTGTATTGGTTGGCGGTCTGCGCATACACCGATTGCGACAGCGACGGCGCGCGAAAACCGTTGCTGAGGGTGCCGCGCAAGGCGAATTCAGGGGTGAAGTCATAGCGCAACGAGAGCTTGCCGCTGCTGGTGTTGCCTGAGCTGTCGTCGTAATGCTCGAAGCGCCCGGCCACGCCCACATAGAGTTTCTCGGTGGGGTTGAGGCCCACATCCAGGTAGCTGGCGTAGCTGTTGCGACTGGCCTGGCCTTCGTCATCCGGGGTCAGGGTGATTGCGCCCTGGGCGCCCACCGCGCCGGGTTGCCCGGCCAGCGGACCGCTGGGGTAGACATAGCCGCCGTTGATGTACGACAGCGGGTTGCCCGACTCGGTCTTGTAGCGCTCATGCCGATGCTCGAGGCCGGCCGAGACTTGCAGCGGTTTGCTCAGGCCGATGTCGAAGGCGCGGGTCAGGTCGAGGTTGTTGGTCCACTGGTCGAAATAGTTGGTGTAGGTGGTGAAGTGCGTGGGGCTCGACGGGCCGAGCGAGGCGTTGAGGGTCTCGTCGGCGCCGGCCACGCCCTTGTCGCGGCCAAAGGTCGAACTCAAGTCCCAGTTCCACTCGGCGATCTTGCCCTTGCCGCCGGCCGCGACCTGGTAGTCGGTTTCGCGCAGGGTGTAGAACGGCGCCGTACCGTCGGGGTAAATCGAGGGGATGATGTTGGTGGAGTTGGGCCGCCGGTAGTTCTGCCCGCCCCGCGCGTCGCGCTGGCTGAGGGTCGAGAACGAGTACAGGGTCACGTCGTCCAGGGGCAGTTCGGCGTTGTAGGCGACGTTGATCGCCTTGATTTTCGGCAGGCCGTTTTTCTGCACGTCCTTGTCGTTGGCCTCGCGCGGGTCCGGTGAGCCGTTGGCCTGCGGGTAGTAGAACGCGCCCGTCGCATCGCGGGCACGCACGGCGGTCTGCTGGGACTTGGCGTCCAGCGACAGGTTGAAAAAGCCGTCGTTGGGCAGCGCGAAACCGTTGTTCAGGGTCTGGCGAATCGTGCCGCCGTCGCCCTTGGTGTACTCGCCATAGGAGGTGCTGACCGAGCCCCCGTTGTCGTTCTGCTTGAGGATGATGTTGATCACCCCGGCAATCGCGTCCGAGCCGTACTGCGCCGAGGCGCCGTCGCGCAGCACCTCGATATGGTCGATGGCGCTGACCGGGATCATGTCCAGGTCCACCGGGTTGGTGCCGTAGGCCGCCGTGGAGTCGAGGTTGATCACCGCGCTGTTGTGGCGGCGCTTGCCGTTGACCAGCACCAGCACGTTGGAGCCGTTGAGGCCGCGCAGGCTGTAGGGCCGCGCGATGCTGTCGTTGGACGTGCCCGAAGGCCGCTGGGAAAACGACGGCAGGGTTTTCTGCAAGGCGGTCCGCAGGCTGCTGGAACCGGTTTTCTCCAGTTGCTGGGCGCTGATCACATCGATCGGCGACGGGCTGCTGGTGACGGTGCGCGCCTCGCTGCCGCGCGAGCCGGTGACGATCACCGTGTCGAGCGTGTCATCGCTGGTGGCGGCGTAGGCTGGCAGCATGGAAAAGCCGGCGAATATCAAGGGAGCGAGTTGCAGGGTGGAACGGTAGGCAATGGGTTTCATGGCAGGTCAACTGTTCAGAATAGGGTTGAAGTCGTCACGCCACAGCGGTCGTGCATCGACGCTCTGGCTGATCAAATGGTTGGCATAAAACAGGTCGGCCACCTGCTGCTGGGAGGCCATGGCGTCGGCATCGATGCCTTGCAGGCGGCCCGGCCGGCTGCGCTGCTGGAACTGGCGCAGGTACAGGGCACGATCGATGCCGGTCAGCGCTTCACTGCGCTCGGCCCAGCGTTCGGGATGGGCGTTGACCCAGGCCCAGGTGGCTTGCTCACGCCGCAAGAAATCGCCTACCTGGCTGCGGCGTTGAGGGTTGGCCAATACCTGTTGCGTGGTCGCAATCACGTAGTTGCCGGAGTAGTAGCGGCTGACGTCCGCCAGCAGTTCGCCGTCCATCTGGCTGGTGGCTTGCAGCGCGCTGATGCCGCCGGTGGCGATGGCATCCACATGGCCGTTGCGAAACGCGGTGAGCGCGTCCTGCATCGGCAGCGGTACCGCCGTCACATCGGCCAGGGACAGGCCGTTCTGCGCGAGCATGTTCAGCACAAAGTAGTGAGTGTTGGTGGCCCGTACGTAGCTGATGGTCTTACCCTTGAGGTCCTGGACCGTGCGGATGCCAGCGCCTTTTTTCACCACCAGACTCGTGTCGTTGCGGTCGCCTGCGTACTGGGCCACCAGCGCAATCGGCACCTTGGCGATCGAGGCGAAGATCGGCGGGATCTCGCTCATGAACGCGTAGTCCAGGTGGCCGCTGCTCAGGGCTTCGAGTACCAGGTTGCCGCCGCTGACATCCACCCATTCCACCGGGTACGGCGTGTCGGCCTGGCCGGCGTCGGCCAGAAACGACGCGGCGGTGCCCTTGTAGCGCCACACGCGCAAGGGTTCGGCGGCCTGGGCGCCCAGCAGCGCGCCAGCCGCAAGGGTGCCGCCAGCCAACAGTAATTGCCGACGAGTCAGGGTGTGCATGGCAGGTGCCTCAGTCGAGCAGGTCGGGTTCTTCGGTGCGGATCTGGTCCCACAGCGGCAGGAAGTTGAGCCAGGCGAAGAACTCGTGGCGGGCCTTGTCGATGCCGTCCTCCAAGGCGTCCGCCGGCGGCACCAGCGGCTGCCCGGCCGACCGCGCGGCCAGGTGCACGCGGGCGGTGTCTTCGGCGAGGATGAACCGCCAGGCGGCGCTTTCCACCGTCGCGCCGGTGACCCACAGGCCATGGTTCTGCCACACCAGCAGGTTGTTCTCGGCGAAGGTCTCGACGAACGCCTGGCTGACGATGTTGCGGTCCTGTTCCAGCGCGCCACTGGCGGTGCGCAGGGCGTGACGCGGGAAGATCACCTGGTCATTGAGGAAGGCGCCGGACTCGGCGGTGATCGGCTCGAACAGCTGGCCCAACGACGACCAGACGCGGCCATGAAAACCATGAAAGTGCGCAATGCCGACCACGTCCGGGCGCGCCTGTTGCAGGTCGTGGTGCAGTTCCAGGGCGCTGGTATTCAGCAGGCCCTCGCCTTCCACCACTTGGCCATTGCCATCGACGCGCAACAAGTGCGACACGGTGATCTGCGAGAACGGCACGCCCAGCGGGTTGATCCAGTACTGCTCGGGATGGACCGGGTCGCGGGCGGTGAAATGTCCCGCCACGCCTACCTCGAAACCCAGGCGGCCGAACAGGCGATAGGCGGCGGCCAGGCGTTGCTTGCGGTGCAGGCGCTCTTGCAGCGGGTCGTCATGGGTGGGTACGGCGCCCAGCGCCAGGCGATTATTGTCGTAGGGCAAGGTGTAGATGGTTTGTGGGAACAGTGTGGAATGACTCATACAGGCAACCCCTGATCAGGCAGTTTTTATAGGCGAGCGAATCCGTGGCTCGGCAGGGCCGGCTGTGAAAACGCAAGGAAGGTGTGGCGGCGGGAAGTGTGGTCAGGTCGTCATGATCAGGGGGGCCCTCGCAGGTGGGTATCGTCGGTGCTCACCTCCACCATGCGAGGGGTCGGGTCGAGTGTGTTGTCGCTGGATTGAAAGGTATTCGTCTAAGAAACGTCTGTAAAAGGCTTTGTAGTCATATGCTAATAATCAGCCTTTTTTAATATGCTGGTAGATGATGATCAGTTAATTGCATTTTTTTTGGGTTTTTGGGGGATGGGGGGCATATCCGTTATTTGGGTGATGGTCGACTATGGTTCCGCTCTTACAGCGGGTCACTTTTGGAAAAGCCCGGAATGCCGGCCCAGCCAAAAGTAACCAAAAGGGCTCTTGCCCCAACACTCGGCACCTCGCCTAGGCTCGGTGTGCCCGTAATCCGACATTG
>NZ_JBWKPG010000009.1:0-183047 GCF_059418125.1 Pseudomonas sp. GW821-FHT09C08 | reverse complement strand
CGGTCACCAGTCGCCAGGGAGAAGCTGGTGGCGTGAAACCTTAATCGGTGTCCAAGATTACTTGACCAGTTCAAGCCCGCTCCCACAGTGGAACTGCGCCAGACACAGGAATCAGGCCAGCCCCTCCAAAACTGTGGGAGTTGAGCCAGGCACAGCATTCAGTCCAGACACTAATCAGTGTGGGAGCTGGCTTGCCTGCGAAGGCGGTGGATCAGCTACATCATGGTTGACTGACCCACCGCCTTCTCGGGCAAGCCCGCTCCCACAGTTTTGAATGCTGTTGGGCTTGGGATTCGGGGTGCTGCATCGGCATTTGAGCGGACGGTACAACTCGGTTCCAACCTTGAAATACACCCCAAATGTGGGAGCGGGCTTGCTCGCGAATGCGGCAGACCAGCCAACTTCTCCAGCGACTGACACAGCGTTTTCGCGAGCAAGCCCACACACATTGGAACGGGTCAGCAAATCCAGACCAAAAAAAAACGCCAACCCTAGGGTTGGCGTTTGTGTGCAGCGCTTAGCGTATCACTGCGGCTTCTTGCGACCAAAACCTGGACGCTGACCCGAACCGGCCGGGGCGCCACGGCGCTTGCCGGACGGCTCGTCCGCGACCAGTTTCGGCCCGGGGCGCTTGTTTGCCACCGGCTTGGCTGGACGCTTGGTGCTGGCGTTATCCGCTGGGCGATCGGCTTCACCACGGTTGCTGCGACCGCCGCTCGGCGCTTCACCACGGGCCGGACGCGGCGCACGTGGAGCACGCTCGCCTTCCTGACGCGACGGCGCCGTCGGGCGACGCTCGCCTTCGATGTGCGGCTCACGCGAGATGCGACCGCCGGTGGCAGGCGCGTTCAGCGCAGGGCGCAAGGTGCGCGCCACGCGCTCGGTACGCGCAACAGGACGCGAGGATTTACGCTGCATACGCTCAAGCTTGTCTTTGCTCTTGGCGTTCATCTGCGGCATCGCGACCGGTGTCAGGCCGACCTCGGCGCTGAGGATGTCGACTTCGTACTGGCTCATTTCGCGCCAGCGGCCCATCGGCAGGTCGGAGTTGAGGAACACCGGACCGAAACGCACGCGCTTCAGGCGGCTGACCACCAGGCCCTGGGATTCCCACAGGCGACGCACTTCACGGTTACGGCCTTCCATCACCACGCAGTGGTACCAGTGGTTGAAACCTTCGCCGCCCGGTGCCTGCTTGATGTCGGTGAACTTGGCCGGGCCGTCTTCCAGCACCACGCCGGCCTTCAGGCGTTCGATCATCTCGTCGTCGACTTCACCGCGTACACGCACGGCGTATTCACGGTCCATCTCGTAGGACGGGTGCATCAGGCGGTTGGCCAGTTCACCGTCGGTGGTGAACATCAGCAAGCCGGTGGTGTTGATGTCCAGGCGACCGATGTTGATCCAGCGGCCTTCCTTGGGCTTGGGCATCTTGTCGAACACGGTCGGACGGCCTTCCGGGTCGTCACGGGTGCAGATCTCGCCATCGGGCTTGTTGTACATGATCACGCGGCGCACCGATTCGGCGGCCTCTTCACGCTTGATGACCTTGCCATCAATGGTGATTGCATCGTGCAGGTCGACGCGCTGGCCGAGGGTGGCCTCGACGCCGTTGACCTTGATGCGCTTCTGGGTGATCCAGGCTTCGACGTCGCGGCGCGAGCCCACGCCGATACGCGCCAGCACCTTTTGCAGTTTTTCGCCTGCTGGGCCGATTTCCTGGCTGTCGTTCTGGTCTTGGTCGTTCATCTTAAGCACCTCCCGGTGGGTCGATTCAGGCGTGGCCTGAAGAGTGTTGAAAGCGGGGCTTTGGGGCAATAGCGCGCCAAAGGGTCGCGAATCATACGCGCATGGCGCGCGTTGCGCATCAGAGACTAGTCGATTGGGCCGCCATCATTTGCTTTTCCGCCGACCGGTGGCCCCCAGCGCCAGCAGGCGCAGCTCGGCTTCGGCAAGCACCGTGCGCTTGTCGGCTTTGTCGAGTTTCTTCCAGGCACGGATCTCGCGCTTGCTGCGACCACAGCCGACACAGATGTCGTCGTTGAATTTGCAGATGCTGATGCACGGGTCTTTGGTGGAACTCATTGAAATCCTCCCAGGCACTGGTTTTCTGTGGGAGCTGGCTTGCCGGCGATGGCATCACCTCGCTATAGCAGAAAGACCGAGTCGCCTGCATCGCAGGCAAGCCAGCTCCCACATTTTGAAGCGGCGTCAGTCTTCGAACTGGCGCCGCTCGGCCTCGATGGCTTCGGCCAGCGCCTGGGCTTCGGCTTCTTCGTCGCTCAGCGACGGTTGTTCGAGGGCGGCGACGGCGGCCAGGAGCTTCTCGCGAGCTTCAGCGACACCGAGGATGTCTTCTTCGGGTTCAGGTTCGGGCTCAGCTTCTGCTTCGACTTCAGCCTCAACTTCAACGTTCACTTGGGCTTCAGCTTCAACATCAACGTC
Organism: Pseudomonas sp. GW821-FHT09C08; assembly: GCF_059418125.1. Classification (NCBI taxonomy): domain Bacteria; kingdom Pseudomonadati; phylum Pseudomonadota; class Gammaproteobacteria; order Pseudomonadales; family Pseudomonadaceae; genus Pseudomonas; species Pseudomonas sp. GW821-FHT09C08. The sequence continues at coordinate 180,602 of NZ_JBWKPG010000009.1, read as the reverse complement.
CACTTGGGCTTGCGGCTCGGCAGCCCCATCACGCAGCAAGTCGTCGAAGTCGGTCTTGATGCCCTGCTCCATGTCGTCCAGTTCCAGCAACAGGGTGTGGAAACTGGTTTCGTCCTTGGGTTCTTCCGGCTCCGCGCTGGCGTCGGCCAGTTCCTGCAGGCTCGCCGGGACCGGCGCGTCGTCGAAGTCGAGCACCGGCTCGGCTTCCATTTCGCGCAGCTCGGCCAGGGGCGGCAGGTCGTCGAGGTTCTTCAGGTTGAAGTGGTCGAGAAACACCTTGGTGGTGGCGAACATCGCCGGTTTGCCGGGCACATCGCGATAGCCGACGATGCGGATCCACTCGCGCTCCAGCAAGGTCTTGACGATATGGCTGTTGACCGCCACGCCACGCACATCCTCGATTTCGCCGCGGGTGATCGGCTGGCGATAGGCGATCAGCGCCATCGTCTCGAGCATCGCCCGTGAATAACGCTGCGGGCGCTCTTCCCACAGCCGGCCCACCCACGGGGAAAATTTCTCACGAATCTGCAGGCGATAACCCGACGCCACTTCGCGCAGCTCGAAGGCGCGGCCATCGCAGGACTTGCGCAAGATCTCCAGGGCTTTCTTGAAGACTGGCGGCTCCGGGCGCTCGGCTTCTTCGAACAGTTCGAACAGGCGCTCCAGGGATTGCGGTTTACCCGAGGCCAGGAGAAAGGCTTCCAGCAGCGGCGCCAGTTCGCGGGGTTCAGTCAGATTCATCGATTCAGCTCTTTATTCGGCTCGCGCCCGCACGTGGATAGCCGCAAAAGGCTCATTCTGGACCAGCTCGACCAAGGATTCCTTGACCAGTTCGAGGATCGCCATAAAGGTCACCACGACGCCCAGGCGCCCTTCTTCGGCAGTGAACAGCTCGACAAACGGCACAAACCCGCCGCCCTTGAGGCGTTCGAGTACATCGCTCATGCGTTCACGGGTCGACAAGGCCTCGCGGCTGACCTGGTGGCTTTCAAACATATCGCCACGGCGCAGCACCTCGGCCATGGACATCAGCAATTCTTCCAGGCTCACGTCCGGCAACAATTTGCGCGCCCGGGCCTCGGGGGCATCGAGCTTGGGCACCACCACATCGCGGCCCACGCGGCTCAAGCCGTCGATGCCTTCGGCGGCGGCCTTGAAGCGCTCGTATTCCTGCAGGCGGCGGATCAGTTCGGCGCGCGGGTCGTCCTCTTCGGCCTCGATCGTCTCCGAGCGCGGCAGCAGCATGCGCGACTTGATCTCGGCCAGCATGGCGGCCATCACCAGGTACTCGGCGGCCAACTCCAGGCGCACCGACTGCATCAACTCGACATAACCCATGTACTGACGGGTGATTTCCGCCACCGGGATGTCGAGGATGTTGATGTTCTGCTTGCGGATCAGGTACAGCAGCAAGTCCAGCGGGCCTTCGAAGGCTTCAAGGAAGACTTCCAGCGCGTCCGGCGGGATGTACAGGTCCAGCGGCATTTCCATGACCGCCTGGCCATACACCATGGCAAACGGCAGTTCCTGCTGGGCGCCCGCCTGGCTGTCGACGGTTTCCACGGCCGACATTCAGGCCTCGGCCATAAAGGGGGCCGGGTCGCCGCAACCCACGCGGATCACTTCGGGTTCGCCGTCCGCCAGGTTGATCACGGTGGAGGCCTTGCCGCCGCCGAAGCCGCCGTCGATGATCAGGTCCACCTGTTTTTCCAGGAGTTGGCGCATTTCGTACGGGTCTTCCAGGGGCTCGGCGTCGCCGGGCATGATCAGCGACACGCTCATCAGCGGCTCACCCAGCTCGGCCAACAGCGCGAGGGCGATGGGATGCTCGGGCACGCGCAGGCCGATGGTGCGTTTCTTCGGGTGCAGCAACAGGCGCGGCACTTCGCGGGTGGCGTTGAGAATAAAGGTGTAGGGCCCCGGCGTGTGGGCCTTGAGCAGGCGGAAGGTGCCGGTGTCGACCTTGGCGAACAGGCCCAACTGGGACAGGTCGCTGCAGATCAGCGCGAAATTGTGCTTGTCATCCAGCTGGCGCAGGCGTCTTACACGCTCGACCGCGCCCTTGTCGCCGATCTGGCAACCGATGGCGTAGGACGAATCGGTGGGATAGATCACCACGCCACCGGCGCGAATGATCTCCACGGCCTGTTTGATCAGGCGCGCCTGGGGGTTTTCCGGATGAATCTGGAAGAATTGACTCACGTGTTCTACCTGTTCAGACGGTGGCAATAATGGGGTCATGCTTGAATCGCCCCCACAAGAGCGGCAAGTCTTCCGGGACGGGGCGATACTCGCCGATCTCGGACCAGCCGCCTGGGCCATGAAAATCACTGCCGGCACTGACCAGCAGACCAAATTCGCGGGCAAGAATCGCCAAGCTGCCCACCTGTTCGGCGGGTTGATAGCCGTTGACCACCTCAATCGCGTGGCCGCCCGCTCCAATATAGTCGCCAATCAGCTTGCGGCGCTTGCTGCGGGTGAAATCGTAATGCCAGGGATGCGCCAGGCTGACCCAGGCCCCGGATGCCCGCAGGGTCTCGACGGTGTCCTCCAGGGTCGGCCAGTGTTGCTTGACGTCGCCCAACTTGCCGGCGCCCAGCCATTTGCGAAAGGCTTCGGCGCGGTCCTTGACGAAACCTTCGCGCACCATCCAGTCGGCAAAGTGCGGACGGGCCGGTGCATTGCCGCTGTCGCCCAGTTCCTGCTGGATGGCTCGGGCGCCGTCGAGCGCGTTGGGCATGCCCTTGAGGGCGAGTTTCCGGCTTATTTCTTCGGACCGCAGCCAGCGGCCATCGTGCAATTGGGCGATGGCCTCGACCAGGGGCGGGGCGTTTTGATCGAATCCATAGCCCAGCACATGAATGGTGGCGCCACCCCAGGTACAGGACAATTCCACCCCGTTGACCAGCTGCATGCCCAGGGCATGCGCGGTTGCGCGGGCTTCATCGAGACCTTCGAGGGTGTCGTGGTCGGTCAACGCCAGGACTCGCACGCCTTTTTCAAACGCACGCGCAACCAGTACCGCGGGCGCCAGGGCGCCGTCGGAGGCCGTGCTGTGGCAGTGCAAATCAACATTCACGGGAGTGTGTAACCTCAAGTCAGCTGGCGCTTTCGCTACCAAGGATGTTTGTTATTATGCCGCCACATCCAGCTTCTGGCTCTTACTGTGAAACAATTCATCGACTTCATCCCGCTGTTGCTGTTTTTCATCGTTTACAAACTCGACCCCAGGGTCATCGATATTGCCGGCCATGAACTGACCGTCGGGGGCATCTACAGCGCCACCGCCGTGCTGATCATCAGCTCCATCGTAGTCTACGGCGCCCTCTTCATCTCCCAGCGCAAACTGGAAAAAAGCCAATGGCTGACCCTGGTCGCCTGCCTGGTATTCGGCAGCCTGACCCTGGCCTTCCACAGCGAGACCTTCCTCAAATGGAAAGCCCCGGTGGTGAACTGGCTGTTTGCCCTGGCCTTCATCGGCAGCCACTTCATCGGTGACCGCCTGCTGATCAAGCGGATCATGGGCCATGCACTGACCCTGCCGGAGCCAGTCTGGACACGTTTGAACGTGGCCTGGATCGTGTTCTTCCTGTTCTGCGGCGCTGCCAACCTGTTCGTGGCCTTTACCTTCCAGGACTACTGGGTCGACTTCAAAGTCTTCGGCAGCCTGGGCATGACCGTGCTGTTCCTGATCGGCCAGGGTATCTACCTGTCGCGCCACCTGCATGACACCGACCCTACTACGCCAAAAACCGAGGACTGACATGCTCTACGCCATCATTGCCACCGATGTTGCCAACTCGCTGGAAAAACGCCTGTCCGTGCGCCCGGCACACCTGGAGCGCCTGAACGAGCTGCAAGCCGCAGGTCGCCTGGTACTCGCCGGCCCGCACCCGGCCGTCGACAGCAACGACCCGGGCGCCGCCGGTTTCACCGGTAGCCTGGTGGTTGCCGAGTTCGCCTCCCTGGCCGATGCACAGGCCTGGGCCAAGGCTGACCCGTATGTTGCGGCAGGCGTCTACGCCGATGTCGTGATCAAGCCATTCAAGCAAGTCCTGCCTTGACCCAGGCGTGTGTCGAACCTAATACGTGCGGCACACTCCTAATTGCTCATTATTCTCGGTAACCTGCCGACAACGTTCTGAATATTCGTGTGGAATCAGGAGTTCCGATGCGCTTACGTCAGTTGTGTCTGTTGGCAGTGGTAATGATCGGGGCTACGGCCCACGCTGAAGAAACCTCGAACACCGGCAGTTCCACGCCCCTGTCCTTGAGTGCCGGCGCCCAGATCACCGAGTTGCAGCAACGCTTGAAAGAAAGCGAACGGCTGCGTGAAGAACTGAGCAAGCAACTGCAGGGTGCGGATGCGACGCGCGAAAGCGCCCAATTGAGTCGTCTTCGCCAAGAGAACCAACGCCTGGCCCAGCAACTCAAAGAGACACAAGGCGGTGCCTTGACCCGATGGCTGACCGAGCAACAGCAATGGTTTGTCACCGGCGGGGCGGTCGCCCTGATCGCCTTGCTGTGCGGGATCTTCGCCAGTGGTGGGCACCGTCGCCGTCGACAATGGCTAAATTGAGTGAGTCATGAGCGAGCTGTTACTGATAGATGATGACCAGGAGCTCTGCGAGCTGCTGACCAGTTGGTTGAGCCAGGAAGGTTTCCAGGTGCGCGCCTGCCACGATGGCTTGAGCGCCCGCAAAGCCTTGGCCGACAGCGCCCCGGCAGCGGTGGTGCTGGACGTGATGCTGCCCGACGGCAGTGGCCTGGAGCTGCTCAAGCAACTGCGCAACGACCACCCGGAGCTGCCGGTGCTGATGCTCTCGGCCCGCGGCGAACCGCTGGATCGCATCCTCGGCCTGGAACTCGGTGCCGACGACTACCTTGCCAAGCCCTGCGACCCGCGCGAGTTGACCGCGCGCCTGCGCGCCGTGCTGCGCCGCAGCCATCCGACCGCCGTGTCCACCCAGCTGGAACTCGGCGACCTGTGCTTCAGCCCGGTGCGCGGCGTGGTCAGTATCGACGAACAGGAATTCGCCCTCACCGTTTCCGAAAGCCGCCTGCTCGAAGCCTTGCTGCGCCAGCCCGGCGAACCACTGGACAAACAGGAACTGGCGCAGATCGCGCTGGGCCGCAAGCTGACCCTTTACGATCGCAGCCTGGACATGCACGTCAGCAACCTGCGCAAAAAGATCGGCCCGCACCCGGACGGCCGGCCACGGATCGTCGCGTTGCGCAGCCGCGGCTATTACTACAGCCTCTGAATATCACGCAATCTCCTGTGGGAGCGGGCTGGCTCGCGAATGCGGTGGGTCAGCACATGCATAGGCTGGCGCATCGCATTCGCGAGCCAGCCCGCTCCCACATTTGAATACCCAAATCCCCACAGTTTTGTCAGTTCGCAACAAAACCCTCTTTACCCAAGCTTTACCCACACCTGACCGCCGCTGACCTTGATCTCCGTAATCTACTCACATCCGGACTCACCGGAATAGAGACAGGAGAATCACCATGCGCAAGACCCTTATCGCTTTGATGTTCGCCGCTGCCCTGCCGACCGTTGCCATGGCCGCCATGCCAGACGGCCCAGGCCCGATGGGTGAACCTTCCGGCCACATGATGGGTGGCCCAGGCCACGGAGGTGAACACGGTCCGCGTGGCAAAGGTGGCCCTTTCAGCCAACTGGACCTGAGCAAGGAACAGCGCCAGCAGATCGGCAAGCTGATGGGCGACCAATGGCACGCTCGCAAAGACCTGGTCAAAAAGTACCTGGACAAACTCCCGGCCGCCGACCAGAAAGCCATGCAGGATGAAATCGCCGCCGGCAAGCAGAAAACCCAGGCGGATATCCGTGCAGTCCTCAAGCCTGACCAGCAGAAGAAGTTCGACGAGATCGTCAAGAAGCAAGCCGAGCGCCGCGCCGAGTGGAAGGAATTCCAGGCCTGGAAAGCGCAACAGCCGCAAAAAGCGCAATAATGTTCTAGCTTCACTCCCCCAGCCCAGTGGCTCGCGCCGCTGGGCTTTTCCTGTTTGAGGGTTTCCTGTGCGTTCATTGTTCTGGCGCATCCTGGCCAGTTTCTGGCTGGCCATCGCCCTGGTTGCCGGGTTGTCGATCCTGCTTGGGCACATGCTCAATCAAGATGCCTGGATTCTCAGCCGCCACCCGGGCCTCAATAACCTCGCCGAAGAGTGGACTCAACTCTACGAGACCCAAGGCGAGGACGCCGCCCAGGACTTGCTGCAACAGCGCAAGCGCCAGTACCACATCGACGTGCAAGTGCTCAACGAAAGCGGCGAGCCGGTCGTGCGGGGCACCTTTCCGCGCCGCGCCGCCGCGTTCGAAGCCCGCCAGAATGACAGCCAGGACGGCCACCTGCCCTGGCGACGCCTGACCGCCGAGTACACCAGCGAAAAGACCGGCGACACCTACCTGCTGATCTATCGCATCCCCCATCCCGAGCTGGACGCCTGGCACCGCAGCAGCCTGCTGTGGCCGTTGAGCGCGTTGGCCATCGCCCTGGTGGTGCTGACCCTGTTCAGCCTGCTGGTGACGCTGTCCATCACCCGCCCCCTCAGCCGTCTGCGTGGCGCAGTGCATGACCTCGGCCAGGCCACTTACCAGCAGAACAGCCTGGCGCGCCTGGCCAACCGCCGCGATGAGTTCGGCGTGCTGGCCACTGACTTCAACCGCATGGGCGCCCGCCTGCAAAGCCTGATCGGCAGCCAGCGCCAGTTGCTGCGCGACGTCTCCCACGAGCTGCGCTCGCCGCTGGCCCGCCTGCGCATCGCCCTGGCCCTGGCCGAACGCGCCAGCCCCGAAGAACGCGAAAAACTCTGGCCGCGCCTGACCCGCGAATGCGATCGCCTGGAAGCGTTGATCAGTGAAATCCTGGTGCTGGCGCGCGTCGATGCCGATAACGCCAGCGCCGAAGACGTCGACCTCAACAGCCTGCTCAAAACCCTGCAAAAAGACGCCCAACTCAGCGCGCCGGAGCAGGTGGTGCAACTCACCACCCAACCCGACCTGCGCCTCAAAGGCTGGCCGACCATGATCGAACGCGCGGTGGACAACCTGCTGCGCAACGCGCAGCGCTTCAACCCGAAGGGCCAGCCGATCGAATTGCACGCCCATCTCCACGGCGAGCACATCCTTATCAGCGTGCGCGACCACGGCCCCGGCGTGGATGCCGAACACCTCAGCCAATTAGGCGAGCCGTTCTACCGCGCCCCTGGCCAGACCGCCCAGGGTCACGGCCTGGGCCTGGCGATTGCGCGGCGTGCGGCGGAACGCCATGGCGGCAGCCTGATCCTGGCCAATCATCCTGAGGGCGGGTTTATCGCCAGCATCGACCTGCCATTGAAGCCCGGGGTTGCCACATCGGCCTGATGATCTTCTATAGTGGCCCTTCTCTTAAGGAGGGCCTTTGATGACTGACCTGCTGACCCCCATCCAAGCCGCACTCGATCTACCGCCTACTCCATTGACCGTGACCGAGGCCGGCGCCCTGCCCTCGACCTTCGCCGTCACCGACCTGGCCAGTGCCAGTATCGGTGCCGCCGGCCAGGCCGTGGCCCAACTGGTGCTGGCAATGACCGGCCGCTTGCCCGCCGTAAGTGTGGACCGACGCCTCGCCTCCTTCTGGTTCTCGTCGTCCCTGCGTCCGGTGGGTTGGCAAACGCCACCGCTGTGGGACCCGGTGGCCGGCGACTACGCCAGCGCCGACGGATGGATTCGCCTGCACACCAATGCGCCCCACCACCGGGCCGCCGCCGAACAAGTGCTGGGCAAAGTCGCCGACCGCGCCGAAATGGCCAGCAAGGTCGCCGCATGGAACGCCGCCGAGCTGGAACAAGCGATTGTCGACGCCGGCGGCTGTGCGGCACAGATGCGTTCGTGGCAAGCCTGGCAGCAACATCCGCAAGGGCTGGCGGTGAATGCCGAGCCGCTGGTGCAGCGCCAGACCTTCGCCACCACCACCGCAAAAACCTGGACAGGCTCGGTAGCGCGCCCGCTGGCGGGTATCAAGGTGCTGGACCTGACCCGCGTATTGGCCGGTCCCGTCGCCAGTCGTTTTCTCGCTGGGCTGGGCGCCGATGTACTGCGCATCGACTCACCGACCTGGAACGAGCCGGGCGTGGTGCCGGAAATGACCCTCGGCAAACGCTGCGCGCGCCTTGACTTGAAAACGTCCGAAGGCCGGCAGGTATTCGAAGCGTTGCTCAAGGACGCCGACATCCTGTTCCACGGTTACCGTGCCGATGCCCTGGAACAGCTGGGCTATAGCGCCGCCGAGCTGCAAAGCATCGCTCCCGGCCTGATCGACGTGAGCCTCAACGCCTATGGCTGGAGCGGCCCGTGGCGCAATCGACGCGGCTTCGACAGCCTGGTGCAGATGAGCAGCGGGATTGCCGACGCGGGCATGGCCTGGAAACACGCGGATAAACCGGTGCCACTGCCGTTGCAGGCGCTCGACCATGCGACCGGCTATCTGATGGCGGCCAGCGCGATTCAAGCCTTGAGTGAGCGGTTGAAATCCGGGCGTGGCGGATCGGCGCAGTTGTCGTTGGCGCGTACGGCCAAGTTGCTGGTGGAGGCGGGTCAAGTGCCGGAACAGGTGGCGTTGCGGGCCGAGGAACCCGGCGATCAAGGGCTGGTGGTGGAACAGACCGCCTGGGGTCAGGCCCATCGGCTGCTGGCGCCGGTGACCATCAGCGGTACGCCGTTGCAGTGGGATTTGCCGGCCGGGGAATTGGGCTCGCATCGGCCGCAGTGGTAGCCTTTCGAGCGTTATCGCAGGCAGGCCAGCTTGCACAATTTGAGTGGTAGACACCCTCAAACGTGGGCGCTGGCTTGCCTGCGAAGAGGCCCTGCCCGCCCCCTCAATCCGCCCGCTGCAGCGACGTCCACAAATGCTGCGCCGCATACGCCCTCAACGGCCGCCACGCCTCGGCCCGCGCCAACAGCTGCCGCGCCGAAACCGGCCCGCCTTCCAGCGCCGCCAGCGCATTGATCAAGCCGATGTCCCCCGACGCAAACGCATCCGCCTCGCGCAGTTGGCGCATGGCGATGTACTGCGCAGTCCAGTCACCAATCCCCGGCAGCGCGACCAGCCGCGCCACCCCGTCCTTGAGGCTGGCCTTGGGCTCGAACACCAGCGGATCATCCATAAATGCCTGGGCCATGCCGGACAAGGTACGACCGCGTGCCTTGGGCATGCCCAGCGCAGCCAGGTCCGCCGCCGCCAACACCTGCGGCGTCGGGAACGCGTGGGTAATGCCGACATGCGGCGTATCCAGGGGCTGGCCATATTGTGCAACCAACTTGCCCGCAAGGCGGATCGCCGCGACTACTGTGATCTGCTGACCGAGCACCGCACGGATCGCCAATTCCAGGCCATCCCATGTGCCCGGCACCCGCAGCCCGGGCCGCGCGGCAACCAACTCCGCCATCAACGGGTCCTTCGCCAATTGCCGGTTGATCAAGGCCGGTTGGGCGTCAAGGTCAAACATCCGGCGCAAGCGCCGCTCGATCTCGGGAAACGCCGCCGGCTCGGGAAAATCGACGCTCACCTCCAGCCAATCGCCGTCACCCGGCGCGACACTGATCCAGCCGTGTCGCCCATCCACGCTGATACTGCGCCGGTACACGCCGGCCACCACCGTCTCGAGCCCGGTGATCGCCCGGGCCGACAAAAAACCCAGCATTGCCGCCCAGTCATAGGGCGGCTGATACGCCACTTTCACAACGACAACACCCCGCTGTACAGCCCGTACGCCGCCAGGCTGGCGCCGGCGATCACGCAGCTGAAGATGCCTTTTTCCACGTGGGTGAACAAGGGTTGGGCCTGCTCGCGCTTGGCCAGCGCAAACAGCACCACACCGGGCGCGTACAGCAGCGCCGACAGCAGCAGGTATTTCAAGCCACCGGCGTACAGCAGCCACACCGCGTAGCCGAGGGCGACCAGGCCTACCAGCAAATCCTTGAAACGCTGGCGCTGGGCGCCCTCATAGGTTTCGCCGCGCCCGCTCAACAACACCGCATAGGCCGCCGACCACAGGTACGGCACCAGGATCATCGAGGAAGCCAAGTAGATCAGGGTGGTGTAGGTGCTGTGGGAAAACAGCGTGATGACCAGGAAAACCTGGATCATCACATTGGTCAGCCACAGCGCATTGACCGGCACCTGGTTGGCGTTTTCCTTTTTCAGGAAGGCCGGCATGGTCTTGTCATGGGCGGTGGCGTAGAGGATTTCCGCGCACAGCAGCGCCCACGACAGCAAGGCGCCGAGCAACGACACGGCCAGGCCGATGCTGATGGCCATCGCGCCCCAGGGCCCGACGATGTGCTCCAGCACCCCGGCCAGGGACGGATTTTGCAATTGCGCCAACTGCGGCTGGCTCATGATCCCCAGGGACAACACATTCACCAGCACCAGCAGTGCCAGCACGCCGAGAAAGCCGATCACCGTGGCGCGGCCCACGTCCGCGCGTTTCTCGGCCCGCGCCGAATACACGCTGGCGCCCTCGATGCCGATAAACACGAACACGGTGACCAGCATCATGTTGCGCACCTGGTCGACCACGCTGCCGAACTGCGGGTTGCCCAGGCCCCAGATATCACGGGTGAAGATATCGGCCTTGAACGCCACGCCGGCGATCACGATAAACATCAGTAACGGCACGATCTTCGCCACCGTGGTGATCTGGTTGATGAACGCCGCCTCCTTGATCCCGCGCATCACCAGAAAATGCACGGCCCACAGCAGCACGGACGCGCAGCCGATGGCCACCGGCGTGTTGCCATGGCCAAACACCGGGAAGAAGTAGCCGAGCGTGCTGAAGAGCAACACGAAGTAACCCACGTTGCCCATCCACGCACTGATCCAGTAACCCCAGGCCGACGAGAACCCCATGTAGTCGCCGAACCCGGCCTTGGCGTAGGCATACACCCCGGAATCCAGCTCCGGCTTGCGGTTGGCGAGGGTCTGGAACACGAAGGCGAGGGTCAGCATGCCGACGGCGGTGATCGCCCAGCCGATCAATATCGCGCCGACCTCGGCGCGCGCGGCCATGTTCTGCGGCAAGGAGAAAATCCCGCCGCCGATCATCGAGCCCACCACCAGAGCAATCAGGGCGCCAAGCCGAAGTTTCTGGGCCGGTTGAGACATGAATACTCCTGGATAATTATTAAATTGAGCTGACAACCGTGCACTCAACTAATTATCTCAGCGAGTGTAGCGTTTATTAAAGACCGCGATAAAACCGCCACGCTCATAACGCAATCGCATGACAATTTATAACGTTCAGGCTTATTTAGAATTTAAATACCGCTGGCACTTAACGTTTGCCGTGCTACTTCGCCCCGCGTCGGGAAAAGTTTGCACATTCAGGAATACGGACTAGCTTCAAACGTCCATACCCCTGACTAAATGATTAACCACAACGCAGAGACCGCTCTGGAAAGCGCCTTTGCGAGGAAAAGTATTGCCCGGGCGTTTTACCCCTAAGTCATTAATTCACAATGGAATGTGCCAATGAAGTGATCTGAGTCAGCTGTTTGATTAGCGCACGGAATTATTCTGTGGTCTCTCTTCTCCTGCATTGGAGTCATGCAATGTCTGAATCTCCCGGAAAACTTCGATTGGGCGCACTGGTTGCACTCGTCGTCGGCTCAATGATTGGCGGCGGGATCTTCTCACTGCCGCAAAACATGGCCGCCAGCGCCGACGTCGGTGCGGTGTTGATCGGTTGGGTGATTACCGCCATCGGCATGCTGACCCTCGCCTTCGTGTTCCAGACCCTCGCCAACCGCAAACCTGACCTCGACGGCGGCGTGTACGCCTATGCCAAGGCCGGGTTTGGCGACTACATGGGTTTCTCGTCGGCCTGGGGTTACTGGATCAGTGCCTGGCTGGGCAACGTCGGTTACTTCGTGTTGCTGTTCAGCACCCTGGGTTACTTCTTCCCGATCTTCGGCGAAGGCAACACCCCGGCAGCGGTGATCGGTGCCTCGGTGCTGTTGTGGGCCGTGCATTTCCTGGTGCTGCGCGGGATCAAGGAAGCTGCGTTCATCAACCTGGTGACCACCGTTGCCAAGGTGGTGCCGCTGCTGCTGTTTGTGCTGATCGCGCTGTTCGCGTTCAAGCTGGAGATTTTCACCGCTGACATCTGGGGCGTGAAAAACCCTGACCTCGGCAGTGTGATGAACCAGGTGCGCAACATGATGCTGGTCACCGTGTGGGTGTTCATCGGCATCGAGGGCGCGAGCATCTTCTCGTCCCGTGCGGAAAAACGCTCCGACGTCGGCAAGGCCACGGTGATTGGTTTCATCACCGTGCTGCTGTTCCTGATGCTGGTGAACGTGCTGTCCCTGGGGATCATGACCCAACCGGAACTGGCCAAGCTGCAAAACCCGTCGATGGCCGCCGTGCTGGAACACGTGGTGGGCCACTGGGGCGCCGTGCTGATCAGCGTCGGCTTGATCATTTCCCTGCTGGGTGCGCTGCTGTCGTGGGTGCTGTTGTGTGCGGAGATCATGTTCGCCGCCGCCAAGGACCACACGATGCCGGAGTTCCTGCGTAAGGAAAACGCCAACCATGTGCCGGCCAACGCCCTGTGGCTGACCAACGCCATGGTCCAGATCTTCCTGGTGATCACGCTGTTTTCCGCCAGCACTTACCTGTCGCTGATCTACCTCGCCACCTCGATGATCCTGGTGCCATACCTATGGTCGGCCGCCTATGCGCTGTTGTTGGCGGTGCGCGGCGAGACCTACGAAAACGCCCTGCGCGAGCGCAAGAAAGACCTGTTCATCGGTGCCGTCGCGCTGATCTACGCGGTCTGGCTGCTCTACGCCGGCGGCGTCAAATACCTGCTGCTGTCCGCCCTGCTGTATGCCCCCGGCGTGATTCTGTTCGCCAAGGCCAAGCATGAGTTGGGCAAACCGATTTTCACCAATGTCGAGAAGCTGATTTTCGCCGCGGTAGTCGTTGGCGCCCTGGTGGCTGCCTATGGCCTCTACGACGGCTTCCTGACTCTGTAACTGTTGTTCACTGGAGGATCTGTAATGACCACGGAAAAAGTGAAGTACGGCGTACATTCCGAAGCCGGCAAACTGCGCAAAGTCATGGTGTGCTCCCCAGGCTTGGCCCACCAGCGGCTGACCCCCAATAACTGCGATGAACTGCTGTTCGATGACGTGCTGTGGGTTGCCCAGGCCAAGCGCGACCATTTCGACTTCGTCACCAAGATGCGCGAGCGCGACATTGATGTGCTGGAAATGCACAACCTGCTGACCGACATCGTCGCCATCCCCGAAGCGCTGGACTGGATCCTGGAGCGCAAGATCACTGCCAATACGGTGGGCCTGGGCCTGGTCGATGAAGTCAGCTCGTGGCTGCGCAGCCTGGAGCCGCGCAAAATCAGTGAGTTCCTGATCGGTGGCGTGTCGGCCGAGGACCTGCCGAGCAGCTTCGGCGGCAAGACCATCGAAATGTTCCGCGACTTCCTCGGCCACTCGAGCTTCATCCTGCCGCCGCTTCCCAACACCCAATTCACCCGTGACACCACCTGCTGGATCTACGGCGGCGTGACGCTGAACCCGATGTACTGGCCGGCGCGACGCCAGGAAACCCTGCTGGCCAGCGCTATCTACAAATTCCACCCGGAGTTCACCAACGCCGACTTCCAGATTTGGTACGGTGACCCCGACCAGGAACACGGTGCCTCCACCCTGGAAGGCGGCGACGTCATGCCGATTGGCAACGGCGTCGTGTTGATCGGCATGGGCGAGCGCTCGTCCCACCAGGCCATCGGCCAACTGGCGCGCAACCTGTTCAAAAACAAAGCCGTGGAACGCGTGATCGTTGCCGGCCTGCCGAAATCCCGTGCGGCGATGCACCTGGACACGGTGTTCAGTTTCTGCGACCGCGACCTGGTCACCATCTTCCCTGAAGTGGTCAACCAGATCGTACCGTTCACTCTGCGTCCCGATGAAAGCAAGCCGCACGGTATCGATATCCAACGCGAGAAAACCAACTTCCTCGAAACCGTCGCCGCGGCCCTCAATCTCAAGGCGCTGCGCGTGGTCGAGACCGGTGGCAACAGCTTCGCCGCCGAGCGTGAGCAATGGGACGACGGCAACAACGTGGTGGCCGTGGAGCCGGGCGTGGTGATCGGCTACGACCGCAACACCTACACCAACACCCTGCTGCGCAAGGCCGGTGTGGAAGTCATCACCATCAGCGCCGGTGAACTCGGCCGTGGCCGTGGCGGCGGCCACTGCATGACCTGCCCGATCATCCGCGACCCTATCGACTATTAATTTTTGGCCTTGGCCACTGCTTATCCGGCAGTGGCCAGGGGGATAACCGAAACCCAAGGAGATCCATCATGGCTTTTAATATGCGCAACCGCAGCCTGCTCTCGCTGATGCACCACACGACCCGCGAGCTGCACTACCTGCTGGACCTGTCCCGCGACCTCAAGCGCGCCAAATATACCGGCACCGAGCGTCCGCACCTGAAAGGCAAGAACATCGCGCTGATCTTCGAGAAAACCTCGACGCGCACCCGTTGCGCCTTCGAAGTCGCAGCCCATGACCAGGGTGCGCACGTCACCTACATCGACCCGGTGTCGTCGCAGATCGGCCACAAGGAAAGCATGAAGGACACCGCCCGCGTACTCGGGCGGATGTTCGATGCCATCGAGTACCGTGGCTTCGAACAGGAAATCGTCGAAGAGCTGGCCAAGTTCGCCGGTGTGCCGGTGTTCAACGGCCTGACCGCCGAATTCCACCCGACCCAAATGATCGCCGACACCCTGACCATGCGCGAGCACAGCGACAAGCCGCTGCATGACATCAGCTACGCCTACCTGGGCGACGCGCGCTACAACATGGGCAACTCGCTGCTGATGATCGGCGCCAAGCTGGGCATGGACGTGCGCATTGGCGCGCCGAAAGCCCTGTGGCCGCATGCTGATTTCATCAAGCAGTGCCAGGCATTCGCCGAGGAAAGCGGCGCGCGCATCACCATCACCGAAGACCCGAAAGAAGCGGTCAAGGGCGTCGACTTCATCCACACCGATATCTGGGTGTCGATGGGTGAGCCGGTGGAGGCGTGGGACGAGCGCATCGAGCAACTGCTGCCGTACCAGGTCAATGCCAAGATGATGAAAGCCTCGGGCAACCCGCGCGTGAAGTTCATGCACTGCCTGCCGGCGTTCCACAACAGTGAAACCAAGGTCGGCAAGGACATCGCCGCGCGCTATCCGAACCTGGCCAATGGCGTGGAGGTGACCGAGGAAGTGTTCGAGTCGCCGGCCAACATCGCGTTTGAGCAGGCGGAGAACCGCATGCACACCATCAAGGCGATCCTGGTGTCGGCGTTGGCGGATATCTAACCCTCAACACCGTTCCCACTATTGAAACGCGATCAAAACTGTGGGAGCGGGCTTGCTCGCGAATGCGGTGTGTCAGTCCGCACATGTATCCACTGATCCACCGCTTTCGCGAGCAAGCCCGCTCCCACTTTGGTCCTGTGTTCGCAACATAGCACTCTAGAAGGACATTGTTTATGCGCATCGTCGTAGCCCTGGGCGGCAACGCCCTGCTCCGCCGTGGTGAACCCATGACGGCGGACAACCAACGCGCCAACATCCGCATCGCCACCGAACAGATCGCCAAGATCCACCCCGGCAACGAACTGGTGATCGCCCACGGCAATGGCCCGCAGGTCGGCCTGCTGTCGTTGCAGGCGGCCGCCTACACCAGCGTTTCGCCGTACCCTCTGGACGTGCTGGGCGCCGAGACAGAAGGCATGATCGGCTACATCATCGAACAGGAACTGGGCAACCTGCTGGACTTCGAAGTGCCGTTCGCCACCCTGCTCACCCAGGTCGAAGTGGACGCCAAGGACCCGGCCTTCCAGAACCCCACCAAGCCCATCGGCCCGGTATACGCCAAGGCCGAAGCGGAAAAACTGGCCGCCGAAAAAGGCTGGGCCATCGCCCCGGACGGCGATAAATACCGCCGCGTGGTCGCCAGCCCACGCCCCAAACGCATCTTTGAAATCCGCCCGATCAAGTGGCTGCTGGAAAAAAGCGCCATCGTGATCTGCGCCGGCGGTGGCGGTATCCCGACGATGTATGGCGAAGACGGCAAGCTGCGCGGCATTGAAGCGGTGATCGACAAAGACCTGTGTTCCTCACTGCTGGCCTCGCAGCTGGATGCCGATCTGCTGGTGATCGCCACCGACGTCAACGCCGCCTTCATCGACTTCGGCAAGCCCACCCAGAAGGCCATCGGCCAGGCCCATCCTGACGCCATGGAAAAGCTCGGCTTCGCCGCCGGCTCCATGGGGCCCAAGGTGCAAGCCGCCTGCGAGTTCGCCCGCCAGACTGGCAAAACCGCAGTGATCGGTTCACTCTCGGACATCGAAGCCATCGTCCAGGGCAGCGCCGGTACGCGCATCAGCACGGCAAAACCTGGCATCACCTACCTGTGAAGTAGAGGAGAAACGCCTATGGCCACCTTTGAACCCGGTCACTTGCATGTCGAACGTCACGCGCTCAACAAGGACGACTACAGCTACAACCTGTGCATCGACTACGAGGTCAGCCAGGACCCAAAGGAAGGCAAGGGAATGCTCTTCAAGCTGCACGGTTCGGTGCAGGGCAAGGACCTCAAGGAAGAGTTCTTCCTGCCCAAGGATCAAGCGTTTGATTTTGCCCGGCATGCGATGAACATCGCGCAGAAATACGGGATGCCGAAGATCGCGGTGTTGAACGGCTCGATGCACAAGCAGTACGACTTGATGTTCGAGGATGTGCGGCATCAGCTGGATGTGAAGCCCGGGGACCCGATCAAACCTGAACACCTCGAATAGCCCGACGCCCCCGACACCCACACTCAAATGTGGGAGCGGGCTTGCTCGCGAATGCAGTGTGTCAGTCAGCAATTTTTTCACTGACGCACCGTATTCGCGAGCAAGCCCGCTCCCACATTTTTGATCTCCATCACCTGTCAGGCATACTGGCCACCCTCAGTACGCCAGAACCAACATTCGCCCCATGCGTATCCACGTCAGCTTCATCGACCGCGTCGGTATCACCCAGGAAGTCCTGGCCTTGCTCGGTGGGCGCAACCTCAACCTGGATGCCGTGGAGATGGTCCCGCCCAACGTGTACATCGATGCGCCGACCCTCAGCGCCGAGGTGCTCGAAGAGCTGCGTGACGCGCTATTCAGCGTGCATGGCGTGCAGGCAGTGACCGTGGTGGACATCCTTCCCGGCCAACGCCGCCACTTGCAACTCGACGCCCTGCTGGCGGCCATGACCGACCCGGTACTGGCGCTGGACAGCGCGGGCAAGATCCTGCTGGCCAACCCGGCGTTGATCGCGCTGTACGGTCGCGAACCGGCCGGGGAAAGCATCGCCGAGCTGTTCAATGACCCGCCGCTGCTCGACACCTTGCTGGAACACGGCTTCCGCCTGCCGCTGCGCGAGATCAGCGTCAACGGCCAGACCTTGCTGCTCGACGCCACGCCGATCACCGACGCCGGCGCCCTGCTCACCCTCTATCAGCCCAACCGCATCGGTGAACAACTGTCGGCGCTGCACCATGACCACGCCGAGGGCTTTGACGCGCTGCTGGGCGAGTCCCCGGTGATCCGTACGCTCAAGGCACGCGCACAACGGGTGGCGGCGCTGGATGCACCGCTGCTGATCCAGGGCGAAACCGGCACCGGCAAGGAGCTGGTGGCGCGGGCCTGCCACGCCATCAGCGCGCGGCACAGTGCACCGTTTTTGGCGCTGAACTGCGCGGCGCTGCCGGAGAACCTCGCCGAGAGTGAACTGTTCGGCTACGCCCCCGGCGCGTTCACCGGTGCGCAGCGCGGCGGCAAGCCGGGGCTGATGGAGCTGGCCAACCAGGGCACGGTGTTCCTGGATGAAATCGGCGAAATGTCGCCGTACCTGCAGGCCAAGCTGCTGCGTTTTCTCAATGACGGCAGCTTCCGTCGGGTCGGCGGCGACCGCGAAGTGAAGGTCAATGTGCGCATTCTCAGCGCGACCCACCGCGACCTGGAAAAGATGGTCAGCGAAGGTACCTTCCGCGAAGACCTGTTCTACCGCCTCAACGTGCTCAATGTCGAAGTGCCGCCGCTGCGCGAACGCGGCCAGGACATCCTGCTGCTGGCGCGCTACTTCATGCAGCAGGCCTGCGCGCAGATCCAGCGCCCGGTGTGTCGCCTGGCACCCGGCACTTATCCCGCGCTGCTGGGCAACCGCTGGCCGGGGAATGTGCGCCAGTTGCAGAACGTGATCTTCCGCGCCGCGGCCATCTGCGAAAGCAGCCTGGTGGATATCGGCGACCTGGACATCGCCGGCACCTCGGTCGCGCGCCAGAACGATGGTGAAGTCGACAGCCTCGAGCAGGCGGTGGAAGATTTCGAGCGCGGGTTGCTGGAGAAGCTGTATGCCAGCTATCCGTCCACGCGCCAGCTGGCCAGCCGCCTGCAAACCTCGCACACCGCCATCGCCCATCGCCTGCGCAAGTACGGCATTCCCAACAAGCCCTGACTGAACGTAGTGAACATGTGGGAGCTGGCTTGCCTGCGATAGCGGTGAGTCGGTCAACACCGCTATCGCAGGCAAGCCAGCTCCCACAGTGATTGCATTCCAACGCTAATATCAAAAGCGACTCCCACCTGTACTGAAAGCGCTACAGCGTAACGATATCGCTACAACCCTGTTTTTTGCGCGCCATGCAAGGCTTTGATCCACATAGGCTTTTTTTCTGGCGTCGCACTGTAGCGAAATCGCTACAGCCGACATTTATATCGTCATTGCCAATTTTATTAACTCATTGATTTATAAAGACTTAATGACGTTGGCCGCGATATTGCTAAGCAACTCCTCATTATTCCAATCCCGTCCACCAGACGAATCTGGCCCCGAGGAGTTTCCATGAGCGAGTTGCGTTTCACTGAAGATCACGAATGGCTGCGCGCCGAAGCCGATGGCAGCGTCACCGTGGGTATCACCGCTTTTGCGCAGAACGCGCTGGGTGATGTGGTTTTCGTGCAACTGCCGGAGCTGCAGTCCTACGACAAGGGCGCCGAAGCGTCCACCGTTGAGTCGGTCAAGGCCGCCAGCGGCGTGTACATGCCGTTGGACGGTGAAGTCCTCGAAGTGAACGACAAGCTCGACGCCAGCCCGGAATTGGTCAACGAAGACCCGATGGGCGAAGGCTGGTTCTTCCGCTTTAAACCGGCCGATGCCGAGGCGGTCGCTAAACTGTTGGATCAGGACGCGTACGACCGTCTGATCAAAGCCAACGCCCAAGCCTGAGGAGCGCGCCATGACTGTTAATTTGAGCACCGCCAACGAATTCATCGCCCGCCACATCGGCCCGCGCCAGGAAGACGAGCAGCTCATGCTGGCGAGCCTGGGCTTTGACTCCCTGGAAGCCCTGAGCGCCAGCGTGATCCCGGAAAGCATCAAGGGCACCAGCGTGCTCGGCCTGGAAGACGGCCTCAGCGAAGCCGAGGCCCTGGCCAAGATCAAGACCATCGCCGGCCAGAACCAACTGTTCAAGACCTACATCGGCCAGGGCTACTACAACTGCCACACGCCGTCGCCGATCCTGCGCAACCTGCTGGAAAACCCGGCCTGGTACACCGCCTACACCCCGTACCAGCCAGAGATTTCCCAGGGCCGCCTGGAAGCGCTGCTGAACTTCCAGACCCTGATCAGCGACCTCACCGGCCTGCCGATCGCCAACGCGTCGTTGCTCGACGAAGCCACCGCCGCCGCCGAAGCCATGACCTTCTGCAAGCGCCTGAGCAAGAACAAGGGCAGCAATGCCTTCTTCGCCTCGATCCACAGCCACCCGCAGACCCTCGACGTACTGCGCACCCGTGCCGAGCCCCTGGGCATCGACGTAGTGGTCGGCGATGAGCGCGAACTGAGCGACGTCAGCGCATTCTTTGGCGCCCTGCTGCAATACCCGGCCAGCAACGGTGATGTGTTCGACTACCGCGAGCTGACCGAACGCTTCCACGCCGCCAACGCCCTGGTGGCGGTGGCCGCCGACCTGCTGGCCCTGACCCTGCTGACCCCGCCGGGTGAGTTCGGTGCCGACGTGGCCATCGGCAGCGCACAACGCTTCGGCGTGCCGCTGGGCTTCGGCGGCCCGCACGCGGCGTACTTCTCCACCAAGGATGCGTTCAAGCGCGACATGCCGGGCCGGCTGGTCGGTGTCTCCGTCGACCGTTTCGGCAAGCCGGCACTGCGCCTGGCCATGCAGACCCGCGAGCAACATATCCGCCGCGAGAAGGCCACGAGTAACATCTGTACTGCCCAGGTGCTGCTGGCCAACATCGCCAGCATGTATGCCGTGTACCACGGCCCCAAAGGCCTGACGCAGATTGCCCAGCGCGTGCACCAGCTCACCGCGATCCTGGCCAGCGGCCTGACCGCCCTGGGCCTGAAAGTCGAGCAGGAACACTTCTTCGACACCCTGACCCTCAACACCGGCGCCCAAACCGCGGCCCTGCACGACAAGGCGCGCGCCCAGCGCATCAACCTGCGTGTGGTGGATGCCGGGCGTGTCGGCCTGTCGGTCGACGAAACCACCACCCAGGCCGATATCGAGACCCTGTGGTCGATCTTCGCCGATGGCAAGGCCCTGCCGGACTTCGCCGCCAAGGTGGAAAGCCGCCTGCCTGCCGCGCAACTGCGCCAGTCACCAATCCTCAGCCACCCGGTGTTCAACCGTTATCACTCGGAAACCGAGCTGATGCGCTACCTGCGCAAGCTGGCCGACAAGGACCTGGCCCTGGACCGCACCATGATCCCGCTGGGCTCGTGCACCATGAAGCTCAACGCCGCCAGCGAAATGATCCCGGTGACCTGGGCCGAGTTCGGTGCCCTGCACCCCTTCGCCCCAGCCTCGCAAAGCGCCGGCTACCTGCAGCTGACGTCCGAGCTGGAAGCCATGCTCTGCGCGGCCACCGGTTATGACGCAATCTCGCTGCAACCGAACGCCGGTTCCCAGGGCGAGTACGCCGGCCTGCTGGCGATTCGTGCGTATCACCAGAGCCGTGGCGAAGCACGTCGCGACATCTGCCTGATCCCGTCGTCGGCCCACGGCACCAACCCGGCTACCGCCAACATGGCCGGTATGCGCGTCGTGGTCACCGCGTGCGATGCACGTGGCAACGTCGACATCGAAGACCTGCGCGCCAAGGCCATCGAGCACCGCGAGCACCTCGCCGCGCTGATGATCACCTACCCGTCGACCCACGGCGTGTTCGAAGAAGGCATCCGCGAAATCTGCGCGATCATTCACGACAACGGCGGCCAGGTGTACATCGACGGCGCCAACATGAACGCGATGGTCGGCCTGTGCGCACCGGGCAAGTTCGGTGGCGACGTGTCCCACCTGAACCTGCACAAGACCTTCTGCATTCCACACGGCGGTGGCGGCCCGGGCGTCGGCCCGATTGGCGTCAAGTCGCACCTCACGCCATTCCTGCCGGGCCATGCGGCCATGGAACGCAAGGAGGGCGCGGTGTGCGCGGCGCCGTTCGGCAGCGCGAGCATTTTGCCGATCACCTGGATGTACATCAGCATGATGGGCGGCGCGGGCCTCAAGCGCGCTTCGCAGCTGGCGATCCTGAATGCCAACTACATTTCCCGTCGCCTGGAAGAGCACTACCCAGTGCTCTACACCGGCAGCAATGGCCTGGTGGCCCACGAGTGCATCCTCGACCTGCGCCCACTGAAGGACAGCAGCGGCATCAGCGTGGATGACGTGGCCAAGCGCCTGATCGACTTCGGCTTCCACGCGCCGACCATGTCGTTCCCGGTGGCCGGCACGCTGATGATCGAGCCGACCGAGAGCGAATCCAAGGAAGAACTGGATCGCTTCTGCAACGCGATGATCGCCATCCGCGAAGAAATCCGCGCGGTGGAAAACGGCACCCTGGACAAGGACGACAACCCGCTGAAAAACGCCCCGCACACCGCAGCGGAACTGGTCGGCGAATGGAGCCACCCATACAGCCGTGAACAAGCGGTGTACCCGGTTGCTTCGCTGATCGAAAGCAAGTACTGGCCGCCGGTTGGCCGCGTCGACAACGTGTTTGGCGATCGCAACCTGGTCTGCGCTTGCCCGTCGATCGAGAGCTACGCGTAACCCGACGGCTACAACGCGGTCTTTGTGGGAGCTGGCTTTTGTGGGAGCTGGCTTGCCTGCGATGCAAGCACCTCGGTCTACCCAGTAGGCCAAGGTGATGCTATCGCAGGCAAGCCAGCTCCCACAAAAGCCTGGCTCCCACATTGGGCCGCGTACATCCGATCAATAATAAGAAACCGGAGAACAACCATGTCCCTTAGCGTGTTCGACCTGTTCAAGATTGGCATCGGCCCCTCCAGTTCCCACACCGTCGGCCCGATGCGCGCCGCCGCCCGTTTCGTCGAAGGGCTGCGCCGTGACGACCTGCTGGGCGCCACCACCGGCATCAAGGTGGAACTCTATGGCTCTCTCGGCGCCACCGGCAAAGGCCACGGCAGCGACAAGGCCGTGTTGCTGGGCCTGGAAGGCGAACACCCGGACACCGTGAATACCGAAACCGTGGCCGCGCGCCTGGCGCAGATGCGCAGCGACGGTCGCTTGAACCTGCTCGGTGAACACAGCATCGCGTTCAACGAGAAAGAACACCTGGCGATGATTCGCAAACCCCTGGCCTACCACCCCAACGGCATGATCTTTCGTGCCTTTGATGCGGCCGGTATCCAGATTCGCAGCCGCGAGTACTATTCGGTCGGCGGCGGTTTTGTCGTGGATGAAGACGCCGCCGGCGCCGACCGGATCGTCGAAGACGCCACGCCCCTGACCTTCCCGTTCAAGCACGCCAAGGATTTGCTCGGCCATTGCACCACCTACGGGTTGTCCATCAGCCAGGTGATGCTGACCAATGAAAGCGCCTGGCGCCCGGAAGCGGAAACCCGCGCCGGCTTGCTGAAGATCTGGCAAGTGATGCAGGACTGCGTGGCCGCCGGTTGTCGCAACGAGGGGATTCTGCCCGGCGGCTTGAAGGTCAAGCGCCGCGCTGCGGCCCTGCATCGGCAACTGTGCAAGCATCCTGAATCGGCGCTGCGCGACCCGTTGTCGGTGCTGGACTGGGTCAACCTGTACGCCCTGGCAGTCAACGAAGAAAACGCCAACGGCGGGCGTGTGGTCACCGCGCCCACCAACGGTGCGGCCGGGATCGTGCCGGCGGTGCTGCATTACTACATGCGCTTTATCCCCGGCGCGAACGAGGATGGTGTGGTGCGCTTTCTGCTCACCGCCGCCGCCATCGGCATTTTGTACAAGGAAAACGCCTCGATCTCCGGCGCCGAAGTCGGCTGCCAGGGTGAAGTCGGCGTGGCCTGCTCGATGGCCGCCGGCGCGCTGTGCGAAGTGCTGGGCGGCAGCGTCTCGCAAGTCGAAAACGCCGCCGAGATCGGCATGGAACACAACCTCGGCCTGACCTGTGACCCTATCGGCGGGCTGGTGCAGGTGCCCTGCATCGAACGCAACGCCATGGGCTCGGTCAAGGCCATCAATGCGGTGCGCATGGCCTTGCGCGGTGACGGGCAACACTTCGTCTCCCTCGACAAAGTCATCCGCACCATGCGCCAGACCGGCGCCGACATGAAAAGCAAATACAAGGAAACCGCCCGTGGCGGTTTGGCGGTCAACATTATCGAGTGCTGACGCCGACAAGCGCGCCAGCACGTTTTTCAGGAGCTGAATATGTCCACCGAAACCCTGTTGAAAACCCCGTTGCATGCCCTGCACCTCGAACTGGGCGCCCGCATGGTGCCGTTCGCCGGCTACGACATGCCGGTGCAATACCCGCTCGGCGTGATGAAGGAACACCTGCACACCCGTGACCAGGCCGGGCTGTTCGACGTGTCGCACATGGGCCAGATTCGCCTCACTGGCGCCAATGCCGCCAAGGCCCTGGAGACCCTGGTCCCAGTCGACATCATCGACCTGCCGGTGGGCATGCAGCGCTACGCGATGTTCACCAACGAGCAGGGCGGCATCCTCGACGACCTGATGGTGGCCAACCTGGGTAACGACGAGCTGTTCCTAGTGGTCAACGCCGCCTGCAAGGACCAGGACCTGGCCCACCTGCGCCAGCATATCGGCGACCAGTGCAGCATCGAGCCACTGTTCGAGGCGCGCGCCCTGCTCGCCCTGCAAGGCCCGGCGGCGGTCAAGGTGCTCGCGCGCCTGGCACCGGAAGTCACCGGGATGACCTTCATGCAGTTCGCCTCCCTGCGTTTGTTGGGCGTGGACTGCTACGTCAGCCGCTCCGGCTACACCGGTGAAGACGGCTTCGAGATTTCCGTGCCCGCCGCCAGCGCCGAAAGCCTGGCCCGCAGCCTGCTGGCCGAGACCGAAGTGCAGCCGATCGGCCTGGGCGCCCGTGACTCACTGCGCCTGGAAGCCGGCCTGTGCCTCTACGGCCACGACATGAACACCGAGACCACGCCGATCGAAGCCAGCCTGCTGTGGGCGATCTCCAAGGCCCGCCGTGCCGACGGCCCGCGTGCCGGTGGTTTCCCCGGCGCCGACCGCATCTTCAGCCAGCAGCAGGCCGGAGTGAAGCGCAAACGCGTTGGCCTGCTGCCACAAGAGCGCACACCGGTGCGTGAAGGCGCCGAGATCGTCGACGAACACGGCACCGTGGTTGGCAGTGTGTGCAGCGGTGGCTTTGGCCCGACACTGGGCGGCCCGCTGGCCATGGGTTATCTGGACAGTGCATTCGTCGCGCTCGACACCCAAGTATTCGCGCTGGTGCGTGGGAAAAAAGTGCCACTTCGTGTAAGCAAAATGCCATTTGTGCCACAGCGTTACTATCGTGGCTGATTGACTGTTCCTATAAGTAACGCGGTTGCGTTAACGTGCACTAAACTGTAACGCAACCGCCATAAAACAGTGCATTGACGATAGTCATTGTTATCAGCACCGGGCTATAACAAGTGAACAACTCTATCGAATAAGTCAGATCCCAAATGTTGACCGAAGTGTCATACAGCCAAGCAAAACCAAGGGCTTGCCCGGGGCTTGTTTTTTCTCCAGTAGTTGGCGTAGAGTTTGTTCACTGTGTTTGCATGGGTCGCTTGGAACCTGGACCTGGGCAGTAGCCAAAGTTTGCTACAACCCGTTCGACGTCTCTTACTTTCCTGCAACCCAGCCCAGTACTCTTTCATGTGAAAGGGGCTGTCATTAATTTTTAGCGTCAAGGAAATAAGAAAATGGCTGAACGTCAGAGCGGTACCGTCAAGTGGTTTAACGACGAGAAAGGGTTTGGTTTTATCACTCCAGAAAGCGGTCCGGATCTGTTCGTGCATTTCCGCGCTATTCAGGGCAACGGCTTCAAGAGCCTGAAAGAAGGCCAGAAAGTGACCTTCGTTGCCGTGCAAGGCCAGAAAGGCATGCAGGCTGACGAAGTACAAGCAGAAGGCTGATCCCTGCTGCGACAAAAAGCCCCTGATGGTGACATCAGGGGCTTTTTTATGTGCGTTTGCTCGTAAAATGGCTTTTTTCCCAAGAGAGCCTGCCATGTCCAAACCCTTGCTGAGCCCCCAAGGCGAATTCCCCGCCGTTGGCCTGGGCCGTCGTCTGGCAGCGATGTTCTATGACTTTCTGTTGTGCACGGCGCTGCTGATCGTCACGGCGTTCATCTACAAGCTGGTGTGGATGGCGTTTATCGGCGAAGCCAAGATGCGCACTCTCACCGAGTCCGGCGCGCTGGATGGGGATCCGTTGCTGTCGACGATTCTGTTTTTTGTGCTGTTCGGGTTTTTTGCCAAGTTCTGGACCCATTCGGGGCAGACGCTGGGCATGCAGGTGTGGGGTGTGCGCGTGCAGAACGCCGACGGCTCACGCATCAGCCTGTGGCAGGCGCTGCTGCGCTTTGTGGTGTCGATTGCGTCGTGGTTGTGCGTGGGGCTGGGGTTTATCTGGTCGCTGTTCGACAAGCGCAAGCGCAGCTGGCATGACATCTATTCCGACACCCAACTGGTGCAGATTCCGAAGAAAAAGAAGTAATCCGCAACGACGAAAATCAAATGTGGGCGCTGGCTTGCCTGCGATGCAAGCGCCTCGGTTTATCCAGCAGACCGAGGTGATGCCATCGCAGGCAAGCCAGCTCCCACATTTTTAACCGCGCCAGCTCAAGATCAGGCGTTGCCGGCCAGTTTCAGGCGCGCGGCCTGGGTGAAGTCCAACATGCGCTTGAGCGGGCGCACGGCGTGGGGGATCACCGAAGGCTCGACGAAGATCTCGTTACTGCCCTCACGCAGGCATTGCAGGGTGCGCTCCAGCGTGTTCATCGCCATCCATGGGCAGTGCGCGCAGCTGCGGCACGCCGCGCCATTACCGGCGGTTGGCGCTTCGACAAAGACCTTGTCCGGGCACAGCTGCTGCATCTTGTAGAAGATGCCGCGATCGGTCGCCACGATAAATGTCTTGTTCGGCAAACGCTGGG
The DNA here is from genome assembly GCF_059418125.1 of Pseudomonas sp. GW821-FHT09C08. Classification (NCBI taxonomy): domain Bacteria; kingdom Pseudomonadati; phylum Pseudomonadota; class Gammaproteobacteria; order Pseudomonadales; family Pseudomonadaceae; genus Pseudomonas; species Pseudomonas sp. GW821-FHT09C08. Next base: position 154,047 of record NZ_JBWKPG010000009.1, on the reverse strand, counting down.
CCGCCGCGATCAACTGGCTGGTGGACCCCACGGCATCAGCCAGTTCAATCACCGACGTCGGCGACTCCGGGTGCACCAGGATCGCTGCGTCCGGGTACAGCGCCTTCATGTCTTCCAATTGCTTGGACTTGAACTCTTCGTGGACGATGCAGGCACCGTCCCACAGCAACATGTCGGCTCCGGTCTGGCGCTGGATATAGGTGCCCAGGTGTTTGTCCGGGCCCCAGATAATGGTTTCGCCGTTGTCCATCAGGCTTTCGACGATTTCCAGCGCGCAGCTGGACGTCACCACCCAATCAGCACGCGCCTTGACCGCCGCCGAGGTGTTGGCATACACCACCACGGTCCGCTCAGGGTGCTGGTCGCAGAACGCCGAAAACTCATCCACCGGGCAACCGAGGTCCAGGGAGCACGTGGCTTCCAGGGTCGGCATCAGGATGCGTTTTTCCGGTGTGAGGATTTTCGCGGTCTCGCCCATGAAACGCACGCCGGCGACCAATACGGTCTTGGCCGGGTGAGCGGCGCCGAAGCGCGCCATTTCCAGGGAATCTGAGACACAGCCACCGGTTTCTTCGGCCAGGGCCTGAATCACCGGGTCGCAGTAGAAGTGGGCAACCAGCACCGCGTCCTGAGCCTTGAGCTCGGCGGCGATGGCGGCACGCAGGCTCGCCTCCTCATCGGCGCTGAGGGCTTTAGGCTGCTTGGCGTCGAGGTGGGCTTGAACCAGTAGGCGTTCGGAAATTTGCGTCATGTTCGCAAGACCTGCAGGCGCAGTTGCGCGAAAGTCGAGTGTACCACCGGCTCTGGAACCCTACGGGCGCCGCCGGACGAAGTGATTGTGTTCATCAAGCACGGGTGAAGCTGCGCAAGGCTACAGAATATCGAATGGATTCAAAAGCCTAATCTGGGGCGGGAATGACGACGCGATTCACCTCCAGCACACGAGCCGGCAAGCCGGCTCGTGCACAAGGATCAGCGAACGAGGGCGGAAGGATCGTTCTGCAGCAGAACCGAGGCCTGCATGTTGGCCAGGGCGTCCTTTAACGTGGACTCTTCCAGGGCGTCCTTGGACTTTTTGCTTTCCTTGGCCGCGTACTCCAGCAGCACCAGGTAGTCACGCTGGACAGTGGCTTCCTTCGGCACGTTGGTCTCATCCACGAGCTTGCCCATCACGTATTGCTGCGTGCGGGTGTTCTGGCTGGCCGTTTGCGCGACCGAGGCGTTGGTCAGCAGGCCATCCTTGTAGGCGATGTTGGCAGAGCTGCTGGCCTTATCCTCCACCTGTATATAGAGATAATTCTGCGAGTTTGGATCGCCGCTCAGCTCAGGCGCCTTCCCCCCCTTGAGCCCCTTGTGGAAGCTGGCGGAAAGACTCGATTGCTGATCCTGGCTCACGCTGCGGTCCAGCGCGCTTTTGCCGCCGACGCGGGTCTTCTGCGACACGTCATAGGCGAAGCTGTCGACTTCAGAGGGGCGCATCGGGTTAGACGAATCGACCGCCTGTTTGATCGACGCCTTGAAGTCGGCCAGGCCCGTCAACAAGCCCTGGTCCGTCGGGTTGCGGGTCAGCGCCTCGGGGAGGCTCGCGCCCTGTGGATAGTTGCTGTTCAGGGCGCTGAAGGCGTCCTTGAACTGGGTCATCAGCTCGGCCTTGGCGCTGCCACGTTCCTGGGCACGGTCAAACTGGGCCAGGTAGCTTTTCAGCGCCTTGGCCTGTTGCTGCGCATTGCCAAGGATCGAGGCGTTTTTCAGGTCGACGCTCAGGTTGAGCTCGCCGCTCAGGCTGCTCATGCGCGTAGTACGGCTCTGGCTGTCGGCGTGAAAGGCCAGTTTCAGGTCAGGCCCGTTCAGCGTCTTGAGCGTGGTGTTGAGGTCCACCGACGCCAATACTTTGCTGTCAAATTGGGTCAGGTTGCCCAGGTCGAGTTTCGGCGGAACAGCGGTGAGCCCATCCGCCGCAGCCTGGAAGGCACTGCCCAGTTGGCCGACCGCCTTGAGTTCGTCGGCGCTCAGAGCACCGCCTTCGACGTTGGCCTGCACACCCAGGCCATCTTTCTGGCTGGACAGGCTGAAGGTCACGGTCTTGCCGCTGGCCGTCTTGATGCTGAGGCTGACCAGGTTGTCGGCTTTGCTGTGCAGCAAAGTTTGATCCGTCTTGATCTCGCCGGCGCTGTCCGCTCGATCGGCGCTCGCGTAAAGCACGGACTGAGAAATGCCCGCGCCATTCTTGGCGAACTGCTCAACCAGGCTGGCGCCCAGGCCATTGAAGCGGTTGGCAGTGGACGGCGAATTGAAGTTGGTATTGATCGCGCGGCTGAGTGTGTCCTGGCTGTCACTTTCCCAGGCACGCACAATGTCCTGGCCCGGCAATTGCCCGCGGCGGGAATAGGTATCGGCAAGGGTGTCGGACACGACGTTGCCCAAGTTGACCACCGACGAAGGCCGTGTGCTGACAACGCTGCTCTGCGGCGGCGTGACGGGTGACGGTTCCACTGGCCGAATCGGCAGCGAATTGGCGGAACTGATAGGTAACAGCGTACTCATGACGATCCCTGTCTTCGAATGTTTACCCTCTGATTTAAGCAAAGACGCAGGATGATTGACAGGGACAGCGGGGAAATTAGTAGCAAAGAGCCACGACGTTAATCTGACTCTTTGCTGTCTGGCGCGGATTAAAAGCGGTAAGTCACTGAACCGCCGAACCCATTGGCGCTATTTTCATACTTGGCGTCGTAGGTCAGGCCCAGTGCAGGTTGGGTCTGACGAACCTTGATCGGCTCTTCCTTCAAGTAGGAATACGCCACATCGAAAGTCAGGTTGTCGACTGGCGTCCAACCGGCCCCCAGGCTGAAAACCGTGCGGTCCCCTGTAGGAATGCGCACGGAGCGGTCGGTGTTGTTAGTCGGGGTCTGGTCAACCGAGAACCCGGTGCGCAATACCAGTTGCTTGTTGACGCGATACGCCGCGCCGATCGCATGGGACCAGGTGTCGTGCCAATGCTGCTGTTCGGTGATGGAGTCCAGGCCGGCGAGCTCACTGGTGATGTCCGATACACCGGTATTGTCGACGGTGATTTTCTTCAACTGGCTCCAGCGGGTGTAGGTGCTGCCCACGTACAGGGTCCAGTCATCCGTCAGTTGGTGAGTGACCGAGAAATCCACGGACGACGGTGTGGTGACGTTGAGCTTGGCGTCATAACGCTGCGAACCGCCGTCCAACAGATCAGAGAGCACCCCCGAGGCATTGGTATGGCCACTCAGGTGGTAGACGACTTGCGAGTGGTAGGTCACGCCGACGCGGGTAGAGTCCAATGCCTGCACCAGGATACCGGCGTTGAAACCTGTCGCAGTGTCGTCACCCTTGATCTTGACCGCCTCGGTGCCCAGGCCAAACGCTGGCACTTTGGAGTCGAGTTCGCCGTTGATTTTGTTGAACGTCGGCCCGAAACCCACCGAGACCTTGTCATTGAATGCGTAGCTGACCGTCGGCTGTACGGTGATGACCTGGACCTTGCTCTTGTTGCCGAAGGCGTTGCCCTGGAAGCTGTGTTCGTAATCGGTTACCAGGCCAAACGGCGCGTAGATCCCGAGGCCGAATGCCCAGTGTTCATCGATCGGCGTGACCAGATAGCCCATCGGCACGGCAATCCCAGGGACCATATCGCCTTTGTTGGTACCCGGGTTGTCGGCACCGCCTTGGGTCGAGCTGGCATCCTTGATGTTCGTCTTGGCATCGAGGTAGGTCGCCCCGATGCTCACTTCATTCTGCTTGAGGCGGGACATGCCGGCCGGGTTGCCGAACACCGTACTGGCATCGTCGGCAGAGGAGGAACGACCGGCGTAGCCCGTGCCCATTGAACTGATGCTTTGTTCGTTGAGCGCGAAACCACCGGCGAACAGCGGGGTGGAGGCAAGTGAAACGGCGAGCGCCAAGGCGCCTTTAAGAGTTTTGTTATTCATTATTAGGACTCGAATTATGGGGCAGCGACGAGGAAGCTACCAACGTTCGAGCGAGCGGTTTATGAAGAGTTTTTCATCTGCTGGATTGTCAGACAATCCTAGGTATTTCAAAGACTTTGGTCGATTTTTCGCGTCTATTTCTGACCTCCTGACCCGAATCTGACCCGCCGGTTCCAGGCAGCCAACGCGGGCCATTGGCTGCCCGGCAATCTTATGGATTCCAGTATCTGTTCGCCGCCGCAATCGTCGCAAATTCGGTGGCTACCACCTGGCCAATGCTGATCAGCATGGCGGCGTCATTGGCGTACACATCGCGCAAGCGGCCACGTACCGCCTCGTCGGGCTGCGTGGCCTTGATGACCAGCCGGGACATCTTGATGGCGAGTTCGCGCCCTTCTTCAGGCGTCGCGGTGATCAGGGAATTGTTCGGTATCAAACTCATCAGGGTGTGCCTTTTTATAGGTTGCATGGACCGTGGATTGGCTTTCGCCACGCCACGGCCGAGGACGGTGGGTTCATGGTGCGCAACTTCACCTGCCCGGTGGGCAGCGTGGTGCGCGAGGAGCAGTGCGTGTGCCGGGCGATGGCGGGCTTCTTTTCCGAGGCGACAGGCTGCCCGGCTACAGAACAGTGCTTGCGCGAAGATCGGCTGATCTGCGAGTACTTTATCGAGCAGATACCCACAGCGTGCCCCTGAAGTCGCGGAGGGTGCAGCGCGAGCCTGCGCGCCTTTGTACCTGGCGGTTGTGAAGGCGCGCCGCCAAGGTTAATATTGAGAATAATTCCCATTAGTCCGCTCGGGTACTGAACCCGACGACGGAGTGCGCTTGCGTCATGCCCATCTCTCCAGATCTGTCCAATGTCGGCTGGCTCTACCAAGAGCATCATGGTTGGGTGCGCGCCTGGCTGAACAAGAAGCTGGGTAATTCGAGTGATGCCGCCGAGTTGGCGCATGACGTATTCGTGCGATTGCTGAGCAAGCCCAAGGCGTTTGACAGTGAAGGCCATGCACGTGCTTACCTCAGCGCCATGTCGCGGCATGTCTGCGTGGACTTCTGGCGGCGCCAACGGGTTGAACGCGCGTGGCTGGAGGTGCTGTCCAGTCGCCCAGAGCATTGCATGCCATCGGAAGAGCACCGTGCGATGGTGCTTGAGGCCCTGCAACAGGTCCAGACCATGTTGGAACGCTTGCCGTCGAAAGTAGCCGAGGCATTCCTGCTCGCGCAACTGCAGGGGTTGAGTTACCAGGCCATCGGTGAGCGACTGGGTGTCAGCGCGCGGACCGTCACCCATTACATGGCCAAGGCCATGTTTCAGTGCCTGCTGCTCGAAGCAGAACTGGACGAGGCCCTGAGCTGAATCATGCCCGTGTCCAAGCCCGATCATCACACGCTGCAGGAAGCCGCCGACTGGTTCGCCCGCCTGAGTAGCGCGCCCAACGATGCTGCGCAGCTGGAAGCCTGGCAACGTTGGTTGGCGCGCAGTGACAGTCATCAGCAGGCCTGGCGCTACGTGGAGCGGGTCAGCCAGCGCTTCGCGCCGCTGCAGGGTGATGCCGATACCGCCAGCCGCACCTTGCAATCACTGCAACATTCGCCCCGGTCCCGCCGCCAGGTGCTGCGCAGCTTGTCGATCATCAGCGGCGGGCTGCTGCTGGGAGGACTGGCCTGGCGCCATGGCGCATTGACCCAGCAACTGCTGGCCTGGCAGGCCGGCTATCGCACCGTCACCGGGCAAATCCTCGAACGCCGCCTGGCCGATGGCTCGCGTATCTGGCTCAACAGCGCCACCGCGCTGGACGTTGATATGAATAAAGGGCAACGCAGCATCCGCTTGTATCAGGGTGAGGTAATGATCGCGACCGCGGCCGACCCTCGCCCGTTTGTAGTGACGACCGCCCAGGGCAGCCTTACCCCACTGGGCACTCGATTCAGCGTGCGTGAGCAGGCATCACGCACTCAACTCAATGTGTATGAAGGGGCGGTGCAGGCGCGGTGCATCGACACGCCCCAGGTACGTGTGGCCGCGGCTGGCGAACGCCTGTGGTTCGATACGCAGCGCATCAGCGAAACAACACCGGCGCAGCTTGAACGCCAAGCCTGGACGCGCGGGGTGTTGCCGGCAGAAGACATGCCGTTGGAGGAGTTTATTCACGAATTGGCCAACTATCGCCGTGGGCACCTGGGCGTCGACCCGCGTGTCGCCCAGTTACGCGTGATGGGCACATTTCCCCTGCACGACACCGACCAGGCCCTGGCGATGCTCGAAGGCGTGTTGCCGGTTCGTATCGAACAGACCTTTGCGGGCTGGACGACGGTGAAGCCTCGCTAATTTTTTCCGACGCCACTTCCTGATTTTAATTCTCATTCGATTTAGCTAGTGACATGGCCGCGAGCCACCTCTACAAGGACCCTCAAGATGTCACTCAGCCCTCATCTTCCGCTGCATCTTTTCGCCTGCTCGGCCGCCCTCGCCCTGGCCAGCGTCAGCCCCATCGCCTGGGCCGAGGAGCAACATTACGAAATCGCCGCCGGGCCATTGGCGACCCAATTGAACCTGCTCTCAGCCCAGGCCGGTATTTACCTGGCTGCCGATGCCGCACTGACGGCCGGAAAAACCAGCCATGCCCTCAGCGGCAACTACTCCATCGAGCAGGCCTTGCAGATATTGCTGCTGAACACGGGCCTCACTGCGGTGCAGTTGGGCGGCCAACGCTACCAATTGCAGGCAGCGCCCAGCGAGGCCTCACGACTGGAGTTGAGCAGCACGACCATCTCCGGCAAGGCCCCCGGCTCGACCACTGAAGGCACCGGTTCCTACACCGCCTACTCCTCCAGCAGCTCGACCCGGCTTAACCTGACCCAGAAGCAAACCCCGCAATCGGTCACAGTGATGACCCGCCAGCGCCTGGATGACCAGAAACTCAACAACCTGACGGACGTGCTTGAAGCCAGCCCCGGCATCGCGGTGACTCGCGCGGGCCTGGGCACCGAGAATGACAGCTACTGGTCCCGGGGTTTCCAGATCCAGAACTTCGAGATTGACGGCGTGCCCACCTCCACGCGCATGGACAATTACACCCAAAGCACCGCAATGTACGACCGGGTAGAGATCGTACGCGGCGCTACCGGCCTGATCAGTGGGATGGGCAACCCCTCGGCGACTATCAACCTGATCCGTAAACGCCCGACAGCGCAAGCCCAGGTCAGCCTCACTGCAGAAGCCGGCAGTTGGGACCGCTATGGCACGGGCGTCGATGTCTCCGGCCCACTGACTGAAACCGGCACTGTTCGCGGCCGGCTGGTGGTGGACTACAAGACCGAGCAGGCCTGGATCGACCGCTTCAAGCAAGACTCGCAATTAATCTACGGCATCAGCGAGTTCGACCTCAGCGATTCAACCCTGTTGACCGCAGGCTTCAGCTACCAGAAGACCCAAGTTGATTCGCCCCTGCGCGGCGGCTACCAGACGCTGTTCAGCAACGGCGAGAAAACCCATGCCCAACGCTCGCTCAATACCGCACCGAAATGGTCCTACAACGATCACGACCAGACCAACTACTTCACCGGCATCGAGCATCAATTCGATAACGGCTGGAGCGGCAAGATCGAGTACGGCCACACTGAGAACAAGTTCGACGAGTTTTTCTCCTTTACCATCGGCAGCCTCGACCAGGCCACTGGTTCGGGTGGCACCCTGCTGCCTGTACGTTGGTCGGGCACACCACGCCAGGACAACCTGGACGCCTACCTCACCGGCCCGTTCTCGGCATTCGGCCGTGAACACGAGCTGATCACCGGCATTACCGCGACCGACTACGAAGAACACACCCCCAACTACGGGGATTGGCTACGCGACTATGGCTTCCAGGTGCCTGACTACCGCACCTGGAACGGCGACTCGCCAAAGCCGGCGACGCCGGTACTCGGCAAGGGCAGCATCCGCGAGAAGCAATATGCCGCCTACCTGACTTCACGCCTGCACATCACTGACGACTTGAGCCTGATCCTCGGCGGGCGCTTGACCGACTGGAAGCGTGACACCGACACCAACGTGTATGGTGAAGGCACCTCCTCGGTCAAGGAACGCGAAACAGGCGTCTTTATTCCCTATGCCGGCGTGGTCTACGACCTGGATGAAAATTGGGCGTTGTATGCCAGCTACACCAAGATCTTCAATCCGCAGGCGTCCTACGTGCGCGACATCAACCGCAAGGCCTTGCCGCCCCTGGAGGGCAAAGGCTATGAAGTGGGGATCAAGGGCAGCTTCTACGACGAACAGTTGAACGCCAGCCTGGCACTGTTCCAACTCGAACAGGACAACCTCGCTGTCTGGCAATCGGATACCCAGGCCTACCGCATCGAGCAAAGCGCCAAGACCCAAGGGGTCGAGCTGGAAATCAATGGTGAATTGGCCGAAGGCTGGCAGGCATCTGCCGGCTATGCCTACAGCGTCACCACCGATGCGGACGACAAACGCATCGTCACTACCCTGCCTCGGCATATGTTCAAGACGTTCACCTCATATCGCTTGCCAGGCGTGCTGGACAAAGTGACGGTGGGTGGCGGGGTCAATTGGCAGACCAAGACCGGCGAAGATTTGCACTATTACCAGCAGGGCAGCTACGCCGTGGCCAACCTGATGGCGCGTTACGACTTCTCGAAAAACCTCAGTGCCACCGTCAACCTGAACAACGTGTTCGACCGCGAGTACTACGCACGCGTTTATTCAGAAGGGATGTATGGCGCGCCGCGTAATGTCATGACCAGCCTGAAGTACAACTTCTGAGGCGTTGGCCCTCGCCTGATAGCCAGGCGAGGGCTGCTCATAAAGTGGGCTGCGAGAGAATGGATTTCTTGCGGGCAAAAAAAAACCCGGAAATCCTCACTTGCGTGGGCCTTCCGGATTTTCTAAACCGCCAAAAATGGTGGGTCGTGTGGGATTCGAACCTACGACCAATTGGTTAAAAGCCAACTGCTCTACCAACTGAGCTAACGACCCGCTGTGTGGTGGCGCGTATAATACTGATTTCTAAGGATTATTCAACACCTTATTTGAAATAAATCAGAAATAACGCGTTGGGTCCGCAATTCCGGCCGCTTGGAAGCCCTCTGCGCGCAGTCGGCAGCTGTCACACTTCCCACAAGCACGGCCGTCATCGTCTGCCTGATAGCAGGAAACAGTCAGCGAATAATCGACGCCAAGTCCTACACCAGCCTTCACAATATCGGCCTTGCTGAGGTTTTGCAGCGGCGCGAGGATACGGAACCCCTGCCCTTCTACCCCGGCTTTGGTCGCCAGGTTGGCCATGCGCTCGAACGACTCGACGAACTCTGGGCGACAGTCCGGGTAACCGGAATAATCCACCGCGTTGACGCCGATAAAGATGTCGCGGGCGTTCAGCACTTCAGCCCAACCCAGGGCCAGGGACAGGAACACGGTATTGCGTGCCGGTACATAAGTCACCGGGATGCCTTCGCTCGGTGCTTCTGGCACATCGATGCTGCTGTCGGTCAAGGCCGAGCCACCGATGCCATTGAGGTTCAGGCCGATCACCTTGTGCTCGGCAACCCCCATGTCCCGCGCGACACGCGCAGCGGCGTTCAACTCGGCGCGATGGCGCTGGCCGTAGTCAAAGCTCATGGTGTAGCAGGTGTAACCTTCAGCCTGCGCCATCGCCACCACCGTGGCGGAGTCGAGGCCGCCGGAAAGCAGGATTACCGCGCGTTTTTGATCCATGGTGTGTTCAGTCATATCAGCGTCCTGGCTCGTCGTTCCAAAGGTATTTATGCAACTGCAATTGCAGGCGCACCGGTAGATTGTCCGCAACCACCCAATCGGCGAGGTCACGCGCATTCAAGTCATGGTGGCTGGGGGAGAACAGCACCTCGCCCGCGCGACGGTCCAGGCCATACTGGATCAACTTGGAGTTCGCCCAGTCGTAATCTTCACGGGAGCAAATGACGAACTTGACCTGGTCGTTGGCCGTCAGCAGGTCGATGTTCTCATAGCGGTTGCGGTGCGCTTCCTTGGAGCCTGGGGTCTTCAGGTCGACTACGCGGCTCACGCGCGGGTCCACCGCTGAGATATCCAAGGCGCCACTGGTTTCCAGGGACACCTCGTAACCGGCATCACACAGCTGTTTGAGCAACGGGATGGCATTGGGTTGCGCCAGCGGCTCGCCGCCCGTCACGCAGACGTAGCGCGGCCGGTAACCGGCAACCTGCTCAAGGATGTCTTCGAGGGTGCGCACCGTACCGCCACTGAAGGCGTAGGCGCTGTCACAGTATTGGCAACGCAACGGGCAACCGGTCAGCCGCACAAAGACTGTGGGCAGGCCAGCGGTGCGCGTTTCACCCTGCAACGAGTAAAAAACTTCGGTGATACGTAATGTGTCTTGCATAGTCGCCACGGGCGTAACAGCTAAACAGGCTGTCCGCCTCCGTCAGGCACTTCAAGGGACCCCGCCAACGCGTAGACCCCAAAAAGCGTGTTTCATAAAAGGGCGTGGATTCTAACGAAAAAACCCGCGACAGGCGCGGGTTTCTTCTAAACGGACAGCATCGCTTACAAGCGTTGCAGATCCCGTTGCGCCAACTGGGCAGCGGAAGTCCCCGGATACTGGGCGACAACCTGCTGCAGAATGCCTTTGACCTTGTCGGTATGACCCAGGCGGCGTTCTACGTCGGCGAGTTTGTACAGCGAATCAGGCACCTTGGCGTGCTTGGGGTACAGTTGGCTGACCTTGGCAAATGCCTGGCCGGCGCCCTGCAGATCACCCTTGGCCAGGTTGACCTCACCCAACCAGTATTGGGCATTGCCCGCGTACTGGCTGTTCGGGTACTTGCGCAGGAATGCGGTAAAGGCCTGGCTGGCCTTATCGAAATCCTTGGCTTTGATCAGGTCGAAAGCGGCATCGTAATACAGCTTTTCCTTGGCCGGATCACCCGGTTCGCTGCTGGCGGCAGGGGCGGCAGCCGCGGCCCCTGCTGCTGCACCACCGGCAGCAGCGCTTGGCGCGCCACCGGTAGAAGAATTATCAGGAGTAGCGGCAGGTGTAACGCCGGCTCCTATACGTCGGTCAAGATCCTGGTAACGCTCCAGGCCTTCTTGCTTCAGCTGGTTCACCTGATTTTGCAGTACTTCAATCGTGCCTTGCTGCTGCGACAATTGATCCTGCATGCGTTGCAGCTGGTTGAACAGTTCGCCCTGTGCCGAGGGAGCGGACGTAGCCGCTCCCCCCGCATAGGCGCCGTTCGTGCCATAACCTGCTGGCGGATAGCTGCTCCCGCTATTGTTATAGCCAGAGTTGCTATCTTCCACAGGAACCGCAGCCCACACCGCAAGCGGGGCGAGGCTGAGAGCCAATACAGTTAGAGCACGACGGCACGTTCGCATGACGAATTACTTACGCAGTTCGACGCGACGGTTTTGAGCCCAGGACTGCTCGTCGTGGCCAGTAGCAACTGGACGCTCTTTACCGTAGGAAACCAGTTCCAGTTGGCCTGGAGCAACACCTTGCAGTACCAGGTAGCGCTGAACGGCTTTCGCACGACGCTCGCCCAGTGCCATGTTGTACTCACGAGTACCACGTTCGTCGGTGTTACCTTCCAGAACAACGCGAGCGCCGTTAGCTTTCAGGTCCTTCGCGTGAACGTCCAGAGCGCGCATGGCTTCTGGCTTCAGGTCCGAACTGTCGTATTCGAAGTAGAAAGTGGTGATAGCGCGCAGAGCAGCTTCTTCGCTCAGGGAGCCGTCAACTGCACCAGTGTTAGCGCCGTAACCAGCGTTTGGATCAACAGCTGCGCCTTCACCGGCATTGTCGCCGCCTTTAGACGAGCAACCAACGGCTACGGACAGAGCCAGAGCCAGAGCAGCAAACTTACCAAACTTCAGCATTTCCATCGTGAAACTCCTAATGAACCCCAGTGTGTTAAGTACTTCTTTTTGTAGCGCCGCGTCAGTTCAGGTAAGGGGACCAGGACGGTTCTCTGACTTCGCCTTGAGCGGTAGGAAGCGGGAGCCTTACGCGTCCATTAATGGACACGAGCATCAAGACTCCCCGGCCCTGCTGGCGGGTGGCGTAGATTACCATGGTGCCGTTGGGCGCAACAGTAGCTGACTCATCAAGGTTGGTATCCGTGAGGATTTTTACCGTTCCACGCTGCAAATCCTGGGCCGCAACCCGGAAATTAGTGAAACCATCCTGACGGTGAATCATCACCAACGTCTTTTCATCAGCCGAAAGCTTCGGATTGGCATTGTAGTTACCGATAAAAGTAACACGCTCTGCACCACCACCATTCACGTTCGCCTTATAGACCTGTGGCTTGCCGCCGCGGTCAGAGGTGAAGTAGATGGTTGAACCATCTTTGCCCCAGAACGGTTCGGTATTGATACCCGGGCCGCTGGTTGCGCGAGTGATCTGGCGCGAAGCCATGTTCATCACGTAGATATCCGGGTTGCCGTCCTTGGACAGCACGAACGCCAGGCGCGAACCATCCGGCGACCAGGCCGGTGCACCGTTGAGGCCTTCGAAGTTGGTGATCTGCTCACGACGGCCAGTATCAATGTGCTGGACGAAGATACGCGGACGCTTCTGCTCGAAAGACACGTAGGCGATACGCTTGCCATCCGGCGCGAAACGCGGCGACAGGATAGGCTCACGCGATTGCAGCAGGGTCACGGCGCGTGCACCGTCATAGTCCGAGCGCTGCAAAGTGTAACGAGTGTTGTCTACGGAGAAACGCTCAGCCGTGACATACAACAGGCGCGTCGAGAACGCCCCCTTGATGCCGGTGAGTTTTTCAAACGACTGGTCCGAGATGTAGTGGGCCATGTCGCGCAGCTGTTCGGCAGTCCCCGAAACGCTGCCGGTCAAGACCTGCTGCTCAGTGGCCACGTTGAACAACGTGTACTGGATCTGCAGGCGACCACCCGCCGGAACGATGTTGCCGACCATCAGGTACTGGGCGCCGACGGCTTTCCAGTCACGGAAGATGACTTCGCTGGCCTGGGTAGGCTGGCTGATCATGTTGCCTTTCGGAATCGGCGCGTAGTAACCGGAATTGCGCAGGTCATCGCTGACGATCTGGGCCATGTCGTCCGGCAGCACGCTGCCGCCCTGCCAACCGAACGGTACGACTGCGATCGGGGTGGCCCGATCGCTACCGCTGGTGACCAGGATGTTCTTTTCATCCGCCGCCGCTATCCCTGCCATACAGCAAATAACGACAAGCATTCCTCGAAGAAGGTTTCTCACAAGGCTAGATCCTCAGGTGTGAATGTCATCTTGAATGAACGATAGGGAGCGAAGTCGCTTGGTTTCATTCCCTGCATCTCGGTCAACCGGCCAATGTTCTTGACCGCGGCAACCGCCGAACTGTCGAACGAACCGTCACCACTGGACTTGGCCACGCTGACCGAAGTCACCGTACCGTCCGGCAACATGCCGATCTGCAGCACTACTGTCATGCCTTTGCGTGCCGAAGGTGGACGGGTCCAGCCTTCTGCTGCGCGTGCCCGAATCAGGTCGTCGAAACTGCCCGCGACTTCATCGCCACGCTCATCGGCCAAGGCTTGCTGACGCTGCGGCGTGTCGGAGAGCAAATCTGCCAAGGCCTGGGCCTTTTTCTCTTCGGCGGATTTACGCGCTGCTTCCTGGGCCTTTTTCTTGGTGGCATCGGCGGCAGCTTTCTTCTTCGCGTCGTCGGCGATTTTCTTCTTCGCCTCGTCTGCTTCAGCTTTTTTCTTGGCGTCTTCGGCGGCTTTCTTCTTCGCGTCTTCGACTATCTTTTTCTTGGCGTCTTCAGCGGCCTTTTTCTTGGCCTCTTCTTCGGCAGCTTTCTTCGCTTCGTCTTCGGCTTTCTTCTTGGCTATATCAGCCAATTGTTTCTCTTCGGCCTTTTTCGCGTCGGCAGCTTTCTCGGCTTTCTTGGCTTCATCAGCCTTTTTCGCCTCGTCGGCCTTCTTCGCTTCGTCAGCCTTTTTCGATTCCTCGGCCTTTTGAGCCGCCTCTTCTTTCTTTTGTTCCGCAGCAGCCTTCACCGCTTCCTGCTCGACCTTCTTCTGTTCCATCTGTTCGACTTCAGTCTGGCGCGCAGCCGACTTCTGGGCCTCACCCGCAATCTTCTGATTGGTCTGGGTGGTGGCCTGGCTTTTCGATTTCAGCTGATACAGGGTCGCCTGCACGATCGGCTTGGCTGGCGGCAGATCCGGGGTCATGGCAAAACTGACGAACAGCATGCCAAACACCAGGACGTGCAGGGCAATTGCCCAGACGCTAGGCCAGAAGAAGCTTTCCGAGGCGGACGGCTCTCGCTGTTGCTGCATCAGGGCGCCTCGGTAATCAAGCCAACGTTACCGACGCCGGCCTTCTGCAGCCCGCCCATGGCGCCCATCACAGAGCCGTAGTCGACCGACTTGTCACCCCGGATGAACACCTGGGTGTGCTTGCCGCCTTCGTTGCCAGAGCGAATGATCTTGGTCACCGCATCGGTCATCGCCGGCAGGGTCAAGGCCTTGTCTTGCTGTTTCTGAGTGTCGACTTCGCTGCCAAGGTTCCAGTAATAGGTCTTGTCAGCCTTGATCGAAATGGTCAGGACCTGTGTGTTGTTGTCTTGCGGCAAGGCTTCACTGGAAACCTTGGGCAGATCAACCTTCACGCCCTGGTTGAGCATCGGCGCGGTCACCATGAAGATGACCAGCAGCACCAGCATCACGTCGATGTAGGGCACTACGTTCATCTCGGCGACCGGCTTGCGCTTTTTGCGAGCTCGAGCGATTAAAGCCATTGGGAATTACCTGCTTATTCTTCGCTGGTGTGCACTTTACGGTGCAGGATCGCCTGGAATTCATCGGCGAAGGTGTAGTAACGGCTGATCAACGTTTCGCTGGTGGCAGCAAAGCGGTTGTAGGCGATTACTGCGGGGATAGCGGCGAACAGGCCGATCGCGGTGGCGATCAGGGCTTCGGCAATACCTGGGGCCACGGTGGCCAGGGTCGCTTGCTGGGCCTGGGCCAGGCCACGGAAGGAGTTCATGATCCCCCACACGGTACCGAACAGGCCAATGTACGGGCTGACCGAACCAACGGTGGCGAGGAACGGCAGGCTCTGCTCCAGCTTCTCTTCTTCACGGGAGATGGCCACGCGCATGGCACGGGCCACGCCTTCCATTACGGCTTCCGGATCAACACCCGGCTGCTGGCGCAGGCGCGAGAACTCCTTGAAACCGGCACGGAAGATCTGCTCCACACCCGAATCCGGGTCCGGGTTGCTGCCGGCCTGGCGGTACAGCTTGGACAGGTCGATACCCGACCAGAAGCGCTCTTCGAAGCTCTCCAGGGCACGTCGACCGGCGCGCAGCAGGTTGCTGCGCTGAAAAATCATGACCCAAGAGGTAACCGATGCGGCTACCAGGGTCAGCATGACCAGTTGAACCACAACACTGGCATTGCTGACCAGGCTCCACATGGAGGAATGGTCGACGACGGTAGGTTCCACGCTAAATCTCCTGCTTTGATTGTTTACCCGCGCCGCTCACGGCGGCAAAGGCCGCACGTAGAGTTTCGGGAATGGCCCGAGGTTTCAAACTGTTGGTGCGCACACACGCCACCAGGAACTGCCCCTCACAGAGCAGCGTTGCATCCGTTGCCCGCCTGACCTGTTGCTTGAAACGCAGGCTGGCACGGTTCAATTCGATTACTTCAGCGCTGACCAGCAGTTCATCGTCCAACCGCGCCGGCGCGTGATACCGCGCCTCGCTGGAATGCACGACGAACAACAGGTCCTCCCCTGCCAGCTCGGATTGGGCAAAGCCCAGCTCCCGTAGCCGCTCGGTTCGAGCCCGCTCCATGAACTTGAGGTAATTGACGTAATACACGATGCCGCCAGCATCGGTGTCCTCGTAATAAACGCGACAGCGATGTGCGAACGACTGATCCCCGTTTTGCGCGCGCATACTCTAGTGCTTACTCCTCAGGTTGCCAATCCGGCTGGGCAACTGTTTTTTCATCCACCGAAACATTTCCAGTGACTGAATGACGACGCCAGCCACTAGGACAGCACAAACATCGAATAAATCGACTTGCGTGAAGCTTTTAATCGTCCACTGCATCGAGGAATTCGTCTACCACAGGCATCTCACCCAATCGTGACGGAATGTTTAACCCGAAGTGCAGATACGCATGCCGCGTCACCACCCGGCCCCTTGGCGTACGCATGATGTAGCCCTGCTGGATCAGGTACGGCTCCAGCACATCCTCGATGGTGTGGCGCTCTTCACTGATGGCCGCCGCCAGGCTGTCGACCCCCACCGGGCCACCGTCGAACTTCTCGATCATGGTCAAGAGTAGACGCCGGTCCTGGTGATCGAAGCCATGCTCGTCGACATCCAGCAGGTTCAAGGCCAGGTCGGCCACGGCCTTGGTGATATGCCCCTTGGCCCGCACTTCGGCAAAGTCACGCACGCGGCGCAGCAGGCGGTTGGCGATCCGTGGCGTGCCGCGGGCCCTGCGGGCGATTTCAAACGCGCCTTCCGGGTCCAGCGGCAGGCCGAGAATGCTCGCCGAACGGCTGACAATGGTCGCCAGGTCTGCGGTGCTATAGAACTCCAGACGTTGAACAATGCCGAAACGGTCTCGCAGCGGGTTGGTCAGCATCCCGGCACGGGTGGTCGCGCCGACCAGTGTGAACGGCGGCAGGTCGAGCTTGATCGAGCGAGCTGCCGGGCCTTCGCCGATCATGATGTCAAGCTGGAAGTCCTCCATCGCGGGGTACAGCACTTCCTCGACGATCGGCGACAGCCGGTGAATCTCGTCGATGAACAGCACATCGTGGGGCTCGAGATTGGTCAGCAATGCCGCCAGATCGCCTGGGCGCTCCAGCACCGGGCCGGAGGTGGACTTGATCGACACGCCCATTTCCTGGGCGATGATGTTGGCCAGGGTGGTCTTGCCGAGCCCCGGCGGGCCGAAGATCAAGGTGTGGTCCAGGGACTCGCTGCGCCCGCGCGCAGCCTGGATGAACAGCTCCATCTGCTCGCGCACGGTGGGCTGGCCGATATAGTCGGCCAGGCTCAGGGGGCGGATGGCGCGGTCCTGGATTTCTTCACGGTCACGGGGGCCAGTGGCCGCGATCAGACGATCAGCTTCAATCACTTAAATCATTCCCTTCAGGGCGCGGCGGATCATGTCTTCACTGCTCAGGTTCTTGTCCTTGATGGCCGATACGGCCTTGCTGGCTTCCTGCGGCTTGTAGCCCAGGGAAATCAGCGCGCTGACCGCATCACTTTCGGCGCTGGCGACCTGGCCCGCCGGCATATCCGGTTGGTTCGGCACCAGGGCAAACATGCTCGGCACCACTTCCCAGGCTTTAAAGCGGTCCTTGAGCTCTACCAGCAGGCGCTCGGCCGTCTTCTTGCCGACCCCCGGGACCTTGGTCAGCGCCGAGGTGTCCTGGGCTGAAACGGCACGCATCAGCTCATCCACTTCCAGGCTCGACATCAATGCCAGGGCCAGTTTCGGCCCCACGCCATTGAGGCGAATCAGCTCGCGGAAGAAATCGCGGTCGCGCTTGCCGATGAAACCATAGAGTAGTTGCGCGTCTTCGCGTACCACCAGATGGGTGTGCAGCGTCAGCGGCTCACCGACCGACGGTAGGCGATACAGGGTGGTCATGGGCACTTCCAGCTCATACCCCAGCCCGTTTACATCCAGAATCAGGTGCGGCGGCTGTTTTTCAGCCAGGGTGCCGCGCAAGCGTCCAATCACGGTTCAGATCCTTAAAGCTTGGGGTCAGAGCATGGCCTGACCGGAAACAACGATTGCGCTGATGCTATCAGAGACGCAGGCGCCCGCCACGACTGCGTGCCGTACCGAGGCCGTGGGGCAGCAGGCTGGAACGGGTATGCGCGTGGCAAATCGCAATAGCCAGGGCGTCCGAGGCGTCGATCTGCGGCTTGGCGGTGAGCTTGAGCATGTGCATGACCATCATCTGCACCTGCTCTTTATTGGCCGCACCGGTACCCACCACGGCCTGCTTGACCTGGGTCGCGGTGTATTCGGCGATTTCCATGCCCTCCTCCGCACCGGCCACGATGGCGGCGCCCCGGGCCTGGCCGAGCTTGAGGGCCGAGTCGGCATTCTTGGCCATGAAGACCTTTTCGATGCCCATGGTCACCGGCCCATAGGTCTGGATCACTTCACGCACGCCGCGATAGACGATCTGCAAGCGCTCGGCCAGCTCGCCCGCACCGGTACGAATGCACCCCGATGCAACGTAGATGCAGCCACGTGGCGTCTGCTGCACCACGCCAAAACCGGTGATGCGCGAGCCGGGGTCGATACCTAGGATTAAAGTCATAACGCCTGCGGGTTGGATTTACAGCGGTATGTGCCAGGCACACATCGTGTGTAACAGCATAGAACCCTGTGGGCGCTGGCTTGCCTGCGATGCGCGCGCCTCGGTGTGTCAGTGGCACCGCGGTGATGCTTTCGCAGGCAACCAGCGCCTACACTGGATTGTCTTGGATCTTAAGAGAGCTGTTCGGCTACAGATTCAGGGATGTCGGCGTTGGAGTACACGTTCTGCACGTCATCCAGGTCTTCGAGCATATCCAGCAGCTTTAACACTTTCTGCGCGCCGTCCAGGTCCAGCTCGGCGCTGGTGGTCGGCAACATCACGATTTCCGCGTCGGTGCCCTTGAAGCCAGCAGCTTCCAGCGCGTTACGCACGGCATAGAAGCCAGCAAAGGAGGTGAACACGTCGATGGAGCCGTCTTCGTTGCTCACCACGTCGTCGGCATCCGCCTCCATGGCAGCCTCGATCAACGCATCTTCGTCCACACCCGGCGCGAAGGAGATCTGCCCCTTGCGCTCGAACAGGTAGGCCACCGAGCCGTCAGTGCCCAGGTTGCCGCCGCACTTGCTGAACGCATGGCGCACGGCAGCAGCAGTCCGGTTGCGGTTGTCGGTCATGCACTCGACCATGACGGCCACGCCGCCCGGGCCGTAGCCTTCGTAGGTCAGCTCGACCATGTCGTCGGTATCGGCTGCACCGGCGCCACGAGCCACCGCACGATCAATGATGTCGCGGCTCATATTGGCGCCCAGCGCCTTGTCCAGCGCCAGGCGCAGGCGCGGGTTGGAACCTGGGTCACCGCCGCCCTGGCGGGCAGCAACGGTCAGCTCGCGGATCCACTTGGTGAAGATCTTGCCTTTCTTGGCATCCTGACGCTCTTTGCGGTGCTTGATGTTCGCCCACTTGGAATGGCCAGCCATAACACAACTCCGAAATTCTGTAGAAACCTTATCAACCCCACCCCAGGTGGGATACAACCCTTGTAACGCAAAGGCGCATCCGAAGATGCGCCTTTTTAGACTGCGTAAACCTCAGTGCGCTTTCACGCAGCGGCCTTACTCAGCCTTCGGCGTCTCGCGCAGACGGATGTGCAATTCGCGCAGAGCCTTGGCATCCACCACACCTGGAGCCTGGGTCATGACGTCCGCAGCACTCTGGGTTTTCGGGAAGGCAATCACTTCACGGATCGACTGGGCGCCGGTCATCAGCATCACCAGGCGGTCCAGGCCAAAGGCCAGGCCACCGTGCGGCGGCGCGCCGTATTTCAGGGCGTCGAGCAGGAAGCCGAATTTCTCTTCCTGTTCCGCTTCGTTGATGCCCAACAGGCGGAACACCGCTTGCTGCATCTCTTTGCGGTGGATACGGATCGAACCGCCACCCAGCTCGGTGCCGTTCAACACCATGTCGTAAGCGCGCGACAACGCGCCTGCCGGGTTGGCTTCCAACTCTTCAGGCGAGCACTTCGGTGCAGTGAACGGGTGGTGCAAGGCGCTGAAGCTGCCGTCGTCGTTCTCTTCGAACATCGGGAAGTCGACAACCCACATCGGTGCCCACTTGCAGGTCAGCAGGTCCAGGTCATGGCCCAGCTTGATCCGCAGCGCGCCCAGGGCTTCGCTGACGATCTTGGCTTTGTCGGCACCGAAGAACACGATGTCACCGTCGACCGCGCCGACGCGATCGAGGATCGCGTTGAGGTTGTCCAGCGGAATGTTTTTCACGATCGGCGATTGCAGGCCGTCAACGCCATTGGCGCGCTCGTTGACCTTGATGTACGCCAGGCCCTTGGCGCCGTAGATGCCGACGAACTTGGTGTAGTCGTCGATCTGCTTGCGCGGCATGCTCGCGCCGCCAGGCACGCGCAGGGCGGCGATACGGCATTTAGGGTCGTTGGCCGGGCCGCTGAACACCTTGAAGTCGACTTCCTTGAGCTGGTCGGCCACGTCCACCAGTTCCAGCGGGATACGCAGGTCGGGCTTGTCGGAACCGTAGCGGCGCATGGCTTCTTCGAAGGTCATGTGCGGGAACTCGCCGAACTCCAGGTCCAGCACTTCCTTGAACAGGTTGCGGATCATTTGCTCGGTCAGGCCCATGATCTCTTTTTCATCGAGGAAGCTGGTCTCGATGTCGATCTGGGTGAATTCCGGCTGGCGGTCGGCGCGCAGGTCTTCGTCACGGAAGCACTTGGCGATCTGGTAGTAGCGGTCGAAGCCGGCGACCATCAGCAGTTGCTTGAACAGCTGTGGCGATTGCGGCAGGGCGAAGAACGAACCCGCGTGGGTACGGCTCGGCACCAGGTAGTCACGCGCACCTTCCGGGGTAGCCCGGGTCAGGATTGGCGTTTCGACGTCAAGGAAGCCGTTTTCGTCGAGGAAGCGGCGGATGCTGGTGGTCATGCGCGAACGCAGGCGCAGCTTCTCGGCCATTTCCGGACGACGCAGGTCCAGGAAGCGGTAGCGCAGGCGGGTTTCTTCGCCAACGTCGGAGTATTCGTTGAGTGGGAACGGCGGGGTTTCCGACTCGTTCAGCACTTCCAGCTCGTAGCCCAGCACTTCGATTGCGCCGGAGGCCATGTTCGCGTTCACGGCACCGGCCGGACGCAGGCGAACCTTGCCAGTGATCTTGACGACGTACTCGCTGCGCACGCGGTCGGCGGCGGCGAAGCTCTCGGCGCGGTCCGGGTCGAACACCACCTGGGCCAGACCATCACGATCACGGATATCGAGGAAGATCACCCCGCCGTGGTCGCGGCGACGGTGAACCCATCCGCAAAGGGTGATTTCCTGACCATCCAGGGTCTCGTTCAGTTGGCCGCAATAGTGGCTGCGCATCATGGTAGTGGTTTCACTTCTCGTAATTCGAAATTCGGTGGAGGCCTGCCTCGTCACCGTACATTTAAGCAGGGGACGGATAATGCAGGAGCCTGCGCATGGAGTTCAACTCAGTCTGCTTTGTCGCCGCCGGCCAGATTCTTCTTCGAGCCGGTCTTGAAATCAGTCTCGTACCAGCCGCTGCCGCTCAGGCGGAAGCCCGGCATGGACAACATCTTCTTGAGCTCTGGCGCCTTGCAGGCCGGGCAATCGACCAGCGGCGCGGCGCTGATCTTCTGAATGGCTTCCAACTGATGACCACAGGAAGCACATTGATAGTCGTACATGGGCATGGAGATGTCTCGGCGATCAGAACGTTACTGCGCCACGCCTGCCCCAGGGATAAAGCCCCGGCATGCGCAGCAAAGCGCGGGATTATATCTGGTAAATCGAGGCAGCGCAGCCGGCTTTCTGACCAGGGCCCTGCCCACCTCGACGGCAGGCCAGCCCCGGCGCCGGCCGATTACTCAGGGTTCGGCGTACTCACCCGGTCTTTCAAGGCGTGAACGACACACACCACCCTGACCAACCCGCTGAAGTTCTTCACCCCGCCATGGCGCAAGTGCACTTCCCGATCGACATAAGACAGCAACGCACTGACCGAGCAGGCGTTGATCCTGGCTATTTCCGCCAGGATGTTCCAATACACCTGCTCAAGTCGCAGGCAAGTGGAAAACCCATTGAGGCGCACCGACCGGGACAATGGCTTGGCCAGCCCCATATCAAACCCCTTCGCAAAGGGGTCGACCGTTATCCTGTGAAAACCACCGGTTTCCATTACTCCGTTACCCACTCCACGTGACATACACCTGACACTCCATTGCCAAACAGCAGCCCACGGGTTCTCCCATTGGGCAGTGGCCCTATAAAACAGCAGGCAGAGACAGGCAGCCAGAAGACGCGGAGTTGATCGACGTAGGACAACGCCAGGAAATGCACGGAAACAAGCGAGCGGCGCCAGGACGGCGCCACTCAAGGCCGGCGTTTATTGGTTTTCGAGCAGGGAACGCAGCATCCACGCGGTTTTTTCGTGAACCTGCATACGCTGGGTCAACAGATCGGCAGTCGGTTCATCGCTGACTTTGTCCAGCAACGGGAAGATACCGCGCGCGGTGCGCGTGACCGCTTCCTGACCCGCCACCAGTTGCTTGATCATCTCTTCGGCACTGGGCACACCTTCTTCTTCCTTGATCGAAGACAGGCGCGCGTAGATCGAATAGGCGCCCGGCGCCGGGAAGCCCAGGGCACGGATACGCTCGGCAATGGAGTCCACCGCCAGCGCCAGCTCGTTGTACTGCTCTTCGAACATCAAGTGCAGCGTACGGAACATCGGCCCCGTGACGTTCCAATGGAAGTTGTGGGTCTTCAGGTACAGTACATAGGTATCGGAAAGCAGTCGCGAAAGCCCGTCGACGATGGATTTACGATCTTCTTCACTGATACCGATATCGATTGCCATGTTTATCCCCTTCAATTGACAAGCATTCATTGATCAGGTGCAGCTCCACTCTAGCAAGAGTACCGGTGGTGCGCAGCCCGACACGCCCAGGTGAGGTGCGGCAAATCGCCCCTGCGTAACCTGCCAGCCGGTGCTGCGCAAGCCTTCGCACGCATCGGGAAAACTTCCCCGCACGCCGCTTGAAAACCCTGCACCTGTCTAGGACAAGCGTTTGACGCAGAAATGCCGTACCCCTTGCAACACCCGGAAATGCTTGATTTGAGTAGGCACAGCCTTTGCTGTTAAATAGGCGGCGTGTCGCTGCCGTTAATTTCCGCGGCAGCCGGCATAGGCTGATACCCGCGCACGTGCCCAACGCCTCCCATTGTTCAGAAGCGAACCGTGCCAGTCAGCTCTTCCTTGTGATCCGTCTTAACGTGAGTTAATCAAAATGTTGAAAATCGTCCACCTGCTAACGGGCGTTGCAGCTTTGCTGCTGTCCTTTATACCGAGCTTGCAACAGGGAAGCCCTCCCTACCTGGAACAACACGACGCTCTGTACCTGGCCTTGTTCGGCCTTCTTAACCTGACGCTGGCACCGGTGATCCCTTACTGGAACAAAGGCACTCGTCATCAACTGCAAAACCTGGTCAGCGCGCTGCTGGTTCTGACCGTTGTCGTACAAACCCTCACCCTCCTGGCACCTATGCCTGAAGTGGGCGGCCACCCGGCCATCCTGCTCAGCCTGGTGATTGCTGTGGTCGCCATCGTTCTTCACCTGGCCATCAGCTTCTACCGTTCGTCCCCGGCGGCCGCGTCGCAAACTTATGACATGACCAATCGGGATACCGGTACCGTCAAGTGGTTCAACACGTCCAAAGGCTTCGGCTTTATTTCCCGCGATTCGGGCGACGATATCTTCGTCCACTTCCGGGCTATTCGCGGTGAAGGCCATCGCGTCCTGGTGGAAGGCCAGCGCGTGGAGTTCTCCGTGATGAATCGCGATAAAGGCCTGCAAGCCGAAGACGTGATCGCTGCCCTGCCGCGTCGCTGATTCCAGCCTTCGCAGCAAAAAAAACCGCGATCCAGCGTTGACTGGATCGCGGTTTTTTATTGCCGGCTATTTAGTAGTGAGGCGGCGGCGCTTCTTCTTCCGAGGTTTCGAACTGCCCGCCCATTTCTTCCTGGCGCTTGAGCAGCGCGGTCATCTGCAACTGCAGGCGTTCGACGGCCCGCTGCTGGGTGACGAGGATGTCATTGAGGGTCTCGATGGTGTCGTCCTGGAAGGCCAGGCGGCTTTCCAGGTCGGTGACGCGGTCTTGCAGGTCCATGGTTCAGCCCTGGGTAAAGATGAAGTCGGCGGGCAACAGCTCGCGCAGGCGGGTGCGGATAGCGGCGACCTGCTCTGCAGTATAAGGCTGCGCCGGATGCTTGCCCCATACCGGCGCAGGCCAGGCGGCATCATCGCGTTTGCGCACGATCACATGCACGTGCAACTGGCTGACCACATTGCCGAGGGCGCCGATGTTCATCTTGTCGGCGTTCAAGCCCTCATTGAGCAACTGCGCCAACGCCGTGGTTTCCTGCCATAGACGCTGCTGGTCGGCGACATCCAGTTGAAACACTTCGCTGATACCGTTGATGCGTGGCACCAGGATGAACCACGGGTAGTTGGAATCATTGGACAGCAGCAGGCGGCAGAGCGGGAAGTCCCCAATGGCCAGTGTGTCTTGTTGCAGGCGTTGATCTAAGGCGAACACGCGGGCACTCCGTTTTTGCAGGTCGATTTCAGACGCCCAGCATACCTTCGAATGCTCAAGGCTTCACGGCGAATGCGGCGAGCCGCGATGCAAGTGGAGAAAAATACGCACCCTTTCGAGGCAGCCAGATATTTGAGCTACGCTAATCCGGGCCTGAGCGGGATGCACCAAAATGACCCACTTGTGCATCAAAGGGATCCGCCGATTACCCACTCATGGGGGTGAACCGGTAACGTTTTGCCCGGACCGGGTGTTTTTGTGCCTTCTCACAGGTGTTACACCAAAGCGTCAAGGCCAAACAAAACGACGTAAAAAGCCCGTGCTTATGCGGTTTTTACACGGCCGTAACGTTTTTCACGAAAAAATGACATTCGGTTACCGCTTTGTGCACGCTTGTTGCATTCACACCCACATCGTCGGCAACGGCACCCGTTTGGAAGCAGGTGTTTCGCGATAAAAACACAAGCGTTTCAATACGCATCAAGGAAGACTTCAAACTTTGAAACGGGTTTGAAAACAGTATTGAAGTTGTCAGTCCGGTTACAGGTGGACTGTGAATTTGCGACACGGAGATAGCAATTTACGACAGCCTCGTAAAGAAGCTGAAAGGATAGATGGGCAAGTATCGTCAATAGAGTCTGCGTGATATAACTTTGCGCCGACACAAAAAAGAAAGAGCCGCCCAGATAAAAATACAGGTGGGACGGCAGTACTCTTCCTAAACCAAAGGAGCAAATCACGATGCGCGTGATGAAGTGGAGCATGATCGCCCTGGCTGTTTCAGCAGGCACCTCGCAGTTCGCAATGGCCTCTTCCCAGGACGACGCCAAGGGTTTTGTTGAAGACAGCACTTTCAGCATTAATACTCGCGCGCTGTATTTCAGCCGTGACTTCCGCAACAACCCGTCGGGCCCAGACTCCCAGAGCCGCGCTGAAGAATCCGGCCTGGGCTTCAATGCCCTGTACCAATCGGGCTTCACCCAAGGCACCATCGGTGTCGGTGTTGACGTGATTGGCCTGTTGGGCGTCAAGCTCGACAGCGGCAAAGGCCGCGCAGGCACTGGTCTGTTCCCAACCGGTTCCGATGGTCGCTCGCAAGACGACTACTCCAAAGGCGGCGGCGCGGTTAAATTCCGTATCTCCGATACTGTCCTGAAAATCGGTGACCAGTACACCACAGCCCCTGTATTCGCGTCTGACGACAGCCGCTTGCTGCCAGAGCTGCCACAAGGTATCTCGATCACCAGCAACGAAATCAAGGGCCTGAAGCTGGAAGGCGGTCACTTCACTTCCAGCATCGCTCAGAACCAGACCTACCATGACAGCCTGGGCCTGACCAAAACCGACTTCGTCGGCGGCGTGTACTCTTTCACTCCTGAGTTCACCGGTAGCCTGTACTACGCGAAAACCGAAGATTACTTCCGTAAGTACTACAGCAACCTGAACTGGACTCACGCCCTGAGCAACGACCAATCGTTCGCCTTGGACTTCAACATCTACGACACCAAGAGCGAGGGCGAAGGCCTGCAACGTGCTTCCAAGGACAGCGCCCTGCCGTTCGCAGAACGCACCAAGCTCGACAACCGCGCGTTCAGCCTGCAGGGTGCGTACACCATCGGTGCACACACCTTCACCCTGGCAGCCCAGAAAGTCACCGGCGACGGCGACTACGGCTACGGCGTAGATGGCGGCGGCACTGTGTTCCTGGCCAACTCCATCGCTCGTTCCGACTTCAACGCCGAAGGCGAGAAGTCCTACCAGGCGCGTTACGACATCAACATGGCAACCTTCGGCATTCCTGGCCTGAGCTTCATGACTCGTTACGTAACCGGTAGCGGCGCCAACACCGCCACCACCTCGAACGGCAAAGAGTGGGAACGCGACATCGAAGCCAAATACGTGATCCAGAATGGTCCAGCCAAAGACCTGAGCTTGCGTCTGCGTCAAGCCACTTATCGCTCCGGCGATGGTGTGTACTACGGCTCGCCTTCGATCGACGAACTGCGTCTGATCGCGCAATACCCGCTGAACATCTTGTAATTGTCGATTTAATTACAACGATGACTTAAGGCTTCGGCCTTAAATTAAAAAAGCCGCTCCCCTGCTTTGCAAGGGAGCGGCTTTTTTATTTCAGTTCAGTTACAGCGACCAAATAACTAGCAAGCTAACTAACGAGATTACGCTGACACGTTTAACCTGACCCTTCGGCCAAGTTAAACCCGCCCTCTTACTTCGTCGGCGTTTCCTGCATCACGCGAATAACTCGCTGTGGAAACGGAATATCAATATTCGCCGCCTTCAAACGGTCGCGTGCCATTTCATTAAGCATAAACACCACGTCCCAATAATCCGCGGTCTTGGTCCAGCAACGCAGGGACACGGTGATCGAGCTGTCACCCAGGGTCGACACCACGGCCGCCGCCGCCGGATCCGCCAGTACGCGTGGATCTTTTGCCAGCTCCAGCAACACTTCACGGGCTTTCTGCAGGTCGGCGTCATAGTCCACACCCACGTCGAACACCACCTTGCGGGTTGGCTGACGGTTGGTGTTGGTGATGATGCCGTTGGACAGGATGCCGTTCGGGACGATCACCGTCTTGTTGTCGCCGGTCCGCAGCACCGTGTGGAAGATCTGGATGCTGTCGACGGTACCCGAGGTCCCTTGGGCTTCGATCCAGTCACCAATGCGGAACGGGCGGAACAACAGGATCAGCACGCCGCCGGCAAAGTTCGCCAGGCTGCCTTGCAATGCCAGGCCGATGGCCAGGGTAGCGGCACCAATCGCGGCGACGAACGAGGTGGTCGCCACGCCGATCATCGAAGCCACGCTGACAATCAGCATCACCTTCAGCGCAATGTTCGCCAGGCTGGTGATGAAGTGCTGCAAGGCCAGGTCGGCGTTACGGATGGCCAGCAAGCGCCCCACTCGGTGGGTCAGGCGGTTGATCAGCCACCAGCCGATGGCCAGGGTGATCACGGCCAGCAACACGCGGCTGCCGTATTCCATAATCATCGGGATCCAAGACTGCGAGGTCTTGATCAAGTGATCCAGTTCAGCATTCAAATCCATCTACATTCTCCTGGTTACCGGATGTTCGGCGTAGTGAGTGCCCAAAATGCAATTGAGCCCCGGAGGGCTCAAGAGTAGGCGCAGGTTCTGGGGCGTGGGACGTCAAAAACCCCCGCAGGTTCCCCAAGGGGCCATCAGTCGCGGAAGTTATTGAACTGCAGCGGCATATCGAAGGTTTTCGCACGCAAGGCAGCAATCGCCTCTTGCAAGTCATCACGCTTCTTGCCGGTAACGCGTACCTGCTCGCCCTGGATGGCGGCCTGGACTTTGAGCTTGGCATCCTTGATATGCGCAACGATCTTCTTCGCCAGCTCCTTGTCGATGCCTTCCTTGAGCACGGCTTCCTGCTTCATCAGCTTGCCGGAGGCGTAGGCGTCCTTGACTTCAAGGCACTGCACGTCGATCTTGCGCTTGACCAGGGCCAGCTTGAGGATCTCGATCATCGCTTCCAGCTGGAAATCGGCTTCAGCGGTCAGGTTGACGGTCAGTTCCTTTTCCTTGAATTCGAAGCTGCCCTTGCCTTTCAAGTCATAGCGACGGTCCAGTTCCTTGACGGCGTTCTCGACGGCGTTGGTGACTTCGTGTTTGTCCAGTTCGGATACCACGTCGAACGAAGGCATGTCATATCTCCAATATAAGGGGCGGGCTCAGTAGAGATGGAGCGCGCCCGAGCTAAAATGCCGGGGCATTATAGCGGTTCTTTCGTCCCGTTCACTGTGAGCGATCCTACGGAGCAAAAACTGATGTCGACCACCTGGCATATTCTCGGCGCCGGCAGCCTGGGCACACTCTGGGCCACCCGACTGGCGCGCGCCGGCGTGCCCGTGCGGTTGATCCTGCGTGATGAAGCACGCCTGGCGAGCTATCAGTCGAGCAATGGGCTGACCCTGGTGGAACACGGCGTAGCACATACCTACCCGGTCAGCGCAGAAACGCCCCACAGTCCGGAGCCGATTCATCGTCTGCTGGTGGCGTGCAAGGCCTACGACGCCCAGAGCGCCGTCGCACAGCTGCAGCACCGACTGGCACCCGACGCGGAGCTGATCCTGCTGCAGAACGGCCTCGGCAGCCAGGACGCGGTGGCCGCACAACTGCCCCAGGCTCGCTGTATCTTTGCCTCCAGCACCGAGGGTGCGTTCCGCGATGGCGACTGGCGCGTGGTGTTCGCAGGCCATGGCTACACCTGGCTGGGCGACGTGAGCCAGCCAACCCCGCCGCTGTGGCTGGATGACCTGCACGCTGCCGGCATCCCCCACGAATGGAGCACCGACATTCTTACGCGCCTGTGGCGCAAACTGGCGCTCAATTGCGCGATCAACCCGCTGACCGTGCTCTACCAGTGCCGCAACGGCGAACTGCAGAGCCATCAATGTGAAGTCGCAACCTTGTGCGCCGAACTCGGCGAACTGCTCGAATGCTGCGGCCAACCGGCTGCCGCGCTCGACCTGCAGCACGAAGTCGAGCGCGTGATCCAGGCCACCGCCGCGAACTACTCCTCCATGTACCAGGACGTGGCCAACGGGCGCCGTACCGAAATCAGCTTTTTGTTGGGCTATGCTTGCCAGGCGGCAACACGTCACCAGTTGAACCTGCCCCATGTGCAACAACTGCAGGTACGCCTGGTCGACCAGTTGCTTGCACGCGGATTGCCCCGCGACTGAGCCACGCGCTACCCTGCCCGCCTGTCTATCACCTGGGAAAACCCTGATGCCGCTGCGCCAGCGTCTAGAAAACCTACCGGTCGGGCAGAAACTGCTCGCCGCCTTGCTGGTGTTGCTGACCACCGTATTGCTGGTGGCCAACCTGACCTTTATCAGCGCCGCCTATTGGATCTCGCAGGAAAGCATGGCGCCCCAGGCCCTGCAGGCAATCGGCCGGCTGGTGTCCAACCCGGCCCTCGCCGCCGAAGCCCTCGAATCCCCCGCTAAAGCCGACGCGCTGCTGAATGAGCTGACCAGCTATTCGCCGTTGCGCGCCGCAGCGCTGTACGACGGAGAGGGCAACTGCCTGGCGCAGATGCAACACGGCGACCGCCTGCACCTGCCGGACAACTACCGGCATATCGAGGCCTGGCGGGTCACTGAATTTCGCAGTAACCAGATCATCACCCTGCCCCGCGCGGGCCAGCCATCAGGGCATCTGCTGCTGGTGGCCAGCAGCGAACTGCCGGTGGCCTTCTACACCGGCACGCTGACGGCCAGCCTGGGCATCCTGATTTTCAGTGTGCTGCTGTGGCTGGTCATCGCCCGGCAAATCAAACGCCTGATCACCCGGCCGATCCATGAACTGGAAGAACTCTCACGCCAGGTCACCCGCGAAGAGAACTACGCCCTGCGCGCCGGGCGCGGCAACCACGATGAAATCGGCAGCCTTGCCGAAGCCTTCAACACCATGCTGTCGCGTATCGAAGCCCGCGAGCAACAGCTCAAGCGCGCGCGCGACGACTCCCAGGCCGCCTACGATCAGGCACAGGGCCTGGCCGAAGAGACGCGCCACACCAACCGCAAGCTCGAACTGGAAGTCCAGGTTCGCAGCAAGATCGAGAAAAAGCTCACCGGCTTTCAGAATTATCTGAACAGCATCATCGACTCGATGCCGTCGGCGCTGATCGCCCTGGACGAGCAGCTCTACGTCACGCAGTGGAACCAGGAAGCCAGCGCGCTCTCCGGCACGCGCCTGGATGAAGCCTTGAACCAGCCGATCTACCTGGCCTTCCAACCGCTCAAGCCGTACCTGCCGCAGATCAAGGCCACGGTCGAACAACACACGGTGGAGCGCATCGAACGCGTCACCTGGATCAAGGACGACGAGCCCAAGCATTACGCCCTGACCTTTTACCCGCTGACCGGCGGTGCCGGGCGCGGCGTGGTGATCCGTATCGACGACATCACCCAGCGCCTGTCCCTGGAAGAAATGATGGTGCAGTCGGAGAAGATGCTTTCCGTGGGTGGCCTGGCTGCCGGCATGGCCCACGAAATCAACAATCCGCTGGGGGCAATCCTGCACAACGTGCAGAACATTCGCCGCCGGCTGTCATCCGATCTCCCCAAGAACCTGGAGCATGCCGAACAGGTGGGCATCGAGCTGGAGAGGGTCAATCGCTACCTGCAAAGTCGCGAAGTGCCACAACTGCTCGACGGCATCCAGCAAGCCGGGGCGCGGGCGGCGAAGATCGTCACCCACATGCTCAGCTTCAGCCGCCGCAGCAACCGACAAATGGCGCCTTGCGATCTACCGGCGCTGATCGACCAGGCGGTGGAAATTGCCGGCAACGACTTCGACCTGACCATCGGTTTCGACTTCAAGGGCCAGGCCATCATCCGCCAGTTCGACCCGCAACTGGGTCCGGTACCCGGCACGGCCAACGAGCTGGAGCAAGTGCTGCTCAACCTGCTGAAGAACGCCGCCCAGGCCATTCACCTGCGCGAAGACGACAGCGAGCCGGGGCGCATCATCCTGCGCACGCGCCTCAACCCGCCGTGGGCGGAGATCCAGGTCGAAGACAACGGCATCGGCATGAGCGAAAACGTGCGCAAACGGACCTTCGAGCCGTTCTTCACCACCAAGGAAATCGGCCAGGGCACCGGCCTCGGGCTGTCAGTGTCATATTTCATCATCACCAACAACCACAAGGGCCAGATGGAAGTGCATTCCACCCTCGGCCAAGGCACCTGTTTCACCCTGCGCCTGCCCTTGGCCGGCAGCCAACTGCCACCTTACGAACTAACCGAACTGGAGCACTGACCATGGGCTTTCGCCTGTCGAAGATCTACACCCGCACTGGCGACAAGGGCGAGACCGGCCTCGGCGATGGCCGCCGCGTGCCCAAGGACCACCCGCGCGTGGAGGCGATTGGCGAAGTCGATACGCTCAACAGCCAGTTGGGTTTGCTCCTCGCCAGCCTGGAAGAGCAAAGCGGCCAGCACCCGGCGCTCAAGGAGGTGATCGAGGTGCTGAGCCCGTGCCAACATCGCCTGTTTGACCTGGGCGGTGAACTGGCCATGCCGGTGTACAAGGCGCTGAATGCAGCAGAGGTGGATCGGCTGGAAGCAGCGATCGATCGCTGGAACGAGGAAGTCGGGCCGCTGGAAAACTTTATCTTGCCCGGTGGCTCGGCGTTGATCGCTCAGGCCCACGTGTGCCGCAGCCTGGCGCGCAGCGCGGAGCGGCGGTGTCAGCATCTGAATGCGATTGAGCCGCTGGAGGGGGTGGGGTTGGCGTATGTCAATCGGCTGTCGGATTTGCTGTTTGTGGCAGCCAGGATAATCGCCAAGCGCCAGGGGGTAGCCGAGATTCTGTGGCAGGCAGCGGCGAAGCCACACTGATGATTATTTAGCGCCTGGTTGGCCCTGTCGCAGGCAAGCCCGCTCCCACATTTGAATGCATTCCAGCGTTGGAATCCGATCGAATGTGGGAGCGGGCTTGCTCGCGAAGAGGCCCGTCAGAACAGCTTCAAACCTGCGGCCAGAACGCCCGAATTCCAGCCACACCCTGAGCCCCGGCTTCCCAAGCCTGTTTCCGCTCCGCAGGCCCTACCCCGCCCAGCAGAAACACCGGCTTGCTGAACCCACGGATCAACTCTGCCGCCTGCTCCCAACCCAAAGGCTGGGCATCAGGATGCGTCTGAGTCGGCTGCACGGGCGACAGCGTGACAAAATCCACGTCCATCATTTCTGCCAGCGCCAACTCTTCGGCGTTGTGGCACGAGGCTGCCAACCAGCGATCCTTCGGCAGTGGCCGCCCCTTACTGGCGTACTTGCGCAGCTGCGCCGAAGTCATGTGCCAACCGGCTGCTGGGAAATCCCCCAGCCATTCAAATGGGCCCTTGAGCATCAGTTGCGCCTTGCCCGCACACAGGCCTACCGCATCCACCGCCAGATCACGGTATTTAGGGTCGTAGCCGTTGGGTGCACGCAATTGGATCAGCTTGATGCCGCCAGCGATGGCTTTCTGGATGCCGCGCAGCAACGTCGGGGTTTCCAGCTCGCCCGGGGTGATCAGGTACTCGGCCGGCAAGCGCGCAGCAGCCACGATGGGCGCGTTCGCTGCGGGAAACTCATAGCTGAGCAAATCCCGCGGGGCCACCCACTCCAGCGGCTGCCCTTCGGCACCATGAGGCTCGCCGGTAAACGCCGAGACATCCCAGACATCCAGCAACACCTGCTTGTCCGGGTAGTCGTGCTGCACCTTGATCAGCGGCCGCGCCGCGGTGACCTGGATACCCAGCTCTTCCTGCAATTCGCGCGACAGCGCGGTGGCGACCGACTCATCGGCCTCCACCTTGCCCCCGGGAAACTCCCAGAGACCGCCCTGATGCTGGGTATCGGCACGGCGCGCGAGCAGGATCCTGCCATCGACACCGCGGATCACCGCTGCTGCTACATGCACTCGTTTCACCGCGCTTTCCTCTTTGCTATCAGGTGCGGTATTCCGCATTGATCTTCACGTACTCGTGGGACAGGTCGGTGGTCCAGATGGTTTCGCTGCACGCGCCGCGCCCCAACTCGATACGGATAGTGATTTCTTCCTGCTGCATCACCGCCGAGCCCTGGGCTTCGGTGTAGGTTTCGGCGCGGGCGCCACGGCTGGCAATGCACACGTCGCCGAGGAACACGTCGATCTTGCTCACGTCCAGGTCCGGCACGCCGGCACGGCCGACGGCGGCGAGGATCCGGCCCCAGTTCGGGTCGGAAGCGAACAGCGCAGTCTTGATCAGCGGCGAGTGGGCCACGGTGTAGCCGACATCCAGGCATTCCTGGTGGTTGCCACCGCCGTTGACTTCAACTGTCACGAACTTGGTCGCACCCTCACCGTCGCGCACGATGGCCTGGGCCACGTCCATGCACACTTCGAACACGGCCTGCTTCAGGGCAGCGAACAGCGGGCCTTCGGTAGAGGTGATTTCCGGCAGGTTGGCCTGGCCGGTGGCAATCAGCATGCAGCAGTCGTTGGTCGAGGTATCGCCATCGATGGTGATGCGGTTGAACGACTTGTTGGCGCCGTCCAGCATCAGGCGCTGCAGCACGTCGCGGGAGACTTTGGCGTCGGTGGCGATGTAGCCGAGCATGGTGGCCATGTTCGGGCGAATCATGCCTGCACCCTTGCTGATGCCGGTCACGGTGACGGTCACGCCATCGTGCACGAACTGGCGACTGGCGCCTTTTGGCAGGGTGTCGGTGGTCATGATGCCGGTCGCCGCTGCGGCCCAGTTATCCACAGACAGGTCGTCCAGCGCGGCTTGCAGGGCGCCTTCGATTTTTTCCACCGGCAGCGGCTCGCCGATCACACCGGTAGAGTACGGCAGCACCTGGCTGGCATCCACGCCGGTCAACTGAGCCAGCTTGGCGCAGGTACGTGCAGCGGCCACCAGGCCCGGCTCGCCGGTGCCGGCGTTGGCATTCCCGGTGTTGGTCAGCAGGTAACGGATCGGGCCGGCAACGCGTTGCTTGGCCAGGATCACCGGTGCAGCGCAAAAGGCGTTGAGGGTGAATACACCCGCGACAGTCGAGCCTTCGGCACAGCGCATCACCACTACATCCTTGCGCCCTGGGCGCTTGATGCCGGCCGAAGCGATACCAAGCTCAAAACCGGCAACCGGGTGCAATGTGGGCAAAGGACCAAGACCAACAGCCATGAATGCGCTCCTTAAAAATAGGTGATGTCTGTGCCGTCGCGATCGACGGTGAAATTAATGGCAAAACGCCGCGACGGCAAAAGCCGGTCGCGGCGCGAGGTGTTGCAGCGTCAGGCAAAAATCTTAGTTGATTTCGCCGTGGCAGTGTTTGAACTTCTTGCCCGAACCGCACCAGCACAGCTCATTGCGGCCCAGCTTCTGCTCGTTGCGCACCGGGGTTTGAGCCAGGGCCACATCGACCTCTTCGCCCAATACCTCAGGGGCTTCCAGGCCCGGCGCTTCGTCGTGCTGGAACTGCATGCGCGCCGCCAGTGCCTCGGCTTCCTGACGCAGGCGAGCTTCTTCCTCGATCGGGTCTTCGCGACGCACCTGAACATGGGACAGCACGCGAATCGAATCGCGCTTGATCGAATCCAGCAGCTCGGAGAACAACGTGAACGACTCGCGCTTGTACTCCTGCTTCGGGTTCTTCTGGGCGTAGCCACGCAGGTGGATACCGTGACGCAGGTGATCCATGGTCGACAGGTGGTCTTTCCACAGGTCGTCCAGCACGCGCAGAACGATTTGCTTCTCGAAGGTGCGCAGTGCTTCGGCACTCGCCTGCTCTTCTTTCTCGTTGTACGCGGCCAGCAATTCGGCCATCAGTTTTTCGCGCAGGGTTTCTTCATACAGGTGATCGTCTTCGTCGAGCCACTGCTGGACCGGCAAGTCGACACCGAAGTCGCTCTTCAACGCCGCTTCCAGGCCGGCGACATCCCACTGCTCAGGCAGCGATTGTGGCGGGATGTGTGCGCTGACGGTGGCGTTGAGCACGTCCTGGCGGAAATCGGCAATGGTCTCGCCAATGTTGTCGGCGGCCAGCAACGTGTTACGCATGTGATAGATCACTTTACGCTGTTCGTTGTTGACGTCATCGAACTCCAGCAGCTGCTTGCGAATGTCGAAGTTGCGGCCTTCAACCTTGCGCTGGGCTTTCTCGATGGCGTTGGTCACCATGCGGTGCTCGATCGCTTCACCGGACTGCATGCCCAGGGCCTTCATGAAGTTCTTCACCCGGTCCGAGGCGAAGATACGCATCAGGCTGTCTTCCAGGGACAGGTAGAAGCGGCTGGAACCGGCGTCACCCTGACGGCCGGCACGACCACGCAGCTGGTTGTCGATACGACGCGATTCGTGACGTTCGGACGCGATCACCTGCAAGCCACCGGATTCCAGCACGGCCTGGTGACGTTTCTGCCAGTCGGCCTTGATCTGGGCGATTTGCTCAGGGGTCGGGTTGTCCAGCGAGGCCACTTCCACTTCCCAGTTGCCGCCCAACAGAATGTCGGTACCACGACCGGCCATGTTGGTGGCGATGGTCAGTGCGCCTGGGCGACCGGCCTGGGCGATGATCTCGGCTTCTTTTTCGTGGAACTTCGCGTTGAGGACCTTGTGCTCGATGCCTTCCTTGTTGAGCAGGTTGGACACGTGCTCGGAAGTCTCGATGGTGGCGGTACCCACCAGGATCGGACGGCCCTGGGCCATGCCGTCCTTGATGTCGTTGATGATTGCCGCGTACTTCTCTTCGGCAGTCAGGAACACCAGGTCGTTGAAGTCTTTACGCGCCAGAGGCTTGTTCGGCGGAATGACCATGACGGCCAGGTTGTAGATCTGGTGGAACTCGAACGCTTCGGTGTCAGCCGTACCGGTCATGCCGGACAGTTTGTTGTACAGACGGAAGTAGTTCTGGAAGGTGGTGGACGCCAACGTCTGGCTTTCGGCCTGGATGTTGAGGTTTTCCTTCGCTTCGATGGCCTGGTGCAGGCCCTCGGACAGGCGACGACCCGGCATGGTACGACCGGTGTGTTCGTCGACCAGCACAACCTGGCCGTCCTGGACGATGTACTCGACGTTGCGATGGAACAGCTTGTGGGCGCGCAGGCCGGCATACACGTGGGTCAACAGGCCCAGGTTGTGTGCCGAGTACAGGCTTTCACCCTCGGCCAGCTCACCGATCTGGGTCAGCATCTCTTCGACGAACTGGTGACCGGCTTCGTTGAGTTCGACCTGGCGGGTCTTCTCGTCGATGCTGAAGTGACCTTCTTTGGTCACCACGCCTTCCACTTCCTCGATGTGCTGCTCCAGGCGCGGGATCAACTTGTTGATCTCGGTGTACAGGCGCGAGCTGTCTTCGGCCTGGCCGGAGATGATCAGTGGGGTACGTGCTTCGTCGATGAGGATGGAGTCGACTTCGTCGATCACGGCAAAGTTGAGTTCGCGCTGGAATTTTTCTTCCATGCTGAACGCCATGTTGTCGCGCAGGTAGTCGAAACCGAATTCGTTGTTGGTACCGTAGGTGATGTCGGCAGCGTAGGCGGCGCGCTTCTCTTCCGGCGGCTGGAACGGCGTTACCACGCCGACGGTCAGGCCGAGGAATTCATACAGCGGGCGCATCCAGTTGGCGTCCCGGCGAGCCAGGTAGTCGTTCACCGTCACAACGTGCACGCCCTTGCCGGACAGTGCGTTGAGGTAAACGCCCAGGGTTGCCACCAGGGTCTTGCCTTCACCGGTACGCATTTCGGCAATCATGCCTTCATGCAAGGTCATGCCGCCGATCAACTGGACGTCGAAGTGGCGCATGCCCATGACACGCTTACCGGCTTCACGGGCAACCGCAAAGGCTTCGGGAAGCAGCTTGTCGAGGGTTTCACCTTTGGCTATGCGGGCCTTGAACTCTTCGGTCTTGGCGCGCAATTGCTCGTCCGAAAGGGCAACCATCTGCTCTTCGAAGGCATTGACCAGCTGCACCGTCTTGAGCATGCGTTTGACTTCGCGCTCATTCTTGCTTCCAAAAAGTTTCTTTAACAAAGGCGCAAACATATCGGCAGGTTCTTCCACACATAGGGATGGAGGGCGCACCGTCAGTGGCCCGAGCAGCCCTCACGGCCGCATGCGAACGCGCATTCTACCCGGATTCGTGGGTGAGGAAAGTGGCGTTGTTCCCCGATGCTGGCATGGGGCTGTGAGAGGGCTTGTTTAAAATAAGGGCTTTTGGCGGAACTTCAACCCATCGGATGCAGAAGTTACCTATTGATTTGCCGGGCACGGCCCCGGCGATGCATTGCCTGGGGGCGTGCAGACGCTTTCTGCTAAGATGGCGGCTCTGTTACTTAAGGTGTCTAATCATGGCATTTCGCCCTCTTACAGCCCGCGCTCCCGGCGTGTTGCTTCGCGAAGCCAAGCCGTTGAAAGCCATCTTTGGCCACGCGCAACGCTTGGGCCATTTGCAACGCCTGCTCGAAAGCCAACTGCAACCGGCCGCACGTGAACATTGTCATGTGGCGTCCTGGCGTGAAGGCAATTTGCTTTTAATCGTCACTGACGGCCATTGGGCGACCCGTTTGCGCTATCAGCAAAAACGCCTGCAGCGTCAATTGATGGCGTTTGATGAGTTCGCCAGCCTGATGCGCATCCAGTTCAAGGTGCAACCGCCCACCGTCCAGCAAGGCGCGGTGGGGCATACCATGGATTTGTCGGCCAATGCCGCCGAAACCATTCAGGCAACGGCCGACGGCATCAGCGACCCGGGCCTGCGCGCAGCGCTTGAGCGCCTGGCCGCCCACGCCAAGCCCAAGGCCTGAGCCGTTACTTGCGCTTGCTGCCGCCCAGCAGCGAGCCCAACAACCCACGCACCAACTGCCGCCCCATCTGATTGGCGGCTTGCTGCATGGCCGATTTCAGCGCCTTGCCTGCCGTGGTCCCCAGGAACGCGCCGGCCTTGTCGGTAAAGCTCGGCTCCTCGGCGGCGGGCTTGGCCTCTTCGGTCGGCCCCAGCTCCTTGCGCGCCATCAACACTTCGTAGGCAGACTCACGGTCGATCGGCTTGTCGTAGCGCCCCAGCAGCGGTGAACTGGCGACCAGCGCGGCGCGCTCGGCCTCGCTCAGTGGTCCGATCCGCGATTGCGGCGGCGCGACCAGCACACGCTGGACGACTTCCGGCGTGCCCTTTTCCTGCAAGGTGCCCACCAAGGCCTCACCCGTGCCCAACTCCGTCAACACCGCCAAGGCATCGAATGCCGGGTTTGGCCGGAAACCCTCCGCGACGGCGCGCAGGGATTTTTGCTCTTTGGTGGTGAACGCCCGCAAGCCATGCTGGATGCGCAGGCCGAGCTGGGCCAGCACGCTGTCCGGCAGGTCGCCCGGCGACTGGGTGACAAAATACACGCCAACGCCTTTGGAACGAATCAGTCGCACGACCTGCTCCAGGCGGTCCTGCAAGGCCTTGGGCGTATCGGCGAAGAGTAAATGCGCCTCATCGAAAAACAGCGCCAGCAGCGGTTTGTCCGCATCACCGCGTTCGGGCAGTTGCTCGAACAGTTCCGCCAGCAGCCACAACAGGAACGTCGCGTACACCTTCGGCGCCTCATGCACCAGGCGGCTGGCATCCAGCAGATGAATGCGCCCGCGCCCGTCGCCCGTGGGCTGCAGGATATCTTCAAGCTGCAGCGCCGGTTCGCCGAACAACGCCTCCGCGCCCTGCTGCTCCAGCACCGCCAGGCGCCGCAACAGGGCCTGGCTGGAACCGGTGGTCATCAATGCCGCGTCTTCGCCGAGCAGTTCCGGGTGATAACGCAGGTGGTTGAGCAGTGCCTTGAGGTCCTTGAGGTCCAGCAACAACAAGCCTTCGCGGTCGGCCACTTTAAAGGCCGCGTAAAGCGCCGACTGCTGGCTGTCGGTGAGCTCCAGCAAACTGCCGAGCAGCAACGGGCCCATTTCGCTGATGGTCGTACGCAACGGATGACCGGACTGCCCGTGGATATCCCACAACGTCACCGGATAGGCCTTGGCCGTGTAATGGAGGAACGGCATCCCGGCGATCCGCTCAGCCACCTTACCCTGGGGGTTCGCCGCCGCACCCAGGCCACACAGGTCGCCTTTGATATCCGCGGCAAACACCGCCACGCCCGCGTCACTGAAAGCCTCAGCCAGGCGTTGCAACGTGACGGTCTTGCCCGTGCCGGTAGCGCCGGCGATCAGCCCGTGGCGGTTGGCCAGGCGCATGGCCTGGGCAATCGGCTGGCCAGACAGGTCTGCGCCAATGAGGAGTTGCGAGGAGTCAGGCATTTCGTCACCCATGGTTAATCTTTAGTGTCGCCAGGTCGATACAGGCAAGTGTGAGACCCACAAAGTCCAAAAATAGGTCAGATAGTTCCGACAGGGACCCTTAGCGCTACCGCAAGAAGTATCACACCTTTTTTGACGCTGCCATTTTGCGCCTCCCATAAGGACGCGCTTCGGATATTAAGACCTTAGCGGACCCTACAAGCCATGAATAAAAATCTGCGTTTCAGCCACAAAATCCTGCTTGCAGCCTCCCTTATCGTCATCGCCGCGTTCGCGGTGTTTACCCTCTACAACGACTACCTGCAGCGCAACGCCATTCGCGACAATCTCAACAATTACCTGCATGAGATGGGAAATATCACTGCCAGCAACATCCAGACCTGGCTGAACGGGCGCATCGCCCTGGTGGAAAACGCCGCACAGAACATCGCCACCAACCCCGAACCATCTGTGGTCGCCAGCCTGCTGGAGCAGAAAGCACTGACGAGCGCCTTCATGGCAACGTACGTCGGCGACAGCAAGGGCGCGTTCACCATCCGCCCCGACACCAAGATGCCGGACGGCTTCGATCCGCGCGTGCGGCCTTGGTACAAAGGTGCGCAGAGCAGCAACGGCTCGACCTTGACCGAGCCCTACATCGATGCCGCCACCGGCAAGTTGATCATTTCCGTGGCCACCCCAAGCAACCGGGGCAGCCAGAGCATCGGCGTGGTCGGCGGCGACCTGAGCCTGCAGACCCTGGTGGATAACATTGGCGCGCTGAACTTCGGCGGTACAGGCTATGCGTTCCTGGTGAGTGCCGACGGCAAGGTGCTGGTGCACCCGAACAAAGACCTGGTGATGAAAACCCTGGCCGATGTGTATCCAAAAAACACGCCGAAAATCAGCAGCGATTTCAGCGAAGTCGAGGCCAACGGCAAAGACAACATCGCGACCTTCATCCCGATCAAGGGCCTGCCCTCGGTGAACTGGTACCTGGGTATTTCGGTGGATAAAGACAAATCCTTCGCCATGCTCAGCGAATTCCGCACTTCGGCGGTGATCGCGACGATCATTGCGGTGGTGATCATCATCGCCCTGCTGGGCATGCTGATCCGCGTACTCCTGCAACCGCTGCACGTGATGACCCGCGCCATGCAGGACATTGCCGACGGCGAAGGTGACTTGACCCGCCGCCTGGCGATCCATAACAACGACGAGTTCGGCACCCTGGGTAACGCGTTCAACCGCTTCGTGGAGCGGATTCACACATCGATCCGCGAAGTGTCCTCGGCCACCGAACAGGTCAATGAAGTGGCACTGCGGGTGGTCAGCGCGTCCAACTCCTCGATGGTCAACTCCGATGAACAGGCCAACCGCACCAACAGTGTCGCCGCCGCCATCAATGAACTCGGGGCCGCCGCCCATGAAATCGCGCGCAACGCCGCACAGGCCTCCAGCCAGGCCAGCGACGCCAGGCACCTGGCCGAGGACGGCCAACAGGTGGTGGAGCGCAATATCAAGGCGATGACAGAGCTGTCGGCGATGATCAGCGCCTCCAGCGGCAACATCGAAGCGCTCAACAGCAAGACCGTGAATATCGGCCAGATTCTCGAGGTCATCACCAGCATTTCCCAGCAAACCAACCTGCTGGCCCTCAACGCGGCCATCGAAGCCGCCCGCGCAGGCGAGGCTGGCCGTGGTTTTGCGGTGGTGGCCGATGAAGTGCGCAACCTGGCGCATCGCACCCAGGAATCGGCACAGCAAGTGCAAAAAATGATCGAGGAGCTTCAAGTCGGGGCCCGCGACTCGGTCAGCACCATGAGCCAAAGCCAGCGCCACAGTAATGACAGCGTGGAAATCGCAAACCTGGCCGGTGAGCGCTTGAACAGCGTGACGCAGCGCATCGGCGAGATTGATGGCATGAACCAGTCGGTGGCCACTGCGACCGAGGAACAGACCTCGGTGGTGGAGTCGATCAATATGGACATTACCGAGATCAACACGCTTAACCAGGAGGGTGTGGAAAACCTGCACTCGACCCTGCGCGCCTGTGCCGACCTCGAACAGCAGGCGGCCAGGCTGAAGCAACTGGTTGGCAGCTTCCGGATCTGACAGAAATCCTCCAACCCCTGCAGGAGCGGGCTTGCCCGCTCCTGCGTGGTCGTTGTCTGCGACGACACACTCATCCCGATCGAACATCTATCCTTACCTCAGGTCCACGTTAAGGAGAGCAATGGATCGGAGGGATGTTCATCGTGCATATCGCTGACATAACCATGTTCTACGCCCCAGCCAGCGGCGGCGTGCGGACTTATCTGGACGCCAAGCACCGACGCTTGACGCTCAAGCCCGGCATTCGGCACAGCCTGTTGATCCCCGGCGCCCACTTAAGCGAACAGGATGGGGTGTACCAGGTACCGGCCCCCGCCCTGCCCTTCGGCAAAGGCTATCGATTCCCGCTGCGCCTGGCGCCATGGCGAAACGTCCTGCACGATCTACAGCCCGATCTGATCGAAGTCGGCGATCCCTATCTCACCGCGTGGGCCGCACTGGATGCTCGGCGCCAGCTGGATGTACCGGTCATCGGCTTTTATCACTCCGATCTGCCGTTGCTGGTCAGCAACCGCATGGGGCCGTGGTTTACCCCGAACGTTGAAGCCTATGTCAGCAAACTCTATGGGAATTTTGACCGGGTACTGGCTCCCAGCCAGGTGATGGCCGACAAACTCACCGGGCTTGGCGTGAAGAACGTCTTCGTTCAGCCGTTGGGCGTGGACCTGCGAACCTTCACACCCGAGGTCCGCGATCCCGGCTTGCGCGCCGAACTGGGGATCAGTGAAGACACGCGCCTGCTGATCTTCGCCGGGCGCGGCTCCAAGGAGAA
The DNA here is from genome assembly GCF_059418125.1 of Pseudomonas sp. GW821-FHT09C08. NCBI lineage: Bacteria > Pseudomonadati > Pseudomonadota > Gammaproteobacteria > Pseudomonadales > Pseudomonadaceae > Pseudomonas > Pseudomonas sp. GW821-FHT09C08. The sequence continues at coordinate 111,991 of NZ_JBWKPG010000009.1, read as the reverse complement.
AAATCTGCCGGTGCTGCTCAACTGCATGAAGCGCCTGGGCGATGGCTACCACCTGCTATTGGTCGGGTCTGGCATGCCCGCGAGCGTGCCGGACAACGTTACGGTGATCGACGGCTTCCGCCCGGCCGCGCATGTCGCGCGCTTGATGGCCAGCGCCGATGCGCTGCTGCATGGCGGCGATCAGGAAACCTTTGGCCTGGTCATCCTCGAAGCGATGGCCTGCGGTATCCCGGTAATCGCCGTGGCCGCCGGGGCCTTCAATGAAATTGTCGACGAGCGCTGCGGCCTGCTGTGCACGCCGAACAATCCCAAGGCGATGGCCGACGCGGTGCGCGAACTGTTCAGCGTCGACAGCCAACGCCTGGGTGCGCAGGCCCGGCGGCATGTAGAACACCATTACGCGTGGGATAAGGTGGTCGACAGCCTGCTCGGCCATTACTGCGCGGTACTCGGTACCCACAAGCCGATGCTTTGCCATGGCTGAGCGTTCGGTCTTGCTGGTATTGCACGACGTGGCGCCGCACAACTGGGTCGACTACCGCCCCTTCGTCGAAGCGGTGGACGCGCTGGGCGCGGTGCCTATCACTTGGCTGGTGGTGCCGGACTTTCATCATCAGGATGCCTTGCCCGCCGCAGGCGAGTTTCGGCGACTGCTCGACAGCCGCGTCGCCAGGGGCGATGAACTGGCGCTGCATGGCTACTCCCATAGCGACGACCAACCGTCGCCGCGCACGCCAAAAGACTGGTTCATGCGACGCCTCTATACCCACGAAGGTGAGTTTTACCAGCTGTCAGAAGCCCAAGCCCTGGAACGTCTGCATAAAGGTATCGAGGTATTTCGCGAAAACCACTGGCCCCTCCACGGCTTCGTCGCACCGGCCTGGTTGATGAGCCCAGGCACCCGTGAAGCCTTGCGCCAATTACCCCTGAGCTACACCAGTGATCCGCAACACCTGTATCGGCTGCCGGATTTCACCCCGGTGGCGGCTCCCGGCCTGGTGTGGAGTGCGCGCAGCAGCTGGCGCCGGGGCGTGTCCAAAATCCTCAGCGACCGCCGCGAGCAACGCTGGCAAAACGCCCCGGTGATTCGCCTGGGCCTGCATCCGGTGGACATGCGCCACGACTTTTCCCGCCGCTATTGGCTCGAAACGCTGCAACGCCTGCTGGACGCGGGTCGCACGCCTATGACCAAAGTGGCCTGGCTGGCTTCCCAACCATGAGCCGCTTGCTCTGGCTGTTGCTGGCGCTGATCGTCGCGCTGATTATTCCGGCGTGGCTGGGCGGCGGTGAAACCGTGGCGCGCCTGGTGCAATTCCCCTGGCAACTGTTACTGGCCATGTTCGCCATGATCGTACTGTGCTGGGTGATCAACAGCCTGCGCCTGCGCCTGCTGCTGGGTGAGCACATCGGCCAACTGAGCCGTGTGAAAAGCCTCGGTGTCGTGATGTCGACCGAGTTCGCCATGTGCGCCACCCCCGGTGGCAGTGGCGGCCCACTGACCTTGATGGCGTTGCTCGCGCGCAACGGCATACGACCAGCCCATGGCAGCGCGGTGTTTGCCATGGACCAGTTGAGCGATTTGCTGTTCTTTTTATGCGCACTGACGGGCATTGCGCTGTATGCCCTTTTCCACACCCTGAACCCGCGACTGGAATGGCTGCTGGAGCTCAGCGCTGTGTCGATGGTGGGTGGGCTGTTCTGTGGCGTATTGCTGGTGAGCTTTCACCGCCAGGCCATCCGCGTGACGGGCGCGGTCCTCAAGCAACTACGGGTGCGCCCAAAGGTTCGTCGACGCTGGGCGCGCAGGCTGTTGCGCTTCCTGGCGGCATTCACCGACACGCTGAAATTGCCGTGGTCTACGTTGATAAGCGTATTTTTTCTCACGAGCGCGCACTGGACCCTGCGCTACAGCGTGCTCTATCTGGCGTTACGCGGATTGGGCGGGGATGTGCAATGGGCCTGGAGCTTTCTGATCCAGATGCTTTCATTGACGGCCGGGCAATTCAGCCTGCTGCCTGGCGGGGCGGGGGCTGCGGAATTGACCTCCGCGGCGTTACTGGCGCCCATGGTCGGCAAATCCACCGCAGCGGCGGCAATCCTGATCTGGCGGGCCGTAACGTATTACTTTTATCTGCTGGCCGGCGGGCCGGTATTTCTACTGATGGTTGGCAAGCCTTTGCTCAAGCGTCTTTTTCAGCGGGCCCAGACGGCACGTCCGGGGTCTGCAACTGCTCCCACAACTGGGCGGCCCCAGGAAAGTCAGTACCGTCCTCCGCATCCAGCGCGTCCGGGTCATAGCGACTCAGACAGCCTTCGCCCAAGGTAGCGGGCGCCTTGGAGGTGGCTTTATCGAGTGGATCGCTCATGGTCAAAATCCTCAACGGCAGGCAAAGAAAAAGGGCCTGGGACGATTTAACGCCCAGGCCCTTCATTCTTCAATCACAACGCGTCAATCAGAACACGACGGTCTTGTTGCCGTGCACCAGCACGCGGTCTTCCAGGTGGTAGCGCAGCCCTCGGGCCAGCACCATCTTCTCGACATCGCGGCCGAAGCGCACCATGTCTTCAATGCTGTCGCTGTGGCTGACACGCACCACGTCCTGCTCGATGATCGGGCCGGCGTCCAGCTCTTCGGTGACGTAGTGGCAGGTTGCGCCGATCAGCTTGACCCCACGCAGGGAAGCCTGATGGTACGGCTTGGCACCGACGAACGATGGCAGGAAACTGTGGTGAATGTTGATCACCTTGCCAGCGTATTCGCTGCACAGTTCCGGCGGCAGGATTTGCATGTAGCGCGCCAGGACCACGACATCGGCCTCGTGCTGTTTGACCAGGCGAGACACTTCGGCGAACGCCGGCTCCTTGTCCTGCGGGTTGACCGGCACGTGGTAGTACGGGATGCCATGCCATTCGACCATGCTGCGCAGGTCGTCATGGTTGGAAATAACGCAGGCAATATCACAGTCCAACTCGTCGCTGTGCCAGCGGTGCAGCAAGTCCGCCAGGCAATGGGACTCGCGACTGGCCATCAGCACCACGCGTTTTTTCTGCTCGGTGTCGGTGATGCGCCAGGTCATCGAAAACTCTTCGGCGATCGGCGCAAAGGCCTCGCGAAAAGCCTCGAGACCAAACGGCAGCGTGTCGGCACGGATTTCGTGACGCATGAAGAACCAACCGCTGAGATTATCCGAGTGATGGCTCGCCTCGGTAATCCAGCCATTGTGGGAAGCCAGAAAGTTACTGACTTTGGCAACGATGCCGACCCGGTCCGGGCAAGCAATCACCAGCCGAAAAGTGCGCATTAGGGGAAAACTCCAGAACTTCGCAAAGGCCGCCATTCTAGCGATTGCGCAGGAAAACTGCAGTATTCGTTAACGCTTATTCTGATCGCCGGCCTGGCCCTTGCCCCTTAATCGCCTAAGGTTTTACCACCTTAATATGAATCTACTGCGTACCTTGGATTCTTCCACGGTTTGTCAGGCGATTACCTTAAGGTCTACGACCTAATAATTAACTCGATTGCGTAGGTTTGTTAAAAACATTCAACGCAATTCACATAAATGCACGCTTAAATGTTTACTTGGGCAAACCGCCTGACTATTATTAGGTCACTGTCCCTGTCAATCAGCGCTCTACATAAGGTAGTCCACATGTCTCTGATCAACGAATACCGTGCCACCGAAGAAGCTATCAAAGAGCTGCAAGCCCGTTTGAAGAACCTGTCCCAAGACGACAAACTGCAAACCGAGCTGGAATTCGAAGGCAAATTGCGCACCCTGATGGGCGAATACTCCAAATCCTTGCGTGACATCATCGCACTGCTGGATCCAGAGTCGAAAGTTAAAGCACCGCGTGGCGCCGTGAAAACTACCGGTACCAAGCGTGCTCGCAAAGTCAAACAATACAAAAACCCGCACAACGGCGAAGTGATTGAAACCAAAGGTGGCAACCACAAAACCCTGAAAGAGTGGAAAGCCAAGTGGGGCGGTGACGTGGTTGAAGGCTGGGCTACCCTGCTGGGCTAAGCTTCGCCAGGCTTGCGCCTGATCCGCGACACATTAAAAACGCCAGCTTGCTGGCGTTTTTTATTGTCTGCAGGTTCTCCATGAAACGGACTACACATTTACCCGGGCGGCCAAATCATCGGCATATTGCTGCCACTGCTCCAGCACCTCACACTGAAACGGTGTAGCACTTACAGCCAACTCCTGCCGGGCCTGCTTAAATGCTTCGAGGGTATTCGGGGCCCCGCATTCAGGGTCGGACAAACGCTGCTGACAAAAAAGTTTCCAACGTTGTTGCTCCTCGCTATTCAAGGTCTCGGGGAAGTTACGTGCACGGTAGCGAAATAATAATTCAGGCAAACGCTGATCATCAAAGGGCCACTGCTGGCGTGCTAATTGCGCAGGCTCGGCTGCCCGGACTTGTTCACATAAACGTCGATCACGATCGCCGATAAAACCGTCATAAAGCTGCTGTTCAGGGTCGGCACTCGGGGCAAAATCTTCCTCGGCATAAATGAGCGCCAACTTATCGCGCCAAAGTTCCTGTGCGTCAGTTAGCCGCAGCGCCCGTTCCTGATAAACAGTCATATCCAAGTGCAGGCGTTCTCGATCTTCAGCCCTCAGCACATTCAGGGGGGCGACCACCGGGCAACGATTGATATGCACCAACTTGAGCGGCACCGGCAATTCGCCCTCGGCAAGCTCGTCACGCCGGGTGTAGAGGCGCTGGCGCAAGGCCTGGGCATCAAGGTCCAGCAGCCCTTGGGGGTCGAGCCCAAGGTCGCAGACGATCAACGCATTGCGATTGCGCGGGTGCCAGGCCAGCGGCAGTACAACGCCCAGGTAATGACGCTCGGCGGAAAAGCGCCCGGAGATATGGACCATGGGTTGTAACAGGCGCACCTGGTCCATCACCCGCTGTTTACTGCGCAACTGGAACAACCATTCGTAGAGCTTCGGTTGTTTTTCACGCACCAGCCGCGCCAGCGCAATCGTGGCGCGCACGTCGGACAATGCGTCGTGCGCCTGGCCATGATCGATGCCGTTGGCGGCCGTCAGGCGCTCCAACTTGAGCGTGACGCGCCCCTCCTGTTGTGGCCACTCGATACCTTCCGGGCGCAGGGCGTAAGCGGTGCGAACGACGTCGATCAAATCCCAGCGGCTGTTACCGCCCTGCCACTCGCGCGCATAAGGGTCGAAAAAATTGCGATACAGGCTGTAGCGCGTCATTTCATCGTCAAACCGCAAGGTGTTGTAACCGGCACCGCAGGTCCCTGGGGCGGCCAGTTCGGCGTGTACGCGAGTCATGAAGTCCGCCTCGGCCAGGCCTTTTTCCGCGAGAATTGCCGGGGTAATGCCAGTAATCGCGCACGCGGCGGGATGTGGCAGGATATCGTCGCTGGGTTGGCAATAAAGATTGACCGGCGCGCCGATTTCGTTGAGGTCCAGGTCCGTACGGATACCGGCTACCTGAAGGGGGCGGTCATTGCGCGGGTTGATGCCGGTGGTTTCATAGTCGTACCAGAAAATGGAGGTCACGGGCTATTCCTGTACTGAAGATCGGCAAAGTCTAGGCGCTGAACCGCCTTCGAGGCCAGCACGCATTGCACTGTACAAACATCCAGCAAAACCTTGAGTGGTTGCTTCCATCGTCGACGCTGCTAGCATCCCTGTCTCTGAGCCACTCTGCACTGCCAAGGATCGCGATGCCATCAACCCCACTGGACACCCGCTACCAGATCGAGACCCCGGAGGGCATCGACCTGCCCCTGCGCCCTGCCGGCCTGGTGCCGCGTGCGCTGGCATTTGCCTTCGACCTGGGCTTGCGAGGAGTGGTCATGGGCGTCCTGCTGGTGCCATTGGCCTTGCTGGGCAACATCGGCATTGGCCTGGGTTCACTGCTGCTGTTCCTGATCAGTTGGTGGTACATGGTGCTCTTCGAAGTGCTCAACCAGGGTTGCTCACCGGGCAAACAGGTGATGGGCCTGCGCGTCGTCCAGGACGACGGCACCCCGATCGGCTGGTCCTCATCACTGATCCGCAACCTGCTGCGGTTTGTCGACATGCTGCCGTTTGGCTATTTTCTCGGCGCAATCAGTTGCCTGCAGCACCCTCACTTCAAGCGCCTCGGCGACCTGGCCGCCGGCACGCTGGTGATCTACCGCGAACAGCCACTTGCCCGCCCCCGGGTGCCTCAAGCGCCGGCATTGCGCTTGCCCTTCGCCCTGGACCTGAGCGAGCAACGGGCCATCCTTGCCTTTGCCGAACGCCAGGGAGAACTCTCCGCCGAGCGCGTTCACGAATTGGCCGCGATCCTCGCCACGCCTTTGCAGGTATCCCCGGCCCGCGCCGTCGAACAACTCAATGGCGTGGCCCGTGGCCTGTTGGGGCCCACATGAAGCAGAGCCTGTTCGAAAGCCGTCACCAGCCCCAGTGGCAAGCCTTTGCCGAACAACTGAAACAGTTGGAACAAGGCCAGGCAAAATCCAGTGACGTGGCTGACTTCCCCCATCAATACCGGCGTCTGTGCCAGCACCTGGCATTGGCCCAGGAGCGTGGCTATAGCAGCTATCTGGTGGACCCACTGCAACAACTGGCACTGCGCGGACATCAACAGCTGTACCGGCATCGCAGCCAGTTGGCGGCCAATATCCTGAGCTTCGTACTCGCCGACTTTCCGCGGCTGGTGCGGGAGCAATGGCGTTTCGTACTGGCTGCCAGCCTGCTGTTCTTCGGCAGCCTGGCGGGCATTGCCCTGCTGGTCTTGCTGTTTCCCGACCTGATCTACAGCATCGTCAGCCCCCAGCAGGTGGCCGAGATGCAAAGCATGTACGACCCCGACGCCCGCCGACTGGGTCGCGCCGCCGAACGTGCGTCCAGTGAAGACTGGATGATGTTCGGCTACTACGTGATGCATAACATCGGCATCGCGTTCCAGACGTTCGCGGCTGGCTTGCTGTTCGGCCTGGGCAGCGTGTTCTTTCTGATTTTCAACGGCCTGGTCATCGGCGCAGTCTCCGGACACCTGACCGAAATCGGCTACGGGCAGACCTTCTGGTCCTTCGTCATCGGTCATGGGGCGTTCGAGCTGACCGCTATCGCCCTTGCCGGCGCTGCCGGGCTGCAACTGGGCTGGGCACTGATCGCCCCCGGGTACCTGACCCGCGGCGAATCCTTGCGGCTCGCCGCCCATAAAAGCGTGCAGATGATGTGCGGGGTCATGGTGTTCCTACTGATCGCAGCCTTTATCGAGGCCTACTGGTCGTCCACCACTGGGATAGCCCCTTGGGTCAAGTACCTGGTGGGCGCAGCCCTGTGGCTGCTGGTGATCGCTTACCTGAGCCTTGCAGGAAGGAGCCATCATGCGCCTGAGTGATGCCAGCGTGGTGATCCGCCCACGCACCGCCTGGGAAGCCATGGACCTGGGTGCATTGATGGCCCGCGAACATCGCCAGCTACTGATGAGCAGTTGGGCGCTGATAACCCTGCCTGTGTTCGCCCTGCTCACCGCGCTGCTGTGGAACTACCCGTCTACCGCCATATTCCTGTTCTGGTGGTTCAAGCCCGCATTCGATCGCCTGCCGCTGTATATCCTGTCCAAGGCCCTGTTTGGTGAAACGCCCAGCCTCAAGCAGGCCGTTCGCCAATGGCCGCGGCTGCTCAAGGGCCAACTGCTGGCCAGCCTGACCTGGCGGCGGCTCAGCCTCAGTCGCAGCTTCGTCATGCCGGTCAGTCAACTCGAAGGCCTGGATGGCCAGGCGCGCCAGAAACGCCTGGGTGTACTGCAGCAACGTAACGCCGGTGCCGCACGCTGGCTGACCATCGTCGGGGTGCATCTGGAAATCGGCCTGTGGTTCGGCTGCATGGCGTTGTTCTACCTGTTTATCCCCCAGGACGTCGAAATGCAGTGGGACTGGCAACGCCTGGCACTGGGCTCTAGTTCGGAAGGGCTGTGGCTGACACATCTGGGCAATGCCTTCTACGCCTTGATCCTGGTGTTTTGGGAGCCCATCTACGTGGCCTGCGGATTCAGCCTCTACCTCAACCGCCGCACAGTGCTGGAAGCCTGGGACCTGGAGCTGGTGTTCCGCCGTCTTCGGCAGCGCCTGAGCAGTGCGGCCATGCTGCTCGTGCTGGTCGCCGGGCTGATACTGCTGCCTGTCAGCCCGCCCGTCATGGCCGAGACATCCCCTGCGCCAAAACCATTGAGCACCCAAGGCGCGAGTCATTCCATCCAGTCGCTGCTCGACAAGCCGCCGTTCAAAAACCCGGAAACCGTCACCCGCTACCACTTTGGCGAAGACAAACCCGTGGTTAAAAACAAGGCCCACGGCGATGGCAAGCTTCCGGCCTGGCTGCAGGCATTCCTGGATAACCTCAACAGCGACACCTTCAAGCACATCGCCCAAGGCCTGGAAGTGCTTTTATGGGGACTTTTGATCGGTGGCCTGGCCCTGCTGGCATGGCGATATCGTGACTGGCTACGCACGTTTGCCAGCCGGCGCGGGCCAGGCAAAACCAACGTGGCCAAGCCCGTACCGATACAGTTGTTCGGCCTGGCACTGGGCGCTGAGACCTTGCCCGAGGATATTGCCAGCACCGCCGAGCAACTGTGGGCGACGCGACCGAGGGACGCTCTGGGCCTTCTGTATCGCGGCCTGCTCAGCCGGTTACTGCATGACTTCAACCTGCCGCTGAAAAGCGCAGACACCGAGGGCCAGGTGCTGGAGCGTGTTCATCAGTTGCAGCAACCGCAGCTACTGGCCTTCAGCGATGAATTGACCCGGCACTGGCAAAACCTCGCCTACGGTCATCTCCTTCCGCCCACTTCGGCCCAGCAAAAACTCTGCAGTGATTGGCGCACGCTATTCAGTCCGGAGGGCCGCCCATGAACCGGCCCTTAGTGTGGGTGGCGTTACTGCTGGCCTGCCTGCTGGGGGCTGGCGGTTTTTACGCGTGGAGCAAAGCGACGCCCTACGAGGTCGTGGTGGATCGCGGCCCTTCACCCGAGGCCACGGCCAACCCCTATCTGGCAGCCGAACACTTCCTGCGCCAGCAGGGCCTGGCCGTGGAACATGCCAATAGCCTGGAGCGGCTGGCTACCCTCCCCGCCAAGGGCAACAGCCTGTTGTTACTGGGCGAACGGAGCACGATGTCGCCACGCCAGGTAGAACAACTGCTGGCGTGGGCGAAGTCCGGCGGTCATCTGTTGCTGGTGGCACAGGCCCTCTGGGATGAAGAGGCCGGCAAAAGCGGCGACCTGTTGCTTGATCGCCTGTCCATCCACCAGGCCTTGAGTGACGACCCTGAAGAACCGGCCCCTGCCCGCAAAAAGAAAGTGCCGGACCTGACCAAGCTCTATGTCGACAATGAAACCGCCCCGGCCTATTTCAGTTTCGACACCCACTTCAACCTTATCGACCCCAGGCACCTGGCACAATTTTCAGCCAATAGCGCCGGCTCAAGCCACCTGATGCAACTTGACCTCGGGCAAGGCCGCGTCACGGTGATCACCGACAGCGACCTGTGGAAAACTCCAGCAATCGGCGAGCACGACAATGCCTGGCTGCTGTGGTACCTGAATCAGGGCACGGCCGTCACCCTGCTGTTCAACAGCGACTTCGACAACTTGTTCACCCTGCTGATACGGTATTTCCCCCAAGCGTTGGTAGCCCTCATTGCCCTGATCGCATTAGGACTCTGGCACGCCGGCATGCGCCAAGGCCCGATCCAGGCACCCGCTCCCAAGGCGCGCCGACAGTTGCAGGAGCACTTGAAAGCCAGTGCCGACTTCCTGCTACGCCGCAGCGGCCAGGGCACCCTGTTGCAGGCTTTGCAGCGCGATATCCTGCGCGCCGCCCGGCGCCGCCACCCTGGCTTTGAACACCTCGACAACGCAGAACAGTGGCGGGTGCTTGAGCACCTGACGCGCCAATCCTCTCACGTCATCAGCCAGGCCCTTGGCCCACCTGCGGCGAAACGGCTTTCCAGTGCCGATTTCAGCCGACAGGTGGCGTGCCTGCAAACTCTCAGGAATGCCCTATGAGCGATTTTCCAAGCGCCACTGCCGTGAACCGCGAAGCCTTGCACCGTGCCAGCCAGCTAGCCCAGGCCCTGCGCGTCGAGCTGCGCAAGGCAGTGATTGGCCAGGACCAGGTGATCGATGATGTGCTGACCGCGCTGATTGCCGGCGGCCATGTGTTGCTCGAAGGTGTGCCGGGACTGGGTAAAACCCTGCTGGTACGTGCCCTGGCGCGTTGTTTTGACGGCGAGTTCGCACGCATCCAGTTCACCCCCGACCTGATGCCCAGCGATGTTACCGGGCACGCCGTGTACGAACAGCGCACCGAACAATTCAAGCTGCGCAAGGGACCGGTGTTCACCCACCTGCTGCTCGCTGACGAAATCAACCGCGCCCCGGCCAAGACCCAGGCAGCCCTGCTCGAAGCCATGCAGGAGCGCCAAGTTACCCTCGAAGGCGAAGCGCTGCCCATCAGCCAGCCGTTCATGGTGCTGGCGACCCAGAACCCCATCGAACAGGAAGGCACCTATCCGTTGCCGGAAGCTGAGCTGGACCGTTTCATGCTGAAGGTCCGCATGGATTATCCGGATGCGCAGCAGGAGCTGGACATGGTGCGCGAAGTAACGCGCTCGTCCCGTGCCGACATGCTGGATGTGCAGCCATTGCGCAGGGTCCTGGTGGCCGACGATGTACTGCTGTTACAGCAGATCGCCAGTGAATTGGCCCTGGATGAACAAGTTCTCGACTATGCCGTGCGCCTGGCGCGTGCCACCCGCAGTTGGCCAGGCCTCGCCATCGGTGCCGGCCCTCGGGCTTCGATTGCACTGGTCCGCGGCGCCCGCGCGCGGGCACTGCTGCGCGGTGCGGAGTTCGTCACCCCGGATGACATCAAGGGATGCGCCCTCGCAGTGCTGCGCCATCGGGTGCGTATCGCGCCCGAGTTGGACATCGACGGACTGGAGGTCGACCAGGTGCTCAAGCAACTGCTGGACCAGATCCCGGCCCCACGCCAATGACCCGCCCATGAAACCGACTCGTCTGTTACTGGCCTGGCTTGGCGTGCTGCTGGGCCTGAATATTCTGCTGGGCATCGCAGTGGCGCTGGCGCTCAAAGTGCCTGACACCCTGCACTCCATTGCATGGGGCTTGCTCCTCGCGTTGTTGCTGCTGGCCGTGCTGGACGCCCTGCGCCAGCATCGACGCCCGTCCCCCCGTGTACAACGGCAGATGCCCGGCAGCCTGGCGCTCGGCCGCTGGGGCGAGGTCCGCCTGACACTGGAGCATGCCTACGCGCAGCCGTTGACGGTACAGGTGTTCGATCATGCGCCGGACGGGTTGATGGTGGAGAACATGCCCCAGTCCATAGCACTGCGGCCGGGTGAACGCAGTGAGCTGGGGTATCGCCTTCGCCCCCTGCGGCGTGGGCACTTCAGCTTCAGCCGTTGCGAAACCCACCTGCCGAGCCCCTTCGGGTTATGGTCGACACGGCGTTTTGTCGAGGTCAGCGATGTCACCCGCGTCTATCCGGATTTCGCCCGTCTCTACGGCGCGCAGTTGCTGGGTGTGGATAACTGGCTGAGCCAACAGGGTGTGCGGCAACGCCAGCGGAGAGGGTTGGGGCTGGAGTTTCATCAACTGCGCGAGTTTCGCGAGGGCGACAGCCTGCGCCAGATCGACTGGAAGGCCACGGCACGACAACGCACGCCCATCGCCCGCGAGTATCAGGATGAGCGCGACCAGCAAATTGTATTCATGCTCGATTGCGGCCGGCGCATGCGCAGCCAGGATGACGAGCTGTCCCACTTTGACCATGCCCTCAACGCCTGCCTGCTGCTCAGCTATGTCGCCTTGCGCCAGGGCGATGCGGTGGGGCTGTGTACCTTCGCCGGCGACCAGCCGCGCTACCTGGCGCCGGTCAAGGGCAGCAGCCAGTTGAATCTGTTGCTCAACACGGTGTACGACCTGGATACCACCCGACGCACGGCCGATTACCAGGCGGCGGCCAGCCAACTGCTGGCCCGGCAAAAACGCCGCGCATTGGTGATTGTGGTTACCAACCTGCGCGATGAGGACGATGAAGCGCTACTGTCCGCCGTCAAGCGTATCAGCCGCCAGCATCGGGTGCTGGTGGCCAGTTTGCGTGAGGAAGTACTCGATCAACTGCGCCAGTCCCCGGTACAGACCCTGCCGGAAGCGTTGGCCTATAGCGGCACCGTCGATTACCTCAATACCCGCGAAGAACTGCACGAACGCTTGAGTGCCCACGGCCTGTCGGTCATCGATACCTCACCCTCACAGCTGGGAGCGTGCCTGGTGACACGCTACCTGAGCTGGAAAAAAGCCGGGGTGTTCTAGGTCCAGCTGAAAAAGGCGCACGGTCACGGCGGGGGCGATCCCTCAAACCAGGCCGACAACGCGCTATAGCTAGGCTGAGGCCTGCAAGGGATCAAAGCTGAAGTAATGCAACAAGACATTGATCAATTGCCCATATTCCTCGGGGGCCTGCTGCACACTGAACCCCGAATCATAATGCTGAGGATTGATATCTTCATGGCTCCACAAGCAGGTCGCCGTGAGGTCGATTGCATGGAAGGTATCGTCCGCCCCTGGGATTTTCAGGCGTAGCTCGAAGTCTACGCCCACCATCAAGGGCAACTGACTGATCAACATCAGCCCGTCTTCAGAGACGTTCCCTAAAAAGCCAATGGGTTTGTCGGTAAGACGGTTAAACACTTGCAGGAAGTAAGGAAGATGATGCCGCTCGATCCGTCGGTCGGTAAACATGGTGAGATCGCCATCCAGTGGCCATGATCTGGCCGCGCCAGTGATTCGGAACGAGCAGAAATCGCTCGCTCTCCCTGAAACTCGGTGTGACAACAAACACCTTTTTGGTCACTAAACAGCTGTCGAGTCCGGGCCTTGCATTCATTCGAATAGAAACTTGTACAAATGAACATTCGAAGAATAGCCCAAGACTGGCGGCAGGCCAGTCATGACATGATGAATATCATCACAACGACGCAGGACGTGGCTGGGCGGCGCTTGCGCCGGGGTAGTGCCCCAGTTGTTGCAGGGTATCCAGCCGTGCGCGAGCCCGGTACGCATACTCACTGGAAGGGTACTGATTGATGATGAATTGATAGGTCTGCACCGCATCGACGAACAGTTTCTGGCGTTCCAGGCATTGGCCGCGCAGCATCGAGACCTCCGGTTGCACATAACGCCGGGTGCGGCTTTCGCGGTCGACCTGGGATAACTCCAGGGTGACGCGCTGGCAATCGCCGACCCCGTAGGCGCGGTAGGCGTTGTTCAAATGGTGGTCCATCGACCAGCGGGTGCAGCCGACAACACTGACGGCCAGGGCAGCAACGAGCAAAATTCGCATGAGGGTTCTCCTGTCTTGTGCAGTGTATCGACCCCTCGTCGAAAATCTTCAAGGGTCTTCGTCTATTCAACCGCAGCAAAAACAAGCCGATCGTCGATAAGTAGTGCAAACGAACAATGACTACAACGAAAGAGCATAGTAGCCTTCCTCAGCGCTTGAACTCAGGAGTCTGTGCATGTCCGTCCGTCGTACCAAAATCGTCGCCACCCTTGGCCCGGCCAGCAACTCGCCGGAAGTCCTCGAACAGCTGATTCTGGCTGGTTTGGACGTTGCCCGTCTGAACTTCTCCCACGGCACCCCGGACGAGCACAAGGCTCGCGCCAAGCTGGTGCGTGACCTGGCCGCCAAGCACGGCCGCTTCGTGGCACTGCTGGGTGACCTGCAAGGCCCGAAAATCCGCATCGCCAAATTCGCCAACAAGCGTATCGAGCTGAAGATCGGTGACACCTTCACCTTCTCCACCAGCCATCCGCTGACCGAAGGCAACCAGCAAGTCGTGGGTATCGACTACCCGGACCTGGTCAAGGATTGCGGCGTCGGTGACGAACTGCTGCTGGACGACGGCCGCGTGGTCATGCGCGTCGACACTGCCACCGGCACCGAACTGATCTGCACCGTGACCATCGGCGGCCCGCTGTCCGACCACAAAGGCATCAACCGTCGTGGTGGTGGCCTGACGGCGCCGGCGCTGACTGAAAAAGACAAGGCTGACATCAAGCTCGCCGCCGAAATGGAAGTGGACTACCTCGCTGTGTCCTTCCCGCGCGACGCCGCCGACATGGAATACGCCCGCAAGCTGCGCGACGAAGCCGGCGGCACCGCCTGGCTGGTGGCGAAGATCGAACGCGCCGAAGCCGTGGCCGATGACGAAACCCTCGACGGCCTGATCAAGGCATCCGACGCCGTGATGGTGGCACGTGGTGACCTGGGCGTGGAAATCGGCGATGCCGAGCTGATCGGTATCCAGAAGAAGATCATCCTGCACGCACGCCGCCACAACAAGGCAGTGATCGTGGCGACCCAGATGATGGAGTCGATGATCCAGAACCCGATGCCAACCCGTGCCGAAGTGTCCGACGTGGCCAACGCCGTGCTCGACTACACCGACGCCGTGATGCTCTCGGCTGAAAGTGCCGCGGGTCCGTACCCGCTGGAAGCCGTCCAGGCCATGGCGCGTATCTGTGTCGGTGCCGAGAAGCACCCGACCAGCAAGACCTCCAGCCACCGCATCGGCAAAGTGTTCGAAAGCTGCGACCAGAGCATCGCCCTGGCGGCCATGTACACCGCCAACCACTTCCCGGGCGTGAAGGCGATCATCGCCTTGACCGAAAGTGGCTACACGCCGTTGATCATGTCGCGCATCCGTTCGTCGGTGCCGATCTACGCGTTCACCCCACACCGCGAAGCCCAGGCCCGCGCGGCGCTGTTCCGTGGCGTGTACACCATTCCGTTCGACCCGGCTTCGCTGGCACCGAACGAAGTCAGCCAGAAAGCTATCGACGAGCTGGTCAAGCGCGGCGTCGTAGAGCAAGGCGACTGGGTCATCCTCACCAAGGGCGACAGCTACCACACCACCGGTGGCACCAATGGCATGAAGATCCTGCACGTGGGCGACCCGCAGTACTGAGTGACACGCTGAAAAACAAAAGCCCCGCCATGTGAATGGCGGGGCTTTTTGCGTTTCAGAGTGACCGGCTGGCTGTCACGACTTCATCGCGGGCAAGGCCGGCTCCCACAGTTGACTGCACTCCGATGTGGGAGGCAGGCTTGCCCGCGATCAGGCTAGACCAATCAACCTACCTTCAGCGCCGAGTGATGAAAGCCGACAACGCCGCAATCGCCTCCGGAGATTTCAGACGCTGCACAAACAACGCCCCCTCCTCCTCGATCACCTGCCGCAACTGCTCACGATCAACACTCTTCATCAATTGCTTGGTCACCTGCACGGCTCCCGGCGCCAGGTTTTCAAAGCGCTCGGCCATTTCCCGAGCCTTGGCCAGCGCCGCTTCGCCACTGCCCAACGCTTCGGTGGCAATCCCCCACGCCGCCGCTTGTTCGCCGCTAAAGCCCTCGCCCAACAGCAACAGTTCAGCGGCTTTCGCGTGCCCCAGCAGGCGCGGCAGGATCAGGCTCGAGCCAAACTCCGGGCACAATCCAAGGTTGACGAACGGCATGCGCAACCGCGCGTCCCGGCTGATGTACACCAGGTCGCAGTGCAGCAGCAGCGTCGTACCAATACCCACCGCCGCCCCTGCCACGGCAGCGATTACCGGCTTGCGACAGTTGAGCAGGCTTTTCATGAAGTGAAACGGTGGGCTGTCGAGGTCGCTGGGCGGCTGCTCGAGGAAGTCGGCGATGTCGTTGCCAGCAGTGAAGCATTCGCTGCTGCCCTGGATGAGCACGGATCGCACATCTGCATCCGCATCCGCCTGCTCCAGCGCCTCGGCCAGCAGCGTGTACATGGCGCGGGTCAGGGCGTTTTTCTTGTCCGGGCGATTGAGCTGCAAGGTCAGCAGCCCACGTTCGCGGTGCTGCAGGATGGCATCGGTCATGGCGAATCTCGCGGCGGTAGAATTCAGCGCTCAACCACGCGGCAGGAACACGTCGGCCAGCAGTTGATTGCGCGGCAAGCCAGCCAGGAACAGACGCTTGGAAAACGCCTCGACACTGGCTGGGTGTCCGCAGAGTAAGGCCAGAGTTTGCCGCGAAACAAGCCGCAGTTGCGCCAATGCCTGGGCCGACTCAGCCGCCGTCCACAGCTCGACAGTCAGGTTGGGATGCTGCGCAGCCAGCTCCGCCAGGGGCTCGGCCAGATAATGGCTGCCGGCGTCATGAGCCAGGTGAATCACGCGGATAGCGCCCTGGTGATCCTGGCGCAGCGCCTCGCGCAACACGCCCCACAACGGTCCCAGGCCGGTGCCGGAGGCCAGCAGCCATAACGGCCGAGCCTGCCAGTCGGGATCATACTGCAGTGCCCCGCCCCGCAATTCGCCCAGTCGCAGGCCATCGCCCACCTGCAACTGCCGGGCAAGATCGCTGAACTCACCGGGCTGGCGGCAATCCAGGTGAAACTCCAGGAACGACTCCTCCTGCGGCAAGCTCGCCAGGGAATACGGGCGTGCAACGTGCCCCGCCCACAGCACCAGGTGCTGCCCGGCCCGGTAACGCAGGCCCCGCTCCGGTTGCAGGCGCAGGCGCAGCACCGTCGGGTTCAGCCAATCGATACCCACCACCTGGGCCGGCAATCCATCCCGCGTCGGGTCAAACGCTTCGACGCGCAGATCCCCGCTGACCTGGCACTGGCAAGCCAACCGCCAGCCGTCCTGGCGTTGCGCGAGGCTCAA
The DNA here is from genome assembly GCF_059418125.1 of Pseudomonas sp. GW821-FHT09C08. Classification (NCBI taxonomy): domain Bacteria; kingdom Pseudomonadati; phylum Pseudomonadota; class Gammaproteobacteria; order Pseudomonadales; family Pseudomonadaceae; genus Pseudomonas; species Pseudomonas sp. GW821-FHT09C08. Next base: position 95,236 of record NZ_JBWKPG010000009.1, on the reverse strand, counting down.
GGCCTCGGGTTGCTGGTCCTCGACCTCGCCCTGGCAACGCACCAGGCAGGCATGGCAACTGCCGGCGCGGCAACTGTAGGGCACGGCGACACCTGCCTGGTTCAAGGCGTCCAACAGGTTGCTGCCGGCAGATACCGACCAATGGCGTTCGCCGACGTACAGTTCAGGCATATAAGGACTCAATCACAAGGGGCGCGCACAGGGAATCACGCCTGCGACAGTTTGACCATAGTCGGGTGTATCGGCCACCGCGTCGGGTTATACTGCCGCGCCTTTTTAGCGTCGCGCCTGCACCACTTTGGCGTGCCTTGGAAAGGTGAGCTCAGCCGACCGATGCAACACTGAGCCCACCTTTATTGAATGTTCCCTTATAGAGGAGCGCGACTCATGACCGTGATCAAGCAAGACGACCTGATTCAGAGCGTTGCCGACGCCCTGCAATTCATTTCCTACTACCACCCCGTTGACTTCATCCAGGCGATGCACGAGGCCTACCTGCGCGAAGAATCGCCGGCAGCCCGTGACTCCATCGCGCAGATCCTGATCAACTCGCGCATGTGCGCCACCGGCCATCGCCCGATCTGCCAGGACACCGGTATCGTTACCGTGTTCGTGCGCGTGGGCATGGACGTGCGTTGGGATGGCGCCACCATGGGCCTGGACGACATGATCAACGAAGGCGTGCGTCGCGCCTACAACCTGCCGGAAAACGTCCTGCGTGCATCGATCCTCGCCGACCCGGCTGGTGCGCGTAAAAACACCAAGGACAACACCCCGGCCGTGATCCATTACTCCATCGTCCCGGGTAACACCGTGGAAGTGGACGTGGCGGCCAAGGGCGGCGGTTCCGAGAACAAGTCGAAAATGGCCATGCTCAACCCGTCCGACTCGATCGTCGACTGGGTGCTCAAGACCGTTCCGACCATGGGCGCCGGCTGGTGCCCACCGGGCATGCTCGGCATCGGCATCGGCGGCACCGCCGAGAAAGCTGCCGTGATGGCCAAGGAAGTGTTGATGGAATCCATCGACATCCACGAGCTGAAAAAGCGCGGCCCGCAGAATCGTATCGAAGAGATGCGCCTGGAGCTGTTCGAGAAGGTCAACCAACTGGGCATCGGCGCCCAGGGCCTGGGTGGCCTGACCACCGTGCTCGACGTGAAGATCATGGACTACCCGACCCACGCCGCCTCGCTGCCGGTGTGCATGATCCCCAACTGCGCCGCCACCCGTCACGCGCACTTCGTGCTCGACGGTTCGGGCCCGGCGTCGCTGGAAGCGCCACCGTTGGACGCCTACCCGGAGATCGTCTGGGAAGCTGGCCCGTCGGCCCGTCGCGTCAACCTCGACACCCTGACCCCGGAAGAAGTGCAGAGCTGGAAGCCGGGCGAAACCGTGTTGCTCAACGGCAAGATGCTCACCGGTCGTGACGCCGCGCACAAGCGCATGGTCGAGATGCTGAACAAGGGTGAAACCCTGCCGGTGGACCTCAAGGGTCGCTTTATCTACTACGTCGGCCCGGTTGATCCGGTGCGCGAAGAAGTGGTTGGCCCGGCCGGTCCGACCACCGCCACGCGGATGGACAAGTTCACCCGTCAAATCCTCGAGCAAACCGGCCTGCTGGGCATGATCGGCAAATCCGAGCGCGGCCCGACCGCAATCGAAGCGATCAAGGACCACAAGGCCGTGTACCTGATGGCCGTGGGCGGCGCTGCTTACCTGGTGGCGCAAGCCATCAAGAAGTCGCGCGTTGTCGCCTTCGCCGAGCTGGGCATGGAAGCGATCTACGAGTTCGACGTGAAGGACATGCCGGTCACCGTTGCGGTGGACAGCAAGGGCGAATCCGTCCATATCACCGGTCCAGCTATCTGGCAGAAAAAGATCAGTGAAAGCCTGGCGGTAGAAGTGCAGTAAGCACCCTCCCGCAATAAAAAAGCGACCGCGGCCCATGGCCCGGTCGCTTTTTTATTGCCTGCTGTTTCACCTGTGGCAAGCGGGCTTGTCATGCCTGGCACGCGCATCTTGGCAACTGCGTTTATTGTGGCGAGCGGGCTTGCCCCGCGTTGGGCTGCGAAGCGGCCCCATAAAGATCACCGCATTCCTTCAGGTCAAACCGCATTGCCTGGTTTTGGGGGCCGCTTCGCAGCCCAACGCGGGGCAAGCCCGCTCACCACAAGAAGCCCGCTCACCCAAGAAGCCTGCTTACCACAAGAAGCCTGCTCGCCGCACCAGCCCACTCTCCCCATCAGCCACTACAGCCCCTCACCACAAGATCCAAGCCGCGCATGCTATGGTGCTCTCCCCTTACTGTGCCTGCTCATCATCGTATGATCGTGATCCCTCGCCCCCTGCGACTGACTTTCTACTCTTTGCTGATCATTGCCGGTGCCGTACTGGCCGCGGCCTTGGCCACCCGCCATGCCGAGCGCCAGGCCCTGGTGGATGATGCCGCCCGGGCCAATCAGCAACTGGCGCTGTACGCCAATTCGCTGCACACCCTGATCGAACGCTACCGCGCCCTGCCCGCCGTGCTGGCGCTGGACTCGGAAATGATCAACGCCTTGAAGGGCCCACTGCAAGCCACGACCCAAGACCTGCTCAACCGCAAACTGGAGCGCATCAACGGCGCGGCGCAGTCCTCAACCCTGGAGTTGATGGATCGCACCGGCCTGGCCGTGGCCGCCAGCAACTGGAACCTGCCGAGCAGTTATGTCGGGCACAACTACGCGTTTCGACCGTATTTCAGCCAAACCCTGAGCCAGGGCACCGGGCGGTTTTATGCGGTCGGCGTGACCACCGGCGTGCCGGGGTATTTTCTCTCCAGCGCGGTGCTGGATGAACACGAGCAGTTCCTCGGCGCGATGGTGGTCAAGCTGGAATTCCCCGAGCTGGAACGCGAGTGGGCGCAGGGCAATGACCTGCTGCTGGTCAGCGATGCACGCGGCATCGTGTTTATTGCCAACCAGCCGGGCTGGCGATATCGCAACCTGCGGCCGCTGTCGGCGAACGATCTTGTCGAACTCAAGGCCACTCGCCAATACGACAAGAAACACCTGCAGCCGCTGGAAACCCAGGTGCTGCAACGCTTTGACGAAAACAGCCACCTGATGCGCGTCAACGGCCCCGACGGCAATGCCAATTACATCTGGGAGTCGCTGCCGCTCAAGGCCGAGGGCTGGACCCTGCACTTGTTGCGCAAACCCCAGTTCGCCTTTGAAGACCAGCGCAACGCCGGCCTGGCCGCTGCCGGCTCCTGGCTGGCATTGGTGTTCCTGGTGCTGTTCCTCACGCAGCGCTGGCGCCTGGCCCGCTTGCGCCAGCGCAGCCGCGAAGAACTCGAACAACTGGTGGAGGAGCGCACCCAGGCCCTGCGCACCGCCCAGGACGGTTTGGTGCAATCGGCCAAATTGGCGGCGCTGGGGCAGATGTCCGCCGCCCTCGCGCATGAAATCAACCAGCCGCTGACCGCCCAGCGCATGCAGTTGGCGACCCTGCGCCTGCTGCTCGACCACGGGCGGGTGGACGATGCCTACAAGGCCCTGACCCCGCTCGACGAAATGCTCACGCGCATGGCCGCGCTCACCGGCCATCTCAAGACCTTCGCGCGCAAGAGTCCCAGCGGCCTGCGCGAGCGCTTGGACCTGGCCACGGTGGTCGACCAATCCTTGCACCTGCTCGACGCGCGGCTGCGCGACGAAGCCATCGGCGTGGTGCTGGACCTGACCCGCCCGGCCTGGGTGCGTGGCGATGCGATCCGCCTTGAACAAGTGCTCATCAACCTACTGCGCAATGCCCTTGATGCGATGGCCGACAAGCCGCGCAAACGCCTGGAAATCCGCCTGCACGCCGATCAGCAATTGTGGCAACTGACCGTCAGCGACAGCGGCGGTGGCATTGCCGAGGAGCACCTGAACAATGTGTTCGACCCGTTCTTCACCACCAAGCCGGTGGGTGACGGGCTCGGCCTCGGGCTGGCGGTGTCCTACGCGATCGTGCACGAATTGGGCGGGCGCCTGAGTGCCGGTAACCGTGGCGACGGCGCGGTGTTTACCTTGACCTTGCCCATCGCGCTGGAGACGCCGGACCTATGTTGAATGCAGTGATTGTGGTCGATGACGAAGCCAGTATTCGCACGGCCGTCGAGCAATGGCTGAGCCTGTCGGGGTTTGACGTGCAACTGTTCAGCCGTGCCGAGGAATGCCTGGCGCGGCTGCCGAAGGATTTCCCCGGGGTGATCCTCAGTGATGTGCGCATGCCCGGCCTCAGTGGCCTGGAACTGCTGGCCGAAGTGCAACGCCGCGACGCCGACCTGCCGGTCATCCTGCTGACCGGTCATGGCGACGTGCCCATGGCTGTCGAGGCCATGCGCGACGGGGCCTACGACTTCCTCGAGAAACCCTTCAGCCCCGACGCCCTGCTCAACAGCCTGCGCCGCGCGCTGGACAAGCGCGGGCTGATCCTCGAAAACCGCCGCCTGCATCAACAGGCCGATCATCGGGCGCAGTTGGAGTCCAGCCTGCTCGGTGTGTCGCGCGGCCTGCAGAATCTGCGTCGGCAAGTGCTGGACCTGGCGACGCTGCCGGTCAACGTATTGATCCGAGGCGAGACCGGCAGCGGCAAGGAGTTGGTCGCCCGTTGCCTGCATGATTTCGGCCCGCGAGCCAAGAAGCCGTTCGTGGCCCTCAACTGCGCGGCGATCCCCGAGCAGTTGTTCGAGGCCGAGCTGTTTGGCCACGAAAGCGGCGCCTTCACCGGCGCCCAGGGCAAGCGCATCGGCAAACTCGAGTACGCCCACGGCGGCACGCTGTTTCTCGATGAAATCGAAAGCATGCCCCTCGCCCAGCAGGTGAAACTGCTGCGGGTGCTGCAGGAGCAGAAGCTCGAACGGCTGGGCTCCAACCAAAGCATTCATGTGGACTTGCGCATCATCGCCGCCACCAAGCCGGATTTGCTCGAAGAAGCCCGCGCCGGACGCTTTCGCGAAGACCTGGCCTATCGGCTGAACGTCGCGCAACTGCGTCTGCCTGCGCTGCGCGAACGTCGTGAAGATATCCCGCTGCTGTTCGATCACTTCGCCCAAAGCGCTGCCGAACGCCTGGGCCGTAGCGTCGAACCCTTGAGCGGCGCGCAACTGGGACGGCTGCTCAGCCACGACTGGCCGGGCAATGTGCGCGAGCTGGCGAACTTCGCTGAACGCCAGGTGCTGGGGTTGGGCGAGCCTGAGCCGGAAGGTGTCGAGGCTGGGCAATCGCTGGCGGCGCAGCAGGAAGCGTTTGAGGCGCACTGCCTGAAAGCCGCGTTGACCCGGCACAAGGGCGATATCAAGGCGGTGCTGGCCGAGCTGCAACTGCCACGGCGCACCTTCAATGAAAAGATGCAGCGCCATGGGCTGACCCGGGAAATGTTTCTGTCGATGGATTGAGGGGCCCTTTGAGGGCCTCATCGCAGGCAAGCCAGCGCCTCCATTTTGATCTGCGAATACATTCAAGTGTGGGAGCTGGATAAGCGCCATAAGCGGATTTCCGCTCACCACTCAAAAATCATCAGCGGCTTTCCGCTCAAATAAATCCCCCACCCCTTCTAGACCGGGCCTCACCCGGCTTGGCACAGCTCCTGCTATAGCCCCGGACAGGCTGTGCTCGCGCACGCTCCATAAAAACAACTAGATGAAGGATCCTTGAATGGATAACTCCAACACCTTGCCTCTGGGGTCGGCGGCCGCGCCGGCGAAAGAACGCACCACCTCCAGCCGGATCAAATCGATTTTCAGTGGCTCCGTCGGCAACATGGTCGAGTGGTACGACTGGTACGTCTACGCCGCTTTCTCGCTGTACTTCGCAAAAACCTTCTTCCCGAAAGGCGACACGACCGCCCAACTGCTCAACACCGCCGCAATTTTCGCCGTGGGCTTCCTGATGCGCCCGATCGGCGGCTGGCTGATGGGCCTGTATGCCGACAAAGTCGGACGTAAAAAGGCGCTGATGGCATCGGTCTACCTGATGTGCTTCGGCTCGTTGCTGATTGCCCTGAGCCCGGGCTATGAAATCATCGGCATCGGTGCGCCGATCCTGCTGGTCTTTGCCCGTCTGCTGCAGGGCCTGTCGGTCGGTGGCGAATACGGTACCTCCGCCACTTACCTCAGCGAGATGGCGACCAAGGAACGTCGCGGTTTCTACTCCAGCTTCCAATACGTGACCCTGATCTCCGGCCAGCTCATCGCCCTTGGCGTGCTGATCGTGCTGCAACAGACCCTCACTACCGAGCAGCTGTACGACTGGGGCTGGCGTATCCCGTTCGCCATCGGCGCCCTGTGTGCGGTGGTCGCGCTGTACCTGCGTCGCGGCATGGAAGAAACCGAGTCGTTCACCAAGAAGGAAAAAGCCAAGGAAAGCGCAATGCGCACCTTGATGCGTCACCCCAAGGAACTGATGACCGTGGTTGGCCTGACCATGGGCGGTACCCTGGCCTTCTACACCTACACCACCTACATGCAGAAGTACCTGGTGAACACCGTCGGCATGAGCATTTCCGACTCCACCACGATTTCCGCAGCCACCCTGTTCCTGTTCATGTGCCTGCAGCCGATCATCGGCGGGCTGTCGGATAAAGTCGGCCGCCGGCCGATCCTGATTGCCTTCGGCATCCTCGGCACCCTGTTCACTGTGCCGATCCTCACCACCCTGCACACCATCCAGACCTGGTGGGGCGCGTTCTTCCTGATCATGGCGGCATTGATCATCGTGAGCGGCTACACCTCGATCAACGCAGTGGTGAAAGCCGAGCTGTTCCCGACTGAAATCCGTGCACTGGGCGTAGGCCTGCCGTATGCCCTGACCGTGTCGATCTTCGGCGGTACCGCCGAATACATTGCGCTGTGGTTCAAGAGCATCGGCATGGAAACCGGCTACTACTGGTACGTGACCGCGTGTATCGCAGTGTCGCTGGTGGTCTACGTGACCATGAAGGACACCCGCAAGCACTCGCGCATCACCACGGACTAACTGTCTGTCGCGATAAAAAATGGTGGGAGCGGGCTTGTGTGGGAGCTGGCTTGCCTGCGATAGCATCACCTCGGCGCAATTGAAAACCGAGGTGCCTGCATCGCGGGCAAACCCGGCTCCCACACAAGCCCGCTCTCACATTGGGTATGATGCACATCCCGAAATCGAGAGCAGAACAGGTCATGTCCGACGATATCCATTTCTACGAACCCGCCAACGGCCACGGCCTGCCCCATGACCCCTTCAATGCCATCGTCGGCCCACGGCCGATCGGCTGGATTTCGTCACACGACAGCGAGGGCCGCCTGAACCTGGCGCCCTACAGTTTCTTCAATGCCTTCAACTACATTCCGCCGATCATTGGGTTTTCCAGTGTCGGGCGCAAAGACAGCCTGAACAATATCGAGCAGACCGGAGAGTTTGTCTGGAACCTGGCCACTCGCCCGCTGGCCGAGCAGATGAACCAGAGTTGCGCCGCCGTATCGCCCGAGGTGAATGAGTTCGAATTGTCCGGCCTGACGCCGGTGGCGTCGAAAATCGTCGGCGTCCCCCGTGTGGGCGAAAGTCCGGTGTCGTTCGAGTGCAAGGTGACGCAGATCATCCAACTGCAGCGCGCTGATCAGCAGTTGGTACCCAGCTGGCTGGTGCTCGGCGAAGTCGTGGCGGTGCACATCGCCAAGTGGCTGCTCAAGGACGGCATCTACGACACCGCCGCTGCCGAGCCGATCTTGCGTGGCGGTGGCCCGGCGGACTACTTCCAGCTGGGGCCGGAAGCACTGTTCAAGATGTATCGCCCAGGCGCCACGCCACGCTGACTGCCAAGCAATAAAAACTGTGCCAGCGGGCTTGCGTGGGAGCTGGCTTGCCTGCGATAGCAGCACCTCGATGCCACTGGAAAACCGAGGTGCTGCTATCGCGGACAAGCCCGGCTCCCACACAAGCCCGCGCCCACATGTGGATCAGCAGCGTGCTTGAGTCAGTTGGCAGCAGAGGCCCAGCTCAGTTGACCGTCTTCGTCCACATCGACCAGGCATTCCAGCTGCAGCGTCGCTGCATCGTCGGCGTCAGAGGCGGTCTTGAACTTCTGTCCATCCAGGATCTTGTGAAACTGCGGTGCGCCCATGCCATCCAGTGCCTTGACGGCGACGGCGGCGCTGTAGCCCCCTTCGCCCGGTACTACGGCGGAAACGGCTTCGTGATGGGCAAATTGTCTACGTGCCATGTTGCAGGTCCTGGCCAATGGAAAGTTGGCCATTCTAAACCAGTGCAGTGCCTCGCCAATACGATACTTCTTGAGGAGTGCTGTTGCCGTCAGGCAAAGGGCTTTTAACCGGCGAGTTGCAGGTACTCGCCGTAGGCGTTGCCGGCAGAAGCGTCGGTGAAGGTCTGGAAGTCCATGCTGCGGACCACCATGTCGTTCAACAGCTCGGTAAAGATCACCAGCGCCGCAGAGTTGAAGTAGGCGCTCATCGCCTGCTCGCTGCTCCAGAAACCGGAGATCAACCACACATCGGGATCGACCTGGGAATGCTGCAACGAGAATTGCAGGCAACCCTGAGCCTGACGGCCCGGTTCGATCAAACTGCTCAAGCGTGCACCGAGTTCGGTGCTGTACCCGGTACGGGCACGGATAAAGGCCATATGGCTCGCGGGAATGGGGGTGGACATGTTCGACTCTCCCGTTGAGAAGTGATGCTCGGCAAGCACTGTGAGGGCGTGTTGCCACAGGATCAAAGATAACGGCGCGGGTGTGGGCGCGGTTAGTCAATTCCTGCAGGCTTATTGCACAATCCTGCGAGAAGCGTAGACAGGACGTTTGGCCGGCGGGTTTATTCCACGGGCGAGCGCCTTGTTTCATTGAGATGACGGCCCCGCTGCTTGCCTGATTCACGATGTGTCGCAGGATCAGGCAAGGATTGTGCAGAATCGACGTAACACTTATTCAAAGGCCACCGCTAAGCTGAGCCCATCAAAAAAGCATGCAGAGGACGCCTCATGTCGTCGCCCGAACATCAGCCCATGCCCCTCGATGCCGAGATGGAAAAACAACGCGCGGAGTTGGCCAGCATCGTCCACCGCCATACCTGGGAGGACGGCTCCTACGGCACGGCGATCACCTCGCTGTACCTGAACCGCCACAACACACCGCGCGACTTCACGCCGGTGCTGGTGGAACCGGCGCTGTGCATCCTTGCCAGCGGCAGCAAGGAAGTACGCCTGGCCGATGAAATCTTCGCCTACGACCCGCTCAACTACCTGGTGTTCTCGGTCGCGATGCCGGTGGCCGGCCGGATCATCGAAGCCACCCCGGAAGACCCCAACCTGTCGGTGCGCATCAATATCGACCCGGCGCAGCTCACCGCGCTGATTGCCGAGGCGGGCCCGATGGGCGTGCCTTCGCGGCCGACATCCCGTGGGATGTACGTCGACCGTATCGACACGCAACTGCTGGATGCCGTGTTGCGCCTGGCGCGTCTACTGGACACGCCGAAGGACATCGCGATGCTCGCGCCGTTGATCAATCGCGAAATTCTGTACCGATTGCTGCGTGGGCCGCAGGGCTATCGCCTGTACGAAATTGCCGTGGCCAACAGTCAGAGCCATCGCGTCAGCCAGGCGATCACGTGGCTGAACGGCAACTACGAGCAACCGCTGCGCATCGATGACCTGGCCAAGGAAGTGAACCTCAGCGTCTCGACGCTGCACCACCGTTTCAAGGCGATCACCGCGATGAGCCCGTTGCAGTACCAGAAGCAACTGCGCTTGCAGGAGGCACGCAGATTGATGATCGCCGAAGGCCTGGAAGCCTCGGCGGCGGGGTATCGCGTGGGGTATGAAAGCCCGTCGCAGTTCAGCCGCGAATACAGCCGGTTATTCGGTGCTCCGCCGCTGAGAGACCTGGCCCGGTTGCGCCAAAGCATCTGACGCCTCTGTAGGAGCCCGGCTAGCCGGCGATGGCGATCTCCCGGCCGCCAGGATTCGACAAGCCGGATTCCTACAAAGGAATCGTGTTCAATCCAGGGTTCGCGGCAGCTGCAAGGTCACCCGCAACCCGCCTTCGCGCAAATTCTGCAGACTCACTTCACCACCATGGCTATGCGCAATGTTGCGCGCAATGCCCAACCCCAGGCCGTAACCCTGCTGCTGCCCAGCGAGCCTGAAGTGCGGTTCGAAGACTTGCTCCAGGCGCTGTTCCGGCACGCCGGGGCCTTCATCGTCGACGTGCAGGATGAACTCCGCACCGTCGTCCTCGATATGCAAATGGGCGTTCTGCCCATACTTCAACGCGTTGTCGATCAGGTTGCCGATGCAGCGCTTGAGCGCCAGCGGCTTGCCCGGATAAGTCGTCAGCGCGCGCCCATGCTGGGTCACCCGGCCGTTGCCGTTGGGCGCCAGGTACGGTTCCACCAGGCAATCGAGCACGTGGTTCAGGTCCACCGGCTCGATGTTTTCGTGGATATCCGTGTCTTTCACACATTGCAGCGCGCCCTTCACCAGCAACTCCAGCTCATCCAGGTCGCGGCCGAATTTGGTTTGCAGGTTCTCGTCTTCCAGCAGTTCCACACGCAGGCGCAAGCGGGTAATGGGGGTGCGCAAGTCGTGGGAAATCGCACTGAACAGCTGGCTGCGTTCGGTCAGGTATCGGCTGATGCGCTCACGCATTGCATTGAACGCGCGCCCCACTTCCACCACTTCACTGCCGCCGCCTTCGGCCACCGGCTCCACGTCCGCGCCCAGCGACATGTCCCGCGCGGCCCGCGCCAGGCGCTTGAGCGGCCGGCTCTGCCAGTGCACCAGCAGGCCGATGAACAGCAGCAGAAAACCGCTGGTCAGCACGATAAACCACACCTGCTGCGAGGGCAGGCCTTGCTCTTCGAGGCTGGTGTAGGGTTCGGGCAACAAGGAAGCGATGTACAACCACTCGCCGGGGGCCAGTTGAATCTGTGTGACCAGCACCGGCGGGTTTACCGGCTCCAGGGTCAACGCGTAATGCGCCCAGGAGCGCGGCAGTTCATCGAGCTTCAGGCCGGCATTGAAAATGCGCAGGTCTTCGGCGCTGACAAACTCCACCGAGATATGCACGTCGGCGCCCAAAGTCTGGCGCAGCACCTCATCCACCGCTTGCAGTACCGCCTGCTTGCGCGGGGTCTGCGGCAGTATCGCCATGTCCAGCGGACGGTCATTGAGGGTCACCACGAAACGCGTGCCGCCCATGCTGCGCAATTGGTCGAGGACCAACGGCCGGTAGGCCACCGGCAATGAACGGAAATAACTCACGCTGGCGGTCATCGAATGCGCCAGGCTGCGGGCACTGGTGACCAGGCCTTCGAGCTGGGTGGCACGCAACTGCGAGACCCAGATCACGCTGGACAGCGCCTGGGCGAACAGCACCGCCAGCAACGTCAGCAGCAACATGCGCCCCAGCAGCGAGCGCGGCACCGGGAAGCGGCGGCGGCGCTCGATCAGGTGTTCAGTGGGCATTGCCGGCAACCACGCTGGCTGCCAGTTGATAACCGCTGCCGCGCACGGTGCGGATCAGCCTCGGAGGTTTTTCGGTGTCGCGCAGGCGTTGGCGCAGGCGGCTCACGGCCATGTCGACAATCCGGTCCAGCGGCATCAGGTCACGGCCACGGGTGGCATTGCCGATGGTGTCGCGGTCGAGGATCTGTTGGGGATGGTCGAGAAACAACTTGAGCAGGGCGAAGTCGGCACCGGACAGGATCACCTCTTCACCGTCAACGTGGAACAGCCGGTGGCTGATCATGTCCAGGCGCCATTCATCGAACACCAGCACGTCGCCATTGCCGCTGCGCTCCTGGCCGAATTGGCAGCGCCGCAACAGCGCCTTGATCCGCGCCTGCAGCTCGCGGGGGCTGAAGGGTTTGCCGATGTAGTCGTCGGCGCCCAGCTCCAGGCCGATCACGCGGTCGGCTTCGTCGGAACTGGCGGTGAGCATGATGATCGGCACCTGCGCCTGGCGCGGGTGCTGGCGGATCCAGCGGCAAAGGCTGAAACCGTCTTCGTCCGGCAACATCACATCAAGGATGACCAGGTCGCAGGGCGCCTCGTTCATCGCCTGGCGGAACCCGGCGCCATCCGGCACGCCACGCACCTGGAAACCGGCGCGACTGAGGTAGGTTTGCAGCAATTCGCGGATTTCCTGGTCGTCATCGACGAGGAGAATCGATTTACTGATTACGCTCACGGGGTCCTCCTTGTTGTTATGGCCAAGCTTATGTCATTTGTTGCCCTTGAGGCCCCCTTCGCGAGCAAGCCCGCTGCCACATTTGCCGGCATTCCAACGTTGGAACTCGGTCAAAGTGGGAGCGGGCTCGCTCGCGAAGGGGCCATCAGCGCCTACGCAAAAGCCTGTTCCAATGCGACTCCAGCCCCAGTCAACCCGGAATACGGCGCGGTCACCAGCCACACAGGGATGCCTTTGAAGTAGTCGCTCATGCAGCCCTTGTCGCTGAAACTCTTGGCAAAACCACTGTTGATGAAGAAGTCGGCAAACCGTGGAATCACCCCACCCACGATATACACACCACCGCGTCCACCGGTGGTCAGCACGTTGTTACCGGCGACGCGGCCCAGCCAGATACTGAACTGGTTCAACACTTCCATCGCCACTGGATCGCCCGCCAGGCCCGCCGCCGTAATGGCTTCTGGGGTATCCAGCACCGGGGTATGCCCGTCGACCGCACAGATGGCGCGGTAGACACGCGGCAAACCGCCCCCGCTCAACGCCGTCTCGGCGCTGACGTGGCCGATCTCAGAGTAGATGTGCTGCCACAGCTGGGTTTCACGCGGACTGCTCAGGGGCAGGTCAACGTGTCCACCCTCCCCCGGCAATGCCGCGTAGCGACCGGCACCGAGGTCCAGCAATGTGCCGACGCCCAGGCCGGTACCCGGCCCGATGACCACCGCCGGGCGCAACGGTTCCGGCGTGCCTTCGCAGACCACGCGGAATTCGTCGGGCTTGAGGCGGGTCATGCCCAGGGCCATGGCGGTGAAGTCATTCACCAGCAGCAGCTCATCCACCTGCAACGCCTGGCAAAACGCAGTCTTGCTCAGGCGCCAGTGGTTGTTGGTGAATTTGAATTCATCGCCACTCACCGGCCCGGCAACCGACAGGCAGACGGCACCGATGTCACCGATTTCCAAGCCTTCTTCCTTGAGGTAGGCCTTGATCGCGTCCTCAGGACTCTGGTGATCCGCCGTGGCATGCACGCGGATCGAATGCAGAGCCTGATCCCGCCACAACGCAAAACGGGCGTTGGTACCCCCGATGTCACCGACCAGCGCAAGCTTCACTTAAGCGTCTCCAAGGCAGAGGTAAAGGCGCTGGCGCCCTGCTCTGCGGAGCTTGCGGCCAAGCGCATAAATGCAAACAGCTCGCGACCGGCCCCCACGTTGTTGCCCAACAAGCCCGTGGCAGGCGCGCGCGCTGCAAATTCTTCGGCGTCCACCTTAAGCTCCAAGGTGCCCTTCACGCCATCCACGCGAATGATATCGCCATCGCGCACGCGTGCCAGTGGCCCGCCGCTCTGGGCTTCGGGGTTCACGTGGATCGCGGCGGGGATCTTACCCGACGCGCCGGACATGCGCCCGTCTGTCACCAATGCAACCTTGAAGCCACGGTCCTGCAAGACGCCGAGGAACGGGGTCATCTTGTGCAATTCCGGCATGCCGTTAGAGCGTGGGCCCTGGAAGCGCATCACCGCGACAAAGTCTTTTTCCAGCTGGCCAGCCTTGAATGCATCGGCCAGGTCCTGCTGGTCCTGGAACACCACCGCCGGTGCTTCGACGATCTGGTGCTCAAGCGCCACGGCCGAGACTTTCATCACGCCACGGCCGAGGTTGCCTTCCATCACGCGCAAGCCGCCTTCCGGGGAGAACGCACGGGCCACGGGGCGCAGGATGGTTTCGTCGAGGCTTTCGATGGGGCCTTCGCGCCAGATCAGCTCGCCGTCGACCAGGAACGGTTCCTGGGTGTAGCGGCTCAGACCTTTGCCGGCCACGGTGTTGACGTCTTCGTGGAGCAAGCCGGCTTCGAGCAGTTCGCGGATCAGGAACGACATCCCGCCCGCCGCCTGGAAGTGGTTGATGTCGGCCTTGCCGTTCGGATACACGTGGGACAGGGTCGGCACCACCTCGGAGAGGTCGGCCATGTCCTGCCAGGTGAGGATGATGCCCGCCGACATGGCGATGGCCGGCATGTGCAGGGTGTGGTTGGTCGAACCGCCGGTGGCGTTCAGTGCGACGATGGAGTTGACGATGGATTTTTCGTCGACGATCTCGCCGATGGGCGTGAAGTTGCCGTTGGCCTTGGTCAGGCGCGTGACCTGGTGCGCGGCTTCGCGGGTCAGTGCGTCACGCAGCGGCGTGTACGGGTTGACGAACGAGGCGCCCGGCAGGTGCAGGCCCATGACTTCCATCAGCAACTGGTTAGTGTTGGCGGTGCCGTAGAAGGTGCAGGTACCGGGGCTGTGGTAGGACTTCATCTCCGATTCCAGCAGCTCCTCGCGGGTGGCCTTGCCTTCGGCGTAGCGCTGGCGCACATCGGCCTTCTGCTTGTTGGAGATGCCCGACGGCATCGGGCCGCCCGGCACGAAGACCATCGGCAGGTGGCCGTAGCGCAGCGCGCCCATCATCAGGCCCGGGACGATCTTGTCGCAGATGCCCAGCATCAGCGCGGCATCGAACATGTTGTGGGACAGCGCTACCGCCGTGGACATGGCGATGACTTCGCGGCTGAGCAGGCTCAGCTCCATGCCGGGTTCGCCCTGGGTGACGCCGTCGCACATGGCCGGGGTGCCGCCGGCGAACTGACCGACCGAGCCGACTTCGCGCAGGGCTTTCTTGATTTGCTCGGGGAAATGTTCGTACGGCTGGTGCGCCGAGAGCATGTCGTTATATGACGAAACAATTGCCACGTTGGCGGCATTCATCATTCGCAGACTATTTTTATCTTCAGTGCCGCATCCGGCCACGCCGTGGGCAAAGTTGGCGCATTGCAGCTTACCGCGCATCGGGCCGTCGCTGGCCGCGCCGCGAATGAGTGCAAGGTAAGCCTCGCGGGTTGCACGACTGCGGGCGATAAGCCGTTCGGTGACCTCAATAACGCGGGGATGCATGTATAGAACTCCAGGCTAACGGATGTGGCGACCCTCGTTCCTATGCTGGTCAAACGCCCGCCGCGAAAAGGTTGGCAGGGTGTTACTTGACCACTCGGACCAGTTGATTCAGGTCACTCGTTGTAGATTGAACAAAATATTGCCACTAAAAAGGCTTGTTTTCTATTTTTATGCGAATAATCTTGTAATTCTTACAACAAATCGACGACAGGCACTTTCCAATGACTCTTCGTATCGCAATCAATGGTTTTGGCCGTATCGGCCGTAATGTCCTGCGCGCACTGTATACCCAAGGCTACCGCCAGGATTTGCAGATCGTCGCCATCAACGATCTCGGCGACAGTTCGATCAATGCCCACCTGCTCAAATACGACACCGTACATGGCACTTTCGACGCAGAGGTCGCCCACGATCAGGAAAGCCTGACCGTCAATGGCGACCGGATTGCCGTCAGTGCCATTCGCAACCCCGCCGACCTGCCGTGGGCTGCACACAAGATCGACGTAGTGTTCGAATGCACCGGCCTGTTCACCGACCGTGACAAGGCTGCCGCCCATATTACCGCCGGCGCGCGCAAGGTGATCATCTCGGCCCCCGCCAAGGGCGCAGACGCCACCGTGGTCTACGGGGTAAACCATGACATTTTGCGTCAATCCCACCAGATCATCTCCAATGCCTCCTGCACCACCAACTGCCTGGCGCCGGTCGCCCAGGTGCTGCACCGCGAGCTGGGCATCGAGAGCGGCCTGATGACCACTATCCACGCCTACACCAACGACCAGAACCTGACCGACGTCTACCACACGGACCCGTACCGCGCGCGTTCGGCCACCCAGAACATGATCCCGAGCAAGACCGGCGCCGCCGAAGCGGTCGGCCTGGTACTGCCGGAACTGGCGGGCAAGCTGACCGGCATGGCCGTGCGGGTGCCGGTGATCAACGTGTCGTTGGTCGACCTCACCGTGACGCTGAAAAAAGACGCCACTGCCGACGAGGTCAACGCACTGCTCAAGGAAGCCAGCCAGCACTCGAAAATCCTCGGCTACAACACCCTGCCGCTGGTTTCCAGTGACTTCAACCATAACCCGCTGTCGTCGATTTTCGACGCCAACCACACCAAGGTCAGTGGCAAGTTGCTGAAAGTGCTGGCCTGGTATGACAACGAGTGGGGCTTCTCCAACCGTATGCTGGATAACTGCCTGGCGCTCTGCAACGCCGAATAACCCGTTTGGCAGCTCTCCAGCATGGAAGCTCGCCTGTGTGATAGCTGGCTTATGTGGGAGCTGGCTTGCCTGCAATAGCATCACCTCGGTGCAACTGGAAAACCGAGGTGCCTGCATCGCGGGCAAACCCGGCTCCCACACGCAGGGCTCCTGGCAACACACCCAAGTGCCACTTGCCATTTGCGTTGATGATAAGCATTATCATTAACTGCAAATCGATCTGGTAGCACTGTGAGCCAATCTCGCTTCAACCACGTCTTCCTCACCCAACGGGTGATTCTGCTTCGCACGTTGCAGCGGATGGTGAATAACCACAGCACCGCCGAGGACCTCTTGCAGGAAACCTACCTGCGCGTGACCCGAGCCCTCAGCGAGCGGCCGATCGATCATCTTGAACCTTTCGTCTACCAGACCGCGCGCAACCTCGCACTCGACCACTTGCGCGCGCGTCGGATCCAGGCGCGCACGCTGCAGGAAGATGTCCCGCTGGACGTCCTGCAAAGCGTCGCCGCCCCCATCAGCACGCCCGAAGACGCGACCCAGGCCGAGCAACTGCTGGAGCACCTGAGTGTCAGCCTCGGTCAACTGAGCGCCCGCCAACAGCAGATTTTCATCCTCAGCCGCCTGCACGGCTGCAGCTACCAGGAGATTGCCGACCAATTGGAAGTGTCCTTGAGCACCGTACAAAAGGAACTGAAATTGATCATGGCCATCTGCGTAGGTGTGGCCCAAAGGCTGGATCGGCCTTAAGCTTCACCCGACAGAAATGTCACCCAAGGCTATAGGACATTTGAATAGAACGTGGCGAAGACCCGAGGAACACCGTGACGGACCCGAATAAACTGCGCCCCCATGAGCTGGCTCATGAGGTGTTGCAAGACATGGCTATGGACCAAGCCCTCGACTGGCTGATCGCCCTGCAGTGCCCGCAGCCCGGGCAACAAGCCGAATTTGAAACGTGGCTGGCCCAAGACCCTGCGCATGTTCACGCGTTTGGCAAAGCCCAGGCTGCCTGGGGCGCCGCGCCCGTGCACAGCGCCGCCGTCGCCCTCGCCGCGCCGCGCAAGCCCAGTGCCTGGCGTCGTATCCGGCCGCACTGGAAACCACTGGCCACCGCCGCCGTGCTGCTGATCGGCCTGTTCAGCTTCAGCAACCTGCCGGTGCGCCTGCAGGCCGACCACCTCACCGTGGTAGGAGAACGCCAGCGCCTGCAACTGGACGACGGCTCGAAGGTGTTGCTCAACACCAACTCGGCGTTTTCCAGCAGCATCAAGGATCATCAGCGCATCGCCCGTCTCTACCAGGGCGAAGCGTTCTTCGAAATCGTGCCCAACCATGGCCTGCCGCTGGAAATCGACGCCGGCCCCGTGCGCGCCAGCGTGCGTGATACCGCTTTCGCCGTGCGCTACCTCAACGGCGAAGCCCAGGTGCAGGTGCAGCGCGGCGACGTGGACCTGAGCAACACCTTCGACGATGCCCGCGTGCGCTTGAGCGCCGGCGAAAGCATCCGCATCGGGCCCAAGGGCTTCGGTCCACCGGCCAAGCTGGATGCCAACAAGGACCTGGCCTGGGTGCAGGGCCGGCTGATTTTCGAAAACTGCCCGATGAGCGAAGTGCTCGCCGAGCTGCGTCGCTATTACCCCGGCTGGATCGTCAACACCAACGACAAGCTCGCCAGCGTTGCCGTCACCGGCAACTACCGCCTCGACCAGCCCCTGGACGTGGTGCGCTCCCTGGCCCACATCACCTCGGCCAAACTGTCGGAATACCCGGCGCTGGTGATCCTCAACTAAATGAGAATTATTTTTACTCGATAGTCTTCGGCAGTACGTCTCGTCTTAGCCAATGCAACTGATTCCTATTTGATTCGGTTCGCAACTATAAGATTCGTACCTTCCGGAGCGCTCTCGATGTCCTCTCGTTTCAACCGCCGGCCCTCTTCGCCCGTCCTGTCCCTGCTGACTGCGGCCATCCTGCTGGCCGGCACGCCGGTCATGGCGGCCACCGCCGCTGAACCGGTGCAGCGCAGCCACGGCAATTACACCTTCAGCATCGAGCAACAGCCGCTGGTCTCGGCGCTCAACGCCTTCACCGCGGTGACCGGCTGGCAAGTCGGCCTGCCGGCGGAACTCGGCCAAGGTGTGTCGTCCCCGGGCGTGCGCGGCCCGTTGTCAGCGGAGAAAGCCCTGGACCGGCTGTTGGTGGGGACCAACCTGAGCTACCGCAAACTGGGCAGCAACAACATCGTGCTGGAAAAGCGCGCGGCGGGCGGCGCCCTCAACCTGCAACAGGTCACCATCAGCGCCACCCGGAATGAGCAGAACATCAGCAGTGTGCCGAGCACCGTGACCGTGCAGGAACGCGAAGAGCTGGACCGCCAGAACGTGAATACCATTCGTGAACTGGTGCGTTACGAACCCAACGTCTCGGTGGGCGGTGCCGGTGGCCGCTCGAGCAATTCGGGCTACAACATTCGCGGCATCGACGGCGACCGCATCCTCACCCAAGTGGACGGCGTGGAAGTGCCGGACAACTTCTTCAACGGCCCCTACGCCAAGACCCGCCGCAACTACGTCGACCCCGAAATCGTCAAGCGCGTGGAGATCCTGCGCGGCCCGGCCTCGGCCCTGTACGGCAGCAGCGCGATTGGTGGCGCGGTGAGCTACTTCACCCTCGATCCCGATGACATCATCAAGCCCGGCCAGGACGTCGGCGCCCGCCTGAAGACCGGCTACAGCTCCGCCGACGACAGCTGGCTGACTTCCGGCACCGTCGCCGGCCGCGTGCAGGACGTCGACGGTTTGCTGCACCTGAGCCAGCGCAATGGCCACGAGATGGAGTCCTACGACGGCAACAATGCCACCGGCCTGGCCCGCACCGGCGCCAACCCGGAAGACGCGCGCACGACCAACGTGCTGGCCAAGCTGGGCTGGAACTATGGTGATGACAATCGCCTCGGCCTGACGTACGAGAAGTACAAGGACGATCGCGACGTCAACCTCATGAATGCCGTGGGCGGCCCGTTCACCGGCGGACGCGGCTTCAATTTCTACCGGGCTCGTTCGGGCAACGACACCATCACCCGCGAGCGTTTTGGCATCGAAAACCGCTTCGCCCTGGACTCACCGATAGCCGATCAGATCAAGACCAGCCTCAACTACCAGATCGCCAAGACGGACCAGTCCACCGCCGAGATCTACCAGCCGTCCCGCCGAGTCCTGCGCACCCGCGAGACCCTGTACGAAGAAAAGCAATGGGTCTTCGATGCCCAGCTGGACAAGGCTTTCAGCATCGGCGAAACCGATCACCAAGTGACCTACGGCACCACCCTCAAGCAGCAGAAGGTCACCGGCTCCCGCGAAGGCGCCGCGACCTGCCTGGCTGTCGGCGGCGGTTGCACGGCCATCGGCGCACCCAGCCCGATCGCCAGCGACAGCGTGAAGAAGGCCAGTGATTTCCCGGACCCGACCATCAACACGTATTCGCTGTTCGCACAGGACCAGATCACCTGGGACAAGTGGACCTTCCTGCCCGCCGTGCGCTACGACTACACCCAACTCAAGCCCAAGTTGACTGATGAGTTCCTCAACACCGTCGACCCGACGCGGATCTACGCCCACAGTGACAAGGAAAAAACCTGGCACCGCGTCACGCCGAAATTCGGCCTGACCTATGCGCTGACCGACCAGTACACCTGGTTCGGCCAATACGCTGAAGGCTTCCGCACCCCGTCGGCCAAAGCCTTGTACGGCCGCTTTGAAAACCTGCAGCAGGGCTACACCGTCGAGCCCAACCCGAATCTCAAGCCAGAAAGCAGCAAGGGCGTAGAAACCGGGATTCGCGGCAACTTCGATTCCGGCTCGTTTGATATCGCAGTGTTCTACAACAAATACCGCGACTTCATCGACGAGGACGCCTCCGTCGCCGGCGGCACCGCACAGCAATTCGAAGCCAACAATATCAAGCA
Organism: Pseudomonas sp. GW821-FHT09C08; assembly: GCF_059418125.1. Lineage (NCBI taxonomy): Bacteria > Pseudomonadati > Pseudomonadota > Gammaproteobacteria > Pseudomonadales > Pseudomonadaceae > Pseudomonas > Pseudomonas sp. GW821-FHT09C08. Next base: position 74,910 of record NZ_JBWKPG010000009.1, on the reverse strand, counting down.
CGCGACCATCAAGGGGATCGAAGCCAAAGGGCGCCTGGACCTGGACGCCTTCGGCGCACCGCAAGGCCTGTACACCCAGGGCTCGGTTGGCTACACCTATGGCCGCAACGACGACAATGGCGAACCGCTCAACAGCGTCAACCCGCTCAAGGGCGTCTTCGGCCTGGGCTATGAGCAAGCGCAATACGGGGCGCTGGTCAGCTGGACCCTGGTGAAGAAGCAGGATCGCGTCGACAGCACCACCTTCCATGCGCCCGACGGCAGCACTGGCGCGCCCTTCAAGACGCCCGGCTTTGGCATCGTCGACCTGACCGGCTTCTACAAGGTCACCAACGACGTGACCATCAACGGCGGCCTGTACAACCTGACCGACAAGAAATACTGGAACTGGGATGACGTGCGCAGCTACGACGGCGTCGGCGAAGCCGGTGTGACCGCGCCCGCCAACCTTGACCGCCTGACCCAGCCCGGTCGCAACTTTGCGATCAACGTGATCTGGGACATCTGATAACGCCCACCCTCACCTCGTCGATTTTCAGCGCCGGGGTGAGGATTTTTTACTGTGCCGCGTCTTCTTGTTCGTCTAGTTGATAACAGCTCTCTTTCAGAGCACCAAGGCGCTCCTCTTCTCAAGGACTTTTTCATGACCGCTTCCTCTACCGCAGAACGCCCGAGCCTGCGCTCCCAGCGCCTGAACCAGATCACCAACGAGCCACACACCAAGCTGGACGCACTGGTCAAGGCGCACGCGCCGTTTGAAACCCAAGCCAACTTCGCCCGCTTCGTGGTCGCGCAGTACCTGTTCCAGTCGGAACTGGTGAGCCTCTACAACGATGCCGAACTGATCAAGATCGTGCCGGACCTGGCCGAGCGCTGCCGCGCCGAAGCCGCCAAGCTGGACCTGGGCGACCTGGACACCGACGTGCCGGCGCCGGTCGCCGGTGCAGTGAAGAACCCGAGCAAGGCCGAAGCCCTGGGCTGGCTGTTCGTGTCCGAAGGCTCCAAGCTGGGCGCTGCGTTCCTGATCAAGCGCGCCGTGGGCCTGGGACTGAGCGAAACCTTCGGTGCACGCCACCTGGGTGAGCCGGCCGGCGGTCGTGCCGAAGGCTGGAAAAGCTTTACTCGTACCCTGGACGGCCTGGAATTCAGCGCCGAAGAGGAAGCCGCAGTGGAAAAAGGTGCGATCGACGCGTTTGTGCGCTTCACCGTGTTGCTGGAACAGGCGTACGCTAGCGCCCCTGAACTGGCCTGACTCGAACCCCCTCGGTAGGAACAGGCTTGCCGGCGATAGCAACTTCACGGACGCCATCGCCAGCAAGCCAGTTCCTACAGAGTAAGCAACCCTTTCCTTCTGCAAATTGCTTCCCATGACCGGCAAAACCCAATCCACCTCGAAAATCGCACAGATCCTTTTCGGCCTGCTGGCCTACGTCAGCCTGGGCATCGGATTGGTGGCGATTGTCATACCGGGCTTGCCGACCACCGAGTTCATCCTGCTCGCCGCGTGGGCCGCAACCAAAAGCTCGCCGCGCCTGAGCGCCTGGCTGGAAAACCACCGCCTGTTCGGCCCGATCCTGTTCAACTGGCGCAACGGCAAGATCATCGCGCGCCGGGCCAAGGTCAGCGCCACGGTGAGCATGCTGCTGTGCGCCATCCTGATGCTGGTGATGCTCGATCATGGTTGGCCGATCTACCTGGCCATTGCCGGGATGAGCCTGGGTAACCTGTGGATCTGGTCACGCCCTGAACGGCTTGCAGAGCCCGCGTAGCACTGGCTGTAGCCGTTTTCCTACCGCTCATCGCCTGCTTCTCATGAAATGATTTGTTACGCCGATGTTCCAGACATAGCGCTGAATGGACTTGGCCTGCACTGCGTGCCTTCCAACAAGTCCATTCGCGAGTGAGCCTATGTTCAACACCCTCTCCATCCGCCTGAAAATCGTGCTGTTGTCCGGCCTTTGCCTGTTGGGGGTGATTGCGCTGGTCGTCAGCATCAACCTCTACAACACCGCTCAGAATGATCAGTTGGTCAGCGATTCCAGCTCGCACATGCTCACCGCCAGTGTCGAACAACTGTTGCAGGCCAAGGCCGCAGAGCAAGCCGTGCAATTGCAGAAAACCTTCGGCGACAGCCTGGTCGCCGTGGTCGCCCTCGGCGACCAGGTCAAAGACCTGCGCACTCTGGCAGCCAAGCGCGACCTCGCGCCCGGCGCCTTGCGCGAAGAACTCAACCAGAGCCTGAAAACCGCCTTCGAACGCAATGACAAGGTGCTGGGTATCTGGCTGTCGTTCGAACCCAACGGGCTGGATGGCAAGGACAGCGAATTCGTCGACGACAAGGCACGCGCCTCCAACGAAAAAGGCCGTTTCTCCAGTTACTGGAGCCGCGCCGGTGGCGAAGGCTTGAACACCATCATGGTCGAGGACGACCTGACCAAGACCACCCTCAACCTCAGCGGCACGCCCTACAACATCTGGTACACCTGCCCACGCGATACCCGCCGTATTTGCCTGCTCGACCCGTACGAAGATACGGTGGCCGGCAAACCGGTGCTGATGACCACCCTTTCCCTGCCACTGCTGGTGGACGGCAAAGTCATCGGCGTGGTCGGCATCGACATCGCCCTCACCGCCCTGCAAGCGGCCACCGATGCGGCACAGAAAGACTTGTTCAACAGTGCCGCGCACCTGGAAATTCTCGCCAGCAGCGGCTTGATCGCGGCCTACAGCGGTGAACCGGCCAAAGTCGGGAAAAACCTGATCGATACCCTCGGTGCCGAGGGCAAGGAAATCGTGCAACTGCTGGCCAGTGACACCCGCATGATCCGCGCGCAGGACGACACGATTCGCGCGGTCTATCCGGTGAAGCCGATTGCCGATGCCAAGTCCTGGGGCGTCGTGATCAAGCTGCCCAAGGACGTGATGCTGGCCGACACCGTGAAGCTGCAGGCGCTGCTCGACAAGGCCCAGGCCTCGGGCACCCTGAAGGCGCTGCTGGTAGGCGCCGCCGCCGGCTTGCTGGGCCTGCTGCTGATCTGGCTGACGGCCACCGGTGTGACCCGGCCGATCAACGGCGTGGCCGCGATGCTCAAGGACATCGCCAGTGGTGACGGCGACCTCACCCAGCGCCTGGCCTACGCCAAGCACGATGAACTGGGCGAATTGGTGAACTGGTTCAACCGCTTCCTCGACAAGTTGCAACCGACCATTGCGCAGATCAAGCAAAGCATCACCGAGGCGCGTGGTACCGCCGACCAGTCCTCGGCCATCGCGCGCCAGACCAGCGAAGGCATGCAGGTGCAATTCCGCGAAATCGACCAGGTCGCCACGGCCTCCAACGAGATGAGCGCCACCGCCCATGACGTTGCCAACAGTGCATCGAATGCCGCCAGCGCGGCACGCGGTGCCGATCAGTCGGCACGTGAAGGCATGTCGATCATCGAGCAGAGCACCCGCGACATCACCACCCTCGCCGAGGAAGTCAGCAAGGCCGTGGGTGAAGTCGAAGCCCTGGCCGTCAACAGCGAGCAGATCGGTTCAGTGCTGGAAGTGATCCGCAGCATCGCCGAACAGACCAACCTGCTGGCCCTCAATGCGGCAATCGAAGCGGCCCGGGCCGGCGAAAGCGGGCGCGGCTTTGCGGTCGTCGCCGACGAAGTGCGCAACCTGGCCAAGCGTACCCAGGACTCCGTGGAGGAAATCCGCCTGGTGATCGAACGGATCCAGAGCGGCACCCGCGGCGTGGTGGCGACCATGCACTCCAGCCAGCACCAGGCCCAGAGCAATGCCGGGCAGATTCATCAGGCAGTGCAAGCCCTGGGCAAGATCAGCGATGCCGTGACGGTGATCAGCGACATGAACCTGCAGATCGCCAGCGCCGCCGAGCAACAGAGCGCCGTGGCCGAAGAGGTCAATCGCAACGTCTCGGCGATTCGCGGCGTGACCGAAACCCTCACCGGCCAGGCCACCGAGTCGGCGGCCATCAGCAGCCAACTCAATGCATTGGCCAGCCAGCAGATGAAGCTGATGGATCAGTTCAAGGTGTAAGACACACCAACGGTCAAATGTGGGAGGGGGCTTGCCCCCGATAGCGGTGTGTCAGCTACAGATAAGTAGACTGACACTCAGTCATCGGGGGCAAGCCCCCTCCCACATTTTGACCGCCTACTGCTTAGAGACCCGTCCAGGCCTGCACAAACGCCGCCACATCTTCCTTCGGCGCCGTACGCGGTGGGTTCTGCGGTGTCCCCAAATAAAGGAAGCCAATCACTTCCTCATCCGCCGTCAGCCCCAGGCCTTTGGCGACATGAGCCGAGTAGGACAGTTCACCCGTGCGCCACACCGCACCAATCCCCTGGGCATAGGCCGCCAGCAGAATACCGTGGGCCGCGCAGGCGGCTGCCAACAGTTGTTCGGACTTGGGCACCTTGAAGTGTTCCTGCAGGCGGGCAATCACCACCACCACCAGCGGCGCGCGCAACGGGCCGTTCTGGGCCTTGTCGATGACCGCTTGCGCAGCGTCGGGGTCTTGCAGGCGCGCGGCTTCGGCCAGCAGGGTGCCCATCTGCTCACGGGCGGCACCCTCTACGGTGAGGAACCGCCAAGGGCGCAGTTGACCATGGTCGGGCGCGCGCATGGCCGCGGCGAACAGCACATCACGCTGCTCCTGGGTCGGTGCCGGTTCCAGCAAACGCGGCACGGAAACACGGTTGAGCAAAGCGTCGAGAGCCTGCATTGGCCACCTCCAGAAAAAAATGTGCGGTCATTCTAGCGGGAATGAATCGGATTCGAGCAAACGATAATTGCTCTTATTCATTGCGCCCTGCCCTGTTAGACTTTGCGCCCATATTTTCAGCCTTCGTTCAGGAAACCTGATGTTCGGTTCGCTTTTTCGCCTGTCCGCAGCAGTGATGGCTTTAAGCCTGACTGCCTGCGATGACGCCCCACGTTTCACCCAGGCAGAGCCTGGTGAAGCGCGTGCCGGCGGCGCGACGACGGTGAACAAGCGCGACCAGAACGCGTTCTCCCTGCCATCGGCCAACCTGTCGCCCACGCGCCGCCTGGACTTCAGCGTCGGCAACAGCTTCTTTCGCAGCCCGTGGGTCATCGCGCCGTCCACCACCACCGCACGCGATGGCCTGGGCCCGCTGTTCAATACCAACGCCTGCCAGAACTGCCATATCAAGGACGGCCGTGGCCACCCGCCGCTGCCCGATGCGGCCAATGCGGTGTCGATGCTGGTGCGCCTGTCGATCCCTCTGTCTATCCAGGAGCAGCCGTCCTACGCCAAGCTCATCGAGCAGGTCGGCGTGGTGCCCGAGCCGGTGTATGGCGGGCAGCTGCAGGACATGGCCGTGCCGGGCGTCGCACCGGAAGGCAAGGTGCGCGTCGACTACACGCCGGTCAAGGTTACCTTCAAGGATGGCAGCGTGGTCGAGTTGCGCAAGCCGGACCTGCAGATCACCCAGCTCGGCTATGGCCCGATGCATCCGGACACACTTTTCTCCGCGCGCATCGCTCCGCCGATGATTGGCCTGGGCCTGCTCGAAGCCATCACCGACGCCGATATCCTGCGCAACACCGACCCGAAGACCGCCGACAAAGAAGCCATCGTCGGCCGCGCCAATTGGGTCTGGGACGACGCCGAACAAAAAACCGTACTCGGGCGCTTTGGCTGGAAAGCCGGGCAACCCAACCTCAATCAACAAAATGTTCACGCGTTTTCTGGTGATATGGGCCTCACCACGTCTTTGAGACCCTTTGATGACTGCACCGACACGCAAGTCGCCTGCAAACAGGCGCCCAACGGCAATGGCGCCGATGGCGAGCAGGAAGTCAGCGACAACATCCTGCGCCTGGTGCTGTTCTACACGCGCAACCTCGCCGTGCCGGCACGCCGCGACGTCAACGCGCCGCAGGTGCTGGCCGGGAAAAACCTGTTCTACCAGGCCGGCTGCCAGGGGTGTCACAAGCCATCATTCACCACGCCAGCCACGGCGGCCGAACCTGAGTTGGCCAACCAGGTGATCCGTCCCTACAGCGACCTGCTGTTGCACGACATGGGCGAAGGCCTGGCCGACAACCGCACCGAATTCAAGGCCGGTGGCCGCGACTGGCGCACCGCGCCGTTGTGGGGCATCGGCCTGACGCAGACCGTCAGTGGCCACACCCAGTTCTTGCATGACGGCCGCGCCCGCAACCTGCTCGAGGCCGTGCTGTGGCACGGCGGTGAAGCGCAAGCGGCGCAGCAGCATGTGTTGTCCTTCAATGCCGAGCAGCGCGCTGCGTTGCTGGCGTTCCTGAATTCTTTATAAGCTTCGCCCCAATTACAGAAGGGAGCTCGACATGTTTCGTCCCAAGTTGTTGTTCACCAGCCTGGCCGCCCTCGCCCTCGGCGCCTGCTCGCCCCAGGATCCACAAGCCGTGACCTCGGCGGCGATCGCCAAGCAAGTGATCCTGCCGACCTACAGCCGCTGGGTGGAAGCCGACCGCCAACTGGCCGTTAGCGCCCTGGCCTACTGCCAGGGCAAGGAAAGCCTGGAGACCGCCCGCGCCGACTTCCTCCATGCGCAAAAAGCCTGGGCCGAGTTGCAACCGCTGTTGATCGGCCCACTGGCCGAAGGCAACCGCGCCTGGCAGATCCAGTTCTGGCCGGACAAGAAGAACCTGGTGGGTCGCCAGGTCGAGCAACTGGTCATCGCCCAACCGCAGATCGACGCCGCCGCCCTGGCCAAGTCCAGTGTCGTGGTGCAAGGCCTGTCGGCTTACGAATACATCCTCTATGACGCCAAGACCGACGTCGCCGACGAAGCCCAGAAAGCCCGCTACTGCCCGCTGCTGGTGGCCATTGGCGAACGCCAGAAAGCCCTCGCCGAAGAGATCCTGGCCAGTTGGAACAGCACCGACGGCATGCTCGCGCAGATGACCAAGTTTCCGAACCAGCGCTACGCCGATTCCCACGAAGCGATTGCCGATCTGCTGCGCGTCCAGGTGACCGCCCTGGACACCCTGAAGAAAAAGCTCGGCACGCCGATGGGTCGCCAGACCAAGGGCATCCCACAGCCGTTCCAGGCCGATGCATGGCGCAGCCAGTCGTCCCTGCAAAGCCTCGAAGCCAGCCTCGCCGCCGCCCAGACCGTGTGGGTTGGCGTCGACAACAAGGGCCTGCGTGGCCTGCTGCCGTCCGAACAGAAGCCGTTGGCCGACAAGATTGACGCCGCCTATGCGGCCTCGCTGAAACTGTTCGCCAGCAACCAGCGCAGCCTCAACGAACTGTTGAACGATGACGCCGGGCGCCAGCAGCTGAACGATATCTACGACAGCCTCAACGTCGTCCACCGCCTGCACGAAGGCGAACTGGCCAAGGCGCTGGGCATCCAACTGGGCTTTAACGCCAACGACGGTGACTGATGATGCTCAGGCGACAGGCTTTGGCGGTTGGCAGCGTGCTGCTCAGTGCTCTCACGCTGGGTGGCTGGACGCTGTTCAAGCAGAAAGACAAGGGCCCGCTGCTGCTGTCGGCGCGCGATGATGCGGACGGCAACCACTATGCCGTGGGCTATCGGCTGGATGGCAAGCCGGTATTTGCCACCCAGGTCGGCCAGCGCTGCCACGACATCATCAACCACCCGACACTGCCGATTGCACTGTTTGTCGCCCGTCGCCCGGGCACCGAGAGCTACCTGATCGACCTGCGTGATGGCACGCTGCTGCAGACCATCACCTCGCATGCCAATCGCCACTTCTATGGCCACGCGGTGATTCACAAGAGCGGCGACTGGCTGTATGCCACCGAGAACGACACCTCCGACCCGGGCCGTGGCCTGCTCGGGGTGTACGCGTTCGAAGGTGAGCGGCTGGTGCACAGCGGCGAAATCTCGACGCACGGTATCGGCCCGCATCAGGTGTCGTGGATGCCCGACGGCGAGACCCTGGTGGTGGCCAATGGTGGCATTCGTACCGAAGCCGAAAGCCGCGTGGAGATGAACCTCAATGCGATGGAGCCAAGCCTGGTACTGATGCACCGCGATGGCAGCCTGATCAGCAAGGAAACCCTCGGCCAACAGATGAACAGCGTGCGCCATATGGGGATCGCCAGCGATGGCACGATCCTCACTGGCCAGCAGTTCATGGGCGCGTCCCAGGAGCGTTCCGAGCTGCTGGCGATCAAGCGTCCGGGGCAGCCGTTCGTGGCGTTCCCGGTGGCCGATGAGCAGTTGCAGGCGATGGGGCATTACACCGCCAGTGTCGCGGTGCACAGCGAATTACGCCTGGTGGCGTTGACCGCACCACGGGGCAACCGCTTCTTCATCTGGGACATGGACAGCGCCGAGCTGCGCCTGGATGGGCCGTTGCCCGACTGCGCCGGGGTCGGCGCGGTGACGGACGGGTTTGTCGTCACCTCAGGCCAGGGCCGTTGCCGTTTCTACGATTGCCGGCAGAAACAGCTGGTTGCCAAACCACTGGAATTGCCGGCGGGGCTTTGGGATAACCATCTGCACCTGATTTGAAGAAAAAAAAAAGGGCCTCGCATCGCAAGGCCCTGTTTCGGGGGTTTGAATCGTTTCAACTCTGCGGCCTCATCCCTTGAGACATCCCAAACATGAACAACAGCAACTCATGATCAGGCTTGACCGCCACACTCGCCTTGGCGACGCGCGGCAACAGGCATTGCCCGCCACCTTGCACCGCGCTGAGTACTTGTGTGCGAGGCTGTTCCCACGCTGCCAGGGCCAGGGCTGCAACGCCCATCGCCCCAACCAGGAACAGACCTCGTGCTATTTCTAGCTTCATCTGGTTAAACCCTTGATAGCGCTGCCAAACGCCGTCTCATAAAAGTAGCTGAGTTTTTCCCAGTCTGTACTGTTCCACGACGAATGGCGGCGCAGTTGCAGCATGTCATGGGAAGCCGCGCGATAAGCGGTCAGGCGCTGGCGGCATTTCTCGAAATCCAGCAGTGCCACTTCAACATTGGCCGAGTCGCCTTCACCCGTCACGCGTACGAAAATGTGCTTGATGTACAGGCAGCCATGTTGCCAGCGCCCTTTGTGCATACGCGCCAGGGTGCCAGCCAATTCCTTGAGCAGGCGCTCGTGGACCAACTCGCCATACTGTTCGCGACCACCGGCGGCGTACCAGTTTTCAATCTCGTCGAACCCTTCCAGGGCCGCCGTGACCAGCAATGCCTTCCAACGGTGCTCGGGGTCGCGACGTGCTTCGCAAAAGACCATTTCCGGCACGCGTACATCCAGCAGGCGCAGGCCCTTGAGTGCATCCCGCTCGCGAAGCACGGTGGGGCGTCCGAAGGGGTGCAGCCAGCTGCGGTAGATGTGTCCGGTCTGGCGCTTGCTGTAGAGCAAACGGCCATTGGCACTCGTTACTCGCTGCACACCACTTTCACCACCACGCCGACGATTGGGTTCCTCGACCCACTCGCCCTGCTGGCGCCAGAAATAATCGAAGCGTTCTTCGGGCGCTACATCACTGCCTGCTACGCACTCAACTGCCATCCTGTTACCTCTTGCGCAATACATACACTCGCCACATGGCGTAGAGCGGTATGAAGTCCAGGGATTCCTGAACACGAAAACCGGCCTGCTCAAACTCTGCTTCAACAGTAGCAGCCGGTAACACAAATCTGTTTTGGTAACCTTCCTGCTCACCTTTTTCGCGACGCTGTCCTTCCAGACGCTTGCGTTTCCACGCTTTGAAATTGCCATCGACCCACAGCGAAATAATCACGCTGTCGCGGGTAACGCGTTGAAACTCCCGCAGTATCGCCAGCCGATGCGCCGGGTCACCAATGTGGTGCAGCAGGCGCATACAGAAAATGCTGTCGACCGAGTTGTCCGGCAAATCAATATCAAAAGCAGAGGTCTGCAAGGGCCGTACCCGTTTCACCACATCCGCCGGCTGGGCGACCGTCGCCACCTTCAACATCGAGGCCGAATTGTCGGCACCGATGATCACGCGGTTGGGTTTTTCAGCCAGCAGCGGCCAGAAACGTCCGGCACCGCACGGCAGGTCCAGCACCAGGCCAGGCTCACCGGCCATCGCCAGCGCGCCACGGGCCAATTGCTCGTCGCGTTTGTGGGACAACCGGCGAGCCAAATTGTCCTGATGCTTGAGCAAATATTCGTGGGCGTGCTGATCGTCGTACTTTTCGGAAAATTCGAGTTTGATCGGGGTAGACATCAACGGATCTCCAGTTGCTGATGCCTACAACCTTATGCAGCGAGCTGTGATCAACAGGTCAACCCGTTGTGAAAAACTTGTCCTGTCCAATCTCATACATTTCAAGACTTTACAGACACAAGCAATAGCATGGGGCCACCTTCGCCGAAGTACGGGGTACTTCGGCAGGATAGCGGCAGGGGATGGGATCAGGGTTTGACCTGACTCAATTCGACATGAAAGCGGCAGCCATTCGGCTCCATGGTACTCAGGCTGACACTCCAGCCCTGGTTCTCGCAGATGCGCTGGACCAGCGACAGACCCAGGCCCAGGCCATCGCCGCGCTTCTCGTTGCCGCGTACAAAAGGCTCGAACATGGCTTCGCGCTTGTCTTCAGGGATGCCCACGCCGGTGTCCTCGACCACGAAGCCACTCGGCTCCAGGGTCAGGCGGATGAACCCCTGCTCGGTGTAGTGCAAGGCATTGCGCAGCAGGTTGCCCATCACCGCATGCAGGAAGGTAGCGTTGTAGCGCGTGTCCAGCGGGTTGCCGCGCTGGTAGATCAATTCCAGGCCCTTGCGCTCGATGGGTTCGCGCCAGATACCGAGCAAGTCGTCGGCGACCTGCTCCAGGCTGACCTGCGGCGACATGGTGCCATCGTCATGCTCGGCACGGGCCAGCATCAGGAAGGTCTGCACCAGTTCGCGCATTTCCTCACAAGCCCGGGCGATGCGCTCAACCTGATTGCGCCCGCGCTGATCGATGGCCGGGTTTTCCAGCAACAATTCGCAAGAACTGGCCAGCACCATCAAGGGCGTGCGCAATTCGTGACTGACATCGCTGGTAAACAACTGCTCGCGGGACAACGCCTGGCGCAGACGCCCGAGGGTGGCATCGAAGGCCACGGCCAACTCACCGACTTCATCGGCCGCGTAGTCCGGCGCCAGCGGCGGCGCTAGACCGAGTAACTGATCGCGATGTCGCACCTGGCGGGCCAGGCGCACCACCGGCGCCATCACCTTGCGAGCCAGCACCCAGCCGAGGAATACCGCCAGCGCCAGGCTGAGCACGAAGCCCACCAGCACCACCGCAAACAATACGCGCTCACGCTCTTCGAAATCGCTCTGATCCTGCAGCAACACATAGCGCCGGCCATCGACCACTTCGACCATGGCGTGGTACGACAGCGCCTCACGAAACACCTCGTGAAAGCCCGGTTCCAGATGCCGCAGGTCCTTGGGCAATTCGAAATCGCCCGGCCCGCCGCTGAAGTAAAACAGCTGGTCCGGTTCGGGTCGGTGCCGCCAATCTTCGACAGTGTCCATCAGCAACAGGCGTTGCAAGTCACCGCCGAGGCCTGCCGAAATCAACTTCTCTTCTACCAGGTGCACCGTGGCGACGATGCCCATGGCGAAGGCTCCCGCCACCAACGCGCTCATCAAGGCAAAGGCGATGATGATCCGCTGGGCAAGGCTTTGCTTAAACTCCATCTCGGCCCTCGGCCAGGCGATAGCCCACACCATGCACCGTCTGCAGCAACGGCTTGGCGAACGGCTTATCGATCACTTGGCGCAACTGGTGCACGTGGCTGCGCAGGCTGTCGCTGTCCGGGCAGTCATCGCCCCACAGCGCCTCTTCGAGGATCTCCCGGCGCAGTACATGCGGGCTCTTCTGCATCAGCACCGCGAGCAGTTTCAGGCCCACCGGGTTGAGCTTGAGCAGGCGCCCTTCGCGGGTCACTTCGAGGGTGTCGAGGTCGTAGCTCAGGTCACCCACTTGCAGGGCACGGCGACCGCCACCCTGGGCACGGCGCAGCACGGCTTCGATGCGCGCGGCCAATTCCGACAGGGCAAACGGTTTGAGCAGGTAGTCATCGGCGCCGGACTTGAAGCCCTGCAGCCGGTCATCCAACTGATCGCGGGCGGTGAGCATGATCACCGGCGTGTCGCGACGCGCGTCTTCGCGCAGGCGTTTGCACAAGGTGTAGCCATCAATGCCGGGCAGCATGATGTCGAGCACGATCAAGTCGTAATGTTCGGTGGCGGCGAGGTGCAGGCCCGACAGACCGTCCTGCGCGCAGTCGACTGTGTAGCCTTTTAGCCCCAGGTAATCCGCCAGGTTGGCCAGAATATCGCGGTTGTCTTCAACCAATAAAATTCGCATGGGCAGTGTCTCCGTACGCGGTAACGGCCGTGTTGGCTCGCGCAGCTTAAGGCCAAGTGTGGCTCAGGGATAGAGCTGAAAGGCCCGTCTATAAAGGTTTTCAACTGATTGATCGGCTGAACGAGTTTTTCACTATAGCTTCACAAACTGACCACAGTGTCAGGGCGAAGATCGCCCCCCATTGATATAAGGAACATGGATATGGGTTTTGTCAAAACAGCGCCAATGCGCTATTTGCTGTTGATAACCGGTGCCTGGTTAGTGGTATTCCTGCTCACGCGCAGCGTGCTGCTCATCGCTCACCTGGATGAAGTCGGCGGCAATCTGCTGCCGGTGTTTGGCGTGGGCCTGCTCTACGACCTGGGGTTCCTGGCCTATGCGGCACTGCCGTTGGGGCTGTATCTGCTGCTGTGCCCACCGGCCCTGTGGCGCCGCCGCGGCCACCGCTGGTTCCTGCAGGCGGTGCTCACCGTCAGCCTGTTTGCCATGCTGTTCACGTCGGCGGCCGAGTGGCTGTTCTGGGATGAGTTCGGCGTGCGCTTCAACTTCATTGCCGTCGATTACCTGGTGTATTCCGATGAGGTGTTGAACAACCTGTTGGAGTCCTATCCGATCGGCAAACTGCTGAGCCTGCTGGCGATGCTTGCGACTGTCTTCAGCGTGGTGTTGCGCAAGCCGTTCAATGCCGCAATGAACGCGCCGCTGCCTGCGCTGCGTAGCCGTGTGGTGAATGCGTTGGCGCTGCTGATTGTCGCCGGCCTCAGCCTGCAACTGATCAGCCAGGACAGCCCACGCACCCAGGGCGGCAACGCGTACAAGAACGAACTGGCGAGCAATGGCCCGTACCAGTTTTTCGCCGCTTTCCGCAACAACGAGCTGGACTATTCACAGTTCTACCAGAGCCTGCCCAACGAGGTGGTCGCCAAACAGTTGCGCGCGGAACTGAGTGAGCCCAACGCGCGCTTCATCGACCAGGACCCGCTGGATATCCGGCGCGCGATCACCAACCCTGGAACACCGCGCAAACCCAACATCGTGTTGGTGACCATCGAAAGCTTCAGCGCCAAATACATGGGCAGCAATGGCGATGGGCGCAACCTCACGCCCAACCTCGATGCATTGCGTAAACAGAGCCTGTACTTCAGTAACTTCTATGCCACCGGCACCCGTACCGACCGTGGCCTGGAGGCGATCACCCTGGCGATTCCCCCCACGCCGGGCCGCTCGATCGTCAAGCGCATTGGCCGCGAAAGCGGCTTTGCCAGCCTCGGGCAACAACTCAGTGTGATTGGCTACGACAGTGTGTTTGTCTACGGCGGGCGGGGTTACTTCGACAACATGAACGCGTTTTTCAGCGGCAACGGTTATCGGGTGGTCGACCAGAGCAGCGTGCCAGAAGCGGAAATTTCGTTTAAAAATGCCTGGGGCATGGCCGACGAAGACCTTTATCGCCAAACCCTGAAACTGGCCGATGCCGATTACACCAAGCAGCAACCGTTTTTGCTGCAACTGATGACCACCTCAAACCATCGCCCCTACACCTACCCGGATGGGCGCATCGATATCAAATCCGGCAATGGTCGTGACGGCGCGGTGAAGTACACCGACCATGCCATTGGCGAATTCCTCGAGGCGGCCCGGCAGAAGCCCTGGTTCGATAACACGATCTTTGTGTTCGTCGCCGACCATACGGCCGGCAGCGCCGGCAAGGAAGACCTGCCGATCAGCAACTACCAGATTCCGCTGTTTATCTATGCACCGAAGCTGATCGACGCCCGCGAAACCGCACAACTGGCCAGCCAGATCGACTTGGCGCCGACGCTGCTGGGGCTGATCAACCTCAGCTACGAATCAACCTTCTTCGGCCGCAACCTGTTGCAGGACAATCCGCTGCCACCGCGCGTGGTGGTCGGCAACTACCAGCACCTGGGGCTGTTTGATGGCCAGGACCTGGCAATTCTCAGTCCCCGGCTGGGTTTGCGTCGTCACTATCAAGCCTTGGCGGCGAGCCAGGAAGTCCGGGTCGGCAGTGATGATCCATTGATCCAACGGGCGATCACCTACTATCAGGCCGCCAGTTATGGGTTCAAGCAGCAATTGCTGAGCTGGAAGCCGCCGAAGCCAGCGGCGCCACAGTTGAGCGCACGCTGACCCCGTAGAAGCGGGCTGGCCCGCGATAGCAGTGTGACTGGCACACCTCTTGTCGCGGCCAAGCCCTCTGTCACCAGCAAGCATGAATCCAGACACCCCAGCCCCCATAAAAAAGCCCCGCCTGCATCACTGCAGGCGGGGCTTTTTCAGTACGGGGGTAAGGCTGGCTTACATCATGCCGCCCATGCCACCCATGCCGCCCATGTCTGGCATACCGCCGCCAGCCGAACCTTCAGCCTTCGGCTTGTCAGCAATCGCAACTTCGGTGGTCAGCAGCAGACCAGCGATCGAAGCGGCTGCCTGCAACGCGGAACGGGTCACTTTGGTTGGGTCCAGGATGCCCATTTCAACCATGTCGCCGTATTCGCTGGTTGCAGCGTTGTAACCGTAGTTACCTTTGCCGTTCTTCACTTCGTTGACCACAACACTTGGCTCGTCGCCGCTGTTGGAAGCGATCTGACGCAGTGGGGATTCAACGGCGCGACGCAGAACAGCGATACCGACGTTCTGGTCAGCATTGTCGCCTTTGAGGTCAACCAGCGCTTCCAGAGCACGGATCAGCGCAACGCCACCGCCAGGTACCACGCCTTCTTCGACGGCTGCGCGGGTTGCGTGCAGGGCGTCTTCAACGCGGGCTTTCTTCTCTTTCATTTCAACTTCGGAACCAGCGCCAACCTTGATCACTGCAACGCCGCCGGACAGCTTGGCCAGACGCTCTTGCAGTTTTTCGCGGTCGTAGTCCGAGGAAGTTTCGGCAACCTGGGCGCGGATCTGGTTGATACGCGACTGGATGTCGCCGTCAACGCCAGCACCGTCAACGATGATGGTGTTTTCCTTGGAGATGGTCACGCGCTTGGCGCTACCCAGGTTTTCCAGGGTGGCGCTTTCCAGGCTCAGGCCGATCTCTTCGGAGATAACGGTACCGCCGGTCAATACGGCGATGTCCTGCAGCATGGCCTTGCGACGGTCGCCGAAGCCTGGAGCCTTGACGGCTGCGACTTTAACGATGCCACGCATGTTGTTCACAACCAGCGTTGCCAGGGCTTCGCCTTCAACGTCTTCGGAAACAATCAGCAGTGGGCGGCCGGCTTTGGCAACGGCTTCCAGTACTGGCAGCATTTCGCGGATGTTGGAGATCTTTTTGTCGACCAGCAGGATCAGCGGGCTTTCCAGCTCGGCAACCATGGTTTCTGGCTTGTTGACGAAGTACGGGGACAGGTAGCCACGGTCGAACTGCATGCCTTCTACAACCGACAGTTCGTTTTCCAGGCCAGTGCCTTCTTCAACGGTGATCACGCCTTCTTTACCGACTTTTTCCATGGCTTCGGCAATGATGTCGCCGATGGAGCTGTCGGAGTTGGCGGAGATGGTGCCTACCTGAGCGATAGCCTTGGTGTCAGCGCATGGCTTGGACAGGTTTTTCAGCTCGGCAACAACGGCGATGGTGGCCTTGTCGATACCGCGCTTGAGGTCCATCGGGTTCATGCCGGCAGCGACGGCTTTCAGGCCTTCGTTGACGATCGACTGAGCCAGGACGGTAGCGGTGGTGGTGCCGTCGCCTGCGTCATCGTTGGCACGGGAGGCAACGTCTTTGACCAGCTGCGCGCCCATGTTTTCGAAACGGTCTTCGAGTTCGATTTCTTTGGCGACGGAAACGCCGTCCTTGGTGATGGTCGGAGCGCCGAAGCTCTTCTCGATGATCACGTTACGGCCTTTCGGGCCCAGGGTCGCTTTTACTGCGTCAGCCAGGATGTTGACACCGGTGAGCATTTTCTTACGGGCGGAATCGCCGAATTTAACTTCTTTAGCAGCCATGATCGATATTCCTTAAATACTTTGTAGTAACGGGAAAATGAGCGGGAAAATCAGTCTTCCAGAACAGCGAGAATCTCGTTCTCAGCCATTACCAGCAGGTCTTCGCCGTCGACTTTCACAGTGTTGCTGCCGGAGTAAGGACCAAATACAACCTTGTCACCGACTTTAACGGCCAGCGCACGTACATCACCGTTTTCCAGAGTCTTGCCTGGGCCTGCAGCGACGATCACACCGTGGTTGGCTTTTTCAGCAGCCGAACCTGGCAGAACGATACCGCCAGCGGTTTTCTTTTCTTCTTCGCTGCGACGGATAACGACGCGGTCGTGCAGAGGACGAAGCTTGCTCATTGTCGATCTCTCCTAATTGTGTTTTTCATCGGCCGGTATCGGTACCGGCGGGTTGTATTCCGGCTGTGCCGGTCGCGCCTCGCCAAGCAAGACGCGGAAGTCTGTCTGGTGTCGCCACCAGAAACCTTGCGGTGACCGTTACATAAGGGCGCATAAGCTTATTACAAGGGGCCGGGCAGGAAATTTTTTTGCATCTGCCCGCCTATAAATGCAACACGGCACCCGAAGGTGCCGTGGCAATGAAGCGGTTATTTACTGTCGCGGTGCTCGAACTCGCCTTCGATCACATCACCTTCGCGTCCCAGGGGTTGGCGCGGAGCCGGGCCACCACGAGGTTGCAGGTCATCGGCGAATGCGCGCTGGCGAATCGCAGCTTCTTCGGCACGCTGGCGCATCTTGCCGGCCAGCAGCTTGCGGGTGACCGGCAGCAGCATGACCAGGCCGACCACGTCGCTGATAAAGCCCGGCAGGATCAACAGGCCGCCCGCCAAAGCCATCATCAGGCCTTCGAGCATGGTCTGGGCCGGCAACTCGCCGCGGTTCAGGCTTTCACGCGCACGCAGTGCCGTGGCCAGGCCGGCGACACGCAGCACCAGAACGCCGAGCATCGAGCCGAGAATGATCAGCAGCAGCGCCGGGAAAAAGCCGATTGCACTGCTGACTTGTACGAATACGAACAGCTCCAACACCGGGAACAGCAGAAAGAGCAACAAAAAAGGGCGCATCAAATGGTTCCTCAACGCAAGAATGCCTTGCCAGTCCACCTTAGATGACGTCGCCATTTCGTGAATTCAAGCGTCAGCGCTGGCTTTTTTCGGCCAGACCTCGGCATGGGCCAATGAAACCAGGGCTTCGCGTACTTGTGTCGGCGTGTTGCAAGACGTTGCGAAAGGCAACCAGTGCAGCGATTGGCCAATACGCAGGTGCATGCCTTCGCTGTCGATACCGGCCAATTGCGCAGGCTCGAAGGTGGGCAAGCCGGTCAGGGCGACGTAGTGGGCGATGGCCTTGGTGTGATCGCTGTTCATGTGCTCGATCATGCTGCGCTCGGCCTTGCCCGCGAACGGATTGGCCAGGGTCAGCTGGTCGACCCAATGAATCGCGCCAAAGCCACCTATATAACGGTGGCGCACCGGCTTGAGCACCCAGAAGTCGAAATCGTGGGCCTTGTGATAGTTGGCCGAATCGGGGAAGTAGCGGTAATAACGCTCGGCGGCCGCCTCGATGGCTGCGCCGTCTTCGAGTTTCTCGGCCTCAGCCAGGTAAGTCAGGCGCCCCACTGCCTGCACATCGTCCGCTTCGCGCTCGCCGACCAGCAGCGAGCACTTGGGGTCTTTTTGCAGGTTATGGGTGTGCTGGGCGATGCGGCTGATCAGGATCAGCGGGCGGCCCTGCTCGTCCAGGCAATAGGGCACGACCGAACCGAAGGGAAAACCGGGCATGGCCTTGGACAATGTGGAGAGAGCCCCACGGTATTCCTTGAGCAACAGCTCTCGGGCGTTCTTGGCAACGTGCGTGCTCAACGTATGACTCCTCGGGTATGCGGCCGCCCATAGCATATGGGAATGGATCTCAACACAAGGTAATCAATATCAGCAAAGGTTGCCAAGCGGGTTTTACGCGACCGGATTACCAGGCCACGCCGAAGCCTGCGGTGTAGCGGGTCTTGCTCAGGCTGCTTTCCGAGTCGCCGCTGATAATGTCGCGCTCGGCCTTGAGGTTGAGCGAGGCCCACTCGGTGACCTTGTAGCGCAGGCCTATTTCCGAATCCAGGGAATAGGCGGCCGGCCCGGACAGCGGCTTGCCCACCTCGCCGCTGGTGAAGAACTCGACCGTCTTGCCTACCAGGTAGCGGTTGTAGTTCCACTTCATGGCCAGGGAATAGAAGTTGTCCTTGCCGCCATCCGCGTATTCATAGTCGGTGCGGTTGACCAGCGAACCGAGGGAGAACGCGCCCAATTCGTCGTCCCAGAACTGATAGCCCGGGCCGGTACCGACAGTGCGTTGACGGGACAGGTCTTCAACCTTGTCGCGCTTGTAGGTCAGGCGGCCCTGCCAGAACCAGTGCTCGGTGATGAACCGGTCGAGGTCGTATTCCAGCGCCCAGTTGTCGGTGGTGGTCACGTCGTCCTGGAACTCGCGGTTGTATTCGCCCTGCCCGGTATGGCGCCATTGGCCATGCCGTGCGGTGGTCTTGAAGTCGACGTCGTAGTCGTTGGTATCCTTATCGGCACGCTTGTAGTCCAGCGCCAAGTCGACATTGCCCTTCCACACCAGGTCTTCGATCACAGGCTTGGGCTTGATGATCTGCTGGATGCTCGCCAACTCGACGGTCTTGGGCGCTTCGCCATTGGCCAGGACCACCTTGCCATCGTCCGCCGCTTTCAGCGACTTGGCCTTCTCGCCCGTGTAGGCATCCTGCTTGACCAGCAACTCCTGATCGCTCTCCAGGGTTTTCACCTGTTTCCAGTCGACCGGAATGGCGCCTGCGTAATCGGTCTGGATCAGCAATTTGCCACCGTCGAAGACCTTGATCTTGCCGGTCAGGCGGTCACCGTTCTTCAACCAGACGGTATCGGCCAACAAGGGCGAGGAGGCGCTGAAAACAGCGAGGCACAGCAGGGTTCTGGACAACATAAGCAAGTAAGAGGCTCAAGGTTGGCGAAAAGGGGCACTTATCGTGTTAGATAGCTAGGACTGACTCAAGGATTCAGGTTGAGTTCCATGCTCATCGCCATGTTCTCAGACGTTTCTTACAGATAGACCGCCATTCCCTACGGATAGACCCCAGTGAATCCAACCGCCGAAACGCCGCAAAGCCCCGCCGAAATGCGCCGCACCGCGCTGTACCTGACATTGGCGCAGGTCCCGCCAGGTTGCGTGGTGAGTTACGGCGAGTTGGCGCACTTGGCTGGCCTGGGGCGCGCGGCGCGCTGGGTGGGGCGCACCCTGAGCCAGCTTCCCGAGGACACCAAACTGCCCTGGCATCGTGTGCTGGGTGCCGGCGGTCGGATAAGTCTGCCCGTGGGCAGTGCCTCGGGCGACGAACAACGCGCGCGTTTGCGCGATGAAGGCATCACAGTCCGCAACAATCGCGTGGATATTCAGCGCCATGGCTGGCGCCCGGTAGAGCACAGCGGTTAGAGTGCGCGCTTTGTTTCCGTGAATCTGAGGCAGACTCCAGCCCATGCCCCGTAAAACCTGGCGCGCCGCGCTCGCCGCCTATGCCAGCCCCTCGACGTTAGTCCTGTTGTTGCTCGGCTTTGCCGCCGGCTTGCCTTACATGTTGGTGTTCTCGACGCTTTCGGTGTGGTTGCGTGAGGCCGGTGTGGCCCGCGAGACCATCGGCTATGCGAGCCTGATCGGCCTGGCATACGCCTTCAAATGGGTGTGGTCGCCGCTGCTCGACCAATGGCGCCTGCCGCTGCTCGGTAAACTCGGACGTCGTCGTTCCTGGCTGGTGCTGGCCCAGTCGCTGGTGATCCTCGGATTGATCGGCATGGGGTTCTGCGACCCTCAGAAACACCTGTCCTGGCTGATCGCCATTGCGGTAATCGTGGCCTTTGCCTCGGCGACGCAAGACATCGCAGTCGACGCCTACCGCCTGGAAATCGCCGACGACAGCCGCCAGGCCGCCCTCGCTGCCAGCTATATGTCCGGCTACCGGATCGCCGCCCTGCTGGCCACGGCCGGCGCGCTGTTTTTTGCCGAAGGCTTCGGTTCCACCGGTTTCAACTATAAGCACTCGGCATGGACCGGCACCTATGTGCTGTTCGGCGTGCTGATGATCCCGGCGCTGCTGACCACCCTGTTCATGCGCGAACCCAATGTGCCATTGCGCACCCAATTGCAGGCCGGGCGCTACAGCTTCGTGCATCAACTGGTGTCGGTGTTCGTACTGATCGTGCTGCTGGTGTCGGTGCCCGCGATGTTTACCCAGCTGTACAACACCGACTTTGCCAGCGTGCTGTTCCACGGCATGAGCCTGTGGGAGCTGCTGATGGAAGACCGCGCCTTCCTGCGCGCCATCCTCTATATCACCCTTACCGCCCTGTGCCTCTCGGCCATGGGTCGGCGTGGCCTGGCGCCGGTGCTGACGCCGGTCAACGACTTTATCCTGCGTTACCGCTGGCAGGCCTTGCTGCTGCTGGGGCTGATTGCCACCTACCGGATGTCAGACACGGTGATGGGCGTGATGGCCAACGTGTTCTACATCGACCAGGGCTTCACCAAGGACCAGATCGCCGGGGTCAGCAAGATCTTCGGCCTGATCATGACCCTGCTCGGCGCCGGCATGGGCGGCCTGCTGATTGTGCGCTTCGGCATCCTGCCGATCCTGTTCATCGGCGGCGTGGCGTCGGCCGGCACCAACCTGTTGTTCGTCGCACTCGCGGACATGGGCCCGGACCTGCAGATGTTGATTTTTACCATCTCCCTGGACAACTTCAGTTCAGGGCTGGCGACGTCGGCCTTCGTGGCGTACCTGTCGAGCCTGACCAACCTGAAGTTCTCCGCCACGCAGTACGCGCTGCTCAGCTCGATCATGCTGTTGCTGCCGCGCCTGATCGGTGGGTACTCGGGGGTGATGGTGGAGAAGTTCGGGTATCACAATTTCTTCTTGATCACCTGCCTGCTGGGTGTGCCGACGCTGTTCCTGATTGCGCTGCACTGGTTTCAGGAGAATCGGCGGATTCGGTTGAATCCTCCGGCCGAGGACTGACACGACCGGTCACTGCAGGGGCTGGCTTGCCTGCGATGCGCACACCTTGGTCTACAGTGACAACGAGGTGATGCCAGCGCAGGCAAGCCAGCGCCTGCACAAAGGCTTTAACAGAAGCCTCACGACGACCTGATGCCTGTACTCCAGCAGCAAGCGCCCGTACAATCCCAAGTCATTTCAAGTCCAAGCAACCGACAACGGCCTACCATGCGTACCAGTCAATATTTGCTCGCCACACAGAAAGAAACGCCTTCCGACGCGGTCGTGATCAGCCATCAGCTGATGCTGCGCGCCGGCATGATCCGCAAACTGGCCTCTGGCCTGTACACCTGGCTGCCCATGGGCTTGAAGGTGATGCGCAAGGTCGAAGCCATCGTTCGTGAAGAAATGAACGCCGCCGGCTCTCTGGAAGTGTTGATGCCGAGCACCCAACCGGCTGAGTTGTGGCAGGAATCCGGGCGCTGGGAAGAGTACGGTCCTGAGTTGCTGCGCTTCAAGGACCGTCATGGCCGCGACTTCTGCGCCGGCCCGACCCACGAAGAAGTGATCACCGACCTGATGCGCAACGAGCTGAGCAGCTACAAGCAGCTGCCGCTGAACCTGTATCAGATCCAGACCAAATTCCGTGACGAAATCCGCCCACGCTTCGGTTTGATGCGCGGCCGCGAATTCATCATGAAGGACGCCTATTCGTTCCACGCAGACCAGGCGTCCCTGCAGGTCACCTACGACCGCATGCACCAGGCCTACTGCAACGTGTTCACGCGCCTGGGCCTGAAGTTCCGCCCGGTTGAAGCGGACAACGGCTCCATCGGCGGCGCCGGCTCCCACGAATTCCACGTGCTGGCCGAGTCGGGCGAAGACGATATCGTCTTCAGCAATGGCTCCGACTACGCGGCGAACATCGAGAAAGCCGAAGCCGTGCCACGCGAAACTTCGCGCCCTGCACCGACGCAAGAGCTGCGCCTGGTCGACACCCCGGACACCAAGACCATCGCGGCGCTGGTGGAAAAATTCAATCTGCCGATTGAAAAGACCATCAAGACCCTGATCGTGCGTGCCGAGGAAGAAGGCAAGCTGATCGCCCTGGTGATCCGTGGCGACCACGAACTCAACGAAATCAAGGCAGCCCAGCAACCTGGCGTAGCCAGCCCGCTGGTCATGGCCACCGATGCCGAACTGCGCGACGCGATTGGCGCCGGCGCCGGCTCCCTGGGCCCGCTGAACCTGCCGTTGCCGATCATCATCGACCGCTCGGTCGAGCTGATGAGCGACTTCGGTATCGGCGCGAACATCGACGACAAGCACTACTTCGGCGTGAACTGGGAGCGTGACCTGCCGGTTCCGACCGTGGCCGACCTGCGTAACGTGGTCGCCGGTGACCCAAGCCCGGACGGCAAGGGCACCCTGGAAATCAAGCGCGGCATCGAAGTCGGGCACATCTTCCAGCTGGGCAACAAGTACAGCAAGGCGATGAAGTGCGAAGTGCTGGGCGAGAACGGCAAGCCGATCACCCTGGACATGGGCTGCTACGGCATTGGCGTATCGCGCGTGGTTGCCGCTGCCATCGAGCAGAACAACGACGAGAAAGGCATCATCTGGAGCGACGCCCTGGCGCCTTTCCAGATCGCCCTGGTACCGCTGCGCTACGAAACCGAGCAAGTACGCGAGGCTACCGACAAACTGTATGCCGAACTGACCGCCGCCGGTTTTGAAGTGCTGCTGGATGACCGCGACAAGAAAACCAGCCCGGGCATCAAGTTTGCCGACATGGAACTGATTGGCATCCCACACCGGATCGTGGTCAGTGACCGCGGCCTGGCCGATGGCAATCTGGAATACAAAAGCCGGACCGAAGCCGAAGCCCAACCGTTGCCGGTGGCTGACGTGCTGTCTTTCCTCCAGGCGCGTATTCGTCGCTGAAAACCAGATCAAGAGAAGTCATGTTCAAGCGAAACACCAGAGCCCTGGGGGGCGCCGCCTTGTGCGGCGCCCTGCTGGTCAGCGGCTGCGCCAACCAGATGTCGCAACGCAGTGAGCACGAGGAGCGGGTCGAGCGTAAATTGCTCGACCATAGCCTGCAGATCGATGTCGGCGAACCCAAAGTGCTGGAGCTGCCGCAACGCCGGGTCCGCATTCACGAGCAGAAGACCTTCGAGGTCACCGAGTTCGAAGTCACCCGTCGTTACGACCGCTACACCCCCTACCAGCCCTGGCGCAAACTCTACGAGATGCCCCTGGGCGCGGTTGCCCTGGTCGCCGGCGCGGGCGCCAACGTGGTGAATATCTTCGCCCTCGGCAACCTGCCGACCAGCATGACCCACGACTGGCTGACCTACGGCGTGGACGGCCTCAACCCGTTCATGAACGTGCAATCCCATGGCCGTGCGCAACAGAACCTTGCAGGCATCGATGAAGTCCAGCGCGACAAGCGCGTGGAGTATTCGAGCCTGCCCTGGAGCGAACGCCCGGTACAAGTGACTGCCGGCAAGCAGATCCATGAGCTGACCACCGACCGTAACGGCGTGCTGCGCCTGAACCTGTTGGACAGCCCGTTTGCCGAGCAGGACCTGAACCGTGTCACGACCTTGAAGATCAGCGTGGAAGATGGCCAGGACGACGTGCATTCCGACT
The DNA here is from genome assembly GCF_059418125.1 of Pseudomonas sp. GW821-FHT09C08. Taxonomy (NCBI): domain Bacteria; kingdom Pseudomonadati; phylum Pseudomonadota; class Gammaproteobacteria; order Pseudomonadales; family Pseudomonadaceae; genus Pseudomonas; species Pseudomonas sp. GW821-FHT09C08. The sequence continues at coordinate 50,907 of NZ_JBWKPG010000009.1, read as the reverse complement.
CGACCCTGGCGATCAGCAACACCCTGCGCGGCAAGTTGCTCGAAGCCCATGGCCTGATCTACGACGACCTGGAAGATGACGAAGTGAGCCAGTGGGTGCACCGCGTCAAACGCCTGTCGGAGCTGGGCCTGGAAGAAGAAGCCAGCGAACTGGAACAAAGCCTGATCGAACTGACACGCAATGATCCGGAGTTGCAGCAGGAGTTTCTGCAGGCGCTGACCAAGGATGCGGGGCGACTCGTCGCAGATCCGGGCGCACGCTGAACACCGCCCTGTAGGAGAACGGCTTGCCGGTCTCCTGCAGGATTAACGGGTAAACAGTTCGAGCTGTTCGTTGCCGCCGCTCAGGTCCAGCAACCGCACGCCAATCCCCAGCAACCGCACCGGCTTTGCACCGCGATTGAACGCCTGGGTCAACAGCTGTTGATAACTTTCCAGGTCCCGCCCTGCCCCGGCCTGCTCCAGGGTCGTCTGGGTAAAGTCATGAAACTTCACCTTCACAAATGGCTTGCCCGCCCGGTAGCTGCTGTCGATGCGCGCCATACGCCCGGTCAGGGTTTCCATCAGTTCGGGCAGTTTCGCCAGGCAGCTTGAAAGGTCCGGTAGATCCACATCGTAGGTGTTTTCGACACTGATCGATTGCCGTCGGCTGTCATTCTGCACCGCGCGATCATCAATCCCACGGGCCAGGCTCCACAGTCGCTCGCCAAAACTGCCGAATTCGCGCACCAACGCCAGCTTGTTCCAGTCACGCAACTGCAGGCAGTCTTCGATACCCAGGCGCGCCAGCTTGTCGGCGGTGACCTTGCCCACGCCATGCAGCTTGCTCACCGGCAATTGCGAGACAAAATCTTCGACCTGGTCCGGGGTAATCACAAACAGGCCGTTGGGCTTTTTCCAATCGCTGGCAATCTTCGCCAGGAACTTGTTCGGTGCCACGCCGGCAGACACGGTGATGTGCAATTGGTTGGACACCCGCCGACGAATATCCTGGGCGATACGCGTGGCGCTGCCGCCGAAGTGAGGGCATTCGGAAACATCCAGGTAGGCCTCGTCCAGCGACAACGGCTCGATCAGGTCGGTGTAGTCACGAAAGATCGTCTGGATTTCCTTCGAGGCTTCTTTATAGGCCTCCATGCGCGGCTTGACGATGGTCAGGTCCGGGCACAGCTTCAAGGCATGGCGGGACGACATGGCCGAGCGCACGCCGTAGGCCCGCGCCTCGTAGTTGCAGGTAGCGATCACCCCACGCCGGTCTGCCGAGCCGCCGACGGCCAGGGGCTTTTGCGCCAGGCTCGGGTCATCGCGCATCTCGATGGCGGCGTAGAAGCAATCACAGTCGACGTGGATGATTTTGCGTTGCGTCATATAAACAGAGGGTTGATTCAACGGATGGCCAGTATCGCACTCACCCCTGTATATAGCACCAGTAGTTTGAATCTTCCGCTTAAGCGGTAGGAAATTTCCCAGATGAATTTATTTTCTCAATCGAATTTCGCCTGCCGATAGAGCTGAAACCCTCGGCCAGACTGGCCCGGAGCGACCCTGCCGGCCTGAATGGAGAGCTAACCGATTGAACCACAAGCGCTTTTCTTCGATTCACAGGTTGACACACTGGCGTTCCTCTGTAGAATGCCGACACACAGACGCGGGATGGAGCAGTCTGGTAGCTCGTCGGGCTCATAACCCGAAGGTCGTCGGTTCAAATCCGGCTCCCGCAACCAAACATCAAGAAAGGCTACTCGAAAGAGTGGCCTTTTTTGTGCGCGTCAGTTTTTCATGCCTGCGATCAAATGCGCTTCACCACGAACGGCTTGGCAGTCCGACGCAGGTCAAGCCTGCTCGCCATAAAATTCGTTTTCTATCGCGAACTTAGGTGGCTTGAGCGGCTGATTCACACTTATTTGACCCGTCGGCCCATTAACGGTTGACACCTCGCCGTTGGGCTGTAGAATGCCGCCCACAGACGCGGGATGGAGCAGTCTGGTAGCTCGTCGGGCTCATAACCCGAAGGTCGTCGGTTCAAATCCGGCTCCCGCAACCAAACATCAAAAAAGGCTACTCGAAAGAGTGGCCTTTTTTGTATCCGGTGAAAAAGTTCTTCTGAAACAATGGCATGGCATCTTTCATGAAACCGTACACGGTTTGTAGAGTCCATCTCATTGCAAGCTATGCTAAGACGCAAGTACTACCCTCTACGACCAATGGCCGCAGTCGCCCCACCCGGTGATACGCGTTAATATTTGTAATTATTTTGTCCATAGGGATTGGTAACTTGGCTGGATACCTCCATCCTGTCGCGCACAATCCACGAGGTGATTGATGCGCGCCAACTCGTCTGAACCACAAGACACCGTCACAGCAGAACAACCGATCGCTCCCACCCGTTTGCGCTGGCTGGATCTGTTGAGCAAATACCGGCAACCCATCGGGTTGGCTGTCACCCTGTTGCTGTTCGCAATTGCCTTGATCGCCTGCCGACACTTGCTGCTGGAGCTGGACCTCTACGCCCTCCACGATTCGATCCTGGAAGTGCCCAGGCCCGCATTGCTCGGCGCATTTGCAGCGGCCGTCGTGGGTTTCATCATTCTGTTGGGCTATGAGTTTTCCGGCGCGCGCTACGCCGGGGTGAAACTGCCCGCCAAGACCCTGGCCCTGGGCGGCTTCACTGCGTTTGCCATCGGCAACGCCATCGGCCTGTCGATGCTCTCGGGCGGTTCGGTGCGCTACCGTTTATATGCACGTCATGGCATCGGCGCGTCGGAAGTCGCCCACATGACCGTGTTCGCCAGCCTGGCGCTGGGCTGCGCCTTGCCACCGTTGGCGGCATTGGCCACCTTGAGTAACCTGCCGGCCGCGTCGACCTATCTGCACCTGCCGCAAACCCTGCTCGGCGGCATTGCCGGCGCCGTGCTGCTGCTGTCGGCCGTGCTGTGCATCGGCATTTATCGCCGCCGCCTGCCGGAACAGCCGTACCCGGACAACCTGCTGGTGAAAGCCGGCCGTCGCACCCTGCGCCTGCCTGGCCGGCGCCTGACCTTCCTGCAACTGATCATTACCGCACTGGATGTGGCCGCTGCTGCCACCGTCCTTTATATGCTGTTGCCGGAAGCACCGCCCTTCGGGCCCTTCCTGCTGGTGTACCTGCTGGCCCTGGCTGCCGGCGTGCTCAGCCATGTACCGGGTGGCGTGGGGGTGTTCGAAGCGATCCTGCTCGCGGCCTTTGCCGACAAGCTGGGCGCCGCGCCATTGGCTGCCGCACTGCTGCTGTATCGCATGATCTATGTGGTGCTGCCGTTGCTGATCGCCTGCGTGTTCCTGCTGGTCAATGAAGCGCAGCGCCTGTTCCAGACGCAACAAAGCCTGCGGGTGGCCTCGGGCCTGGCGGCACCGGTACTGGCCGTACTGGTTTTTTTGTCCGGCGTGGTCCTGCTGTTTTCCGGCGCCACGCCGGAAATCGACTCACGCCTGGAAAACATCGGCTTCCTGATTCCTCATCGCCTGATTGATGCCTCACACTTTGGTGCCAGCCTGATCGGCGTGCTGTGCCTGCTGCTCGCCCAAGGCTTGCGTCGTCGCTTGTCAGCCGCCTGGATGCTGACCATGGTGCTGCTGCTGACGGGCGCCCTGCTCTCGCTGCTCAAAGGCTTCGACTGGGAAGAAGCCAGCTTGATGATCATGACGGCGGTGCTGCTGGCGATCTTCCGGCGCTCGTTCTACCGCGCCAGCCGCCTGACCGAACTGCCGTTCTCGCCGCTGTACCTGGTGGCCAGCGTCTGCGTGCTGGGGGCCTCGATCTGGCTGCTGCTGTTTGCCTATCAGGATGTGCCTTACAGCCACCAACTGTGGTGGCAGTTCACTCTGGATGCCAACGCCCCGCGCGGCCTGCGTTCGCTGCTCGGCGCCGCTGTCCTGCTGGTGATCGTATCGTTGACCTGGCTGCTGCGCACCGCGCGCCCGGTGATCCACCTGCCGACCCCTGACGAGCTGGAGCGTGCCACCAAGATCCTGATGGCCTCCTCGCAGCCCGACGGCGGCCTGGCGCTGACCGGTGACAAGGCGCTGCTGTTTCACCCCAACGACGAGGCTTTCCTGATGTATGCCCGTCGCGGGCGCAGCCTGGTGGCCCTGTACGACCCGATCGGCCCGACCCAGCCGCGCGCCGAAATGATCTGGCAGTTCCGCGACCTGTGCGACATCCACCACGCGCGCCCGGTGTTCTACCAGGTCCGCGCCGAGAACCTGCCGTACTACATGGACATCGGCCTGACCGCGATCAAGCTGGGTGAAGAGGCGCGTGTCGACCTCAAGCGCTTTGACCTGGAAGCCAAGGGCAAAGAGATGAAGGACCTGCGCTACACCTGGAACCGTGGCAGCCGTGACGGCCTGTCCCTGGAGATCCATGAACCCGGCACGGCCCCCATGGATGAACTCAAGGTCATCTCCGATGCCTGGCTGACCGGCAAGAACGTGCGGGAAAAAGGCTTTTCCCTGGGACGCTTCAGCGACGACTATCTCAAGCACTTTCGCATCGCGATCATTCGCTTCGAAGGGCGCCCGGTAGCCTTCGCCAACCTGCTCGAGACCTACAACCACGACCTGGCCAGTCTCGACCTGATGCGCGCCCACCCGGACGCGCCCAAGCTGACCATGGAGTTCATGATGGTCGGCCTGATTCAACATTATAAGAGTCACGGCTACGCCCGCTTCAGCCTCGGCATGGTGCCGTTGTCGGGCCTGCAACCGCGCCGGGGCGCCCCGCTGACCCAACGATTGGGCTCGATGGTGTTCCGCCGCGGCGAGCAACTGTATAACTTCCAAGGCTTGCGCCGCTTCAAAGACAAGTTCCAGCCTGACTGGGAACCCCGTTATATGGCCGTGCCCGCAGGACTCGATCCGCTGGTGGCACTGGCCGATACCGCCGCCCTGATCGCGGGCGGCTTGACTGGATTGGTGAAACGCTGATGATTCGACGCTCCTGGCGGTATGTATTGGCCTTTGTTGTGCTGCTCGCCCTGATCCTGGGTGGTGGCTATTGGTACTGGAACCGCCCTGCCCCACAGCCGACCCTGGAGCAACTGCCCCAGGCCGACGGTTCGGTCATGACCCGCGTAACCCCCGCCGGCACGGCAAAGGCCCGTGTGGCCGTGGCGGTGCTGGCCGATTCAACCCTGACCGACAGCCAACTGATCGCCCTGAGCCAGGGCGGCAAGGCGCAGATCGTCCAGGTAATCCTGCCCAAGGATGACTGCACGCTGCAGGAACAAGCGCTGCAAGGCGCCCTGGCGCAGCTCAAGGGTCCGGCGACCCTGGTCAGCGGGATCGGCCCGGGTGCCAGCCTGGCCTGGCGCTGGCTGGCGGCACAGAACGACGACAAGGCCAACGCCATCTCCGTCGGCTTCGCCATGACCCAGGAAGGCTGCAAGGACCCCCTGCCGAAAACGTCCGCACACGGCAGTTGGCTGGTGGCCTGGAACGACAACCCTGACGACGATGCGGCCAGTTTCGTACGCGACACACCGCGCGCCACTACCAGCATCAGCGACTACGACATCCATTACCCGCAAGTGCTGAACAACGAGTTGCGCAAGCAGTTGGTAGGTTCGGACAACGGCGGCCTGGCGATTCCCGTGGTGGAAGTACCAGCGGGCCAGGCCAAGGACACAGTGACGCTGTTCCTCTCCGGTGACGGCGGCTGGCGTGACCTGGACCGCGATGTGGCCGGCGAAATGGCCAAGATCGGCTACCCGGTGGTGGGCATCGACACCCTGCGCTACTACTGGCAGCACAAGACCCCGGAACAAAGCGCCAAGGACCTCACCGAGCTGATGCAGCACTACCGTCAGAAGTGGGGCACCAAGCGCTTCGTGCTGACCGGTTACTCGTTCGGCGCCGACGTGCTGCCGGCAATCTACAACCGCCTGCCGGAAAACGAGCAGCAGCGTGTGGACGCAATCATCCTGCTGGCGTTCGCCCGTACGGGCAGCTTTGAAATCGAAGTGGAAGGCTGGCTGGGCAATGCCGGCAAAGAAGCCGCGACCGGCCCGGAAATGGCCAAGCTGCCGGCGGATAAAGTGGTGTGCATCTACGGCGCCGAAGAAGTCGACGAGAGCGGCTGCACCGACAAGACTGCGGTGGGCGAGGCGGTGAAACTGCCCGGTGGGCATCACTTCGATGAGAACTACCCGGCGCTGGCTCAGCGCTTGGTGGACATCATTGTGAAGCACCAGGCCAAGGACAAAACCGAGTAGCTTCAGGCTGTACTCAGGCCCCAATGTCGGCGGGTTTATGTGGGAGCTGGCTTGCCTGCGATAGGGGCGCCGCGATGTGACGGACACATCAGGGTGATGCTATTCGCAGGCAAGCCAGCGCCCACATTTGCTTTGCAGTGTGGGCGAACGCTAGCGCGGTTCTATATGCGCGATCATCAACTGCACGGTTTCCTGCCCACGGAACTCGTTCACGTCCAGCTTGTAGGCCAATTCCACCCAACGCACTGTCGGGTTCGGCCAGACCTCACGGTCCACCCCAAACGCAATGCCATCGAGCTTCACCGAGCCGCATTCGCTCTTGAGCACCACCTTCAGGTGCCGCTCCCCCACCACGCGCTGTTCTACCAGCTGAAACACCCCATGGAACAACGGCTCGGGAAAGTGCTGCCCCCACGGCCCGGCATGCCGCAAGGCGCGCGCCAGTTCGAGGTGAAACTCTTCAACCGCCAGGGTGCCGTCGGACAGCAGGCGCCCGGTAAGGTCTTCTTCGCGCAGTTGCCGACGCACTTCAGCATCAAAGGCTTCGGCAAACAGTGGGAAATTCGCCTCGGGCAATGTCAGACCCGCCGCCATGGCGTGACCGCCGTATTTGGCGATCAGGTTGGGATGCTGGCTTGCGACCACCGCCAGGGCATCACGGATGTGGAAACCCGGCACCGAGCGCCCAGAGCCCTTGAGCAGGCCATCACCGGCGTCGGCGAAGGCGATGGTCGGGCGGAAGTAACGCTCCTTCATGCGCGACGCCAGAATCCCGATCACGCCCTGGTGCCACTCCGGGTCGAACAGGCACAACCCATAGGGCATCGACTCCACCGGCAGGTCCTTGAGCTGGGCCAGGGCCTCGCGCTGCATGCCTTGTTCGATGGATTTGCGGTCCTGGTTCATGCCGTCCAATTGCGCGGCCATTTCCCGCGCCGCCGCGAAATCAGTGGTGAGCAGGCATTCGATGCCCAGGCTCATGTCATCCAGGCGTCCGGCGGCGTTCAGGCGTGGCCCGAGGATAAAGCCGAGGTCGGTGGAGGTAATCCGCGCAGCATCGCGCTTGGCCACTTCAAGGATCGCCTTGATCCCCGGCCGCGCGCGACCGGCGCGAATACGCTCCAGGCCCTGATGCACGAGGATGCGGTTGTTGGCATCCAGGGGCACCACGTCGGCCACGCTGCCCAGGGCCACCAGGTCGAGAAGTTCGCCGATGTTCGGCTGGGGCTTGTTGTCGTACCAGCCCAGGCTGCGCAAACGCGCGCGCAGGGCCATCAGCACATAGAAGATCACGCCCACGCCGGCCAATGCCTTGCTCGGGAACTCGCAGCCCGGCTGGTTCGGGTTGACGATGGCGTCCGCCGCCGGCAATTCATCCCCCGGCAAGTGGTGGTCGGTGACCAGTACCTGCAACCCCGCCGCCTTCGCCGCCGCCACACCTTCGACGCTGGAGATGCCGTTGTCCACGGTGATCAGCAACTGCGGCTCCCGCTGCAGGGCCACCGCGACGATTTCCGGGGTCAGGCCATAGCCATATTCAAACCGGTTGGGCACCAGGTAGTCGACATGCGCCGCCCCGAGCAGACGCAAGCCAAGGGTGCCCACGGTGCTGGCGGTGGCGCCATCGGCGTCGAAGTCGCCCACGATCAGGATGCGCTGGCGCTGCTCCAATGCGGTCACCAGCAGGTCCACTGCCGCGTCGATGCCCTTGAGTTGCTGGTAGGGAATCAACCGCGCCAGGCTTTTGTCCAGTTCAGCCTCGGACTGCACCCCGCGCGCGGCGTAGAGACGCGTCAACAGCGGTGGCAATTCACCGAGAAACGGCAGGACAGCAGGCAACGGGCGAGGATCGATACGCATGGGGTGACGGAAGCTTCTCTTCTAGTACAACGGTTAAACAACAATGCTGAAAGCAACATGGATCAACTGTAGGAGCCGGCTTCTGTGGGAGCTGGCATATGTGGGAGCTGGCTTGCCTGCGATGCAGGCACCTCGGTCTTTCAGCTATACCGAGGTGATGCATTCGCGAGCAAGCCCGCTCTCACACAACCCAGCGCCCACAGGTTCAGCCGCGCTCGCCGACCAGCCACTGCAGCTGCACTTCATGCTGGCCGCGATCATCGGTCACGAAGATCGTGCCTTCGCTGATCATCACGTCCCACTTGATCACGCGCGGCATGTCCTTGGCCAGGGTCTCGAGGACGTCCTGCGGCACCGCAGCGATGTGCACGTTCTTGAGGTTGTTGGCCACGGGCACCACTTTGCCTTCCCACACACGCAAGCTGCCGTAGGCCAGCAGGCTGGTGCGCTCGGTGCGACGCGAGCACCAGGTCAGGCGGTCGGCATCCGGCTGGCCGACTTCGATCCAGTGCAGGACCCGGTCATCCAGGCTTTTTTCCCACAGGGCTGGCTCGTCTACATCTGACAGGCCACGCCCGAACGACAACTGCTCGTTGTACCAGAGGGCGTAGGCCAGCAGACGCACGGTCATGCGCTCTTCGGTTTCCGAAGGATGGCGGGCGATGGTCTGCTTGACGCTCTCGTACACCGAGCGGTCGAGGTCGGTGAGGTTGAGTTCGAATTTGTAGGTCGTGGACGGCTGGGCCATGAACGGACTTCTAGAGACAGGAAAAGGCGGCCAGTCTAACCGATGGCGAGGCCATTCAACGAATCCTGCGCTGCATCATCCTTATCCCTGGGCCGCTCGCCTATGTTAAAAGGCTTCACACCACCGCCCCGCGCAGAAAAGGATCCTCATGTCGTTTAATGCCAAACCGCTTGCCGGCCTGAAAGTCATCGAACTCGGCACCCTGATCGCCGGCCCGTTCGCCTCACGCATCTGCGCCGAATTCGGTGCCGAGGTGATCAAGGTGGAATCGCCGGATGGCGGCGACCCGCTGCGCAAGTGGCGCAAGCTGTATGAAGGCACGTCGCTGTGGTGGTTTGTGCAGGCGCGCAACAAGAAGTCGCTGACGCTGAACCTCAAGCACCCGGACGGCCTGGCGATCCTGAAGCAGCTGCTGGCCGATGCCGACATCCTGATCGAGAATTTTCGCCCCGGCGTGCTGGAAAAACTCGGCCTGGGCTGGGAAACCCTGCATGCGCTCAACCCCAAGCTGGTCATGGTGCGTCTCTCGGGCTTTGGCCAGACCGGACCGATGAAGGACCAGCCGGGTTTCGGCGCGGTGGGCGAATCCATGGGCGGGCTGCGCTACATCACCGGTTTCGAGGACCGCCCACCGGTGCGCACCGGGATCTCCATCGGCGACTCCATCGCTGCGCTGTGGGCCGTGATCGGAGCGCTGATGGCGCTGCGTCATCGCGAAGTCAACGGCGGCCTGGGCCAGGTGGTCGACGTGGCGCTGTACGAAGCCATCTTCGCGATGATGGAAAGCATGATCCCCGAGTTCGACGTGTTCGGCTTTATTCGCGAACGTACCGGCAACATCATGCCCGGCATCACCCCATCGTCGATCCACACCAGCGCGGACGGCAAGCACGTGCAGATTGGCGCCAACGGCGATGCGATCTTCAAGCGCTTCATGTCGGCCATCGGTCGCGAAGACCTGGCCAACGATCCTGCACTTGCCAGCAACGACGGGCGGGACAGCCGCCGCGACGAGCTGTATGGCGTGATCGACCGCTGGGTCAACGCGCTGCCCCTGGAGCAGGTGGTGGAGCAGTTGAATCAGGCCGAGGTACCCGCCAGCCGTATCTACAGTGCCGAAGACATGCTCGGCGACCCGCAATTCCTGGCCCGGGAGATGTTCCTCAAGGCCCAGCTCCCGGGCGGCAAGGACTTCAAGATGCCCGGGATCGTGCCCAAGCTGTCGGACACGCCGGGCAGTTGCGAATGGGTAGGGCCACAGTTGGGCGAACACAACGGCGTAGTGCTGGGTGAGTTGGGATACGACGCCGCTGCCATCGTCCGCTTGCGTGAGGAAGGCGCAATCTAATGGCGTCCCGGTGCAAACGCTGGCTCTTGAAACTGGGCGTCGCCACCCTGATGGCCGGCGGCTGGCTCTCGTCAGCGCGGGCCGAAGACACGCTGATCTGGCTGCTGCGCGATTTGCCGCCGCTGACCATTTTCGAAGGACCGAGCAAAGGCCAGGGCGCATTGGACCAGTTGCTGCCAATCCTGGCCGTGCGTCTGCCGGAGTATCGTCACCAGGTGCTGCACGTCAACCGCGCGCGCGGCACGCAAATGTTGCGCGAACCCTCGTTCACCTGTGACCCCTCGTTGCTGTGGACACCGGAGCGGGCCAAGTACGTGGTGTTTTCTCGCCAGGCGTTTGCAGTGCCCAGCAACGGCGTGACGATCCGGCGCAGCCAGCAGGACGCCATGGCGTCGTTTATCGTAGACGGCCAGTTCGACCTGCAAGCATTTCTCGATGCTCACAGGACGCGGGTGGGCGCCACGGCGGAGCGCAGCTACGGGCCAGTCATCGATGAGCAACTCAAACACGTCGACGCGCACAAACTCGCCCTCCACTACGGCAACGACGCCCTCGGCAGCTTGTTGCAAATGCAGCGCCTCGGACGGTTGGAGGCGGTATTGGGTTATTGGCCGGAAATCCGCTATCACGCACTGCAACAGGGGATTGCGTCCAACGACCTGAGTTTCTATCCGATCAAAGGCACAGCGCCCTACCAACGTACGCATATCGCGTGCTCGGATACGCCCCAGGGGCGCCAGGCCATCGAACGGATCGATCAGGTGCTGCTCGACATCCCTCAGGAACGCGTGCAGCAGTCCTACGCCGCGTGGCTGGATCCGCTCATGCGCGAGCAGTACCTGCGCGACAACCCACGGTTTTTCCAGGATTCACCCGTGCCGTGACAAATCGCGGGCAAAAAGAAACCCCGAAGAGTGGGGAGACACTTCGGGGTTAAACGTGGCCTTACAAAGACCAGTACAACAAGACACAAACACCGGAGCACAATGTTTGCTCTTGCTGTTACAAAATCTGACAGGCCCTGCAGTCGGAAGTTTCCGCGTATAAACAATTCTTCATGCGACAGCAGCGCTGCGGGTCTGGGCAGCATTGCGCAAGGCCGCGATAACCGAGGGCTCCAGACGCCCTTCGGCGATCTTGAGGTCGCGCAGCAGGCAATCCACAACATCCACCAGCACGCGTTTATCCATCAATTGCGCCTGGTCGACTTCACGCTCGACCACAATCGCGCCAGCAGGGTTTTTCACCGTCACCAGGCATTCGCCCTGCACGCCAGAGGTGGTCAGCGTAACCAGATAAGGGCTCAGTGCTTCTTCGAGCAATAGGCTGATACTTTCCATCTCGATCACCACTCAATAGTTCGGGAACAATCGTTTCAACGGGAGCTGCATCTATCCTAAGTGACTGGTTGTGACGTAGGAAAGTTCGCTTTTTCGTCTTTATGGGGCCGTCAGGGAGTGACGAGGACCAGCATGCGCCAGCAACATGACAACGAAAAAACGGCGGCACATAAGTGCTTACGCAATGGGCTGCCGTTTTGGGGTTCGCCGGGCGCGCAGGTCGGGGGTGAATCCTATACTCGGTGAGCGCTGGTCACTCTGCCACGCGGGTAAAAGCGCATGTAAAGGCCCTTATTGCGAAGGATGAAGACGATGATGGAAAACAATGAACAGCAGGCAGCAATGGAGAGAATGCATGCCGATGTCCGGCGCATCTATGCCGAAATATCACGCATGCAGGCTGAGCAAGACAAGCTCAAATCAGAATCCCTGAAGATAAACTGCGAGACTTTCTGGTACCCAATGGGTGTCGCCATGGCAGTCGTTGCGACGATCGCGTCGATCACCGGAGCGGCGATTAAATTACTTATATAGCCAGCACGCTGTCGGGCCTGCCATAAAAAACGCCGCTGACCCAAGGATGGGAAAGCGGCGTTTTTGTCTGCGCAGTTCGCCTTACAAAGGCTTGCCGCGATTGCCATGCTGACTGACAAACGCCTGCACAGCCTTCAGGTCATTGGCCAATACGGTGCAACGCTCTTCACGCTCGAACAGGTTAGCCAAGTGCTCCGGCAGCTCCAGCGCCTTGCCGACACCCGCCTTTTCCACCGCTTCGGGGAATTTGACCGGGTGCGCAGTGCCGAGGATCACCATCGGGATGTCCAGGCTGCGACGGCATTCGCGGGCGGCCCTCACGCCGATGGCGGTGTGCGGGTCAAGCACCTCGCCGGTCTGGGCGTAGACTTCGGCGATGGTCTCGCAGGTTTGTTCATCATCCACGGCCAGGGAGTCGAACAGCTTGCGGGTTTCGGTCCAGCGCTCTTGCTCGACGCTGAAACCGCCACCTTGCTTGAAGCTGTTCATCAACTCGGCCAGGGCCGCGCCATTGCGACCGTGCATATCGAACAGCAAGCGTTCGAAGTTCGACGAAACCATGATGTCCATGGACGGCGACAGAGTCGCGTGCAGGGTTTCCTTGACGTACTGGTTGCCGCTCATGAAGCGGTGCAGGATGTCGTTGCGGTTGGTGGCGACGATCAACTGGTTGATCGGCAGGCCCATGTTGCGGGCCAGGTAGCCGGCGAAGATATCGCCGAAGTTGCCGGTCGGCACCGAGAACGACACCGAGCGCGCCGGGCCGCCGAGCTGCAGGGCAGCGTGGAAGTAGTAGACGATCTGGGCCATGATCCGCGCCCAGTTGATCGAGTTCACGGCGACCAGGCGCGTGCCCTTGAGGAAGCTTTGGTCGGCGAAGCTGTTCTTGACCATTTCCTGGCAGTCATCGAAGTTGCCTTCGATGGCGATGTTGTGGATGTTCTCACCGAAGATGGTGGTCATCTGCCGGCGCTGTACTTCCGACACACGCTTGTGCGGGTGCAGGATGAAGATGTCGACGTTTTCGCAGTGCTTGCAACCTTCGATGGCGGCCGAGCCGGTATCACCAGAGGTAGCGCCGATGATCACCACGCGCTCGCCACGCTTCTCCAGCACGTAGTCCAGCAGGCGACCGAGCAGCTGCAGGGCGAAGTCCTTGAACGCCAGGGTCGGGCCGTGGAACAGCTCCAGCACCCACTCGTTGCCGTTCAGTTGACGCAACGGCGCGATGGCGCTGTGGGAAAACACGCCGTAGGTCTCTTCCAGGATCTTCTTGAAGTCGGCATCCGGAATGCTGCCGGTGACGAACGGGCGCATCACCCGGAACGCCAGCTCGTGGTACGGCAGGCCGGCCCACGAAGCGATTTCTTCCTGGGTGAAGCGTGGCAGGTTTTCCGGCACGTACAGGCCGCCGTCGGTGGCAAGGCCTGCCAGCAGGACGTCTTCGAAATTCAGGGCCGGTGCCTGGCCGCGGGTGCTGATGTAACGCATAGGGGCAAACCTTCGGTTTGGGCTGCAAGCTTCAAGTGACAAGCTGGCGCTTGCAGCTGAATTAATTTAGATGTTCGACGCGAATACGAACGACCGGCCCAACCACGCCCTGAAGAGCTTCGAGAGCCCGGATGGCATCGTTGATGTGCTGCTCGAGCACGCGGTGGGTCAGCAGGATCATCGGCACCAGGCCATCCTGTTCCTCGACTTCCTTCTGCATGATCGACTCGATGTTGATACCGCGCTCCGACAGGATGCTGGCCACCTGGGCCAACACACCCGGATGATCCTTGGCCTGGATCCGCAGGTAGTAGGCGCTTTCGCACGCCTCGATCGGCAGGATCGGATGGGCCGACAGCGAATCCGGCTGGAAGGCCAGGTGCGGCACGCGGTTTTCCGGGTCGCTGGTCATGGCGCGAACCACGTCCACCAGGTCGGCGATCACCGACGAAGCGGTTGGCTCCATGCCGGCACCGGCACCGTAGAACAGCGTCGAACCGGCGGCGTCACCGTTGACCATCACGGCGTTCATCACGCCATTGACGTTGGCGATCAGGCGGTCAGCCGGGATCAGCGTCGGGTGCACACGCAGCTCGATACCGGCCGGAGTGCTGCGCGCCACGCCCAGGTGCTTGATGCGATAGCCCAGGGCTTCGGCGTAGTTCACGTCGGCAGTCGTCAGCTGGGTGATGCCTTCGGTGTAGGCCTTGTCGAACTGCAGCGGGATACCAAAGGCGATGGACGCCAGGATGGTCAGCTTGTGCGCCGCGTCGATACCTTCCACGTCAAAGGTCGGGTCGGCTTCGGCATAACCCAGGGCCTGGGCCTCGGCAAGCACGTCTTCGAAGGTACGGCCCTTCTCGCGCATCTCGGTCAGGATGAAGTTGCCAGTGCCATTGATGATGCCGGCCACCCAGTTGATGCGGTTGGCGGACAGGCCTTCACGGATCGCCTTGATCACCGGGATGCCACCGGCCACGGCGGCTTCGAACGCCACGATCACGCCCTTCTCGCGCGCCTTGGCGAAGATCTCGTTGCCGTGCACGGCGATCAGCGCCTTGTTGGCGGTGACCACATGCTTGCCGTTCTCTATGGCCTTGAGCACCAGCTCGCGGGCCACGGTGTAGCCGCCTACCAGCTCGATGACGATATCGATTTCAGGGTTGGTGGCCACGGCGAAGACATCGTTGGTAATCGCAATACCGGTCGTTTGGAACTGAGGCTTTGGCGAACGCGTGGCAATTTGCGCCACTTCAATCCCGCGACCTGCACGGCGGGAAATTTCCTCAGCGTTACGCTGAAGTACGTTAAAGGTGCCGCCACCGACGGTCCCTAACCCACAGATGCCTACTTTGACCGGTTTCACTGAAGAACTCCCCATGAAACGGCCGACGCTAGGTCGGCCGTGGAAAACAGCCGCACAACTGCGGCTTTCAATTAACGACCCGTCGACTGGTCGAAGGGCCTTGCTCGTCAAAGGTTCGACGATGCAGGTTTATTTGGCACTCAGCGCCAGTTTGGCAACTTGTGGCGCCGGCTGGTAGCCCGGAATTACCTGGCCGTCTGCCAAAACGATGGCCGGTGTACCGTTCACGCCAATGGACTGGCCAAGAGCGAACTGCTTGGAAACCGGGTTGGCGCATTTGGCCGCCTTGATTTCCTTGCCATCGACCATCTTGTCCATGGCCGCTTTCTTGTCGGCCGAGCACCACACGGCTTGCAGCTGCTCGTCACCCGGCGAGCCGAGGCCCTGGCGCGGGAACGCTACATAGCGCACTTCCACACCAAGCTTGTTCAGCGCCGGCACTTCGGCGTGCAGCTTGTGGCAGTAAGGGCACGTGGTGTCGGTGAACACGGTGATGTGGGTCTTGGTCTCGCCGATGGCCGGGTAAACCACGGTTTCAGCCACCGGAATGCCGTTGATCAGCTTGGACACGCCCAGGCGCTCGGCCTTCTCGGTCAGGTTGACCGGCTTGCCGTCCTTCAACTGGAACAGGTAGCCCTGGACGATGTACTGGCCGTCGGCGCTGGCGTACAGCACACGGCTGCCCTTGAGCTTGACTTCGTACAGGCCGGCCATCGGGCTGGCGCTGATGCTTTCGATCGGGGTGTCGAGCTGCAGGTTGGCCAGGCTCTTGCGAATCGTTTGCTCGGCAGCGTCATCGGCGACAACAAAAGTGGAAACCAACGCAATGGCTGCGGCGGCAATAATCTGGGTCAAGCGCATGGGAACTCCTGAAGGCAGATGCAGGGACGGGAGCAGAACACCGATATGGAAACTCGGGCTGTGGCCGTCCCCTTTGCTAACCGGCAAAGCCTACCACAGTTGGGCCGCAGGGCAGCCCGTGGCAGGATAAATTGGCGGTTTTCAACCGCGCGGATGGTGCTTGGCGTGCATATCCTGCAAGCGTGCACGCGCCACGTGGGTGTAGATCTGGGTGGTGGACAGGTCACTGTGCCCGAGCAACATTTGCACCACGCGCAAATCCGCGCCGTGATTGAGCAAATGCGTGGCGAACGCATGGCGCAGGGTGTGCGGCGAAAGCGCCTTGCCGATCCCGGCCACCTTGGCCTGGTGCTTGATGCGGTGCCAGAAGGTCTGGCGGGTCATCTGCTCGCCCCGCTGGCTGGGAAACAGCACATCGCTGGGGCGCCCGCCAAGCAATTCACTGCGCCCATCGCGCATGTAGCGCTCGACCCACACGATCGCCTCTTCGCCCATCGGCACCAGCCGCTCCTTGCTGCCCTTGCCCATCACGCGCAGCACGCCCTGGCGCAGGTTGACCTGCTCCAGGGTCAGGCTGATCAACTCGGTCACCCGCAGGCCGCAGGCGTACAGCACCTCCAGCATGGCGCGGTCGCGCTGGCCGATGGCTTCGCTCAAGTCGGGAGCGGCGAGCAAGGCATCCACGTCCGCTTCCGACAGGGACTTGGGCAATGGCCTGCCGAGCTGTGGCATATCGATTTGCAGGGTCGGGTCGACGGCAATCAGTTTTTCCCGCAGCAAATAACGATAAAAGCCACGCACGCCGGAAAGAAATCGCGCGGTGGAGCGCGGCTTGTAGTTCTGCTCAAGGCGCCAGGCCAGGTGATCGAGGATCAGCTCGCGGCCGGCGTTGATCAGTTCGAGGTTTTTGTCCTGCAGCCAGCCATTGAACAGCGCGAGATCGCTGCGATAAGCCTGGCGCGTGTTGTCGGACAGGCCTTTTTCCAGCCACAGGGCGTCGAGGAAGCGGTCAATGAGGGGGTGGTCAATGGCGGGCATGAGGGCTCGGACGCTGAAAAAGTAGGTAGATGCTACCCTAGCTGCGCGCTCTGTAGGAGCCGGCTTGCCGGCGATGAGGCCCGCAACGGCACCGCAGTCCTTGAGGCCGCCAGTGCCGGCACGCCGGCTCCTACGGGGAATATTTCAGTCCACGAAACCTGGAAGTACCGGCACCGGGCGCTTGTCGGCGTCAATCGCCACAAAGCTGAACACGCCCTGGATCGCCTTCTCACGGCCATCGGCACTCATGCTCTCGACGAACACTTCGACTTCAACCTTGAGGCTGGTGTTGCCGACTTTGATCACGCGGCCGATCAGCTCAACGATGGAGCCGGCCGGGATGGCGTGATTGAAGTCGATGCGGTCGGTGGAAACCGTGACCAGCGGCAGGCGGCAGAAGCGCGTCGCGGTGATGAACGAGACTTCATCCATCCAGGCCAGGGCGGTGCCGCCGAACAGCGTGTTGTGGTGGTTGGTGGTCGGCGGGAACACGGCCTTGGTCACGTGGGTGACGGACAGGTCGGTGCGGCGCTGGATTTCTTCAAGGCGAGTGGTCATGGAAAAGTACCGGCAGATGGACAAATTTCAGGCACAAAAAAGCAGCCCGTAGGCTGCTTTTTTCTGCATCGGGAAGCTGGACTTAAGCCAGTTTTTCCTTGATGCGAGCTGCTTTACCGGACAGGTCACGCAGGTAGTACAGCTTGGCTTTACGTACGTCACCGCGACGCTTGACGGCCATGCTGTCGATTTGCGGGCTGTAGGTCTGGAAAGTACGCTCTACGCCAACACCGTTGGAGATTTTACGAACAGTGAAAGCACTGTTCACACCACGGTTACGCTTGGCGATTACCACGCCTTCGAACGCTTGCAGACGCGAACGGTCGCCTTCCTTCACTTTCACCTGAACGACAATGGTGTCGCCCGGGGCAAAGGTAGGGATCTCTTTGGTCATCTGCTCTGCTTCGAGTGCAAGGATGATTTTGTTAGTCATGCTGTGCTCCTAAGGTAAGTCAATGGACCTACCATCGATACGTTGTTAACTATCGTCCCGCGCGAGGATGTATTCCTCGAGCAGCTTCTTCTCTTCTCCAGAAAGCGAGCGGCTTTCCAGAAGATCGGCGCGTCGTTCATAGGTCCGACCAAGGGACTGCTGTAAACGCCAACGCCGGATGTGTGCGTGATTGCCACTTAGCAATACGTCGGGAACACGCTGATCCGCATACACCTCCGGTCGGGTGTAGTGCGGGCAATCCAGCAAACCATCCGTGAAGGAATCTTCCTCCGCGGAGTCCGCATGCCCTAAAGCTCCAGGCAGCAGTCGTGTAACCGCATCTATCAGGACCATCGCCGGCAGCTCGCCGCCAGACAGGACATAGTCCCCAATCGACCACTCTTCATCGACATGAGCTTCAATAAACCGCTCGTCAATGCCTTCATAGCGACCGGCAATCAGGATCAGTGCTTCCTCATTCGCCAGTTCGCGTACCGCAGCCTGTTTCAGCTGGCGGCCTTGAGGGGACAGGTAAATTACCTTCGCCTTCTCCCCGGCAGCTGCCTTGGCCTCAACCAACGCGTCTTCCAAGGGCTTGATCTTCATCACCATGCCCGGGCCACCGCCAAATGGGCGATCGTCCACAGTGTGATGTCGATCCGTCGTGTAGTCTCGCGGGTTCCAACAGGTAAGCTGCAACAGCCCCTGTTTCACCGCCCGACTGGTGATGCCGTACTCGCTGATGGCGGAAAACATCTCGGGAAACAAACTGATCACTTCAATGCGCAAATTAGCCACGCTTAGAAGTCCGCGTCCCATTCCACCTTCATCTCGCCCGCTGCCAGGTCGACGGCCAACACGCATTGCTCGGTATACGGCAACAGGCGTTCGCGATCATCCAGGCTGCCAGCGCAAGGCTTGACCACCATTACATCATTGGCGCCGGTTTCCAGAAGATGATCGATTTTCCCGAGCAATTGCCCCAGTTGATCGATGACCTTCAGACCTTCCAGCTGGTACCAGTAGTACTCGCCGTCGGTCAATTCAGGGAACAGGTTGCGCGGCACGCAGATCTCATAACCAGCCAGAAGACGAGCTTCTTCACGATCATCAAGACCCTTGAGCTTTGCGACCAGGAACTTGTCGCTCCCGCGTCCACTGACCAGCTCGACCTGTTTCACACTCCCTTCGCGCTTGAGCGTCCAGGTTTTGTACTGAAGCAGGTTTTCAGTCGGATCAGTAAAGGAATACACCTTCACTTCGCCGCGAACGCCATGAACCGAATAAATCTTGCCGATAACGATCAAATCATCAGCAACAGCTGGCGTCGCGTTCATATTGCTCAGGCTGCGGCCTTAGCCGAGTCCTTCAACAACTTGGCAACACGCTCAGAAGGCTGTGCACCAACGCTGAGCCAGTAGGCTACGCGCTCTTGGTTCACGGACAGGCGGACTTCTTGACCACGAGCGATCGGGTTGTAGAAGCCAACTTGTTCCTTGTGAGAGCCGTCACGTGGGTTGCGGCTGTCAGTTACGGTCAAGTGGTAAAACGGGCGCTTTTTGGAGCCGCCAAGGGCAAGACGGATTGTTAGCATGTGAACATCGTTCCTGTAGTCGGTGCTGCAAATCTAAATGCACAGCGGGCATAGGTGCCCGAAAGGCCGCATATTCTAAGGAATATCCGGACTTTTGCAAATGTCTTTTTCTGGCGCCTATCAGCGTGCCACTCAGATCTGCTATAGAGCCGTCGGTTAAAACGGCGAGTCAGCATCCGCCAATGGCGGGTTTGCTGGAGATCCCACATCCCTGTGGGTCGGAGCAGGAGCTGGGCTCCCGCGCGAATTCTTTACATCTTTGGCATGCCGCCGCCGGGCAACATACCGCCCATGCCGCGCATCATCTTGGCCATTCCGCCTTTCGCGGAGAATTTCTTCATCATCTTCTGCATCTGCTTGTGCTGCTTGATCAAGCGACCGATGTCCTGCACCTGGGTGCCGGAGCCCATGGCGATCCGACGCTTGCGCGAACCGCTGATCAGCTCAGGGTCGCGGCGCTCGGCCGGGGTCATGGAGTTGATGATGGCTTCCATCTGCTTGAACTGCTTTTCTGCCGCACCCTGGGCATTGCCCATTTGCGCCAGGTTCACGCCGCCGATGTTCGGCAGTTTGTCCATCAGGCCGCCGAGGCCGCCCATGTTCTTCATTTGTTGCAGCTGGTCGCGGAAGTCTTCGAGGTCGAAGCCCTTGCCCTTCTTCAGCTTTTTGGCCAGTTTGTCGGCCTTGTCCTTGTCGAGCGTGGCTTCGGCCTGTTCGATCAGGCTGAGCACGTCACCCATGCCGAGGATGCGCGAGGCGATACGCTCAGGGTGGAACGGCTCGAGCGCTTCGCTCTTCTCGCCCATACCGATGAACTTGATCGGCTTGCCGGTGATGGCGCGCACCGACAGCGCGGCACCGCCACGCGCGTCGCCGTCGACCTTGGTCAGGATCACGCCGGTCAGCGGCAGTGCGTCGCCAAAGGCCTTGGCGGTGTTGGCCGCGTCCTGGCCGGTCATGGCGTCGACCACGAACAGCGTCTCGACCGGGTTGATCGCGGCATGCAGCGCCTTGATCTCGCCCATCATCTCTTCATCGATGTGCAGGCGACCGGCGGTATCGACGATGACCACGTCGATGAACTTCAGCTTGGCTTCTTTAATTGCCGCGTTGGCAATGTCGACCGGCTTCTGGCTCAGGTCGGACGGGAAGAAGGTCACGCCCACTTCGCCTGCGAGCATTTCCAGCTGCTTGATGGCCGCCGGACGGTACACGTCGGCCGACACCACCATCACCGACTTTTTCTTGCGCTCTTTAAGGAAGCGCGCCAGCTTGCCGGCGGTGGTGGTTTTACCCGCACCCTGCAGACCGGCCATCAATACGACGGCCGGCGGCACGGCGCTGAGGTTCAGGTCTTCGTTGGCCGCGCCCATCAGGCTTTCGAGTTCGGCCTGGACAATCTTCACGAAGGCCTGGCCCGGCGTCAGGCTGCGGGACACTTCGGTGCCGACCGCACGTTCCTTGACCGAGTTGACGAAGTCCTTCACCACCGGCAAGGCCACGTCGGCTTCCAGCAACGCCATGCGCACTTCACGCAGGGTGTCTTTAATATTGTCCTCGGTCAGCTTGGCCTTGCCGGTAACGTGGCGCAGCGTCTGCGAGAGACGGTCAGTCAGGTTTTCAAACATGCGCGATCCTTTCAGGCCCTATTCATCGAAATGCATTGGTAGACCGAGGTAATGGCAGCCCAGGCTGTGGTAAATCGCTATTAAAAACAGCGCTCGGCGAGCCTGCGGCGTGGGCAGGTCGCGGATTATAGCGAAGACTGCGTCCATGCACACCCGCTGTCTGGCCCGGGAGTCTTTCGTGGAACGCAGGTGTATGCCAAACTCAGCGCCTTTCGGGCTTGTCTATCAGGATTTATGGTCCCCTTGTCACCCAGTTTGCTACCCAGCCTCGCCGCCGCCCTCTTGTATGCCGCTGCGACCCTCTATCAGGGCACTCGCCTCGCCCAAGGCACCAAGGCCGACAAACGCCTGCTGGTCGGCCTGGGCGTCCTTGCCCTGCTGGCCCATGCCGCGAGCCTGTTCACCCACCTGATGACGCCGGTCGGCCTGGGCCTAGATTTTTTCAGCGCCGCCAGCCTGATCGCTGCTGCGGTGATCGCGCTGACCTTGATGGCCTGCTATCGGATCCCCGTCGAAAACCTGCTGGTGCTGTTATTCCCGCTGGGCGTGCTGACTGTGCTGCTGGCGCAATTCGCCCCCACCGGCACTGTGCAGGTGATCGATGAAGAACCGGGCATCCTCGCGCATATCCTGCTGTCGATCCTCGCCTACGGCATGTTCACCATTGCGGTGTTCCAGGCCCTGCTCCTGCTGCTGCAGGACCACCAGCTCAAGCACAAGCACCCGTCCGGGCTGATCAAGAACTTCCCGCCGCTGCAGACCATGGAAAGCCTGTTGTTCGGCTTTCTCTGGGCTGGCTGGACGCTGCTGTCGCTGTCGCTGATTTCCGGCTGGCTGTTCGTCGAAAACCTGTTCGCCCAGCACCTGGTGCACAAGACCCTGCTGGCGTGCCTGGCCTGGGTGGTGTTCAGCGTGTTGCTGTGGGGCCGCAACCGCCTCGGCTGGCGTGGGCACAAAGCGATTCGCTGGACCCTGGCCGGTTTCTGCCTGCTGATGCTGGCCTATTTCGGCAGCAAGCTGGTCCGCGAATACATCCTGCATATCTGACGGGCTGCAATCATGGACAACTTGCCCCTGGAGCCGATGTTCGCGGTAATCGCCCTGCTGGTGTTATGGGCGGCGCTGTTTACCGCCATCGAAGCCGCGCAACAGCACCTGCTGGCCCTGCGCCCCGGCACACGCCAGGGTGACAAGGCCGCCGCCCGCCTGAGTTTCCCCCGTCATAGCCTGATCCTGTGCAACAGCCTGTGCCGCGCTGCCGTGGTGATTCTGTGCACCCTGCTGGCGATCTATGCCTGGGCACAGAACGGCCCGTGGCTCGGCTGGCTGATCTCCTGCGCCCTGTTGCTGATCCTCGCCGACTACCTGCCGCGCGCGCTCGCCACCCGCCATCCGCAAGCGGTGCTGGGCTTTGGCAACACGCTGCTGGGCATACCGTTGAAAATCCTCTATCCGCTGGCCTGGCTGCTCAATGGCATCAGCCTGTTGCTGCTGCGCCCGTTCGCGCGCAAGACCGGCGTGGTGAAAAAAAGCGACGAACCGCTGCCCGACCACGACGACGAGCCGGAACCGGACGCCGACGAAAGCCGTACCCCCGGCATGCCAGGCATCCACGCCCTGGACAACATTACCGTCAATGACATCCTGGTGCCGCGCAGCGAAGTGGACGGCATCAACCTGGATGACTCGATCGAAGCCATCATCGAACAACTGCGCACTTCGCAGCGCACCCGCCTGCCGGTGTTCCACAGTGATATCAACCAGGTCGAAGCGGTGCTCAATACTCGGCAGATCCAGCACCTGCTGCCCGACGCCAGCCTGACCAAGGAAGCCCTGCTCGCCGCCTGCCACGAGCCCTACTTCGTCCCTGAAAGCACGCCGCTGCAGCTGCAACTGCTGAACTTCCACAAACAGCAGCGACGCCTGGGCATGGTCGTGGATGAATACGGCGAAGTGCTGGGGATCGTCACCCTGGAAGATATCCTTGAAGAAATCGTCGGCGAATTCGAAAGCGATCAGGCCGCAGACAACCCGCACATCGAAGCGCAGCCCGATGGCCGCTACATCATCGACGGCGCCGCCTCGATCCGCGAGCTGAACAAGAGCCTGGGCTGGCACCTGCCCAGCGATGGCCCCAAGACCCTCAACGGCCTGGTGACCGAAGCCCTGGAGACCATCCCGGATTGCGCGGTGTGCCTGAAAATCGGGCGCTACCGCCTGGAAATCCTCGAGACCGAGGACAACCGTGTGAGCAAAGTGCTGATCTGGCACACCAGCCGCGTGCCCGTCGCCGCCTAGCTTTTCGGCACTGCGCATTCCAATGTGGGAGCGGGCTTGCTCGCGAAAGCGGTGGATCAGTCAGCCCATCTTTAACTGACCCACCGCTTTCGCGAGCAAGCCCGCTCCCACACTTGATTTGCAGCGTTTGATAGATCGTGACTGAGCCTCTTGTTGGATCCGCAAACCCCTTCCTATAATCGGTGCGGCTTACCCAAGCCCTGCCCGACCGCGTGCTACCCGCACACAGCGCGTCCAGGCACCGTTCTATCGTGTCTGACCGGTGTTCGCTCCCATCCCGAGCCGCCCCGCGCACTGCCCTGATCCATGGGTGTTCGACCAATAATAATCCGCGTCCAAACGCGCAATGACCATCAGGGATACTTCAATGAGCACCGCCTATAACGAGGCCGCAACCGCCGCCCCGACCAACTCGACCGCCCGCGTCGCTACCGCGAGCATCGTCGGCACGGCCATCGAGTTCTACGATTTCTATATTTACGCCACCGCCGCCGCGCTGGTGATCGGCCCGGTATTCTTTCCGCAGAGCTCCGGCACCGCGCAGATGCTGGCGTCGTTCCTGACCTTCGGCATTGCCTTCATCGCCCGCCCGCTGGGCTCGGCGCTGTTCGGGCACTTTGGCGACCGTATCGGGCGCAAATCCACGCTGGTTGCCTCGCTTCTGCTCATGGGCGTGTGCACCACGTTGATCGGCTTGCTGCCCGGCTATGACAGCATCGGCGCCTGGGCACCGATCCTGTTGTGTGTGCTGCGTTTCGGCCAGGGCCTGGGGCTCGGCGGGGAATGGGGCGGTGCGGCGTTGCTGGCGACTGAAAACGCACCGAAGGGCAAGCGCGCCTGGTTCGGCATGTTTCCGCAACTGGGCCCGTCGATTGGGTTTCTCGCGGCCAACGGCTTGTTCCTGATCCTGGCCATGAACCTCAGCGACGAGCAGTTCCGCAGTTGGGGCTGGCGGATCCCGTTCATCCTCAGCGCCGCGCTGGTGATGGTTGGCCTGTACGCGCGCCTGAAGCTGCATGAAACCCCGGTATTCGCCAATGCCGTCGCCAAGGAAGCGCCGGTGAAAGTGCCGTTGGTGGAACTGTTCAGCCAGCACTGGCTGCCGGTCCTGCTGGGCGCCGCCTCGATGGTGGTGTGCTATGCGCTGTTCTACATCACCACGGCGTTTTCCCTCAGCTACGGCGTATCCACCCTGGGCTACAGCCGCGAGACGTTCCTGGGCCTGCTGTGTTTTGCCGTGCTGTTCATGGGCCTGGCCACACCGTTGGCAGCCTTGGCCAGTGACCGCTACGGACGCAAGCCGGTGCTGATCGTCGGCGCGATCCTGGCGATTCTGTCGGGCTTTACCATGGAGCCGCTGCTCACCCACGGCTCGACCTGGGCGGTTGCGCTGTTCCTGGCGTTGGAGCTGTTCCTGATGGGTGTGACCTTCGCCCCGATGGGCGCGATGCTGCCGGAATTGTTCCCGACGCGCGTGCGTTATACCGGCGCTTCGGCGGCGTACAACCTGGGTGGGATTGTCGGAGCGTCGGCCGCACCGTTCTTCGCGACCAAGCTGGTGGCGATGGGTGGGCTGAGTTATGTCGGTGGGTATGTGTCGGCGGCAGCGTTGCTCAGCCTGATTGCTGTGCTGTGCCTGAAAGAGACGCGTCACAATGATTTGAACAAGGTCGCCTGATGACGATCATTCCCACGCTCTGCGTGGGAATGTATCCGCTGACGCCCTGCGTCATGCCCTTAAGAGCGCACGCGGGGCTTCCAGCGCGGCGTTCCCACGCAGAGCGCGGGAACGGCTCAGCGTGGGATTACAGCTCTACAACAACAGCCTTGGAAGCACGGGTAGCTTTAGCCCGGGCCGCCTCAATCGACTCATCCCGCGCCAACGCCACGCCCATGCGGCGCTGGCCATTCACTTCCGGCTTGCCAAACAGACGCAACGCCGTGTCCGGCTCGCTCAAGGCTGCGCCCAGGTTGGCAAATGCCGTCTGGGTCGATTGTCCTTCCACCAGGATCACTGCCGACGCCGAAGGGCCGAACTGACGGATCAATGGAATCGGCAGGCCAAGAATGGCGCGCGCGTGCAGGGCGAACTGCGACAGGTCCTGGGAAATCAGGGTCACCAGGCCAGTGTCATGCGGGCGCGGCGAAACTTCGCTGAACCACACCTGGTCGCCCTTGATGAACAATTCCACGCCAAACAGACCACGGCCACCCAGCGCCTCGGTCACGGCTTTGGCAACCCGCTCGGATTCCGCCAGGGCAATCGGGCTCATGGCTTGTGGCTGCCAGGATTCCTGGTAGTCGCCCTTCTCCTGACGGTGACCGACCGGCGCGCAGAAGGTGGTGCCACCGACGTGACGCACGGTCAGCAGAGTGATTTCGTAGTCGAAGTCGATAAAGCCCTCGATGATCACCCGGCCTTTACCGGCACGCCCGCCTTCCTGGGCGTAGTCCCAGGCTTTCTGCACGTCGTCGACGCTGCGCAGCAGGCTCTGGCCCTTGCCCGACGAACTCATCACCGGCTTGACCACGCACGGGAAGCCCAGGTCCTGGACGGCCTTGCTGTAGTCTTCGAACGTGTCGGCGAAGTGATACGGCGAGGTCGGCAGGTCCAGCTCTTCGGCGGCCAGGCGACGGATGCCTTCGCGGTTCATGGTCAGCGAGGTGGCCCGTGCGGTCGGGATCACGGTGAAGCCTTCGGCCTCCAATTCCACCAGGGTGGCGGTGGCAATGGCTTCGATTTCCGGCACGATGAAGTGCGGTTTTTCCGCTTCGATCACCGCACGCAGGGCCGCGCCGTCGAGCATGTTGATCACGTGGCTGCGATGCGCCACCTGCATGGCCGGCGCGTTGGCGTAGCGATCCACGGCAATCACTTCAACGCCCAGGCGTTGCAGTTCGATTACCACTTCCTTGCCCAGCTCACCGCAGCCACACAGCAAAACGCGGGTCGCGGTTGGCGACAATGGAGTTCCGATTCGGGTCATCTCAGGTCCTCAGGGGAGCGGATCATTTGGAGAAAGGCCGGCATTTTACATGAACTGTAAAAATTGGCCTCAGTTGGCGACGGCCCGCTTGCGCACACGCCAGGCCATGATCAACCACACCGCCGTGACTCCGGCGAACTTCGACACCAGCGCGGTGCCTGCCACGGCGGGTGTGAGCGCGCCGATCAGGCCGAAGAAGATAAACGTATCGAGGGGAATGCTCAGCGCCGAACTTATCCACAGGCGGTCATGCAGCGGGCGCTTGGTGATGCTGAATACCAGCCAGTCGATGCACTCCGACACCGCGAACGCCGTGGCGCTGGCCAGGGCGATGGAGGGATCGGAAGTGATATACGACAGTACCAGCGCCGCCAGCATGGCGATGATCGCACCATGGCCGAAGCGGGTTTGCACCATGTCACGCAGGACAAACACCAGGCCACCCCAGGCCGACCAGATGACGTCCAGGTGTGGGGCGGTGGAGAAGGCGAAGTTGATCAGCACGACGCTGCTGATGTAGGCGATCAGGAAGAACATGGGGCGCGGGACCTGTAAATAATGCGCACAGGGTAATGCACCACACCCTTTGTGGCGAGCGGGCTTGCCCCGCGTTGGGGTGCGCAGCAGCCCTGAAACCTGCACCGCGGTTCGTCTGATGCAACGCGGCGCGCCTATTGGGGCTGCTGCGCAGCCCAACGCGGGGCAAGCCCGCTCGCCACAAGAAGCTCGCTCACCACAAGAAGCTCGCTCGTCACAACAGCCCACAGCGCAGAGGCCACCGCAAACACTTCAGCCGCCGGACTGCCCCGGGAGCATCCACACCAACCCACTCGCCTTCGCCCGCTCATGGCACAACCCCAGCACCACCCGGCGCTCGGCGTTGTCCATGCGGCTCCAGCGCGTGATTTCATCCACGGTGCGCTGGCAGCCGGTGCAGATGTCGTCGTCATCCAGCGCGCAAATGCTCACGCACGGCGAGGCGACGGGGCGTTCTGTCGGGTTCATGCGTCCTGCTCGGCCAGGTCTCGCGCGTAACGCTGCGCGTTATGCACATAGTGCGCGGCGCTGGCTTCGAGCATGCGCTTCTGGGCGTCGGTGAGTTCACGCACCACCTTGCCCGGCGAGCCCATCACCAGCGAGCCATCGGGAATTTCCTTGCCTTCGCCGATCAGCGAATTGGCGCCGATGATGCAGTGCTTGCCGATCTTGGCGCCGTTGAGGATCACCGCATTGATGCCGATCAGGCTGTAGTCGTCGACGGTGCAGCCGTGCAGCATGGCGTTATGGCCAATGGTCACGCCGGTGCCCAGGGTCAACGGGTAGCCCATGTCGGTGTGCATCACGCTGCCGTCCTGCACGTTGCTGTTCTTGCCGATCAGGATCAGTTCGTTGTCGCCACGCAATACCGCGTTGAACCAGACGTTGGCGCCCTCCTCCAGCTTGACCTTGCCCACCAGCGTGGCATTCGGAGCCACCCAGCTGTGTGGGTGCGTCTCGACGCGGGCATCGCCCAGGCGGTATTTCATGGTGTGTCCTCACGGCTGGCCATTCAAGCGATGGCTTAGATATTGATGAAGCTCTTGGGTGGCTGGTGCAGGCTGATCTTGGCGTCGTCATAGAGCAGATTGATCAGCTCCACGATCATGATCGCCGTCAGCCCCCAGATCTTGTATTCGCCGAACCGATAGCTGGGCACATACCAACTGCGGCCCTGGTAATCGATTCTGTGGGTATGTTCGCGCGGGTCCTGTCGGAAAAAGTCCAACGGCACGCTGAAAACGGCAGCAATCTCGGCATCGTTGGCCAGGTATTCAACGTAATCGGGGATAACCCCGACATAGGGCGTGACCCGAATGCCATGCAGGGAAATCAGCGGGCTCAGCGGGCCGATCACCTCGACCAGACCGGGCGGCAGGCCGATTTCTTCTTCGGCTTCACGCAGGGCGGTGAAGATCAGGTCCGGGTCTTCGGGGTCGCGACGCCCGCCGGGAAAGGCCACTTCGCCACCGTGGGTCGACAGGCCGCTGGCGCGCAGGGTCAGGATCAGCTCAGGTTCGTCACTGCGGGTAATCGGCACCAGCACGGCAGCCTCGGGGAAACGCCCGTCAGTCTCCAGCGTATGGGGTGTGTGATTGCTTACCCGGCGAAGTAGCTCGTCCAGCATGAGTCATCTCGGTCTGTTGGCTACCTTGCATCATGCACCAAAGCGTGCGGGTGCCCAACCCCAAAACCCGCGCGGTGTCGCTAAACGACAACTTGCAGGGCCCTGCCGGCCACGCCAAGATAGACGCACTTTCCAGGAACCCCAGCATGAACTTCTGCAGCCAGTGCGGTAAACCGGTTACCCAACGCATTCCCGAAGGCGACGCACGCCTACGTTTTGTGTGTGATCACTGCTCGACCATTCACTACCAGAACCCCAATATCGTCGCCGGCACCGTACCGGTGTGGGGCGATAAGGTGCTGCTGTGCCGCCGCGCCATCGAACCGCGCCTGGGGTACTGGACCCTGCCGGCCGGCTTCATGGAAAACGGCGAGACCGTGGAACAGGCGGCCATGCGCGAAACCCTCGAAGAAGCCTGCGCCCGTGTGCGCAACCTGAGCATCTACACGCTGATCGACGTGCCGCACATCAGCCAGGTGCATATCTTCTACCGCGCCGAACTGGTTGACCTGGACTTCGCCGCCGGCCCCGAAAGCCTTGAAGTGCAGTTGTTCGACGAAGCCGACATCCCTTGGTCCGAGCTGGCTTTCCGCACGGTCGGGCGTACCTTAGAATGCTTTTTCGCTGACCGCCGCCAACAGGCGTTCCCGGTGCGCAGCGAGTCTGTGCCACCGCTGTCAAAGCCCGCCCAATAACCATCCGGCAGATCGTCGCCCAAGGGATACCGTTTCAATGCGTTGGTTGCTTGCTCTGATCTGCCTGTCGTTCGCTACGCTGTGCTGCGCCTCCACCCTGGAAACCCTGGGCGGCAAACCTGTCGAAAAAGTCCTGGTGCTCAAATCCGCCCATCAGTTGCAACTGATCAACGACGGCAAGCCCCTCAAGACCTACCGCATCTCGCTCGGCAAAAACCCCAAGGGCACCAAGTTGTTCGAAGGCGACCGCCGCACGCCCGAAGGCTTCTACTGGATCGACTGGCGCAAGACCAGCGACCGCTTCAACCTGGCCATGCACATTTCCTACCCCAATATCAGCGACTCGGCCCGCGCCCGCCGCGAGGGCGTGAAACCCGGCAGCATGATCATGATCCACGGCACGCCCGACAGCGAAGACTACCCCGAGCAGTGGTTCCACACCCTGGACTGGACAGACGGCTGCATCGGCATGCGCAACGTCGACATGCGCGAAGTCTGGAACCTGGTCAAGGACGGCACCATGATCGAGATTCGGCCGTAATCCTCGACCGCCGGTAAAATAATTCGAAAATAATTCCTGCCCTGCGCAGCCCCTGCCGGTGAATACCAGTTCACCGCGCGGGCTGTGCACTTCTGCGCGCCCTAAAGACCTCTCTAATACCACTTGATACCACGCACCCTTAAGGCGCCCTGAAACCGGCGCTTGCACCGTTTTGGCAGCATTGACATGGTATTTAAGTGGTATTAGCTTCCGGCCAATACCGGGCGACAACACTCCAATAACCGCATCGGAAACCTTAACGATGAACCCCATCCTTACGCTGCGTCCCGACGACAAACAATCCACGCCGCTGTACCTGCAACTGGCGCGCAACCTGGAAGCGGCGATTCACGCCGGCCAGTGGAAATCCGAGCAGGCGTTGCCCTCGGAGCGTGCCCTCAGCGAGCAGTTGAGCATTTCGCGGGTCACCGCCCGCAAGGCGCTGGAAGTGCTGTTTACCCAAGGCCTGATTCGCCGCAGCCAGGGCTCCGGCACGTTTATCACGCCACGCCTGGAACAGCCGCTGTCGCGCCTGTCGGGCTTCAGCGAGATGTTGCGCCTCAAGGGGTTTGTGCCCACCTCACAGTGGCTGGAGCGCGACATCACCCCGCCGACCCACGAAGAACTGATCCGCCTGGGCCTGTCGCCGACCGACAAGGTCGCGCGGCTCAAACGCCTGCGCAAGGCCGATGATACGGTCATGGCAATCGAAATGACGGCAATGCCCGCCTCCGTGCTGCCGCAGCCGCAGGCCATCGGCAACTCGTTGTACGAATACCTCGAAGGCATCGGCAAACCCGTCGTCCGCGCCTTGCAACACATCCAGGCGATCAACGCCTCGGACGAGTTCGCCAAGCTGGTGGGCATCGCCCCCGGCACCGCCATGCTGCTGATGACCCGGGTCGGCTACACCGCCGACAACACGCCGATCGAAATCACCGACACCTACTGCCGCAATGACTACTACGACTTTGTCGCAGAGCTGCGCCGCTATGACTTTGCCGCCGAGCTGCGGCCTTAGAGAACTGCCCATGTCCGAAGACAATATCCTCACGCCCCACGGCTGGATGCGCGGCCGCCTGGTGCACGAGCACGGCAAGGTCACCGCCATTGAAGGCGTGCCTTGCGATCCTGCCGACAACGAACTGCCCTACCTGCTGCCGGGCTTTATCGACCTGCATGTGCACGGCGGTGGCGGCAAGGACATCATGGAAGGTGCCGACGCCTTCGAGACCATCACCCGCACCCACGTGCGCTTTGGCACCACCTCGCTGCTGGCCACCACCATGACCGCACCGGTGGATGAAATCTCCAGCGTGCTCGGCCAGCTCGGCACCTTCTGCGAGCAGCGTCCTACAGGCAGCGCCCGTGTCCTCGGTGTGCACCTGGAAGGGCCCTACATCAATCCCGGAAAACTCGGCGCACAACCCAACTTCGCCCACACCGCATTGATGGAAGAAGTGGAAGCCTACCTGCGCCTGGCGCCGATCCGGGTGATCACCATCGCCCCGGAAATCGCCGGGCATGACGGCCTGATCCGTGCCCTCAGCCAACGCGGGGTGCGCATGCAGATCGGCCACACGCTGGGCAGCTACGAAGAAGGCGTCGCCGCCCTCGCCGCCGGCGCCACCAGTTTCACGCATCTGTATAACGCCATGAGCCCGCTGCATCACCGCGAGCCGGGCATCGTCGGCGCCGCGCTGGCACACGCGCAATATGCCGAACTGATCCCGGACTTGCTGCACGTGCACCCCGGTGCCATGCGCGTCGCCCTGCGTTCGATCCCATGCCTGTACTGCGTCACCGATTCCACCGCCGCCGCCGGCATGCCCGATGGCGAATACAAGCTGGGCAGCCACACCGTGACCAAGTGCCTGGGCGGCGTACGCCTGGCCGACGGCACCCTGGCCGGGAGCACCCTGACCATGGACCAGGCGCTGCGCAACCTGGTGAAGATCGGCCTGCCTATCAGCGAAGCCTCACAACGCCTGTCGCAATTTCCTGCGGACTACCTGGGCCTGGAAGAACGCGGCCGCCTGCAACCCGGCAGCTTCGCCGACTGCGTACGCCTGGACCGCTCCCTGCACCTCACCGACGTCATGGTCGAAGGAGAAACCATTGTCTTCAAAAATGCTTGAAGAGGCCCTGGCCTCCCGCGATGCCGTTGCGGCGCAACTGCAACGCCTGGACCCGCTGCTGGAAGAAATCGCCGGCCGCCTGCGTCGCCAGCCGCCGCAAGTGGCGATGACCATCGCGCGCGGCAGTTCGGACCACGCCGCCAGTTACTTCGCCTACCTGGCCATGCAGCACGTGGGCATCCCGGTGGCATCGTTGCCGATGTCGGTGGTGACCCTGTTGCAGGCGCCCTTGAAAGTCAGCGGCCAGGTGGCGTTCGGCTTCTCGCAATCGGGGCAAAGTCCGGACCTGGTCAACAGCCTGCGCCTGCTGCGCAAGCGGGGAGCCTTGAGCATTTCGCTGGTGAACGCCGCAGACTCGCCGCTGGAGGCTGCTTGTGAATTCCACGTGCCGCTGTGCGCCGGGCCGGAACTGAGTGTCGCCGCGACCAAAAGCTTTATCGCCACCCTCAGCGCCAGCGCGCAGTTGATTGGCCACTGGAACCAGGAAGCCGATTTGCTCCAGGCCTGCCGCGCCCTGCCCGAAGGCCTGAGCGAAGCCGCCGGGCAGGATTGGCGCCCCGCCATCGACGCCCTGCGCGACTGCCAGCAATTGATGGTGATCGGCCGTGGCGCCGGGTTTGCCATCGCGCAGGAGGCCGCGCTCAAGCTCAAGGAAACCTCGGCGATCCAGGCCGAAGCCTTCAGCAGCGCCGAAGTGCGCCACGGGCCGATGGCCTTGATCGATGAAGACTACCCCTTGCTGGTATTCGCCCCACGCGGCGCCGAGCAGGCCGGCCTGTTGAGCCTGGCCGCCGACATGCGCCAGCGCGGCGCCCGCGTGCTATTGGCCGCACCGGACGATATCGCCGAGCGTGACCTGACCTTGAGCCGCGCCGAACACCCGAGCCTGGACCCGATCCTGGCGATCCAGAGCTTTTACGTGATGGCCGCCGGCCTGGCTGAAGCGCGGGGCATGGACCCGGACCAGCCGCGTCACCTGAGCAAAGTTACCCGCACTCACTGAGTCGCGTTTTCCTGATGAGTACCGTGCCCATGTCCTACAACAATAATGAATTGACCCTTAGCGCCCCACTCAGTGGCCCGCTGCTGACCCTGGGCAACGTTCCCGACGAAGTGTTCGCCAGCGGCGCCATGGGCGACGGTATCGCCATCGATCCGCTCAACGATTGCCTGCACGCACCCTGCGATGGCGAGATCATTCATGTCGCCCGCACCGGGCACGCGCTGACGATCCGCGCGCAAAACGGTGCCGAGTTGCTGATGCACGTGGGCATCGACACCGTGGAACTCAACGGCGAAGGTTTTGCCTTGCTGGTCAAGCAAGGGGCACGGGTCAGCAGTGACCAGGCGCTGGTGCAGTTCGACCTGGACCGCATTGCGCGCCAGTGCAAGAGCCTGGTCAGCTTGATTATCCTGACCAATGGCGAGCGCTTCGAATTGCGTCCGGTGGCCGCGCAAAGCGTCAAAGTCGGTGAACCGTTGCTGCACGTGATACCGCGCTCAACCGCGCCGGGCCAAACCGCTGTGGATAACTCATTGACTGAAGCCAGCGCGAGCGTGCGCATCACCCATCGCGGCGGCCTGCACGCACGGCCGGCGGCGCTGATCCGCAAAACCGCCGAGGGCTTCAGCAGCCAGGCGCAGTTGCATTTCGGCGCCAAGTCGGCCGCCTGCAACAGCCTGATCGGCGTGCTGGGCCTGGGGGTCGGCGAAGGCGACGAGGTGCGCGTGACGTGCCGCGGCAAAGACGCCGAGGCCGCGTTGCAGGCGCTGGTCGCGGCGCTGTCAGTCGCGGTCAAGGAGGCCCCCCCGGCGCCGCTCGTCGCGGCGCCACGGCGGGCGAATACCGAAGCCGGTGTATTGCAAGGCGTATGCGCGGCACCCGGGCTGGTCTGTGGCCCACTGTTCCGCCTGGCGGGTATCGAGCTGCCGGCAGACCTCGGCCAGCATCGCGCCGACGAACAACTGCAACGCCTGGACGCGGCCCTGGAGCAGGTGCGCGGCGAAATCCGCAAGACCCTGGACCACGCCCGGCAACGCCAGGCCGTCGAGGAAGAAGAGATCTTCGCCGCCCACCTCGCCCTGCTGGAAGACCCGACCCTGCTGGAAGCCGCCACCGCAGCCATCGAACAGGGCAGCGCCGCCACCCATGCCTGGCGTGATGCAATCCAGGCGCAATGCGCAGTGTTGCTGGCCTTGGGCAAACCGCTGTTCGCCGAGCGCGCCAATGACCTGCGCGACCTGCAGCAGCGGGTCCTGCGCGCGCTGCTCGGCGAAGCCTGGCACGTCGAATTACCCGCCGGGGCGATTGTCAGCGCGCACGAACTGACGCCGTCGGACTTGCTGCAACTGAGCGCACAAAACGCGGCCGGCATCTGCATGGCCGAAGGTGGCGCCACCTCCCACGTGGCGATCCTTGCGCGGGGCAAAGGCCTGCCGTGTGTGGTCGCGTTGGGCGCAGAAGTGCTCGATGTGCCGCAAGGCCAGCGCGTGGTGCTCGACGCCGGCAACGGTCGCCTGGAACTGGCGCCCAGCGAAGCGCGCCACGCCGAAGTGCACCAGATTCGCGACGTGCAGCAACGCCGTCGCCAGCAGCAACAGGCCCAGGCCGGGCAACCGGCGCACACCCTCGACGGCGTGAGCATCGAGGTAGCGGCCAATGTCGCCTCCAGCGCCGAGGCCCAACTGGCCTTTGCGAACGGCGCCGACGGCGTCGGCCTGCTGCGCACCGAATTCCTCTTCGTCGACCGCCGCACTGCGCCGGATGAACAGGAGCAGCGCCAGGCCTATCAAGCCGTGCTGGATGCGATGGGCGACAAGTCGGTGATCATCCGCACCATCGACGTCGGCGGTGACAAGCAGCTCGACTACCTGCCGCTGCCTGTCGAGGCCAACCCGGTGCTGGGCCTGCGCGGGATTCGCATGGCCCAGCTACGCCCGGAATTGCTCGACCAGCAGCTGCGCGCGTTGCTGCAAGTCAGCCCGCTGGAGCGCTGCCGCATCCTGCTGCCGATGGTCAGCGAGGTCGACGAACTGCTGCAGATCCGCCAGCGCCTGGATGAGCTGTGCGCTGAGCTGGAACTGACCCAACGCCCGGAGCTGGGGGTCATGATCGAAGTGCCCGCCGCCGCGCTGATGGCCGAGCAGTTGGCCAAGCATGCGGACTTTCTGTCCATCGGCACCAATGACCTGTCCCAGTACACCCTGGCCATGGACCGCGACCACGCCGGCCTCGCCGCGCGGGTCGATGCCTTGCACCCGGCCTTGCTGCGGTTGATCCACCAGACGTGCGTTGGCGCCGCCAAGCATGGGCGTTGGGTTGGGGTGTGTGGCGCCCTGGCATCCGACCCGCTGGCGACGCCGGTCCTGGTCGGCCTGGGGGTCAGCGAGCTGTCGGTGAGCGCGCCGCAAATCGGAGAAATCAAGGACCGTGTCCGTCAACTGGACGCGGCGCAATGCCGGCAACTGAGCCAAGGGCTGCTCGACCTGAGCAGTGCCAGGGCGGTTCGCCAAGCCTGTCAACACCACTGGCCGCTGAGCTGACAACAACAAGAAAAAGGAGACCCGCCATGTACCAATTATTCATCGAAGGGCTGCAACGCCTGGGCCGCGCGCTGATGCTGCCCATCGCCATCTTGCCGATTGCCGGCCTGCTGCTGCGCCTGGGTGACACCGACCTGTTGAACATCGCCGTCATGCACGATGCCGGGCAGGCAATCTTCGCCAACCTGGCGCTGATCTTCGCCATCGGCATCGCCGTGGGCTTTGCCCGCGACAACAACGGCACCGCCGGGCTGGCCGGAGCCATTGGCTACCTGGTGATGGTCTCCACGCTCAAGGTGATGGACTCGACCATCAACATGGGCATGCTCGCCGGTATCGCCAGCGGGCTAATGGCCGGTGCGCTGTATAACCGCTTCAAGGACATCAAGCTGCCGGAGTACCTGGCGTTCTTCGGCGGGCGACGGTTCGTGCCGATTGTCACCGGGTTTTCGGCGGTGGCCCTGGGAGTGATCTTTGGCCTGATCTGGCCGCCGATCCAGCACGGCATCAACAGCTTCGGCGTGCTGCTGATGGAAAGCGGCAGCTTCGGCGCGTTTGTGTTTGGCGTGTTCAACCGCCTGCTGATCGTCACCGGCCTGCACCATATCCTCAACAACATGGCGTGGTTTGTGTTCGGCAGCTTTACCGACCCGGTGACCGGCGCGGTGGTCACCGGCGACCTGACCCGCTACTTTGCCGGCGACCCCAAAGGCGGCCAGTTCATGACCGGCATGTTCCCGGTGATGCTGTTCGGCCTACCTGCCGCGTGCCTGGCGATGTACCGCAACGCCCTGCCGGAGCGGCGCAAAGTGATGGGCGGGATTTTCCTGTCGATGGCGCTGACCTCGTTCCTCACCGGCGTGACCGAGCCGATTGAATTCGCCTTCATGTTCCTGGCGCCGTTCCTGTACCTGATTCACGCATTGCTCACCGGCCTGTCGATGGCGCTGACCAATATGTTGAATATCCACCTGGGCTTCACGTTCTCCGGTGGGTTTATCGACATGGTGCTGGGCTGGGGCAAATCCACCAATGGCTGGCTGGTGGTCCCGGTTGGCCTGGCATATGCCGCGATCTACTACAGCGTCTTCAGTTACTGCATCCGCCGCTTCAACCTGAAAACGCCGGGCCGCGAGGATATCCAGGTGGCGCAGGCTGAAGCGATGACTGACAACCAGCGCGCCACGGCTTATATCCAGGCCTTGGGCGGCGCGGCGAACCTGCTCAGCGTGGGCGCCTGCACCACGCGCCTGCGGTTGGACATGGTCGACCGCAACAAAGCCGTGGATGCCGAGTTGAAAGCCCTGGGGGCGATGGCCGTCGTGCGGCCTGGCAATGGGGGCAGCCTGCAAGTGGTGGTCGGGCCACTGGCTGACAGCATTGCCGATGAAATTCGGCTGGCCATGCCATCGTTTGTGGCCAGCGCACCGGTGGCAGGGGCACCTGTGGATAAGTCTGTCGCCGTGAATGTGCAGGAAGCCGAGCAATGGCTGAGCGCACTCGGCGGTCGCGCGAATGTGCGCCAGCTGGAAGCGGTGGCGATGACCCGGCTGCGGGTGGAACTGGGCGATGATTCGGGGTTGTCCGAAGCTCAACTGACGGCGCTCGGGTGCCAGGGGGTGAGCCAGCTGGACAGCGGTGTGTGGCACCTGCTGATTGGCGACAAGGCGTCGGGCTTGAGCGAGGCGCTTGAACGGTTGGTCAATGCCCGCGAGGTCGGCGCCAAGGTATAGCGCAGCGGTGGCAGTGCGGGCCATTCGCGGGCAAGCCGGTCCCACAGTTGATAGGTGCCCGACCAGGCAATGCGGTCGGAGCGGGCTTGCAGTCGCGGTCGCTGAATGTGCAGCGACTGCAGAAGATTGGTGAGGCGGGCTCCGACGGACAACCCGAAAGGTTCGTGGAAAATCTCCGAAAACTGGAGATATCACAGACGGCAAAAACCCGACTTAAGTCGGGTTCTTTGATAGCGATTCATGCCTAAGCAGATACCGAACGTTGCTCGGCTTCGTAATGGCGGGTCTGAAAAGGCATTAACGCTTGAGCCTTCAATCCCAGCCCTTCACTCAAACCCCACGACACCGCCAACTCATCGCGGCGACTGCCAAGCGCAACAGTACCCTGCCGTTTTACCTCTTGTTTGGACGCAGCAGCCTGAAAAAGCTCAAGCACCTTCAGCACTTCGACTACCCGACTGTCTGTCGCACACGAAAAGCGCGTGAAACGCTCCAGCAAATAACCTGCGCGACGAAGCTCCACCTCACTGGAGTGTACTTCCAGAAACGCCTTTACCTCTCCCACAAGACTAGTGTCTGAATACCAAACCGCTTTTGCCGCGCAGACAAGGGCACTGTCATCAGCCTGATTCAGCGGACTTTTGACCAGCATATCCAAGGCATCGGAGAGGACAGGACCGTTAATAGGCTTCATCAACTTCAGTTTCCAGGTAATCGTGCAAGATATTGGTCAGTACAGAGGCAGGTGGTTCCTTGTTGCCAACATACATATCAATTGCCTGCAATGCCAGCCGACGGAACTCAGTGGTCACAATGAACCCAGCCCTGAGCAGGGCCATGATGTCGCCTACATCCTGATCAGTAGCTCGACCCAGCTTGGAGATCGCAATGTCGATAGGTGCAGCAATATGCAGATGCAGTACAGACTCAGCAGTAAACTCTGCCAGGGGAATACTTCGCTCCCAATAATCCTCGTGAAGAGGACCAAAGCCAGTGTTGTATTGAAGGTCGTAATTGAGCTCCATGACACGGCCAGACTGCTCGTCGAAAAATTGCTCTGGAAACTCTGCCAGTAACGTCTGCAGGCGCAACTTGTGGTGAATATTCGTGCAATAAATCTCCGCATCAACGTCCGTGGATACACGGTGGTGGGTATATAGGTGGACAGCACAGCCACCGAACACGATGACCTTGACTGCTCCTGGCTTTGCTCCCTCAAGGATCAATTCCACTTCAATGGATTTGAACATTGAAATCAGTGCTTGTCCGAGTGAGCTACTCGTATTGAGGCGCGGAGCGACAACATAAGGAGTTTCCATTTCTTGAATCTCAAGCCAGTGCAACACTGCTGAACGGGCCTTGAACTCAAATCCCGATCACTGAATGGTCAGTGACCAACAAAGGCTATTCAGCAGAGTTCCGAGGGACAACCCGAAAGGTTTGTGGGAAATCTCCGAGACTCGCTGTGTTCAACCCGCCGCGCTATCCATGAACGCCGGGCAAGTCACCAGGATGTGTCGGCACCTGCCTGCGCTAGTTATCTACCGCCTGGTCAACTGCTCGCCTGCGCATGCTGAGGGTTCTTACCCCCAGCATGGAGAGCGTGCCTGTGAGCACCACACCCAAGACCTTTGAAGGCATCAAGGGCCACCTCAACCAGATCGGGCATCACCTGCTCCAGGTCGAGTCGCCGTTAGTCCCCGAACACACGCCGTCCGCAGCCCTGGCTTATCTGGAGCGCGTCAATCGGATCCTGACGAATTACCGCCAGCAATTCCTGGCCAAGAGCCGGCCCCTCTATCAAGGACTGACGTCAAGCAATCTGCCCACCCAAGTGACGGCGCTCAAGACCACACTGAACGCTCACCTGCTGCACCTCGATCGCTATGAGCAAATCGATGGCAAGCCCCTTAAATCCTTCATGACGTTTGACGCCGGGTACACGGCGCTGGCCAACGAAACCGCGCTGAGTGCCGAGGACCGCCTGCTGCATCCGCAGCAACGGGCCATGCTTGAGCGTGTGCCGCTGGGTATCACGTTGCGCCCAGGCTTGTATGCGTTGAGCTTCAGCTACCAGCAACGCACCGTCGAACTGGCGGGCGCCTTTGTGCTGACGGAAAAATCCAGCCCGCAGGTCGCCGACCTGACATCTGCGCCGCCGGTGGGCGAAGTGATGCTGTACACCCCTGCGCGCGGCATTGAGTGCTTCGGCTCACTGGCGCAGTTGAACAGCCAATGGCTGCAGGCGATGGACGATGCCGAGCAACGGCGCACCTTCATGCACCTGCTGCCCGCGCGCTATGGCGATATCACGCCGGGAGCGATCTGGCCGCTGGCGCTGACGCCGATCAGTGACAAACCGCTGTTTGAACATACCTACGACGCGCTGATCGACAAGCGCACCCAGGACATCGAGCGCGCCTTGAGCCTGGAGGACAACCCGACGCACGACGCCGCCCAACTGACCGATGCACTGGACCGTGCCATCACCGCAGCGTTACCGGACTTCAACGCACGCCTGGGCTGGCGCGCCCGACAGCTACTGGAGCGCTACCTGCGCCAGAGCGCGCCGGATTGGTATCGCAGCGCCAGCGACACCCGCCGCGCCACGCTCGCCACCCATCTGGCAAGTTACAACGAGGCCCGCGAGCAGCTGCTCGACCTGCTGGGCCCGGTCACCGCACCTGAAGACCTGGCGCGCTACCAATGGCTCGAACGCTTGAGCGATGAACTGGACATCCACGACCTGGCGCCACAGGACCTGATGATCAGCACCCGGCGCTACGTCGATCCCATCGGCGAATATGAACACGAGCGCAGCCTGATCGACCTGGCCCTGCGCGGGCTGCAAACCGGCGACGCGCTGGCGGGCTCGGACTTCCTCACCAAAACCACCCTGACCTACCAGGATGCCCCCCTGTCCAAGGCCTACCGGGACCTGACACCTGCCTGGCTGGTAGAGACGCTGGGCACGTTGCAACCGCGTATCGAGTTCGCCGACCTGCAACAACAGATGCATGCCAAACCGGCCGTCAGCCAGGCGATCGAACGGATGCTCGACCAACGCATCAACGCACTGGCGTACACCGCCGTGTTGCAGGGGCATCTCAGTGACGAGGACTACGGGCTGATCACCGACCTGCGCCAGGGCAACGCCCCCCACCTCAGCGCCGCCACGCTGTCGCTGCACGAAGCGCAGTTGCAGGACCTGTGGGTGTTGCGCAAAACCGACGCCAGCGGCGCTGTAATCCGCCTGCTGCTGTGCACGCCGCAAGCGCCTCGAGACCAGCAGTTCCTGGTGTTCAACAGTGAGGGCGAGTGCCGAAGCCATATTCTTGGCTGGAGCCTGGACAACGGCACGCGGCATCCGCCAGGCACGCTCACCGACTACCTGATCAAGCGGGTTGCGCTGCGTTTTCGCGCAGCAATGACACACGTATTGACCAGCATGAGCATCGAGCCAGGTGCGCATGAATCCATAGAAATCAGCTTCGGCCACATCGGCAGCCACGCCGCGTGCCTCAAGGCCATGGCGGCGCATGTGCTGGCCACACGGGTCGATGACTATGAATTCAGCACCCCGAACTGGTTCCGCTCCACCAGCATCGACACCCGCCAGAAGCTATTGAAGCTGGTGGAAGACGGCGAAGGCGCGCTGCTCACCTATAACGAGTTTCCGCTGTCTGACGCGAAGTTCCCAAGCTTCAATGATTATCTGCATGAACAGGCCAGACAGCGCCTGAACCTGCTGTTGGGACGTAAGGGCAACGATGTGGACCCCGACACCGTGTGGGCCTTCTCGCCCCCGGCATTGATAGGCTCATCGACCCCTGCGCCCATGACCTACACGCAGCTGTACCGCGACGGTTACGCCGATGGCGTAGGTTTTCTCGACGAGAAATTCTCCCGCTCAGCGCGGTTCAGAGGCCCGAAGGATGTTGACCTGAGCCCGATCACGGGGCCCACGGGCGCGCTCACGGTGGCGCGCTCGGTGACGGGCACCTGGGTCGGCCAACGCTACATCAACAAGGTCAAGGCCCAACTGCTGAACGTCGGCAGTGCGGACTATGACCTGCGACGCAATGCGACCCTGGCCATCACTCAGCGCCAGATGCAGAACGCCGGCCTTGAATGCCGCCTGCAGGGGGAGATCGCCGGAAGTGATTGGGCATGGCTGGAGCGCAGTATCGCCAGCATGGGCGAGACCGCCCCCGCCACGCGCACCACTTATGCGATCCATCGCCTGCTGCTGGATGGCGAATGGGTAATGGGAAATTTCCTCTTCAGCCATGCCGGTTTCCCGACAGTGCTCTACACCCCCAATGCACCGGATGGCATCAGCTTTCGCGAGGCTCGGCAGTTCAACTACCTGCTGAAAAAAATCCCCGCCATGCTCGGTTACTTCACCCAGCGGGT
Organism: Pseudomonas sp. GW821-FHT09C08; assembly: GCF_059418125.1. Taxonomy (NCBI): domain Bacteria; kingdom Pseudomonadati; phylum Pseudomonadota; class Gammaproteobacteria; order Pseudomonadales; family Pseudomonadaceae; genus Pseudomonas; species Pseudomonas sp. GW821-FHT09C08. The sequence continues at coordinate 9,343 of NZ_JBWKPG010000009.1, read as the reverse complement.
GGGTACCCAATCCCAGGTCAGGGTGCGTGCCTTCCTGGATGCCGCCAAGGCACAGCTGCCCGAGGGACTGAACCGCACCGACATCAGCCCGCCACGCTATGATTCGACCCGCGAGCAAACACCGCTGCAGGATCTGCGCCGGGCCCTGTATGACATGCCGCTGCAGCGCAAGATCGACGACATTGAAGGTACCACGAACAACCGCACCCGAATGGTCACCGGCATTCTGTGGACCTGCGTGGAGTGGGTCACCGCCATCGCCACTGCGCCGTTCCCGACTCTCAGCCTGAGCCTGGGCATGCTGTTGGCATTCAAGGACGGCATGCTGGCCCTGCACGCTTATCAGCAGGGTGACAACGAAGCGGCCGTGGAGCACTTGATCGGTTACGTGCTCAACAGCGCCGGCGCAGCATTCACCGACCTGCGCCCGGCGCTGGTCTCGCTCAAGCAGCTTGCACGTCCGGGCTTACGCCAAGTCGCCAAAAGCAGCGCGTTGTCGAGCGAGCGGTTGAACCTGGTCGAGCCGCTGCAACCCAAGCCGCCGGCGCCGCAGAACATGCAACCCGTGCTGTTTGACGGTGAAGCCCTGTGGGCGAAAAACACCCCGGACCCGATCGGGCGCTATTTGCTCTACCGGCTCGACCCGGCCACCGGCAAGCTGGTTTCCACCACCCGCGTGGCAGCCCCTGACGCGCAAGGCGTGTGGCGCCGTACCGGGGTCGCCGGTGGCGCGCCCAAATATGAAAGGCTACCCGACACACCGCAGCAGCTCACACCCTATGAGATGCCGGCAAAGTACGCGAGCAAACTGGAGCCGGTCCTCAACCCGCAGGTGCGCGAAGGGATGATGCGTTGGTCTGAATGGAATTTCGACTCGCCGAACGTGGTTCTGGGCAGTGCTGCGGTGGAACTCAAACCCCTGCGCACCACGTACCTGCAACAGGCCGAACGCCTGGCCACGGACGCCGAGGATTTTTTCAAGAACCTCGTCCCGCTGCCCGTTCGCGCTGATCCACCGGCGATCGACGCCAGCATGCCGTTCTCGCAACTGCTCGCCAGCGACGCCTTCAGCGCCAACAAGAACCTGGTGATCGGCGCGATACCCGGCTCCATCGCCAGCAAACAACTGCTGATCACCCAGATGGACACCTTGATCAGCAAAGGCTTCAAACACCTCTACATCGAGTACCTGCCCACCGATGTCTTCCGCTCGAAACTGCAGAAGCTCAACAGCGGCAAATCCTGGCTACACATCGAAAAGCATTTAAAGGCTGTGGATAAAGCCTTGGGCTTTGCCGAAAACGCCGAGTATTCCTACGTCAGCCTGGTGCGCAAGGCTCAGGAAAAGGGCATGAAGGTCAACGCCCTGGACGCCTCCACGTCTTACCTGCTGGACGATGCCCTGCTGATGGGCGACACCCCACCGACTCTGCCACGCAGCAACAGTGTGAGGAATTTCTACTCCCACAAGGCCATTGAGGCCGATGCGCTCAACGAGCTGGATGAGCGCTGGATAGCCTTGGTGGATCATTCCCGCGTGCGCACGTTCGAGGGCACCCCAGGCCTGGCAGACCTGCAGGACGCCGTCGCACTGCGCGTGGTGGATGTGGCCGCGGATCAGCCTGTCGGCGTGTGGCTCGACGCGCCGGGCGCCATTGCCGGTGACTCGCTGGCCAAGGGCGATTACCGCCTGACCCTGCAGACCCCGTACACAGCGCCCAAGGCTGCAGCGGCGTCCAGCGCGGTGGCGGATGCGATGACGCATTACAGCGACTACGACATTGCCCCCGCACTACATGGCAGCATCACCCGCCAGGCCGAGGTGCCGCATGGGCTCAATCCCATCTATGTTCCGCAGAATCCGGCCCATCACGAAGCGTTCCAGGCCTTCAAGGACGCCAGGCATCGCTTGAGTACAGATGCAAAAAACTACCTGGACACCCACGTACCGCCAACCCGGCCAGATCCCGCCATCCTGGCTTCGCCCAAGCCTGCGGAGGCGTTCCTGGACAACCTGCGCCAGAGCGACTTCGCAGGGCTCGTAATCGGTGAGGGTCAAACTGCACGATCCAGCAAGCGGTGGCTGCGCGAGTCGATGGGGAAACTCAAGACGCTGGGATTCAAGACGCTTTACGTGGAGCACCTGCTGACCGATATGCATCAGGCCCAGCTGGATCTGTTCTTGACCACGCAACGGCTTCCGGACGACCTCAAGCGCTACCTCAAACAACTGGATCGGGGTTACATGCCCAATTACAAAGGCAGCGACACCTATACCGAGGTTGTCCAGGCGGCGGCCAGGCACGGCCTGCGCATCCGCGCCCTGGACTGCATCGCCAGTTACAACATCAAGGGGCTGGCGGAGAAAGACCTGGCCCGCAACCAGATGTTCAGCTACTTCGCCTCCAAGGTCATCGCGGCCGACCAGGCGGCGCACGGGCCTCACAAATGGGTCGCCTTCGTTGGCAGCACTCACACCAACATGAACCTGGGCGTTCCGGGCCTGGCTGAACTGCAAGGCGCGGTCAGCCTGCATGTCAGGGATACGGCCCCGGCATTGGCCAAGAACATACGTCCGGGTGGCTGGGAGACCCTGCACGAGGGCATTAGCCCGAGGGCCTTGCGCGGCGATTTCATACTCGACGCCGGCGTTACCGGAACCCAGGCTCCAGCCCCCTTTGTGCCTGCGGACAGGTCGCGCTTGAACCGACCCGGCTTGTACCTGATCGAACGCCCGTCGCCGTCACAGAGCAACCTGGTGCATCACTCCCGCAGCGGGGAGATCGTCTCGACACCGATCAAGATCGATAAGGATGGGCTGTTTTATGTCGACCGCTGGGCGCAGATGCAAGGCCAGCGCTTCAGCCACGAAAAGATATTGATCGACGCGTTGCATGTTGAAGTGAGGTTAGTCCCCGCACCGTAAAGTGTCAGCTGCGGCTGGATGACAGCCCACAAAAAACCCGCTGGCCAACCTGGCCCAGCGGGTTTCTTGATGACAGCTTGCGGGTCAGAAATCCGCCAACTGCCACACTTCATAAGCCGGTGTTTCATAGGGGTGGCTGAGTTTCAGCGCGGCCACAACAGCCACAATCAGCTCATCCGCCACCACCAGCTCAACCTTCCATTCCTCAACCACTTCCACCTGGCCGACTTGCCCGATAAACGGCTGGCTGCCGTCCAACGCGCGAAATTGGCCCTGGCCCAGCACTTGCCAGGCGCAGCTGTCGTAGTCGCCGATGCGCCCGCCGCCGGCTGCGAAGACGGCGGTTTTCACCGTCTCTACATGGCTGTCGGGCACAAAGAAGGCAAGCTTGTACACCGCCTTAGTTCACCCACACGCGCGCGTTGCGGAACATGCGCATCCAGGCGCCGTCTTCGTTCCACTCTTCCGGGCGCCACGAGTTCTGCACGGCACGGAACACACGCTCAGGGTGCGGCATCATGATGGTCACGCGACCGTCACGGCTGGTGAGACCGGTGATCCCGCGCGGCGAGCCGTTCGGGTTGGCCGGGTAGGTCTCGGTGACCTTGCCGTGGTTGTCGACGAAACGCATGGCCACGCAACCGGACAGGTCGGCTTCGAGCAAGGCTTCTTCGCTTTCGAACTCGGCATGACCTTCACCGTGGGCGATGGCGATTGGCATACGCGAACCGGCCATGCCTTGCAGGAAGATCGAGTTGGATTCCTGCACCTGCACCATCGCAACACGGGCTTCGAACTGCTCGGAACGGTTACGCACGAAGTGCGGCCAGAACTCGCTGCCCGGGATCAGCTCGTGGAGGTTGGACATCATCTGGCAACCGTTGCACACACCCAGGGTGAAGCTGTCGTTGCGTTCGAAGAAGCCCTGGAAGGCGTCGCGGGCACGGCTGTTGAACAGGGCCGACTTGGCCCAGCCTTCGCCGGCACCCAGCACGTCGCCGTAGGAGAAACCGCCGCAGGCCACCAGGCCTTTGAACTCGTTGAGGTCAACGCGACCGGCGAGGATATCGCTCATGTGCACGTCGATCGCATTGAAGCCGGCACGGTCGAACGCGGCCGCCATTTCCACCTGGCCGTTGACGCCCTGCTCACGCAGTACGGCAACTTGTGGGCGAATACCTTTCTTGATGTACGGCGCGGCGATGTCCTGGTTGACGTCGAAGCTGAGCTTGGTGCTCAGGCCCGGGTTGTCTTCTTCCAGGATCACGTCGAATTCCTGCTCGGCGCAGTCGGCGTTATCGCGCAGGCGTTGGATCTGGTAGCTGGTCTCGGACCACTGGCGTTGCAGCAAGCGGCGCTGGCCGGCAAACACGGTGTCGCCATTGAACGAGATGTTGATCTCGCCGTTGTTGATCGGCTGGCCGATCACCGCCACGCAGTCGTCCAGGCCAGCGGCGCTGAACTGTGCGAGTACGTCCGGGGTTGCGTCCTGGCGCACCTGGATCACCGCACCCAACTCTTCGTTGAACAGGATGCCGTTGATTTCGGCAGCATCCTCGGCAACGCTGTCGAGCACGATGTTCAGGCCGCAGTGACCGGCAAACGCCATCTCGACAACGCTGGTCAGCAGGCCGCCGTCGGAACGGTCGTGGTAAGCCAGCAGGTGGCCATCGGCGTTGAGGCCCTGGATCACGGCGAAGAAGGCCTTGAGGTCTTCGGCATCGTCGACGTCCGGCGCCTGCTTGCCGAGCTTGCCGTGGGTTTGTGCGAGGATCGAGGCGCCCATGCGGTTCTGGCCACGGCCGAGGTCGATCAGGATCAGGTCGGTGGTGCCCTTGTCCATGCGCAGTTGCGGGGTCAGGGTCTGGCGAATGTCGGTGACCGGGGCGAAACCGGTGACGATCAGCGACAGCGGCGAGGTGACGCTCTTGTCCACGCCTTCATCGTTCCAACGGGTGGCCATGGACATCGAGTCCTTGCCCACCGGGATGGTGATGCCCAGCTCAGGGCACAGCTCCATGCCGACCGCTTTTACGGTGTCGTAAAGACGCGCGTCTTCACCCGGGTGACCAGCAGCGGACATCCAGTTGGCCGACAATTTGATGTCGGAGAGCTTGCCGATGCGCGAGGCTGCGATGTTGGTGAGGGTTTCACCAATGGCCATGCGGCCCGACGCCGGGGCGTCCAGCAGGGCCAGCGGCGTACGCTCGCCCATGGCCATGGCTTCGCCGGTATAGACGTCGAAACTGGTGGCGGTGACGGCAACGTCGGCCACGGGAACCTGCCACGGGCCGACCATTTGGTCACGGGCCACCAGGCCGGTGATGGTGCGGTCGCCGATGGTGATCAGGAAGCTTTTGCTCGCCACGGCCGGGTGGTGCAGCACGCGTTCGATGCTGTCGGCCAGGTCGAGGGTGCTTGGGTCGAAATCATCGCCCAGCTCGGCTTCACGTACCGCCGAACGGTGCATGCGCGGGGCCTTGCCCAGCAGCACTTCGAGCGGCATGTCGACCGGGCTGTTGCCGAAGTGGCTGTCGGTGACGGTCAGTTGCGGCTCGGCAGTGGCTTCGCCGACCACGGCAAACGGGCAGCGCTCACGTTCGCAGATGGCCTGGAAGCGTGCGAAGTCTTCAGCGCCGACGGCCAGCACGTAGCGTTCCTGGGATTCGTTGCTCCAGATTTCGTGCGGGGCCATGCCCGGCTCGTCGTTTGGAATGTTGCGCAGTTCGAAACGGCCGCCGCGGTCGCCATCGTTGACCAGTTCCGGGAAGGCGTTGGACAAACCGCCGGCGCCGACGTCATGGATGAAGCTGATCGGGTTCTTGTCACCCAACTGCCAGCAACGGTCGATGACTTCCTGGCAGCGACGTTCCATCTCAGGGTTTTCGCGCTGCACGGAAGCAAAATCCAGGTCTGCCGAGCTGGTGCCGGTGGCCATGGAGGAAGCGGCGCCGCCGCCCAGGCCGATCAGCATCGCCGGGCCGCCGAGCACGATCAGCTTGGAGCCGACCAGGATCTCGCCTTTCTTGACGTGTTCTTCACGGATGTTGCCCATGCCGCCGGCCAACATGATCGGCTTGTGGTAGCCGCGCACTTCATCGCCACGCGGGGTGGTGATGGATTGTTCGAAGGTACGGAAGTAACCGGTCAGCGCCGGACGCCCGAATTCGTTGTTGAACGCGGCGCCGCCCAGCGGGCCTTCGATCATGATGTCCAGCGCGGTAACGATGCGCTCAGGCTTGCCGTACGGCACTTCCCACGGCTGTTCGAAGCCCGGGATCTGCAGGTTGGACACGGTGAAGCCGGTCAGGCCAGCCTTGGGCTTGGCGCCACGGCCGGTTGCACCTTCGTCACGGATCTCGCCGCCGGAACCGGTGGCTGCGCCCGGGAACGGGGCAATCGCGGTCGGGTGGTTGTGGGTTTCAACCTTCATCAGGATGTGCACCGGCTCTTGCACCGCGCCGTACTGGCGGGTCTCAGGGTCCGGGAAGAAACGGCCGGCAACGGAGCCGACGATCACCGAGGCGTTGTCCTTGTAAGCCGACAGAACGCCTTCGCTGTGCATCACGTAGGTGTTCTTGATCATGCCGAACAGGCTTTTTTCCTGGCTCTCGCCGTCGATATCCCAACTGGCGTTGAAGATCTTGTGACGGCAATGCTCGGAGTTGGCCTGGGCGAACATCATCAGTTCGATGTCGTGCGGGTTGCGCTTCAAGCCGTTGAAGGCGTTGACCAGGTAGTCGATCTCGTCTTCGGCCAGGGCCAGGCCGAGTTCGGTGTTGGCCTTCTCGAGGGCGGCGCGGCCACCGCCAAGCACGTCAATCGCGGTCAGCGGCTTGGGCTCGGCGTGGCTGAACAGACCGGCGGCCTGTTCCAGCTGGCTGACGATGATCTGGGTCATGCGGTCGTGCAGGCTGCTGGCGATCAGCTCGGCCTCGGCATCGCTGAACTGCCCGGCTACATAGAAGGCAATACCGCGTTCCAGGCGCTGGATTTTCTCCAGGCCGCAGTTGCGGGCGATGTCGCTGGCCTTGCTCGACCAGGGCGAGATGGTGCCGAACCGTGGCAGAACCAGGAACAAGCGGCCGGTCGGCTCTTGAACGGGAACGCTGGGGCCGTACTTCAGAAGGCGTGCGAGCACTTGCTGTTCGTCGGCGGTCAAGACGCCGGTAACGTCGGCGAAGTGAGCAAATTCAGCATACAAGCCTGTAACAGCTGGAACCTTCTGGCTCAGTTGCTCAAGGAGTTTGCTGTGGCGAAAGGCAGAAAGGGCAGGAGCGCCGCGCAGGATCAACATCTTCGGGACAGCCTCGGGAAGGGGGTGTGCTTTGAGGCCGTGCATTCTAGCGTAAACCATCGCCAACGGCACCCGAAACGGCACCAGTGGCCGCTGCCGGACGTCAGTTGGCACGGTTTGCACGGTATCGGGGCGTTTTCCCGGGTATTCGGAGCAGTTATTTTAACCGTCACAATCGGCTGCCAGGCCACGTTTCTGCGGGCTGCAGCACAGTTTTGCCGGCGCTAGCAGACAAGTCCCATGCTGTCGAGATATGGCGCCGTGGGCCGTTTGCGTATACTGCGCAGATGTTCTCCCCTACTGCTTTGCGCCCGCGATGCGCCAAATGGCTCATCGCAACCGGACTCTTCCTGATGCTCAGCGCCTGTGTTGATAAACCCAGCACGCTCGAGCGAATCAAGGAGGATGGCGTATTGCGGGTGATCACCCGGAACAGCCCGGCGACTTATTTCCAGGACCGCAACGGTGAAACCGGTTTCGAATACGAACTGGTCAAGCGCTTTGCCGATGACCTGGGCGTGAAACTGGAGATCGAGACCGCCGACAACCTCGATGACCTGTTCGGCCAGTTGGGCAAGCCCAACGGTCCGGTGCTCGCCGCCGCCGGCCTGGTCAGCAGCGAGCAGCGCCAGCAGCAGGTGCGTTTCTCCCACCCTTACCTGGAAGTCACCCCGCAGATCATCTACCGCAACGGCCAGTCACGCCCGACCAACGCGGCGGACCTGGTGGGCAAGAAGATCATGGTGCTCAAGGGCAGCACCCACGCCGAACAACTGGCGGAGCTGAAAAAGCAGAATCCTGCGATTGAATACGAAGAATCCGACGCCGTTGAAGTAGTCGACCTGCTGCGCATGGTCGACGAGGGGCAAATCGACCTGACCCTGGTGGACTCCAACGAAGTCGCGATGAACCAGGTGTACTTCCCCAATGTGCGCGTGGCATTCGACCTCGGCAATGCCAGCAACCAGAGCTGGGCCGTGGCCGCCGGCGACGACAACAGCCTGCTCAACGAGATCAACAGCTACCTGGACAAGGTCGAGAAGAACGGCACCCTGCAGCGCTTGAAAGACCGCTATTACGGGCACGTCGATGTACTCGGCTATGTCGGCGCCTACACCTTCGCCCAGCATTTGCAGCAGCGCCTGCCCAAGTACGAAAAGCACTTTCGCACCTACGCCAAGGAAGAAAAGGTCGACTGGCGCCTGTTGGCTGCCATTGGCTATCAGGAATCCCTGTGGCAACCGGCGGTCACCTCCAAGACCGGCGTGCGCGGCCTGATGATGCTGACCCAGAACACCGCCCAGGCGATGGGCGTGTCCAACCGCCTGGACGCCAAGCAAAGCATCATGGGCGGCGCCAAGTACCTGGCCAAGATCAAGGATGAGCTGGACGACAGCATCGCCGAGCCGGATCGCACCTGGTTCGCCCTCGCCGCCTATAACGTCGGCACCGGGCACCTGGACGACGCGCGCCTGCTGGCGAAGAAAGAAGGCCTGAACCCGAACAAGTGGCTGGACGTGAAGAAAATGCTGCCGCGCCTGGCGCAGAAGCAGTGGTACAGCAAGACCCGCTACGGCTACGCCCGGGGCGGCGAGCCGGTGCACTTCGTGGCGAACATCCGGCGCTACTACGACATCCTCACCTGGGTTACCCAGCCGCAGCTGGAAGGCAACCAGGTGGTCGAAGGCAACCTGCATGTACCGGGCGTCGACAAGACCAAGCCGCCGGAAGACACCCCGCAGCTGTAAGCCACTCCCCCAAACACCACAAAAAACAATGTGGGAGCGGGCTTGCTCGCGAAAGCGGTGTGTCAGTCGCTGAAGGTAGTGGCTGACCCACCGCTATCGCAGGCAAGCCAGCTCCCACATTTTGCAATGTATTCCAAGGTTGGAACCGGGTTGATCAGACCGCTCAAATGCCGGTGCGGCGCCCCGAATCACAAGCCCGAACAACGATCAAAACTGTGGGAGCTGGCTTGCCCGCGAAAGCGGTGTGCCAGTCACTGAAGGTAGCGGCTGACCCACCGCTATCGCAGGCAAGCCCGCTCCCACATTTTGCAATGTATTCCAAGGTTGGAACCGGGTTGATCAGACCGCTCAAATGCCGGTGCGGCGCCCCGA
>NZ_JBWKPG010000008.1:302154-319947 GCF_059418125.1 Pseudomonas sp. GW821-FHT09C08 | reverse complement strand
CTATCGGTCACCAGTCGCCAGGGAGAAGCTGGTGGCGTGAAACCTTAATCGGTGTCCAAGATTACTTGACCAGTTCAGCTTGCTCGCGAATGCGGTGGTTCAATGAATACATCTTCGACTGAAAGACTGCGTTCGCGAGCAAGCCCGCTCGCACATTTTTGAGCTGCATACACCCTTAGAGCAGTGTGCGGGCCAGGGCCTTTTTCCATTCGGCGTAACGACCTGCCATCGCCGGGTCATCCTGCGGCTCGAACCGCTCGCGCTGTCGCTCCAGTTGCGCCAGCGCTGCATCGCTCGCCCACACGCCCAAGGCTCGTCCCGCCAGGTGCGCCGCGCCCAGCGCCGAGACTTCCGGCGATAGGCTGCGCACCACCGGGCGTTGCAGCAGGTTGGCCAGGAACTGCATCAGCCAGCGGTTGCGCGTGGCGCCGCCGTCGACCCACAACTCCTTGAGCGGACTGCCAATGTCCTGCTGCATCGCCTCGAACACATCACGAATCTGATAGCCGATGGACTCCAGCGAAGCACGCAGGATATGCGCACCAGACGTCGCTTCGGTCAGCCCGCAGATCAACCCGCGCGCATCGGCCTTCCAGTGCGGCGCGCCCAACCCGGACAGCGCCGGCACAAAGTACACGCCGCCATTGTCCGGCAGTTGCGCGGCCTGTTCGGTCAACGCATCCAGCGACTCACCCGCCACCAGGCGCGAGGCCCACTGCACCGCCGCGCCGGTGTGCACGATATTGCCTTCCATGCCAAAGGTGGCTTGGCTGCCGTCATGCCAGGCCAACGTGGTCGAAAGACCGTGCGTGGACGCGATCGGCCCCTTCATGGGCGTCATCAACGAAGAACCGGTGCCGAGGGTGGCCTTGACCAACCCCGGGGCAAAACCGCCCTGCCCGTACAGCGCGGCGTGGGAATCGCCGATCATCGACATCACCGGGATGCCCGCAGGCAAACCGCCCAGCGCGACAGTCTCGGCAAAGAAACCGGCGCTCGGGCGGATCGGCGCCAGGGCCGCCAGAGGAATGTCGAACAGCGCCAGCAACTCAGGGTCCCAGGCGCAAGTGTGCAGGTTGAACAGCTGGGTGCGCGCGGCATTCGAATAATCGGTGGCGAACACCTGGCCGCCGCTGAGTTTCCACAGCAGCCAGCTGTCGACGGTGCCCAGGCAAATCTCGCCGGCAGCCGCGCGGGCGTGACCGTCTTCAAGGGTGTCGAGAATCCAGCGAAACTTTCCGGCGGAGAACATCGGGTCCAGCGCCAGCCCGGTTTTTTCCAGGATCACAGCTTCATGCCCCTGCTCATGCAGCTGGGCGCACAACGCGGTGGAGCGTCGACATTGCCAACTGATGCACGGCGACACCGGCTCGCCCGTGCGCCTGTCCCAGGCCACCACCGATTCGCGCTGGTTGCTGATGGCCAAGGCAGTGATCGGACGATCCACCAGGGCCAGGCATTCTTCAATCGCGGCCAGGGTGCTGTGCCAGATGAACAGCGGATCCTGCTCGGAAAACCCGGCCTGCGGATGGCTGACGCTCAACGGCCGCGAGCCGCGGGCAATCACCTGCCCGAGCGCGTTGACCAGCACTGCCTTGGCGTTGCTGGTGCCTTCGTCTATCGCCAGGATCAGCGGAGTGTGGTTATTCATGGGGGTCACCGCAACCGAGTGGCAGCCGCCACGATCCCAGCCGCGTCGATGTTATGCAAGGCGCGGGTCGGTTCGCGAGCGCCGGCGGCGGCGTATTCGCCGTCACCGATGCCCAGGCGGATCAGCGCGATACCCAGCCCGGCTTCGGCCAGCACTTCGGCAACCAGGCTGCCGACGCCGCCGTTGATGTTGTGTTCTTCCACGGTGATGACCGCGTGGGTGCCGCTCAAGGCACTGAGCAAGACGTCACGCTGCAGCGGCCGGATCGACGACAGATTGATCACCTGCGCCTGGATCCCCTGCTCCGCCAGCAACGCCGCGGCATCCACTGCCTCGTGCACCACCGACCCCAGGGCGACGATGCTCACATCGGCGCCCTGGCGCAGGATATCCACCTGTCCCGGCACGAATTGGTAATCGGCGCCGTGCACATCCGGCAAGGCTTTGCCATCGAGACGGATGTACACCGGGCCGTGGTAGCGCAGCGCGTAATCGACGATCTGGCGGCACTCGATCGCATCGGCCGGCGCGAAAATCTGCACATTGCCAAAGCCACGCATCACCGAAATATCGTCAAGGCTGTGGTGGGTGCTAGCCAGCGGACCATAGCTGGTGCCGGCATTCAGGCCGAACATCTTGACGTTGGCCTGGTTGTAGCAGACGTCGACCTTGATCTGCTCATTGGCGCGCGAGATCAGAAACGGCGCCGCGTTGCAGGTGGCGGCGATCTTGCCACCCAGCGCGAGGCCCGCCGCGACGCTGACCAGCGACTGTTCGGCAATGCCGACGTTGATCAGGCGCTCGGGAAAGCGCTGGGCAAACGGGCCGATCTTGGCCGTGGAGGTGGAGTCGCTGACCACGGGTACCACGTCCAGCCCGGCATCGACCGCCTCAATAAACGCCTGCACCATGACGCTCGCCAGATGTTCACTCGCCATGACTCAACTCCTCCAGTGCCGCGTTGATTTCGTCACCCTTGGGCACGCGGTGGTGCCATTCGGGACGGGCTTCGATAAACGACACGCCCTTGCCTTTAATGGTGTGGGCGATCAGCACCTGGGGCGCGCCGGTGTGGGTCTGCATGTCTTCCAGAGCATCGATCAACTCGCCGACGTCGTTGCCGTCGCACTCACTGACACGAAAGCCGAAGGCGGCCCATTTCACGTCCAGCGGGTCCAGCGGCATGATCTCGGCGGTCAACCCCGCCAGCTGCAGCTTGTTCTTGTCGACGATCACAAACAGGTTATCCAGGCCGTACTTCGCCGCCGCCATTGCGGCTTCCCAGTTGGAACCTTCAGCCAGCTCGCCGTCGCCGGTCAGCACGTAGATACGCTTTTTGCTGCCGGACATTTTCGCCGCCAACGCCAACCCCACCGCCACCGGCAAACCATGGCCGAGAGCGCCGGTGTTGAGTTCGATACCGGGGGTTTTCTGCCGCACCGGGTGACCCGGCAAGTGCGAATTGAAGTGCTGGTAAGTAGGCAACCAGTCGGTCGGAATGTAGCCCGCCTGCGCCAGGCAGCAATACAAACCGCCGACGCCGTGGCCCTTGCTCTGGATATAGATATCGCGCTCAGGGTCTTCGGTGCGTTCCGGGCCGGTATTGAGGATGCGGAAATACAGCGTGGCGAGGATGTCGGTTTCCGACAGATCGGCCCCGGTGTGCCCGCCGGCCGGTGAGTCGGCATTCAGGCGGATCACGTGGCGCCGGATCAGGCGGGCCTGTTCTTTGATCTGGTGGGCGTCGTACTGGAAGGCATTCATGCAGCGGCTCCTGTGGGCTGACCACGCGAGGTGAAAGTGCCGAAAGCTGTTTTGAATATTTATTCAGCAGCGACAATATATTTCTATTTAGACGCCGATCAGCCAGCAGGTCAAGTGAGTGATTCGCTGAAAAATGAAATAAGTCGCGCAAAAACCGCTCGGACAGACGGCCAAAATCCCACCCGGGGTTATCTATCCCGTGGCTTTGAGGCGTATAAAAGCTGCGGTTTAGAGGCACACATGAAAAATTAAGCGCTTGACTTTGACGCGGTGGCACTGGAATCTGAATTAACAGTCAGGCACGCATAAATATTCAAGCGACCTGAAAGCACTCCAAAAAAAATAAATCAGGAGAACACTGTGGACGCCAAAGCGATTGTCCAGCACCCGGCCGAACTCAAGCCGCCCCACCGCCCACGGCTGGTGAAACTGCTGCCCAGCAATATCGGCGGCCCGTTGATCGGGCTGGTGCTGTTGGTGCTGGTCTTCTCCTTCAGTTCCGAATTCTTCTTCTCGTTGCGCAATGGCCTGAACATTCTCGATCAGGTCACGGTGCTGGGCATCCTGGCGATCGGCATGACGGCGGTGATCGTGATCGGCGGCATCGACCTGTCGGTCGGCTCGGTGCTGGCCTTCTCGATGATGATGCTCGGCTGGCTCTATCAGGACCAGGCGGTGCCGCTGGGCTTCGCCATCCCGATTTCGATTGCCAGCGGCATGCTGGCCGGGCTGGTCTCCGGGGGCTTGATCACCTACGCCAAGCTGCCGCCGTTCATTGCCACGCTGACCATGATGTCGGTGGCCCGTGGCCTGGCGAATATCCTCACCGAAGGCCGGCAGATCGTCGGTTACCCGGACTGGTTCACCAGCCTGGCGACGGTGCGGCATTTCGGTTTTCTCTCGGCCACCGTCGGGCTGTTCCTGGTGATGCTGGTGGTGGCGTGGGTGTTCCTGCGCTTTCGTGCCGGCGGCCGCAACCTGTACGCCATGGGTGGTAGCCCGGAAGTGGCGCGCCTGTCGGGCATCAAGGTGCGCGCGATCACGCTCTGGGTGTACGCCATCAGCGGTGCCCTCGCCGGCATTGCCGCCGTGACCCTGGCTGCCCGCCTCGATTCGTCCCAACCCAGCGCCGGCCTGAGCCTGGAACTGGACGCCATCGCCGCCGTGGTAATTGGCGGCGCCAGCCTCAGCGGTGGCGTCGGCAGTATCGGTGGCACCCTCGTGGGGGTGCTGATCATTGGCGTGCTGCGCAATGGCCTCAACCTGCTCGGCGTTTCGCCGTTCATTCAACAAGTGGTGATCGGCGTGGTCATCGCCCTCGCCGTGACCATCGACACCCTGCGACGCCGCTCCAGCACTGCCCGTTAAACCTGTTCGACAGTTGACACCCTCCAACAATAAAACCAGGAGTCACCGACATGTTCAGCCCCAAGAAACTGCTCATCGCCACTGCCTTGGCTGCCGCGACCCTCAGCGCCGCCGGCACCACCTGGGCCAAGGACCTGACCATCGGCCTGGCCGTGGCCAACCTGCAGGCCGACTTCTTCAACCAGATCAAGCAGTCGGTGGAAGCCGAGGGCAAGGCCAAGGGGATCAAGGTGATCACCGTGGACGCCCAGGGCAATTCCTCGACCCAGGTCAGCCAGATTGAAGACCTGATCACCCGCCAGATCGACGTGCTGATCTATATTCCGGCCGGTGCTACTGCCGCGGGTGTGCCGGTAAAAGCCGCCAAGGCCGCCGGCATCCCGGTGATCGCCGTCGACCGCAACGCCCCCGACGCACCCGGCGATACGTTTATCGCCAGCGACAGCGTGGCCGGCGCCAAGACCCTGGCCGAGTACGTGGGCAAGATCACCGACGGCAAGGGGCGCATCGCGATCCTGCAAGGCCAGCTCGGTACCACGCCGGAAAACGACCGCGCCAAAGGCTTTGAACAAGGCCTCAAAGCTTTCCCGGACCTCAAGGTGGTCGCCCAGCAACCCGCCGAATGGGCCCAGGACAAAGGGTTCGCGGTGGCCCAGGACCTGCTCCAGCGTGATCCGAACATCACCGTATTCTTCGGGCGCGCCGACGCCATGGCATTGGGCGCGGCCCAGGCAGTGAAAGTCGGCAACCTCGATCACAAAGTCGTGGTAGTCGGTTTTGACGGCGACGTCGCCGGGCTCAAGGCCGTGGAAAGTGGTGTGCTCAACGCGACCATGACCCAGCAGACGCAGAAAATGGGGCGCCTGGCCGTGGCCTCGGCAATTGACCTGAAGGCTGGCAAAGACGTGCCTAAGGAACAACTGCTGCCCACCGTGCTGACCACCAAAGACAACGTCGCGCCGTTCCTGCAACAGCACCCGTAAGCCTCGGAGGTCGTCATGCAAGCAGCCGCTCTGGACACCGCTCAACTTGACGCGGTGCTGTGCCTGCGCAATATCAGCAAGGCCTACGGGCCGGTGCAGGTGCTGTCGCAGGTCAACGTGGATATTCGCCCCGGCGAGGTATTGGCCCTGCTCGGTGAAAACGGCGCGGGCAAGTCGACCTTGTCGTCGATCATCGCCGGCCTGGTGCAACCCGAAGCCGGCGGCAGCATGACCTGGCTCGGCGCACCCTACGCGCCGGCATCACCGGGTGCCGCGCTGGGTGCGGGGATCGGCCTGATCCACCAGGAAATCCGTCTGCTGCCGCAACTGTCGATCGCCGAAAACATCTTCGTCGGCCGCCTGCCCATGCGTCACGGGCGGGTCGACCGCGAGTACATGGAGGCCCAGGCGCAGATTCAGCTCGAGCGCCTGGGGCTCAAGGTGCCGGCGTCGCGCAAGGTCGAAGGCCTGAGCGTGGCGGCCCAGCAACTGGTGGAAATCGCCAAGGCGCTGACCCTCAAGGCCAGCCTGTTGATCCTCGACGAGCCTACCGCGGCATTGGGCGGCGACGAAACCGAGCTGCTGTTCAAGCAGGTGGAACGGCTCAAGGCCGAGGGCGTTTCGTTCATCTATATCAGTCACCGCCTGGAAGAAATCGCGCGCATCGCCGACCGCGTGCTGGTGCTGCGCGACGGTCGCCAGATCGCCCTGCACGCCACGGCCCAGGTGCCGGTGCGTGAGTTGGTCGAGCAGATGGTCGGACGCAGCCTGGAGCGGATTTTCCCGACGCTGCAGGCACCCCAGGCGCGGGTGATGCTGCAGGTCAAGGAGTTGACCTGCAGCGAATTTGCCTTGCACGGCATCGACTTCAGCGTGCGCGCCGGCGAGGTGTTCGGCATTGCCGGGGTAGTCGGCGCCGGGCGGACCGAACTGGTGCGCACCATCGCCGGTGCGGCCCGGGATATCCAAGGCCATATGGTGCTGGACGGTGAAGTCCGCCAGCTGCGCTCGCCGTTCGAGGCAATCCAGGCCGGCGTGGTGCTGGTGCCCGAAGACCGCAAGCAGCAAGGCGTGGTGGTGGAGCATCGGATCGAAGACAACCTGATCTACGGCAACACCGACCTGCTGGATAAACGCGGTTGGGTGTTCCCTGCCCCGCTGCGCGAATTCGCGCGCACGGCGGTGGCGCGCCTGGGCGTTAAAGGGGCACCGCAGTCGCGGATATCCAGCCTGTCCGGGGGTAACCAGCAGAAGGTGATCATTGCCAAATGGCTGGCACGCAATCCCAAGGTGTTCATCCTCGACGAACCCACGCGCGGCATCGACGTGGGTGCACGCGCTGCGATTTATGAAGTGATCGCGGACCTGGCAGCCAAGGGCATGGCTGTGATTGTGGTGAGTTCCGACCTGGACGAAGTGCTCGGGCTGTCCCATCGGGTGATGGTGATGAGCCGGGGGCGACAGATGGGGATTCTGGAACGTGGCGAGGCCACACCGGTTTCGGTAATGGAGATGGCCACCGCATGACCACGAACGATGGATGCAGAACCCTTTTTGTGGTGAGCGGGCTTGCCCCGCGTTGGGCTGCGCAGCAGCCCCCCCTCAGGCACCCGCGTTGAATCAGACACACCCCAATGACAGATCGAGGCGGGGTGTATTGCTAACCATGAATAACGGAGTCATCCATGCAACTTTTCAGTCTTCAGGGCCAAGTCGCTTTTGTCACCGGTGCAGGCAGCGGGATCGGCCAGGCCATCGCGGTCGGGCTGGCCGAAGCCGGTGCCGATGTGGCGTGTTTTGACCTGCCCGGCAGCCCCGGCATTGCCAGCACCGTAGAACGCATCCAGAGATTGGGCCGTCGCGCCCTGGCCCTGAGCGGCACCGTCACCGAGCGCGCCGCCCTGGACGCCGCCGTCGCTCGCACCGAAACCGAACTCGGCCCGCTGAGCGTGGCGGTCAACTGCGCCGGTATCGCCAACGCCCAGGCCGCCGAAGACCTCGAGCTGCAGCGCTGGCAGACCACCCTGGACATCAACCTCACGGGCATCTTCCTCAGTTGCCAGGCCCAGGCCGCCGTCATGTTGCCGCGCGGCAAAGGCGCCATCGTCAATATCGCCTCGATGTCCGGCAGCATCGTCAACCGCGGCTTGCTGCAGGCGCACTACAACACCTCCAAGGCCGGGGTGATCCACCTGAGTAAAAGCCTGGCGATGGAATGGGCCGACAAGGGCCTGCGGGTCAACTGCATCAGCCCCGGCTACACCGCGACGCCGATGAACTCGCGCCCGGAAGTCGCCGACCAGGTGAAGATTTTTGAACAGACCACGCCCATGGGCCGCATGGCCAGCGTGGAAGAAATGGTCGGCCCGGCGATTTTCCTGGTCAGCCAGGCCTCGTCTTTCTGCACCGGTGTCGACCTGCTGGTCGATGGCGGCTTCGTCTGCTGGTAAGGAGTCTTGTGATGTCGCAACGTTTCAGCGGTAAAACCATCGTGATCACCGGCGCCTGCCGTGGCATCGGCGCCGGCATTGCCGAGCGCTTCGCCCAGGAAGGCGCCAACCTGGTACTGGCTTCCAATGACCTGGAACGCGTGACCTTCACCGCCGACCAACTGGCCCAGGAATACAAGGTCGACGCCCTGGCCCTGGCTATCGACGTCACCCGTGAAGACGACATTGAAAAGCTCTACCGCGAAGGCCACGCGCGCTTTGGCAGCATCGACGTGTCGGTACAGAACGCCGGCATCATCACCATCGACCACTACGACAAAATGCCCCGCGCCGACTTCGACAAGGTGCTGCAGGTCAACACCACCGGCGTGTGGCTGGGCTGCCGGGAAGCGGCCAAGTACATGGTCAAGCAAGGCAGCGGGCGGCTGATCAACACCTCGTCCGGCCAGGGCCGCCAGGGGTTCATCTATACGCCGCACTACGCCGCGAGCAAAATGGGCGTGATCGGCATCACCCAGAGCCTGGCGCTGGAACTGGCGCGGCATAACATCACGGTCAACGCGTTTTGCCCCGGCATCATCGAAAGCGAAATGTGGGACTACAACGACCGCGTGTGGGGCGAGATCCTCAGCACCGAGGAAAAACGCTACGGCAAAGGCGAGTTGATGGCCGAATGGGTCAAGAACATCCCCCTGCGCCGTGCCGGCAAACCCTCGGATGTGGCAGGCCTGGTGGCGTTCCTGGCCTCCGACGATGCCGCCTACCTGACCGGCCAGGCGATCAATATCGACGGCGGCCTGATCATGTCGTAAGGGTTTGGTATCCTCACCCGCATTGATGTCACCACTGAGGCCTTCATGAGCCAAATCGAAGAACAGCGCCTGATCACCAAGATCGCGAGCCTCTATTACGAAGAAGGGCTCAAGCAGTCCGAGATTTCCGCACAGCTCGACCTGTCCCAATCCTTTATCAGCCGCGCGCTGCGTCGGGCGCTGCAGGAAGGCGTGGTGAAGATCAGCGTAATGCGCCTGCAAGGCCTGCACCTGGAGCTGGAAACCCAGTTGCAGCGCCGCTATGGCGTGCGCCGGGTGATCGTGGTCGAAGCCACCGAACCGGGCAATGACGAGAGCATCAAGCAGGCCATCGGCTCGGCCGCCGCGCATTACCTGGAGACCAGCCTGTCGCCGCAGGATCACATCGGCATTTCGTCGTGGAGCAGCACCATTCGCGCCATGGTCGGCCACCTGCATGCGCAACCGGGCAAACAAGGCGCCCAGGAAGTGGTACAACTGTTGGGTGGCGTCGGTAACAAAGGCGCGTTTGAAGCGACCTTGCTGACCCAGCGCCTGGCCACCCTGCTCAACTGCCCGGCGTTCCTGCTGCCCTCGCAAAGCATCGAGCAATCGGTGGAGAGCAAGCAGCGCATCGTGCAGATGGAAGAGGTCAAGGAAGTGCTGCAACGCTTTGACAGCATCACCCTGGCCATCGTCGGCATCGGCGACCTGGAGCCTTCGCAACTGCTGCGCAACAGCGGCAACTACTACACCGAAGACATGCTGCGCCTGCTGGCCGAGCGCGGTGCCGTCGGCGATATCTGCCTGCGCTACTTCGACGCCCAGGGCAAGCCGGTACTGGAAGAAGATGAAGAGTTCGTGGTGTCGGTGGCGCTGCCCAAGCTGCGCAGCATCCACCGCGTGCTGGGCCTGGCCGGCGGGCTGAACAAGGTCCAGGCGATTCGTGGCGCGCTCAAGGGCGGCTATCTGGACATCCTGATTACCGACCTGGATACCGCACAGGCCCTCAACCAATAACCTCTTTTGGAGACTGCCGCTCATGACGTCCAAGCTCGAACAACTCAAGCAATTCACCACCGTGGTCTGCGACACCGGCGACCTGGAAGCCATCAGCCGCCTGCGCCCGGTGGACGCCACCACCAACCCATCGCTGCTGCTCAAGGCCGCCGCCATCCCCGAATATGCAGACCTGCTGCGCCGCGCCGTGAGCCATGCCAAAGGGGATGTGGGCCTGGCCGGCGACCACTTCGCGGTGTCGGTGGGTGCAGGGATTCTCAAGGTAATTCCGGGGCGCATCTCCACTGAGGTCGACGCGCGCCTGTCATTCGACGAAGACGCGCTGTGGGCCAAGGCCAACCAGTTGATCGCCCTCTACGACCAGGCCGGCATCGGCCGCGACCGCGTGCTGATCAAGCTGGCCTCGACCTGGGAAGGCATCCGCACCGCCGAGCGCCTGGAAAAGGCCGGTATCCAGACCAACCTGACGCTGCTGTTTTCTTTCGCCCAGGCAGCTGCCTGCGCCGACGCCGGCGTGTTCCTGATCTCGCCGTTCGTGGGCCGCATCTACGACTGGTACCGCAAGAACACCGGCCTGGACTACACCGGTGCCGAAGACCCCGGCGTGCAGTCGGTCACGCGCATCTACAACTACTACAAGGCCAACGGCATCAAGACCGTGGTGATGGGCGCCAGCTTCCGCACCCTCAGCCAGATCGAACAGCTGGCCGGTTGCGACCGCTTGACCATCAGCCCGGAACTGCTGCAAAAGCTTGATGAAGACCAGGGCCCGCTGGCACGCAAACTCACCCCGGGCGCCGACGGCGAAGCGCGCCAGCAGTTGACCGAGGCACAGTTCCGCTGGGCCTCGAACGAAGACGCGATGGCCACTGAGAAACTCGCAGAAGGCATTCGCCAGTTTGCGCGGGACCAGGAAAAACTGGAGGCGGTGTTGTCGGCGCTATGACCCCCGTCCAGCCGCTCGGCCAGTCGCGCACCTTGGTGTTCCTGGCCTACCCGCACATGGGCCTGCTCGACCTGACCGGTGCCCAGACCGTGTTCTGGGCGGCCACCAAGGCCATGGTCGAGCGTGGCCTGCCGGGCTATGTGATGCACACCGCCAGCCTGGCGGGTGGCTTGATGCCAACAGCCGAAGGCTTGAGCGTCGATACCCTGCCACTGGCGCAATTTGACCCCGCCACCCTCGACACCTTGATCGTACCCGGCGCCCCCGCCATTCAACAGGCGATGGCCGCCAACACCGATCTGGTGGACTGGCTGCGTCATGCTTCCACCCAGGCCCGACGCACGGCTTCGGTGTGCAGCGGCACGTTCCTGCTGGCCCAGGCCGGCTTGCTCCAAGGCCGGCGTGCTGCCACGCACTGGGCGATGTGCGACATGCTCAAGCGCGGGTTCCCGAGCATCGAAGTGGACATGGACGCGATCTTTGTCCAACAAGGCAATGTGTGGACGTCGGCAGGCGTGAGTGCCGGTATCGACCTCGCGCTGGCGTTGGTCGAGGCCGATTGCGGGCGTCACGTCGCCCTGCAAGTGGCGCGGGAGCTGGTGGTGTTTCTCAAAAGGCCCGGTGGCCAGGCCCAGTTCAGCCAACTGCTGCAAGCGCAGACCGATGACACTGCGGGTTTCGACGCCTTGCACCTGTGGATCGCCGATAACCTCAGCGACAGCGAGCTTACGGTGGAGCGCCTGGCAGAACAAAGCCGCATGAGCCCGCGCAATTTCGCCCGGGTCTACAAGCAAAAAACCGGGCGCACCCCGGCCAAGGCCATCGAGTTGTTTCGCGTGGAAGCGGCACGACGCCTGTTGGAAGACTCCCAGCGCAACATCGACCAAGTCGCGCACCTGTGTGGCTTTGGCGATGAAGAACGCATGCGCTACACCTTCCATCGCCACCTGTCGATTTCCCCTCGCGACTACCGCGCGCGCTTTTCCCGCTGACAGCAGGCCGGTTGGCAGTAATTCAGGGTTTTGTGTCCTACCCGACAAACAACCACGCTCTTAGAGTAGGCCGGTAACGCATTGCACCTTGAGCAATCGTATCGACCTGGTCCCTGGAGCATCCCCATGAAGCAGCACATCCTTATCATCGGCGCCGGCTTCGGCGGTGTCTGGAGCGCCTTGAGCGCCGCACGCCTGCTGGATAAACATGACCGCCAAGACGTGCAGATCAGCGTGCTGGCCCCACAGCCGGCGCTACGTATTCGTCCACGTTTCTACGAAGCCGACGTGCATGCCATGCAAGCACCGCTGGGGCCGTTGTTTGCGGCGGTCGGCGTGGACTTCATCGAGGGCGCCGCCGACCGCATCGATGAAAATGGCAAGCAGGTGACCTACCGCAATGCGGCTGGCACAGCCACCACCCTCACGTACGATCGCCTGGTTCTAGCCGCTGGCAGCCGTCTGAATCGTCCACAGATGGAAGGCATCCAGCACGTGTTCGATGTGGACCAGATCGAAGATGCCACGCGCCTCGAAGCGCACATCAAGGGGTTGAACAAGCTGCCCGACAGCCCGGCACGTAACACTGTGGTGGTGGCCGGCGGCGGGTTTACCGGGATCGAGACCGCGACCGAAATGCCGGCACGCCTGCGCGAAGCACTGGGTGACAACGCCGATATTCGTGTGATCGTGGTGGACCGCGGCCCGCAGATTGCGGCTTCCATGGGCGATGGTATTCGCCCGTCCATCGTTCAAGCCAGCGAACACCTGGGCCTGGAATGGAGATTGAACACCTCAGTGGCCGCGGTGGATGCCGGCGGCGTGACCCTGGCCAATGGGGAACGCATTGAGTCCAGTACCGTGATCTGGACCATCGGCTTTCGCGCCAACCCGCTGACCGAACAGGTCAGCGGCACCCTTGATCCCCAGGGCCGCCTGCATGTGGACGGCAACCTCAAGGTCAAGGGCCTGGCCGATGTCTTTGCCGCCGGTGATGTGGCCTACGCCGCCACCGATGACCTGGGTCACTTCGCCGGCATGTCCTGCCAGCACGCCATTGCCCTCGGCCGCTACGCCGGCAACAACGTCGCCGCCGACCTGATCGGTGTGGCCCCGATGACCTACAGCCAGCCCAAATACGTCACCTGCCTCGACCTCGGTGCCTGGGGCGCGGTGTACACCGAGGGCTGGGATCGTCAGCTCAAACTGGTGGGCCAGGAAGCCAAGGAGCTTAAACAGCAGATCAACACCGTGTGGATCTACCCACCCGCTGCTGATCGGGCCACCGCGCTGGCGGCGGCTGACCCGCTGATCCCGGTGGCCTGACCGCGCCTGGGGCGGCAGCTATCAACTCTGGGGTGTATTTACCGTCAGGCCACGAGCTGCCAATGCCCCCAATACCCCGCCGACCATCGGCGCCAGCCAGAACAACCACAACTGCGCAATGTACTCACCGCCGGCGAACAACGCCGGGCCGGTGCTGCGCGCGGGGTTGACCGAGGTGTTGGTCACCGGGATCAGGACCAGGTGTATCAGGGTCAGCGCCAGGCCGATGGCAATCGGCGCAAAGCCTGCGGGCGCGCCCGGCGCGGTCACGCGCATGATGATCAGCACAAAGAAGAACGTGGCGATCACTTCGGCCAGCAGCGCAGCCTTCATGTCGAACAGGCCCGGACTCAGCTCGCCGTAGCCGTTGGCAGCAAAGCCGCCCATCTCGAAACCGGGTTGGCCGTTGGCGATCACATACAGCGCCGCTGCAGCCGCAATGGCGCCAACCACTTGCGCCGCGATATAGGGCAGCACTTTCCCCCCGCACAGACGGCGCCCTGCCCAGAGGCCGAAGGTCACCGCCGGGTTGAAATGCCCACCGGAGATACCGCCCACCGCGTAGGCCATCGTCAACACGGTCAGGCCGAACGCCAGTGACACGCCGGCGAAGCCAATCCCCAACCCAGGGAACGCAGCCGCCAGAATGGCGCTGCCACATCCGCCGAAAGTCAGCCAGAAGGTTCCGAGGAATTCTGCGGTCAAACGTCTTTGCACAAGTGACTCCATTGCTGTTCAGGTGCCGTCACCACAGGACGTGGGCGGTCCTGGGCGACGGTAGCAATGGGCATCATGGCGCCCTGTAAGACTTGTCTGGTTTTAGCGTTTTACCGCGGGGTTGCGGGCACACCCGTGCCGAACCGACGAATCGCCAGGCAATAACCGATCAACGCCACCGCCGCCAGCAAACCGCCCGCCGCGCCGATCCAGGCAAAGCCGAAGTGGCTGCCGACCCAGCTGCCCATCAGCGCACCGCCGCCGATACCGATGTTGTAGATGCCGGAGAACATCGCCATCGCCACGTCGGTGGCGTCCGGCGCAAGAACCAGCACCTTGGATTGCATGGCCAGGCCGAAGCCCATGATCGCCATGCCCCAGAACACGCTGAGGATCACCAGGTAGGATTCGCCGCCGCTCAACGGCAGCAGCAGCGACAGGCACGCCGCCAGCAGGAACACCGCGCCGACCACGAACACGTGAGGGTTGAAGCGGTGCACCAGGCTGAACAGCAGCGAACCAATGATGCCCGCGCCGCCGAACACCAGCAGGATCAGGGTGACCGCGCTGCCGCTCATGCCGGCCACGCCTTCGACGAAGGGTTCGATATAGCTGTAGGCGGTGAATTGCGCGGTGACGGTCATGGCCGTGAGCACGTACAACGCCACCAGCGCCGGACGCTTGAACAGCAGCGGCAGGCTGCGCAGGGAGCCGGAGTTCTGGCTCGGCAACGGCGGCAAGGTGCGCGCCAGCCAGAACACCAGGGCAGCAGCGAAGGCGCCGATGACCAGGAAGGTCGTGCGCCAGCCCATGGCTTCGCCGAGCAGGCGGCCCAGCGGAATGCCCAGAACCATCGCCAGCGAGGTGCCGGTGGCGAGCAAGCCCAGCGCCTGCACCTGCTTGCCTTCCGGCGCCAGGCGCACGGCCAGGGACGCGGTGATCGACCAGAACAGCGCATGGGACAAGGCGATGCCGACCCGGCTGAGCATCAGGATGCCGAAGCTGGTGGCTACGCTGGAAAGAATATGGCTGGCGATAAACATGCCGAACAGCACGATCAGCAACTTGCGCCGCTCGACGTTGCGGGTCAGCAGCATCACCGGCAGCGAGGTCAGCGACACGATCCACGCATAGATGGTGAGCATCAGGCCGACACTGGCGATGGGCATGTCGAAGCTGGCGCCAATGGCGCTGAGCAGCCCCACGGGCACGAACTCGGTGGTGTTGAACACAAACGCGGCCAGCGCCAGGGCGATGACCGGTTGCCAGTTGGCTTGGGGGGTTGCGGCTGAAATGCTCATTGAAGGGCGAGGTACTCTGGCGATGATCAAGCGGCCACCCAGGACAAGCGCCGCCGCCGAGCATTCTATAGGTTTCTCGGCCGGCTGTTGACGCTCATCCCCCTCAAAATACCCTCAGCGGGGTCACGGTAAGGTCATGGTCACCACGTAGTTCCCCGACCGGATCGGCTTGCCGGCGCCATCGACGAGCACATAGCGCTGGTCGTAATACCGCCCGTTGCCACTGTCCGCGACCAGCAGCACGTGGGCCGCGTCGACACTGGCCACCGGCGCCACACCGCGTACATCGAAGTGGCTGCCGCGGCTGGCGACGGCACACTCGTGCAATTCCATCACCGCGCCACTGTGCGTATTTGTCGCACACCCGCCTTCGACGATACTGCCGTGGAACTCAATGCTGCCCTGCCCCACGATCTGCGCGGCGCCGCACGTACTCGCCCAGACACCCAGGAGGCCTGCCATTACCGAAAGACGCTTGACGCTCATGTCGACACTCCTTATTGGGCTCTTACCCAGTAAGTCGTCTGCCCGAGCGTTAACTTGAGGCGCCGCGTCCAAAGGTGTGCGCTAGATCAAGGATCCACCTGCCCCATCATCTCGGGAATGCTTTCCGGGCGCTTGGCGTAGCGCTGGGCCAGCGCCGCGCAGACCATCAACTGGATCTGGTGAAACAGCATCAGCGGCAGGATCAGCACCCCCATGGTCGCCCCGGCGAACAGCACCTGGGCCATCGGTACGCCGGTCGCCAGGCTCTTCTTCGAGCCACAGAACAGGATGGTGATGCGGTCTTCCTGGTTGAAACCAAAGGCCTTGCCCAACAGCGTCGACGCCACCAGCACCAGGCCGAGCAACACGCAGCAGGCGACAACCAGGCCACCCAGTTCCCACAGCGGGATCTGGTGCCAGATGCCTTCGTTGACCGCTTCGCTGAACGCGCCGTACACCACCAGCAGGATCGAGCCCTGGTCGACGAACTTCAGCCAGGATTTATTGCGGCCCACCCACGCGCCGATCCAGCGGCGGGCGATCTGCCCGGCGACAAACGGCAGCAGCAATTGCACGCTGATTTTGAGGATTGCATCGACCGTGGAGCCGCCGTCGCCGTGCACGTTGAGCAGCAAGGTCACCAGCAACGGCGTGAGGAAGATGCCGAACAGGCTGGAGGCCGCCGCGCTGCAGATCGCCGCAGGGATATTGCCGCGCGCCAGCGAGGTGAAGGCAATCGCCGATTGCACCGTGGCCGGCAAGGCGCAAAGGTAGAGCATGCCCATGTACAGGTCTTTGCCGATCAGCGGCGAGAGCAGCGGCTTGAGCGCCAGGCCCAGCAGCGGAAACAGTACGAAGGTCAGGCTGAACACCAGCAAGTGCAGGCGCCAGTGCCCCGCACCGGCCACGATGGCCTGGCGCGACAGCTTGGCGCCATGCAGGAAGAACAGCAGCGCGATGGCCAGGTTGGTGACCCAGCCGAAGGCCACGGCAGTCTGGCCGCTGGCGGGCAGCAGGGAGGCGAGGATCACCGTGGCGATCAGCGTCAGGGTGAAGTTGTCGGGCAGAAAACGGGGGCGAGTCATAAGCGGATCTTCCGGGGGTTGCCAAGAGCGTCATCGCGACTCTAACGTAACGGCCTGTTACCGACTAACGCCAATGAGCCAGTAAATGCCGCCTAAAGGACATGCCAACACCGTGCGCCGCAGCGTGCCCGGGCTTTCCAGCCTGCCACGGCCGGTGTATGGCCGTACCGAATCGCTGCCCAACCGCGCACTGACGCGTCGGCACAGCCACCCGTGGGTGCAATTGTCCTACGCGATCTCCGGGGTGCTGGAGATCCAGACCAGCGTCGGCCGCTTCGTCGCCCCGCCGCAACGCGCGGTGTGGATCCCAGCGGGCATGCCGCACCGGGTATTCAGCTCGCCGCACACGGAGATGCGCAGTTTGTACCTCGATTGCAGCGTCACCACCTGGGCGGCGGAGCGTTGCCAGGTGCTGGAGGTGAGCAACCTGTTGCGTGAGTTGATCCGCAGCTTCAGTGAACTGCCAGTGGAGTACGCCGAGGATGGCCCGGACGGTCGGCTGGCCCAGGTGGTGCTCGACCAACTGGCGGCAGCGCCGCAGGTCGACCTGATGCTGCCGTTGCCCCACGACCCGCGCCTGCGCCAGATCTACCGCAGCCTCAACCTGCACCCCGAACAGCAGACTACCCTGGGGCAGTGGAGCCAGAAGCTGGGCGTCAGCGAGAAAACCCTCAGCCGTTTGTTCTTGAGGGACACCGGCCTGACGTTCCGGGCCTGGCGCCAGCGCCTGAGGCTGTTGACCGCCCTGCCCGCCCTGGAGCAAGGCGAGCGGGTGACGGATGTGGCGCTGGGCTGTGGCTACGAATCTACCTCGGCATTCATCAATGCGTTTCGCCAGCAGTTTGATGCGACGCCCGGTGAGTTCTTTCGCTGACCATGAGGTGAAGGAGATCCAAAAGTGGGAGCGGGCTTT